>JAFADF010000067.1:0-173629 GCA_023425145.1 Actinomycetes bacterium | reverse complement strand
GGAAGACCTCCTGTTTGTTGAGCGAACCTTGAGCAGTTCCACTCAACCGCGGGAGGTCTTCCCCGCGCTATCGATCAGACCATGTCATCACAACGACTCGACCAACCTGTCCGATCAGTACACCTAGCACTGGCGCTACCTCCTCTTTGAGGGTGCACCAGTGGCCGCTCGGAGGCCGCAACAATGCCAGGCGGAACGGCGTGTACGTGGTCAAGGAGGTTCACCTGATCATGAACCGCTCGCGCTATGGACGCCGCTTGCTGCTGCCGGCAGCCGTCGTGGCTGGGTGCGTCCTGTTGGCTGGCTGCACCGCGGCACACAATGAGCCCACGTCGACGCCAACGCCCACACCGGCGCCGGGCCAACTGGTCGGACACCTCTACTCGGAGGGTGGCCAAGACCCGAAGAGGTATGGGTATCCGGCGAAGCTGACTGCGACTGCGATCTACGCCTCGGCACCGGCTATCTACAACTTCGAGGCCGGCAGTGACGGCGCCTTTCGCGTCACCTTGCCGCCGGGCTACTACATGGTCACCACCTCCTCGATCGGGAGCAGATCCACAATTCAGACGAGACCGGCAGAGGTGACGATCTGGTCCGGCGGCACCTACACACTGGAACTCACCTCAATCCACCCGTAGCCGCAGCGCACCTTCGATGCGGCCGTCGGTAGGCGCTGCACGACCCCTTTTCTGCCAAGTCCGGCGCGAATGGGACACGATCTATAGCCTGAACCGGGAGGTCACAAGATGAGCGTTCCGGAGACGATCCGTCGGCTGGTGCGGGAATGGGATGCTGCCGTCCTCGACGGACTCGACGAGGACGAGCTCGTCCCGACCGTCCTTCGGGCACCGGCTTCAGCCGAGGCGATCGCAGCGCTCGAGGAGCGGCTCGGCCACACCCTTCCGCCCTCCTATCGGGCGTTCCTGGAGCTTTCCGACGGCGCGATCACCAAGCCGGGGTGGGGCCACATCCTGCTGCCGAGCGCCGAGGGTGAAGATGCCGGGCTACTGAGCACTGACCAGGTCGGATGGCTGAGGGACAAGGACCTGGACACCGTCGAGATCTGGAGTGAGGGGCCCGAGAGCGACCTCCCCGACGACGAGTACTTCGACTACACCCGGCCGCAGGATTGCGTCCAGCTCAAGGTGAGCCACCTGCCGCACCTGCTCCAGATCTCCTGCTTCGAGTGGGAAGGTGCCATTCTGCTCAATCCGCTGGCCTGTCAATCGGATGGTGAGTGGGAGGCGTGGGACTTCAACTTCACCCACCCGGGCGCATTCCGGTACCGCTCCTTCGCCGACCTGCTGCGTGCCGATACGGCCGAACTCCACCAGCGCCACGCGCAAGACACCGCGGAGATCTCGGGGTACATCCCTGGGCTGGAGTCGGCCTTCACTGAGCTCGAGGCACGCACGGACGACGCCGCGGCGGTGGACCGGCACTGGGAGATCCGACAACTTCAGGACCCGCAGCCCTGGCTGCACCGACTGATCGCGCTCACTGACCATCCCCACAGCGACGTCCGTAGCTCTGTGTGGAGTGCGATCTCTCGTGTCCCCACCGGTGAGGCTCTCGAAGCGGTGCTCGGCGTCGTCCACACCGAAAACGACGAGCGGGTGATCGGTTCGGTGATGACTCGGTTGGCGTCCGACCCTGATCCCCGCGCGCACCAGGCAGGGGTCGATCTGCTCTCTCGTGGACGGATCGCCTACACCGTGTACGCCGACCAGGCCGGGCTCGACCTGCTGTGGGACGCGTGGCAGGTCCACCACAGCCCCGCATGCCTCGAGCGACTCGTCGGTTGTGGTGATCCTCGGGCGACCGGACCGGCCCGCACGGTCTTGTCGGACGAGTCGACGCCGGCCGACCAGATCGAGAGGCTCGTCTCGGCTGCTTCCCGCCCGCAGGACGCGTCGCTGGCTCAGGCCGTGAGTGCCGTGGCGCAGCAGGGACGAGTAGATCTGTCCACAGTGTTGTTCTCACTGATGGGGATGGGTGCTCTGGACGAGGCGCTCGCCCTGATCACTCCCGCCATGCTCGATGACCCCGAACAAGGCGAGATGTGGCGCGGCTGGATCGAGATGATCGAGAAGCAGCGCACGTAGCCGCCGCGCTCGCTTGTCCCACCCCGGTACACGGCTCGGGCCGTTGAGCAGCTTGGCTCACACATCACCGCGCGCGCCGCGCACTCTCCTGACAAAGGCGAGTTCGTCCGCCCATTTTTCGGCTTCCGCGCCATCGCTGAACGCGCTCGGAGTGACCAAGGCTTCGGCATCATCGAGCGCCCACATCTGAATCAGGGTCTGGACTGCGGACTTTCGATTGATCAGTCCGCGTTCGGCAGCTGCCCTGAGGGCTTTCACGACGCGCTCGTCCCGAATCCCCTCGGCCATCCCTGCGAGGCCGGCCCGCCGAGCGGTGGGGGTGGCTGGGTCGAGAAGCAGTTCGGCGAGCGGCTCGGCGACATTGGGATCCCGGTACTGGACAAGCTGCTCGATGCAGGCCGGGTTTCGGTAACGCTGCCACCCGTCCCACAGCAGTTGCCGTCCGGCAGGAGTGTCGTTGACCGACCACGGGATGTGGTCTTGACTGATCAGCTCCTGTGCCCGTTCACGTGCGCGGGGATCGGGGTCGTTGAGGATGCGCCAGTTGGCCGTGTAGCGCAGTTCCTCCGGCGGGTTGTCGTCGGCGAGAGCGAAGATGTGTTCCAGCGCCTCGGTCGTCTGGACGCGAGCGATCGTGCTCCAGATCCCCTCTAGAACCCACTGGTCCGGATGGTCCCGGAGCGCGAGCAGGCGGCCCAGGTAAGGCGCAGGATCGGTGATCGCTCTCAGCTCCTGTAGTGGGTCGCCGTCGGCCTTGACGAGAGGACGTCTCGCTTCCAGCGTTGCGAACGCCAGGTCGAGGTCACTGAGGCCGTCCGGGCGTGGGGCGGGATGAGCCCGAAGGAGGTTTCGGTACCTGTTGTCGATGACAAGCATCCGCTCCTTGATCTGGTCGATCCGCCACTCCCCCGACCGACTGACGACCACGAACACCCGCTCCGTCCGCCTGAGCGGGTTGGGGGCCTTCTGGACGACCACCTCCACTCGGGTTCGGGTCGGGCGCCGCACCTCCACCAGCGCGTCTCCAGCCTCGAACTGGGGAGGCGAACTGAACACCACGACCTCATAACGACGCCGCTCCGACAGGTACGGCTGAGCTGCCGCACCTCCCTCCCGAGCCAGCGCCGTGTGGTTTGATCCGGGGAGCGAGGAGTACGCCTGCTTCTCCCAGTCGTCCATCGTCAGCACGAAGCCACGGACGAGCCGCACCGGGTCTGAATGGTCCGGCCGCTCGTCGCGGGCAACCTCCGGCCACGGCAAGGTGGCAGGCTCGGCAGGCGTCGGAGGCACTGCTCCGTGTGTCACCAGCAGGTCGGCCACATCCGGGTTCCGCGATGCTCGGCTCAACGCGTTGTCGCCGAAGGCATCCACCGCGGAGAGGTCAGCTCCGGCGGCAATCAGCACCGAGACGATCTCCCGGTCGCCTGTCCTTGCCGCCCACAGC
Source organism: Actinomycetes bacterium (assembly GCA_023425145.1). Lineage (GTDB taxonomy): Bacteria > Actinomycetota > Actinomycetes > Propionibacteriales > Propionibacteriaceae > Propionicimonas. The sequence goes on along the minus strand of JAFADF010000067.1, from coordinate 170,077 downwards.
AGCGGGGTTGCCCCGATGGTGGTCTGGCGGGCCTCAAGATCGGCGCCCGCAGCCAAGAGGAGCCGGGCCGACTCCGCGCCCCGGGGCTGGCTGCCCGTATAGCCGAGAGCGGTGAGCCCGCCGGTGCCCTTCTCACGCACTTCCAGATCGGCACCGGCCTGGATCAGCACCTCAACCGCCTCGGGATGGCCCCCGATGACGGCCTCGATCAGCGCGGTTCGCCCCATCTGGAAGTCGCGAGTGTCAATGTCGGCGCCGGCCGCGAGCGCCGAGGCGATCTCGTCCAGGTCGCCTCGCGCAGCCGCCTTCAACAGGCGCCGGCCCGCGTGTGTAGCCACTCCGCCAAGCTACCGAAGCCGCGCGGCCGACACCGGGATTTCTCCAATCATCCGATGTCGCACACCGCCAAGCCGGTGCTTCGATGTCCGACCGCCGCCGATCGAGCCCGGCCCCGTCCACGGGGACGACCGTCACCAGCTCGCGGCGAGCTCGGCGAACCCACTGGAGAACTCACCGCGAGTCAGCAGCTGCCGACTCACAATCCACATGAGTGCGGCTCCCTCACGGACGAACGCGTGCGGCGACGCATGCGGACAACTCGTCCGGCTCAATCGAGCCGGCGGTAGGAGTCTTCACCCTCCGTCACGCACGGAAGCAACTGCCGACAGCTTCGTCCGATAGTCCTCGACCACGAGTTGAACGTCGGCGCCGAGTCGGTCCCGGTACGGCGACACCATCCAGAAGCCGGCCACACCGGCCTCAACCTGCCCGGTCACTTCCCATGGATTATCTTCGAACGCGGGCATGCGCGGCATCTTCAACTCCGGTGGCACAGCGACGGGTAGGTCCGGGCGACCTTCGAGGTCGACGACATCGACGACGCGACGCACGGCGGCGTTCAAGCGCGCCAGCCAATCGGGGAACTCAGTCAGGGGCCGGTCCGCGACCCATCGGCGGGTTTCGAAGGTCCCTCGGCGCGCGGTTGCCGGCTCCAGGGAAGACCACTTCATCCCGAACTCTCCGGCGAGCGCTTCGGCCAGGGACTCGATCATTGGCTCATAGCGCTGCCGCGGAGGGCGATGGCCCTGGCTGCGCTACCCCTACTGGGTTTGAGTGACTTGCAGCGATGCCAAGACAGAGTGGATCTCGGACTCGACGCTCGCGTCATCGATTGGGTATCGAGTGACTAGTGCGGAATGGCGGTCGACGACGAGGTTGCCGACGAAGTAGTCCGACTCGACTCTTGTCGTGACCGCGACGCCTGTGAGACGGACAGTGCGGAAGTACTCGCTCTGAATGTCGGTTCGGAAACGGCGCCCACGTATCCCACCGATCTGGATCTCGTCCCAGATGACCTCATCCTCGGCCCGGCTCTCCAGTTCGGATTGCTCGACGGCGACGATCATGTCGGCCATCTCTTCAAGAGTTCCCCAGTCCCGGTGGCCAAGGTACGCCCTGGGTTGCGACGGATAGTCCGTCCACCCCGACCTCGTGCATCCGACAGAACTACGGTCATCGTTGAACATTTCATTCGAGCCTGGAACGGCCGGGGAGGCCTCCCATCCAGCCGGAATGGCGATCGTCAAAGTGCCGTCCGTCAAGAGCCTGAGTTCTGCTGTCACACTTAGACAGGGAGGCGGAATGAGGGGTGCGGAGATCTCCGAGAGATCTGGTGGGCCTAACTGGACTTGAACCAGCCAATACGGTTCTTCAAATGTGCCTTTCACAAGGCAAAACGGGTGGCGTCACCTAACTGGTTTGGCCGTCGTGCATCCTACGTGCGTTATCGATTGATGGGATTACGCGACCGGATCGAGGCGACGCACGGTCGGAAGTCCCGCGGCCCGCTCGGCTGCGAGATCGTGGGCCGACTGCATCGCCAGCCAGGCACGAGCGGTGCCGACCCCGGCCTCTTCCAAGCGGACGGCCAGGTTCGGACTCACCCGCGCGTGCCCGTGGAGGACCCTGCTCAACGTCACCCTGGAGATGCCCAAGCGCGATGCGGCCTCGCCGACGCTCATGCCGAGGTCCCCAAGGACGTCCTCGCGCAGGATCTCGCCGGGGTGCACCGGGTTCTTCATCACCATGTTCAACTCCTTCCTCAGTGGTAGTCCTGGTAGTCGACGAGTTGGACATCGCCATCCACGAATCTGAAGGTGATCCGCCAGTTCCCGTTGACCCAGATCGACCAGTGGCCGGCAAGGTCGCCCTTGAGCTGGTGCGTCCGGAACGACGGGATCGCGAGATCGTCGGGACCTTGAGCCACGTCGAGTAGCGACAGGATGCGCAGCAGCTTCGGGACGTGGTCGGCCTGGACGCCCTTCTTCGAACCTTCGCGATACAGCCGCTCCAAGCCCTTGTGCCGGAAGCTGACGATCACCGCACCAGTGTATCGCGTAGCGCTACACGCTACAACGGCACGAGATCTGCCACACCCGGTGCAATCCGGTACAAACAATGTGCATCGTCGGCATGGGCCAAGCCGCTGGCACAGAAGAGCCGGGGTAGCCCAGGGCTCGTTGCGAGGTGCCGACTCGCGGCGGACCCCGCCCACTAGGGCAGGCGGTCGAGTGCGGGTGGTGCGGACGCTCGGTGCTCGTGCCCGCTCGTGGCCGCGTCCCGTCCTGGTGTTCCTCGTCCTGCCGCCACCGCGCATGGGAGGCAAGTGGCAACGACCTCGACCAGCTCGACGTAACCAACCGCGAAGTCTGCGGCAAGGTCGGCCGTTTGAAGTGGCTGCGGCCTAGCCTGTGAAGCATGCGTATCCGGCCTCCCGGGCCTTGCTGAAATGCGCCTGGTGAAACGTGGGTGCTCGGTACTGCTCGTTGTGGGTGGTCGGGAACATCAGGCCGTCCTTGCCTCACTGGGTGGGCACCCGAAGCTGCTCCCTAATCGCGTCACTGCTGGAGTCGGGAAGGTGACCATGCGGAGACTGGCGACCCCACGAGCCGCGACGAGTCGTCTGGCCACCGATCCAGTGGGGCGTGACTCACCCTCAGGGCTTGTTCACGGGTGCGATCGCTGACAGCGTCGTCCGATCGTTCTCGAGAACGATCACCACATCGGCACCAACCCGATCCCGCACCCGCCGCACGATCGAAAAGCCAGTACCTTCGTCGTCCACACCGCCTGGGCCCGAGGACGGGCTGGCCAACGTGGCCGTGGACAGTCGGCGCTCTAGCTCCGGCGGCGTCGAAGGCGACCCTTCGCCGAAGTCCAGCGTAGGAAGGTCGACCACGTCGACAACCTGCCGCACAGTGGCATCTACCTGTGCCGTCCAATCAGGGAACTGCACCAAGGAGAGATCGGTAATCCACCGGCGGGTCTCGTACGTCCGCCGCCTCTGCCGGACCGCCTGTGGCCGCCACTCCACACCGAGCTCGTCGCCCAGAGCGTCGGCCAGCGACTCGACCAGTGGCTCGTAGCGCTGCTGAGCGAGCTCGACGGGAATTGTGGGACGGGCGGCGGCCTTCGTGGCCTTGCGGAACTGTCCCAGAAGCCGCAGCACGCCAAACAGCCCAGTCGCAGAGGATTCGGAATCCATGGGCTCAATCCTCACAGATGGAGGAGAGCCGGCGGGATGGTGGGCCTAACTGGACTTGAACCAGTGACCTCTGCCTTATCAGGGCAGCGCTCTAACCGTCTGAGCTATAGGCCCGCCGCGCGGGTTAACACGCAAGGTGAAAGGTTACCGACTCCCGTCCAGAGGCTCAAATCGAGTCGAACGTGAGCGGCTGGACGGTAATGGAACCGTCCCCGCGAGTTGGGCTGACCAGGGTGGACGGTAATGGAACCGTCCCCGAGGATCTGGGACGTAACAGGAACCGTCCCCTTTCGTCCCGGAGGGGCGAGGGGGGACCGACCCGGAGGGGTCAGTCTTCGGCCAGGGTGACTTCCAGGCCACCGAGGATGTTGGCGGACAGGTTGTACAAGAAGGCGGTCAGGGTGCCCAGGGCAGTGATCAGCACGACGTTCACCGCGGCAATCAGCGCGCTCAGGCCGAGCACCTTGTTGGTGCTGATGTAGTCCTGGATGCTCCAGGTATCGGTGCTGGTCGGGCTGGCGATGATCTTGGTGATCTGGTCGTTCAGCGCCTCGAAGACACCCGAGGACGACACGACGTTCCACAGCACGTAGACCGAGACCCAGAACATGATCCCGAAGGCGATCGAGAACAGGAACGACGTCTTCATCACCGACCACGGATCCACCCGGGACAAGCGCAGTCGCGCCTTGCGGGTCCGGCGCAGTCCGGTGCGCGGCTTCGGCTGCTCAGCGGTTGCAGCGGTGGGGACGACCGGAGCCGGCGGCACCGGTGCGACCACCGGCGCGACCACCGGAGCCGGCGCCGCCTCGGCGGCCGGACGGTTCGTCGCTCGGCCACGTGAGGATCCGGCTGCCGGCCGGTTGGCCGCCTTGGCGCTCACCGCCCGCTGACGTCCGGTGTTCGGGCCCTGGCTCTTGCCGTCACGAGGACGCGGAGCGACCGGCACCTTGGGCAGACGCACCACCGTGTCGGCCATGCCCTCATTCCACTTGGCCTCGCCAGTGGCCCCCTCGACACTCCACTGACCGTCTGCGCCACCCTTGGGGGTGGACGACGCGGGGTCTGGTTGGTCAGTCACCGGTTCCCTCCTCGGCGTTCGGCTCGACCTCATCGGTGCTGGCCGTCGGCTGTTGCGCCTCAACGCTACCTTGCTCGTCCACTTCTGGGTCAACGGATCCGGAAGTCTCTTCGTCCGTGCTGGACTCGGGGTTGAGTGCGATCACCGAGACCGCATCGTTCCCAGCCACCGCCACGAACTTGACCCCCATGGTGTCGCGGCCCTTGGCCGGCACGTCCGCCACCGCAGAACGAGTGATCTGGCCGCTGGTCTTGATGGCGATCACCTCGTCGGATTCCTGGACGACCAGGCCACCCACCAGGGATCCACGATCCTCGTTGAGCTTCATGGCCTTGATGCCCAAGCCGCCGCGGCCCTGCTGCCGGTACTCGCGAACGGGCGTCCGCTTCGCGAAACCGCCATCGGTCACGGTGAACACGAACCGATCGTCCTCGGGCATGTCCGCCCCGATCACCGACATGCTCAGCAGAGCGTCGCCATCACGGAACTTCATGCCGGTGACGCCGGACGTCGCCCGTCCCATCGGACGCAGCTGCTCATCATCGGCGGCGAACCGGATCGCCTGCCCCTTGCGGGAGATCAGCAGGACGTCGTCATCGGCCGAGCACAGCGAGGCGCCGATCAGTTCGTCGTCCTCCTCGCGGAAGTTGACCGCGATCACCCCGGCCTGGCGCGGCGAGTCGTAGGCCCGCAACTCGGTCTTCTTGACCAGACCATTGCGAGTGGCCAGCAGCAGGTACGGCGCATCGTCGTAGCTGCGCAGGGTGAGCACCTCGGCGATCTGCTCGTCCGGCAGGAAGCTGAGTAGTCCGGCCACGTGCCCGCCCTTGGCGTCACGTCCGGCTTCGGGCAGCTGCCACACCTTGGCCCGGTAGACCCGTCCCAGGTTGGTGAAGAACAAGATCCACTGGTGGTTCGTGGTCGCGAAGAGGTGATCGACCTCGTCGTCGGCCCGCAGTGAGGCACCGCGGACGCCCTTGCCGCCCCGCTTCTGGGTCCGGTACAGGTCGGTCCGGGTCCGCTTGGCGTAGCCGCCGCGAGTGATGGTGACCACCATCTCGTCGTCGGGAATGAAATCCTCGTCGGACAGGTCGCCGTCGGCGGCGATGATCCGGGTCCGCCGCTCGTCGCCGTACTTCTCGACGATCTCATTCAGCTCGGTGCTGATGATGAGCCGCTGACGCTCGGGCCGAACCAGGATGTCCTGCAGGTCCTTGATCTGGGCCTCCAGCTCGGCCAACCGGGCGATGATCTGCTCGATCTCCATGGCGGCCAGCCGGCGCAGCTGGGTGTTCAAGATGTGCAGCGCCTGGTCGTCGTCGATGCCGAGCAGCTCCTTCAAGCCGTCGCGAGCCGCCTCGGCGGTCCGGGACGCCCGAATCAGCGCCAGCACCTCGTCCAGCCGGTTCAGCGCAGCCACCAGGCCGCGATCCAGGTGGGCGCGCTTCTCAGCCTCCTGCAGCCGGAACGCCGTGCGCCGCTGGATGACCTGCATCTGGTGCTTGACCCAGTAGCTGATGAACTGGTCCAGCCGCAGGGTGCGCGGCACCTCGTCGACCAGGGCCAGCATGTTGCAGCCGAAGGTGTCCTGCAGCTGGGTGTGCTTGTACAGGTTGTTCATCACGACCCGCGGCTGCGCGTCCCGCTTCAGGACGATCACCAGCCGCTGCCCGGTGCGCGCGGACGAGTCGTCGCGGATGTCGGCGATGCCGGTCAGCTTGCCGGAGTTCACCAGCTCGGCGATCTTGATGGCCAGGTTGTCCGGGTTGCACATGTGCGGCAGCTCGGTGACTACCAGCAAGGTGCGTCCGGCCTTGTCCTCTTCGATGTCGATGACCGCCCGCATGATCACCGAACCACGTCCGGTGCGGTAGGCGTCCTCGATGCCCTGGCGGCCGACGATCAACGCGCCGTTGGGGAAGTCCGGGCCCTTGACCCGTTCCATGGCCGCTTCGAGCAGCTCTTCCTTGGTGGCCTCGGGGTGCTCGAGCGCCCACTGGACGGCCTCGGCGACCTCACGCAGGTTGTGGGTCGGAATGTTGGTGGCCATGCCGACTGCAATACCGGTCGAGCCGTTCACCAGCAGGTTCGGGAACCGGGCCGGCAGAACCGTCGGCTCGAGCTCACGGTTGTCGTAGTTCGGGACGAAGTCGACGGTGTTCTCGGTGATGTCGCGGACCATCTCCATCGACAGCGGCGCCATCTTGCACTCGGTGTATCGCATGGCGGCGGCCGGGTCGTTACCGGGAGAGCCGAAGTTGCCCTGGCCGGCGACCAGCGGTGCCCGCATCACCCACGGCTGGGCCAGGCGGACCAAGGTGTCGTAGATGGCCGAGTCACCGTGCGGGTGGTACAGACCCATCACCTCGCCGACCACGCGGGAGCACTTGTTCCAGCCGCGGTCGGGACGGTAGCCGCCGTCGTACATGGCGTAGAGCACCCGACGGTGCACCGGCTTCAGGCCGTCGCGGACGTCCGGGAGCGCACGGCCGACGATCACGCTCATCGCGTAGTCGAGGTAGGACCGCTGAATCTCGACCTGCAGGTCGATCTCCTCGGTCTTGGCCTTGGTCGGAACCAGGCCCTGGTCGGGAGCTTCGAGCTCGACGTCGCCGAGTTCGGGGTCCTGCGGCTCGTTCGGGCCGTCAGTCATTGCATTTCTCCTTCACCCCCGGCCGGTTCTGGCTCTTGGATCCGGCTGGGGCCGTTGCGGGGTCTTCAGCTGTGGGGACGGCTTCGACTAGATGTCGAGGAAGCGGACGTCCTTGGCGTTGCGCTGGATGAAGCTGCGTCGCTGCTCGACGTCCTCACCCATCAAGATGGTGAACATCTGGTCGGCCGCGGCCGCGTCCTCCAAGGTCACCTGGAGCAGCGAGCGCTTGTCCGGATCCATGGTGGTGTCCCACAGATCTTCGGCATTCATCTCGCCCAGACCCTTGTAGCGCTGGATCGGGTTCACCTGCGGCAGCTTCTTGCCGGCCGCCACGCCGGTGTCGCGCAACCGGTCGCGCTCCTCATCGGAGTAGGCCAACTCGTGCGGTGCGTTATTCCAGCGCAACCGGAACAGCGGCGGCTGAGCCAGGTACACGTGGCCGGCGTGGATCAGCGGCTTCATGAACCGGAACAGCAAGGTCAGCAGCAGGGTGCGGATGTGGGCGCCGTCTACGTCGGCGTCGGCCATCAGGACGATCTTGTGATAGCGCAGCTTCTCCAGCTCGAAGTCGTCCTGGACGCCGGTGCCGAGGGTGTTGAAGATCGCCTCGACTTCCTTGTTCTGCAGGATCTTGTCCAGCCGGGCCTTCTCGACGTTCAGGATCTTGCCGCGGATCGGCAGGATCGCCTGGGTCCGCGGGTCGCGTCCGCCCTTGGCGGAGCCGCCGGCGGAGTCACCCTCGACGATGAACACCTCACACTCGGTGGGTTCGGTGGACGAGCAGTCGGACAGCTTGCCGTACTGGCCGCGGTTCAGCAGACCCTTGCGACTACGGGCGATGTCGCGCGCCTTGCGGGCGGCCAGTCGAGCTGAGGCCGCGGCCTGCGACTTGCGGACGATGTCCTTGCCCTCGGCCGGATTCTTCTCGAACCAGTCGCCGAGCAGGTCGTTGACGACCTTCTGGACGAATGAGCGCGCCTCGGTGTTGCCGAGCTTGGTCTTGGTCTGGCCCTCGAACTGCGGCTCGGCCAGCTTCACCGAGATGATCGCCGTCAGACCCTCGCGAATGTCGTCACCGGACACGCGATCCTCGCGCTTCTTGATCATCCCCCAGGTCTCGCCCCACTTGTTCACCGTGTTGGTGAGCGCGGCCCGGAAGCCCTCTTCGTGGGTGCCACCCTCGTGGGTGTTGATCGTGTTGGCGAAGGTGTGGACGCTCTCGTTGAACGAGGAGTTCCACTGCATGGCCACCTCGAGGCTCATCTTCTGCTCGTCGGAGACCGCGTCGATGGCGATCACCGAGGAGTGGATGGTCTCCTTGGTGCCGGTCAGGTACTTGACGTAGTCGATCAGACCGTCGCTGTAGAGGAAGGTCTCCTCGCGCTGCTCCGGCTCGTCGTCGTCCTCGGAAACCGGACGCCGATCAGCCAGGACGATCTTGAGGCCCTTGTTCAGGAACGCCATCTCCCGGAACCGGGTGGCCAGCGTCTCGTAGGAGTAGTTCGTCGTCTCGAAGATCGTCGGGCTGGCGAAGAAGGTCACCGTGGTGCCGGTCTCCTCGCTGGCCTCCAACTGCTCCAGCGGAGCCAGCGGATCGCCCAGGTGGAAGCTCTGCCGCCAGTGGTAGCCGTCGCGGCGGACGTCCACGGTCAGCGAGTCGGACAGCGCGTTCACCACCGAGACACCCACACCGTGCAGACCGCCGGACACCTTGTAGCCGCCATCACCGAACTTGCCGCCGGCGTGCAGGATGGTCAGCGCCACGGTCAGCGCGGAGATCTTCTCCTTGGGGTGCTCCTTGACCGGGATGCCACGACCGTTGTCGGTGACCCGGATCCCGTCGCCTTCGAGCAGCTCGACCAGGATGTTGTCGCAGTAGCCGGCCAGGGCCTCGTCCACCGCGTTGTCGACGACTTCGTAGACGAGGTGGTGCAGGCCGCGCTCACCGGTCGAGCCGATGTACATGCCCGGACGTTTGCGGACGGCCTCAAGGCCTTCCAGGACGGTGATCGCGGAAGCGTCGTAGTTGCCCTCGGCAACGTGGGCGGCTTCGGCGGCGGATTGGGCGGCGACGCTGGGGTCGTCTGTCACTCGGGTTCCCCTCGGACGTGATAATGGCCACCAGCTGCCGGGCAGCTAGCGGCGCTCTTCCAACGTCCCAATACTACCGCATCCACCCAAGATTCCTGGTCACCGATCACACTCAGTGTGGCTTGTCCGGCCTTTCAGGCCGTTTTGGAGCCTCTGTCGGGGGTCTGGACAAGGACGGATATGCACTAGCGGCCCTCAGGCGGCCAAATCGGCCCCCGCCGGTACGAAATGGGGACGGTTCCTGTTACGTCCCACACTCCCGCTGGGACGTAACAGGAACCGTCCCCGTTTTGATTCAGCCGTAGGTGTCGCGAGGGCCGCGGCCGGGAACCGAGCGGGGACCCTTCTTCCAGCTGGGCGCCTGAGGTCCGATCACTTGGACCCGGGTCACGCTGCCCTGCCCAAGTTGCTCGTTGAGGATGGCCACCAACTGCGGAGCCATGCTGCGCAGCGAGGCGGCCCAGACCGTCGAGTCGGCGCGGACGGTCAGCACCGTCTGCGCGTAGGACTCCGGGGTGGAGTGGGCGGCGTTCACCGGGCCGACCAACGCCGGCCAACGGGCCAGCAGCTGATGGACGTTCACCTCGGCGGTCCAGCCCTGGGAGTCCATGACCCCCTTGAGCAGGTCCCCGACCCGAGTCGGCTCGTCGACCGGACGCTCTCGCGGCCCCCGCTTCGGCTTGGGTGCGGCGCCGCGGGCGGCGCGAGCGATCTGCCGGGCCAGCTCCTGGCCCTCCGGATCGTGATCGCTCATTCCACCTCCTCCACCGTGGCCGCAGAGACCTGAAAGCGCCGGCCGGCCAGCACCGGCGGCACATCGGCAGCCACCGCCGCGGTGATCAGCACCTGCTCTGCAGAGCCCACCAGATCGGCGAGCCGGTCGCGTCTCGTCTCGTCCAATTCTGCGAAGACGTCGTCCAGGATCAACACCGGCTCCACTCCGTCCGCGCGGAGCAGAGTGAAGGCGGCCAGCCGCAGCGCCAAGGCACTGGACCAGGATTCACCGTGCGAGGCGTACCCCTTGGTGGGCAGCCCGCCAAGGGTGAGAGTGAGGTCGTCGCGGTGCGGTCCGACCAGGCACAGACCGCGGGCGATCTCCTCGCCGCGGCGGGCCGCCATCTGCTCGAGCAGCACCTGAGTGAGCTCGGCGATCGAAGCCTCCTCCTCGCTGACCGCGCTCGACTTGTAGGAGATGCCGGCCTCGTTGTTGGTCGGCGCAATGTCGGCATAGGCCCGGACCAGATGGGGACGCAGTTCGCCCAGCGTGGTCAGCCGGGCTGCGACCAGCTCGGCGCCGAGGGCAGCAAGTTGTCCGTCCCAGACCTCGAGGGTGGCTGCCACGTCGGCGCTGGAGCTGCGGCCGGCCCGTCCGGACAGCGACTTCAACAAGGTGGCCCGCTGCTTGAGCACCCGGTCATAGTCGGCCCGGACTCCGGCCAGCCGGGGCCAGCGCGCGGTGATCAGGGCGTCCAGATAGGCCCGCCGATCGGAAGGATCACCCTTGACGATGGCCAGGTCGTCCGGTGCGAACAGCACCACCCGCAATGCACCGAGAAGATCGCGGGGACGACGCAGCGGCCCGCGGTTGAGCGAGGCCTTGTTGGCCCGGCCGGGAATGATCTCGACCTCGAGCAGCAGGCTGCGCGGATCGTCCAGCCCGGCCTGCACCTTGCCGCGGACGATGGCCCGCTCGGCGCCGGCTCGAACCAGCGGCTGATCGCCGGCCACCCGGTGCGAGCCGAGGGTGGCCAGGAACTCGACAGCCTCGACCAGATTGGTCTTGCCCTGCCCGTTCGCCCCGGTGAACACAGTGACGCCGGCCGCCAACGGCACCTCGGCAGAGGTGTAGTTGCGGAAGTCGGCAAGGCTGAGGTGAGTGACAAACATCTAGCTCCCTGCCGCCGGCCAACGCAGGCGCATGCCGATGCCCTCCGACTAGGACGGAAGGCGCATCAGCATGATCACATGCCGGTAATCGCCGAGCTCCTCGCCGTCGATCTCGTTCAGTCCGGTGAGCAGGCAGGGCTTGCCCGGAGCGGTGAAGGAGAACTGGACGTACGGAGCGTCCAAAGCAGCCAGCGCATCCTGCAGGTAGTGCGGATTGAAGCCGGCCGCGGTCATCGAAAGCCCGTTGCCGGTGGTGTCAGTGACCACAGCCTCCAATGCCTCGACGGCCTGGGCCTGGTCGCCGGTGGCGGCCTCGAGGGTGATCGAGCCGTCGGCGATCAGCATCCGCAGCGAGGTGTTCCGCTCGGCGACCAGACCGACGCGCTTCACGGCGGCGATCACGTCGGCGGTGTTCGCCCGGACGCTTACTGCGGCCTGCACGCTCATCAAGTGGCGCACCTTCGGGAACTCGCCATCGAGCAGTCGGGTGGTGATCTGGCGGACGCCGGCAGCACCGGTACCTTCGAAGCCGATCAGGCCGTCACCGGTCGCGGCCGCCGACAGGCTCACCGTCACGGCCTCGCCCGCGGTCATCGACTTCGCGGTCTCAGCCAGCACCCGGGCCGGCACCAGCGCGGCACCCTCGCCCGAGCTCGACCGCGGCGACCACTGCAACTCCTTCAGCGCCATCCGGTAGCGGTCGGTGGCCAGCAACGACAAGGTCTCGCCCTCGATCTCCATCCGGACACCGGTGAACACCGGCAGCAGTTCGTCCCGGCCGGCAGCGATGACGACCTGGCCCACCGCCTTGGCGAAGTCCTCGCTGGGGATGATGCCGGTGGCCTCGGGCATCTCCGGAAGTGCCGGGTAGTCGGCGACCGGGAGCGTCTGCAAGGTGAACCGAGCGGTGCCGCAGACCAGTTCCATCTTGGTCTGGTCGGCGCTGATCTCGACGGTCTTGTTCGGCAGCGAGCGAGCGATGTCAGCCAGCAGCCGGCCCGACACCAAGGCCACACCGTCATCACTGACATCGGCCTTCACAGTGATCTGTGCAGAGGTCTCGTAGTCGAAGCTGCTCAGTACCACCTGACCAGCGGAGGCCTTCACCAGCAGACCGGCCAGGATCGGCACACTCGGACGAGTGGGCAGGCTGCGGGCAGCCCACTGGACGGCTTCGGCCAGAACGTCGCGGTCGAGACGGATCTTCACGATGACTCCCTAGAAATCAACTTGCCGCGATCATATCGGCGCAGGTCGCCCGAGACATGGTTGCCTGGTCCAGGCAGTATCCCCCAGTTGTGCAGAACTCGTCCTTGAAGTTCTGGGACATGTATCAATTCATACTCGTAGTAGCGGCTGTGGATCCGGTGGATAACTCTCGTTTCGGCTGGTGATCCCGCCTCAGAGCCTGTGGATGATGGCTGTGGACGAAGCTGGGAGAACGACGCCGGGCTGAGGATGAGTCGAGCGGGCTCGGACTGTACACACAGCCGTCCCCAGTTATCCCCAGGGTTGTTCACATCGGTGCACAGTTACCCGTGGGAGCGACAGCGTTGGTATCTGGTTGGCTAGAGGTTTCCAGGGCGTTCACGCGGCGCGACGCGCTGTGCTAGAGAACAGGCGCGACAATGCGCCTGTGGACAACCAGGCTCAGCGCAGAGCCGACTGCCGGATCCGGTTGGTGATTTCGGTGATCTGGTTGAAGACGCTGCGGCGCTCACGAATCAGGTGGCGAATCTTGCGATCGGCATGCATCACTGTGGTGTGATCGCGGCCGCCGAACAGCTGGCCGATCTTCGGCAGCGACAGGTCGGTCATTTCTCGGCACAGGTACATCGCGATCTGGCGCGCGGTGACCAGGACGTGGGTGCGGCTCTGGCCGCAGAGCTCGTCCACAGTGACCGAGAAGTAGTCGGCCACGTGCGCCATGATCGCCGAGGAGGAGATCTGGGTTTCGCCACCGTCGGGAATCAGGTCGCGCAGCACGATCTCGGCCAGCGACAGATCCACCTCTTGCCGGTTCAGGCTGGCGAAGGCGGTGACGCGGATCAAGGCGCCCTCGAGTTCGCGGATGTTGGTCTGGATCTTGCTGGCGATGAACTCCAGGACGTCCGGGCCGGCGGTGAGTCGCTCGGCGACGGCCTTCTTCCGCAGAATCGCAATGCGGGTTTCGAGGTCGGGCGGCTGGACGTCGGTCATCAGACCCCACTCGAACCGACTGCGCAGCCGGGGCTCGAGAGCCTCCAGCGCCTTGGGCGGACGATCCGAGGTGAGGACGATCTGCTTCTGCGCGGTGTGCAGGGTGTTGAAGGTGTGGAAGAACTCTTCCTGAGTCTGGATCTTGCCCTCGAGGAACTGGATGTCGTCGACCAGCAGGACGTCGACTTCGCGGTACTGGCGGCGGAACTCGGCGGTCCGGTTGGCCGACACGGCGTTGATGAAGTCGTTGGTCAGCTCCTCGGTGGAGACGTACTTCACCCGGACCCGGTCGTAGTAGTTGCGAATGTAGTGACCGACGGCGTGCAGCAGGTGGGTCTTACCCAGCCCGGAATCGCCGTAGATCATCAGCGGGTTGTATGCCTTGCCGGGCGCCTCGGCCACGGCGACCGCGGCGGCGTGGGCGAAGCGGTTGGAGTTCCCGATGACGAAGGTCTCGAAGGAGTACTTGGGGTTCAGCCGGTCGCCGGCGCGCTGGGCAGCTCTGGTGGGCACCGGGTCGGGCTCGGTGACGAAGGCGTCGAGCTCTTCCTCGGCAGCCTCCTCTTCGGCGATCGAGGCGTCGACGGTGATGGCCAGCCGGACCGGACGGTCGAAGTACTCGCTGAGCTGAGCCTCAATGATGGGACGCAGCCGCGACTCCACCCGTCCGCGGGTGAACTCATTGGCGACAGCCAGAATCACCAAGGAATCGTGGATGGCGATCGGACGAGTGCCCTGCAGCCAGGCCAGGGTCGAGGGATCTGAGTTCTTCTGGACGTGATCCCACGCGTGGGCGAGCTCGGCAGAGGCAGGATCAGCGTTCGTTGGAGGCTGCGACATCGATTCGACCCGGCTCCCTTCGTGCCCGTGTCACCCGTTACCCACATGGTTGTCCACAGAATGTGTACGAGTACGCACGGCAGCGCACGGGGGTGAATCCGTGGCGGCTGTCCAGCAACTTAGCGACCGCTGAAGGACTTCGCAAACAGTTTTCAGAATTGGCCATAGCTTGACCGGCGTGTCGTCTGGACGCTGTGTGGAAAGTGGTCCGGTTTGCCCGGAATCGGGCCGTCCGCGTATCGTTGGACGGTCGCACCAGCGGCATCCGTGCGTCCAGGTGGGCGCATCAGCTTCGAGAACCTACCGAATATGGGAGCACTCGCGTGAGCAAGCGCACTTTCCAGCCGAGCAACCGGCGTCGCAGCCGCACCCATGGCTTCCGTCTGCGGATGCGCACCCGTGCAGGGCGCGCCATCATTTCGGCTCGGCGCCGTCAGGGCCGCGCCCGTCTGGCCGGCTGAGCCGGCGGGCGGTGCTGCCTGCGCAGTCGCGACTTCGCCGTCCTGACGAGTTCCGCGACACCCTGCATCAGGGCGTCCGTTGTGGGCGCAGGAGCCTTGTGATGCACGTCCGTCCCAATGGGACCGACGGATCGCGGGCGGGCTTCATCGTGTCCAAGGCTGTGGGCAAGGCCGTCACCCGAAATCGGGTCAAGCGGCAGCTGCGTCATTTGGCGGCTGCCGCGCTGCCGGTGACCCCGTCCGGTGTGGACGTGGTGGTCAGGGCGCTGCCGTCTTCGGTTGCGGGTGATCTCAGGGAAGACTTCGATACCGCGCTGCGCGACTGCCTGGGGAGACTGGCCTCATGAGGTATGTCCTGATCGGCCTGTTGAAGGTCTATCGCGCGGTGATTTCGCCGTTGTACGGCAATGTCTGCAAGTACTACCCGTCCTGCTCGGCTTATGCCTTGGAAGCGGTGACGGTGCATGGCTCTGTGAAGGGAAGCTGGCTCGCGGCGCGTCGACTGCTGAGCTGCCACCCGTGGGCCGCCGGTGGGTACGACCCGGTTCCCGGAACTGAAGCTGCGGCGGCTTGGGCCGCTGAGCAGGCTGCTGCCTGCAACTGCACCAACGACGGCGCCCTGCGCGCCCGAGAGGCGACATGTTGAACCTACTGTCTTTGATCCCACTGAGTTTGTGGGACGACTTCATGCGCATGCTGGACGCAATGATGCAGCCGCTCTACTGGGCGGTGTCCGGTGTGATGGTCGGCTTCCACTGGTTGCTGAGCTTCGTGTTCGACCCGGACTGGGGCGGCACCTGGGCGCTGTCGATCGTGTTGCTCACCGTGGTGATCCGGACGCTGCTGATCCCGCTGTTCGTGCGGCAGATCAACTCGGCGCGGAACATGCAGCTGCTGCAGCCCAAGCTGAAGGAGCTGAACGAGAAGTACGGCTCCGATCGGGAGAAGCTCGGTCAAGAGACCATGAAGCTGTACAAGGAGGAGGGCGTCAACCCGATGGCCTCCTGCATGCCGATCCTGCTGCAGATGCCGATCTTCATCGCGTTGTTCAACGTGCTGAACAGTGTGTCCCGCACGGTAGTCCCGGAGAACGCCACCGGCTACCTGCCGACCGTGCTGGGTCACTTCTTCCAGCAGGACGCCACCTTGGTGACCTCGCTGCAGAAGGCGACGATCTTCGGCGCGCACATCTCGCAGACCTTCCTGCCGATGACCAGCTTCGGTGCAACCCAGGTGGTGGCGCTGGTGCTGATCGTGCTGATGACCGGCGTGCTGTTCATCACCCAGATGCAGCTGATGCGGAAGAACATGCCGCCGGACGCACTCACCGGCCCGATGGCTCAGCAGCAGAAGATGATGCTGTATATGTTCCCGGCCATGTACGCCATCGGCGGCGTGAACATCCCGATCGGTGTGCTGGTGTACTGGTTGACCACCAACACCTGGAACATGGGTCAGCAGTACATCCTGATCCACAACAACCCGGCCCCCGGCACCCCGGCCTACATCGACTGGGAAGAGCGGATGCGGGCCAGGGGCAAGGATCCCGACGAGATCGCAGCCAAGCGACGCGGTGCGTCCAAGCGGCCTGCGGCTAGCCCGGCCACGGTGGCCCGGCAGTCGACAGCCGGCGAGGGAGCCACCGCGTCGGAGGGTTCCGGCGTGCAGCGCCAGGTCGTCCAGCGGCAGCAGCCGCGGAAGAACGCCCGCGCCGCCCGGAAGAAGTGACCAGAGCCAGATGGAAGAGGAAGTTGCGATGAGCGAAGAGAACAACGAGGTCGCGGTGGCGACCGACGAGGAGCAGGTCGAGGCCGCCGAGGGCCGGTCCAAGAAGGAGACTGCCCTGGAGAATGAGGGCGAGATCGCGGCGGACTACCTGGAGGAGTTGCTGGACATCGTCGATCTCGACGGTGACATCGACACCTTCATCGAAGGTGGTCGGGCGCACGTGTCGATCCTGAATGGCTCTGAGGTGCTGGTCGGGCGGGACGGGGAGGTCCTGGAGGCCTTGCAGGAGCTGGCCCGGCTGGCGGTGATGACCGAGACCGGCCATCGCAGCCGACTGATGCTCGACATCGCCGGCCACCGGGAGACTCGGCGGACGGCGCTGCAGGAGCTGGCGGCTGACGCGGTCAACGAGGTGAAGGAGTCCGGAGAGCCGGTGCGGCTGTCTCCGATGAACCCGTTCGAGCGGAAGATCGTGCACGACGCCGTGGCGGCAGCCGGGCTGATCAGCGAGTCTGAGGGCGAGGAGCCGCAGCGCCGCGTTGTGGTGCTGCCCAAGGCGTGAACGCTGACCCGTCCAGCCACTTTGGACCGGCCGCTCAGTCGATAAGGCAATATGTCGATATATTGTCTACCCGCGGGATCGCGTGGGGCCTGCTGGGTCCGCGCGAGGGTGATCGGTTGTGGGAGCGGCACACCCTGAACAGTGTGGCGGTGGCGTCCCTGATTCCGGGGGATGCCACGGTGGTGGACGTCGGCTCCGGCGCCGGGCTGCCCGGGCTGCCGCTGGCGCTGTTCCGTCCCGATCTGATGGTGACGCTCCTAGAGTCGTTGCTGCGCCGATCGGAGTTCCTGCAGCTTGCGGTGGATGAGTTGGGCCTGCAGGACCGGGTGCGCGTGGTGCGTGCGCGGGCCGAGGAACACCGCGAGTGCTACCAGGTGGTGACGGCACGCGCGGTTGCGCCGCTGGAGCGTCTTGTCGGGTGGTGCGAGCCGCTGATGGAACGAGGTGGTGCCCTGCTGGCCTTGAAGGGCTCGAGCGCTGCGGACGAGTTGGCGGCGTCGGCGGACGCTCTGAGGGCACGGGGACTGGTCGGTGCTGTGCACGAGCTGGCCGTGCCAGGTACCGATGAAGTGACCTGGGCTGTGGAGATCCGGCGCCGCCGTGACCGCCACCCCTTATCCTGATGTTTCACGTGAAACCCGCTGGGCAGTTGGAGTGCGATGACTATCAAGCCGCCTGAGGCGCCGCGTCGGATTGCGTTCGAGGGACCGGAAGATCCCGCAGAGTCGCTCGACGTGCCGGACGATCTGGAGGCGCCTGTTTCACGTGAAACAACGCTCCCCCGGCCGGCTCGAACCCGAACTTTCGTGATCGCCAATCAGAAGGGCGGCGTCGGCAAGACCACGACGGCGGTGAACATCGCTACCGCCCTGGCGCTCGGCGGTCTTGAGGTGCTGGTCGTCGACCTGGACCCGCAGGGCAATGCATCTACCGCTCTGGGCATCGAGCATCACGAGGGCATCCAGGGCACCTATGAAGTGCTCACCGCCGGCGCAGCCATCGCGGAGTTGGCCCAAGCGTCCCCGGAGGCCGAGGGGCTGTGGGTGTTGCCGGCCACCATCGATCTCGCTGGGGCTGAAATCGGGCTGGTCAACACCCCGGCACGCGAAAGCCGCCTCCTCCATGCTCTGCGCGACTACTTCGCCGTCCGCACGCCGGACTACATCTTCATCGACTGTCCGCCGTCACTGGGTCTGCTCACCCTCAATGCCCTGGTGGCGGCCACTGAGATCCTGATCCCGATCCAGTGCGAGTACTACGCGCTGGAGGGCGTCACTCAGCTCCTGCGCACAATCAACCTGGTCAAGGGGTCGATGAACGACCAGCTGTACCTGTCCACGGTCCTGCTCACCATGTTCGACGGACGTACCCGACTGGCCACTCAGGTCTCGGCGGAGGTTCGCAAGCACTTCGCCGATCAGACGCTGCAGGCGGTGATTCCCCGCTCGGTGCGGGTATCCGAGGCGCCGAGTTACGGACAGACGGTTCTCACCTACCATCCGTCGTCAGCCGGAGCGCAGGCCTACTTCCAGGCTGCAACCGAAATCGCCCAGCGTGGGGCAGAGGTCGAGGAGGAGCACACCGCATGAACGCACAACCGAAGCGGACGGGGTTGGGGCGCGGTCTTGGTGACCTGCTCCAGCGCACCGACCCGGAACTGGTCCACGGAACCGAGGCGAGCGCCCCTGCGGTCGCCGAACCGCAGGGAGCCCACTTCGCTGAGCTGCCCCTGGACGCCATCACTCCGAACCCGCGGCAGCCGCGCACGAACTTCGACGCCGACGCGCTGGCCGAGCTGGTCGGCTCGATCAAGGAAGTCGGGCTGCTGCAGCCTGTCGTGGTGCGTCCGCTCGGCTCGGGGCACTACGAGCTGGTGATGGGCGAGCGCCGCTGGCGAGCCTCCCGAGAAGCCGGGCTCACGGTGATCCCCGCCATCGTCCGCCGCACCGAAGATGCCGACCTGCTCCGGGATGCCCTTCTGGAGAATCTCCATCGGGCGCAGCTGAACCCGCTGGAAGAGGCGGCCGCCTACCAGCAGATGCTCAGCGACTTCGGCTGCACGCAGGAGGAGCTCTCGGTGCGAATCAAGCGATCGCGTCCGCAGATCTCCAACACCATCCGTCTGCTGCAGCTGCCGGCTCCGGTCCAGCGTCGGGTGGCGGCCGGGGTGCTGAGCGCCGGCCACGCCCGCGCGCTGCTGGCGCTGCCGGACAGCGATCAGATTGAGCACTTGGCCACGCGCATCGTTGCCGAAGGAATGTCGGTGCGGGCGGTGGAGGAGTTGGTGGCCCTCGGCGAGGGCGGGCCCAAGCGAGCGCCGCGCAACCAGCGAGTCGCCGAACCCACCCCGGAGGCAGCTCGAGTCGCAAGCGAGTTGGCCGAGAGGCTCGATACCAGGGTGACCGTCACTCCCGGACGCGGCCGCGGCAAGGTCGTCATCGAGTTCGCCGACCAGGCCGATCTCGAACGCATTGCCGATCTATTGCTTTAGCACTATATCGACATATGGCTGCGGTCAATTGGCAGCTCCAGCCGGTCGACCGTGAACGGCAGCGGTGGATAGCTCTCGCCCTGGCTGACCACGCGGAAGCCGAGCCGGGCGTACCACTGGCTCAGCCGCAGATTCTCCGCCACGATCCCGATCCGCAACACGTCGGCTCCATCAGCGGCCGCGCACTCGGCCGCAGCCCTGATCAGCGCCTCACCGATCCCTCGGTGCCGGAACTTAGGGACGACTGCCAGGTGACGCAACTCCCAGCACCCTTCTCGACGCCGGGACGGCCCGGCAAAGGCACAGCCGACCATAGCCGCGTCCACCTCGACGCCGAGCAGCTGAGCGGGCCGCGCCACCGCCCGGGCGACGTCACCCACCTCCCAATAGACGGGGTAGTGGGGGTTGTTCTCGGCAGTGATCCCGAACTGCTCCCGGACGCTCTCGAAGCCCGCTCGTAGTACCGCCACCACCTCCGCATAGCGCGAAGAGCCCGGTCGCAGAACCTCCAGCTCAGTGGCGTCTCCTGCCGAGTGTGCGGGGCCCGCTTGCGGCGCCGCCGCGGGAACTGCCTCGTCCATACTGATCGCCTCCGTCCGCCTCCAGAGCGTAGCCAGCCGGGGCGGGCGCACCCGCACAGTTCGGCCCGTGGCGTCTGGACGCCTAGTATGAACAGTGCCCCATGGCTCGGCCTCACCGATGGAGTCAGATGCGCAACCTCACGCCGGTCACCTCCGCAGACCTGGCCTCCCTGGTCTGCCCGTACTGTGGCACGGCCGTGTCCGAGGATGAGGAATGGGTGGGCTCGTCCATTCAGGCCTGGGGTCTGTGTGGCTGGCGGGTGCCTGGAGCCCAGGGCACCGATGCGCTGATCCTGCTCACCCCGAGCATCGAGCCGACGTCGGCCCTGATCAAGCGGCTGTGGGTGGCACCGGGGGCGACCGGGCGAGGCTTGGGCAAGCGGCTGATCCAGGGCAGTGCGGCCAACCTGACTCGCAGCTCCATCACGGCAATCCTCAGCCGCGGCTCCCGAACGCACGTCACCTGCGCCAGCCCGCCCCGAGACTTCCTGCGCGAGGTCGGCTTCACTCGTCAGCTGGACGAACGGCTCTACCGACTCGACCTGAACCGGGCAGTCTCCACCCGCAACCCATTACAGACTCTGCTGGACCGAGTCGCCCAGGTACTACAGCCCGGCCCGGGTGAGCCGGCCGCCGGCGGCCTCAGCCCGCGAGCGATGCGTCGCGGGGAGTAGCGGCCGGACGACTCAGAGGTACTCTTCGAGGGCCCTGAGCAGCGTCGACTTCGGCTTGGCCCCGGTGAAGGACTTCACCACTTCACCGCCGACGAACACCTGCACGGTGGGCAGGCCCAGCACGCCCTGCTGCAGCGGCACCTGCGGGTTCACGTTGGTGTCCATCTTCACGAAGGTGATCTTGTCGGAGTACTCACCGGCCAGCTCGTCCAGGATCGGCGAGAGCTGACGGCAGGGCGCACACCAGTCGGCCCAGTAATCGACGACCACCGGCTTGGTGGACTTCAGCACCACCTCAGCGAAGCTGGCATCGGTGACATCGGCAACGGCGGACATAGACAGCTCCTAGGCGTTCGAGTTGGCGCTAGCCAGGCTAGCGGGGACATCAGACAGAGCGGCGAGGTAGCGCTCGGCGTCC
This sequence comes from Actinomycetes bacterium, assembly GCA_023425145.1. Lineage (GTDB taxonomy): Bacteria > Actinomycetota > Actinomycetes > Propionibacteriales > Propionibacteriaceae > Propionicimonas. The sequence continues at coordinate 148,867 of JAFADF010000067.1, read as the reverse complement.
AGGGCGGCCGCGCACCCCGAGCCGGCAGCGGTGATCGCCTGCCGGTAGGTGTGGTCGACCAGGTCACCACAGGCGAAAACACCGTCCAGATTGGTGCGAGTGCTGGGCGAGGCTACCTGCACGTAGCCGGCAGCGTCTACCTCAACCTGGCCGCGGACGATCTCCGAGCGCGGGTCGTGGCCGATGGCCACGAATAGCCCATCTGCAGCCAGCGACCGGGTCTCGCCGGTGACGGTGTCAGCCAGCGTGATCGAGTTCAGGGACTGTTCGCCGACCAGACCGACGATCTGAGAGTTCCAGGCGAACCGGATCTTCGGATCGGACATCGCGCGCTCGACCATGATCTTCGATCCACGCAGCTCGTCGCGGCGGTGGATCAGCGTGACCGACTTGGCGAATCGGGTCAGGAACGTGGCCTCCTCCAGCGCGGAGTCGCCACCGCCGACCACGGCGATGTCCTTGTCACGGAAGAAGAAGCCGTCGCAGGTCGCACACCAGGAGACACCGCGCCCGGAGAGCCGATCCTCATCGGCCAGGCCCAGCCGGCGGTAGCCGGAGCCCATGGCCAAGATGACGGCCTTGCTCTGGTAGACGGTGCCTTCGGAATCGGTGACCGACTTCACCGCGCCGGTCAGCTCGACGGCTGCCACGTCGTCGGTGATGATCTCGGTGCCGAACTTCTCGGCCTGCGCGCGCATGTTGAACATCAGATCGGGGCCCATCACGCCTTCCGGGAAGCCCGGATAGTTCTCGACCTCGGTGGTGTTCATCAGAGCGCCACCCGCGGTCAGCGCACCTTCGAACAGCAGGGGACGCAGCCCGGCGCGGGCGGTGTAGATCGCCGCGGCGTAGCCGGACGGGCCGGAGCCGACAATGATGACTTCGCGAATCTCGGACATGGTTCCTCAACAGGTTCTCGGACGCCTCACTCTAGCTGGGACGCCCCGGCATGCACCTGTAACCACGACGGCCGCGGTCGCATTCCCTATACCCCAGGGTGGTATGCAACCGCGGCCGTCGACGGATTCCGACCGGGCCGGCGGGTCCCCACTCGCCGGCCCGGTCAGAGGCTCTATAGCTTCTTCGTCTTGCCTCCACTACGGGTGGCCGTCGCTGTCGGGTTGGCCACGAATTCGCAGTGCACCATCTGCAGACTGGCCTTCTTCCGCACCACGACACCCACCTGGTGGTTGCCCACGAAACTGACCGACGCGCGAATCGTCCCGCTGGTGCTCCGGTCGGACAGCATCAACCCGTTGGTCCGGTTGTCGGAGATGACATTGGAGCTACCGGAGACGGTCAGCCGCGACTTGCTGGCCAGGGCGATCCCATGCGCACCGGCGCCGGTGATGGTGTTGCCGCTGATCAGCGTGATCGCGCTCTTCTGGCTGGCCGCCACATTGGTCTTGCCTGAGCCGGAGACCACGGTGTCGGTGAGTATCACCGAGCCGCGCCCGGGCAGCGAGATTCCGTAGGCGTCGGAGTCGGCGATCTTCACCCGGGTCAGGGTGGCCCGGGTGCCGGAACCGGTGATCAGGACGCCGTTGTAGTGGTTGCCGACCACGGTGGTGTCGGTGAAGCTGATCACGCCACCGGCCGTGGTGCCCAGGCCATGGCGTCCATTGCGGTTGAGGGTGGAGTTGCGCACCGTCAGGCCGCTCGGCCCTGTGGTGGAGATGCCGCAGACCTTGTTGTCGGAAAGATCGCTGTTCAGCACGGTCGCCCACGAGTTGGCCACACCCAGGCCGTGACCGGTCTTGCCGGTGGTGGAGCCGGTGACGGCCTGGCCGTTGAAGCTGATCTGGCTGTCCGAGATCGTCCCGGTGGAGCCTTCGGACAGCTGGACGCCGTTGTTGCGGTTGTACGTCGAATGCAGCCTGGTGGCGCTGAGCACCGAGGCGCGGACGTGGATGCCGTCCCGCTCACTGGCGGTGATGTCGACATCGCGGACGGCCACGGCTGACTTGGCGTACGCGGCGATGCCGTGCTTGCCGGCCTTGGTGATGCTCAGGTTCTTGAACACTGCCGAGGAGCCGGTCAGACCGAACACATTGGCCGTGCCCTTCGTCCCCGCGCTCCAGGACCCGCCGGAGACGCCGGCGGCCGGCAGCGAGGTGAACTGCAGCATCTGTGCCGCCGGAGCGGTCAGAGTGATCGACGCATCGTCGTCAGCGATCAGATAGACGTATCCGGCCATCCGAATGCTCGATCGCAGGGTGTAGGACCCGGCGGGCAGTCGGACGACGTGCGCCTTCTGGGCCGTGCCCGGGTCGGCGATCGCGTACTGCAAGGGGTTGGTGATGTCTCCACTGCCTTGGACGGACGTCAGCCGGTAATCGGTGATACCAAAGCTGGCGATCACAGATTCCAGTCCTGACGCGGCGTGGGCCGGCAGGGTTCCACCGCTCAAGGCGGCAGCACTGGTGACCAGGCCTGCAAGAGCGCAGGCCACAGTCCGCAGGATTTGGGGGGTCATGGCGGTAACCACCTGTTCCAGGTTCTTCAGCTGTATTCGGGACGCTAGCCAGGCGTCCTCACCGTCTTGCCTGGTCAGTGGGGATATCCGCATCGGAGAGCGGCTGCCCGCAGGCGTGGCCGGAGGCGGGCGGGCCGGCGTGCTGAATTCGGTGCCGGACAGTCTGTGGACAACCTCAGGGGACTGTTCGGTATTCATTCCCTGCGGAACAGCGCGGGACTATCGTCAGCACCACAGCGAACCCTGTGACCCGCCTTGGAGGCCAACATGAGCGATACACCCGGCCAGGACCCATATGCCCCGCCACCTCCCCCGCCGCCGGTACCCACGTCCTCTCAGACGCCGCCACCCCCGCCGCAGCCGGTGAACCCGCAATACTCCGGCTACGGCTACCAGCAGACAGGTCCGATTCCCGGCTTCCAGAACACCGGCCCGGTTCCGACCTTCGCGCCGTCCGCACAGCCGCAGACTGGCGCGCCACACCCGCAGCAAGTCGCCGTGCGCGGAGCAGGGGCCACCTTCTTCGCCTCACTCTTTGACCTGAGCTTCAGCAGCTACATCACTCGAAAGCTGGCCGGCGTCTTCTACGTGATTGGCCTTGTTGCGATCGGCATCGGCGCGCTGGGGGCACTCTTCAGTGGCCTGGCCACGGCATTCGCCGCCATGTCGAGCAGCTACACCGCCAGCATCGGCGTGATCACCTTGTTCGCGTCATTGGTCGGAGTGCCACTGATCGCCTTGGTGCTGGTGATCGCGTTGCGACTCGGCCTTGAAGCCGGTGTGGCGTTGATCGCAGTCGCCGAGAACACCGGACGTCTGACCGCCGACCTCGACAAGAAGAACTGAAGGCGCCTCCGTTGAGCGAGCTGACCGACCCGGCTGCCGCCGCCACCGCGCTTGCCGATCCAGCCACCACCGCCATCGACCTGAGCACCATCGCGCAACACCACCCGCAACTGCGCGCCCAGGTCGCGATGCACCCGGCGGCATACCCCGGGCTGTTGGACTGGCTGGATGGCCTCGGCGATCCGATGCTGAGCGCAGTGGTGGCGGTGCGGCGCGACGCGGATCGCGCGCATCAGGCAGCTGCGTCTCCGGCCGCGGCGCCGGGTCCGGTTCCGTTCGCTCCGGACGGCCCCACCTTTGCACCGGTGGGCCAAGCACAGCCCACCGCAGCTTGGGTTGAGTCGAGCCAGCCGTCCACCGATCAGCCGCCGGCATCTGCACCGCGGGGCCGCAAGCGTCTTCTGGTCGCGGCCGCTGCCGTGGTGGTCGTCTTCGCGCTGGTTGCCGGCTTCATGACCGGTGGTTTCGGCTTACTGCGCCGTGGTGGGGCAGCCACTCCACAGGAGGAGGCGACGAAGATCGCCGACAAGTCGGTCCGGCTGTTCAACTCGTTCTCGCTGAAGAACCTGATCGACAACCCGCTCGCGGCCATCGGCGACCTCAGCGATGAGATCGCGCCGAGCGAGTCGAGCCTGGAGTCGAAGTTCACCAAGGTGGACGGCGGTGATCTGTTCGCACTGTCCAGCGACAGTCTGAGCCTCGCGTCCGACTTCCTCGGGGCCTTCAACGTGAAGGCGGACGGCCTGAAGACCTCCGTGACCGAGTTCACCGATGAGGTCGCGGCAGTGGACTTCACCGACGGTGAGGTGACCGTCATCGCCGACGTCGATCGGCTGAAGCAAGCGCTGAAGAAGTTCCCCGATGTCGCCGCAGCCCAGATCGAAGCCACTCTCGGCAGGTACGGCCTGAAGCCGACCAAGCCGGTCAATCTCGACCTGCCCAGCGGCTGGAGTGATGAGTTCATCGCGGCGGTCGACGACCAGTTCCCCTACCGAGTAGACCTCGCCGACTGCGCGAAATGGCGCAAGACCGGCGAAGTGCCGGACAAGCCTGAGCTCGGCACCGTCTGCGCCATGATCAGCCGGATCATGGTGGTGAAGGACGCCGGGAGCTGGTACCTGTCCCCGATGCTCACCTGGAACACCGACGGCATGAGCACCTTCGTGGGCTTCGGCGGGCAGAACAAGTTGGCCAGCCCCGACCGCCAGAAGATGCTGTCGGTCGAGGCGACAACCCACAAGGAGCCGATCGATGCTCCGACGGGCGTGCTCTCCGCGCTGTCGACCGACGACGAGGCGGCGAAGCTAGCCGAGTTCCCCTTGGCTGAACGCCGCTACGCCGCGGCCACCTCAATCCTCACCGGGGCCAACCTGAGTGGGGCGGAGACCAGCTCTCACTTCTCAGAGATCGCTCGCAGCGGCAACCAGGCGAAGGTGCGCATCGATCAGCTCAAGATCGGCAGCGGCAGTGAGGCGTTCGAGATCAAGGACGGCACCTGCATCAGCTTCGCGAGCACGTCCGGATGCCTGAGCGACCTGCAGGACTCAGCCGCGCTGGAGGACGTGTTCGCCGGTTTGAAGAGTCAGGACTGGACGTCCTTCGAGCAGAGCACCGGCATCAGCGGGGACAAGGTGATCTCCAAGCTGGAGACGGCCAGCAAGGCGGCACTGAAGTCCATCGATCCGCAGCAGGTGGGGCTGATCGCAGTCCAGGAGAACGGCACCTGGCTGTTCAGCTTCACCGCCAGCTACTCCGAACTGCAAAACCAGCTGGCAGCCGCGATTCGAGCCGGCCTGCTGAGCATCCAAGAGTAGACCGGGCGGAGGTAGAGATGGCTCACGATCAGGGGTGGTCCGAACCGTCGGCCGCGCAGGCTGCCGTGAACGACCCGAGCACGCCGACCTTCGACCTGCTCGCGATCTGCATGGCCCGGCCCGAACTGCGGGCTTCAGTCGCGCTGCACCCGAACGCGGACGTGCATCTGCTCACCTGGATCGCCGGGCAGGACGAACCGGTGGCAGCGGCCACGGCCAGCTCGCGGCTGGCCCTGTTGTCGGCAGCTCCTCAGCCACCGGTCCCGGCAGCCGGTTGGCAGGCTCAGCCGCAGCCCGCCTTCTCGTCCGCCTCTGCGTCGTACGCGCAGGCGCAGTATCCGGCCTCCGCGCAGGTCGGGTCGGCTCAGCCGCAGCACTACCCGGCCCAGCCACAGGTTGCCGCCATCAGTCCCGGCGCAGTGCCGCGACGCCGGTCCCGGTTCGTGCTCTGGTCGGGCGTCGGCATTGTTGGGCTGGCTGCTGTGGTCGTGGCCGCCGTAGTGATCGTCCCGTGGCTGCTCGACGCGGGAAGCTACGACTACGCACCGGACCTTCGTGATCAGCCCGGGCTGGTCAGTGTGGACGCGCAACAGGGCCTGCCCAGCGGCGACTACCACTGGTACACCTCGTTCTACGAGGCGCCCGACGCCGGCTTCGTGATCGGATCGAACTCGACCTCGGCCTTCGACGATTACCAAACCAAGCTGAGCGAGTACAACGACGCCCAGGCCATGCTGCGCGAGTGGGAGGCCGACTACCAATCCGGCTATGCAGCCGGCAAGGTCTGTCTGTCCGAGTCCAGCGACACCTACTACTACAACACCCGAGCCGACTACTGCTACGACTACATGGGGTACTACCTCGACGATCGCACCTCGGCGGATGAGGCAGGCTTCGTCGACTCGGTCAACGGGCTGGCGGCCTCTCCCGATCACCCAGGCAATTCCAACTACTCGGCGCCGCTCGTGCCGGTGAAGCCCGAGCTGCCCACGGTGAATGCGAACCTGGTCGGAATCGATCTGAAGACCGGCAGGATCGGCTGGCGACTGGAGTTGGCAACGCTGTGGCCGGACGCGCAACCGAGGGTCGCCGGCTTACAGACCTCCGGTGATAACGCGGTGATGGTTCTCGAGGACGAGACCACGGCCGATGATGCGACCGGTCCGGAACTTCTTGCTGTGTTGAACGTGAAGACCGGCGTCGTCACCGCCAGCACCACCCTCAACGCCGACCGTGATGTCCTGGTGCGGCTGCACGGTGACATCGTCGTCCTCGCCGACAAGGACGGCGCACTGCGGGGTGTGAAGACGTCGGACTTGGCGACGTCGGTGTGGACGTCGTCGGCGCACCCCTACTGGTGGCACAACGACGAGAGCCCGCTGTGGGTCTTCGAGATTCCCGGCGATTACCTGCTCACCGACGACGGCTATGTGCGAATGACGGACGGCCAGCGAGCCGACTTCGCTCGCGATGCGGGGCAGGACCTGGTGCAGCTCAGCAAGCTGAACGGGACCAAGGACCAGTTGATCCGGATCCAGGGTCACGACGACGGCTACGACATCGCCGGCTTTGACGCCGCCAAGGACGAGCAGACCTGGAAACTGTCGGGTGTGATGCCGGAGGCATGGTCGGCCGGCGGGTACGTGATCGCTGTCTCCGGAGGCGACGTGACGGCCTATCGAGTCAACGGAGATGACCTCGATCGGAAGTGGCGGTACTCCTGCGACGGTGACTGCAGCGTTGCCTTCGCCGACAACTCCCGAGTGGTGGTCTCGGAGTGGAAGTCGTCGCGCGTGGTTGTCGTCAATACCGCAGACGGGGAGAAACTGGACTCGGTCGACAACAGCGATGGCAACATCCCTCTCGCTGGAAGGAGCGTCCTGTACTTGCGCCAGGACCACCGGCTAATCGCTCGTGATCTGAACAAGTCCGGGCTTGCGGCGTTGTGGCGCTCCATCGCGTTCGACGGATCGCTGCTGCAGGTCGGCGACCAGTTCGTGATCGAGAACAACGGCGAGGATGTCGGCAAGCTCGGCATCCTCGGTCTGGACGGGGACGACTGGAACGACTTCCGGGCGAAAGAGGGCTGATGTGCGGGGTGGACAACCGCCCGCACGTCCACAATGAGAAGCAGCATTTCCCAAATCGGTGAGTTCCGCCGCGAGGGCCGGGGCGGATCGTGGTGAGCGGAGTATGACAATGGCATTTGCGAACGCGCAGGTCGCGGTCGCGGCGCTGGCGAGCCGGACGGCGTCGCTTGCTGATCTGCGCGAGATCGTCACCCGCTTCCCGGAACTGCGTCCGGTCGTGGCGGCGTATCCACAGACCGACGCGGCGCTCCTGGAGTGGCTTGGCGGCCTGCACGAACCGCTGATCGATGTCCAACTGGCCAAGCGGAGCGCGGGTGCAACTGATGAAGGGGCCGTTGCTGACACGAAGGCGTGGTCGCCGGCTGCCGAGGAGGCCGAAGCGACCAGCGTGGTTCCGGTCGAAGAGACCGTGGTGGCGCCTCACCGGGACCCGACCGATCAGGACTCCATCTTCCGCCCCGATCCGAACCAATCCCCAGGCTCTGATGTCGCCGCCCCGAGGCAGGCACCGGCGGCGCCGCAGCTGATTCAGAGCCACCCCGGTCCACAAGCCGCCCCGCCGCAGCCGGCGGCTTCCTGGCAGCCGAGCTACCCGAGCCAACCTGCCCCCCAGGGCCAGCCGACCTACACCTACCCCGGGCAGCCCCCGTACGGCTCCGGCTACCTCAACGCGCCACCGGCCCAACCGCCCATCCAGCCGATCGCGGAGAAGGCACCATCCGGCAAGCCGAAGCGCCGCGTGTTGCCAGTGGTGCTGATCGGGCTCCTGGCTCTGGTCTTGATCGGCGGCGGGGTGGGCGTCGCGTTCGCGACGGGTCTGATCGGAGCGCCCGCCTCCAAAGCGGCAGGCCAGCCGTCACTGTCGAGCACTCCGTCCGGGCCGCCGTCCTCGGCCAGCCCTGCGGCAAGTACTCCGGCCAACCCGACGCCGTCGGACACCCCGAGTTCGTCGGCCGCGTTGCCGACCCCTGCGGCGACTCTGTGTTGGGACGGATCCACCATCACCGACGGTTCGGCATGTCCGGCACCGTCAGGGAAGGATGCTGACTGGAGCTACCTTCAGTACGCCTACCCGTCCATCGCCACCCATTCGGACTGCCAGCAGGTGTCGTCCACCGGCAACGGGGCCTACAAGAAGCCGACAGTCATGTGGGAGTGCGAACTTGGCGATGCCCTGATTCGCTACCGCTACTGGGAGGGCCTTTCCGACGCCGAGCACCACTACGGAACGAAGTTCACCAAGAAGACGACCCTGGCCAGCTATGACGTGACGATCGGCGGGGCTCCGGCGAACGGCTGGATCAAGACCGACAAGAAGACCACAGACGGGCCCGGTGGGGTGAAGCGGGTGGTGCTGACCATGTGGCTGCCTGACCAGCATCTGTCTATGTCGGTGGAGGGAAACACCAAGTCGAGCATGTGGGCGGCCTTCGATCTGGCGCGGATCCGTCCGCTGGCGCAGATTCTCGGCCACCCCGACGGCACCGATCCTGACGAGGCGGCACTGACTGCGGTCGGGCGGTAGCCAGCCGCCTCGATCCTCGGGAATTGGCTGAGATGCGCTCTGTGTGGCGGCGCCGCCGACCTACGCTGCACTCGTGAGCAGTACCGAGGGCAAGTGGGCCGGCAAGGCCCAGGCCTATGCCGACACCTTCGCGCTGCTCTGTGCCGAGCTGGTCGACCCCCTTCTGGACGCACTGGACCCAACCCCGGGCGACACCCTGCTCGATGTCGGCACGGGCACCGGTGCGGTGGCAGCCGCAGCGCTGCAGCGCGGCTGTGCCGTGGTGGCTGTCGACCCCGAGCCGGACATGCTCGCGCTGGCGGCCCAGAACGCGCCGGCCGCCGAACTCGTCCGGGCCGGTCTGCCTGAGTTGGACGGCATCAGCGGCCCATTCACCGCGATCACGGCCAACTGTGTGCTCAACCAGCTGGCCGAGCCGAAAGCCTCCCTGCAGCGGATGGTGGCTCTGCTCGCACCGCAGGGACGGCTGGCGGTGTCCACCTGGCCGGCCCAGCACGGCGTCCAGCAGCTGTGGAACGACGTGGTGGCCCAGTCCGGTGCGGTCATCCCGCCGGGAGCGGAACGGTCCGCGAACCCGGACGGCTACCGACGCGACCTGGACGGGGTGCGCAGCCTGCTGATCAGTGCCGGCGTCCGGATTGATCGGCTGTGGCTGCACGAGTTCGTCCATGTGGTCGACCCGGAGCTGTGGTGGAGTGGGCCGTCCCGCGAGGTGGCCTGGATCGGCCAGGTCTACCGGGCGCAGAGCGAGGCGGGCGCCGCAGCCATGGAGCAGGCCTACCGCCGGCGGAGCGCGGACTACCGGGGAAGCGACGGTCTGCTGCACTTGCCGGCCAGCGCCATCATGGCGGTCGGTGGACGCCCCACTGAGTGAAACTGCCCGCTGAGTAGCAGCGGAGGAGCGCCTAGGATCGCAGGCAAATGCTCAGCTTGATCTCGCCGGCCAAGGCGCTCGACTTCGACTCGCCAGTGCCCAAGACCGCCCACACCATGCCGCGGCTCCTGCAGGACAGCATCGCGTTGGCCGCGGTGATGAAAAGCAAGTCGGTCACCGACCTGGCCCGACTGTCGGGGATCTCGGACGAGCTGGCCGCCCTGAACGCCGAACGCTGGGCCGCCTTCGAGGTGCCCTTCGCCGGTTCGTCCGCGCGAGTGGCGTTGCTCGCTTTCAACGGCGATACCTATCAGGGCCTGGCCGCCCGGCAGCGGTTCCACACCCGCGACTACACCGAGGCGCAGAAGACACTGCGGATCCTGTCCGGGTTGTACGGCCTGCTGCGGCCGCTGGATCAGATCCTGGCCTACCGGCTGGAGATGGGGACGCGGCTGGCGACCGAACACGGCGGCAACCTGTACCAGTGGTGGGGCCGGCGGATCACCGAACTCGTTGCCGAGGATCTGGCCGAGGCGCCCGGCTCGGAGGTGCTGGTGAACCTGGCTTCGACGGAGTACTTCAGTGCGATTCAGCCCGACCTGCTGGACGCTCGAGTGATCTCGCCGCGCTTCGAGGACACCGATCCACGGGGACGCCGCTCGGTGGTGTCGTTCTATGCCAAGCGTGCCCGCGGTGAGCTGGCCGCCTGGCTGGTGCTGAATCGGGTGCACAGTGCCCGGGCCATCACCGAGTTCGATCAGGCTGGCTATCGCTACGACAAGGCGGCGTCCACGCCGGATCAGCCGGTCTTCGTCCGCTCGTTCGCGGCCCGGCAGGCTGCTCCGAGCGCCGCTCGCTAGAGCCGAACGCCTCCGGGTGGGCGGCGTTCGGCGAAGAGGCGTTCAGCGCAGGGTGATGATCTTGCCGCCGGAGCTGGTCGTGGCCGTGCGCCGATTGGCCGAATAGCTGCCGGGCACCTGGTACAGCCGGGCCTTCTTGCGAACCAGCACGGCAGCTCCGCGGTTGCCCTGATAGCTGACCGTCGCGGTGATCCGGCCGGTGGTGCCCTTGTCGGAGAGCATCAGAGCGTTGCCGGCGTTGTCGTTGAGCTGATTGCCGGTGCCGGTGATGCTCAGCGTGGACCGGCTGGCCAGGGCCACCCCGTGCGCCTTGGCCGCGCTGATCAGATTGTTCGCCTGCAGGGTGAGCCGGCTCTTCCCTGAGCCGGCGATGTTCGACTTCCCTGAGCGGACCACCGAGGTGTCCGACAGCGTCACCGCTCCCTTGCCGGGCAGCGAGATGCCGTACTGCCGCGAGTCGGCGATCTGCACTCCGGTCAGGGTCAGCACGGTCCCCGAACCAGTGGCCAGCACCCCGTTGTAGCCGTTGCTGAGGAAGGTGCTGTTGCTGACCGACGCCTGGGCTCCGGCCGAGGTGCCCAGGCCGTGTCGTCCGTTGCGGTCGGCGTGGACGCCGCTCACGCTGAGCGCCGACTTACCGGTGCTGGAGATGCCGCAGACCTTGTTGGCCGAGATGCTGGTGTCGATCACTGTGACCGAGGAGGACGACAGACCCAGCCCGTGCCCGGTCTTGCCGGTGGTGCTGCCCCGGACCGCCAGGCCATTGGCGTCCAGGATGGAGTCGGTGATTGTCGCGGACGATCCGGCCGACAGCTGGACGCCGTTGCGCTGGTTCGCGGTGGCGGTCAGTCCGGTGGCGGTCAGCCGGGAGCCGTCCAGATGTACCCCGTCGACCTTGTTGGCGGTGGCGGTCACGTCGGTCAGACTGAGGTCGACGCCGCGGTAGCCGGCCAGGCCGTGCTTGCCGGCATTCCGCAGAGTCAGGTGGGCCACCTGGAGCCGGGCGGTGGCGGCGGCGAACACCGATGCCGAGCCGCGTCCCTGGGCGTCCCAGGAGCCGCCGTAGACGCCGGCAGTCACCGAGGCGGGGAACCACAGCATCTGGTCGGCGGTGGCGGCCAGAGTGACGGTCGTCCCGCTCTCCGCGGCGAGGTAGACCCGATCGGCGACCCGGATGCTGCCGCGCAGCTGGTACTCCCCGGCCGCGAGGTAGATCAGGTGCGGCTCCTCCACAGTGCCGGGGACGGCAGCTGCCTGGCTCAGCGCGGTGGAGATGTCGCCAGTGGTCGTGATTGTGCTCAGAGAGTAGCTGGTCAGCCCGAACTGGGCTGCCGCTTCGTCCGCCGCGGTGGACGCATGGGCGAAGGTGGTCGGACCGCACAGCGCAGCGCTGGCGAGCACAGTGAGGGCGACGCCGAGGCGTCCCAGGTGGATGGTGTGGACCATGGGGGGATTCCAATCAACCGGGAGGGTTGAATCGTCTCAGACCGATCCCCGGGCAGGCCACAAAGCTGCGGATCGCCTCAGGGGAACAATGAATTCCGGGCCGCCGACCACTAGGATCGGCGGCCCGGTTCAGCTCAGCTCAGTCCGTAGGCCCGGTGAATCAGGTAGATCGGGTGCTCGGTGCGCACTCCTGAGGACTTCTGGATCTGCCAGCGGCAGGTCTCGGTGTCGCACAGGGCCAGCTCGGAGCTGGTCTCCTTGACCATGTCGAACAGGGGCTTGCCGACGGCCTGGGCGACCTCGTACTTCTCCTTCTTCAGCCCGTAGGTGCCGGCGATGCCACAGCAGACCGCACCGGAGTCGACGACCTCCAGGTCGGGGATCAGCCGCAGCACCTCCAGGGCCGGCTTGCCGATGCCCTGGCTCTTCAGCTGGCAGGGAGCGTGGTAGGGAACCTTCATCCCGATCGGGGCGAAGTCGGTGGGCAGCTCGCCGACCTCGTGCAGATCGAGCAGGAACTCCATCATGTCGACGATCCGGGTGCCGACATCCTTCAGCCGCTCGTCCTCGACGCCCATGATCTCGTGCGCCTCATGCTTGAGCATGCCGGTGCAGGAGCCCGACGAGGACACGATGGTCAGATCCTTGCCGGCCGAGCGCAGGTCGTCGCACAGCTTCAGGACGTCCTTGGTGGCGCCCTTGAAGAGTCCGTTGGACTGCTGGGCCAGGCCACAGCAACCCTGCTTGGGGACGATCACCTGGTAGCCGAGGTATTCCAGAACCTCCACCGACTTCTTCGACGTCTCGACCTCGAAGTAGCCACCGGCGCAGCCGTGGAAGAAGACGACCGGGCCCCGCGGGAACGGACCGGCCGGGGTCGGACGCTTCCGGAACCAGCCCTCGAAGGTCTGCGACTGTGGCGGCGGCATCGGTGCGTCCTCATGCACCTTGACCACGGCCTCCATCACCTTGCGGAGCGGCTTGTTGTTCAGGGCGGCCTTGGCGATCGGTGCGACCGGGGTCATCACCTTGCCCATCAGCACCGTCTGGCCGATCAGCTTGTCGCGCAGCGGCATGTGGTCGGCCTTCATCACTGCACGGGCCTGGCTGTTCAGCTCGGCGATCTGGACGCCTTGGGGGCAAACCAGGGTGCAGGTGCCACAGCTGGAGCAGTAGTCCAGCGAGTGGTCGACCGACTCTCCGTTGCGGAACCGCTCAGCTTGCGGGCCGACGTACTTCGGTCCGGAGAACAGTGGCGTCACCGCGGCGACCGGGCACTGGGTTTCACAGATCGTGCACTTCACACACGAGTCCAGGCTGGCCCGGGACAGCGAGTGACCGGCGAACTCCAAGCCTTCGGTTCCCATCACAACTCCTTCAGGATCGAGTCGGCAGCCAGAATGGCGCTGGCGGCCGCGATTCCGTCTCCGGACTTCTCGGCCCAGCGGCTGCTGCCACCGATCAGATCGCCGGCAGCCCGCAGGTTCGTGTACACCGGCCGACCGGCACCCAGTACCCGCATCTGAGCGTCCACAGCAACTCCGACCTTGAACACCGGCTGTTCGGCGCCCCAGTAGTCACCGTGAAGGAGCGGGCCCGTGTCAGTGCCGACCAGCGGCAGCCCGAACAGGGTCTCGGTCACCGTGCCGTAGGAGTCCATGGCCAGCGCTCCGGCTTCGAAGCCGCCGGTGGCCAGGACGAATGCGTCGGCGCGGTACTCCCGCTCGGCCGGCACTGTGGCATTGCGGACGTTGAGGACGCGGTCGCCGTCGGCGGCGAAGCCGACCGTGCGGACCCCGGAGACCATCCGCACGCCGGCGCCCAGGGCCCGGGCGTTCAGCGCCTGGTTCAGTCGGAGCCCGGCCACCGAGGGCGGCGGCAGCGGAATCTCGAAGACCGGATGGCCGAGGATGGCCGACAGGTCGGCATATGCGTGAGCGTCGTTCAGGCCGATCACTGCCGGCAGGGCGACGATCTCGCCGTCGCTGAGCAGCGGACCGATAAGCGCGGCGAAGCGCTGACGGAAGGCCGGATCGTCGAAGGCCTTGGCGAAGGTGAGGCCGGACGAGTCGATCTCGCCTTCTCGAGCGACCGCGTCCACATTGATGGCGCGGGCACTGACCCGTCCGCCGTCGGGCAACTCGGTGCGGGCCAGGTTGCCGGCGACCAGTTCGGGCTGGAAGTCCTTCAGCCGGCGCAGGCCGACCACGACCACCGAACTGCCTGCCTTCAGGTTGCCGGCGATCATGCTCGGCTGAGCCAAGCAGGTCGGACGCAGCGCGCCGACCGCGGTGGGCAGGTGATAGTTGGCCTCCGGATCGCCGACCAGGAGGTCGGGGACCAGGTCCTTGAGGTAGCTGAGCGCGGTCAGCACACCCTGGGTGCCGATGGCGGCGTACGGATGGCCCTTGTCGACCTTCGCGACGGCCTTGATCGGGTTGGTGACCCGCTCGGGGGTGTAGCCCAGCACGTCCACGGTTCCCTGGCCCAGCTGCAACCCGCCGATGCCCTTGCTCAGCAGCACCACGTCGGCGCCACCATCAGCCAGCCGGTTGGCGGCGACCAGTCCGGCCAGACCACTTCCGATCACTACTACGCGGCTCACAGCACGACCTCGCTTTCGGCGGCCGGGAGGTGCTCGATGTCGAGGGTCCCAGCGAAGATCCAGTTGTCCAGGGCGGTCTGGCGTAGCTGTTCGCCGTGCAGAATCGGCCACAGGCCGATCCAGCGGTTCTTCAGGAACAGTCGCAGCAGCTCGGTGGCCCGCTCGATGTCGATGTGTTCACTTGCCAGGGCGATCCCGGTCGCGCGCATGCTGCAGAAACCGCCCTGGCAAGGACCCATGCCGAGACGCAGTTGGCGGCGTAGGTCGTCGAAGGTGCCCTTGGGCTGTTCAGCCAGGGCGTCGGTGAACATCTTGCGGCTCATCAGCTCGCACTCGCAGATGATCTGGTCGTCGAGCCGGTCGTGCTCGCGGTCATGCAAGCGGTGGGTGACCACGTAGTTGGGGCCGGCCCCCTCGACCGGCATGTCCTCGTCCGCCGTGCGGCAGACCCGCTTCTCACCGAGCTTCTCGCACATGGCGTCGACGATGTGCTCGGCCATCAGCCGGTAGGTGGTCAGCTTGCCGCCACCGATCGTCAGCATGCCGTCCAGGCCGTCGCGGGTGGTGTGGTCGATGACGGCCATACCGCGGCTCATGTGCCGGGTGTCGGTGGCCGCCACCCGGTTGTCCTTGATCAGCGGACGAGCTCCGGCCCAGGCGTGTAGAGCGCGAGCCTTGCGGAAGCCGGGCACCAGCACCTCGCCGGCGTCGAACATCTGCTGGACCTCGGTGGCCTCGATGGCCAGGTTGTCCGGATCGTCCACCTTCACGTCGGTGGTGCCGATGATGGAGACCGTGTGCACCGGCACCAGAATGTCGCCGTCGGCGGGGTAGATGCAGCGGTTGACGACGCGGTTCACCAGCCGGTGGCTCATCGCCACCATGATGCCGCGGCCCGGGATCACGTCCACGGGGTGGGCGCCGGCCATCGCGGCGATCTGACCGGCCCACGGGCCGGCACAGTTGAGCACGAAGCCGGTCTCGATGACGACGTCCTCGCCGTTCTTCAGGTCGGTGCAGTGGACGGCGGCCACGTGGCCGTCCACGGTGTCGATCTTGGTGACCTTGTGGTAGGTCAGAATCTGTGCGCCGTAGTGCCGCGCCGAGTTGGCAGCCCCCCAGACCAGTTGCCAGCCGTCGACGGTGCCGTCGAGTACCTCGATGGCCCGCTTGATGCCGCGGTTCAGCCGGGGCTCATTGCGCAGGGCCTCGGCAACCGGGATCTCCTGGGCCGGGACTCCGGTCGCAGCCGCGCCGGCCAGGAACTTGTCCGCGAACGACGGGTCGTCGTCGGGTCCGGTGACGAAGTAGCCGCCGGTCATCTCGACCGCACCGGCCTGGATCCGGCTCAGGATCGCATTCTCCTGGGCGCACTCGGTGGCCGACAGCGGGTCGGACACCACATAGCGGCCGCCGGAGTGCAGCAGCCCGTGGAAGCGTCCGGTGGTGCCTTGGCCCAAATCCGCGCGCTCCAGCAGCACGGTGCTGTAGCCGCGCATCGCGACGTCACGCACCACACCGGCGCCGGTTGAGCCGCCACCAATGACGACGACGTCAACAGCGAGTTTCCTCACGTCTCCTCCTGGTTTCGTGGCGACGCCAGGCCACGGGGCGGTGGATCCACGTTGATCTCCACCACAGCGAGGAGGCGTCCTTGCCTAGGCTAAAGCGCCGGTGGGCCGATTGAATGCGCTAGTGGCCAAGGTATGGCAGACGTGCACGCGAGCAGCCTCGGGCTGGGAAATCGCGCCAGGGGGCTGTGACTAGAGCCGCAACCGGTCCAGGACGGCCCGCGCGGTGCCCTCGTCCAGCACCAGGTCGGTTGCCGTCCCGGCCCGCAGTGCACCGACCACGGCAGGAGCCCGGGACGGGTCGGCGACCACACAGAATCGGCGCGGGATCCGCTGCAACTCGGCCGGGGTCAGTCCGGTGGCACGCTCGTTGTAGCTGATGTCGGCGTACGACCCGTCCTCGCGCAGCATGACCGTGCAGACATCGCCGACAACGCCGTCCGCCTTGAGGGAGGCCATGTCGGCCGCGTCCATGTAGCCGGCACTGTAGACGTGCGAGGGCACCCGTCCCTCCAGGCAGCCGACGCCGAAGATGGCCAGGTCGAGCCGCTCGTGCAGCCGCAGCACGTTCTGCACAGACCGCTCCCGCCACATGGCCTGCTTGGTGGCGGCGTAGTCGAAGAAGGCCGGCACCGGGAACAGCACCACTCGGGCGTCGAAGGCGTCCCCGAAGGCTTGCAGGATCTCGCCGATGTAGGGAATGCCGGAGCTGCGCTGGTTGGCTCCCCCATTGATCTGGACGACGCTGGCCCCGACCAGCGGGCGGCGTCCCAGGTACTGCACGATGTGGGAGAGAGTGACGCCCCAGGCGACACCGATCAGCTGGTGATCCTCGACGGCTTCGGTGAGTAGGCGTCCGGCCAGCCGGGCCACCTGATCGAAGCGGACGTTCTCGTTGGCGTTCTCCCGGACCGACACCATGTGCACCCGGATGCCGAAGTAGCGGCTCAGGGTGGCGGCCATCGGAGAGGCTGAACCCTGATGGTCGGCCAGCGAGATTCGGACCAGTCCGGTCTCGCGGGCGTCCTTGAGGAGACGGGACACCGATGAGCGGGAGAGACGCAGCTGTCGAGCGATGCTCTCCATGGTCTCGCCCTGGATGTAGTACCGAGATGCAGCCTGGTACATCTCCTCGTAGCGCTCGTTCATCCGGGATTCCCTCCGATGCACGTTCGTGCACAGGTCTAGCGCATGCGTTCAACCCTTAGCAAGATGAAGCCATCCGGCAGGGGTAGAAGCGCTCATCTGGCCTGCTGCTACGGGGTTCAGTCGTCAAAGGAGTCGTCGATGTGCCTTCACGCAACGCCGACGCTCGACGTTGGCGGATTCAGCCTCGTCTGTAACCGGGAAGGGGACGCCGCCGCGCGCGGTCGTCTGACTTCCACCGGGCATCGGATCTGGACTCCGGTGCCCGGTCGGCGCTTCTGTGTACTGTCCAGCGGAACGGGACAGCGAGGGTGCTGGCCCGTCCGTCATGACCGTGGTTGCTGCGAGTCGCGCGCACCTCGGCCCACTCGGTTGGTCCACCCCTCGTTCATCACCCCAGACGAGGCGTCCGTCTAAAGACGCGCCAAGGTCGGACCGACCGGACTGTCCAATCCCTACTCACTCGGTATAGCTATCGATAACCCCGCGTCCCGTCGGACGCACAGACTGACACCAGTGTTGGTGTCGGAAAGCGAGCAATCACGATGCTTCCAACTGTTTTCCTGTCGGAGGTCGTTGGCACCGCCATTCTTGTCCTCCTCGGCTGTGGCGTTGTGGCGAACAACCTCCTCGCCAAGACCAAGGGGCACGGATCGGGCACTCTGCACATCAACTGGGGATGGGGTCTCGCCGTCTTCGCTGGCGTCGTTGTCTCCTACAAGTCCGGTGCGCACCTGAACCCGGCCGTCACGTTCGGCGTGATGGCGTCGGGCGCCAAGGAGTTCGTCCCCGGTGTGCCGGTTGACGCAGCTTCCATCGCCACCTACCTGGCCGGCCAGATGGTCGGCGCCTTCATCGGCGCAGTCGTGTGCTGGCTGGCGTACAAGCAGCACTTCGATGAGGATGCCCCCGAGGGCTACAAGCTGGGCGTGTTCTCCACCGGTCCCGAGATCCGCAACTACGGCTGGAACTTCATGACCGAGCTCATCGGCACCTTCGTTCTGGTTCTGTTCATCCTCGGCCTCGGCCACTGGACCGGCGGTCAGCTCGGCTGGCTCGGCGCTCTGCCCGTTGGCCTGCTGGTTGTCGGTATCGGTACTTCACTCGGTGGCCCCACCGGATACGCCATCAACCCGGCTCGTGACCTCGGCCCCCGTATTGCCCATGCTGTCCTGCCGATCCCGAACAAGGGCTCGTCTGACTGGGCGTACTCCTGGGTTCCGGTCTTCGGCCCCATCGTCGGTGGTGTGATCGCCGGCCTGACCGCTGGCTTCCTGCTGCCGGCCTGATAACCAACAAGTCGGTGGGTGAGTTCGGTGATCCCGGGCTCACCCACCACCTCACCCGCCCCTGAAAACAGCGAGCGGGCCGGTGGCCGCCGACCCGCTCAGAACTCTCCATTCAACAATGATGTGGAAGGAATTATCCATGGCCGACAAGTACATCCTCGCGATTGACCAGGGAACGACCAGCTCCCGCGCAATCGTCTTCAACCACGAAGGTCGCATCGTCTCCGTGGGCCAGAAGGAGCACGAGCAGATCTTCCCGCGTGCGGGCTGGGTCGAGCACAACCCGATTGAGGTCTGGGACGCCGTCCGCGAGGTCGTCGCCGAGGCTCTGGCCAAGTCCAGCCTCAACAAGGAGAACATCCAGGCTGTTGGCGTCACCAACCAGCGCGAGACCACGGTCGTCTGGAACAAGGAGACCGGCCTCCCGGTCTACAACGCCATCGTTTGGCAGGACACCCGTACCTCCAAGATCGTCGAGGACCTGGGCGGCGCTGAGGGTCAGGACAAGTACAAGGCTCGCGTCGGTCTGCCGCTGGCCACCTACTTCTCCGGCCCCAAGGTCAAGTGGATCCTGGACAACGTCGAAGGCGCTCGCGCCGACGCCGAGGCCGGCAAGCTGCTCATGGGCAACATGGACACCTGGGTCATCTGGAACCTGACCGGTGGTGTCGACGGCGGCGTGCACGTCACCGACCCGACCAACGCTTCCCGCACCATGCTGATGGATCTGAAGACCCTCAGCTGGGATCCGTCGATCGCAGCCGACATGGGCATCCCGATGAGCATGCTCCCGGCCATCAAGTCCTCCTCCGAGGTCTACGGCTACGGCCGCGAGCAGGGTCTGCTCGGTGGCGTCCCGATCGCAGGCGACCTGGGCGACCAGCAGGCTGCGACCTTCGGCCAGGCCGCGTTCGCGCCGGGCATGGCGAAGAACACCTACGGCACCGGCTGCTTCATGATCATGAACACCGGCGAGGAGATCGTTCCGTCGAAGAACGGTCTGCTGACCACCGTCTGCTACAAGATCGGCGACCAGAAGACCATCTACGCCCTTGAGGGTTCGATCGCAGTGACCGGCTCGCTGGTTCAGTGGCTGCGCGACAACCTGAAGATGTTCTCCTCTGCTCCGGAGATCGAAGAGCTCGCCGCGTCCGTTGAGGACAACGGTGGTGCCTACTTCGTCCCGGCGTTCTCCGGCCTGTTCGCTCCGTACTGGCGTTCCGACGCCCGCGGCGCGATCGTCGGCCTGACCCGCTTCGTCAACCGTGGCCACATCGCCCGCGCCGTCCTGGAGGCCACCGCCTTCCAGACCCGCGAGGTCCTGGACGCCATGGAAGCCGACTCCGGCGTCAAGCTGGCCGAGCTGAAGGTCGACGGCGGCATGACCGCCAACGAGCTGCTCATGCAGTTCCAGGCCGATCAGCTGGGCGTGCCGGTGGTTCGTCCGGTCGTCGCTGAGACCACTGCCCTTGGTGCGGCCTACGCGGCCGGTATCGCCACTGGCTACTGGAACGGCGAAGCCGACGTCATCGCCAACTGGGCCGAGGACAAGCGCTGGGTGCCGAGTGCAGAGCAGGACGAGCGTGCTCGCCTGTACCGCAACTGGAAGAAGGCCGTCACCAAGACCTTCGACTGGGTCGATGGAGACGTTGCCATCTGAGTTCGCCAGAACTGCGACAGTGCCGCCGGGGTTTCCCCGGCGGCACTGCTGCTTTCTGGGCCCGGACCGGGGGGGGGGACGAGTCAGCGGCCGAGGACGGCGATCTCGGAGATGGTGCCCTGGTAGACGCTCTTGCCGATCGAGGGCAGCGAGGTCAGGTAGATCAGCAGGAAGCGGGTGCGCGGCGCGGTGCTGGGAACCAGCAGCGTGTCGGCGGCCAGGTCGGACGACGCCGCAACCGACTGCCACTGCTTCACCGACTGCTTGGGCGCCGAGGTGGCCGAATCGATGGGCACCATCAGCTGAACAGCGCCGCCCGGTGCCGCGGACATCACCTCGACCGAGGTCACGTCGCGAACCGCGCCCAGATCGACGATCAGTCCGACCCCCGGCTTCTGGCCGTTGAAGGTGGCCGACTTCTTGTACTTCTCGGTCACCCAGGAGGTCTTCGGGTTCTGGTCGATCGCCTGCAGCACCAGCTTGGCGTTCTCGCCGCCACTGCCCCCGTCCTGCTTGGGGTCGAAATCGGACGCGGCGATGATCGTCAGCTTCCCCGCCGGTGCGGCACTCGGGGTGACCACCGGACGCGGGGTCAGGATCGCCGCAGCCACCAGGCCCACAGCCAGGACCAGACCAAAGGTGCCGATCACGAAGGGCAGTCGGGTCTTGGGCGCCGGCGGCGTGGACGACTCGACGGCCGGCGGCGGCGGGACCGGGGTGAAGCCCTCCTGACGATCCAGGGCCGAGGAGACGAACTCCTCATCATCACCGGAGCCCACACTCGAGCTCTCCAGTGGGCTGGACACCTGGAACCGGCTGGCGGCCGGCGTCGGCAGCGGCGGAGCCACCCGGGAGACCGGGGCCGGCTCGTCGGGCTCGGTGCCGTTGCGGTTCAGCCGGGCCCGCAGATCGGACACCGCGCTGGTCGGGCCCAGCACCAAGGACAGCTGGGTGGTCAGCTCGGCGGCCGTCTCGATCGGCTCCGCATGGCCGCGCGGCTCCACGGACAGGATCCGGTCGACGATCTTGTCCAGCTGCGGGGCCACGCCGGTGCGGACCTCGCTGGGCAGCGGCAGCCGTCCGTCCTTCTCCAAGACCGGATGCAGACCGAAGGCCGGCTGCAGCGGCCAGCGGGCGATCAGGCAGGCGTACAGCAACTCGCCCAGCGCCAGGACGTCACCGGAGGCGTTGCCGACCGCCTCCTCGTCCAGGCCGGCCGCATAGCCGAGGATCTTGAGGTTGCCGGAGTTGGTGATCAGCACCGTGGCCGGATTGAGCTGGCCGTGGTGCTGCCCCTGGCTGTGCAGGCCGTTCAGGGCATCGGCGATCTCCCGGATCACCCAGGCGGTTTCGACGCCGGTCAGCGGCCCTCGACGGAGCAGTTTCTCCAGAGTCTGCCCGGCGGCGTACTCGTAGACGACGAAGGCGCCCTCGGGTGGCTCGTCACCCTGATCCAGCAAGGTGGCCTGTTCGGTGGCGCCGGGTACCAGCACGTCCAACACCCGCAGGAATCGGGCATCGGTGGCGCCGGCGGCCTGTCGGGCCGAGCGCAGCACGGCGGCCGTCCGCGGCGAACCGGACGGAAGTAGCTGCACCAACACCGGACGGCCGAGCACGATGTCGCTGCCGAGCCAGGACTGGCCAGAGTCCCGGGCGGCCAGCAGGGTGCCCAGCCGATAGCGACCGGCCAGCACCCGTCCGGTTCCCGGATCGACGCTCGGCTCGGGGTACTCCAGGATCACCTCGGGCGGAGCCGGCGGCGGAGTGACCTGGACGAACACGCCCACACCGTCCGGATCGGCGGGCCGCAGCACCGGAGACGGTGAGGCGGCCGGTCGCTCGTAGTCGCTGGGACGGCCCCGATCAGCGACCGGCTCCTCGGCTGCGGGACGCGGAGTCGACTCCTCGGCGTCCTCCTCGGCGACTAGCGCCTCGGCCGCATCAGAGTCGCCATCATCACCGCGACGTCGGCGCAGCACCGAAATCAGGGAGGACACCTCGTCGATGCCCAGCCGCCTGGCGACCACGAAGAAGATGGCCACCGCGGCCACCCCGGCCACGGCCAGAATCAGCAGCCGCAACCAGGTCGACGCCAGGCCGGCGCCGGCCCAGGTGATCAGCCAGGCCACCAGTGCGGCCGGTGCCGAGGCCAGCACTAGTCGGGCCAGGTGCTGCCACAACGTCCGTCCGTCCAGGTCGGGCAGCCGGCGCTTCAGTGAGCGATGAGTGAGGAAGACGCCCAGGAAGTAGGACGCCGAGTAGGCCAGTGCCAATCGGGCGGCAACCGTGTTCGGGTCGTTCCAGGCCAGCACCAGGATCACCGCCAGGGCCGCGTTCGCTCCACTGATCCAGATCTGCAGACCGAAGGGCGTCTTGGTGTTGTCGAGGGCGTAGAAGGCGCGCAGGTACAGGTACTGAATCGTGTAGGGGACCAGCCCGATCCCGAAGGCGGCCAGCGCCCAGGCCACGAAGTGGTAGTCGGCCGCACCCGCGCCATTACCGAACGGGACTCGGGCGATCGGGTCGGCCAGGGCCACGAAGGCCACCGAGGACGGCACCAGGAAGGTCAAGGCCAACCGCAGTGCCCGATTCGTCTCCTCGGCGACTCCGGCCAGATTGCCGGCCAGGGCTGCGGTCGAGGCGGCCGGCAGCATGGCGGTGGCCAGGGACACGGTGAGCAGCGAATGCGGCAGAATCCAGATCAGATAGGCCTGCTGGTAAGCGTTGATGCCGCCGCCGGAGGCCATATTGGTGACCACGACCTGGGCCAGCGAGGTCAGCGCCACGTAGCCGACCATCCACTTGGCGACGTGGAACGTCCGGCCCAGCCCGGTGCCCTTCAGGTCGAACCGCGGCCGGTAGCTGAACCCGGCCCGCTTCAGATAGGGCAGCAGAATCAGGGTCTGCACGGCGATGCCGAGGGTGGAACCGATGCCGAGCAGCCAGACCTGCTGATCGGTGAACGCCAGATCCCGGGAGGTCTGCGAACCCCAGAAGAACAGGTACAGGCTCAACGAGATGATCGACACCACGTTGTTCAACACCGGGGCCCACATCATCGGCCCGAACTTCTCGCGGGCGTTGAGGACCTGGCCGATCAGGAAGAAGACACCGTAGAAGAAGATCTGCGGCATCGTCAGGTAGCTCATCAGCAGCAGCGTCCGCCAATGCTCGGCCATCTCCGGTGCACGCCAGGTCGGCTTGGTGTAGATCCACATCACCAGCGGTGCAGCCACTGTGAACAGCACGGTGAGAGCGCCCAGGATCACCAGGAAGCCGGTCATGATCCGGTCGACGAAAGCCCGTCCGCCGTCCTCGTCCCGGCTGACCGCGCGGACGATCTGAGGCACCAGCACGTTGTTCAAGGTGCCGCCGGCCAGCAACAGATACAGCGAACTGGGGACGGTCAGGGCCAAGGTGAGGACGTCGGCCCGCATCGTGAAGTTGCCCAGGATGAAGGCGATCAGGACGGCTCGGATCAGGCCGAGCACCCGGGAGACCATCGTCCCCGACGCCATCACTGCGGTCGCGCTGAGCAGCTTGCGCCCAGAGTTGCTGGCTTCGCTCATTCGGCCCTCTCCGGCACGGCATCACTCTCGGCGGCGGCGTCACGGCGCCGCACCTGGCGGATTCGGAAGGCGGTGGCGCCGATCAGCACCACGGCTGAGATTGCGACGATGATCCAGGCCACCATGCCGAGGTCGGTCACCTCGACCACGATCCGGGTGCCCTCGTTGATCCGATGCCCGGAAACGGAGGTCAGTTGCGCGGTGGCTCCGATCACCCCGTTCGAGCTCGCCTCCGGCCGGATGTTCACCGTCTGGCTCTGCCCAGGATCGATGGTGAAGACCTTCGACGGCGGGATCGCCAGGCGTTGCGGGTTGTCCGAGACCACCTGCACGATCACCTGGATCTGGTCGGTGAGTTCATTGGTGACGGTGATCGGGAACTCATTGGTGCGCGACGACATCACGAATCGGGAGCTGGCGTGCAGTTCGATGCCGTCGGTCAGAACGTGTGGGCCGAACCGGTCGCTCAGTGCCCGAACCAGGTCATTGCGGCCTTGCGGGTTCTGCACCCAGCTGGACGAACTGAGCCGGGCCAGCGCCGGCCCGCTCTGGGTCAGGGCCGTCGAAGTCGGCGCGATCTCCTGGTACGTGGCGAAGTCGTGACCGATCTGCTTGAGCTGGTCGAAGTCACTCGCCGTCAGGGTCGGCACCACCTGAACCGACAACTCGGGGCTGCCCTTCGCAGCAGTGGCCAGCAGGTCGGGCAGCGAACGCGCGTTCGTCCAGTCGGGTCGGCTGTCCTCGTCCTTGGCCAGATCATCGGCGGACGTGATCAGCCGCAGCTGGCCGGCGGCACCGGCCACCACGGTGTTAGCCAACGAGATCAGCCGGGCCTCCAGCGACCCGGTCGCCGTTGTCGACGAATCCGAGCCGGCCACCGGCACCACGGCGGGTCCGCCGGAGACCGGCTTGAGTACTCGGGTGGAGGCGCTGTTCTGCACCAGCACCGCCGCATCGCTCAGGCCGGCGAGGTACTCCAGCCCGGTCTCGTCCAGAACGAGCCCGTTGGGGATCACCACCAGCGGCAGATCGGAGAGGTCGGCGACGTCATTGCCGACGGTCTGGGCGCGAGCCAGGACGGCGGGTTGGTTGGCGGCTGCCGCACCGGCGACGTCCGGGTTGCCGTACAGCGTCCGGGCGCCCCAGTCCCGATCCAGTTGCTCGTAGCGGGCCAGCCAGCTGGCGGCGATCTGTTGGCCGGTGCCCGGCACGGTCTTGTCGCCGCTCATCACCAGATAGCCGTCGGCCTGGTCGCGCACCTCGTCCAACAGTTCTGGGTCGATCAGCCAGCTGCGTCCGGGTTCGCCGGCTGCGGTGAGCAGGGTATTCAGTCGTCCGGTCAGCTCGGCGGAGAGGCTGTCATCGCGGAACAGGCCGTCGACCACCTTGGTCGGGGTGGTGGACAGCAGGACCGCCGAGGTCAGCGGGACGGAGTTGCCCGGCAGGCTGACGAAGGTGCGGATCTGGCCGGCCACGCTGTAGTTGCTGCTCTGATCCGAGGTCCCCAGCACCTGCACCCCGAAGGCGTAGGCCGCCCCGGTGGTGTCGAAGCCGAGGTCGGCCATCGTCGCCTTCAACTTGAGCTGGGTCTTCGCGCCCGGCGCGAAAGCGTCCGTGGAGCGGGTGATCAGCCGGTAGTGGTCGGGGGTGGCGGTCATCCGCGATCCCCAGCCGGACTCGGCGGCCTCGGCGCGGCGCAGCGTCGTTGGGTCGCGGATCGGATCCCGGGAGCGCCACAGGATCGCCTGCACTCCGTAGACCGGGTCCGGGCTGGCGTTGGTGACGGTGGCAGTGATCTGGACGGTGTCGTCCGGCTCGGTGCCGCTGACCGTCAGGCTGTTCAGGGTGACGCGCAGCTGCGGCGTGGCCACCGCATCGGCCGTTGCCGGGGCCAGCCAGGCCAGACTTGTGGCTGCCAGCAGCACCGCGAGCGGGTAGCCCAGGGCGCGGCGCCAGGAGCTGGATCCACCGCTTGTCACCGTCCTATCGTACGGGGGTCGCTGAGCCGGTCCGTCCCGGACGCGCTCAGCCCGGCGACCCGGCTGACGGGCCGCAGGGGCGTCCGCCCCGGTAGACTGCTCGGTCGTGCCTGACCTGACTGCTGATCGCCGCGCCGCGCTGGACGCCGTGCTGGCCGCCGGGCCGAAAGTGCGCCAGCTCACCGAAGCCTTCGCCGCTGAGGGCCATGAGCTCTATCTGGTCGGCGGCTCGGTCCGGGACGCCCTGCTGGGACGCCTGGGCACCGACCTGGACTACACCACCTCTGCGCATCCGGACCAGATCGAGCAGATCGTCCGCAGGTTCACCAAAGCCGTGTGGGATGTCGGCCGCGCCTACGGCACCATCGCCTGCCGGATCGACGACGACAAGTCCTGGCTGGTCGAGATCACCACCTTCCGAGCCGACAGCTACGTCGATCACAGCCGCAAGCCTGAGGTCGTCTTCGGCGATCACCTCGGTGGTGACCTGATCCGACGCGACTTCACCATCAACGCCATGGCCCTGGACACGGTGACCGGCGAACTGCTCGACCCGTTCAAGGGCCTGGACGACCTGGAAGCCGCCGTGATCCGGACCCCGTCGGCGCCGGAGATCTCGTTCTCCGACGATCCGCTGCGGATGATGCGGGCGGCCCGATTCGCTTCCCAGCTGGGCTTCCGGCCGGCCCCCGACGTCGTCGAGGCCATGAAGGCCGATGCCGGACGGATCACCATCATCTCCGCCGAGCGGGTCCGCGACGAGCTGACCAAGCTGATGCTGTCGGCTGACCCGCGGCCCGGCCTGGAGCTGCTGGTCGACACCGGGCTGGCCGACATCGTCCTGCCGGAGCTGCCGGCGCTGCGGATGGAATCCGACGAGCACAACCGGCACAAGGATGTCTTCGAGCACACGCTGACCGTGATCGAGCAGTCGATCGAGCTGGAGCGGGCCCGCGGCCATGCCCCGGACCTGGTCGGACGTCTGGCCGCCCTCTTTCACGACATCGGCAAACCGCGGACGCGTCGCTTCGAGCCCGGTGGCAAGGTCTCCTTCCACCATCACGACGTGGTCGGGGCCAAGATGACCCGCAAGCGGATGGAGGCGCTGCACTTCTCCAACGACGAGATCAAGGCGGTCGCCAAGCTCGTCGAACTGCACCTGCGCTTCCACGGCTACGGCGAGGGGCACTGGACCGATTCGGCGGTGCGCCGCTACGTCCGCGATGCCGGCGATCAGCTGGAGCGACTGCACATTCTGACCCGCTCGGACTGCACGACCCGCAACCAGCGCAAGGCCGACACCTTGCGCCGCTCCTATGAGGAGTTGGAGTGGCGGATCGACGAGTTGGCCGCCCAGGAGGAGCTGGACTCGATGCGTCCGGATCTGGACGGGACGCAGATCATGGAGCTGCTCGGCATCGGGCCCGGACGGGACGTGGGCGCGGCCTACAAGTATCTGTTGGAACGTCGAATCGACGACGGCCCGCTCGGTGAGCAGCGGGCGAAGGACGAGCTGCTGGCCTGGTGGGCTGCGCGGCAGGAGAACTGAATGACACTGCACTTTCGGCCCGAGGCGGTCGTTTTCGACAACGACGGGCTGCTCGTCGACTCCGAGGCGTGTTGGACCAAGGCTGAAGCCACCATCTTCGCCGAGAGGGGCTTAGACTACCCACCGTCGATCAAGTCCGAGTTCATCGGCAAGTCGGTGCCGGACACCGTCCGGTTGATGGCCGAGCGGTTCGGTGAGATCGGCAACGAGGCGGCGATCGGCACCCAGTTGCTGCGGTTGGCCGCCGAGGTGATCGCGGCTGAGGCTGAGCCGATGCCCGGCGCTGTTGAGCTGGTCACCTCCTTGCGTGGACGGATGCCGATCGCGGTGGCCAGCAACTCGCCGCGAGCGCTGGTCGAGGCGGCGCTGCGTCCCGCCGGGCTGTGGGGACGCTTCGATGCCCTGGTCAGCTTCGACGACGTGGCCGTCGGCAAGCCGGCCCCCGATCTGTATTTGAAGGCGTGTTCGCTGCTGCGAGCCACGCCGGAGCACTGTCTGGCCTTCGAGGATTCCGAGACCGGCCTGGCCTCGGCGCGCGCGGCCGGGTTGGCAGTGGTCGGGGTGCCGACGCTGAAGAACGTGGAGTTCGACGCCGATCTGGTCGTCGATTCGCTGGCCGATCCCGACCTGGTGGGGTGGGCGGCTTCCTGGTGACTTTAGTTAGCCAAGCTAATGAGCTAAGCTAACTAACTGTGAGTGAAGATCTGGGTCATCTGGCAAACGCCGTCCGCACCACTTGCCAGCAGGTGAGTCGCCGGGTACGCTTCGAAGCCAACCCGGAACTGGCACCACACCACGCCGGAGTGCTGTTCAAGCTGCTGGACGGATCGCGCACTCCCAGCGAGCTTGCCGACCTTGAGCGGGTGGCGGCGCCGTCCATGACCCGAACGGTGAACTGCCTTGTCGAGCGGGGTCTGGTCAGCTTGAGCGGCAACCCGAACGACGGACGCTCCAAGCTCGTCTCGCTGACCGCCGCCGGCCAGGACGCCCTGGAGCAGACCGTCCGCGCCCGGGACGACTGGATGATGCAGCGGCTGGCCGGATTGAGCGAGGCCGACCAGGAGGTTCTGCGAGCCGCGACCGAGGTGCTGAATCGGGTGCTGGACGCGTGAGTACGGCAACCGCTCAGCGGGTGCCGACCTTCGCTTCACTGAGCATTCCCAATTACCGGCTCTTCTGGACCGGTGGACTGATCTCCAATGTCGGCACCTGGATGGCGCGGGTCGCCCAGGACTGGCTGGTGCTGACCGTCCTGACCAACAACTCAGCCTGGGCGCTGGGCATCGTCACCGGCTTGCAGTTCCTGCCGATCGCACTGTTGGCGCCCTATGCCGGTGCGCTGGCCGACCGGGTGGCGAAGCGCCGGCTGCTGATGTACACCCAGGCCGCCCAGGGTCTGGTCGGCCTCACCATGGCGACGCTGGTGATCGGCGGCTGGATCCAGCTGTGGCATGTCTACCTGCTGGCCACCCTGCTCGGCATCGCCGCCGCCTTCGACGGGCCGGCTCGGCAGGCGTTCGCGCCGGAGATGGTCAGCGAGAAGCTGATTCCGAACGCGGTCGGCCTGAACACCACCTCGTTCCATGCCGCCCGGCTGGTCGGACCGGCGGTGGCCGGGCTGATCATCGGTTGGTGGGGCGTCGGCCCGGCGCTGGCGATCAATGGGCTCAGCTTCCTGGCCGTGCTGGCCGCCCTGTATCGGATGGATCCGGACCTGCTGACTCCTGCACCGCGAGTGCGGGCCAAGGGGGCGGTGATGGACGGGGTCCGTTACGTCCGGCGGCGTCCCGACATCATGCTGGCGATGTTCATCGTGTTCATGCTGGGCACGTTCGGGATGAACTTCCAGATCACCAATGCGCTGATGGCAACGACCGTCTTCAAGGTTGGGCCCGAGCAGTACGGGCTGCTGGGCTCGGTGCTGGCGATCGGTTCACTGTCGGCCGGCCTGCTGGCAGCCCGCCGAGTGGAGCTGCCCTGGAAGCTGATCATCGGCTCGCTGGGAGCGTTCGCTGTGGCGGAGACGGCGCTGGCGCTGATGCCCGGCTACTGGTCCTATGCGGTGCTGCTGGTGCCGACCGGGCTGGCCGCACTGACCGTGATGACGGCCGCCAACGCGTCCGTGCAGCTGTCCACGGAGCCGGCGATGCGCGGCCGGGTGATGGCGCTCTACCAGGCGATCTTCCTGGGCGGGACGCCGCTGGGCGCACCCTTGATCGGCTGGGTCGGCGACGCCTTCGGCCCGCGTTGGACGCTGGCCATCGGCGGCATCGCCTGCGTGCTGACCTTCGGGATCGCCGTGGCCGTGCTCTCTCGCCGGCACGCCGACGAGGCGGTCACCGTCGCTCCGCTCCCCTCCTGATCTTCGGGGACGGTTCCATTACCGTCCACCCACGTCAGCGAGATCGGCGGGGACGGTTCCATTACCGTCCACCCACGTCAGCGGTGTTCAGGGTCAGCTCGCGGACCGAAATGGAACCGTCCCCGGGAAGCCGGCGGACAAGGACGGACGGTAATGGAACCGTCCCCGCCGCTGCGGGATCAGAGGGCTCAGGATCAGGGGCGACGGGCCAGGTACTCGTCGCGAAGCTGCTTGCGGAGCACCTTGCCGAGCATCGAGCGGGGGAAGTCAGGGACGGCCACGATCTTCTTGGGCACCTTGTAGGCGGCCAGTCGCTGCCGGCACCAGGTACGCATGGACGCCTCGTCCAGGCTCGCCCCCGGACGCAGCAGCACCACGGCGACCACTCTCTCGCCGCCGTGCGACGAGGGCACCCCGATCACCGCGACGTCGGCCAGATCCGGGTGCGTCCGCATGACTGCCTCGACCTCGGACGGGGCCACGTTGAAGCCGCCGGTGATGATGAGTTCCTTGACCCGATCGACGATGGTGGTGAAGCCGTCGGCGTCCACCGTGACCACGTCTCCGGTGCGCAGCCAGCCGCCGGGCAGCAGCGTCTTCTCGGTGTCGGCCGGGTTGTTCCAGTAGCCGCCGAAGACCTGCGGGCCCTGAATGAGCAGCTCGCCGCGCTCACCGACGGCCACCTCCTTGGTCGGATCCTCGGTGTCGACGACCTTCATGTAGGTGCTCGGGAACGGGATCCCGATCGTCCCGGCTCGCCGCGACGGCGCGAACGGATTACCCAGGCAGACCGGGGACGCCTCGGTCATCCCGTAGCCCTCGACCAGCAGTCCGCCGGACACGCTCTCCCACAGTTCGACAGTCGAGTTCGGCAGGTTCATGGCGCCGGAGATGCAGTACTTGGCCGAGCGCAGGCTGATCCCACGCTTCTTCGCCTCGGCCGCGGTCTTCTCATAGATCGGCGGGACGGCGCAGTACACCGTCGGCGGAGTCTTCTTGGCCGCCGCCAGCACCAGGTCGACGTCGAAGGACGGGAAGATCACCAGCCGGGCCTGCTTGAGGATTCCGTAGGTGAGGAACAGCGTCATCCCGAACGCGTGGAACATTGGCAGGATCGCGTAGAAGTTCTCTTTGCGGTACTGCGCGCCATGCATCCAGGCCTCTCCCTGGCGGGCGTTGGCGAACAGGTTGTAGTGGCTGAGCATCGCACCCTTGGAGACTCCGGTCGTCCCCGAGGTGTACTGGATCACCGCCAGGTCATGGACGCCCGGCTTGGGGTGTGCAGGGTCGATCCGCGGAGCGGAGACCAGCTGCTCCCACGCCATCGTCCCCGAGGTCGGCTGGGTCAGCTTGGCCCGGGTCTCCCGCAGCTTGCGGACGGGCAGGTGCAGCGCCATGGCCTTCAGCTTCGGGAACGCCTTGAGCAGGTTCACCGCCACGATCTTCTTCAGCGGGATGTCGTCGGGCAGCGCCTGCAGCTTGGCCACGGCCACGTCCCAGCAGATCGCCACCCGGGCGCCATGATCCTCGAACTGATGGCGCAGCTCGCGCTCGGTGTAGAGCGGATTGTGCTCGACCACGACCGCACCCAACCGCAACACGGCGTAGAAGGCGATCACGTGCTGCGGCGAGTTGGGCAGCACCAACGCCACCCGGTCGCCGGCGTTCACGCCGAGCCGACGCAGCCCTTCGGCGACCCGCTCGATCTGCTCGCCGAAAGCGGCATAGGTCGTTGTGCGTCCGAAGAACTCCAAAGCGACGGAGTCCGCTGCCTCACTGACCGAGCGCTCGTACAGCGCAACCAACGACTCTGTTGGCAGTTCGATCTGGGCAGGTACCCCTGGCTGATAATGCTTCACCCACGGTGCATCCACACGTTCACCCTAGTGCGAAGCGGGTCCCAACGGGGGTCACCCGGACGAGATTCCTCCCGGTCGTCTCGCCGAGGGCCCGCCTTCGCGCCCAGAGCTCGTGCCAGGGGACGAGCCGTCGGCGATAAGGCGAGCCCTCGGCGGAATTCCCGTGGCCGGCAGAACTCTCGTACGAACAGCGCAACGAACCTGTGTCGGCGCGACTTGTTGTAGATGTGGGAATCGATGCTGTCACCATGACCGCCGACACCGGCTTGGACGCCGCCTTCAGCGACTTCGTCCGCAGCCGCAGCAGGCGGCTGGGTGACCTGGCCTGGCTGATCACCGGCAATCTCGCTGACGCCGAGGACGCCGTGCAGGACGCCCTGGCCGGGCTCTACCGGCGCTGGGCCAAGCTGCCGGTCGGCGATGAGTTTGAGGCGTACGTCCATCGCAGCCTGGTGAACGCCTGCCTGGGCGTCATCCGGCGGCGTCCGCGGACGCTCAGTGTCGCCGATCCGGCGCTGCTGGCCTCGGCTCCGGTGGGCGCGGATCCGTCCGTGGCAGTGGCGGCCAGCGATCAAGTCTGGCGGCTGTGCCAACAGCTGGCGCCCGATCAGCGGGCCGCGGTGGTGCTGCGCTTCTACGGCGACCTCAGCTATGCCGAGATCGCCGCCGCGCTGGGCTGCCGCGAGGCGACGGCTCGATCCCACGTGAACCGGGCGCTGAAGAGATTGCGCTCACGGATCGAGGAGACGAAATGAACGAGGAGGAGCGCGCTCTCCGCGACGGCCTGCGGCAGGCGGTGGCCGAGCGTCCTGGCGACATTCGGGTGGACGTCGACGAAGTGATCGCCCGGGCATCGTCCCCGGATTTCGTCCCCGAGACCCGCTGGACGCCGCCGCGCTGGCTGGCCGCCGCAGCCGCCGTCCTGGTCGTCGCCGGCCTCGGGGTTGGCTTGACGGTGTTCCGGCCCTCAGCCGGGATCCCGGCGGCACCGGCCGCGCCGTCGCCGTCCGCTTCGACCCAGTTCGACGCGAGTGACCTGGTCGGTACCAGGTGGTGGGTCATCCAGATCGATGGACGCAGCGTGTCGGGCACCAATGAAGCCACCCAGCCGTATCTGAGTTTCACCTCGGCGTCCGACCTCACCTTCTTCGACGGCTGCAACACCGGCATCGCCCGCTACCGGCTGGGCCTGGGCCTGCGTCCGGAGTTCGACGTCACCCTGGGGCCGGTCGGGGCCGTCGCCTGCCGCGACGACCAGGGACGTTTCATCGACGCTCTCGCTGCCGCCTGGAGCATCCACAAGAGCGGTGAGCTGCTGGAGTTCCTCAACCCGAGCGGCACCGTCGTGCTGCAGCTGGCCCGGGCGGACGGGGCTGCGCCGCAGCCGACCGAGCTGCCGACCAATGGTGCCGTCGTGGTCGACGACACTCCCTCGGCTCCGGTCGCGCCCAGCCCGACACCTACCGCGACCGAGCCGCCCACGGCGAGTTCGGACCCGTCCGCGGCTGTGCATCTTCGGATCCACAACGCCGCGGAGGTTCCGATCAGCGATCTGAAGATCGTCTTCGCTGATCAACGCGTCATGCAGGTCGCCAAGTTGGCCCCGGGGGCATACAGCGATTTCGACACCACGGTGGCCGGGTTCCCCGTCGTCAGCATGGAGTCGACGCTGGACGGTCGTACCTACCACCTGCACAAGACCGACGCCACCGGCAGCCAGACCGTCGACGACACCTCGATCAGACCCGGCGACCATACCTGGACGATCAAGTTGATTGGCGGCCGTGCAACGATCGTGATCAACGAGAAGCCGTGAACGGTTCAGTGGGTGCCCAGCGCGCGGCGATGTCAGCGGCTCGGCCTAGCATGAGTCCGACGAAAGGGCGGACGGATGGGCGAGCGCTGTGGCTGGTGCGGGGACGACCCGCTGTACATCGCCTACCACGACGATGAGTGGGGACGTCCCGTCCATGACAGCAAGGCGCTGTTCGCGAAGCTGATTCTCGACGGCTTCCAAGCCGGCCTGGCCTGGATCACCATTCTGCGCAAGCGGGAGGCCTTCTACGCCGGCTTCGCCGGACTCGATCCGGACGTGATCGCCGACTGGGGCGAGCCGGATGTGGTTCGTCTGCTCGGCGATGCCGGCATCATCCGGCACCGCGGCAAGATCGAGGCGGCCATCGGCAATGCCCGCGCCTGGCAGCAGGTCGAGGCCACCCATCCGGGCGGGTTCTCTGCGCTGATCTGGGACGCCGTCGGCGGGGAACCGGTCGACCGTGAGCTGGCCAGCCCGTCCGATTACGTGGCAACCGATCCGCGCACCGATGCGCTCTCCAAGCAGTTGAAGAAGCTCGGCTTCCGGTTCGTCGGCCCGACCATCGTCTACGCATTTGCCCAAGCCGTCGGCATGTTCAACGATCATCTGGTGACCTGCCCCAGCCACGACGAGTGCCTGCCCGAATGAATCTGAAGCTGCCGGCGTGGTTGAGCCCGGTGTGGCTGGTGATCGGCTCGATCGCGTCCGTGCAGCTCGGCGCGGCGTTCGCGAAATCGCTGTTCCCGCTGGCTGCGCCGACTGCGGTGGCCTGGTTGCGGATGGCCGTGTCGGCGTTGATCTTCTGGGTGATCGCTCGTCCGCGGGTGCGCGGACGCAGCTGGCCGGAGTGGCGGGTGGTGCTCAGCTACGGCCTAGCCCTGGCCACCATGAACTGGGCGATCTACATGGCCTTTTCGCGGATCCCGATCGGACTGGCCGTCACCATCGAGTTCCTCGGCCCGCTGAGCCTGGCCCTGATCGGCTCGCGTCGAACCCGCGACTATCTGTGGGTGGCACTTGCTGCAGTCGGGGTGGCGCTGCTCGGGGTGTTCCCGGTGTCCGTCGACTGGATCGGGGTCGGCTTCGCCCTGCTCGCGGGTATCGGCTGGGCCTCCTACATCATCCTCGGACGGCGGACCGGACGCTCCTGGGAGGGCATCACCGGCGTTTCGATGGGTTCAGTGGTGGGTGCGGCCGTGTTCCTCGTGCCGGGGGTGATCGCCGGTGGTGCCGATCTGCTCCAGCCCAGGGTGTTGCTGCTCGGCGCCCTGGTCGGGCTGCTCAGCTCGGTGATCCCCTATGGGCTGGAGATGGTGGCGCTGCGTTCGATCCCGTCCGGGGTGTTCGGGATCCTGATGAGCCTGGAACCGGCCGCCGCGGCCGCGTTCGCGCTGCTGGTGCTCGGCGAACAGCTGAGCTGGGTGGAACTGGTCGCGATGGTGTGCGTCGTCATCGCGTCGATCGGTTCGACCCGCAGCCTGGCGTCCGCACCGGCTCCGAACTGACGCACTCACCCAGCCGCCACCTTCAAGATTGGTGTGCCCGGGTGGGTGCTTCTCGTCTCGCCTTCTCCTCTGCGCTGTGCAGGCAGCCGGAGACCCGGGTTGTCATCCACAGATGTCGCCAGAGTGCTTTCGCGGCCCTGCCGAGCTAACCCACTCTGATCAGCATGCGTCAGCCGAGACCTTGGGTTCTACCGACTCAGCCGGTCAGCCGCGCGACCTTGCTGGCGATGGGCATTACTGACGCGATGATTCGCAGTCGGCAGCGCCGCGGTGAGCTGATCGTCATCCGGGATGGTGTCTATCTGAGCGCCACCGAGTGGCCGGCTGATCCTGCAGCGCAACACCTAGTCAGGGGCCACGGTGAACTCGTGGCGAATCCGAGCGCCGTCCTCAGTCATCAGTCTGCGGCGGTTGTGTGGCGTCTTCCCACGCCCGGCTTCGGCGACTGGCACGACCTCCCGGTCTGCGTGACACTCCCGGCGTCTGGATGGAGCTCATGGACGAGTAGTGCCATCCACCGGGTGGCCGCGCTTCCATCGACTCAGGTGCAGCGGGACGCCGAGGGCTACCCCGTGACCAGTCCGGCGCGGACGGCCGTCGACCTCGCCATCGGCCTGGAGCTGCCTCAGGCGCTGGTCCTGCTCGACGCGGCGGCGCGACTGATCTGCCAGGGGATGGTTCCGGCCATCCGACGTCGTGACTATGCCAACCCGCGACTGATCACAGCTGCGACCGCGCTGTTCGGCGAGGCTGCGCAGACCGTCCACTGCGCGCGGCTGCGGCCGATATTCCCGCTGGTGGATCCGGGCCGGGAGTCGGCGGCCGAGTCGTTGTCGGCCGGCCACTTCGAGGTGGCGGGGCTGCCCCGTCCGCGATATCAGGCCGAGTTGCGCACCCACCGGGGCACCTTCTTCGCTGATGCGCTGTGGGACGACAAGCTGGTCGGTGAATGTGATGGCGCAGTGAAGTACAGCGACGCCGGCGCCTATGTGCGCGAGAAGGAGCGCGAGCAGGTCCTGCGTGACCTGGGGTATCGCTTCGTCCGCTGGCAGGCGAAGGAGATCATGACGAACCCGGCAGCTGTCGTCGACAGGGTGGCTCGAGCTCTGGGCTAGTCATCGAAACCGATGATTTGTTCGTTATCAGGGCGGTGTGCAGGCCAGGCGGGCGTGCGACCGACGACTTGGTCGAAATGAAGGCGTGGTGGGGTGCCCGTAACGACGAAATCGTCGGGCAAGCAGGAGAGCACCCGGCAGCCACGCGCGATAACGACGAAGTCGTCCGTAAGGCTGTCGGCTGAGCCTCGGAGG
Organism: Actinomycetes bacterium; assembly: GCA_023425145.1. GTDB lineage: Bacteria > Actinomycetota > Actinomycetes > Propionibacteriales > Propionibacteriaceae > Propionicimonas. The sequence continues at coordinate 112,716 of JAFADF010000067.1, read as the reverse complement.
TGGCGGCCCAGAGGAGCTGGCCTCTTGGGGGACTCCGTCGGGGCTCGTCGGAGCCCGCGAGACCGGGCCGACCCACTGAACGGTGGCCGGGCGGGGCCGGCTGCCGGCCTGGCTGAGGTGGACGGTAGTGCGCGGGCAGCGGGGTTGGAGCGGGACAACCTGACGGCGCACTGGCTTCGCCGCTCCGCCCGATCGGTGTTACTGCTGGCCGACCACGCCGAAGGTGGTCACCGGGCTGCGCACGCCGGCCTTGGCCAGCGCGGCCATGCTGCGGGCCAGCAGCGTCCGCTGGACGCCGTAATGCTGGTTCGGGGTGGCCTTGGCCGTCATCCGGATGATCATCGTGGTGGCCGAAACCGAGTTCACCCCGGCAACAGCCGGACGCTCGAGCAGTACCTTCGCGAGCTCCTCATCGTCTTCGGCCTCGGTAGCAACCTCGGTAAGGATCTCGATTACCTTGTCAGCGTCTTCATCCTGAGCGACGGGGACGTCGATGATCGCCGTAGACCAGCCCTGGCTCTGGTTCCCGACTCGCAGGATCTCGCCGTTGCGGACGTACCAGAGGGTGCCGGTGAAGTCTCGAATCTGAGTGACTCGCAGGCCCACCTCTTCCACGGTGCCGCGCACCTCGCCGACGTCGATCAGGTCGCCGACGCCGTACTGGTCCTCCATGATCATGAAGATTCCGGAGATGAAGTCCTTGATCAGGCTCTGGGCGCCGAAAGCCAGCACCAAGCCGCCGACCCCGGCCGAGGCCAGCAGCGGGGCCATCGGGATGTCGAAGATCGACATGATGGTGAGCAGGCCGATCACCACCACGGTGATTGAGACCAGGTTGCGGGACAGGGATGCCACCGTCCGGATCCGCTGCTCGGCGCGCTCGGAGGAGAGCCCGGTGGCCTGGCTGAGCAATCGCTCGGCGCGGCTCAAGGTGCGATCCCGTTGGGCTTGGGCCCGCTTGATCGCGGAGCGGCTGCCCAGGTCGATAGCGCGGACGATCAGCCAGCGGGCGATCACGGAGATCACCACGATGATGCCGACGGCGATCAGGCTGTCCGGCCAGACCCAGGCGAGAGCGAGCGGTTCCATGTCGGCCATTCTTCCGCCTCACCGGCAGAACGGACGCGCCCAGGGTGCGAATGTCGCGTAGTCGGACGAGTGGGTTCACGCTCAGCGCGGGCCGCTTGCCGCTCGACGCTCTGTCCTGGCACAGGGTGCACTGGGAATATCTAGCGAGGCCACCTGGTTCCAGGAAATAGTTGAAACTGCAATCAAATGGAGTAGCTATGCAGATCGGGCTGTTCAGCGTCGGTGATGTCACCACCGATCCGACCACCGGGCGCACCCCGAGTGAGCATGAGCGGATCAAGGCGGCCGTCGCGATCGCGCGCAAGGCCGAGGAGATCGGCCTGGACGTCTTCGCCATCGGCGAGCACCACAACCCGCCGTTCCACCCGTCCTCGCCGACCACGCTGCTGGGTTACATCGCTGCGCAGACCTCGAAGATCACTCTGTCGACGGCGACCACGCTGATCACCACCAACGACCCGGTCAAGCTCGCCGAGGACTACTCGGTGCTGCAGCACCTGGCCGACGGACGGGTCGATCTGATGCTCGGCCGCGGCAACACCGGCCCGGTCTACCCCTGGTTCGGCAAGGACATTCGTGACGGTATCGACCTGGCGATCGAGAACTACGCGCTGCTGCGTCGGCTGTGGCGGGAAGAGGTCGTCGACTGGGAGGGCAAGTTCCGCACTCCTCTGCACGGCTTCACCCTCGCCCCGCAACCCCTGGACGGTGTCGCGCCGTTCGTGTGGCACGGCTCGATCCGCTCACCGCAGATCGCCGAACAGGCCGCCTACTACGGCGACGGCTTCTTCCACAACAACATCTTCTGGAACATGGGGCACACCAAGCAGATGGTGAACCTGTACCGGCGCCGTTTCGAGTTCCACGGGCACGGCCCGGCCGACACGGCCATCGTCGGGCTCGGCGGCCAGTTCTTCGCCCGAAAGAACTCCCAGGACGCCATCAACGAGTTCCGTCCGTACTTCGACGTGGCGCCGGTCTACGGCCACGGTCCGAGCCTGGAGGAGTTCATGGCGGAGACGCCGCTGACCGTCGGCTCGCCGCAGCAGGTGCTCGAGCGGACGCTCAGCTTCCGCGAGCACGTCGGGCACTACCAGCGTCAGCTGTTCCTGCTCGATCACGCGGGTCTTCCGCTGAAGACCGTCCTGGAGCAACTCGACATTCTGGGCGAGCTGCTGCCCGAACTACGCAAGGGCTTCGCCGAAGGTCGTCCGGCGCACATCCCGGACGCCCCGACGCACGCCTCCCTGGTGGCCGCACGGGACGCTGCCGCCAACGCGGCAGAGCCCGAGCTGGTCGGCGCGGGAGAGGCCGGACGATGACCGAACTGCTGGTGGTATCGGCCGGCACCGACTCGAACTCGAGCAGCCGGCTGCTCGGCACCCGGCTGGGCGAGGCGACGTCCGCTGCGCTGACCGCAGAAGGTGAGCTTGTCAGCGTCCAGCACCTGGAGTTGCGCACGATCGCGTCCGACCTGACCAACCACCTGATCACCGGCGTCGTCAGCGCGAAGCTGGATGAGGCCTTTGCCCAGGTCCGGGCCTCGGACGGCGTGATCGCGGTGAGCCCGGTCTACAACGGCTCCTACACCGGGCTGTTCAAGCTGTTCTTCGATGCGCTTGGCCGCGATCTGATGCGCGGACGGCCGGTGCTGCCGGCCGCCACCGGAGGTACGGCCCGGCACTCGCTGGTGATCGAGTACGCCATGGTGCCGCTGTTCTACTACCTGCGCGCGCTGCTGTCGTCGGTTCCGGTCTTCGCCGCCACGGCGGACTGGGGCGCCTCCGCCGGCCTGGACGACCGGATCGAGCAGGCCGCCGCAGCCTTCACCAGGCTGGTGCGCGCCGCTCACCCGACCAAGTCCGATCCGAGCTTTGAGGTGACCGACTTCAGTCAGCTGCTCGGCAGCTGAGCGGACGCCCGTCCGAGCTACTTCTTGGCGCCCTTCAGGGTTCCGGTGAGCGTGCCGTCCGGGCTGCCTGCCGTGCAGACGATCCGGTGGTCGGCGATTTTCGTCCACGAGTCGTCGGGGGCCATGAAGGCTGCGATCTCGTAGCTGGAGCGGCCGACGTCGATGCCCACGAACTTGGTGAAGGCTGCCACACAGACGTCGGTGTACAACGCGTCGCGCTCCTTCTGCGTCGGCGCGGCTGTGCCCGTCCATTTCTTCTCGGCGTAGGCCTCGTACTCGTGGCTGGTTGAGCAGGCCACGATCACCGGGGCCTCTTGGGACTGCTGCGAGGTCGTGCATTCGCCGACCCGCGGGAAGAACGTGTCGTCCCCCTTGATCGAGGCGGTCAGCTCGGTGTCGGCAGCGCCGACCAGGCAGACCGCTCGGCGGCTGGACGGCTCACTCCAGGCGGCCTCGTCCGGCACCAGGAACCGGGATGAGTAGCGGCTGAAGCCGGGCTGGGCACCCAGATAGCTGGTGAAGGCGGACGAACAGGCCTGGCCGGCCCGCTGCTTGAGGTCGATCTCGCCGGGGTAGTCGGCGCCACTGAGCGGGACGATCTGGCTGACTTCCCAGCGGTGGGCGCTGGTGCAGGCGATGGCCTGCACGTCGTCGAGGTCGAAGCTGTCGCCGTCCAGAGCTCCCAGGCAGTCGCCGGGCCCGAGCTTGGCCAGCGCGGACGTGCTCGGCGGCGCGCTCGGTGTCGGGGACGGTGCCGGCGCCGCTGTGCAGCCGGCCACGATGGCGAGCAGGGCAGCCCCGGCCAGTACGCCGACTCGTCCGGTTCGCATCGCACCCCCTGTGGTTGCGCCCATGCTAGCTGGGATGCCTTGCAGCCCGTCCTGACCCATAAGCGGGGACGGTTCCTGTTACGTCCCAGGTGGGCGCGCGCGGAACGCGCCCCCATTCTCTGCAGGCGCCCCCGAAACTCACACACGCCCGCGAGAGTTCGCGGGCGCCTGCCAGATATGGGGCGCGAAGTCCCAGGTGCCGTGGTGTTGGACGAGAGGGGGCGGGTCGGTCCGAGGCGGTGGACGGGTTGGACGCGTCCGCGCTGGGGTGCTCATCTAGGCTGGAGGACGATGCAACACGCAGACCTGCTGTTCCCGCCCGGCGCCACCCGCCACGACTGGGTGCTCGACGCCATGATGGCCTTCGGACTGGGGCTGTTGACGATCTTCCCGTACGGGATTCGCGGCGTCGACCACATCACCGCCGGGGCGCAGCTGTTCACCGCATCACTGATGATCGGTTCGCTGGTGCTGCGCCGCCACTCCCCGCTGCTGGCGCTGGCCGGGGTCACCCTTGCCGGGCTCGGCCAGGTGGTGGTTTCGGACACCCCGATGGCCACGCTGGTGGCCGTCCCGATCGTCGCGTACTCGGTGGCCCGCTGGATTCCCGGCCATGAGGCCCGGGTGACCCTGGCCGTGGGGGCGATCGGCGCCGTGCTGGGGCCGCTGCGCTGGGTGGTCACCGATCCGGCATATGTCAGCGTGAAAGACCTTGTCGGACTGGCCTTGTACAGCTTCGTCTGCATGGCGTTGGTGATCACTCCATACGCCGTGGGACGACGCGTCCGCGAATCCAGCGAGGCGCACCTGGGACGAGTGGCTGCCGCCGAGGAGCGCTACCGGACCATGGTGGCCGAACGGGAGCAGCTGACCCGGCTGGCCGAGTCGCGCACCCGCAACCAGATCGCCTCCGAGCTGCACGACATCGTCGCTCACTCGCTGTCGGTGATGATCGTCCAGGCCGAGGGCGGACGGGCGCTGGCCGCCAAGAAGCCCGAGGCCGCCACCGAGGCGCTGACCACGATCGCCGAGACCGGACGCGAGGCGCTGATGGAGATGCGTCGGATCCTGGGCGTCCTGCGCGACCCGAACTCCGGTGCCGCCGACTTCGCACCGGCGCCGCGGCTGGAGGACATCCCCGAGCTGGTGGCGCGCACGTCCGACCGGGTGCAGCTGAGTATTCAGGGACGTCCGCCACTGCGGCCCTCGGCCGCGCTGGAGCTCACCGTCTATCGGGTGGTGCAGGAGGCGCTGACCAACTTCCTCAAGCACGCCGGCCCGGACGCCACCGCCATGGTGACGGTCACCTATGGCTCGACCGAGATCGTGGTCGACGTGCTGGACAATGGGCTGGGAGCCACCGCCGGCGTCCCGGAAACTCCGGGGCACGGGCTGCGTGGGATGAGTGAGCGGGTCGCTTCGATGGGTGGACGGTTGCACGCTCGTCCGCGACCGGGCGGCGGCTTCCAAGTGACGGCGGTGCTGCCGGTGTCCGGCCCGGTCAGCCAAGATGGAGGATGGCGATGAGCCCGATTCGGGTGTTTCTGGCCGACGATCAGGCCCTGGTCCGCAGCGGCTTCCGGATGCTGATCGGTGCCGAGGACGACCTTGAGGTGGTCGGCGAGGGCGCTGACGGGGCTGAGACCGTCCGCGAAGTGCGGCGGACGCCCACCGATGTGGTGCTGATGGACATCCGGATGCCGGTGATGGACGGCGTCGAGGCCACCCGCCGGATCGTCGCCGAAGGCCTGCCGACCCGGGTGCTGGTGCTGACCACCTTCGACCTCGACGAGTACGTCTTCAGCGCGCTCAAGGCCGGGGCGAGCGGCTTCATGCTGAAGGATGCCCGTCCCGAAGAGCTGCTGAACGCGATCCGGACGGTGGCTGCCGGCGAGGCGGTCATTGCACCGTCGGCCACCCGGCGGCTGCTCGACCACGTGCTGCCGACGTTGCCGGCCAGCCCTGAGGGCGTCGACCACCGCCTCGATGTGCTCACCGATCGCGAACGTGAGGTGCTCGTCGAGATCGCGGCCGGTGCCACCAATGCCGAGATCGCCACCCGGCTGTACATGGCCGAGGGCACGGTGAAGACCCACATCGGACGGCTGCTGGCCAAGCTCCAGGTGCGCGACCGGGTCGGGCTGGTGCTGTTCGCCTACGAGACCGGGCTGGTCCGTCACCTCTGAGGTCGGTGTTGCTGGGACCGTCCGTCCCTGTCCGTCCGGCTCCCGCGCCTCGCTACGTCTAGTTCGCGGCGCTGCCCGTACTCGCGTAGCGAGGCGTACTACGGGTAGCGAAGCGCCGACGAAGGGTAGCGAAGCGGACCGGCTGGCCTAGCGGACGGACCGGGCCGCGGCGTAGCGGGCCAGCGTGAGTTGCCGGGCGGTGGCGTGATCGACGATCGGGGCGGGGTAGTCGACGCCGAGTCGGACGCCACCGAGGGCCAGTGCGCCGGGCTTGGCCAGCCACGGTGCGTGGACGCTCCGGTCGTCCAGCCCGGCGAGCTCGGGGACGAAAGCCCTGATGAAGGCCCCATTCGGGTCGAAGCGCTGGCTCTGAGTGACCGGGTTGAAGATCCGGAAGTACGGCTGGGCGTCGCAGCCGGTCGAAGCCGTCCACTGCCAGCCGCCGTTGTTCGAGGCCAGGTCGAAGTCGAGCAGCTGCCGGGCGAAGTAGGCCTCGCCGCGGCGCCAGTCGATGCCGAGATCCTTCACCAGGAAGCTCGCGGTGACCATCCGCAGCCGATTGTGCAGGTAGCCGGTCTGGTTCAGTTGACGCATCCCGGCATCGACCAGCGGGTAGCCGGTGCGTCCAGCGCACCAGGCGGCGAAGTGCTCATCGGCCGCAGGGCCGTCCGCCCAGTGCAGTTGGTCGTAGCCCGGCTGGAACGCCCCGGACGCCACATGCGGGAAGTTGGCCAGCAACTGGGAGTAGAACTCGCGCCAGACCAGCTCACTGAGCCACGACTCGGCACCGGACGACCCGGTCGCGGCCCGCTGGGCGGCCACGCCGACCAGCTCGCGCACCGAGATCGTCCCAAAGCGCAGGTGGACGCTCAGTCGGCTGGTGCCCGGCTGGGCCGGGAAGTCGCGGGCCAAGTGGTAGTCGTCTATCCGGGCCAGGAAATCGGTGAGCAGCGTGTGTGCCGCAACCGAGCCGGCACCGTCCGGGCCGTCCACCGGTTCGAAGCCAAGCTCGGCCAGGCTGGGTACCCGGGCATCGGGCGGCGGTGGCGCGAGACGTCCGACCAGGTCGATCGGGTAGGGACGGGCCGGCTCGGCGGCTAGCCGGCGCAGCCAGGCCGTCCGGAATGGTGTGAAGACGGTGAAGGGACGCCCGTCGCCGGTGCGCACCTGGTCGGGGCCGAAGATCACCTGGTCAACCCAGGAATGCCAGCCGATGCCGGACGTTGTCAGGGCGCGGGCCACGGCCTCGTCCCGGGCGATGGCGGACGGCTCGTAGTCGGTGTTGGCATGCACTTGGCCCACGCCGAGTTCGCGAGCCAGCTTCGGAATCTCGACCATCGGGTCGCCGTGGCGGACGATCAGGCCGCCGCCGGCCGCGCGCAGCTCGGCGTCCAAGGCGGCCAGGCTGTGCCGGATGAACTCCACCCGTCGATCGGCCCGCGGCAGCGGGTCGAGCAGCGCCGGATCGAAGACGAAGACGGCGTGGACGCGTCCGCTCTCAGCCAGTGCGTGGTGCAGCGCGGCATGGTCGTCGCTGCGCAGATCGCGGCGGAACCAGACCAGCGAGTCGCTCATCGGGCCTCCTCTGTGCGCCAACTCTGAGGTGACGCTAGCCCACCGCGGGCTCGCGGTGAATGCGATCGAGTGGGACGTAACAGGAACCGTCCCCTTTCGTCCCACGGGTCATAGCGCGGACGGTTCCTGTTATGACCCAGGCGCCGGGCGTCGGAACCACTCGGAGACGAGGCTCGCAGAAGGATCCCGCAGGAAAGGGGACTGTCCCCTTTCCTGCGGATCTGCGTCCAGCGTGTGTCCGGCCGGACGGTAATGGAACCGTCCCCACGGATCGGCCTGAGCAGGCCGGACGGTAATGGAACCGTCCCCACGGATCGGCCTGAGCAAGGTGGACGGTAATGGAACCGTCCCCGGGCTAGAGCTGGGCCAGCAGGGCGTCCGGGTCGTGGCGGTAGGTGTCCAGCGGGAGTTGGCCCGACGAGAGCGCCTCGAGGGTGTCGGTCAGCAGCCGATTCACCGGGGTCGGGACGCCCTGCGCGGCACCGGCCTCGGCCACGGCACCGTTGAGGAAGCGGACCTCGGTCTGGCCCCGGCCTGAGCGTAGGTCGATGTGGAAGCTCGGCATCTTGTCGCCGCGGCCGCCGCCCAGCGCCTTGGTCAGCGCCGGCTGGGCGATGAACCGCGGCAGCTTGGTGCCCAGGGCCAGCGCCCGCACCGGGGTGCCGGGCAGATCGGTCGGACGCAGCCCGAGCGCGGCCATCACCGCCAGGCACTCGCGCAGCACGGCCAACTCGATCCGGTAGCTGCGCGGGTCGCCGAACAGCGCGCCCACCGGCTCGTCCAGGATCGCCGAGGTGGCGTTGCCGGTCAGATTGGTGAGCAGCTTCGACCACTTCATGGCCAGAGCGTCCGGGTAGCCGATGCCGTTCAGGGACGCGTCGTTCAGCGCGGCCAGCAGCCGCTCGGCCAGCGGATGGGTGGTGGCGATGCCGACTCCGCGTCGCTTCTCCTCGACGACGGCACCGACGCCAGGCTTGCCGACCGCAGTCGTCACCGTGCCGCTGAGCACCTTGTCAGCGCCCAGTCGAGAGGCCAGCAGCGGTTCGTTGGCGACGCCGTTCTGCAGGCTGAGCATGGCCGGCAGCTCGCGCCCGGTGGCCACCAGAGAATCCAGGAAGCCGGGGGTGTCGAACGACTTCAGGGCCACCACGGCCACGTCGTAGGGTCCGGCGTCGAGCACCTCTGCGGTCGAGCCGAAGATCCGGAAATCGCGGACGGTCTGGGTCTGCCCGTCCCTGGTCAGCAGCAGGCCCTGCTCGGCGATCGCCGCGGCGGCCTCCGGCTGCTCGCTGAAGGTGACGTCATGTCCGGCCGCGGCCAGGGAACCGCCGATGTAGCTGCCGATCGCGCCGGCGCCGACGAACCAGAACTTCACGCCCTACCCCTTCCGCTGAGCCGGCCTGACACCGGCTGCGTTCGAACGATACGACATCGGCCCGTCCCGTCGAAGCCACTCAGGCCGCCGGCGAGCGGGACTCGCTCCGTCCGTCCCCCTCGCCGCGCTACCGGTTCCTTCACGGTGCTACCTGTACACCGGTAGCACCGCAGCCGACCGGTAGCCCGGCCTCGTAGACGGGTAGCGCGGCGGACCATGGGCGGTGCCGCAGACGAATGAGCTCGCTCCGTCCGTCCCCTCGCGGCGCTACCGGTTCCTTCACGGTGCTACCTGTACACCGGTAGCACCGCGATCAACCGGTAGCGGGGTCGCGTGGACGGGTAGCACGGCGGAACGGACCGGTAGCGAGGCGGAACGGACCGGTAGTGAGGCGAACGAACGACCCGCTCAGCCCAGTGGACGCACTGAGCCGCGCTCCTGGACCGGCATCGGCACCAAGGTCAGCGGCGGGGCCTGTCGGCTGAGCAGCAGTTGCATGGCCGTGCGGCCCATCTCCCGGTAGGGGATCTGCATGGTGGTCAGCTGCGGACGCAGATAGGAGGCCAGATACTCGTCGTCGAACGAGATCACCGACAGATCGTCGGGCACCTTCAGCCCGCGTTCCTGCGCGGACTGGTAGACCCCGAACGCCACCCGGTCGTTGGCCGCGATCATCGCGGTGACCGGCCCGGCCGCGAAGATCTCCTCGGCCCCCGCGTAGCCGAGCCCGGGCTCCCAGTACTTGCCGTCGACCTGATGGACGAGCTCAATGCCCTCCTCGGCCAGCGCGGCGTCCATGCCGGCGTAGCGCTCGGCGACGGTTGCCGAGAAGGCTGGCTCGAGGAGATCTGCGGAGCGTCCGATGAAGCCGATCCGGCGGTGGCCGCGGTCGGTCAGATACTTCACCGCCTGGTAGCCGGCCTGGTACTCATCGGGCAGGACGCACGGATGCCCGGCGGTCGAGGTGGCGTTGACAAGGATCGTGTTCACCTCAGGCAGCGGCGGCAACTCCAACTGACGAGCCCGCATCAGGCCGAACACGATGCCGTCCGTGCGTCGGTCGAGCATCAGGCTGACCAGCTTCTCCAGCTGGCCCGGACGTCCCGATTCGGTGATCAGCAGCGAATGGTCGTGGGCCTCTGCCTCTTCGAGAAGGCCACTGATGATCGCCGAGGCGTAGCGGGTGACGGTGACTTCGTCGGAGATGAAGCCGATCGTCCGGGTGGTGCCGGTGCGCAGGCCGCGGGCCGCCGGGTTGGGACGGTAGTCCAGCGCGGCCGCGGCAGCGCGGACGCGTTCGGCCGCCTGCTCCGACAGCCGGGTGTTCGGACGGTTGTTCAGCACCATGCTGACGGTGGTCGTGGACAGCCCAGCGAGCTTGGCCACATCGGCCAAAGTTGCGCGCTTGGTCACTGTCGAGCCCTCACCGTCGTTGGTTTGCCGTCCTGCAGAGCAGACCAAGGATATCGGCTCTGACTAGCCCAGCGCCCTCCCGCTCGTTTGGCCGAGAGCCACGACCCAGGGAGAGGCGTTCGGTGAGAGCCACGACCCAGGGAGAGGCGTTCGGCGCTAGAGCGTGGACTCGCGGACGGGCAGGCCGGCCAGCCGGTAGCACTCGTCGATGAACTCCAGGTTGGCGATGGCATTGTCCAGGTCGGTGGGGAAGCTCGCCCCGTCCCGGATCGCTGCAATCAGCGCACCGAGCTGGTGGGTGTAGGTGCTGACCGTCCCCAGATGCTCGACCCGCTGGCCAGCCGCCGTCTCGATGATCAGCCGGTCGTCACCTGTCAGATCGATGAAGTTCGGCTGGAAGATCGTCCCTTGCGTCCCGGTGACCAGGATCGACATCTCCTGCGGGCCCTCCAGGCTTGACGCCAAGGTGGCGATGGCGCCGCCGGGCAGTTCGGCGATGATGGTCGCGGTGGCGTCCACTCGCGGATCGATCCCGGTGTGAGTGGTGGCGCTCGCACTGATCGGACGGGCGGAGCCGCCGAGCACCCGGGCAAGGTCGCGTGCGACGTGGATCGTGTAGCAGCCCAGATCCATCAGCGAGCCGCCGGCCAGTGGCCACGACCAGCGAATGTCGGACAGGTCGGTGCAGTCGAACTTCATCTCCACCTTCAGCGCGGTGACCTCACCGATCGCGCCGTCGCCGGCCAACTCCAGCAGCCGCTTGTAGGCCGGGTGGTAGCGATGGTGGAAGCCCTCGAAGACCACCAGTCCGTCCTTCGGTTCGGACGCCACCAGTCGAGCCTCGTCGGTGTTGCTGCCGAACGGCTTCTCCGACAGCACGTGCTTGCCTGCGCGCAGCGCGGCCAGGTTCCAGCGGACGTGCTCGCTGTTCGGTAAGGCGTTGTAGACGACCTCGACCGCAGGGTCGGAAAGCAATTCTGCGTAACTGCCGTAGGCCTGCGCGATGCCGAACTGGGCGGCATATGCCTGCGCCCGCTCCGGGCTGCGGGCGGCCACTGCGACGATCTCGGCACCGAGCGATCTTGCGGGCGCGACTACGGCTCTTTCTGCGATTCGGGCTGCCCCCAGAATGCCGATCCGCAACGGTTCGATCACCGCTGACCTCCTTGTGCTGGCGCGCTCGAATCGCGCATGGACGGTGTCGATAGCGCAAGGTATCGCGCAGGCCGCCCGCTCGGCGAGAGGTTCGGACGATGACCGTCCACGTCGTGATCCGCAGTGGACGGACGCGCAGCTCAGCTGCTGACTGCCGCCGGATCTTCGCTGACCACGACCCGTCCCAATGCCCGCGCCGAGGCGAAGGCGATGATCGCGGTCAGCGTCCCGAATACGGCGACCGAGTACAGCCCGAGCTGGTAGCCACCCAGATCGATCACGTGGCCGGCCACGCCGGAGCCGATCGAGGCGCCGATGCCAATCCCGGTACCCATCCACGCCAAGCCCTCGGTGAGCCGGGACGGATGCACCAGCCGTTCGATCAGAGAGTTTCCGTTGATCAGGGTCGGCGCGACGGTGACTCCGACCAGAAGCCCGAGCGTCGCCAGTAGCCAGGGCGAGTTCGCGAAACACAAGGCGATCGTCGCGACGAACAGTGCCGCGATGCCGATCAGGAAGCGTCGCTGCAGCGGGGCGGTCCAGCGCCGAGCTCCGTAGTAGAAGCCGGCCGCCGCAGAAGCCAGCGAGAACACCGCGAGGATCAGTCCGGCGGCGGGACGCGCGTCCCACTGGGTTGCGGCGGCGACCACGCTCACGTCGATCGCGCCGAAGACGGTGCCGATCAGCAGGTTGACCGCGATCACCGCAGCAACCCCGGGCACCAACAAGATCAGCTGCCGCCAGGCCGGACCCTCGGGTGCGTGCGGACGCTCCTGCAGCGGCGGCTCGGTGGCCCGCTGCGAATAGAACCATTGCGCTCCGACAAGGCCGAGGATGATCGGCGCGACAAGACCAGCGGCCGGGTGAACTCCGGTCGACAAGGCGGTCGCCACGACCGGCCCGACCATGTACGCGACCTCGTCCAGGGTCGACTCCAGTGAGAAGGCGACGTGCAGTTGGTCGGGGTTGTCGGTGACGTACGACCAGCGAGCGCGGACGAGTGCGCCCGGCGCACCGCCGGTGGCGCCGGAGATCATCACCGGCGGGAACAGCGTCCACGCCGGTGCCTGCATGACGGCGAGCACAACGGTGACCGCCAGCGCGATGGCCGACAAGATGGCCGCCGGGTACATCACCCGCCGCTGACCGAACCGATCGACCAGATTCGACAACACAGCGGTGCCCAGCGCCCAGCAGACCGCATTGGCAGCGGTCGCGGCGCCGGCCAGGCCGTAGCTGCCGTAGATGGCCGAAACCATCAAGACCAGCCCGATCCCCATCATCGCTCCGCCGGCGCGGGCGACGAAGCCCGCCGCACAGAATCTGAGGGCGCCAGGAAGGCTCAGAATCTCCCGATAGGCGCGCACCATTCGAGTCTCGCACACGCGGCAGACAGTTCATGCCAGAGCGGGCAGCGTGACCAGTGCGTCCGGGCGTGGTGGACTGATCCCATGCGTTCCACCGTGATTCATGGGGCCGGCGACGTCCGGCTGGAGGACCGGCCCGACCCGGTGATCATCAAGCCGACCGACGCGATCGTACGGACGGTCGCCACCTGCGTGTGCGGGTCGGATCTGTGGCGTTATCGCGGCATCGGGGACGTCCCGAAGCCGGTCGCCATCGGCCATGAGTACTGCGGAATCGTGGAGGAGGTCGGGGCGGACGTCCGCGGCGTCAGCGTCGGGCAGTTCGTCGTCGGCGGTTTCTACCACTGCGATAACACCTGCCCCACCTGCCGCAAAGGTGCTCAGGCGAACTGCCCCAACGGCGGCGCCTACGACGGCTGCCAGGCCGAGCTGATTCGGATTCCGAACGCCGACGGAACTCTGGTGGCCACCCCCGAGTTGCCTTCCGGCGACCAGATTCCTGACCTGCTGACCCTTTCGGACGTGATGGGCACCGGCTGGCATGCAGCGGTCTCAGCCGGTGTCGGCCCGGGGATGAGTGTGGCCGTCGTCGGAGACGGCGCGGTCGGGCTGTGCGCAGTGCTGGCCGCCGCCCAACTGGGCGCCGAGCAGGTGATCGCGATGAGTCGCCACGAGGCCCGCCAGCAGCTGGCCATCGAGTTCGGGGCGACCGCGATCATCGCCGAGCGGGACGAGGCCGGCGCGGCCAAGGTGTGTGAGCTCACCGAGGGGATCGGTGCGGACGCCGTCCTGGAGTGCGTCGGCACCGAACAGTCACGGCTGCAGGCGCTGGCCTGCGCGCGTCCCGGCGCCACCATCGGGACGGTCGGGCTGCCGCACGGTGAACTCCCCGCTGACAAGCTGTTCTGGCGCAATGTTGGGCTGGCCGGCGGGCCGGCTCCGGTGCGGGCCTACCTGCCGGCGCTGATGGAGCTCGTCCTGGCCGGACGGATCCACCCCGGCAAGGTCTTCGACCTGGAACTGCCGCTGGCCGAGGTCGCCGAGGCCTACGCAGCCATGGACGAGCGCCGGGCGATCAAGGTGCTGCTGCGTCCCTGAGCTCGGTGATCGGCGGCCGTTTGGCTGAGGGTGCGGCGGGTTACCCTGACTCGCGTGAGTGAAGTCCCGCGTCCGCATCGGCCGAGCTATCGGGAGCCGTCCGCGCTGGAGGCCATCGGTGAGCGATCCGACCCGATCGCCGCGCTGCACGCCGCCCACGAGACCGCGGCGGTCCTGGTGAAGGTCGGACGGGCCAGCGCCGACCCGGCCGCCACCGCGCGGCTGGTGGCGATCACCGACGAGGTCGGCTTGGACACTCTGGCCGAACTGTGGTCGGCGCGTCCGGCCCGCTCGCTGCCCGGGGCACTGTGGCGGCTGTACCTGCTGCGCGAGTGGGTGGCCACCGATGCCATGGGTGTGGCAAGGGAGTATGCCGCCGGCGTCCGCTTCGCTGAGGTGAACCACGTGGTTGCCGGAGCCGAACCACCGGGCCCGGACGAGGTGCGCCGGGTCGCCGAGGAGATCTTGCGCGGCGTGTTCGCCGGCGATCTCGCGGTCGCCCTGGAACGCGCCGCCGCCTTCTGCTTGGTCGTCTCGGCCGGACGGGCGGACGTCACCGCCGGCACCCGGGCTGTGACCCAGGCGCTGCGCCTGCAGGACATGGCCGCCGACCTGACCGCCTGCGCCACGCTGTGGCGGGAGGGTCGGCTCGCCTAATCCCGCGCCGGGGGCGGCCTCGTCCGCGTGGATCCCGTGGCACTTCGCCCGGCGGCGAGATGTTTGGCGAAGTGAGCCGCACGACCTATCCTTCTAGGGCGTCGGGCCGCGGTAGCCCCGGGCTCCAACTTTCGCCGCTACGAGCGGCCACGCGCCGAGAGGCGCTCCCGGCCCGACGCACTTCCTACGATCAGCGGATTAACGGTCCGCTGCCACGGCGTCCGCTCAGCCGGTGAAGGCGACTCCCAGGCCGAGGACGACGATCACGGCGGAGCCGATCACGCCGAGCCAGGCCGAAGCCCGCTCGGGAAGGACGGCGCCGGCGCCGCTGCTCACCAGGGCCAGCCCGAGCTGCCACGACAGTGAGGCGAGCCCGACCCCGACGGTGAAGGCGATCCCGCCCCACGGTCCACCGGTGTCGGGCAGCGCGCTGGCCAGGGCCAGGAAGTAGATCAAGGTGGCCGGGTTGATCGCGGTGAGCGCGAAGAACTTCAGGTAGGCCGAACGTCCGCTGGTGCGAGTCGGCGGCGCCTCGCCGCGCGGCTTGCGCAGAGCGAGCAGTTGCTGGATGCCGAGGACGACCAGGATCGCGCCGGCCAGATAGCGCGGCCAGGCGCCCCAGGAGCGGATCACCGGAGCGGCGGCTGCGCCGGCCACGATCGCGGCCGTGCAGTAGAGGGTGTCGATGGTGGCCACCCCGGCCGCGCCGGCCACGGCCGAGCGGCGTCCGTTCGTCATGCCCTCGCGAAGCAGCAGGACACCGATCGCACCCAGCGGCATGGCAATGGCGAACCCTGCGGCCACTCCGGCCAGGCCTGAAGCGGTCACGGGATCCATGGCAGAAGTCTGGCCCAGCTGCGGGATCACACACTGCGATTTCCGAGGCGTGATCGTAGAGTTGTTCATATGGACGCTCTGGACGAGGAAATTCTCGGTCTGCTGCGGCGAAATGCGCGGCGCTCGTTGTCGGACATCGCCCGCCAAGTGGAGCTCAGCTCGAATGCCGTGGCCGCGCGAGTGCGCCGGATGGAAGCCGACGGGGTGATCCTCGGCTACACGATCGTCACCGACGCCGAGCGGGCCGAGCCGTCCCGTGGGCTGGAGGTGTTCATCGACGTCCGGCTGGCCGATGAGACCGACGGCGAGCAGTTCCTGGCCGCCGTTGGATCGGTTCGCCAGATCGTCGATGCCGTCCACGTGACCGGTCCCTACGACTACCTCGTCCGGGCCCGGGTGAGCGACACATCAGCACTGGACGGCCTGCTCAAACACCTGAAGAAGTCCTGCGGCGTCGTCCAGACACAGACCCGGGTCGCCCTTCGCTGACTCCGGGACGAAAGGGGACGGTTCCTGTTACGTCCCAACCTTGCCGGAGCGGTAGCCCTGGGACGTAACAGGAACCGTCCCCTTTTGTCTCAGTCGGAGGGGAGAGGGGTTCCGGTCCTGGCTGGACGGTAATGGAACCGTCCCCGGGAGTGGCGGTGACCAGGGTGGACGGTAATGGAACCGTCCCCGCTAACCGGCCCCGCAGAAGAGGGGACAGTCCCCTTTTCTGCGGGGAGCGGGTTCAGGTTCTCGGCGTGACAAGGCGATATGCGCGGGCGGCCGGACGAGTGTTAGCCTCTCCGCAGAGCTTCGGTTCTACAGGATTGTTACCCGCAAGGGGCAAGACCTGAGATGCACAAGACGTGCGTCTCGGGTCTTTTTTCATTTTCTGGCCCGGTTCGGGCCCGAGACACGAAGGATTGACGATGGCGTCTACGACGACGGACACGGCTTCCGAGATCGTTGCCAAGGTCGGAGGACCGGGCAACATCGTGAGCCTCACCCACTGCGCGACCCGGCTTCGCTTCGAACTGAAGGACGCCAACAAGGTCGACGCAACAGCACTCGACAAGGTTCCCGGGGTGATGGGGACGGTCCCGCAGTCCGGCGACCGATACCAGGTGGTGATCGGCGGAGCCGTCCAGACCACCTACAACCAGATCATGAACCTGCCGAGCATGGCCGGAGTCTCCAAGGGTCTGTCCGATGCGGACGTGAAGGCCGCGGCTCGGGCCAAGGGACGCGGCAAGTTCGCCTGGCTGGACGCCTTCTTCGAGTACCTGTCGGACTCGTTCCGTCCGCTGCTGGGCGTGCTGCTCGGCGCTTCGCTGATCATCGCCTTCGCCGCCGTCCTGGACGCCCTGGGCGTGGTCGACTTCCGGGCCGCCGACAAGTCGGCCTCCTGGGTCTTCGTGGACGCCATGTGGCGCTCGGTCTTCTACTTCCTGCCGATCATGGTGGCCTACAACGCCGCCAAGAAGCTGAACATCGACCCGTGGGTCGGCGCCACGGTGATGGGCGCGGTGATGACGCCGGAGTTCATCAGCTTGTCGAACGCCACTCGGTTCCCGGACACCGTCTGCACGCCCAGCCCGATCGCCGGCGCTGACCCGACCTGCGTGGCCCAGATCTTCGGGCTGCCGATGCAGCTCAACGGCTACGGCGGCCAGGTGTTCGTGCCGCTGATCATGGTCGCCGTGCTGGCCCTGGTCTACAAGGCGCTGAAGAAGATCTTCCCGGCCAACATCCAGATGGTGTTCGTCCCGTTCTTCTCGATGGTCGTGATGATCCCGGTGACCGCCTTCCTGATCGGCCCGCTCGGCATCTGGATCGGCACCGGTCTGGGCACCGGATTGTCCTGGCTGAACACGTCCGCGCCGCTGGTGTTCGCGATCATCATCCCGATGCTCTACCCGTTCCTGGTGCCGCTGGGTCTGCACTGGCCGCTGAACGCGCTGATGCTGGCCAACATCCAAACCCTGGGCTACGACTTCATCCAGGGCCCGATGGGTTCGTGGAACTTCGCCTGCTTCGGTGCCACCGCCGGCGTGCTCGTCCTGGCCATCCGCAACCGAAACGCCGAGATGCGTGAGGTCGCCACCGGCGCCCTGGCCGCCGGCCTGCTGGGCGGCATCTCCGAGCCGTCGCTGTACGGCATCCACTTGCGCTACAAGCGGATTTACCCGCGGATGCTGGTCGGCTGTGCGGTCGGCGGCCTGACCACCGGGCTGCTCGGTGGGGTCACCACCAAGGCCTTCGCGTTCACCTCGCTGCTGACCATTCCGGTGTTCGAGCCGATGTGGCGCTACGGCCTGGCGATCACGCTGGCCTTCTTCACCGCGATGATCCTGGTGATCATCTCCGACTACCGCACCCCGGAGCAGAAGGCGCAGGACGAGGCCGATCGCGCCCAGGCCGATGCCGATCTCGCCCTGGAAGCCGCCGGTGCGAAGCTGAACGTTCCGGCGGCCGCCACCGCCGGACCGACCACCCTGCTCGGCGCTCCGGTGGCCGGCCAGGTCGTCCCGATCACTGAGGTTGCCGACAAGGTGTTCGCCTCGAAGGCACTCGGCGAGGGCGTCGGCATCGTCCCCACCGCCGGACGGGTGGTCGCGCCGGTCAGCGGCGTCCTGGTCACCGTCCCGGACAGCGGCCACGCCTTCGGGATCCGCACCGATGACGGCGTCGAGGTGCTCGTTCACGTCGGAATCGACACCGTCCGGCTGGAGGGCAAGGGTTTCGACGTGAAGGTGGCCAAGGACCAGCATGTCGTCGCCGGGGACGTCCTGGCCGACGTCGACCTGGACGTGATCCGCGGCGCAGGCTACGACCCGACCACCGTTGTGGTGGTGATCAACACCCTGACGCTGAGCTCGGTCACGCCGCGTGCGGCAGCCGAGGTTGGCCTGGGTGATCCGGTGATTGACCTGGTCATCTGAACCGAGGACAGTGGGATCGCTGTGACCCCTCCGACCCGGGACTGAGATGGAGATCGCCAGAATCTTCAACAACAACGTCGTCCTCGCATTGGACGACGCTGGCCGCGAGGTCATCCTGACCGGCCGTGGTCTGGGCTTCCAGACCCGGCCGGGTCAGCCGGTCAACGACGCCTTGGTGGTGCGGACGTTCGTCCCGACCGACGGACGCGACCCCGACCACCTGGCCGAGCTGATGGCCGGCATCGCACCGGAGTACATCTCGTTGGTCGGTGAGTCCTTGGCCCAAATCGGCGCCGGCAAACTCGCCGAGAATCCAGCGTTGGTGGTCGCGTTGGCCGACCACGTCAGCTACGCTCTGCGCCGCGCGGCGATCGGACTCAACCTGGAGTACCCGCTGCTGGCCGAGGTGCAGCACCTCTACGCCGATGAGTACCGGCAGGCGCAGGAGCTGTTGGCCGCGATCAACGCCCGCAGCGCCACCCAGCTTCCGTCGGACGAAGCCGTCGGACTGGCATTGCACCTGGTCAATGCCGGTTTCACCACCGGTGATCTTTCTTACACCTACAAGATGACCGGGGTGATCCAGCAGCTGGTCACCGTGATCGAGCAGTCCTTCGGCGTCACGCTGCCCAGCGGCAGCGTCTCGGTGGGCAGGTTCATCACTCACCTGCGCTACCTGTTCGTCCGGATCCAGCAGCACACCCAGCTGTCGGAGAACCACTCCGCGATCGGCCAGGCCATTCGGGACAGCTACCCGCAGGCTGCCGAGTGCGCGCAGCGGCTGGCCTCGATCCTCGAGCTGCGGCTGGGTGAGACCCTCACCGACGACGAGGTGTCCTACCTGGCCCTGCACGTCGCCCGGGTCACCGCGGACGACGCTTGACGCCCACCGATCCCTGAGCCTCATACCGGTCCCTGAGCTTGTCGAAGGGACGCACCCGCGGGCTTGGGCAGGCTCAGCCAGCACGAGCGGGCTCAGCCAGCGGACGGCCGATCCCTGAACCTCGTCGAGAGCTCCCCTGAGCCCACCCTGGGAACCGGGAGTACGGGCGATGCCCGGTTCTAGACTCACTCGGCGGAGGTGGACGTCGTGGCGAAGCCATTGGGGCGGCGGTTCTGGGCCGTCTGGCTAGGTAGTTCAGTATCGTATCTGGCGGAGGGGCTGCTCTTTGGGGCATTGCCGCTGCTCGCCGCCACGCTGACCCGTGACCCACGTTTGATCTCAATCACTGACGCCCTCGGCCAGGCCGGCTGGCTGTTGCTGGGCCTGGCGTCGGGCATCGCTGCCGACCGGCTACCCCGGTTGCCGCTGATGTGGGCGTCCAATGCCGTCCGAGCACTGGCCGCAGGCGTCTTCGCCGCGCTGGTCTGGCTCGGCTGGGCCGGGCTGCCGACCATCTACGTGCTCGGCTTCGTCCTGGGTTTGGCCGCGCCGTTCTTCGACAACGCGTCCTCTTCGGTGTTGCCCGAGCTCGTCGTCCCCGAGCAGTTCGGACGGGCGAACTCGCTCACCCAGATGTCGCTGGCGCTGGCCGGCAACCTGATCGGCCCGATGGTCGGCACGCTGGTGTTCGTCCTGGCTCCGGCGGCACCGTTCGGCTTCGCCGCGCTGGCCTTCGCCACCGGCACGCTGATCACCGCCTGCGTGTCCGGGCGGACGCCGGGACGTCCGGCCCACACCGGGGAGCAGAGCAACCTCGAACTGCTGCGCGAGGGCTTCTCCTACCTCATCCACCACCGGGTGTTACGGACGCTGGCTGCCTCGGTCGGTGTGGTGAACTTCGTCACCTCCGGCGTGATCGCGGTGCTGGTCCTGTACGTCCTGGAACTGCTGAAGCTGCCCGAGTCGGCGTACGGCCTGGTGATGGGCGCTTTCGCGGTGGGCGCGATCGCCGGCGCGCTGGCCTCGGTGACGTTGGTCCGCTGGTGGGGCGAGCGAGCGACGGTGCTGGCCTCGATCACGGCGTTCGCGGTGTCGTCCATCGTGTTGGGGGCGGTGCCGCAGGTGATCGTGTCGTTCGCGGCGTTCGTGTTCACCGGCTTCTTCTCGATGGCCTGGAACGTGATCGTGAACAGCTACCGGCAGCGGGTGGTGCCCTCCGAGCTGCTCGGACGGGTCACCGCTGTCTATCGGATGATGGCCTTCATCGCCATGCCACTAGGGGCTTTGGGTGTCGGGTTGCTGTCGCACGCGGTCGGGCTGCAGGCGTCCTATGTGGTCGGCGGTGTGCTGCTGCTGATCACCGCGGCTCTGGCTGTCCGTCCGCTCGCCGGAATGCCTGGACGCTCCCGGCCCGCTCCGCTCCCCGCCGACTGAGACAAAACGGGGACGGTTCCTGTTACGTCCCAGGGCTACCGACGCGTGAAGGTTGGGACGTAACAGGAACCGTCTCCTTCTGTCCCGGCCTACCAGGAGGGCCAGCGCAACTGCAGCTCAGCGGACGCACGGTAGCCGGCGATCAGTTCGGCGTTGGCCTGGTCGGAGCCGAGAGTGTGGGTCCGGGCGTGCTCGGGGGACTTGCCGAAGCGCTCATGGCGCCGGATCAGCGCCGCGATCCGGATCGGCTCGGACGGGGCCGCCAGGAACCACACCTCGTCCAGGCACGCCCGAACCCGGAGCCACTCGGGCTCCGGGTTGAGCAGGTAGTTGCCTTCGGTGATCACGACGCGGCACTCCGGCGGCACCCCGATCGCCCCGGCCACCGGATCCTCGATCTCGCGCCGGTACTCCGGCGCGTAGACGATGCCCGCTCCAGGCTCGCGTAGTCGCTCGAGCAGCGACGCATAGCCGTCCGGGTCGAAGGTGTCCGGGGCCCCGCGCCGATGAGCCCGGTCGTCCGCGGCGATCACCGACTTGGCAAGGTGAAACCCGTCCATCGGGACGACCACCGCCGAGCCCGGTTCGGCCCGATTCAGCCGTTCGGCCAGCAGTGCGGCCAACGTCGATTTCCCGGCTCCGGGGGCTCCGCAGATTCCGACCAGCACTCGGGGCCGCGAGTCGGAGAGTGCCGACAGCCGTTGCGCCAGCTCGTCCACTGCGACGTCGACCTCGTCCACCGAGCATCCTTCCCGAGCTGATCCGGCCTGTGTCCCGGCGTCGGCGAGCGCGGCTGGGACGTAACAGGAACCGTCCCCATTCTGTACCGGAGGCGCCGCCGGCATGGACGCGTCAGGCCGGGCTGCGCAGGATCGAGCTCATCTTCTTGCCACGGGCCACCTCATCGACGAGCTTGTCGAGGTAGCGGACCCGCTGCATCTGCGGGTCGTCCATCTCTTCGACCCGGATCCCGCAGATCAGCCCGGTGATCAGTGACGCGTGCGGGTTGAACGACGGCGCTTCGTCGAAGAAGCCGCCCACGGTGGTGCCGGCAGCAAGCAGGGACGCCAGCGCGTCCGCGTCGTAGCCGGTGAGCCAGCCGATCACCTGGTCGAGCTCGGCTTGGGTGTGCCCCTTGCGTTCCACCTTGGTCAGGTAGAGCGCGTAGATGTCGGCGAACGGTGTGCCGAAGATCCGGTGGGTCATGTGGTCCCCTCTCGCTGCGAGCCGCGAAGCTCGTCCGCCAGACTCAGGAGTTGCAGCTTCTCATAGCTGGACGAACCCGGCGCCGCGGTGAAGATCGGCAGGTTGATCGGGCGTCCCTCTTCGGTGTGCGTAATACACGCGTCGCCTCGTTAGCGTCGGCCAACCAGAGCCCGGTTATCCAGGGATCGCCAATGCCAGGATCAGTGCAGTTCGGCCTACCGCTGATGGAGCACGAGGTGCGCAATCAGGTTGTCGAGTCGACGCACGTCGATGCCCTTGGAGAGTTTCACTTTGATGTGTCCGGCCCGCGTCCACAGCTCCAGCTCCGAGTTCCAGTCCAGGGTGCCGGCATTCTCGGACGACCACATGTCGATGCGCGAGTAGGGCAGTGAGTAGATCTCAACCTTTCGACCGGTCATTCCCTGGGCATCGCGGACGATCAGGCGCATTGTGGTGAAGATGGCAACGTCTCGGAATGTTCGATAGGCGGCCACGGCCTGCTCGCCTTCGACGAGCAACTGCTGCACGTCGGGCGGGATCGGGCATTCCGCTACGAGCGTCCACGCCAGGATTCCGGCAGTCTCCATGGGTCTCCTCCTTGAGAGTTGGGCGTTGTGACACCTTCGTCCAGTGCCACAAGAGCGATGTGTGATGTCGTGAAGCAAGTGCAGCAGTGACCCGAGCTGACGCTACGCATCCACGTGAAGTTGACCACCTTTCGTCCGGGATTCCGCCTGCAGGTGGGGCGTATGAATGAGAGCCTTGCCTCCGAGGCGGCAGAAGTAGGGCGGCCCGGGCGCCGGCCGAGGGAAGGAGGCTGAGGTGTGTTGCGCAGTATGTGGGGCCGAGTTACCTCGGGACGCGGCATCGGCCACGCTGCCCGACATCATTGCCGGGCAGCCGCTGTGTGAGTGGTGCGAGACGCGACTGGCGAAGCTACAGGCCCGCGAGCTGTCCGCGTCGGGCTTCGCGTCCTTGCTGAGTTACGCGAAGCGCGGCCCGAATGCGTCCCTCCCCGTCGCGCTGGAACAGCTCTGGGGGGAGTCGTCGGCCGAAGTTGCCGCACGGGACGTAGCCCGAAGTGAAGCCGAGACGGCCCATGCTCGCGCGTTGGCTGCAATTCCAACGACGTCAGGCTTCAGCTTCGACGGGTTCCGCATTGCGTCCTATCTCGACTTCGTCAGCGCGGAGATTGTGCTCGGAATGGGCATCTTCCGCGGTATCGGAGCCGACTTCGCTGACATCTTTGGTGCCGAATCACAGGGTCTTCGGCGCAGGCTTACCGAGGCCAAGACCGCCGCTCTGGATCGGCTTCGCGGTGAGGTGCTCGACCGCGGCGGCAATGCCATCATCGGGATAGATCTTGACTACACGATGTTCGGGACGTCTCTGGTCGGGGTGATCGCTTCCGGTACGGCGGTCATCATTGAGAAACTCGACTAGACGCACTCCGCTGCCGCACTCGAGATAGAGGCGACTCAGCCGGCGGGCTCCAGGTTGATCGACGCCTCGACCGGGACGGGTGTCGCCGCTGCCCCATCGGAAGCCGCGGCCTCGCCGGCCTCGGGTTCGCCGGGGAAAAGGGGACTGTCCCCGTTTCTGCGGGCTGGCGCGCCGGCATCCAGGGCGGGCTCACAGTTCAGACCCGGCTCGGCGATCGGCTCGGCGGACGCGACTCCGTCCAACACCTCGTTGAGGCGCTCGTCGCTGACGGCCACGTCGGCGGCTTCGTCCTTCAACAGCTGATGGCGATGCCAGAACCAGGAGATGAGCAGGGGAATCAGCGCGCCCACCCAGGCCAGCGGAGCAGCAAGGCAGGCACCCAGGAAGCCGATCCGCTCGATCAGGACGATGCCCACGGTGCCACGCGCGGCCAACTCCATGAACCCGGCGATCGTCGGAACCACGGCCGCGCCGAGGCCTTGAATCGCATTGCGCACCACGAACAGCACGCTGAGGATCGCGTACAGCAGGCCGTTGATGATCAGGTACTGGTGAGCCATGGCGATCACTGCGGTCTCTTCCGGGCCGACGAACAGTCGCACCAGATTCGTCCCGAAGGCGGTGATGGCAAGTCCGGTGGCCATCGCCCACGCCATGGCCAACATGGTGATCCGGAACACGCCCACTCGGATCCGCTGCCACTGGTGGGCGCCACGGTTCTGCGCGACGTAGGTGCTGATCCCCGCCCCGATGGACGCCAGCGGCGTGACCGCCACCTGGTCGACCCGCATGGCTGCGGTGAAGGCAGCCACCGCGTTGGTGCCCAGCCCGTTGATGCCGTACTGAAGCATCGCCGCACCGACCGCGATCACCGACATCTGGAAGCCCATAGTCAGGCCGAGCTCGGCCGACTCGCGCAGGTCGGCCCCCGACACCCGCCAGTCGCCGCGGCCCAGATGTAGCTCGGGCATCTTGCGGGCGATCAGGATCAGGCACAAGATCACCGAGATGGTCTGGGCCACCACGGTGGCCGCGGCCGCACCGGCGACGCCCAGATGCAGCCCGCCGACGAAGACGATCACCAGACCGGCATTCAGCACGCAGGAGATGACCAGGAAGATCAGTGGCGTCCGGCTGTCTCCCAGAGCCCGAATCAGGGCGCTGAGGAAGTTGAACGCAACGGTGGCCGCCGCCCCGGATGCCAGGACGACAAGGAAGATCGTCGAGTTGTCGAGCAGCTCGGCCGGGGTGCCCATCCAGACCAGCAGGCCCCGCGAACCGAACAGGCCGGCGATCATGATCGCCGCAGCGATGCCGGCGCCGATCACCGCACTCGCGGCGACGGCTCGGCGCAGCCGCACCATGTCTCCCGAGCCGAAGGCCCTCGCGACCGGAATGGCGACACCGGCCGAGGCACCGAAGGAGAACCCGAAGAGCAGGAACTGGATGCTGCCGGACGCTCCGACGGCCGCCAGTGCGTCCACGCCGAGCACCTGGCCGACGACCATGGCATCGGTCACCGAATACAGCTGCTGGAACAGATTGCCGATCAGCAGCGGCAGGGTGAAGAGGACGATCAGGCGGAGCGGCGGGCCGACCGTCAGGTTCTTGGTCATCTAGCGATCTCGTGAAGTGGCTTGTGGCGGCCCATGCCGGAGGACTCCGGTCGACCGCAGAGGTGTGGACGGCCGTTGCGACCGTTCCCAGCAGGTTAAGCCTGGGTCCACAACAAAGTCCAACAAGGACGCCTTGTGTGATTCAGAGGCGCGAGGACTGAGAGTGCTCCGAAGACCGAAGTGCAGGCCTAGAGCCGGCCCAAGATCTCCGCCCGCTTGGCCGCATGCTCTTGTTCGGTGATCAGGTTGCTAGCGCGCAGCCCGTCCACCTCGATCAGGGCCTCACGCACAGAGATCTCCGACGATGAGGTCTCTGATGGCTGTGCCCGACTCACCAAGACCGCCTCAGTCGCGGCGATGAAGTCGCTGACGTTCCGGGCGGGACGTGGGTGGGTGAGCGTTCGCCCACCCAGGGTGATCGACGTGATGTCGCCAGCGGCATTCTGTTCGAACGTCACTCCGGCGGCTAGCTCGACAGAAGCAGCTTCGCGCGGATTGCTGGCGATCAACTCCTTGCCGAGTTGCCCGACGAAGCTCCACGACCCTTCGGCGAAGAACCAATGGTGGGGGCCGAGGATTCCCGTTCGGAAGCGCTCCTCGGCCCGACGCACGGCAGTGATCGTGTCGGGGTCCTCGTCACTCTGCGCGGCTTCGTTGACGTCCGACCAGCGCGGCGGACCATCTCCTCTTGCCGGGCTTCCCGCTCTGGGTGACGGTGCTGTTCGGGTCGGAGAAGGCGCTGTGCTCATGCCGTTGAGCCGCTGTACCTCGCGGGTCCGCCGGGCCTCCTCTGCAGGTGTCCGGTCTAGGACAGCGGTGATGAGCAGACCAATCGGCCCCAGCAACAGCCCGAGGACGAACCCTGCTGCGGCTCGTCCCTTCGTGTTGCCGATCGCTATCCCGATCAGGCCGAAGACCAGCTCGACGAAGAGGGTGATCAGGACCCACTCGTATCCGTTCACGCCGTCCTCCTACTCGCCCGGATGTCGGCAATGTAGCCACGATGGTCTGTCCTTGACGGGGATTCGCGAAAACCGGCCACGGCCGGCCGTCCTGGGGTCCACCCGCGTTGCCACGCTCGACCCAGTCTGGAGTCGAGGCCTGTGAACTGCCCACGCCTACAGTCATGGGCCGGCGCTCAGGCATTCCCCGCAACCGTCCCCCGGACGAGTTACACGGATGTAGTTATCCCCACTGTGGACAACTCCTGTGGACAACTGTGAAGGGGTTGGGCCAGAAAAGGACCTGGCCGGCCCGGGGGCCGCCACCCCCGAACCGGCCAAGAAGCATCCTCAGGAGTGAAAACTCACTACCCGTTGATCGACTAGGGAGTCTACGCGGTCGGAGACGTCGGAATACCGAGTCCCGACTTAGGTGGCTACGCGAAATTACGTAGTCCCTAGTCTGGGTGACAACCCGGTCTCTATCTCAGGTCGAGGATCGTCCACACGTCGCTCGTGTCGCGCCCGAAACGGGCCGCTGCGGGTCGGCTCAGCCGATGGCAGCCTTCGTCTCCCGAGCCATGGCGAGCTCCTCGTTGGTGGGCACCACCAACACGGTCACCTTCGAGTCCGGGGTGGAAATCACCCGCGGCTCCTTCGAACGGACGGCGTTGGCGGTCTCGTCGAGGACGAACCCGAGCGGCTCAAGCTTCTTCACCACTCCGGCGCGCACCAGCGCATCGTTCTCGCCGACGCCGGCGGTGAAGGTCAGCGCGTCCACCCCACCCAGGATCGCCAGGTACGAGCCGACGTAGCTGACCAGCCGGTGCAGGTAGACGTCCATGGCCAGCCGAGCCCGCTGGTCGCCGGCATTGATCAGGCCGGTGATGTCACGGAAGTCGGTGGCTCCGCACAGGCCGAGCATGCCGGACTTCTTGTTCAGCAGGGCGTCCACCTCGCCGAGATCCAGGCCGAGGGCCCGGCCGAGGAACGCGTGTAGGCCCGGGTCGACGTCGCCGGAGCGAGTGCCCATCACCAGGCCGGCCAGCGGAGTGAGCCCCATGGAGGTGTCCACAGCCACGCCGTGATCGATCGCCGAGATCGAGGCGCCGTTGCCGAGGTGGCAGACGATCTGGTTGAAGCTGTCGTAGGGGCGACCGAGCGCCTCGGCCACCTTCTTCGACACATAGCTGTGCGAGGTGCCGTGGAAGCCGTACTTGCGGATGCCGTGGGCGTGGGCCAGCTCGTCGTCGATCGCGTAGGTGTAGGCGGCCGGCGGCAAGGTGGCGAAGAAGGCAGTGTCGAACACCGCCACATGCGGGACGTCCGGGAGCACGGCCATCGCAGCCTCGATGCCGGCGATGCCCGGCGGATTGTGCAGCGGGGCCAGCGGGCTCAGCTCGCGCAGCTTGGCCAGCACGGCGGCGTCGATCACCGTGGTCTCCCGGAACGCCTCACCGCCATGGACGGTCCGGTGCCCGACGGCGACCACCTCGGACAAGGTCGGGCCGACCTCGTCGAAGACCTTCACCAGGTGGGCCAGGGCGTGCGCGTGGTCGGGGAAGCCGACCGAGTCGTGCCGCTTCACCTCGCCGAACTCGTGGTCGAGAGTGCTCTCGCTCTCGCCGATCCGCTGGATGATTCCGCTAGCCACCACCCCCTCGGTCGCCATATCGATCACCTGATACTTGATCGAGCTGGAACCGCAGTTCAGCAGCAGGACGGGTTCGCTCACAGCGCTCCTCGGGTAGTCTGGATCTCTATTCGGCCGCCTGGGCCTGGATCGCCGTGATTGCCACGGTGTTCACGATGTCTTCCACCAGCGCGCCTCGGGACAGGTCGTTCACCGGCTTGTTCAGGCCCTGCAGCACCGGCCCGATTGCCACGGCACCGGACGAGCGCTGGACGGCCTTGTAGGTGTTGTTGCCGGTGTTCAGGTCCGGGAAGATGAACACCGTTGCCCGTCCGGCTACGGCGGATTCGGGCAGCTTGGTCTTGGCGACGGTCGGGTCGACGGCCGCGTCGAACTGGATCGGGCCTTCCAGAGCCAGCTCAGGCGCCCGCTGCCGGACGATCTCGGTGGCGGCCCGCACCTTGTCCACGTCCACGCCGGTGCCGGACGTCCCGGTCGAGTAGCTCAGCATCGCCACCCGCGGCTCGATCCCGAAACCGGCTGCGGTCGCCGCAGAGCTGATCGCGATATCGGCCAGCTGCTCCTCGGTCGGGTTCGGGTTCACCGCACAGTCGGCGTAGACCACCACCCGGTCGGGCAGGCACATCAGGAACGAACCCGACACGACGCTCACGCCCGGCTTGGTCTTGATGAACTCCAGCGAGGGACGGATGGTGTTCGCCGTGGTGTTGATCGCACCCGACACCATGCCGTCGGCCATCCCGAGATGCACCATCATCGTGCCGAAGTAGGACAGGTCCTTCAGCTTCTCCTTGGCCTGATCGAGGGTGACCCCCTTGTGGGCCCGCAGCCGGGCGTACTCGGCGGCGAACTGTTCGACGAGCTTCGGGTCGGTCGGATCGACCACCTCGACCCCGGCCAGGGCCAGGCCCAAGTGAGTGGCCCGAGCCTTGATGGCTCCGGCGTCGCCGAGCAGGATCAGCCGAGCCACGCCGCGACGCAACAGGATGTCGGCCGACTTCAGGATCCGATCGTCGGTCGACTCGGGCATCACGATGGTGCGCCGGTCGGAGCGGGCGATCTCCTGCAGCTGATGCTCGAACATCAGCGGGGTGATCACCTCGGAGCGATGCACCTGCAAGGCGCTGAGCAGCGCCGGAACGTCCACGTTCTCGGAGAAGATCCGGCGAGCCACCTCGACCTTGCGCGGGCTGGACGTCATCGCACCCTCCAGCCGGAACATCCGCTCGGCGGAGGTGAAGGTGCCCAGTTCGCTGGTGCCGATCGGCAGCTCGTTGTGGATGCTGGTGATCAGGGTGCGAATGGTGTCCGGGATCTCGTAGCCGCCGAGCAGCACGATCGAGGCCAGTGGAGGGAACGACCCCGACGTGTGGGCCAGCAGCAGGCCGGGCAGCATGTCGGAACGATCGGACGGCATGATCACCGTCGACTCCGGCTCCAGCCGGGCCAAGACATTGGGCAGTGTCATGGCGGCTACCAGCACGCTGGCCGACTCACGATTGAGCAGCGCCGGGTTGCCGAGCACCAGCTTGGCGTCCACCGAGGCGAACTGGTCGGCGACCGTGGGGGCGGCCAGCAGCTTCTCGCAGGGCAGGACGGCCACCTGGACGTCGGTGAGCTTGGCCAGCTCGGCCTTCACGGCGTCGATCTGCTCCGGCTCGACCCGGTTCGCGATGACGGCCAGCACCTTCACGTGGTTGGCCCGGAATTCCCGCAGACCGCCCTCGGCGGCCTCGCGGATGCTCTCGGCGTCACGGGCGCGTCCGCTGACCACCAGTACCACCGGGGTGTTCAGGTTCGCGGCCACCTTGGCGTTGAAGTTCAGTTCGGTCGGTGAGGCGACGTCGGTGTAGTCGGAGCCGAGAATCACGACGTTCTCGTGCTTCTCCTTCAGCGCAGCGAACCGCTCGACCAGCGTCGCCTGCGCCGCATCGGCGTCAGCATGGACGTCGTCGTAGGTGACGCCGAGGCCCTCTTCGTAGCTCTGGTTGACGCCCGGCTGCTCGATCAGGGTCTGCAGGATCGGATCCTTCACGCCGTCCCGAACCAGCGGACGGAACACGCCGACCGAACCGAGGGTGCGGGTCAGGGCCTCGATCAGCCCCACGGCCACCATCGACTTCCCGGTCAGGCCTTCGGGGGATGCCACGTAGATGCTCGTGCTCACGCTGGTCAGGTTAGCGCTGACTGCCCTCTGGCCGTGAACCGAGGTGCTGGGCCGGAACCTCAGGCTGGACGAATGTGCGCCCGGGCTCAGCCGGCGGCGTGCTCGTCGATCCAGGCCATGTCGGCCAGATGCTCGGCTGCGCCGCCCGGAGTCTCCAGGATGATCGGAGTGCCGGCGGTGCCGAAGACCTCGGCCAGACCCTCGGGGTCGCAGTGCCCGGCGCCGAGGTTCGCATGCCGGTCGGCACCGGAGCCGAAGGCGTCCCGGGAGTCGTTGCCGTGGACCAGGTCGATCCGTCCGGTGATCGCCAACACCCGATCCACCAGGCCGCTCAGTTCGTTGCCGGCGGCGTGGGCATGACAGGTGTCCAGGCAGAAGCCGACTCGGTCGGCATTCGGCGAGCCGGAGATGGCGTCCCACAGCCGGTCGAGCCGCTCGAGTTCGCGGGCCATGGCGTTGGCGCCGCCGGCGGTGTTCTCGATCAGCAGCGGCACGTCGATCGTCAGGCCGTCGATCGCCTTGCGCCAGTTCTCGAAGCCGACCTGCGGATCGTCGCTGGCCAGCACGTGCCCGCCATGGACGATCACGCCGGCCGCGCCGATTTCGGCTGCTGCGGTGAGTTGCTTCTGCAGGTGCTGCCGGCTCGGAATCCGGATCCGGTTGTTGGTGCTGGCCAGGTTCAGCACATAGGGCGCATGAATGTAGAGGGCGACGCCGGCTGCCTCGGCGGCGCTGCGCAGGCCGTCCGCTCCGCCGGCGTAGTCGACCCGGGGACCCTTCCACGCTTGCGGGTCGCCGAGGAAGAACTGGCAGGCACCGGCCTGTAGTTCGGCGGCCGCAGCCACCGGATCGACGGCATCGACGTGGGCTCCGATCACTGGCATGCCCCGCAGTCTAGGCGGCGCCTCTGACCTCGCCCAGGGTTTCGTCCCCCCGGTGGCTGAGCTTGTCGACGCCCGAGCTTGTCGAAGCCGGGGTCCCTTCCAGCCCTCGGCAAGCTCGGGGCAGGCCAGGCTCAGGGACCGGTCACTCAGGCTCAGCGGAAGGCTGGGGTCCTCGGGCACTGAAAGAGCATTAGTCACAGTTCAGCTACAGGTCGCGCACATCCTCTCGCGACGGTTGGCGAGAAACCTACGGAAGGGTAAGTTAGGCACGCCCACGACGAAGGAGTACCGATGGACGCAGGTCACCTCGCAGTCATGTTCGCGGGATCGGTGGCCCGGCACAGCGAGCGTCCGGCCACTCGAGTCCGGGTCGACGGTGAGTTCGTGGTCCAGACCTATGCCGAGCTCGGTGCCCAGGTGCGCCAGCTCGCCGCCCGGCTGATTGATCGCGGCCTCGAGCCGGGTGATCGAGTGGCGATCTTCTCCACCAACCGGCCCGAGTGGAGCCTCACCGACCTGGCCTGTGCATCGGCGTGCCTGGTCAGCGTCCCGCTGTATCCGACCAGCACCCCCGAGCAGGCGCGGCACATCCTTCGCGACTCCGGGGCCAAGCTGGCCTTCGTCTCCGGCCAGGCCGAGCTCGACAAGCTTGCCGAGGCAGGGCTGGACGACCTGCCGGTGGTCAGCTTCGACGAGCTGGACGATGCCGTCACGCTGAGCGCTGAGCTGGCTGCGGCGCCGTCCGATCTCTCCGCGGTGGACGCGCGGCTGGCCGCGGCGCACGCGGACGATCTGGCCACCATCATCTACACCTCGGGCACCACCGGTGACCCCAAGGGGGTGATGCTGACCCACCGCGGCTTCACCCACCAGGTAGCCGTCTTGAATCGCTACTTCACGATCACGCCCCAGGAATCCTCACTCTGCTTCCTGCCGCTGAGCCATGCGCTGGAGCGCGCGTGGACCTACCTGGTGCTGGCCGACGGGTGTCTGAACACCTACGTCCCCGACCCGCGGACGGTCGCCGAGATGCTGGTCGCGGCCAAGCCGAACCTGCTGGTCAGCGTCCCGCGGCTGTACGAGAAGGTCTATCTGACCGCGCAGGAGAAGGTCGCCAGCAGCCCGCTGAAGAAGAAGCTGCTCGCCTGGGCGCTGCGTACCGGGTCGGCGTATCACGATGTGCTGCGCGCCGGGAAGCACCCCGATCCGATGCTCACCGTGAAGCTGAAGATCGCCGACAAGCTGGCCCTCGGTGCGGTCCGCGACGCCATGGGTGGGTCCAAGCTCGTCCTGGCCTGTGGCGGAGCGCCGTTGCGTAAGGAGATCGAGGAGTTCTTCTACGGCTGTGGCCTGCTGGTGCTGCAGGGTTACGGGCTGACCGAGGCGTCCCCGCTGGTCACGTTCCCCTCGCCGGCCGGTTTCCGGTTCGGCACGGTGGGCAAGGTGATGGACGGCGGCGAGCTGCGGGTGGCCGCCGACGGCCAGGTCGAGTACCGCGGACCGAACCTGATGCAGGGCTATTGGGGCAAGCCGGACGAGACCGAATCGACAATCGTGGACGGCTGGCTGCAGACCGGCGATGTCGGCGTCCTCGACGACGAGGGCTATCTGCAGATCACCGACCGGATCAAGAACTTGATCGTCACCAGCAATGGCAAGAATGTGGCCCCGGCCCCGATCGAGGGCTTGCTGGCCAGTGACCCGCTGTTCGAGTACACGTTGGTGCTCGGCGACAACCGTCCGTATCTGACGCTGTTGATCGCGCCCTCGCTGCCGCATCTGGAAGACATCGCCCACCAGCTGCAGGTGACCTGGTCCAAGCGCGAGGAGCTGCTGAGCAACCAGCAGGTGCTCGACGAGATCTGGCGCCGGATCACCGAGCTGACCGCCAAGCTGCCCAAGCACGAGCAGATCCGCGATCTGCGGCTGACCATCGAGGGCTTCACTCAGGAGAACGGTCTGCTCACCCCGAGCCTGAAGGTGAAGCGTCGCGAGGTCGAGCAGCGCTTCTCCGCGCTCGTCGAGGACATGTACAACCGCGCCGGCAAGCTCCTCAAGCGCTGACTCACGGGGACGGTTCCTTTTTCGTCCACCCTGGTCAGCGCGTTTCTTGGGGACGGTTCCATTACCGTCCGGCCTAGTGGGAGGTGGCTTGCAGTCGGCGGTAGGCGAGGTCTGGACGGTAATGGAACCGTCCCCACCAATTGCTGTGGCTTCGGTGGACGGTAATGGAACCGTCCCCACAGTTCAGGGTTGTCGAGTTGAGAGAGGAATACCCCCGGGGGTATGCTGATGGACATGAAGACGGTGATTGTGGGTGGGGTTGCCGGCGGGATGTCCGCGGCGACCAGGTTGCGTCGGCTGGACGAGTCCGCCGAGATCGTGGTGTTCGAACGTTCCGGACATGTCTCCTTCGCGAACTGCGGGCTTCCCTACTACGTGGGTGGGGTGATCACCGACCGCCAGTCGCTGCTGCTGCAGACTCCGGCCAGCCTGAAGGCGCGGTTCGGCCTGGACGTCCGGGTGAACTCGGAAGTGACCGCGATCGACCCGGCCGCCAAGACGGTGAGCGTCACCAACCTGGCCGACGGCACCCAGTACACCGAGAGCTACGACAGCCTGATCCTCGCTCCGGGCGCGGCGCCGTTCGTCCCGCCGATCCCCGGCGCTGAGCGGGCCCTGACTCTGCGCAACATCGCCGACGTGGACGCCATGGCCGCCGCCGTGAGCGTGGACGGTTCGATGGCCGTCGACACTGGAGCCGACGATGGACCGAAATGGAACCGTCCCCGCACCGCAGTGATCATGGGTGGCGGCTTCATCGGCGTGGAACTCGCCGAGAACCTGATCCACAAGGGCTTCGAGGTGACCATCGTTGAGCTGGCCGACCAGCTGCTGGCGCCGCTGGATGTCGAGATGGCCGCCCTGGTCGAGAAGACCCTGATCGCCAACGGCGTCCGGGTTGTCACCGGGGCCTCGGTCACCGCGATCGAGGACAGCAGCGTGACCCTCTCCGACGGCAGCACCCTGGCCGCCGGCCTAGTGATCGCCGCGATCGGCGTCCGTCCCGAGACCTCGCTGGCCCAGTCGGCCGGGCTCGAGCTCGGCGAGCGTGGCGGCATCCTGGTCGACGAGCACCAGCGCACCTCCGATCCGTCCATCTTCGCGGTCGGTGACGCCGTGGTGAAGCGGGACGTGATCACCGGCGCCCAGGCCCTGGTTCCGCTGGCCGGCCCGGCCAACCGCCATGGACGCCTGGTCGCCGACGTGATCGCCGGACGCCCGGTCGCCGCGAAGCCGGTGCTCGGCACCGCCGTGGTCGGCGTCTTCGGACTCACCGCTGCTGCCACCGGCTGGACCGAGAAGCGGGCCCGCGCGGCCGGCCGCGCGATCCGGGTGATCCACACCCATCCGGCCAACCACGCCGGCTACTACCCCGGCGCTGAATCGATGAGCCTCAAGCTGGTCATCGACGCCGAGACCGACGCGATCCTCGGTGCCCAGGGCATCGGCGGATCCGGCGTCGACAAGCGCATCGACGTGATCGCCACCGCGATTCGCGGCGGAATCACCGCCTCCGAGCTGGTCGACCTCGAGCTGTCCTACGCTCCGCAGTTCAGCTCGGCCAAGGATCCGGTGAACATGCTCGGCTACATCGCCGAGAATCTGCGCGATGGCCTCACTCAGACGATTCAGTGGCACGAAGTCGGCGACGAGGTGGCCCGCGGCGTCCAACTGATCGACGTGCGCACCCCCGGCGAGTACGCCCGCGGCACGGTGGACGGTGCGATCAACATCCCCGTCGACGACCTGCGTGATCGGCTGGACGAGGTGGCCGACGACGTGATCGTCCACTGCCAGGTCGGCCTGCGCGGGTACCTGGCGGCCAGGACTCTGGCCCAACACGGACGCACCGTGCGCAATCTGGACGGCGGTTATCGCACCTGGGCTCGGGTCTGAACGGCTCCGGATCGGCCGATGAGGGCCGCTCCGGGCGCCGTCGCGAGTGAATTCTGACCGCTTTTTGTCTGTACGACTCCGTACGAAATCCGCCAATTGGCTGGGAGGATTTCTAGACAGAGTTGTTCACTAGAACGAGCAGGCACTGATCGGTGAGTCGGCTGTAGCGACGACGCTGACCTGTTTCGAGGGGTGTGGTCAGAGATGGCCACTCGGGCATCAGCGGTCGTTCGACCGGCGAGCACATCAGTGCCTGCCCGATTGAGAGTTCTCTGTTGGCCGCGGGTAACTGCGGGCAACCACCACCCCGACAGGAATTTCAGTGCACCAACGGCCCACCCGGACCGAGATTGCCGTGTTGATTGACCAAGCGCGGATAGATCGGCATCTGTCGATCCGTACCGTGGCGCGGATCGCCGGCGTCCCGCCATCGACGATGCAGGGCTGGCTGTCAGCGCGGCATTTCCCGACTCCTGCGCTCCGTCCGCGCTTCCAGAAGCTGGTGGATCTGCTCGAACTCACCGACCAGCTGCATCCCGGACTCTGGCTCGACGAGGAGTGAGTCGGGACCTGTAGCGATTCCGGGCACCCGTCGCTGGACGGGTGGACAATGAGCCATGCTCACCCCCGAGCGCTGGTCCGAGTTCGCCGTCCTCCTGGACCACACGCGCAAGACCCGGCATCTCTCGGTTCGGGCGGCCGCACGAGTGGCCGGGGCACCACCGACGACAGTCCAAGGCTGGTTGGCCGGGACCCATTGCCCGTCAGAGAACTCGCGTCCGCAGTTCCTGAGGCTGGTCTGCGAACTCGGCCTGGACGAACAGCTGCCGCCGGGTTGGTGAGGCCGCCTACTCCGCCGTCGACGTGGCCGTCGGGGTGGGTGTCGGCGTCGGCGTGGGTGTCGGACTCGGCGGGTCCTCCACGGCTGCAGCGACGACGGCACTGGCCGCCGAGGAGACCTGGACGGTGCCATAGCCCGAACGCCGACCGGTGACCACCACACGCAGGCTCGCTCCGAGCTGGGCCTCGGTGATCACGAACTGAGCGGAGGCGGCGCCCTCGATGGCCGTATCCCCGGCGTACCACTGATAGGCCAGGCTGGTCGGGGTGGGCGTCCATCCCGAAACGGTCGCCGACAAGGTGCTGCCCACCGTGGTCGTGCCGCTGACCACCGGAGCCGGGGTGGCCGTGAACGCCTTGACCACCTTCACCTGTGCGGTGGTGATGCTCTTGTCGGAGTAGCCGGCCAGCTTGGCGGTGACCCGCACCGAGAGCTTGTGACCGACATCAGAGCTCCGCGGCACATAGGTGGCGGCCGTCTGCTTCTTGATGGTCTTGCCGTCGCGCAGCCACTGGTAGCTGACCGTGGTCGGAGTCGGGCTCCAGGTGCCCAGCTCGACGCCGAGCGCCGTCCCGGCCACCGGCTCCCCAGCGAGACGGACGCCGCTGGCCACGAACACTCCGCGGTAGATCTCGGCGGTCCCCGGTGAGATCTTCGTGATCGCCAAAGCGCCGGAGGTGGCCGTCACCACGACCCGGATCACCGTGTTGTAGTCGGCCGCCACGAGCTGGTAGCTGGACGAGGTGGCACCGGCGATCGGCGCTTTGTTGCGCGTCCACTGGTAGCTGAGCGTTGCTCCGTCCGGCACCCAGGTGCCCGGCACCGCGGTCAGAGTCAGGCCGACCCGGGGGCTGCCGCCGATGTTGGGATAGCTGCGCGGGGCGGGCAGGAAGGGCACCGGCACAGTAGTGCTCTGGTAGGGCCAGGTGGTGCTGTGGGCGCGAGAGATCGTGGGCAGACAGGCCGGTTGCCCGGTCACACCGCACGGCCCGGTCAGCGGGACGGTCACCGGAACCCCGGTCCACCATGAGGTCTGCTTCATGGCGCCATCCCAGGTCAGCGAGATGTGCACATGGTTCTTGTGGTTGGCCGTGTACGAGCCGCGGCTGGCCATCTTTCGCCAGCCCAGTTCGGGGTAGTAGGTCGACCAGATCCGCTGGTTCCAGATGATGTACATCACGCCGAGCCGGCGGGCCACCTCACCATTGTTGGCGGTCATCCACTTCAGCGCCTGATCGACCCGGGTCCGCTGCGACTTGTACTTGACGTCCATGTGCCAGTCGAGAGCGCGTCCCTCCTTGTGCTCGGAGGTGGTGCCGACATTGCAGCCGCGGGAGATGCCCGACGAGCCGCCGCCCCAGGTCGCGATCAGCAGGCTCAGCAGCGCCTTGGTGCCCGGCTTCGCGCTCGGCGTGCACCGGGACTGCGGGTCGTAGCCGGGATGCTGGTCGATGGTGGCATTGGCCAGGGACTGCGGAGGGTAGGGGCTCTTCGCCACAGCGGAGGGAACCGCCACCGGGCTCGTCCACAGCAGGACGGTCGCCAGCGCGGCGGCGATGGTTGCGGTCAGGCGTCTGGCCATGGCGGCCCTTCCAGCAGGGGGTGGTTGCACCTTACCCATTCGACGAGCGGTGCGACCGGTGTCTGCCATCCCGGGCCAGGTGGCAATTTGGTGCCCGCACCGCCGACTTCCATCGGAGCCGGACGTCCGACGGAGGTCGCGACGACCAGGGTCAGGCCGCGGCCAGCGGGGACGGGTTGGCCGATGCGGTCGGCGCGGGCACTACATTGGTCGGTGTGGACGGGGTGACCTGCGGATCCGGAGCCGGCGTCGCCGACACCCAGGATGCGGCCACCGGAACGGTCGGCTCGGAGATCACCTTGATCGTCCGGTAGCCCGACTTGGCGGCGGTCACCTTCACCGTGATCGCCTTGCCCGCCAGGTCGGCCGACAGCACGAGGGTCGACTTGGTGGCCTTGGCGATGGCAATGCCGTCGGCGTACCACTGGTAGCTCAGCGTGGACGGCTTGGGCGACCAGGTGCCCACGATCACGCTCAGCTTGGCGCCGGCCACCAGCGAACCGCGCACCTGCGGAATCGGTGCCTTGCTGAACTGGCGCAGCACCTTGGTCTTGGCCGAGGTGAGGGTCTTGGTCTGGTAGCCGGTGCTGGCTCCGGTCACCTTCACCGAGAGCTGATGCTTGTTGTCGGAGCTCTTCACCTTGTAGGTGGCCTTCGTGGCGCCGGAGATCTTCTTGCCGTCGCGCAGCCACTGGTAGCGCAGCGTTTCCGGCTCCGGAGCCCAGGTGCTCACTCCCGCGGTGAGGGTGTTGCCCGGGGAGAAGACCCCGGAGATGCTGGCCACTCCGGTGGCGAACTGGGCCAAGGTCACCTTGGCGGTGGCCGCCGAGGTGCGGGTGGTGGAGCTGCCGCTGGTCGGCTTGGCGGTCACCTGAACCCGCAGCGTCTTGCCGCCGAAGCTGGGCAGAACCTCCAGGGACGCGTCGGTGGCGCCCTCGATGGACGTGCCATCGGCCTGCCACTGGTAGCTGAGCGTTGCGTTGCCGACCGACCAGTTGCCGGTGCTGGCCTGCAGCGTCCGTCCGATCTGGGCGGTGCCGGTGATCACCGGGACGGCCTTGGGCGCGGCCACGAACTTGGCCGGCACGTAGGTCTCCTGGAACGGCCAGGTCTTGTCGGTGGCCCGCGGAATCACCGGCAGGCAGCCGGGCTCGCCGGTTCCGCCGCAGCCGCCTTCCAGCGGAACGGTCACCGGGACTCCGGTCCACCAGGACGTCTGCTGGTAGGCGCCGTCCCAGGTCAGTGAAATGTGGACGTGGTCCTTGTGGTTCGCGGTGTAGGAGCCGCGGTCGGCCTCGTCCCGCCAG
This sequence comes from Actinomycetes bacterium, assembly GCA_023425145.1. Lineage (GTDB taxonomy): Bacteria > Actinomycetota > Actinomycetes > Propionibacteriales > Propionibacteriaceae > Propionicimonas. Next base: position 74,377 of record JAFADF010000067.1, on the reverse strand, counting down.
CCGCGGTCGGGGGCGTAGGTGGCCCACAGCCGCTGGTTCCAGATGATGTACATGATCCCGAGCCGGCGGGCGATCTCTCCGTTGTTCGCGGTGATCCAGGTCAGCGCCTTATCCACCTGCGCGACGTCGGAGGCGTTTTTCATGTCCATATGCCAGTCGAGGGCGCGTCCCTCTTTGTGCTCGGAGGTGCCGCCGGTGGTGCACGCCCGCGAGATGCCCGAGGACGAGCCGCCCCAGGTCTTGATCAGCAGGCTGAGCAGCGCGGTGGCGCCGGGCTTGGCGCTGGGCGAGCAGGTGGTCTGCGGCTGGTAGCCGGGATGCGCGTCGATCACCTTGCTGGACAGGCTGGCCGGAGGAGCCGGAACCGGGTTGGCTGCCTGAGCGGGTGCCGGGACGCTGGCCCACAGCGCGATGCTGGTGAGCACCGCCACGCCGGCACGGACGAACCTGGACATGCTCTTCTTCCTGATCGGGGGATCTGGTCAGACGCTAAGCGACCGGCGTCGACGGCGTCAGGGCAGCGTGCAGATATCCGCAGAGAAGCGGCCTGAACCGCGACCAAGGGTTGAGAGTTCACCGTTCCTCATTCACACAGTGAATTGCGTGATGACCACCGCAGACACCGGTCACCCGTGCGGGGACGTTGCGCGGATTACCCAGGATCACGGCGTCCGCCTCGACGGGCTATCCGACGGCCGCAATAATGGAGCCACTGGGAAGTCCATCGGGGGATGGCGACATACGGTCGCGCCCTTCTGGACGAGGTTTTCGGGGACAGGGGCGGCGTGTCCAAGGATCGAGCTTCAACGGCGGTGACCGGGCTGCGCGCTGCGCTGATCTCCCTGATCGGACTGGCTTTCGCTATCTCGGGGACGGCCGCGCCGGCAGTCGCGTCCGGCTATGCCGAAATCCACGGTGTGGTCTCCGTTCCGGGCGGAGCGGTCGCGAAGAATGCTCAGGTCTGTCTTTTCGCTGAGCCGTCCAGCGGGTGGCCCGATGAATGCAGCTCCACCGATTCGGCGGGCACATTCCGCTTTGCCGGATTGGCCCCGGGCAGCTATTCACTGTCGGCCTCGGCATCGGGTTACGTGACCAGCTACTCCGGCGGGAGTCCGTATCTGAAGAACCGGGTGCCTTTCGAGCTGGCGGGGGGCCAGCCGAGCGCCCAGGACCTGCAGCTGGGCTTGGGTGCCATGATTACCGGCCGCGTGGTGGACAGCGCCGGACGTCCGTTCAGCTCCGATCTGCGCCTCAGCCTGCGCGGCCCGGCCGAGGATCCGAAGCCGGGTGCCGAGCTGCAGCCGGGGGCGTCGGCCGACGGGCGCAAGCCGTTCAGCTTCGGCCCCGTCCCCGATGGCACCTACCGGGTCGTGGCCGAGTCCACCATCACCTGCACACCGCAGCAGGTGGACCCTTGCCAGTGGACTGAGGCTGTGGTCGTGGTGGCCGGTGGTCGGGCGCTCAGCCGACCCACCCTGCGGCTGACCGGCGGCACCGGCTTCACCGGCATGGTGAGCTTCCCCGGCGCAGCCGGCAGCGATCAGGCACCCAGCCGGCTCTATCAACTCGACGTGTACAACCGGTCCGGCTCGCTGGTGCGCTCCGGCGTCTACGAAGCCGCCACCGTGAAGGGGACGGCGTTGGTCGGCCGCTACCGGCTGGATCTGGATTCGGGCCGCTACCAGCTGCGCTTCACTCCGGTGGACGGCACCGCGAGCTACTGCCTGGGCTGCGCCGGCGGCGTGCGAACCAAGACCGGACGGCTGCTCAATCTGGGCACGATCACGCTGTCGGGCCCAGTGCGTGCGCTCAGTACCGGCGGCGTCCGGATCGACGGCAGTGCGGTGGTCGGCCAGACGCTCAGCGTGGTGGCCACCGGCTGGCCGGTCGGGGCCGAGCTGCAGTACCAGTGGTACCGCGACGGGCGCCGAATCCGCGGGGCCACCCAAGCGACGCGAGTGCTCACCGCCAGTGATCTGCATCGACGGATCTCGGTCCGCGTGCGGGGCAGCCTGGGCGGGGCTCGTTCGGTCCAGGTGACCGCGCGGCTGGGCTCGCGGGTGAGCCGCGGACAGATCGTGGCCGGCACGGCCGAGATCGCCGGGACGGCGACTGTCGGCCAAGTGCTCACCGTGACCACCGCCGGCTGGCAACCGTCCGGAGTGCACCTGCACTACCGCTGGCTGCGCGATGGGCGTGCGATCCGGCGGGCCACTCACGCCGGCTACCGGTTGAGTGCCGCCGACCTGAACCATCAGATCTCGGTTCGGGTCACCGGGACGGCCCGTGGTTATCACTCGGCCGCGGTGATCTCGGCGCCGGTCGGCGTCACAGTGGTCGGCTGAGTGGCATGGCGGCCGAGACCCGGGCTGGCGATCCGCTCGTCGCGGACGTCCGGCGGGGGTCGCTGGCTACAGTTCTGACCAGGTTCTGGCGGGAGTGCTGAATTCTCTCGACTGTGTTTCGAGGGGTTGACTGGGGGGTCTTGATGCAGCGATTTCTGCGGGCGGCGGTAGCCGTCCTCGCCGTGTTCGGCCTGACGGTGGCTGCAGCGCCGTCCGCGGTCGCTGCGGATCCGGTGATCACGTTCACTGTCTCCGGCGCCAGCAGCACGGTGGTGGAGTTCTGTAAGTGGGTGGACTCGTCCTACGACTGCAACCAAGGTCCCGAGGATGTGTATCCGACCAACGGCGTTCAGTACTCCCAACCCATGACCCAGCTCGCCGCTGGCGAGAAGTATGCGGTGCGGGTGCGGAAGAGCAACTACTGGACGCTGTGGTGGCACGAGTCCGGGATCAGCACGGTGAAGCCGACGAGTACGGCCGCCGGGGAGTACGTGAGCACGGGAGCGAGCTCGATCGCCCTGGGCACCTTCACCATGAAGTCGATCAAGTACCTGACCGGCACTGTGACCAGCAGCGCGAAGAATCCACTGGACGGGATCGAGGTCGGCATCTACGCGAACCTGTCGGCAGTGGCCGCCGGCACACCGCTCACCGGGCTGTTCACCACCGGCGACGGCGCGTCCGCGGGCGGCTTCAATCTGGCGATTCCCTATACGGCCCCCGGCACCTATCGGGTCGGCTTGAAGGACCCGCTCGGCGTCTACGCGCAGACCACGGCGTCGGTCAGCCTGCCCGCTGCGGACACCGCGCAGGACTTCAGCCTCGAGCTTGAGGACGGCACTGTCTCCGTCGGTGGCACCGTGGATCTCGGTGGTGGCGCGACGCCCTCCGGGGTGTCAGTGGACGCCTATGTCTGGACCGAGGAGAGCACCTGGGCACCGCTCGGTCGAGACGCATCGACAGAGAGCGCATCGGACGGCAGCTACCAACTGCAGGTCGCTAGGGGCCGTACGTTCACGCTGCGCTTCAGCAAGTCCGGCTATCGGACGGTGTGGCTGGGTGGCGCGGCCCCTGGTGAACCGACCGACACCAATAGCCGGGTGGCGAACTCCCTGACCAGCATCGACACCGTCACCCTGGCGCAGTGGACGTCCGCCTTCGGCAGTGTTGCCGGGCAGAACCTCGACGTCTGCACCCAGCAAACACTCGCCTCGGCCACGCCCGAGCCGCTCGATCTCGGCTTCACAGCCGGCTTCTACGGGAAGACCGGCAGTCGGATCTATGTCACCGAAAAGGGCTTCGTCTACCTGTCCGATACGGCCGTTCCGGATCTGGACAACCTGGTCCAGGTAGCCGATCTGGCCAAGTGGACCGGGGTGCCGATCGTGGCTCCACTCTGGTTCGACGGCGACCTCAGCGGCTCGGTGGCCGACTCGGTCACTTATGGCTCCGACGGCAGCACCGCCTGCATTCGCTGGAACGATGTCGGCCACAGCACCGGGGACGACAGCGCGCCGAACACCTTCCAGCTGATCATCGAATCCACGGCCACGGCGCCCGGCCGCTCGTCCGGTGACGTCGACCTGACCTTCAACTACGACCAGGTGTTGTGGGACGCGTCCGGCTCGGCTCGAGTCGGCTACACCGCCGGTGACAAGGTGAGCTCGCACCGCTGGGTGAGCGCGGACTCGACCAGCGCGCCCGGCACCATCCTCGACGGTGGCACCAGCCCGCTGATCGCCGGCTCGGCTGGGGGCACCACCCCGGGGCGCTACCGCCTCGAGATCCACAACGCCCTGGTGGCCAGCACCGCCGCCTCGATCAGCGGCACAGCGCTGGTCGGGACCACGCTGCGAGTGAACCCGGGCACCTGGTCGCCGACCCCGGACTCGCTCAGCTACCAGTGGCTGCTGGCCGGCAAGCAGGTCTCGACCTCATCCAGCTACAAGGTGCCGAGCAGGAGCGAAGGCAAGCTGGTCACGCTGACGGTCACCGCGAAGCGGGCCGGGCTCAGCGACGCCAGCTCGTCGGTGACGACACCGGTGCTGCGGAAGTTCAGCAAGTCGTCCACCCCGAAGATCTACGGGACGGTCAAGGTCGGTTCGACGCTGACCGCGAAGGCGGGCAGCTGGTCGCCCAAGCCGTCCCTGAGGTATCAGTGGTACCGGGGCAGCACGGCCATCTCGGGCGCCACCGGCTCGAAGTACAAGGTGCAGCTGGCCGACGTCGGCGCGAAGCTGACGGTTCGGGTCACCGGCTCCCGGTCCGGCTATCTCGCGATCACCAAGGGGTCCAAGTCGACCAAGACCGTCCCGCTGGCCACCATGTCCGCGGCCACTCCGAAGATCGTCGGGACGGCCAAGATCGGTCAGACCCTGAGCGTGGTGAAGGGCACCTGGACCGCGGGGGCCAGCCTGAGCGTCCGCTGGTACCGCTCCGGCAAGACCATCGACGGTGCCACCGGCGACAGCTACCTGCTGCAGGCCGCTGACAAGGGCAAGACGATCACGGTGAAGGTGACCGGCACCCTGGCCAGCTACCAGACCACCAGCAAGACGTCGAAGGCCACCTCGAAGGTCTCCTGAGCGGTGCTGCGCGCCCGGTCGATCGCGGCCAAGGATTCGCCTCGCGGAGTCTGCGGACGGTAGAGTTGCCCGTCGGCTGCCATTCGTGGCGGCTGATTGATACGCCCTCCTGCCACGGGAAGCGCCCGTGGCCGCTCTAGACCAGAGGAGGTGGAGTTCGCGTATGCGCAAGTACGAAGTCGTAGTGATCATTGATCCCGACGTCGACGACCGCCAGGTGAACGGCTTGCTGGATAAGCCGCTGGCCGGACTCACCAAGGCCGGTGGCACTGTGGACGAGATTGATGTGTGGGGTCGGCGTCGCCTGGCCTACCAGATCAAGAAGAAGTCCGAAGGCATCTACGCCGTGGTCAATGTGACCGCAGAGCCGGACGTGGTGAAGGAACTGGATCGTCAGTTCACCCTCAACGAGCAGATCCTGCGGACGAAGGTCATCCGCCCGGATTTGCACTGACGCTTGCTGAACCCCTTCCCGCCTGTCGGTAGCAACTGAGAGGCTGTGAGGGACAAGCGAAGTCCGATCGAAAGACTGAAACATGGCTGGCGAGACTCTCATCACCGTGGTCGGCAACCTGACCGCCGACCCGGAACTGCGGTTCACCCCTTCCGGGGCTCCCGTGGCTAACTTCACCGTCGCTTCGACGCCGCGCACCTTTGACCGGGCCAGCGGCGAGTGGAAGGACGGCGATGCCATGTTCCTCAACTGCGCCGTATGGCGCCAGCCGGCTGAGAACGTCGCCGAATCCCTGACCAAGGGCATGCGTGTGATCGTCCAGGGCCGACTGCGGTCGCGCAGCTACGAAACCCGCGAGGGTGAGAAGCGCACCGTGTTCGAGGTCGAGGTCGAAGAGGTCGGTCCCTCGCTGAGGTACGCGACGGCGAAGGTCACCAGGTCTTCGTCGGGCAACTTCGGCGGCGGCTCTGCTGGCGGTGGCTCCTCATGGGGCAACTCCGGCGGGTCGCAGGAGCGGACGGCTGGAGCCGACCCCTGGGCCTCCGCCCAGAGCGAGGAACCCCCGTTCTGATCCATCCGGCGCCGCACCGTGGCGTCGTGTCATTCCGGCACTAGCCGGGCTTTCGCATTAAGGAGAGCACCACAATGGCCCAACAACGCAAGCCTCTTAAGTCAAAGAAGGTTGCGCCGGCGAAGTCCATTCGCATCGGCCACATCGACTACAAGGACACCGCCACGCTGCGGAGGTTCATCTCCGAGCGCGGCAAGATCCGCGCCCGTCGTGTCACCGGCCTCTCGGTGCAGGAGCAGCGCAAGGTTGCGATCGCCGTCAAGAACGCGCGTGAGCTGGCCCTGCTGCCCTACGCCTCGACCTCTCGCTGATCAGGGGGATTACAGATGAAGTTGATTCTGACTGCCCCTGTCGAGCACCTGGGCGTCCCCGGCGACATCGTCGAGGTCAAGGACGGCTACGGCCGTAACTTCCTGCTGCCGCGTGGCCACGCGATCAGCTGGACCCGCGGCGCGGAGAAGCAGATCGAGGGCATCAAGCGGGCGCGTGACGCCCGGGAGATCCGCGGCACCGAGCATGCCGTCCAGGTTCGTGAGCAGCTGGAGGCCCTCGAGGTCATCCTGCCCGCGCGCGCTGGCGATGCCGGCAAGCTGTTCGGCGCGGTCACCGCTGCCGAGATCGCCCTCGCGGTGAAGAAGGCCGGTGGCCCGGCCCTCGACAAGCGCTCGATCGAGATCGCCAAGCCGATCAAGACTGTTGGCAAGCACACCGTCGGCATCAAGCTGACTGCCGGTGTGGTCGCCCACATCAGTGTGGGTGTTGTCGCAGCCTGAGTAGCTGTTTCGTAGCGCCGGTCGTCCTCGGACGGCCGGCGCTACTGCTTTGTGGGCACCACAACGAGTCGTGGCTTTTGCCTACCTTGTGAATCGCTTCTTCCCGCGCAGGTATCGGCACCTCTACCCTCATCGGTGTGACGGCCGGGGGGATGACGGAGCCGGCCGGTGGCGTGCTCGAGACCGGCCGGCGCGACCCGTCCATGGACAGCCTGCGGTTCATCGCGGTCACCTTGGTGATGCTCTTCCACTTCCTCAACCCGCTGGCCAGTCCCGATGGCCCACTGGAGGGCATGTTCCTGGCCACCTGGGCGCTGCGAGTGCCGCTGCTGGCCTTCGTGGCCGGCTGGTTCTCCAGCGCCGAACTGCCCACCCGACGCTCGGTGACCCGGCTGCTCCAGTCGGTGGTGGCGGTCTATGTGTTGTTCGATCTTCTATTGCGGGTGCAGTTCTTCTGGCTCACTGGACGGTTCCTGACCACCTGGGATCGTCCGATGTTCGGGCTGTGGTTCCTGGTGAGCCTGGCTTCTTGGCGGGTGCTGCTGCCCTATCTGGTCCGGATCCGCTGGTTCGGTGCGGTTTCGGTGGCGGCCGCGCTGCTGATCGGCTTCACCTCGGTGGGAGCGTCCTTCTCGTTGTCGCACACGATCGCGCAGTTCCCGCTGTTCCTGCTGGGCTGGTACGCCCGCCAGGTCGGCCTGCGCGAGCGACTGACCGGTCCACTGGTTCGGGGGGTGGCAGCCGCGATCCTGGTGTCGTCGGTCATCCTCGGCTGGGAGCTGCGCGGCGTCATCGCTCATCGGGTGTGGTCCATGGACGCCGGCTACGGAGACGATCCGGCAACGGGCGTGCTCTGGCGGGCACTGCTGCTGTGCTGGGCGGTTGCCGTGCAGCTGTCGATGCTGGCGCTGGTGCCGCGGACCCGGATCCCGCTGATCACCGCCTGCGGCGCCGGCAGTATGTCGGCCTATCTGCTGCATCAGCTGATCTATCGGCAGTGGCGCTACAACGGGGGCCCGGCCCAGATCTCCGCCGGAGGCTGGCCGGCACTGCTCGGACTGATCCTGGCGGTACTCGCTCTGGCCGTGGTGCTGATGCTGCCGGCAGTGCGTCGCTGGGTGCGTCCGGTGGTACAGCCGACGGCCCGCTGGTTTCTCCGCGACGAGTCGCGCGATCGTTCGTCCGCCCCGGTTGCCGGGGTGGACGGGCTGCCCGAGCTCGGCCCGGAGCCGGACGTCCCGCGGCTCCGCTGAGCCAGCGGCTCGGGTCGGTTCGGCTCGGCCGCGGGCGTGTGTCCGTCCGTCCTGCTGCGAAACCGCTGGCTAGGGTGGGACGGTGACTGAGCCGATCCGCCGCTCGTGGCGTCTGCCGAGACTGCGGCTGAGTCTGCTGCCGTTGCTGCTTGCGCTACTGATCCTGATCGTGGTCGGCGTCTTCTATGCCCGATCGCTGACCACTCCGGTGATGCGCACCGGGCACCCGGCCGCGACCGTGGCGCCGCTGCCGGTGCCGACGCCGGTCGCGCTGACCCCACCGACGACGCCGTCGAGCACGCCGGAGAGTAGCGATGCCGCCTCACCGAGTGCGACAGCCAGCTCAAGTTCCTCTGCGTCAGTGACCGCTCCGGCGTCCGCCAAGTCGTCCGGCAAGTTCGCCACGGCGAGCGTGGACGTCCCCGCGGTCGGCGCCACCGGCACCCTGCATCGCTACAGCGTCCGGGTCGAGACCAGCCTGGGCGCGAAGGCCGACAAGGTGGCCCGGCAGATCGCCGGAGTGCTGAACGATCCGCGGAGCTGGGCTGGGGCCGGAGACGTCCGATTTGCCCTGGTCAGTGACCCGAAGAAGGCCGAGTTCTCCATCAGCCTGGCCTCTGCGGCCACGGCGGCCAAGACCTGTGAGCCGGTGGCCGGCAGCTGTCGGAAGGGTTCGTCGGTGCTGATCGTGGCAGAGTCGTGGACGGCGCCGCCGGCCGCCTTCGATGGGGCCTCGGCCTGGCAGGCCTACCTGATCAACCACGCCACCGGGTTGTACCTGGGCGAGAGTACCGAGCGCTGCGCGAAGAAGGGTAAGCCGGCTCCGGTGATGCTCGATCAGTCCGGCGATCTGAGCGGCTGCACCGCCAATCCCTGGCCCAACCCGTAGTCAGCGCGTCGTCGCTCGGCCGGGCCGCTGGTCGGTGAGCCGGGAGACTCGCCGCCGAGGCTGACCGGGGTCGGGTCTCGTCCGCCGTCGGGGGGCCGGCTCTGGCGGCCTGCCGTGTGCTGTGCGCTGGGGGGTGGGATGCCCCTGATCTCACTGCGAAATGACATTGGGCTCAGCTCGGGAATATCTTGTAAACAAGACATATCTTGGAGGACGTCATGCAGGCACCCAGCGATCCGAACCGTCGCTTCTACGGCGCGATCACCGTCAGCGATCGCGGTCAGATCGTTATCCCGGCCCAGGCCCGGCGCGACTTCGGGATCGAGGTGGGCGACAAGCTGCTGGTCTTCGGCGACCTCCGCTTCGGCCTGGCCTTCGACAAGGCCGACAACATCATCGCCCGCTCGCCCGGCTTCACCGAGATCATGGGGACCGAGGCCGATCAATGACCGGACGCGGCCGCCGCGCCGTCGCGGCCATCGCCACCAACGGCGCTGCCGCACTGCTCGGCTTCGGTGGTGCCTGGCTGGCCGGCTTCCGACTGCCCTGGTCGATCCTGGCTGCGGTGAGCTGCGGGACGATCGGCTGGTTTCTGGGTGCGTGGCTCGGTGCCCGGCTGAGCCGCTGGCTGCAGGAGCGCGCCTACGCACCGTCCGGACGCGCCCACTACCGGCTGGCCGAACTGCCGCCCGGAGAGCTCAACGCCGGAGGAAAGGCACGATCACTAGCAGCGATGTTTCAGGACGGGCTGCCGGTGCCAGACGGGGTGGTGTTGCTGCCGGAGGCCTTTGACGGCGATGCCCTGACGACGGAGGCCCGGCAGTGGCTGGCTGAGGAACTGGCTCGGCTGGGCCGCGATCACCGGTTCGCCGTCCGCTCGTCCGCACTCAGTGAGGACTCTGCGTCCGACTCCTTCGCCGGTGCCTACGAGTCGGTGCTGGACGTTCCGGCCGACCGGGTGCCGGCCGCGCTGGCCACCGTCCGGGCGTCCGGGCGGGCCGCGCGAGTGGCCGCCTACGCCGCGGCTCGCGGGGCCGCGGACGTCGGCGAGGTGGCCGTCGTGATCCAGCTGATGGTGCCCGCCGAGCGGGCCGGAGTGCTGTTCACCGTCGACCCCCTCACCCGTGAGCTCGACACCATGCTCGGCAACACCGTCACCGGGCTGGGCGAGGCGCTGGTCAGTGGCGCGGCCACCGCCACCGAGTTCAGGCTGCATCGGCCGGACGGCGCCCTCACCGGGCCGGACGAGCTGCGTCCGATCGGGACGAGGCTGCACGATGTGGCGCACCGGGTCGAGACGGTCTTCGGTGGCGTCCCACAGGACATCGAATGGGCGGTCGCGGACGGCAAGATCTGGGTGTTGCAGGCCCGTCCGATCACCACGCTGAGCGCCGTCACGCCGCGAACCGCGCAGTACAACGACTCGCTGGCCGGGAACTGCCTGTGGTCGGCCACCAACCTGAGCGAGGCCAACCCGGTGCCGCAGACGCCGCTGACCATCTCGATGATGCGCCATCAGCAGGCGCACGGCGGTCCGTCGATGGCGATCCGCGGCCGGGAGATGGCCGGCTATATCGGCGGCCGGCCCTACGCCAATCTGAGCGTGCAGATCACGGCCCGCCGCGGCCGCAATGCGAAGGTCACGCCCCGCGAGGTCTACCAGAAGATGGCCGGATGGTGGGGCGAACTCCCTAGCCAAGTGCCGGTCACCCTGGTGCCCATGACCCAGACCGACTGGCAGGACAGTGGGCTGTGGCTGCTCGGGTCGCTGGTGAAGTTGGTCCGCTACCGGCGTCGGCTGGACGGCTACCTGGCCCGGAATCCCGCCGAGTGCCGGCGGCTGAGTCGGCTCGTCGAGGCTGCCGGGACGTCCAGCGAGCTGCGGACGCTGTGGCACACCGAGCTGCTGCCGGCCGCGATCGGCTCGTTCTGGATGACCATCGCACTGTCCTCCGACGGCCCGGCCCAACTCGAGGCGGCGCTGCGCGAGCGCTACGACGCCCAGCTGGTCTCGGCGCTGTTCGGCAATCTGTCGGGCCTGGCCGGACGGCTGGAGAGTCTTGGCCCCAGCCTCGGACTGGCCGAGGTGCGGGCCGGACGGCTCACCCGCGAGCAGTACCTGGAGCGGTTCGGGCACCGTGGGGTGAACGAGATCGAGCTGGCCTGGCCGCGTCCGGCCGAGGACCCGGACTGGGTGACGACGCAGCTGGCCGCCCCTGCCGGGATGGCGCTGGACGACCTGGCAGCTCGCCGTGCGCAGGCCTATCGGCAGGCGCTGGAGTCGCTGCCGGCCGGGGAGCGCCGGAACGTCGACCGCAAGCTGCACCGAGCCGCTCGGCAGGCCGCGGCCCGGGAGGCGGCGCGCTCTGAGGGCGTCCGGCTCACCGGGGTGACGCGCCGGTTCGCGCTGCGGGCCGGTGAGCTGCTCGGCCTTGGCGAGGAGGTGTTCTTCCTGACCATCGAGGAGTTGCTGAAGTGCCTCGACGGCGCGCCGGTCGATCGTGAGCTGCTTGCCGAGCGTCGGGCTGCGCACCAGCGGCTGCTCTCATTGCCGCAGCTGCCGGCGGTGATCTACGGCGCGTTCGACCCGTTCGCGTGGGCGTCCGATCCGCAGCGGCGGAGCGACTACTGGGTCTTCGGTGGCGCCGAGCGCACCTCGAATCGGGCCGAGGATTCCGAGGATCCCTCGGTGATCCACGGCTTTGCGGGTGCGGTGGGACGGGTGGAGGGTGTCGTCCGACGCCTGGACGACTTCGCTCAGGCCGACCAGCTGCGTCCCGGCGAGATCCTGGTCACTCCGCTCACCAATATCGGCTGGACGCCGCTGTTCCCGCGCGCGGCCGCCATCGTGACCGATCTGGGTGCCCCGCTCAGCCATGCGGCGATCGTCGCCCGCGAGCTCGGTATCCCGGCCGTGGTCGGCTGTGCGGACGCCACTGCCCGGCTCGCCACCGGTGATCGGGTGCTGGTCGACGGCGCCGCCGGCACCGTCCGCCTGCTCTCCCCCGGGACATAAGGGGACGGTTCCATTACCGTCCACCACAGGGGGACGGTTCCTGTTACGTCCCAGGTGAGGCGTTGCGCCCGAGGTTGGGACACAAGGGGACGGTTCCATTACCGTCCGCCCTTGTCATCGAACCGCGCTACGAATTTCGGAACCGTCCCCGTTATGAGTGGGACAGGAGGGACGACTCCAGATCGGGCGGCAGGCCGTGGGTCGGGCGGTCGGGTCGCTGGGCCGGGAAGCCTTCGCATTGCAGCCAGGCCCAGGTGTCGGCGACCGTCTGTTCGACCGGACGACAGCTCAGCCCGGTTCGCGCGGCCAAGCTGGTGTCGGCCTCGAGGAAGCCGGCGAACTCGCCGGTGGTCGGCACCCAGCAGGGCAGCTGGGTCCACGGTTCGACGCTGGCGGCAGCGAGCTTCTCCTCGCTGATCCAAACCAGTTCGCCGGTCGATCCGGTGGCGTCCAGGCAGGCCTGCAGCAGGCTCTTCGTCGTCGCGTGGCCCGAGCGGCTGATCACATCAACCGCCCCGGACCGTCCATTGGTCAGGGCTTTCAGTAGCCAGGACGCGAGGTCACGGACGTCCACGTATTGCAGCGGACGATCCGGCTCACCGGGGGCGACGATTCGTCCGCCGGCCGCGGCTCGGGCCAGCCACCAAGGCAGCCGCCCGATGTCCTCCCCGGGGCCGAGGATCAGCCCGGGTCGCGCGATCAAGGCGTCCGGGAAGGAGGCCAGGATCCCCAACTCCGAGCCGCGCTTGATCGCGGCATAGTCGCCGTCGGACGCCTCGGGATCGCCGGCCACGACCGGGGACGATTCCGCGTTGCTCTGGCCGGGCGCGTAGACCGATGCCGAAGAGATGTAGCTGTAGCGATCGACGCGGCCGCGCAGCATCCGCGCGGCCAGCGTGGCCACCCGCGGTGCGCCCGACCAGGTGTCGACCACGGCATCCCACTGATCATCGCCGAGCGTCGCCGCCAGGGCGGACGGGTCGCTGCGGTCGGCGTAGCGGGCGTCCACCTGCTCGGGCAGCCGTCCGGTGAGCCCGCGGTGGATGGCCGTGACCGTCCAGCCTCGTTGGAGTGCCTCGGTCACCACCGCTCGTCCGACGAAGCGAGTTCCGCCCAGCACCAGGAGTCGCATGAACTCAATCTGGACGCCTTCGCACCCGTCCGGCAAGGGCTTTCACTGTGAGCGGAGCCGGGCTCCTTCGCGAATCAGCGGTTCAGGGCCGAGGACGGCGCAAAGGCCTCCGGTCCGGGCTCACCGCCCAGCGCCTTGGCCAGCAGCTCGCGCGCCCGGGCCAGGTGCTCTTGGAGCATGGCGGCAGCCGCGGACGAGTCGCCGCGTTCGAGGTCACTCATGATCTGGGCGTGGTCGGCCGCGATGATTTCCGGGCTGAGCAGGTGGCTCGACTCGAGTTGGGACAGGCACAACCGCACTTCGAAGGCCAGCGAGCCGTAAGCGGCGCTGGAGCGAGGGCTGCCCAGCCCGTCGATCATGGCGGTGTGGAAGCGCAGATCGGCATCGACGGTGTCCCATCGTCCTGCTGCTGCTGCCTGCTCGATCTCAGCATTGGCGGTGCGGGCGGCGGCGGGAACCTCGTGGCGAGCGGCGAGTCGCCGCAGCGCCTCCGACTCCAGATAGGAACGGGTCAGGTAGATGTCGCGGGCGTCGTCGGGGCCGAGGGTGACCACTCGGGCGGTCTTGTGGTTCTTGCGGACGAGCACCTTCTCGGCCACCAGGCGCTCGATCGCAGCCTTGGCCGTGGCTCGGGCCACGTCGTAGCGGGTGGCCACTTCGACCTCGGTGAGTGCTGTCCCGGCCCCGAGCTCCTGGTGCAGTACCTGGGACTTCAGGTCCTCGGCGATCGCCTCGATCACGGACAACACGACGATGCTGCGGACCACTGAAGCCTCCCTAGACCCTTGTTGGGGACACATTAGGGTATACGAAGTGCAATTGCACAGCACGTCTACTTGTTAGACAAGTGAACTTTTGCTACCATTCTCGTGCGAGCTTTCCGTTGTCACCCCCCGACAGCTCGATCAGCGCTGGCCTCCCTGGCCTCCCTCTCGATCTGGGACAGCGGATTGTCGCGCGCAGCGGATTTCCGCCGCCCGAGTCGTCGCGCCACCGCCATGGCGCGGCGACTCTGTGCATCTACCGGGGCGGTTGGTTGCACAGGGCGAAGCCCGGGAGTCCCTTCGACAGGCTCGGGGACCGGGTGGTGGGGCTCAGATGCCGGGCGACAGACCGACGGGCCGAAAGTGGACGGTAATGGAACCGTCCCCAGGGACCGGGCCGAGAGTGGACGGTAATGGAACCGTCCCCAGGAGACGAGATGCCGGGCGACCGACCTACGGCCGAACGTGGACGGTATTGGAACCGTCCCCGCAGTTACTGGGGCAGGGCGCTGGACGGCTTGAAGGCCTCGGGGCCGGGCTCGCCGCCCAGGGCTGCGGCCAGTAGTTCGCGGGCGCGAGACAGGTGCTCGTCCAACATGGCGGCGGCGCCGGCGGCGTCCCCCTCACCGATCCGGGTCAAGATCAGGCCGTGTTCTGCGGCGATGATCTCCGGGCTCAGCCGCTGGCTGCCCTGCAGCTGGGACATGCACAGCTTCACTTCGAAGGCCAGGGACGCGTACGCCGCGCTGGTTCGCTCGCTGCCGAGGGAGTCGATCAGGCAGGTGTGGAAGCGCATGTCCGGGCCGACGATGTCCCAGATGCCTTGGTTCCAGAGCGCTTCGATCTCGGCGTTCGCCGCGCGCGCCTCGTCGGGAACCGATCGCCGTTCGGCCAGCCGGCGCAGCACCTCAGACTCCAGATAGACCCGGGTCTTGTAGATGTCGCGGACGTCGTCGGGCCCGAGCTTCACCACTCGAGCCGTCTTGTGAGTTTTGCGGACGAGCACTTTCTCGGCCACCAACCGCTCGATGGCAGCCTTGGCGGTCGGTCGGGCCACGTCGTAGCGAGCGGCCACCTCAGCCTCGGTGAGCGGGTGATCGGGAGGAAGTTCCCGAGCCAGTACTTGGCCGCGCAGGTCCTCCACGACGGCGTCAATCACTGACGTCACGACGATGCTTCGGACCACTCGTCCCACCTCACTTCGCGGTTGGCAGAAGTGTAGTCGGGACGAGTCTGCCAGAACCTCTTGCGTGACGGGTGTACTTGTCTGACAATCTTGTATCGGTCAATCTCAGTGAGGAGATCCAGTCGTGCCCGCCACGTTCATCGAGCCGCTCGCACCAGTGGGGGGCAGCCTCGTCCTCTCAGCGCTGGTGGCGGCTCTGCCCTTGATAGTTCTCTTCGTCATGCTTGGCGCCTTCAAGATCGTTGCGTGGAAGTCGGCACTGGTGGCCGTCCTCGTCGCACTGGTCCTGGCCGTGGCCGTCTGGGGAATGCCGATCGGCACCGCAGCCACCACCGCCGCCCAGGGCATCTTCTTCGGCATGTTCCAGATCATGTGGATCCTGGTGAGCGCAATCTGGCTCTACAACCTCACTGTCCAGCCCGGTTGGGACAAGGTTCTCGGCGAGCTCGTACAGTCGATCTCCAGCGACATGCGAGTGTTGGCAATCCTGATCGCCTTCTGCTTCGGGGCGCTGCTTGAAGCGCTGGCCGGATTCGGTGCGCCGGTCGCGATCACTGCTGCCATGCTGGTCGCGGCCGGCATGAAGCCGATCCGGGCAGCCGTGGTCTGCATGGTGGCCAATACCGCCCCGGTGGCCTTCGGCGCCATGGGTGCGCCGATCACCGCGCTCGGCAACTCGGCTTTTCCGCTGATGACCCAGGGGGTCTTCGCCAACGCGACGCAGGCATCGATCACCTTCGGCCAGATGGCCGGGCGTCAGTCACCCTTCATGGCCCTGGTGATCCCGCTGTTCCTGGTCGGGCTGGTCGATGGCTGGCGGGGAGTCAGGGAGACCTGGGGTGTCGCGCTCACCGCGGGTGCGGTGTTCGCGGTGGCCAAGTTCATCACGTCCAACTACATCGCGTTCGAAGTCACCGACGTTGTGGCATCTGTGGCCACAATCATCGTCATCATCGTCATGCTCCGCTTGCGCAAGGTGGCCGAGACCCATGAAGAGCACAGGGCGATCAAGGTCAGCGTGGAGGACCACCTCGTTGCGGCCAAGTCCGTCGGTGCCGCTCGCGTCTGGGGCGCGATCGCCCCGTATGTCATCGTGATCGTGCTCTTCGGTCTCAGCCAAGTCCCGGCGATCAAGGTCTGGCTGTCGACGACCTTCGGCCTGATGTTCAACTGGCCGAGCCTACAGTCCGCCAACTTCCCCAAGGGCGCGGACGGCAAGGTGATCCCGCAGCCACTGGACTTCTGCGGCATCGTCACCGCATCCCAGGCACAGGCGGGCACGTTGACGAGTTGCGCACTGGGGCAGGTGAACCTCTACTCGGTGCTGTCGACTGGAACGGTGCTCTTCATCGCCGGTGTCATCACTGCCATCGTCTATCGGATGGGCTTCCGACAGGCCGTCGGCGTATTCGGCCGGACGGTGAAGAGCCTCGCGTTCACGATCATCACGGTGGCGTCTGTGCTGGCCATCGCCTATGTGATGAACGGCTCTGGCATGACGATCTCGCTCGGGTCGGCCCTCGCGGCGACCGGCGCAGCCTTTGCTCTGGTGTCGCCGGCCCTCGGCTGGCTCGGTGTGGCAATCACAGGCTCAGACACTTCGGCCAATGCCCTCTTCGGCGGCATGCAGGTGGCGGCGGCTCGTGGCGTCTGGCCGGGGTCGCTGGCCCACGAAATCCTGATGGTCACTTCGAACTCCACCGGCGGCGTCGTGGGGAAGATGATCTCCCCGCAGAGCCTGTCGGTCGCGGCCGCGGCAACCGGCCTCCTGAACCAGGAGGGCGAGATCTTCCGGAAGGTCGTAGGGTGGTCGCTGGTGTTGCTCGCGCTCTTCGCCGTCCTTGTTGTTCTGCAATCAACGGTTCTACTGTGGATGGTGCCACTGCCATGACGACAATGTCCTCGACTGACATCCTGTCCGACCTGCTGGTCGGCTGCGTCGCTGACGCGTCCCAGATTCGTACCGCCGAGCTCGACCGGCGGGCCCTCTCCCACGATGCGTCCCACTTCCTGCTGTTGCCTTCGGCCATCGTTGCCCCGCGCGATGCTGAGGAGGTGGCCCGACTCCTTAGGGCCACCGCCGAGGCCGGTATCCCGCTGACCTTCCGCTCCGGCGGCACCAGCCTGTCCGGCCAGGCCGGCACCGAGGGCGTCCTGGTGGACGTCCGACGCAACTTCGGCGGCGTTGAGATTCTCGACGGCGGCGCCCGGGTCCGGGTTCAGCCCGGCGTCACCGTCAAGCAGCTCAACGCCCACCTGGCCCGCTATGGACGCAAGTTCGGCCCTGACCCGGCCAGTGAAGCCGCCTGCACCATCGGCGGTGTGGTGGCCAACAACTCCTCCGGAATGGCCTGCGGCACCGTCGAGAACAGCTACCGGACGCTGGAGTCGGTGGTCGCCGTGCTGCCGTCCGGCACCGTGATCGACACCGGAGCCTCCGACGCCGACGCCAAGCTGCGCGCCCTCGAGCCCGACCTCTACCAGGGCCTGCTCAAGCTGCGCCAACGGGTGATCAGCAACCCGGCTTCCATGGCCAAGATCGCCCAGCAGTTCTCGATGAAGAACACCATGGGCTATGGGATCAACGCCCTAGTCGACTTCGACACCGTGCCCGAGATCCTCACCCATCTGCTGGTCGGCAGCGAGGGCACTTTGGCCTTCGTGGCCTCGGCCACCTTCCGAACCATCGAACTGCGCACGCAGGTCACCTCGGCCCTGGTGGTCTTCGACGATCTGTACGCGGCCAACGCCGCGCTGCCGGCCCTGGTCGCCACCGGCGCGGCCACCCTGGAGCTGATGGACGCCACCAGCCTGCGGGTCGGCCAGGCGTTCCCGGACACCCCGAAGCTGATCAAGGATCTGCAGGTCAGCAAGCAGGCCGCCCTGCTGGTGGAGTACCAGGCCACCACCCGGGAGGAGCTCGAACACCTGGCGCAGGCCGCCCGTCCGACTCTGGACGATCTGCCGGTCACCGGCCCGGTCGAGCTCACCGAGGATCCGGTGCTGCGCGGCAAGCTGTGGAAGCTGCGCAAGGGCCTGTACACCTCGGTGGCCGGCGCCCGGACGTCCGGCACCACCGCGCTGCTGGAGGACGTCGTGGTGCCGGTGGCCAAGCTGGCCGACACCTGCGCCGACCTGGCCGTGCTGTTCGACAAGTACGGCTACCGGGATTCGGTGATCTTCGGCCACGCCAAGGACGGCAACATCCACTTCATGCTCACCGATCGGTTCGAGAACGATGAGCAGATGGGCCGCTACACCGGCTTCACCGAAGACATGGTCGACCTGATTCTGGGCAACGACGGTTCGCTGAAGGCCGAGCACGGCACCGGACGGGTGATGTCGCCCTACGTCCGCCGCCAGTACGGGGACGAGCTCTACCAGGTGATGGTCGACATCAAGGACCTGTTCGATCCGAACCGGCTGCTGAACGTCGGCACCATCATCACCGACGACCCCGAGCTGCATCTGAAGCACATCAAGCTGCCGCCGAGCGTCGACCCGGAGATCGACCGCTGCGTCGAGTGCGGCTACTGCGAGCCGGTCTGCCCGTCCCGCGATCTGACCCTGACCCCGCG
This sequence comes from Actinomycetes bacterium, assembly GCA_023425145.1. GTDB lineage: Bacteria > Actinomycetota > Actinomycetes > Propionibacteriales > Propionibacteriaceae > Propionicimonas. The sequence continues at coordinate 55,831 of JAFADF010000067.1, read as the reverse complement.
GCAGCGGATCGCCCTGCGCCGCGAGATCCGCAATGCCGAACTGGCCGGTGACCAGGGCTTGGCCGATCGGCTGGGCTCGGACTACCGCTACGCCGGCGTGCACACCTGCGCGGTGGACGGTATGTGCGGCACCGCCTGCCCGGTGCTGATCAACACCGGGCTGTACGTGAAGAAGCTGCGCCGCGAGCAAACCACGCCGGCCCCGACCAAGGCAGTGTGGACGACCCTCTCGAAGCACTGGAAGGGCACCACCGGGACGTTCTCGACGGTGATGAGCCTGACCGACCGGCTGCCCGGACCGCTGGCGTCCGCCCTGATCGGGGTGGACAAGCTCGGCCGTGCGGTGCTGGGCAAGGACAACCTCCCGCTGTGGTCGACCGAGCTGCCCGGCGGTGGCGCCTCGCGGGCCCGTCCGGCCCCGTCCGGGGAGCCGACCGCGGTCTACCTGCCGGCCTGCGTGAATGTGATGTTCGGCCCGGCCGCCGGCGGGGTGGGCGTCCAACTCAGCTTCGAGGCCCTGTGCGCCAAGGCCGGGCTCACCCTGTTGGTGCCCGAGGGGATCGAGTCGGTCTGCTGCGGGACGCCCTGGTCGAGCAAGGGGATTCCGGACGGCTACGCGGCCATGCGCGAGCGCGTCCTACCGCTGATCGTCGAGGCCACCGACAACGGACGACTCCCGGTGGTCTGCGACGCGTCCAGCTGCAGTGAGGGCTTCCGGCACATGATCGACACCGCGCCGGAGCTGAACATCCAGGTGATCGACGCGGTGGCGTTCGTGGCCGAGCACGTCCTGCCGGTGCTGGGTGAGTACCACAAGCTCGACTCGCTGACCATCCATCAGACCTGTTCGTCCACCCAGATGGGGCTCAACCCCGATCTGGTGGCCGTCTCGAAGGCCGTGGCCGAGCAGGTGAACGTCCCGGTCGACACCGGCTGCTGCGCGTTCGCCGGCGACCGCGGGATGCTGCACCCCGAGCTCACCGCCTCGGCCACCCGCAAGGAGGCCGCCGAGGTGGCCGCACTGGGGGCGGAGGCGCACGCCAGCTGCAATCGGACGTGTGAACTGGGCATGACCCGGGCCACCGGCGTCGAATATCGCCATGTTCTCGAATTGTTAGCAGAACAGGCCCTTGGCAGCGACGCTGCCGCAGGACATCGTTGAGATAGCGATACCGCCGGTCCCCGGGTCACCCTGCCCGGGGACCGGGATCGTTCCCAACAAGTCTGCGAAGGAGCAGTACATGGATCCCAAGAGCACCGCGCTCGTCCTGATCGAGTTCCAAAACGACTTCACCAGCGAGGGCGGGACGTTGCACGGCGCAGTCGCCGATGTGATGGCCGCCACCAACACCGTCGGCAATGCGAAGACGGCCCTGGAGGCCGCCCGCGACGCCGGCGCAGCCGTCATCCACAGCCCGATTTCGTTCGCGCCGGGCTACTACGAGATCTCCGCTCACCCCTACGGCATCCTGGCCGGCGTGGTGTCGTCCAACTCCTTCGTGAAGGGCACCTGGGGTTGCGAGATCGTCGGCGACGTCGCCCCCGGCGACGGCGAGATCGTCCTGGAAGGCAAGCGCGGCCTGGACGCCTTCGGCTCGACCAACCTCGACTTCATCCTGCGCAGCAAGGGCATCAAGACCGTCGTCCTGGCCGGCTTCCTGACCAACTGCTGCGTCGAGTCGACCATGCGTTCGGCCTATGAGAAGGGCTTCGAGGTCTATACCCTGACCGACGCGGTGGGCGCCACCTCGCTGGAGGAGCACGCCAACGCCATCAAGTACGACTACCCGATGTTCTCCAAGCCGATCACCACGGCCGAGTTCGTCGCGGCCCTGTCCGGCGACGTGACCGCGGACGCGTCCCGCGGCTACTGATCACTGACCGGGGGTGCCGGCGCCTACTCGGTGACCGGCACCGCCGGGATCGTCCCGGTGGTTTCGACGGTGCTCTCGGGCGGCTCACTGGAGCCGGGCAGCCGGATGGTGAACTCGGCCCCACCGGCCTCGGAGCGTCCGGCCTTCACCCAGCCGCCGTGCGCCTTGATGGTCTGCGCCACGATCGAGAGCCCCAGCCCTGAGCCCGGCGTGTTCCGCGAAGAGGACGAGCGGTAGAACCGGTCGAAGACGTGCGGCAGGTCCTCGTCGGCGATGCCGGGGCCTTCGTCGGAGATCTTCAGCCGGTCGCCGATCAGCCGGACGGTGATCGTCCCGCCGGTCGGGGAGAACTTCACGGCGTTGTCGAGCAGGTTGGTGATGGCCCGCTCCAGGCTGTCCGGCTCGCCGACCAGGTAGAGCGGGTCGAGTTCGACGACGAAGGTGAGCCCGGGCCCGCGGCGCTTGGCCCGGGTGACGGCATTGTCGACGACGTCACGCAGGTCGATCGGCTCGGGGTGCGGTTCCACCCGATCCTCACGCGACAGATGCACCAGGTCGCCGATCAGCTGGGTGAACTCGCCGAGCTGAGCAGCCACGTCGCGCAGGATCTCGCCGCGGGCACCGTCGGGCAGCATGCCTTGCCGGTCGTCGGCGATCAGCAACTCCACGTTGGTGCGCATCGACGTCAGCGGCGTCCGCAGTTCGTGGCCGGCGTCGGCGATCAGCCGCTGCTGGCGCTCCCGGGACGATTGCAGGGCGGCCATCATCTTGTTGAACGACATCGACAGGTCGGTCAGCTCGTCCATGCCGCCGACGTCGACGGCCTCCAGCTGCTCGGTCTCGCTGACCCGGGTCACCGCCTCGGTGAGGCGCTGGATCGGCTGCAGGCCGGAGCGGGCGATCACCCAGCCGATGGCGCCGGCCACCAGCACGGCCAGCAGGCCGAAGGTGAGCAGCGAGAAGGCCAAGGAGCGCAGGATCGCGTCGGTCGCAGCCAGCGGACGTCCCAGCACCAGCGCGTAGTGGTTGTTCACGTCGGTCAGCGGCACAGCGACGATGCGATACGGATCACCCTTGGAGTCGGTGCCGGTGCGCGCCGAAGTCCCGGTCTGGGTGCGGGCGATCGCCAGCTCGGCCGAGGTCACGTTGAGCACGTTGGAGGACCCGGGTGGCGAGAACGTCCGATTGTCCGAGCGAACCAGCATCAGGGTGACGTTGGCCGTCGACAGGGCATCGCTGTTCAGCTGCCCCATACCCTCCACGTCGTTGGCGATCCATTGGCTGGTCAGCGACGCGATGTCGATCAGTTCGGCGTCGGTCTGCCGGTAGATCGTGAAGGTGGTGATCAGGTATGCGGCCACACCGGTCACCGCCACCGCTCCGGCCACGGCGGCCGAGATCAGTGCTGCGAGCCGGTCATGCAGTGGACGGTTGGTGACGGAGACGATTGAGCGCAGCCAGTGGATCACGGCGGCGTCTCGCGCAGCACGTAGCCGATGCCGCGCACGGTGTGGATCAGTCGGGCTTCGCCCTCGCCCTCGGTCTTGCGGCGCAGGTAGCCGATGTAGACCTCAAGGGAGTTGGCGGTGGTCGGGAAGTCGAAGCCCCAGACCTCGTTCAGTAGCCAGGAGCGCTCCAGCACTCGGCGCGGGTTCTCCAGGAAGGTTTGCAGCAGGGCGAACTCGGTCCGGGTCAGGCTGATCCGACGCCCGGCCCGGATCACCTCGCGGGTCTGCAGGTCCAGGCTCAGGTCGGCGAAGCTGAGCACTTCGGCGCCCGGCTCGTCGCTGGCCGGACGTCCCCGCCGGGTCAGGGCGCGCAGCCGGGCCATCAACTCGTCCAGGGAGAACGGCTTGGCCATGTAGTCGTCGGCACCGGCGTCCAGTCCGTCCACCCGATCACCGACGGCGTCGCGAGCGGTCAGCACCAGGATCGGCACATCATTGCCGGACGCCCGCAGCGAGCGGGTGGTCTCCAGCCCGTCCAGGCGCGGCATCATCACATCCATGATCACTGCGTCCGGGCGCAGCGAAGAGAGCCGGGCCAGGGCGTCCACGCCGTCGTTGGCGGTGGTCACCTCATAGCCGGAGTACTGCAGCGAGCGGGCCAGCGAGTCGCGGACCGCCTGGTCGTCGTCCACCACGAGGATGTGCATGGTCCAAGACTGCCATGTTCGACCCAGCCGCGCCGTCGCGGCACCTCGGTGGGGACGGTTCCATTACCGTCCGCCCTCGTCGCCGCGATCGGTGGGGACGGTTCCATTACCGTCCAGCTGGTGCCGAGCGGCGTCTCGGGAATCGGTCGAGCGTGGACGGTAATGGAACCGTCCCCGGGCGCTGGGCGGCTATGTAACCGTTGCATGAAGGGTTGGAGCGCGCTCTTCCGCCGGACGGGACCGTAGGCGACTCTTTGAGTGGGTCAAGTGACCCACTTCGTTCGAGGAGCTGAGATGACCCGTCCGCTTGCCCTGGTCACCGGCGCGAGTTCCGGCTTCGGCGCCGGCTTCGCGCGGCGGTTCGCCGCCGAGGGCTACGACCTGGTGCTGGTCGCCCGCCGCGAGGATCGGCTGCGCGCACTGGCCGCCGACCTGGCCGACCTCGGCGCCACCGCGCACGTCCTGCCCACCGACCTGTCCACCGCGGACGGCATCGCCGGCCTGCTGGCCCGCCTGGACGAGCAGGGGCTGACCATCGACGCCCTGGTCAACAACGCCGGCTTCGGCACCTACGGCACATTCGTCGAGCAGGACCCGGCCCGGATCGCCGAGGAGATCGCGGTCAACGTCACCGCGCTGACCCTGCTGACCCGGGCGCTGCTGCCTCAGTTGCTGGCGGCGAAGGCCGGCATCCTGATCAACATCAGCAGCACGGCGTCCTATCAACCCGGCCCCAACATCTCGGTCTACGCCGCCACCAAGGCCTACGTCCGCTCGCTCACCGAGGCCATCTGGCAGGAGGCGCAAGGCACCTCGCTGCGGGTGCTGAACATCGCACCGGGCCCCTCCCAGACCGAGTTCTTCGCGGTGGCCGGCAGCGACGCATTCAACGTCGGCCAGCAGATCACCACCGACGACGTGGTGAACCTGGCCTTCACCGAGCTGGCCAAGGGTGCCAAGCGACCCAGCCGGATCGTCGGACGCGGCAACGCCTTCCAGGCGATGGCAGCCCGGTTCGCGCCGACCAAACTCACCTTGTCGGTGGCTGACAAGCAGCTAGGCCGCAAGTGAAGCGGATCCCGCCAGCCCAGCGTCGCGAGGCCCTGATCGCCGCGGCCATCAGGGTGATCGCAGCCGACGGCATGGCCGGAGCCACCACCCGGGCCGTCGCGGCAGAGGCCGGCATGTCGCTGGCCAGCCTGCATTACGTCTTCGGCTCCCGGGACGCGCTGCTGGAGGCGGTGATTGAGCAGGTCGTCGACGCCGAGGCGCGGGCCGCAGAGGACGTCCTGACTGTCTTCGACTCCCATGGCGCCCCGATCAGCCTGGACGCCCTGCTGGCCACCGGGCTGGACCACTTCATCGACGGGCTGCTCGCCTCCCCCGATGACGAGTTGGCTTTGGCTGAGCTGACGATCCACGCTCGGCGCGCCGGGATGACCGAGCTTCTCGACGAGCAGCGCCGGATCTACCTTGATGCCGCCGGACGCACCCTGGCCCGAGCAGCAGCTCACGCCGGAGCAGAGTGGACGGTCCCGCTGGCGCAGGTCGCCACGCTGCTCACCACCCAGCTCGACGGCATCACCTACTCCTGGCTGGCGCACCGCGATGAGGCGTCGGCCCGATCCAGTGGACGGTTCAGCGCCCGCTGGCTGGCGGCCCTGGCCGTCCCGAAGACCACCGTGAAGTCCAGTGAGTCCGTGGGCGTGAGCCCGTCCGCGGACGCCCACAACAACGAAGGAGCCGGCCCGTGCTGACCACTCTGGAACCCAAGGCGAAGGCGTACGTGCAGCTGCACGCACTGCTGGGTGCCCTGCCCGAACTGATCCGGCTGTCCCCGAAGGCGGCCGAGATCGTCGCGGCCGACCGCAAGCCGACCAGCATCGGCTTCGCCGTCCATGACGGTCCGCGCGGTGTGCTGAGCTTCGCCGACGGACTGGCCACCTACACCGCCGACGTTGCCGGCGCCACGATCCGGCTGCCGTTCGCTTCGCCGCAGGCGTTCAGCAAGGTGATCGACGGTGAGGCCCAGCCGATCCCGGTCACCGGCTTCCATCGGATCGGCTTCCTGCTGAAGGTCTTCGCCCCGCTGACCGAGGAGCTCGAGCGCTTCCTCAAGCCGACGCCGGAGGCGATGGCGGACCCGGCCTTCCGCAAGGCCAGCACCCAGCTCACCTTGTACGTGGCCTGCGGGGCGGTGGCCCAGCTGGCGAACTACGACCAGCTCGGACGCTACAGCGCCAAGAACACCCCCGACGGTGACATCGCCGTCGAGGTGGGCGACGAGCTGGCCTACACGCTGCGGGTGGCCGATCACCAGATGACCTTCCTACCCGAGCGCTCGCCGAACCCGCGGGCCGCGATGAGCTTCGCCGACTTCGACATTGCCGCCGGGATCCTGTCCGGCGAGGCCAGTGCGATGGCCTGCATCTGCGCCGGCACCGTCGGCATGCGCGGCATGTTGAACATGGTCGACAACCTGAACCGAATCCTTGATCGCGCCGGACAGTACTTGGGAGCCTGAGATGACCATCACCGAAAACCCGACAGTCACCACCGTCTCCGGCAGCGGAAAGCTGTACGAGTACCCGGCCAGCCAGGCCGCCATGGAACGGGCGCTGAAGGTCGTCCCGTCCGGCATCTACGGGCATCAGGGGCCCTCCGAAGGCTGCTACGTCCCGGTGTCGTCCTTCCCGCTGTTCTCCAAAACCGCTAGTGGGACCCGGTTCACCGACGCCGACGGCAACGAGTTCATCGACTACATGTGCGGCTACGGCCCGAACGTCCTCGGTTACCGGGACGCGGACGTGGACGCCGCCGCGGCCGCCCAGGCGAAGCTGGAGGACGTGGTCACCATCCCGAGCACCACGATGGTCGACTTCGCCGAGGTGCTGGTCGATCAGGTGGCCAGCGCCGACTGGGCCTTCTTCGCAAAGAACGGCGGCGACACCACCACGCTGGCCATCATGACCGCCCGGGCGGCCACCCGGCGCAAGCGGATCGTCTTCATCGCCGGCTACTACCACGGCGTCGCGCCGTGGACCCAGAAGCTCGACTACCCCGGCGTCCTCGAAGAGGACGTCACCAACAACATCATCATTCCGTGGAACGACCCGGTGGCCTTCGAGAAGGTGCTGACCGCCTACTCCGGCGAGATCGCGGCCTTCATCTCGACCCCGTACATGCACGGCAACTTCGTCGACAACGTGCTGCCGGCTCCGGGTTACTGGCAGGCGATCCGCGCGCTGTGCGACAAGCACGGCGTGGTCTTGATCATGGACGACGTGCGGGCCGGCTTCCGGCTGGATCTGGCCGGCTCGGATCACCACTTCGGCTTCTCTGCCGACCTGATCTGCTTCTGCAAGGCGATCGCCAACGGCTACAACGTGTCGGCGCTGTGCGGACGCGAGTCGCTGAAGGACGTGGTCAGCTCGATCACCTACACCGGCTCCTACTGGATGAGCGCGGTGCCCTTCGCGGCTGGCACCGCCACCCAAGCCAAGCTGCGTGAGCTGAACGCACCGGCCCGGTTCGCCGAGCTCGGCACCCGGCTGACCGACGGGCTGGTCGGGGCCGCTGCCGACCAAGGGCTGCAGCTGGTGGCGTCCGGCGAACCGGCACTGTTCTATCTGCGGCTGGCCGACGACGATTCGCTGATGCTGCATCAGGAGTGGATTGCGCAGATGATGCGGCGCGGGATCTTCCTCACCTCGCATCACAACCACTTCATCAACGCGTCGCTCACCGAAGCCGACGTCGATCTGACCATCGAGATCGGCCACGAGGCGTTCGGTGCGGTCAAGGCCGCTCACCCGGAGCTGAGCTGATGGGCCTGCGGCAGCCGAGTCGGGTGGCGGTCGGTGCCGCTTACGCTGCGCAGGGCTTCGGCTATGCGACCGCGGTCACCGCGCTGCCCGGGCTGAAGAGCCGGGTCGGCATCGACGACGCCACGGTCTCGATCGTGATCCTGCTGTGCTGTCTGACTGCGGCCTTGGGCAGTGTCGTGGCCGAGCGGCTGGCGGTGCGCCGCGGCTCGCACATCTCGCTGCTGACCGGGTTGAGCGTCCAGGCTGTCGGGCTTCCGTTGGTGGCGTTGTCCGGCGGGCCGGCCATGTTGATGGCCAGCTTCGCGCTCTACGGCCTCGGCTTGGGGATGGTGGACGCGTCCAGCGCGATGCAGGGCGTCCAGCTCCAGCACCGGATGGGCAAGGCCGTCTTGTCGACGCTGTTCGCCTGTGCGACCGGGGCTTCGGCCGCCGCGGCGCTGGTGATGTCCGGGCTGGCGAATCTGGGGACGGTGACCGGCGCGATCACGTCCCTGGTGCTGGCGGCCGTCGGGATCGCCACTGTGGTGTTCAGCGTTCGGGGACGGCTGGTACCGGCCCGGGAACTGGCCGACGAGGCGTCCACCGCGCCCCGGACGCCGCTGCCGACCGCAGGCATCTGGCTGTTCGGCAGTCTGATCATGGTGGCCTTCGTGGCCGACTCCTCGGTGTCGACGTGGAGCTCGGTCTACCTCCACGACAACCTGGCTGCCGGTGCGGTGATCGCTCCGCTGGGCTATGCCGCCTACCAGGCCTCGGTGCTGGTCACCCGGCTGGTCGGTGATCGCCTGGTCGCCCACAGCCGCGCCCGGCTGCTGGTGCCGACGGTGCTGGTGGCCATCCTGGGTCTGGTTGGGGTGTCGCTGCTCAGCAGCCCGGTGGCGGTCGTGGTGGCGTTCGCCCTCGTCGGCGTGGGAGTCGGGACGCTGGTGCCGCTCACCTTCTCCGCTGCCGGCGACCTGGCTCCCGAACGGATCCACGAGGTGATCGCCCGGATCAACCTGTTCAACTACGCCGGTGCCGTGCTCGGCGCGGTGGCATTGGGCCTGCTGTCGGCGTGGCCCGGCCTCGGCCCTGCCTTCTTGCTGCCGGCCGTGCTGCTGGTCCCCGCCCTGCTGTTCGCCCGCCGCTTCGACCGTGCCAAGCCGATTCCCGTGCCCGAGCCGGTGTAGCGGGGACGGTTCCTGTTACGTCCCACCGCCCCAGCCTGGTCGGGCCCAGTCAGGGAGACCGTTCTCGACCTCCGTGGCTGGCCTGGCGTGTGTGGTGACGCGATTTGCGCGCTCGATGTTCTCTGGGGCCCGATTTCGGCTCGGAGTTGGCATCGAGGGGGCAAATCCGGTCGGCCTCTCGCGCACTCGAGTCGGATGTGCAGGTCGGGCCAGCACAGGGCGACGTTCGTCCGCGACAATGTCCGTCCGCCTCGGACGGTCAATGGCCGATCACCAGCGTGGGAGAATAGGCAACGGCTTCAGCAAAGGAGTGAGATGGCCGACTTCACCTATTCAGACCTGCTTCCGACCGGCGCGGACGACACCGAGTACCGACTGCTCACCACCGAGGGTGTGGAGACCGTCGAGGGCCCGGACGGACGCACCTTCTTGAAGGTCGCCCCCGAGGCGCTGGAGCTGCTGGCTGAGACCGCGATGCACGACATCGCCCACTACCTGCGTCCGGCGCACCTGCAGCAGCTGCGCAACATCCTGGACGATCCCGAGGCCAGCGCCAACGACAAGTTCGTCGCCCTCGACCTGATGAAGAACGCCAACATCGCCGCCGGCGGCGTGCTGCCGATGTGCCAGGACACCGGCACCGCGATCATCATGGGCAAGCGCGGCCAGCAGGTGCTCACCGAAGGCACCGACGAACTGCCGCTCAGCAAGGGCGTCTACGACGCCTACACCAAGCTGAACCTGCGCTACTCGATGAACGCTCCGATCACCATGTGGGAGGAGAAGAACACCGGCAACAACCTGCCCGCGCAGATCGAGCTGTACGCCGACACCGCACCCGGCCACGAGAACACCTTCAAGTTCCTGTTCATGGCCAAGGGTGGCGGCTCGGCCAACAAGAGCTACCTGTACCAGGAGACCAAGGCCATCCTGAATCCGGCGTCGATGATGAAGTTCCTCGACGAGAAGATCCGCTCGCTGGGGACGGCCGCCTGCCCGCCGTACCACCTGGCCATCGTGATCGGCGGCACCTCCGCGGAGTACGCCCTGAAGACCGCCAAGTACGCCTCGGCCAAGTACCTCGACACGCTGCCGACCACCGGCTCGATCGACGCCCACGGTTTCCGCGACCTCGAGCTTGAGCAGCAGGTGTTGGAGCTGACCCGCAACTTCGGGATCGGTGCCCAGTTCGGCGGAAAGTACTTCTGCCATGACGTCCGGGTGATCCGGCTGCCGCGCCACGGCGCGTCCCTGCCGGTGGCGATCGCGGTGTCCTGCTCGGCCGACCGGCAGTGCCTGGGCAAGATCACCCCGGAGGGTGTCTTCATCGAGGCCCTTGAGCGCGAGCCCGCGCACTTCATGCCGGAGATGACCGACGAGGAACTGGCCAAGCACAAGGAAGAGGCCGGTGCTGACGGTGGCGCGGTGGCCATCGACCTGCGTCGTCCGATGCCGGAGATCCTGGCCGAGCTGAGCAAGTACCCGGTGAAGACCCGGCTGTCGCTGACCGGCACCGTGATCGTGGGCCGCGACATCGCCCACGCCAAGATCAAGGAGCGTCTGGACGCCGGCGAAGAGATGCCGCAGTACCTGAAGGATCACCCGATCTACTACGCCGGTCCGGCCAAGACGCCGGACGGCTACGCGTCCGGCTCCTTCGGACCGACCACCGCCGGACGGATGGACTCCTACGTCGATCAGTTCCAGGCGGCCGGCGGCTCGATGATCATGCTGGCCAAGGGCAACCGGTCCAAGCAGGTCACCGACGCCTGCGCGGCGCACGGCGGCTTCTACCTCGGTTCGATCGGCGGCCCGGCCGCGGTGCTGGCCAAGCACTGCATCAAGAAGGTCGAGCTGCTGGAGTACCCCGAGCTCGGCATGGAAGCCATCTGGAAGATCGAGGTCGAGGACTTCCCGGCCTTCATCGTGGTGGACGACAAGGGCAACGACTTCTTCGCCGACGTCTCCCGTCCGACTGTCGTCCCGCTGCAAGATCTGCGGAAGTAGCCGCCGAGTAGGCCCCATGACAAAGAGCCGACTGGAAGCCTTCAGCGACGGCGTCCTCGCCATCATCATCACGATCATGGTGCTGGAGCTGAAGGTTCCGCTCGGCCATGATTGGGCCGATCTCGGCGCCCTGTGGCCGAAGTTCCTCAGCTATGCGCTGAGCTTCGTCTACGTGGCCATCTACTGGAACAACCATCACCACCTCCTGCACGCCACCCGGACGGTGAACGGCGCGACTCTGTGGGCGAACCTGCACCTGCTCTTCTGGCTGTCGCTGTTCCCCTTCGTCACCGCCTGGGCCGGTGAGTCCGGCTTCCTGCCCGTCCCGATGGCCAGCTACTCGGCGGTGGCTCTGGCGGCCGCGGTGGCCTACGCCGTGCTGCACCGCCAGCTCGTCCGGGCCGATCCGGACAACGTCCTGCTGGTGAACGCCCCACGCAACGCGCGCAAGATGCAGGTGTCCATCGCCGCCTACCTGATCGGCTTCGTGGCACCGCTGCTGGGCGGGTGGGGTGCCTGGGTGACCGGAGCCATGCTGGTTGCCATCGCCTTGATGTGGATCGTTCCCGACTCGCAGATCGAGCGGGCGATCCAGCAGGGCCAAGGTCGCGCCCAGAAGTAGTACTGCTGAGCCGGCTTCGATGTGCCGGGGTCAGCGGGCGTGGGCGTCCAGCCAGTCCAGGATGGTGGCGGCGAAGTCCGTCCGCAGTGGCGGGACGTGGCCGCCGTCGAGGATCGCCCACAGCTCGACGCTCGAGCGGCCGGCGCAGGCGGACCAGACGCTGATCCGCGACCGGGCGCCGTCGGTGGTCAGCTCGCGGCTCGCGCCGAGATCGGGGCCTGCCGTGCAACCGTCCAGCCGGGCCCACTCGGCTGCGGTGTCGACCGCGGACGGGTAGCTGTCGGCTCGCTGCGGCGAGCCGGCCCCGGCAAACATCACCGCGCTGTCACCGGTCCCGTGCACCTGCAGCACCGCCACCGGGTCGGACGGACGACAGGCTGCCGGGTCGATGTTCTGCATGCCGGCCAGGGAGGCGATCCCTGCGATCTGATCGGCGTGCTCACACGCGAGTCGATGAGCCAGGTAGCCGCCGTTGGAGTGCCCGACCACCCAGACCCGTCCGGGGTCGACGGCGTAGTGGGTGCGCACGTCCGCGATCACGGCGCTGACATAGCCGGAGTCGTCCACTGTCGAGTGGTCGAAGTTGCAGCAGGCCTCGGTGGCATTCCAGAATCGGTGACCCTGCAGGTTGCGGGTGCCCTCCGGCAGCGCCAGGAGCAGGCTGCGCCGCTCGGTCTCGGCGCTCAGCCCGAAGTAGGAGTCCAGTTCATCGGCGTTGCTGGTGTAGCCGTGCAACCCGATCACCAGGCCGGCCGGGCGTCCGGCGTCATAGCCGGACGGAACCCGCAGCCGGAACTCCCGACCCTGAACCGACATCGCCCCGGTCGTCCCCGGCTGAATCCGTGGTGGCGCAACACTGGCCGACTGGCAGCCCAGTGCCAGCAGCGTCACCACGATCAGCGTGAGCCGGGTGCGTCGCTCCACTCACGCATCGTGTCACGGCCAGGGACGAGCCCGAGTCGTTTCGCGTCCGCGAGGTCTGGGACGAAACAGGAACCGTCCCCGTTTTGCACCGGAGGTCGGACGCTCCGGCGCCCCTCGTGGTTCGAGACGCTGCAATCCCGCAGAGAAGGGGACAGTCCCCTTTTCTGCGGGATTGGCGATCAGCCGCGCTGCTCCATGGGGACGAACGCCCGCTCGGTCTCGCCGATGTAGACCTGACGAGGCCGGTTGATCTTGGTGGCCGGGTCGGCGGCCTGCTCGCGGAAGTGGGCGATCCAGCCGGGCAGCCGGCCGAGGGCGAACAGCACGGTGAACATGTTCTGCGGGAAGCCCATGGCCTGGTAGATCAGGCCGGTGTAGAAGTCCACGTTCGGGTAGAGCTTGCGCTCCTGGAAGTACGGGTCGGAGAGGGCCACTTCCTCCAGCTTCAGCGCCAGGTCGAGCAGCTCGTCGTTGCCGCCATGGGTGCGCAGGATCTGATCGGCGTGCTTCTTCACGATGGCCGCGCGCGGATCGTAGTTCTTGTAGATCCGGTGCCCGAAGCCCATCAGCTTGGTGGTGTCCTTGCGGTCCTTGACCTTGTTCACGTACGAGGTCACGTCGCCGCCCTCGGCGCGGATGCCTTGCAGCATCTCCAGGACGGCCTGGTTGGCACCGCCGTGCAGCGGACCGGAGAGTGCAGAGACCCCGGCCGCGACCGCCACGTAGATGTTGGCGCCCGAGGAGCCGACCATCCGGACGGTCGAGGTCGAACAGTTCTGCTCGTGGTCGGCGTGCAGGATCAGCAGGACGTCCAGAGCCCGGGTGATGGCGTCGTCGAAGGGGTAGGGATGAGTCGGCAGCCCGAACGACATCCGCAGGAAGTTCTCGATGTAGCTGAGCGACCGCTCCGGGTAGAGGAACGGCTCGCCCACGGAGTTCTTGTAGCCGTACGCGGCCAGGGTGGGCAGCGAGCCGAGCAGCACCTTGGTGGCGCGATCCAGGTCGTAGGCGCCTTCGCCCCACTTGGAGAAGGCGAAGGTGGACAGCGCGTTCAGGCCGGCCGACAGCACCGGCATCGGGTGTGACTTACGCGGCAGCGAGCGGAACATCTCGCGCATTCGCTCGTCCAGCAGATGGTGTTTGGCGATGTCGGAGCTGAAGGCGTCCAGCTGGTCGCGGGTCGGCAGCTCGCCGAACAGCACCAGGTAGGACACCTCGAGGAAGCTGGAGTTCTCGGCCAGTTGCTCGATCGGGTACCCGCGATAACGCAGGATGCCGGCGTCGCCGTCGATGAAGGTGATCGCCGACTGGCAGGACGCCGTGTTGGCGAAGCCCACGTCCAGTGTGGTGTCGCCGGTTGCAGCCAACAGCTTGGTGATGTCGTAGCCGTTGTTGCCCTGGGTGGCCATGGCCACGGGCAGCTCCAGGCTCACTGAGTCGTGGCTGAACGTCGCGTTTCCCATCCATCCTCCGTCTGGTCAGCACGGGCTTCGACGCCCGACGCGAATGTCCGCCACCCTACCCGCGGCCACCTGGCTGTGGGAGGGGAATGGCAGGTGAACTACGTACACGGGTTGTTGACATATCAAGTAACCGGGGCTAATCTTTTGGTTGAGACTTCAACTAAGCACGAAAGGCACGACAATGACCAAGCTCAACGAACTCAGTGGTACCTACCAGCTGGACGCTTCGCACTCGCGCGTCGGCTTCATCGCTCGCCACGCCATGATCGCCAAGGTCCGCGGCTCGTTCGACCAGGTGGACGGCAAGGCCACCATCGACGGCGCCAACCCGTCCAACTCCACCCTGGAGGTCACCATCCAGGCCGCCAGCATCGACACCCGTGACGCCAACCGCGACGGCCACCTGCGCAGCGCCGACTTCTTCGACGTGGAGAAGTACCCGACCATCACCTTCAAGGGCACCGAGTTCAACATCGTCGACGACGAGACCGTCGAGGTGACCGGCGACCTCACCATCAAGGACGTGACCAAGTCCGTCACCGTCCCCTTCGAGTTCGGCGGCGCCGCTGTCGACCCGTTCGGCAACTCCCGGATCGGCTTCGAGGGTCAGGTCACCGTGAACCGCAAGGAGTGGGGCCTCACCTGGAACGCCGCTCTCGAGACCGGTGGCGTCCTGGTGGGCGAGAAGGTCGTGCTCGACCTCGAAGTCTCCGCGGTCAAGGCAGCCTGACCGTCGCGGTCGAGCGCCAGTAAGGTCCGTCCCGTCGATCGCTGATCGGCGTGGGCGGGGCGGACCTTCACTCAGGGACGTACGAAGCCCCGTTCAGCTGCAATTCGGGGGGATGCAGCTGGACGGGGCTTCGTCATGTCTGGACGGCCTCAGCGGCCTCGGGCAGCGGACCGTCTGCTGGGACGTAACAGGAACCGTCCCCTTTCGTCCTGAGGTGGACGAAAAAGGAACCGTCCCCGGGGGTTTGGCCGGGACAAGGGTGGACGGTAATGGAACCGTCCCCGGGTCAGGCGGCGGCTTCGGCGAGGACCTCGGTCAGTGCGGTCAGGGCGAGATCGAGCTCCTCGCGGGTGATCACCAGCGGCGGGGCCAGCCGGATGGTCTGGCCGTGAGTGTCCTTGGCGATGACTCCCTTGGCCAGCAGCCGCTCACAGATCGCGCGTCCGGTGCCCAGCGCCGGATCGATGTCGACGCCGGCCCACAGGCCCACCCCGCGCACCTCGGTGACGCCGTGGCCGACGAAGGCCGCCAGACGCTCGTGCAGATAGGCGCCCAGTTCGGCCGAGCGAGCTTGCATCTCGCCGGTCTCCAGCAGCTTCACCACCGCCAGGCCGACGGCTGCGGCCAGCGGGTTGCCGCCGAAGGTTGAGCCGTGTTGGCCCGGACGCAGCGTGTTCAGCACCTCGGCGTCGCCGACCACGGCCGAGACCGGGACGACGCCGCCGCCCAGCGCCTTGCCCAGCAGGTAGAGATCGGGGACGACGCCGGCCTGCTCGCAGTAGAAGGTGGTGCCGGTGCGGCCCAGCCCGGACTGAATCTCGTCGGCGATCATCAGCACCCGGCGCTGATCGCACAGCTCGCGGATGCCGGTCAGGAAGCCGTCCGGAGGGACGATGATGCCGGCCTCGCCCTGGACCGGCTCGACCAGAATGGCCACGGTGTTCTCGTCCATGGCCGCCTCGATGGCCGCCAGGTCGCCGTAGGGCACCGGGACGAAGCCCGGCGTGAACGGCCCGTAGCTGTCGGTGGCGTCCGGGTCATTGGAGAAGGAGATGACGCTGATCGTCCGTCCGTGGAAGTTGCCCTCCATCACGATGATGTTGGCCAGGTTCTCCGGGACGCCCTTGACCTCGTAGCCCCACTTGCGGGCGAGCTTCAGGGCCGACTCGACGGCCTCCACGCCGGTATTGGCCGGGAGCACCATCTCCTTGCCGCACAGCTTGGCCAGACCCTCGACGAACGGCCCGTAGGTGTCGGAGTACACCGCGCGCGAAGTGATCGCCAGCTTGCTCAGCTGGGCGGTGGCCACCGCGAGCAACTCGGGGTTGCTGTGGCCGAAGTTCACCGCCGAATAGGCCGACAGGAAGTCCAGGTAGCGATTGCCGTCGACGTCAGTCAGCCAGGCCCCGGAACCGGAGCTGATCACCACTGGCAGCGGGTGATAGTTGTGGGAGCTGTAGGTCTCCACCTGTTCGATCGCCTGCTGTTGGGCTCGGCTGCGCGCCGCGCTTGCACTCATCATTCGCCTTCCTGCCTAAGGCACAAGATCGTATCGCGGCTAGCACAGGAGCCAACTCACCGGGCTAGAGTCGAGCCATGACGCAGCAGTCAGCCGTGGTGATCGGCTACGACGGTTCCGCCTTCGCCGGAAACGCTCTGCGCAAGGGGCTGGCGGTGGCCAGCGCGCTCAGGGCCCCGGTCCGGATCGTCCGTGCCTGGACGATCAGCAATGCGCCTCGCCCGCGCAGTTGGGCCCCGGGCTACGTCCCGCCGGTGGACGATTACGCCGAGGCGATCCGTGAGCAGCTGGCCGCGGAGGTGGCCCCCGCGCTGGCCCTGCATCCCGAGCTCGAGGTGAGCCTCGAGGTTCCGCACGGTGCCGCGGGGCGCGAGCTGGTCGCGGCGTCCGCGGACGCGCAGCTGGTGGTGGTCGGTACCCGCGGGCTGGGCGGATTCTCCGGGTTGCTTCTCGGTTCGGTGTCGGACGAGGTCGTCGAACATGCCCGCTGCGACGTGCTGGTCGTCCGGACTCGCACCGACGGACATCCTGAGCCGACCGGCGACTGAGCGCCTCAGGCCAGGGTCGGCAGGGCCAGTGGGCCCAGCAGCGCGCCCACGACCGCGCCGAGGATCATCCACGGGCCGAAGGGCAGCGAGTCCTGTCGGCTGATCGTCTTGGTGGCCAGCAGCAACAGGCTGATCGCCGCCATCAACACCCACGCCGCCACGAAGCCGAGCGTCCACTGGGCCAGGCCGAACCAGCCCAGGAGGCCGCCGATCACGCCGGCCAGCTTGACGTCCCCGAAGCCCAGGTCACGAGCGAATCGGGCCAAAACGAAGTAGAGCAGGAACATGGCCACCGCACCGATCCCGGCGTGCCCGAGGCGTCGCAGATCTCCCTGCAGCCAGGCTGCCGCGCCCAGCGTGATCGCCAGCACCGGGTAGAGGCTCAGCGTGATCACGTCCGGGAGCTCCCAGTCGGCCAGATCGATGATCACCAGCAGGCTGGCCGCGATCGCCAGGATCACGAAAGCAGCCTGTTCCCAGGGTGAGCCGGCCAGCCCGGCCAGAGCGCCGAGAGCTGCCGCAATCGGCACCTGCAGCCAGTAGCGCGTCCAGCCGGCCGTCGAACGAATCCGGTGTCGCAGATAGGGAGTGGCTCCCGCCGCCCCCACCGCGGCGACTACCGCACACAGGGCAACAGAGAGCCAGGTCACAACTCAGAAGCCTACGCCGAAGGACTCCATGATCTGGATCGCGCCAGGCCCCATCACCACGATGAAGATGGCCGGAAGGATGAACAGGATCAGCGGGAAGACCACCTTCACCGGGATCTCCATGGCGCGACGCTCGGCATTCTGGCGGCGCTCCATCCGCAGCTCGTCGGCCTGCGTCTCCAGGACATCGGACAGGGCGATGCCGTAAGCCTCGGCCTGGATGATCGAACGGGTGAACTGGTGCAGTGAGTCGACGCCGGTCCGGGCCGACAGATCCTCGTACGCGGCCCGCCGGGACTGGCCCACCTGGATGTCTTGCATCGTGCGAACCAGCTCTTCGGGCAGCTCGCCGCGTCCGGTTCTGGCCACGCGGGCCATCGCCGCATCGAAGCCCAGCCCGGCCTTCACCGCGATGCTCATCTGATCCAGGATGTCGGGCAGCTGCAGCGCGATCGCCTGGCGCCGCTCCAGCGAGCGGCTGTAGAGGCGCAACTCGGGCAGGAAGAACAGCAGGACGGCGATGCCGACCCCCATCAGCACACCGATGGCGCCGGGATTGAGGGCAATCGCGGCAATCGCAGCCACGATGCCGACCAGTCCGAGGACGAACTTGGCTGCCAACAGCCGCTCCACCGGCCACTTCTCCGGACGACCGGCGCTGGCCCACAGCTTGGCCATCTGCCGGATCACTGCGGGCGGAGTCTGCCGCTGAATCACCTGGTCGAGCGGACTGAGCTCGCGATCATCGCGGGTCTTGGCCTGAGTGGCGTCCTCGGAGTCACGGTGCAAGTTGGCCATCATCTGGCGGCGGCTCATCGTGGTTCCGCCGAAGACGAACCAGAACAGGACGGTCAGGCCGATGAAGGTGGCACCGAGACCGAGGAACAGCTGCAGCTTGGGATCCATGTCAGCCGCCTAGAACTTGATGTTGATCAGTTTGCTGAGCCACAGGCCACCGATCGTCAGCATGATCGCGCCGGTGCCGATCATCATCCAGCCCGCTGGGCCGGCGACGAGTCGTCCGATGTAGGCCGGGCTGAGGATGGTGAGGAACAGGCTGACCGCGAATGGCAGCAGCATCAGGATGATCGCTGACAGCTTGCCGTCGGCCGCCAGGGCGGCGACTTGGCGCTTGATCTCGGCGCGTCCCCGGATCGTGGCGCTGACGTTGTCGAGCACCTCGGCCAGGTTGCCGCCGACCTCACGGTTGATGCCGATGGCCTGGGTGACCCAGTAGAAGTCCTCGTTGCGCATCCGAACGGCGACGTCGTCCAGCGACTCGGTGAGAGCACGTCCGACCCGGACCTCGTTGGTGACCCGGGTGAACTCACTCGAGGTGGGCTCCTCTCCCTCCTGGGCCACGGTGCCGATGGCCTGCGGCAGGCTGTAGCCGGCGCGCAGGCTGCCGGCCAGCATCTGCAGCGTCTCGCCGAGTTGGCTCTCGAACTTCTTGCGCCGCCGCTCGGCGAGCACCGAGAACACCATCCGGCCCAGCACCGGAACCACCAGGGCCAGCACGACTGCCAGCAGCAGCTGGCCGACCACCAGGCCGAAGGCGAAGCCGGCCAGGCTGCCGGCGCCGATGATGACCACGATCTCTTTCAGCGGCATGCTGATGCCGGCCTCGACCAGCATCTCGTTCGGGCCGTCGGCGCGAGCGCCGAGGAACCGTCCGACAAGGTCGGTCACCCGGTCGGCGAGCTTGGTGATGCCGGCATCAGCCTCGTCCGGGTTGAAGCGGCGACGCTCGATCGGCAGCCGGTTGCTCGGCAGCAGCAGGACGATGAACACCAGAACCGCAGAGACCCCGAGCAGGATCGAGCCGTACGTCAGCGCCTGTGAGCTGGCCAGGAACTCATTCATCGACTCATCCAGAGCTCGGCACCGCCGAAGGTGTTCGGCGACAGCTTGATGCCCAGATCGGCCATCTTCTGGCTGAAGTGCGGACGTACGCCGGTCGGCTTGGTGACGCCCAGGAAGACCCCGTCGGGCGAGACGCCGGCGGAGAAGTCGAACTCGAAGATGTCCTGCATGGTCAGGGTCTGACCCTCCATGCCGATCACCTCGCTGATCGAGGTGATCCGGCGGGTGCCGTCCCGCAACCGGCTGATCTGGACGATCACGTCCACGGCCGAGGCGACCTGCTCGCGGATGGCGCGCAGCGGCAGGTCCATGCCGGCCATCAGCACCAGAGTCTCCAGACGGGCCAGCGCGTCACGGGCGGTGTTGGCGTGGACGGTGGACAGTGAGCCGTCGTGGCCGGTGTTCATGGCCTGCAGCATGTCCAGCGCCTCGGCGCCACGAACCTCGCCGACGATGATCCGGTCCGGACGCATACGCAGCGAGTTCTTCACCAGATCGCGGATGGTGACCTCGCCGCGTCCCTCGACGTTGGCCGGACGGGATTCCAGTCGGACCACATGGTCCTGCTGGAGCTGAAGCTCGACCGCATCCTCGATCGACACGATCCGCTCGTGGGACGGGATGAAGCCGGACAGCACGTTCAGCAAGGTGGTCTTGCCGGTGCCGGTACCGCCGGAGACGATGATGTTCAGCCGTGCCTGCACACAGGCTTCCAGGAACTCGGCCATGGCCGGGGTCAGCGTCTTGAACTTGATCAGGTCCGGGACGGTGAGAGCGTCCTTGGAGAACTTACGGATGGTCAGAGTGGAGCCGCTCACCGCCAGCGGCGGGATGATCGCGTTCACGCGGGAGCCGTCCTCGAGGCGGGCATCCACCAGGGGTGAGGACTCGTCGATGCGACGACCGACCCGGGTGACGATTCGCTCGATGATCCGGCGCAGGTGTGGCTCGTCGGAGAACTTCACTTGGGTCAGAGTGAGCTTGCCGTTGCGCTCCACGTAGACCATGTGCGGGCCGTTGACCATGATTTCGGTCACCGACTTGTCCGCGATCAGGGCTTCCAGCGGGCCGAGGCCGAGGACGTCGTCGCGCACCTCGTTGATCAGCCGCTGACGTTCACGAGCGGTCAGCGGCAGCCGTCCGCCCTCGATGATGGCGTTCAGCTCGACGTTGACCAGGTTCTGCAGCGCGTGCTCGTCCAGGTTCGGATCGTTCAGCCGGGCGCCCATCCGCTCGAAGAGCTGCTCGATGGCGTCTTCCTTGATGTGCGCCAAAGCGTCGTGGGTCTCCACGACGACATTGGTCACCTGGGCTCGGTTGGCCAGTCGATGATCACCGGCTGTGGTGTCCGCGTCCGATTCGGGCAGCCAGTTCACTGCCGGTTCGGCAGCAGGCCGCTGGCCGGAGTTCGGCATCGGGATCCAGGGTGCGGGCGCGCTGAAGTCGGCCTCGGGTGCCAGCGCCCGCATCGGAGTCGCGGCAGCAGTGGGGTGCTCGCCCTCGGGCGGGATTCCCCGCTCGCCCTTGGCGGCGTTCACGCGTGCAGCGAGGTTCATCGCTGGCCCTCCTTCTTCCCTCCGAAGTCGAAGAAGCGGTGTCCCCTCACCGGGGCCTTGTCCTCGTCGGCGATCAGGTCGACGAGCGTGCGCAACTGCTTGGCCACCGGATCGCGGCTATTGCCCTGGAGTAGCGGGACGCCCTGATTGGTCGAGATCGGGACGGAGTTGGCCTGCGGAAGCTGGATGTCGACCTTGCGTCCGATGGTGGCCTCGACGTCTGCTGCGGTCAGTCCTCGGCTGGGGTGCATGAAGTTGAGCACCACCAGTCGCGACTCCAGCACGATGCTGATGTCGCGCAGGGTGTCCAGCTCCTTGCGCAGGCCGCGGACGCCGGGGACGTCCAGGCTGGTGACCAGGACCAGGATGTCGGTCTGGTCCAGGACGGTGAGCGTGTGCTCGCCGAGCCCGGGGGCGGTGTCGACCACCACGTACTTGAACTGCCCGGTGAGGGTCTGCAGCAGAGTGCCGATCTCCTTGGCCGAGATGGCGTCGGCCGCAGCCGGAGACTCCGAGCCGGGCACCACGAACAGCCCGCTGGAGTGCTCGGTCAGGTACGACTTCACCGCGACACTGTCCCGGCTGATCGGTCCGTGCGCCATGTCGGGCAGGGTGTACTCCGGGTTGATGTTGAGTGCGGAGGCGACATCGCCGAAGTGCAGGTCGATGTCGACCAGCACCGTCGACTTGGGCTCGCGCATGGCCAGCCCGACGGCGAGGTTGGTGGACACCGTCGTCTTGCCGACCCCACCCTTGGGTGAGGCCACGGTGATCACTTTGCCCTGGCCGGAGTTCATGGTCGGAGGCTCCGGCGCAGCGACCTGCTGAGCGCGCCCGGCGTTCAACGTGGCGGCGCGTTGCAGCGCCTGCCGCATCTCCTCGGGCCGGCCGTACGGCGAGACGATGTCGCGGACGCCGGCGCGCAGCGCCGGAAGGGCGAGTTCAGTGCCCTGCTCGCTGACCAGGACCACCGGGATTGCTGCGGTCGCGGACAGTTCGGTGGCCAGGGCCAACGCTGCCTGGACCTGGTCGCCCGGATCCAGCACAGCGACTTCCGGCATCGGGGCACCTTGCAGTTCCTGCATGAGCGCGGCCAGCGTGGCCGGGAACTGCAGCGGGGCGATGGCGTAGCCGTCCGGCCCCCAGGCCTGTTGGACGAGTCCGACGACCTGGGGATTCGGGCTGATGACGAGTGCGGGGCTCACTGTGACCCCTTCACGAAGTTCACCGAGATCGGCGTCTCGGCCTCACCCTTGTTCTCCTTGGAGTCCAGCACGATCCACAACTGGGCGGTGAGCAGGGCATTGGTGAGTTTGCGCGAGTTCTCAGGAGTCATCGCCAGGGTGAGCATCACGTTGGAGGCCGATGCGGCACCGTCGGTGGTGGAGCCACCGTCGACGCGGAGCACCAGGACGTCCCGGAAGAGCTGCGCCGTGGCGTTGTCCTTGGTCACGTTGATGGCGATCTTGGCCCCCGGGGTGATCCGACCGGCGACGGCGCGTTGCGACTCGATGGCCAAGGAGATCTGCTGCATATCGTTCGGCACCGCGACCTCGCCGGTCTTGCCGCTGG
Organism: Actinomycetes bacterium; assembly: GCA_023425145.1. GTDB lineage: Bacteria > Actinomycetota > Actinomycetes > Propionibacteriales > Propionibacteriaceae > Propionicimonas. The sequence continues at coordinate 33,352 of JAFADF010000067.1, read as the reverse complement.
TGTCCGGCGGTGCGAAGCGGGAGGCGAGGATCTGCTCGCCCTCCTTGAGGTCGGTGGTGGCGGCGAGATCCAGAATGTCGGTGGTACTGCTCAGGGCGTTGTCCGCCAACGCAGCGTGGGGGAGCTTCTTCAGCTCAACGTAAGGGCCGAGGTTCTTCCCGAGCGTCCCGGCAGGGACACCGTCCTTGGCGACAACCACCAGCACGTCGGTGGGCTCTTGGCCGGCCATGGCCCGGGCGTCCGCGTTCGACACGTAGGTGAACATCAGAACTGCGCCGATGCCTGCCAGCAGCACCGCGGCGATGGCTGCGATGACTCGACGTTGCATCTGTAACCGCCTTAACTCGAGTAGCGGAGGTTGGGGTGGAGCCGTCGGCTGCCTCGCTGGTGTCGCCGGGTGTGAACCGCTCGGCGATCTCACCGACACGCGTGCCAGGACCCCGAAGAATCCTACTTCGTTTATTCCTCATATCGGGTCATCCGCCCGGGTGACCGGACGTGACTTGGTTGGAGTATTTGTCATCCGTGCGGGTGACAAATACGACTATTCTTCGAGATGAGGGGATGTCGCCCAGACGGGTGACATATGTGGCTTATTTGATGGAGAAAATGTCCAGCTTGGCGCGAGTCGCTGGGGACGGCTCGAAAGTTCGTCAAGCGTTGAGTGAGGCACCCCGCCAGGCTTCTGGGGAGTGCCTCACTCGGCTCACGGGAAGATCAGAGGCTGTTCGACACCGTCTTGAACATGCCGCTCAGCTGGGTGCCGAGCAGGGAGACAACGGTGATGATGACGGCGGCGATGAGCGCGACCATGATGCCGTACTCAACCGCGGTCGCACCGCGCTCCTTGGTGGCGACGACAGTGCCGACGATCTTGGCGGGCAGGTTCTTCATTTGGGGACCCCTTTCGGTGGGCTTGGGATAGGTTCCGCTTCGGCCGGCTTCCGATGTCCATCCCGACTGTGAAGTCCGGCCGTTGAAAAGAATGCACCCAATTCATCGTTGTGTCAAAGGAATGGTCAACGCCTATCTCAAGGCGCAATAATGGGTTCAGACTTCATGGTGAATTGTCACCCATTAGAGGACATCTTTAGGGGAGCAGCGTGCGTTTGCGCGTTCGTATCAGTGCAGCGGTTGCCGTCACGGCCGCTCTCCTCGGGCTGCCCGCCGGCCTGGCCGGCGCCGACCCGGGTTCGGCCAAGTCTGCAGAGGTGATCAAGGCTTTGGCGATGCCGGCCCAGCCCACCGACTTCGTCGTGCTCGTCGACACCGGTGCGTCCATGGGCCGAGGCAAGCGTCCGAGCATGGTGCGCTCGCAACTCGCTCAGCTACTGAAGCTCATGCAGCCCACCGACCGGCTCGCACTGTTCAGCTATGGCGCGAAGGTCACGACGCTCTATCGCGGCCTGGCCGCTGATCAGAGCTCGCGGATCCTGAACCTGCTGCCTGATGCGGCAGGTACGGCGAGCGATCAGGGTGCTGCCCTAGCGGCTGGCGTGGCCGAGCTTGCTCGGGACGGGGCCAACGCGCAGGCCGTGGTGGTGGTGATCACCGACGGGCCGCCGGAAGCCAGTTCGAGTTCGAGGTACGCCAGTGAGGAAGGCAAGGCCTGGCGCGACGTGATCGATAACGGAAGCCGATTGGCCGGCCAGCGTCCGATCGTCAGCTATCAGCTGAGCCTGGCTGCGGCCGCCGGTCCGACGATGCAGCGCCGGGTGTTCCCGGCCACTCAGTCGGTGACGCCAGGGGCGGCCTCTGGTCGGATCGCGGCGATCCGCTCGGATCTGGATCAGTTGCGGGCCAGCCGGCTGCTGGACGCCGAACTGCAGGCGCCGATCACGGTTCACTGGACGACCGACCTCGACACAGGCTCCTCGGGCTGGTTGCCGCTGCGGATCTCCATTCAGTCGCCGTATCCGCACGTCCCGGTGGTGCTGAACAACCTGACCGTGGCTGGTGCCGGCGGCTGGAAGGCCGAGGTGCGGGACTTGCCGGCCACCATCGAGCTGGCTCCGGGCCAGACCACCCAGCTGCGCGCCCAGGTGCGACTCAGTGGTGACGGCGACCTGCGCGACCTGAACCTGGGCTTCCGTGCCGCGGTGGACTCGCCCTGGCGTGCGGTGCTCACCGACACCCTGGGCCTGACCTTCAGCCCACAGCTGGTCGGGGTCTCCGGGATCAGCCCGCGTGGAGCTCTCGAGCGTTCGCTGCCGACCCTGGTGACGGTGGGTGGGCTGCTCGGGCTCTCGGTGCTGGTGTGGTGGCTGGGTGGTGCCCTGATCTCCCCGCGGATGAAGGGCGAGCTGATTATCAGCAGGCACGCCGAGGAGTTGGCCCGGGTGCCGCTGCATGGGCGACGCCAGGATCTGTCCGGGGTTCGCGGTGGAGCGCTGGCCGCGCTGGCCGGGACGGTGTACGGAGCCCGTCCGATCCGTGGCGCGGAGCGTGAGGTTCGAGTGGACCTTGCCGCCGGCAAGAACTGGAGTCGGGGTGTGATTCAGGACGGTCACGTCATCCAAATGGGTGACATCGAAATCGCCTACTCCAGCGAGCTGGGCGCAATTGTGGGACCTGCACTCGTCCATTAGGCAAATGTCGCCCGAATGGGTGACATGCGTCGTGAGATTTGCTTAGCAATACAGCTGAATCACATTGATGTAGTTTTTCCCGTACCTCTCTGACTAGGTATTCTGTGTGTTGACCCGTTGCAGTGGCGGCTTTGTTGTCGCACCTGGATGGATGCGCCAATCGCTATCCGTCCGCGGTTTGAGCGCATTGACACCCCTTGTCGGCCCTGCCTAAACTGGTGAGGAATTCTGGAGGGGGTCCGGATTCAACGCTTATCGGCAGAATGAGACACATAGATGCGTAGAGGCAAGCCTGCGCAGACATCCGAGCGGGGAGCGGCAGCAGTGGAGTTCGCACTGGTGCTGCCGGTCCTGATCGTGATGATCTTCGGGATGGTCGACATGGGTATGGCGATCAACGCCCAGGCCATCGTCGGCAACGCCGCGCGTGAAGGCGCGCGTGCAGCCAGCTTCAGCGGTGCGAACAGCACCGCCACCCTTAATGCGGTCAGCCGGGCGTCCGCGAGCCTGATCGGCACCGCGCCCACGACAACCATGACCTGTCAGACCATGGTCTCGAACACCCCCACCAGCATCGCCTGCAGCTCGGTCTCGGCGGGCGACTCGGTCCAGGTGAAGGTCGCCTACACCTACAAGTGGCTCACCCCCGGCGTCCTCGGCCTTCCCGGCCAGAGCGTGATCGTCGCGACCAGCCAGATGCGGATCGAATCGGCATGACGAAATCTGAGAGCTCAACCAGGTCCTTCCGAAACCAACGTGGCGTGACCGCCGTGGTGATTGCCATCGCCATGATGCTGCTGGCCGCTGCCGGCGCGCTCGGCTATGACATCGCCCGACTGGCCTTCGCCCGCCAGCAGCTGCGCAATGCCGTGGACGCCGCCGCCCAGGCGGTCGCCGTGGACATGCCGGTCACCAGTGCGTCGACGGCTACCCAGCTCGCCAAGAGCTACGCCATGGCCAACGACCCCAACCTGTCCAACTCCGACATCACGGTGGACTACTTCTGCGTGGTCGCCAAGGCCTCCGACGGATCCCCGGACCAGCGTCAGATTCCGGCCACCTGCAACCCCGGAACCTGGACCGACAGCGCGACCTTCACCTACAAGGGCAAGAAGCAGTGCCCGGACACGTCCTCGGTGTGCGCCATTCCGTGCGTCCCGTCGACCACGGTCAAGTGCAACGCCGTCCAAGTGAGCGCGACGCGGATCGTCCCCTTCGTCTTCGGGCCGGCCATCAACATCCCCAGCGCCCCGGTGGCGGCTGCGACGGTCTCCTGCCGCGGCACCTGCGGTGGTGAGGCCGCGCCGAACCCGATGAACGTCGTGGTGATGGCCGACCGCACCGGATCGATGCTGAACTGGTCCGGTGGCGACACGCTGACGAACATGAAGGCGCTGCGCGATGGGATTTCCTCGATGCTCACGGTGATGGATCAGCGGGTGCAGTACGTGGCTATGGGGGCGATCCATAAGAGCAAGCCGACCAGCAGCAATCCGGTTGCGCCGCTGACTACTGCGGACAACTTCTTCACCAAGCTCGCCAACACGTCGAGTTCCACCACGCCGGCTCAGACTCTGGACACCGGCAACGTGAACGGCTGCAACGCTGCCACCAATGCGGGGACCGGGAGCAAGTACAAGTATCACAACGACGTGCTGACCGGGACCTGGGTGCCGGTGAACTTCACCAACAGCTACCTGAACACCGATGGCTCCGGTGCCTACCTTCTGGACTCGTCGGGAAGTCGGACCGTCAAGACCGGGACGAACCTGGAGAAGAGCGTCACCAACCTGCCCTATGCCGTCGCCAACTGGTACACCACGTCGGGCACCTCGTCCTACTGCACGAAGGACGGCTACGACATGGGTACGCACCTGGCATCGGCGCTGAAGGGTGGTGCACAGTACCTGCTCAACTCCAGCAACCTGACCAACAACATCTCGGCCGGCGACCTGGCCGCCCGGGATGCGCTGGGCGTCACGCCGCGCAACGTCTTGATCCTGGAGACCGACGGTCAGCCCGGCGAGAAGTTCACCAATGCCTCCTCCGACGGCACTGTGACCGATCTGAGCAACAGCTACGACATTGGCAACACCAACCTTCAGACGGCGTGCAACAACTTCAAGAAGGTCGCCGACAACGCCAAGGCCGCTGGGATCACGATCATCACCATCGGTTTCGGTGCGGTGAATTCGGGTTCGTGCGGAGCCACCTCGGCAGCGAGTGTGCTGGCCAGTGTGGCCTCCACCCAGGATTCGGTGACCGGCAGTGGAGACGCCCAGTACAACTGCTCGTCTGCGTCCGGTGCTGCGGCGGAGAACTCCGACAACGATCTGTTCTTCTGCGCCGCCAACGGCAACGACCTGGCCACCGTGTTCACCACGGCCATGGGCCAGCTCAGTGGTGGCACCAAGTTCATGGCGATCGACGGATTCGGAGACTGATCGAATCGTCGCCTCGCCGGGCCGGGCTCACGCCCGCCCCTATCCCTGGACTGAGTCCGTCTCGCCGATAGCGGGACGGACTCAGCGCTGTCCGGGGCTCAGTTCAGGTAGGCGCTGATCGCATCGGCCAGCGCTGTGGCCGCCTTCTCCCGCCAGGCGGACGAGCTGAGCATGGCGGCGTCGGTGGCGTTGCGCATGTTGCCCATTTCCATCATCACCGCCGGGACCTTCGCGAAGTTCAGGGTGGCGATGTCCGATCGAGGGCTCAATGCGGTGTGCCTGCCGATGTAGGTCGAACGTGGCATGCCGGTCTGGCTGGGCAGGATCGTCCGAATCTGCTCGGCGAGGCGCCGGGACTCCTGTTCGGTCGTGCTGCCGCCGGCCATCACCGTCGACAAGATCACATGGAACCCGCGGGCTCCCTTGGTGTAGCTGCCGTCGGCGTGGATCGAGATCAGCACATCGGCGTGCAGCTTGTTGGCCAGGTCGGCCCGGGTGTTCACGCACGGGCCGTTGCCGGTGTCGCTGCTTCTGGTCAGTTCGACGGTGGCGCCCCGCTCGCGCAGCACCGCGGCCAGAGCGTTGGCCTGGGCCCAGTTGTAGGCGTGTTCGGCGTAGTCGGCGTTGGTGGCGGTGCCGGTGGAGTTGCACGGCTTGGTCTTGCCGTTGCCGGCCGGCACCTTGTGCCGGATGAACGGGCCGTCGGAGTTGCGGTTGTGGCCGGGGTCGATCACGACCACCCGTCCGGTGAGGTCGCCGGTGGCTGTCGGTTGTGTGCTCTGGCTTGGGGTGGCGCTCGCGGTGGCGGCAGGTGTGGTGTGGGTCGGCCTGGACGATCCGGTGGGGCTCGCTGTGGCGACGGTCGCGGTCGACGATGGACGCGCGGAGTCTGTCGGGGGCGCGGCCGCACAACCCGCCATGAGGAGCGCAGCGAGCGCGCCGGCCGCCATCCGGAAACCCACCGTGGTTCGCTTCGACGTCACGCGCTCCAGCCTGCCACGGAACGAAACGGGGACGGTTCCATTACCTTCCATCGAAGTCAGGGGAAGTTGCCGGAACCGTCCCCGGGGTTGGACGGACGGGTGGGACGGATCACAGCGGTTCGACGTCAACCTCGACGGTCAGGGTGGACGAGCTGGCCTCGGTGAACACCACGCCGCGCAGCGGGGAGACGTCGGAGTAGTCGCGGCCCCAGGCGGTCACGATGTAGCGGGAGTCGGCGAACTGATCGTTGGTCGGATCGAGGTCGACCCAACTCCCGTCCGGGCAGCGGACGGACGCCCAGGCGTGGGTCGCGTCCGCCCCGCGCAGCTTCGGACGTCCCGGCGGCGGCGAGGTCTCCAGGTAGCCGCTGACATAGCGGGCCGGCAGCCCGGCCCAGCGCAGGCAGCCGACCGCCAGCTGCGCGAAGTCCTGGCAGACCCCCTGCCGGCTGGCCAGCACCTCGGCCAGCGTGGTCTGCACCGAGGTGGAGCCGGTGGTGTAGGCGAAGTCGCGGTGAATCGCGTGCATCAGGTCGGCCAGCGCCGTCCCCAGCGGACGCTCCGAACCCAGCACCTCGGCGGCGTACTCGCCCACCCGGGCGTCGATGGCCACCAGCGGGGACGGCCAGGTGAACTCGGTGTGCTCGATCGGATCCAGCTCTGCGGCCAACGCTGTGGCCGCAGAGTCAACCGTCCACGCGTCCAGGGCGGCAAGGTCGGGGGCCGGCCAGCCCACCTGAACCTCGCTGATCGCCTCGACGACAAGCTCATTCACCGGTGCCCGGGTCTCCAGGTAGACCGACGGGTTGCCGAAGTAGTCCAGGTGCTCGGAAGTGTGCTCGGCCCCCGGCGAGGTGTGCAGCGCGAAACTGAGCAACTGCTGGGTCCCGGTCTCCCGCGGCCGCAGCAGGCCGCGGTTGTAGCAGGCCTCCAGCACGTCGTCGTAGCGGTAGCTGGTGCGGTGCCGGACCCGATAGCGGCGGACGTCGCTCATCGCGTCCCCCGTCCCAGCGCCGGATGCGTCCAGGACGCCTCGGCGGCATGTCGGGTGGCCTGCCGGACGAAGTGTCGAGCGGCGATCCGACGACCCAGGGCGTCCAGGGCCTCGCCGAGTTCACGCAGCAGCTCGCTCAGCTCGCCACCCTCGGCCAGCCGGTGCGCGATCGCCAGCGTCTGCTCGGCCAGCTGCCCATCGCCGGCCAGCCGCAGGTCGGCGGCCAGGGCGGCCAGCTGGTAGCCCACCGAGCGCGGGTTGGACGGATCGTGCAGCAGCAGTTGTACAGCCGACTCCACCCCGGTGGCCGGCCCGGTGCCGGCCGCGGCTCGGCGCCGGTGAGTGATGATCGATTCGCCGGCCCGCAGTACGGCGTCGGCCACCAGCTCGGCGGTCGGTGCAGCCAGTTCCGGGAGCCCGATCAGGCTGTTGGCAAGGAGTTTCACGGTGTGCTCTGCGCGCTCCAGGCGTCCGCCGGCATCCAGGAAGGCCCAAGAGGAGTCGCGCACCATCGACTGGGCCATGATCCCGGCATAGGCCAGCAACGACTCCAGCACGTCGGCCAGCAGCGGCTGCAGCTGCTCGCCGTTGTCGGGCGGCTCGGCCAGGGTCTGCTCCAGGCGTCCGAACACGCTCCACAGGTCGACGCTCATCAGGTCGCGCACGCCCAGCGCCTCCCCGATCAGTCGCCGGACGCTGTGATGGACGCCGCCGACCGCGGTCTCATCCAGACTCACTCGGGTGAGGTAGTCGACGCCGGTCTCGTCGGACGGACGGCGCACCCCGGTGATCCGGACCACCGCGTCCAGCAGGGTGGCGGTGGCGGCCGCACCGGCCGAGCCGGGTCGGGAGCCGAAGTCTTCGGTCAGGTCGTCGGCGACCTTGAGCAGCCGGGCTGTGCTTTCGGCGCGCTCTGCGGTGCGTCCGATCGTCATCAGGGCGCGGGCCACTCGCGGCGGCACCGCCGATTCCCGGGCGATCGTGAGCCGCGGACGACGTTCGTCCGCGGCGACTTCGGCGACCGACGAGGGCACCCACACGTCCTTGGCCAGCGCACCCAGGTCGCTGCTCACGGTCAGCTCGGACGCATTGGCAGCCACCCGCCCCAGGCCACCGGGCAGGAACTGGTAGCCGTCGGCGGTGGCCACCCCGAAGCTGCGCAGGACGAACCGGCGCGGCTCCAGCCCGTCGGTGGTCACCACCGGCGCTGTCGACAGTTCGATGGACGCCTGTCCGCACCACGCCCACGGCTCGGCGATGATCCGGGCTCGCAGCTCGTCCCGCTCGGCTGCGCTCAGCCGCCAGCCGTAGCGCACCGGGGCCGCGCCGCTGCGGGTGACCGGCTTGATCACCAGTTCGTCGAGGTGGGCCAGGACGTGCGAGGCGGACGACGCTTCGCCGCACCACCAGGTGTCGGGGCTGGTCAGCAGCGGCTGCTCGCCGAGCAGCGCCGCGCAGAGCTGGGGCAGGTGGGCCAGCAGGGCCGGGTTGTCGAGCACCTCGACCCCGATCGGGTTGGCCACTCGGACCGTCCGGTTGCGGCTGGCCTCGATCAGCCCGGGCAGGCCGACCTCGGAGCTGCTGCGCAACTCCAGCGGATCGGCCTGGTCGTCGCTTACCCGGCGCAGGATCACGTCGACGGGTTCGAGTTCGTCGCCGGCGCGCAGCCACACTCGTCCGTGCCGGATCACCAGGTCGTCCGCCTCGGCCAGCGGGAAGCCCAGGAGTGCGGCCAAGAAGCCCTGGTCGTAGCCACTGCGGCTGTCGGCGCCCGGGGACAGCAGGACGACGCGCGGCACTTCGGCCGCACCGGCCGCATCGAGCAGGGCGCCGGTCATCGAGACGAAGTACCCACGCAGCCGGGCCAGGTCGCTGGCCCGGTGCAGCCCGGCCATCACCTTGGAGACGATCCGTCGGGTGGCCATCGCGTAGCCGGCACCGGCCGGGGCGCCGAGCCGATCGGAAATCACCTGCCAGCTGCCGTCGGGTCCGCGGCCCAGGTCGGTGGCGGTGGTGAGCAGCTGTGCCTGCCCGGCGTGAATTGTGCCGTTGGCGACCCGGGCGAAGCCGGGATGGCTGAGCACCGCCGCCGCCGGCAGAATGCCTTGTCGAAGCAGGGTTCGTGACCCGTAGAGGTCGATCAGGACGGCGTCCAGCAGGCGAGCCCGCTGCTCGAGTCCACGCTCCAGGCCCGTCCAATCGGACGCGGCCAGCGGCAGCGGCAGTGGGTCGACTCGCCACGGGCGACGCCGATCCCCGTAGCTGATCCCCTCGTCGGCGACCTGCCGGGCGGCTTCGGCGCGGGCGGTCAGCAGTTGCGGCAGGCCCAGGGTGTCGATCGTCTCGGCGAGTTGCTGAGCGTGGGCCTGAATCGCGTCACCGACGACCAGTTCGTCCCTGCCACCGAGGCCCGGATGATGCCGATAGGCGTCGAGCAGCGGGTTGCTCGGTTCGGCCACCGGGACGGACATGGCGCCACCCTACTCAGGCCGTCCGCGCTGCTGCGGGCGGACGATCCTGACGAGACTCCGCGTCGCGAATCCGAACCCCAGCTTCCATCGGGCGGCCTCGACGGCTCACTCGATCAGGGTCACTCCGGCCAAGGCGACGGCGAAGCCCTGTCCGGTCGCGGCGTTGCCGCAGCTGATTCCGGTGTCCTGGCTGCCGCAGACGAAGTCGCCGAGCTTCAGCTTCTTGCCGTAGGGCAGGGTGGCCAGCGTCCAGCCGTCGTACTTCACCGAGGCCCACTTGGTCGGCTTCCACCAGTCGACGTACTCGCCATTGGTCTGCGGGAGCGACTCCACGCCGCCGCTGCAGAAGTAGCCGACCTCGTCGCTGACACTCACTCCGGTGACGTCCAGCCCCTCGCCTGGGCAGACCACGTCCGACGTGGGCACCTTGGTCATGTTCATGCCCTTGGGGAAGTGACACAGCACGCTGTCTTCGTCCATGGCGCACCAGATTCGTCCGGACGGACTGGCGAAATGGGCCTGGCCGTACTTCGTGACGTTCAGGGCACCGGCCGCGCTGGGTACTTCGGGTTGAGCGGTGGTCTTCACCGGGCTGGGCGTGGGGCTGCTGGGCGCAGTGGTTGGCGAGGTGGACGGGCTGGCCGCCGGTGTAGTGCTGGTGGCGGCCGACGTTGCCGGGCTCACGCTCGGGGCCGGGGTCGGCTGGGTGACGGCACAGCCGGACAGTGTGAACAGGGCGACGACGAACAGGGTGCGGGCCTTCATTGCCACTCCTCGGTCCGGGGAACTGAGATCAGTGTGACCCATTGCCGCACTAACCAGTAGAGATTTCCCCGCACAATGCGTCCACGCGGCACAGTTGGTGCATGGAGCAGACATGGCCGAGCCCGCCGGTGCCCAGCGCCCGGCTGGTGTTGCGCGGACGGGTGATCGATGCGGCGCATCCGGCGGTGATGGGGATCATCAACCGCACCCCGGATTCGTTCTACGCCCCGGCCCGGCACAGCGTGGAGTCCGGGCTGGCGATGCTCGATCAGATGATCGCGGACGGCGCTGCGCTGATCGACGTCGGTGGGGTGCGGGCCGGTCAGGAGGGTGGCCCGGTGTCGGCCGCCGAGGAGATCGAGCGGGTCCGTCCGTTCCTGCTGGCCGCGCGTGAGCGGCACCCGGACGTCCTGCTGAGCCTGGACACCTGGCGCTCCGAAGTGGCCCTGGCCTGCGCGGACGCCCGGATCGACCTTGTCAACGACACCTGGGCCGGCGCCGACCCGGAGTTGGTGGACGTGGCCGCCCAGCTCGAAGCCGGCTACGTGATCTCGCACAGCGGCGGGCTGCCGCCGCGCACCGATCCGGTCGCGATCAGCTACGGCGACCACCCTGACGACGTCGTCCACGACGTGCTGCGGACGCTGCAGGCCGGCGCCGAACGGGCCTTGGCTGCCGGCGTCCCGGCCGAACGGATTCTGCTCGACCCGACCTTGGACTTCGGAAAGACCACCCGGCACTCGCTGCGGGTGCTGCGGGCCACCGGTGCCGTGGCCGGTCTCGGCTTTCCGGTGCTGCAGGCGCTTAGCCGCAAGGACTTCGTCGGCGAGACCTTGGATCTGCCGGTCGACCAGCGCTTGTACGGCACCCTGGCGGCCACGGCGATCGCCGCCTGGCTAGGGACGACGGTGTTCCGCGCCCATGATGTCGCAGCAACCGTCCAGGTGGCCGCCATGGTGGCGTCCATTCGCGGCGACCGTCCGCCGACCGTCGCGGTTCGCGGCGAGCCGTAAGGCATCCGCTGGCTGAGCTTGTCGAAGCCTGAGGGTCCCTTCAACAGGCTCAGGGACCGGTCTTGCGGTGGCTGAGCTTGTCGAAGCCAACAGTCGGCTAGGGGGAGACGGGCAGGTAGTAGGCGGTGGCCTTGGCCTTGTCGTTTACTCCGGTCACCCGGTAGACCAGCAGGCCGTCCGGGCTGCCGATGGCCACCTGGCCGGTGAGCTTCGCCGTGGGCAGTTCGGGCAGCAGGGCCATCGCATTGGTGGCGGGGTCGATCAGCTCGCCGTAGTGGACGACCCGGTTGCCGACCACCGTGCCGTTGAGATCGAGCATTCCGGTGGCCGTGAGCTTGTCAATCGCGTCTTGGCCGAAGTCCATGGCGATTCCACTGGAGGCGCCGTCCGCCGGTCGGTAGGCATCGAGCATCGCTGACCCGTCCCTCTGGAAGACCACCGCGTCGCCGACCGCGATCATGTTGCCGGACTCTGTGAGGTCCTTGATGGGAGTCCAGGTCTGGGTGGCCAGGTCGAAGGAGGCGTACTTCTCTCCGGTGAGCGATAAGGCCCACAGCACCAGCCGATCACCGACGGCTACCACCGAGCGGGCCTGGTCGGGGCTGAACGGATCGGTTGGCAGGTACGTCCAGGTATTGCTGGCCGGGTCGTAGCGCCGATCGGTGGCGTCACCGCCGAGCCTGGTGCCGAGCCCCACGCTGATCAGCTGATCGCCTGCTACCACCAGGCCGCCCAGCCGGGCGGGTGCGGCAATCGAGGCCCAGGAGTTGGTGCCCGGGTCATAGACCACCAGCGTGCCCGTCCTGGGATCGTCCGACCACGTGAAGTACAACTTGCCCTGGAAGGCCACCCCGGACTGGTTCTCGAGCGCGACCGGTGCGGCAGCTACCGGCGTCCACGAATCGGTGGACGGGTCGTAGGCGGCACCGTCTCGGTACGCCTTGCAGGCATCGATGTCGGAGCAGGCACCCATCCCACCGATCAGGTAGAACCGCCCGTCCAGCCAGCCGGTGGCCGGGGAGACTCGGGTCAGCGGAGCCTTGCTGGTCACCGTCCACGACGACGCGCTGGACCCGAAGTCGTTGGACGGCTGCGGAACTTGAGGTGCCGGTTGGCCGACTCCTCCGCCGGCTTCGCCCTTGTCATTGGCGGTAACGCTGCCTTCGGCAGTGCTGGCCGCACCGGCAACACTGGCCGGCATGCCGCGTCCGGCCATCTGCGACAGCCCGACCCCGGCGCCGGCCACCACGACCACGACCGCCGCGGCACCGAGAACGCGCTCCCAGCGCACCCGCGGCCGAGCCGGACGGACGAACTGCGCCGGATCCAGCGGCTCGAACTCCTCGGACTCGGCGAACGAGGCCCGGAAAGCCTGCTCCTCGCGGGTGAACTCCTCGGGCGACTCACTCATCGCGGCCCCCTTCCAACCGGTCCCGTAGCGCGACCAGCGCCCGGTGCACATGAGAGCGGGCGGTCGCCTCCGGGCAGCCGAGAATCGTCCCGATCTCGGCGAAGCTGCGGTCCTCGTAGAAGCGCAGCACCACGGCCGCACGTTGTTGTGGCGGCAACTCCCGGCACAGCCGGGCCGCCTGATCGGCGTCGGCCAGCACAGCGGAGGCGTCCGCGACGGTCGGGGCGGCTCGCAGTTCGGCCGGGTCCTCGACGGGGTGCAGTCGGCGGACCTTCCGCCAGGCCGAGACATGGGCGTTCACGATCGAGCGGCGGACGTAGGCGTCCACCTGCCCGGACGCGGACACCCGCGTCCACTTCGGATACAGCCCGGCCAGGGCGTCCTGGACGGCGTCGTGAGCGTCCTCGCGGTTGCCGGTGATCAGCGCCGCGAACCGCAGCAGCGCGGACGATCGCAGCGTGACGTACTCCTCGAAGGAGCCGTAGCCGAGGGCGGCCGCGGCCCGGACCGGCTCAGCCACCACCACCCCCTGCAGGATCGTCACGCCCAGTACACGCCGCTGGCCCGGCTTTCGTTGCGGCTACTCGTCAGGGAATCGGACGCCGCGCTGCGCGCGGAGCTCGTCCAGCGTCTCCATGATCGAGATCGTCTCGTCCAGGCTCAGCTGCGGCGACTCGGTGAACCCGTCGCTGACCAGCTGGGCGAAGTGCGCGGCCTCGTAGGCCAAGCCCTGGTGTCCGGTGACCGGCGCGGACGGGGCGGTCAGGCTCTGCCCGTCCGGGAACACCAGCCGAACCGGTCCCGGGGTGTAGAAGTCACCGTCCAACTCAATGCGTGCCTCGTTGCCGGAGATCACTGCCGTGGTCGGGGTCTTGGCCGCGATCGTGCAGCTGACCAGGGCCTGCGCATGCGGGTGTTCGCCGTAGTGGGAGAAGATCGCCGACAGCTGGCGATCGACCCCGGCCTCGGTCAGCTCACCGGCCGACTGGATCTTGCCCGGGGTGCCGAGCACGAACGAGGCGAACGAGATCGGGTAGATGCCCAGATCGAGCAGGCCGCCGCCGGCCAGGCTGGGGTCGACCAGCCGGCGCACGTGAGTCAGCGCCTGGCCATGGTCGGCGACGAGCAGTTCGATCTCGCCGAGCACCCCGTCCTCGAGCAGCTGACGGACGATGTCGGTCCGCGGCAGGAACCGCGTCCACATCGCCTCCATCGCCCCGACGCCGTGGCGGCGGGCCGCGTCCACCACAGTGCGGGCCTCGTGCGCGTTGCGCGTGAACGCCTTCTCGACAAGGACGTGTTTGCCGGCCTTGATCGCCAACAGGGCCTGAGCGGCGTGCTCGCTGTGCGGGCTGGCCACGTAGATCGCGTCCACCTGCGGGTCGGCGACCAGCTCTTCGTAGCTGCCGTGGACGCGTCCGATGCCGAAGCGATCCGCGAAGTCACGGGCCCGCTCCAGGTTGCGCGAGCCGACCGCAACCAGCTGTTGGCGGGTGTGGGTGCGCACCGCGGAGGCGAAGGCACTGGCGATCCAGCCGGGCGCCAGAATGCCCCAGCGCAGCGCCGGAGCCTCGGCCGGATCGGGCACTCGGGACGTCGGCAAAGTCTGTGGGAGAACCATGGCTCAACGCTAGCGGCAGGACGCTCCGGTTGGCCTAGAGTCAGAGTGAGCAGTTGCGAGCGGGGGGGTCAATGACGACCAGGGTTGTGCATTGGCGGGAGGCCGCCGATCCCGATGATCTGCGCGAGTACGACGCCTTCGGGCCGTGGATCGATCCGGTGCGCACCGAGGTCGAGATGCCACGCCGGTTCCGTGACTGGTACCCCGAGCTGTCGCAGGCGCAGACGCTGCTGAAGATCCCGCGCGACTTCGACCGGGCCCAAGTGCGTCCCGGGGACGACCTGTATCAGAGCATCGTGGCCCTCTTCGAGGACCGGATCTGCCTGCTGCGGGCCGAGACGCCCGGCGGCGGTGACGTTGAGCGCAGGGACGTCCGGTTCCGGGACGTGGTTGGCGTGCAGAGCCAGGTGAACCTGCTGCAGGCGACCTGGACGCTGCTGCTGGTCGACGGCAGCCGGATCGCCGTGCCGCACTCGTCCACCTCGCACGACGTGATCGACAAGGTGACCGCACAGGTTCGGGCCCAGATCGCCGGAGCCGAGCGTCCACTGCCCACCGCGGAGCCGCTGCACCCCACCGACCATCTGTTCAAGAATCGGGTGGTCCAGTGGGAGCGGGCTCTCGGTGCGGCCGTGCCGCTGCTGGTCGACCCGCGCAATGTGCCGTGCCGCAGCAGTGGACGCGGCTGGCTGCGGCTCAGCACCGGCGCCATGATCCTGTTCACGCCCGGCGAGCTGGTGATCGTCAACCGTGGCGAAGCCACCCGTCCGGTGTTCATGCCGAACTACGCCGTGGGTACCGTGGAGTTGCCCTACGACCGGCTCACCTCGTTCAGCCTGCGGCCGCCGGCCCGCTGGTCCAGCTTCCATGGGCTGGTGTTGCGGGCCGACGCGCAGGAGTACGTCCAGCCCTGTCTGAGTACGCCGGACGCCGTTGTCGACCAGCTGCGCCGGATCGGAGTCGGCGAGCTGGCCGACTAGCGACGACTACTTCGCCCAGCCCTTGTCCTTGATGAAGGTCGACACGATCTTGGCGTACGCCTGCTGACCGAGGTAGTTGGGGTGGAACGAGTACATCTCGCGGGGTGGGAGCACGAAGTCGTTGATGTAGGGCGTCGAGCTGCACAGGTCATGGCCCTTGAACGGGGCCCCGGCTGAGGTGGTCGACAGGAAGTAGATGCGTCCGGAGTAGGACTTCGCCGCCTCCTTGACGGCGCCGGAAACGCTGGAGTTGAGCTTTGCGGTGAGCGTCGAGAGAGCCTTGGAGATGTCGCTGTTCGGCCCGTCGAGATCGCCGCGAGCCAGCGAACCGCACATCGGCTTGTAGGTGCCGTCGGCCTTCTTACCGGGTGTCATGTCCGGATAGCCGAGCACCAGCACCTTGGCCTTGGGAGCCTTCTTCAGGATCGTGACGTAGGTCGAAGTCAGGTTCTTCTTGATCGTCGGCGAACTGAGCTTCTTCATTGCAGCCTGCACCTCGGGCAGAGCCGGGTAGCAGCCGTCGGCGACGCTGAGGCACTTCTTGATGATGTCCGAGAACCCAACCTGAGGATCGTTGCCACCGATGGTGATCGTGATCAGAGCCGTGCCGTCATTGACGTAGTCGATCTGGCGGCTCGTGATCGGAGCGCCGCTGGCGCTCTGCGCGGTGCTGACAACGTTCGCGCTGGTGGCGCCGGAGCAGGCCCGGAATGCCCTCAATTCGAGGGTGAGATCGCGATCGATGACTCCCGAGTATGCCAGCGCTGACCGATGGCAGGCACGGGTGTCGCCGAAGCCGGGGTCCTTGAGGAACTGGGTCTCGTCCTTGTCCGGCAGAGCTCCTTCGCCGGAGGAGTAGGAGTCGCCCAGCGCCACGTAGTTGAGGTGCCAGACCGCGTACAGGGTGATCGACTTGCTGGCGAAGAAGGCCTCGCCCGGCTTGTACTGGGGGTTCTTGGCCGAGGCCTTGGTGGCCCAGCCCTTGAATGTATAGGTCGCCCGCTTCGGCACCTTCGTGGAGAGGTTCAGCCCCACCTTGGGCTTGGCGGTCTGGGCGGCCGGCGCGCCCGTCCCGCCGTTGGCGTTGTAGCTGATCTTGTAGGTGGTCGCCGCCACGGCCGGGGTGGTCGTGCTGACGGCACCGAGCAGCCCGAGCATGATGGCTAGGGCGAGCAGGATGGCAGGGACGGGTGACTTCGCGGGCATGGTGCCTCGATTCGCGCAGGGACGCCGTCGGGGGCCGACGTGGGGTGGGACGACCTTGCTCGGATGCTAGGAGGCCCGAAAACCATCGGTCAACGAATGCCGAGATTTCGTCACCCAATCGACCAGCCGCGAGCGGCTCAGCCCATCGAACCGACCCCAACCCCGGGGACGGTTCCATTACCGTCCACGCTCGTCATCGCAATTC
This sequence comes from Actinomycetes bacterium, assembly GCA_023425145.1. Classification (GTDB taxonomy): domain Bacteria; phylum Actinomycetota; class Actinomycetes; order Propionibacteriales; family Propionibacteriaceae; genus Propionicimonas. Next base: position 16,671 of record JAFADF010000067.1, on the reverse strand, counting down.
GTGGGGACGGTTCCATTTCCGTCCGCGCTGGTCAGCGGCGTTTGGTGACCCGGGTGTTGTCGCCGGGTCGGGGAGACCATTCTCGAACATGGTGGTCGGGCTTGGCGGTTGGGTGCGGTCGGGCCCGGCTTGGGTCTTCCTTTAGGTTCTTCGAACGGTCTCCCCGCCCCGGCTCTCTGGATGGGGACGGTTCCATTTCCGTCCACGCTTGTCATCGTCTGGTGGGGACGGTTCCATTACCGTCCGCCTTGGTCAGCGAGTTTGGTGACCTGGGTGGTGTTGCCGGGTCGGGGAGACCGTTCTCGAACTTGGTGGCTGGGTTCGGTGGTCGGGTGCGGTCGGGTGGGGTGAGGGTCTTCCTTTAGGTTCTTCGAACGGTCTCCCCGATCCGGCTCCCGTGTACGTCGACTGCTCTGCCGGGGTGGGGTGTTGGGACGTAACGGGAACCGTCCCCTTTTGTCCCGGGAGGCGGTGGGACGTAACAGGAACCGTCCCCTTGTGTCCCGGAGGTCAGGTCAGGGTCGCGACGAGGATGGCCTTGATCGAGTGCATCCGGTTCTCGGCCTGGTCGAAGACGATGGACGCGTCGGACTCGAACACCTCGTCGGTGACTTCGAGCTCGGGCAGCCCGAACCGAGCGAACACCTGCTCACCCACACTGGTCTCGCGGTTGTGGTAGGCCGGCAGGCAGTGCATGAACTTCACGTCGTCCACCCCGGTCCGCTCCATCAGGGCGGTGTTCACCTGGTAGTCCTTGAGCAGCAGGATCCGCTCGGTCCACACGCTCTCCGGCTCGCCCATCGACACCCAGATGTCGGTGTGCAGGAAGTCGCAGCCTTTCACCCCGTTCAGGTCCTCGGTGAGGGTGATCCGGGCGCCGGTCTCCACGGCCAGGCTGCGGGCGGCCGTGACCACCTCGGCCGGCGGCAGCAACTTGCTCGGGGCGACGATCCGGACGTCCATGCCCAGCAGCGCACCGCCGATCAGCAACGAGCAGCCGACGTTGAACCGGGCGTCACCGACATAGGCGAAGGAGATGTCGTGATCCTCTTTGCCGGACGACTCACGCATGGTGAACATGTCGCACAGGCTCTGGGTCGGGTGCCACTCATCGGTGAGGCCGTTCCAGACCGGCACCGAGGAGTGCTTGGCGATCGTCTCGACCGTGGCCTGCTTGGCGCCGCGGTACTCGATGCCGTCGAACAGCCGCGACAGCACCCGGGCAGTGTCGGCCGGCGACTCCTTGTGACCGAGCTGGGACGAGTTGCCGTCCATCTGGGTCACGTGGGCGCCCTGCTGGTGCGCGGCCACCTCGAAGGCCGACCGGGTCCGGGTGGAGGTCTTCTCGAAGATCAGTGCCAGGTTCGCCCCGGTCAGCTGCGGACGCTCGGTGCCGGACTTTCGCTGCGACTTCAGGTCCGCGGTCAGATCGAGCAGCTGATGCCACTCGGCCGGGCTGAAGTCGAGTTCCCGCAGGAAATGCCGTCCACGCAGATTCGTCACGATGGGTACCTTTTCGAGGGTTTGAATAGCGCAACTCTGCCAGATTCAGGCGTGGCCGGGCGCCCGGACGTCCGCGCTGGAGTCAGCTCAGGGCTGAGAGGCTCGCGGTTCGCGCGATCGGCGTGCCAGCATTGGGGGCATGCTTGCTCGCCTTCTCGCCAGCGCGGCTGCCCTTGCCGTGGCCACCTGGATGATCGGGGGGATCCACCTGACGGGGAACCCAGACTTCGCCGGCAAGGTGATCACCATGCTCGTGGTCGCCTTCATTTTCGGTGTGGTGAACGCACTGGTGAAGCCGCTGTTCAAGTTCGCGTCGGCACCGCTGATCCTGATCTCGCTCGGCCTGTTCCTGCTGGTGATCAACGCCTGCCTGCTGATGCTCGTCTCCTGGATCTCCGGCCAGCTGAGCGTCCCCTGGCAGGTGGACGACTGGGGTAGCGCCTTCGCCGGCGCGCTGATCGTCTCGGTGGTCAGCTTCATCGTGAACGCCTTCTTCAAGCGGGGCGAGGAGCACCGGTGAACCAGCCGGTGGTCTGCTTCGTCTGTTGGGGCAACATCTGCCGCTCGCCGATGGCCAAGGTGATCGCCGACGCCCGCGCCGAGTACGACGAGCTGCACGGAGTGCTGTTCACCAGCGCCGGAGTGAGCGCGGAGGAGCAGGGGCATCCGATGGATCCGCGGGCGGTGGCCGTGCTGCGTGACAACGGCTACGTGGCCGGACCGCACACCGCGCACAAGATCACCGCGGACGAGATCCGCGGCGCGTCCATGCTGATCGGGATGGAGCCGTTGCACCTGGCCCGGATCAAGCAGATCGTCCCGGACGCCGAGAACCTCTATCTGATGACGGACTTCGATCCGTCCGCCGAGCCTGGATCGGGCATCGACGACCCGTGGTACGGCGACGACTCGGACTTCCAGACGGCCCTGCATCAGATCAAGGCCGCGATGCCAGAGGTGATTCGCCGAGCTCGCGAGCTGGTCGGTTAGCCTGCCTTGCCGGTGGCCTCGACGCTCCCGGTGCCGGCCCCAACCCGCCGGGTGATCAGAACCAGCACGGTGCCGCCCAGGATGCAGGCCGCGCTCAGCAGCACGTGTAGCCGGCGCATGTCGGTGCACCCGAGGGCGGCCTGGACGGTGTTGTCGAAGAACTCCTGGACGATGCCGACTGCGAGACCACACTCGATCCCGTTCACCTGGACGCCGGAGACCAGCAGCCACATCCCGGCCCCACCCAGAACCAGAGCGAGCAGTCCGCCGAGGCGGCGCAGCTCAGAGGACGGGCGACGCATCTCGTCCAGCAGAACCAGCCCGATCGTGGCCACCACAATGGCGGCAGCGAGGGCGGTGGTCGCGGTGATCAGGACCACCATGACTCCTGTTCGAACGGGGCAAGCGCGGCGGACGGCGGGGTGGGACGCACTGCCCCAACACGCCCGCATCCTATCGCCGGGTCACCCGAACGAGTGACGCCACACGCCTGTTCACAGCGGCTGTTCACCGTGCCGTCCGACCGAGGTTGAGTGCGCTCGCGAAGGGCTCAGTGGTGGGCCGTGATCCGCTCTCGAGTCATTCGGACGCGCCCGCGTCGCAGGCTCGGCTGGACGACGTCGAGGTCGCGACCGAGGGCCTCGGCCAGTGCGGCGGTGAGTCGGTCGCGGATCGTCCGGGACTGGCCGGCGAGGTGGCTGCCTCGTTCGGTCAGTCGAATGAGCACCGTGTCGGTGCTGCCGCCGCCGCGGGTGGCCAGGCCGTCCCGCTCCAGCCGGGAGACCAGGCGGCTGGGGTGGCCGGACTCGGCAACCAGGTGGGTGGCCAGCTGCTTGAGCCGAACCGGGCCCAGATCGTCCAGGGCGATCAGGGCTTCGGCCTGCAGCGTGGTCAGGCCGAGCGGACGCAGATGGGCGGCGAAGGCCGCGTTGTACTCGGTGACGACGCGCTTCAGCTCGAACGCGACCTCAACCCCGGATGCTGCCATGGCTGCAGCCTAGTACTACACCTGTGACATGTCACTGGACGACTCCGCCGACAGCTTCCGCGTCTCTGGCTGGGGACGGCTCCTGCCAGCCTTTCCTGACCAGGGTGGACGGTAATGGAACCGTCCCCGGGTAACGCTGCGACCAGGGTGGACGGTAATGGAACCGTCCCCGGGTAATGCTGCGACCAGGGTGGACGGTAATGGAACCGTCCCCGGGCTATGGGCGGCGACGGGTCGGGTCGGAGTGGCCGGGGCAGTACCAGGTGACGGGGAGGGCGCGGAGCCGGGCGAGCTCGTCCGGGGCCTGGTCAAGGTCGGACATCTGCCAGGACGGGCTCGGCACCAGCCGACCCTGTCGGGCTCGAGCGGCGTCGCCGACGAACAGGACGTCGCGCCACTGGAAGCAGTGGTGTCCGGGGGTGTGCGCCGGAGTGTGCACGGCAGTGAGGCCCGGCCAGAGCTCGGCGTCGCCGACGATCGGCTGAACTCGCTCGGGCAGCTCGACGCGGACGAGCCGCGAGGACAGCCTCCGCATCCGGCTGGACGGGTCCGCCGCGCCGGCCAGGACGGCGATGTCCTCGGCACCGAGCCAGACCCGCGCGCCGTTGCGCTTCTGCCAGATGGCGGCGGTCTGCGCGTGATCGAAGTCGTGATGGGTGAGCAGGATGTCGGTGACCTGGTTGGGAGAGCGTCCGGCTTGGCGCAACTCGGCGGTCACGCGGCTCAGCCCGGCAAGCATGCCGGGATCGATGATGGCCACCCGGTCGCCGGCTTCGAGCCAGTAGCAGCGGGCACCGACGGCGCTGCGAAGCCAGTACGCAGACTCTGTGAGTTGCTTCATTACGGCCTCCGCGGGGGTGGGAGTGAGCTACCGCGTTCGGATGACATGACCCTTCAGTACCCAATGCGACCAGAGTAAGTGTCGGGTGTTGCCCCGTCCATGGCTGGGGACGGTTCCATTTCCGTCCGCCGTGGTCGGCGGGTTTGGTGGCCCGGTTGTTGTCGCCGGGTCGGGGAGACCATTCTCGAACGTGGTGGCCGGGTTCGGCGGTCGGGTGCTGCTGGGTGCGGCCTGGGTTCTCCTTTAGGTTCTTCGAACGGTCTCCCCGTCCCGGCTCTCTGGATGGGGACGGTTCCATTTCGGTCCACGGTCGCCGGATCACAACGGCGAAGCGCCGGCCTCGACCGAGGAGGAACGAGGCCGGCGCTTCGGGTCGGGTCAGATCAGTCGAAGCCGGATCACCTTCAGCACGGCGTCCTTGGTGGTTGCCGACTTGGTGAGAGTGGCCTTGATGCTGACCGAGGCACCCCGTCCGTAGCGATTGAGGTACTTGCTGGCCACGGTGATCTTCTTGGAGCCCTTGTCGGCAGCGGTCAGCGTGGTCGTGGCGACGACCTTGCCGTGCAGGTAGACCTTCACCGTGCCCGTCGCCCAGACGCCCTGACCGAGCGCCTTGGTGGCCACCGTGAAGCTGAACGGCTTCTTGGCGCTCACCACGGCGTAGCCGACCTTGTTGATCACCGTCACGCTGGCCTTGGTCACCTTCAGGGTCACCGGGGCGGACGAGCTGGCCGCGGCCATCGAATCCGCCACGAAGCTGGCCACCACTCGGTGTTTGCCGACGGCCAGATTGGCCGGCAGCGTGGCAGTGGCGACGCCACCGACCAGGTTGGCCTCCACCGTCCGGGATCCGGCGGTGAAGCGCACCGTGCCGGTCGACGTGCCGGTCACCTTCGCGGTGGCGCGCACCGAGGTGCCATAGCTGACCGTGGTCTTGGAGAGCTTCAGGGTGGTGCTGGTGGCCAGAGCCTGGGTGGTGACCGGGACTCGAACCACCGTCTGGGACGGCAGCGCGGTCAGGGTCACGGCCCCGGTGTTCGGCATGGTGAAGGTCGCGCTAGCTGCGCCGCCGGACACCGGGACGGTGGTCACCAGGGTGTTGCCGACGCGCACCTCGAGCGAGGTGTTCGCCGGGGAACCCACCGAGGTCAGATCCAGATCGGACACCGAGACCGAGTAGGACTGGCCGACCTTGGCGGTGCTCGCCGCGGTGAGGACGGCGCTGGTCTTGGCGAAGTTCGGCGAGACCGGCTTATTGGCCTTCAGGTAGTCGATCCAGGCTTCGTAGTCGACCAGGCCGGAATCCTTGGCATTGCTGCCCTTGGCCATGGTGGCGAAGTTGTCGCCGCCGGAGGTCAGGAAGCTGAAGGTGCCGACCCGGATCTGGTCGTCCGCCTTCACAGGCTTGCCGTTCACCCACACGCTGGTGATCCGCTCATTGCGGGCCGCGGTGGGGTCGTAGGTGTAGCTGACGTTCTTGGACAGGCCCAGGGCCAGGTAGGCGCGGGACGAGCCGTCCGGCTGCCACTGCTCCTCGAGGACCTGCTTGAGCTGGGCGCCGGTGAGGGTGGTGGTCCACAGGTTGTTCACGAACGGCAGCACCGAGTTCGCCTCGGAGTAGCTGATCACGCCGTCGGTGGTCTCCACCCCGGACTTCGCGTAGTACAGCTCAGCCCGCAGCCCGCCGGGATTGACGATGCCGATCTCGGCTCCACCCCGGTCGGGATTCGACAGGGTGCTGAGCAGCGACTCGGCGACCAGGGAGCCCATGGTGGACGGCTTGGCCCGGTTGTCGCGGGAGCCGCCGGCCCAGACGCCGTCGGTGTAGGCACCGCCGCCGAAGGCGGTGGTGATGTTGCCGGTCAGGGTGCCGATCGGCTCGTTGCCGACGGTAGCGGCGTGGTTGAGGGCAGCGGTCACGATGGAGGCCACGCTGGCCACCCGCGGGTAGCTGGTGTTGGCCATGGTGGCCCGATCCAGCACCGAGGCGTCCACGCTGGTGATCGCCTTGGTCGAGGTGTTGTAGGTGAGGACGACCTTGCCGAGCTTGGTGCCGTAGGAGGCCGCCTGGACGATCGGACGTCCGGAGTGGCTGGCGTCGGTCCAGGCATAGGTCATGTGGGTGTGGCCGTTGAACAGCACGTCCACCTTGGGTGAGGTGTTGTCGACCATGTCGGCGAAGTCGGCGCTGTCGGTCTTGGCTGCGGCCAGATCGACGCTCGGTGAGGCGCTCAGGTTGGCGCCGTCGTGGAACTCGGCCACCACGATGTCGGCTTCGCCGTTGGCGTCGTTGCCGTCCTTGAGCTGGTTCGCGACCCGGTTCATCGCCGCGACCTCGTCGCCGAAGCTCAGCGTGCTGACGCCGGCCGGGGAGACCAGACTCGGGGTCTCCTGGGTGACCACGCCGACGATGCCGACCTTGATGCCGCCGACGGTCTGAATCGAGTACTCCGGCAGTGCCGGAGTGGTGGTGCCCTTGAGGTAGACGTTGGCACCCAGGTAATCCCACTTGGCGTTGGCACCGCCGTTGATCACCCGGTCGGTCAGATCACTGAAGCCCTTGTCGAACTCGTGGTTGCCGACGGCGGACGCCTTCACGTCCAGCGCATTGAGCACGTCGATCGTCGGCTGGTCGGCCTGGGTGGCCGAGGCGAACAGGGAGGCACCGATGTTGTCACCGCCGCTGAGCAGCAGGGTGTTCGCCTCACCGTAGGTGTCGCGCTGATTCTCGATCGTGGTGGCGAACTTGGTGGTGTCGGCGTCGATGCGTCCGTGGAAGTCGTTGAAGTTCAGCAGAGCGATGGTGGTGTCGGTCGGCTGCGCACTGGCAGGGAGCGCAGGCAAAGTGAGGCTGAGCAGCCCGGTCGCTGCTGCGGTTGCCGCCAGGAACCGCAGCGCACGGTGGTCGAAAGTCACAGTGTCTGTCCTTGGGTGTGAGGGGATGGGGGTGAGGTCGGAGACCCACAGCCCACGCTAGGTGGTGCCAGTGACAAGAACATCTCAGCCAGGTTTACCGGCGGTGAACGCCGAACGCCGGGCCGCGAGGTTCGGCGCCCGCTCAGTGCGGCAGGCGCAGGCCGCTCGGAGTGAGCGCGAAACCGGCGGCGAGCAGCGCATCCACCAGAGGGCCGCTCGCACCGACGGCCCCGGCGCCGTCGAGCTTGGTCAGCAGCAGCCGGCCCACGCCCGGACGTCCGGACGCCTCGGCGAGAGCCTCGGCCAGCCCGGCGAGCTCTGCGGGATCGCTGCTGAACGACAGCAGGCTGCGGCCACTGAGATAGCCGACCAACCGGCCGCCGGCCAGAACGACCAGCGCGCCTGCGCGCCGGGACGGCTGATGGCCGGCCACCAGCGGCGCCGGCCAGGGCAGTGCCGCCCCGTAGGCGTTGGCCGGATCGGTGGCGGCCAGGACCAGCACCCGATCGGGCGATCCGCCGGCCCGCAGCGCGTCGATGGCGCCGGCGGTGCCGAACTGGGCCGCACCAAGACCTTCGATGAAGTAGCCGCGGCGGACCCGTCCGCTGTCCTCGGCGGCGGCCAGCACCCGGTAGAGACCGGCGAAGCCGCCGGGGAGGTCCTCGCCGGCGACGGCAGCCCGGCTGACCACGCCATAGCGATCCAGGCACGCCTCGGCCCGGGCCAGCGCTCGCCGGGTCGGGTCGGACGAGCCGGCCGGCAGCACCGACCAACGGCCGGCCACCTCGGGGGGAGCCAGCTGCCGGCTGATCGCGACCGTGCTCAGCGAGGGACGATGCCGCGCCCGAGGCGCGCTCGGACGCCGTCCGGGACGAGCCGGAGCCGAGCCCAGCAGCGCCCGCAGTGGAGCCAGCGAGTCATTGCTCAGCCACCCGGCCCAGACCAGTTCCCAGATCGCCTCGCGCAGCTGCTCGCGTGGCGCGTCCAGCCGGGCCACCAGGTCGGCGAAGAAGTGGCCGCCGGAGCCGAGCGCCTCCAAGAGCCGACCGGCCAGCTCCGACTCGACGGGCGTCGGCTCGGCCAGGGTGAACTCGGCGGTCGCGGACGGGTGCAGGCTGACCCAGCCGTCGGTCTCGCCGAGCGGGCCGGCACCCTGCCAGCGAACCTCGCCGGCCGTGGTCAGTTCGTCCAACATGGACGGGGTGTAGTCGATCACGCGGGCCGGCAGGATCAGGCTCTCCAGTGCGCTGGCCGGCACCGGCACCCCGGCCAGCTGCTCGATCACCCGCAGCACCCCATCGACGCCGCGCAACTCCCCCACTCCTTGCCAGCCCGGCAAGAAGGACGCATAACTGGCCGTCGAGACCGGCTCGATCGCCTCCCGCAGGGCCGCGAGCGAACGGCGCCGCAGCAGTCGCAGCACCTCCGGATCGCAGTAGCAGTGCTCGCCGGCGGCCAGGCCGGTACCGGCCCCCGGCAGCTCACCGGCTTCCGGCAGCCATCCGGCCGGACGCAGTTCGCCGGCCACCACTCGTCCGGCGGCTACCAGGCGCTGCAATTGCTCCCGCACCACGGTCACCCCCAGCCCGAGCCATTGGCAGACTTCGCCCACGGTGAAGGGCACGTGGCTGCGGGCGTAGCGAGCCAGCAGGTCGCCCAGCGGATCGGCGACCGGCACCAGCAGGGCGTCCGGCAGGCCGCTCGGTGGACGAATGCCGAGACCATCGCGGAGTCGTCCGGCGTCCTCGGTGGCCGCCCAGCGCTGATCGGGCAGCTGGTAGGCCCGCCGCTGGGCGGCCAGGCCGGCCAGCCCGTCGTCCAGCCAGGACGGCTCGGCGCACCGGGCCGCCAGCTGGCTCGTCGACAACGGCCCTAGTCGGCGCAGTAGATCGGACAACTCGTCGGGGTCCCGGGCCTGCCGCCCGGGGGCCAGTTGCTGCAGTTCGGCTTCGGTGGTGCTGAGTACGTCCGGATCGAGCAACTCGGCCAGGGCCGTGGCCTCGGTGCTGCCCAGCAGGTCGGCCAGCAACCCCGGATCGACGGCGAGGGCGGCGGCCCGGCGCTCGGCCAGCGGCGAGTCGTTCTCGTAGAGGAACTGGGCCACATAGCCGAACAGCAGCGAGGAGGCGAACGGCGACGGCGCCACGGTTTCGACGCTGCGCACGCCCACCCGTCGCGCCCGGACGTCGCCGAGCAACCCGATCAGTGCCGGCACGTCGTAGACATCGTGCAGGCACTCCCGGACCGCTTCGGCCACGATCGGGAACTCGGGATAGCCGGAGGCGATCTGCAGCAGCTGGGACGAGCGGAGTCGCTGCTGCCACAGGGCCTGGCGGCGCCCCGGACGCTGCCGCGGCAGCAACAAGGAGCGTCCGGCACATTCCCGGAACCGAGCCGCGAACAGCGCCGAGTTACCCAACTCGGCGGTGACCAGGGAGGTCACCTCTTCCGGCTCGGGGAAGATCAGCTCGGTCAATTCGGTCAGGTCGGCCGCCCCGATACCCGCAGCTGAGCTCGCACGGTGCGGGCGACCTTGCCGCCAGCGCTCGGTGTGCGGATCGTAGGGCGCCTCGGCCGCATCGCCGGCCGGTAGCCGGAACAGCAGGCCGTCATCGGCGTGCATGGCCTGGACGTCCACGCCGTAGCGCTCCCGCAACCGGGCCGCGGCGATCAGCGCCCACGGCGCGTGCACCTGCGCCCCGAACGGCGAGTGGACCACCACTCGCCAGTCGCCCAGCTCGTCGCGGAACCGCTCGATCAGCAGCTGCCGGTCGTGGGGCAGTGCCCCGGTGACCGCGGCCTGATCGTCAAGGTAGGCCAGCAGATTGTCGATGGCCCACTCGTCCAGCCCGGACGCGGCCAGCCGGGCTCGGGCCTGCTCGGCGCTCAGCGCCGAGATCTCCCGGACGAAGCCGCCGACCGCTCGTCCCAGCTCGGCCGGACGGCCCAGCGCATCGCCCTTCCAGAACGGCAGTCGAGCCGCCTGGCCAGGAGCCGGAGACACTTCGACCTGCTGCTGGCTGATGGTTTCGATCCGCCAGCTGGTGGTGCCCAGTGCGATCACATCGCCGACCCGGGATTCGTAGACCATCTCCTCGTCGAGCTCGCCGACCCGGCGTCCGCCGGCCTCGGCACCGGCCAGGTAGACCGGGTACAGACCACGGTCGGGGATGGTTCCGCCCGAAATCACCGCCAGCCGTTGGGCGCTGCGGCGTCCGGTGAGGGTGTCGGTGGCCCGATCCCAGACCAGCCGGGGGCGCAGCTCGGCGAACTCCTCGGCCGGGTAGCGTCCGGCCAGCATGTCCAGGGTGGCTTCCAGTGCGGCCCGGCTGAGGCCGGCGAACGGCGCAGCCCGGCGGACCAACGCCCAGACGTCGTCGACCTGCCAGGAATCCAGGGCCACCATGGCCACCAGCTGCTGGGCCAGCACGTCCAGCGGGTTGGCCGGCACCCGCAGCTGCTCGATCTCGCCGGCCAGCATCCGCTCGACAGCCACCGCCGTCTGGACCAGGTCGCCGCGGAACTTCGGGAACAGCACGCCCTTGGAGACCGCACCGACCTGGTGGCCGGCCCGTCCGACCCGCTGCAGGCCGGCCGCGACCGACGGCGGTGCCTCCACCTGAATGACCAGGTCGATGGCACCCATGTCGATGCCGAGCTCCAGGGACGAGGTGGCCACCACCGCGGCCAGCCGTCCGGCCTTCAGATCGGTCTCGATCCGTTCGCGCTCCTCGCGGCTGACCGAGCCGTGATGGGCCCGGGCCAGCACCGGCGGCGCACCTTCGCTGATCGCCGACTGGGCCATCACCTCGGCCGGCGCCCGCCGGTTGGCCGTGGCGTGGCTGCCCCAGCCGCGCAACAACTCGGGGGCGGCCCCGGCCTCGAGCCGCTCCAGCCACAGTTCGTTCAGCCGGGCGGTGAGCCGTTCGGCCAGCCGCCGCGAGTTCACGAAGACCAGGGTCGAGGTGTGCGCGGCGATCTCGTCGACGATCCGCTCTTCGATGCGAGGCCATGTAGAAGACCTGAGTTCCGGCGATGCCGAGGTCGAAGTCTCGGTGCCTCGATCCAGGTCGGACAGATCCGGGAATGGCACCACCACCGACAACTCCCAGCGCTTGGCCAGTGGCGGATCGACGACCTGCACCGGACGTCCGCCGGACAGGAACCGGGCCACTTCCGCCACCGGACGAACCGTCGCCGACAAGCCAATCCGCTGCGCCGGACGCTCCAGCAGGGCGTCCAGACGCTCCAGGCTGAGCGCCAGATGAGCGCCACGCTTGGTGCCGGCCACGGCGTGGATCTCGTCGACGATCACGGTCTCGATGCCGGCCAGCGCGCTGCGTGCAGCCGAGGTGAGCAGCAGGAACAACGACTCGGGAGTGGTGATCAGAATGTCCGGCGGCTGCCGGGTGAAGGAGCGTCGCTCGGCGCTCGGCGTGTCCCCGGAGCGGACGGCCACCCGTACCGACGGCACCGGCAAGCCCAACTCGTCCGCTGCTGCCGCGATGCCGGCCAGCGGACGCTGCAGGTTCCGCTCGACGTCATTGGCCAGCGCTTTCAGCGGCGAGATGTACAGCACCCGGCAGCGGCGGCTCGGGTCCGGCGCCGGGTCGGTGGCTAGCCGGTCCAGCGCCCACAAGAACGCAGCCAGCGTCTTGCCGGAGCCAGTGGGTGCCACCACCAGTGCGTCCGCCCCGGAGGAGATGGCCGACCAGGCACCCTCCTGGGCTGCCGTGGGCGCAGCGTAACTCTTGGCGAACCACGCGTGGGTGGCCGTCGAAAAGCGGGTGATCGCCGGGGCGTCCATGGTGGCTCAACTCTGCCACGCGACGCTGACGCTGCTGCGGGTCAGGGTCGGACGGTCAGCCTCAGCGATGCGGAGAGGAGCTCAGCCCGTGGTGGGCGTAGATCGGGCAGTGGCCCGTGGCGCCGGTGACGACCAGTGCAGCACCCAGGAGGGCAACCAGGAGAAGCCAGCCGCCGAGCAAGAGACCCAGAACCAACAACACCGAGCCGGCGGCAACTCGCGTGATGCGGTCAAGGGAACCTAAGTTCACCTTCATGTCGCGAAAGGTATCGCGAACCGCGAGTTGCCGCTCGGCGTCCTGGCAATTCACCTAGTCAGGACTCGGCCCCGGTGGCTGCCTGATGAGCGGCCACGGCGTCGGCGAGCCGCGCCTCGCGGCGCGCATTCCGCCTGGTCTCGCGACGCTCCCGCCAGGTCTCCAGCAGGTCGTAGAGCACCGGCACCAGGATCAGGGTGAGCAGTGTGGAGCTGACCAGGCCACCGATCACCACGATAGCCAGCGGCTTGGAGATGAACACGCCGCCACCGGTGAGCCCCAGCCCCATCGGCACGAGGGCGAACACCGTGGCCAGCGCGGTCATGATGATCGGACGAACCCGCAGTCGGGCACCGGCCGCAATGGACGCATCCACACTCAGCCCGGCCTTGCGCTTCTGGTTGATCAGATCGATCAGCACGATGGCATTGGTCACCACGATGCCGATCAGCATCAGCAGGCCGATCATGCTGGGCAGCCCGAGCGCGGTGTCGCTGATCAGCGAGAACGCCAGCGCACCGGTGGCTGCGAACGGAATCGAGACCAGCAGGATCAGCGGCTGCAGCAGCGAGCCGAAGGTCGCCACCATGATCAGGTAGACCACCGCGATCGCCACGGCCATCGCCAGCCCGAGCTGGGCGAACGACTCGGCCTGCTGCTGGGAGACGCCACCGATCCGATAGCTGATCCCGTCGGGCAGGCTGAGTGCGGCCAGCCCGTTCTGGATCTGGGTGGTGGTTGCGCCCAGGTCGGACGACTCCGAGCTGGCACTGATCGTGGCCGAGCGGACGCCGTCCACCCGGGTCACCGTGGCCGGGGCCTGGACGACCTCGACCGTGGCCACCGCGGACAGCGTCACCGGCTTGGCGGTGGCGTCCTGGGCGTCCTTGGAGGCATCGGCGATCGCCTGCTGCTTGTCCTGGGCCTCCAGCGTCTTCTCCCGCGAGGTGGCCAGGGCGTCCAGCTGCTTGTCGACGCTGGCAATCCCGGCCTGACTCTGCATGAGCGCTGAGGTCAGTGCGCCGAGCTGCTGGCTGATTCGGGCCATCCCGGTGCTCATGTTGTAGCAGTCGACGTCAGTCGGGTCGGCCATGCACTTTGCGGGCAGGTCCGCCAACTCCTTCTTGAGTGCGTCGATCTGCCGGTTGAGTGATTTCACCGAGGACTTCGCCTGAGCCTTGGCCTTCTTCAGCGCCTTCACCTGCTCGTTGTAGGCCTTGGTGGCGGCGTCCTTGGAGTCTTTCTGCAGGGCAGTCGAGTCGTCGGAGACCTTCTCGGCGGCGTCCTTCTTGGCGTTGCCGCTCATCAGCTGGGTGACCGGCAGTTCGGCGTCTCGCAGCTCGGCGATGCTCTTGGCCGGCTTCTTCACCCGCAGATACACCTTCAAGGTGTCGTCGCCGACGGCGATCGAGCCGATCTGCTGGCCGGCCACCGCACGGGAGACGGCCTGGCCGATCGACAACTGGGTCATCCCCAGGTCGGCGGCCTTGCGGTCGTCCACCTTCACCGAGAGCTGGTCACGGGCCTCGCTGAGGTCGGAGGTGACGTTCACCAGGTCGGGGACGTTCTTCATCATGGCAACCACCTGGTCATTGGCCGTCTTCAGCTTGTCCGGATCCGAACCCTCGACGTAGACGACCACTGAGGACGTGGAGTTGCCGACACTGACCTCGACGGTGCCCATCGACGAGCCGAGTCCTGCGATGTCGGTGCGGATCCGTCCGACCACGTCCTTGGCCGAGTAGCCGGCCTTGAGCGGGACGGTGTAGCTGGCCTGATTGGTGTCGGCCTGAGTGCCCATGAAGACGCTGGTGCTGCCGCCGATGCTCGTCGAGTAGGTCTGCACGGCCGGGTCGGCGGACAGGAGTTGTTCGATCTTGCGGGCGGCCGCATCGGTCTCGGCCAGCGAGGTGCCGGCCGGTAGCTTCTGGCTGATCATCAGCGACTCGTTGCCCTGCTCACCGAGGAAGTCGGTCTTCAGCAGTGGGGTCAGCGCCATCGTCCCGCCGAACAGCACCAACGCGAGGGCCACGGTGATCCAGCGGTGGGCAAGGCTCCAGTTGAGCACCGGCAGGTAGGACTTCTGCAGCCAGGTGTCCTTCTCGGTCTCCGGTGCCACTTGCTGGCGAGCCTGCTGCTTGAGGGTGGGCCGCATGAACCAGGAGGCCAGCACCGGCACCAGGGTCAGTGACACCAGCAGGGACGCGGCCAAGGCGATGGTCACCGTGAGCGCGAACGGACGGAAGATCTCGCCGGCCTGACCACCGACCAGACCGATCGGCAGGAACACGGCGACCGTGGTCAGCGTCGAGCTGGTCACCGCACCGGCGACCTCGCGGACGGCGTTCAGGATCGAGGTTCGTCCGAACTCGCCGTAGCCCTGATGGCGTTTGATGTTCTCGATCACCACGATCGAGTCATCGACCACGCGTCCGATGGCCACGGTGAGCGCGGCCAGGGTGAGGATGTTCAGCGTGTAGCCGCCCACCCACAGGCCGATCAGGGCGATCAGCAGCGACAGCGGAATCGAGATGGCCGTGATCACGGTCGGGCGCAGCGAGCCTAGGAAGATCAGGATCACCAGGACGGCCATGGCCAAGCCGATGCCTCCCTCAACCGACAAGTCGTGAATCGACTGCTCGATGTACGGCGCCTGGTCGAAGACCGTGGTGAAGGTGGCACCACCGCCGAGCTGCTGCTCCAGCTGCGGCAGCATCTCGTTGACCGACTTGGCCACCGAGACGGTGTTGGCGCCGGCCTCCTTGGTCACCTGCAGGGTGAGTGCGGTCTTGCCGCCGACCCGGGAGATGCTGGTGGTCTCCACCGGCTGCTCGACCACGGTGGCGATGTCGCCCAGAGTGATCGTCCCGTCCGCGGTGGGCAGCTGAAGCTTGGCGATCTGCTCCGCCGTGGAGTAGGTGCGTCCGGTCTGGACGTCCAGGTTGGCGTTGTCGGTACGCATCGTGCCCGACGGGAAGGCCGTGGAGTTCGCGGCGAACAGCTGGGAGACCAGCGACGGGTCGATGTTCTTCTTGTTCAGCTCGGCCGGGGAGTAGCTGATCACGATCTCGCGGGTCTCCTGGCCGCCCACGGCGACGTCGCGGACGCCGTCAATCGTCTTCAGGCCGGGGGCGACGATCTGGTTCACCTTGGTGGTCAGGGTCGTCGAGTCGTCCGAGGACGACAGCGCCAGCACCACCACCGGGATGTCGTCGAAGCTGCCGGTGATCACCTTCGGGCTCACCGAACTGGGCAGGCCGGAGGAGATCGAGTCGATGGCCGCCCGGATCTTGTTGGCCATGTCGTCGGGCTTCAGGCCGTAATCCCACTGGGCGCTCACCTGGGAGACGCCGGACGAGCTCTTCGAGGTGACGCTGGTGACGCCGGCCACCGACTTCACGGCCGACTCGATCGGCTTGGAGAGCTGCGCCTCGACCACCTCTGGCGATGCGCCCGGGTAGATGGTCAGGACGCTGCCGCGCGGCAGGTCGATGGACGGGATCAGTTCTTGCTTGAGGGCGCCGGCGGCATAGACGCCGAGGCCGATCACGAGCAGGCTGAGCAGCAGCACCACGCTGCGCTGAGCCAGGCTGGCCTTGCTGAGTCGAACCATCGTCTCTCTCTCGTCCGGGTAGTCACAGCACAATTCTTGGGGCTGCACAGCGTCTACACATCGGTTAGCCTAACCCTAACCATTTGACCCAAACGAAGGCTTCCTCGTGGCTTATTCCATCAACGGCTTGGACCCGGAGCGATCGGCTTTGCTCGCCGAACTCTTCGAGCTGAACTCCCAAGTCCACGACCGCGCCATGGGACTGGTGGGGCCGATGCCGATGCCGCCCGATCTGACCATGCAGCAGGTGCGCGTGCTCGGCCAGATCGTGAAGAAGCCCGGTATTGCCGGCCATGAGCTCGGCGAACTGATGCAGATCAGTGCGCCCACCGCCAGCGGTCTGATCGACCGCTTGGTGGAGAAGGGGCTGATCACTCGCTTCGACGATCCCGACGACCGGCGGGTGCGCCGGCTGCGTCCGACCGCGGACGGCATCGACGTGATCCGGCAGATGGACTCCATGTTCGGACGGGCACTCGGGGTCACCATCACGCTGCTGACTGTGGACGACCTGAAAGTGCTGCGCGATGGCAGCTTGCTGATGCTGCGGGCCATGGATCGGGCGGCCGCCCAGCAGGCGACAGAGGACTGAAAGTCGTTTTTGTCTCTTTTGTCACTCGACACGCCGACGACACGCCGAGGTCGGCGAAATTGGTGGAATTCGTTCCGGAATTCCTCTTGCACAGTGGTGGACGGCGGACTAGAAATGCTCCTACCAAACCACCTCGGTGGGGCGGGGATCGGAAGCAGGAAGTCA
>JAFADF010000039.1:0-3089 GCA_023425145.1 Actinomycetes bacterium | reverse complement strand
ATTAGAGCGGTCATGCCGGCTCCAGAGAGGAATTGCTCGACGGCGCTTCCTGAACGCATGCCTTTTTCAAATTTCCGAAGTTTGTCTCCGCAGAGTTTCTGAAGTTCAGAACTCAGCATGTCCATTCCGAAGATGAAAAGCGCGATTGCGCCAAGAAGTGTCAGTATCTGTAATATCATCAGCAGGGTAGGATTTCTTGTCCTTTACTTAACATAATGCAAATTGTATAACAATACGAGCAGGGAAGCCTGAGGCTACTTACCGGCAGAAATTACTGCCTCAGCCAGGCTGGCAGCATCGAATTTTCCCGGGGCATAGCCTTGCTTGAAAGATATTCCCTCGCTGAGAAGCTCGAATCCGGCATCGGCAGCCATGTCGTTCAGCAATTTTACGCTGGCGGCAGCCCAAGTGAATGACCCGAATGCAGCGAATTTTCTGTTCTTGACGCCTCTGCCGGCCACGCCTTCCATGAACTGGCGGACAGGCGGGAAAATCTCCATGTTGTAGGTCGGAGAACCGACGATGAGCGTATCGTATTTGAAAACGTCTCTTAATGCGTAGGAATAATCTTCTGCGGTCAGATTATGAATTCCATACGGGATATTCCTTTTCTCAAGCTCTGAGGCAATTGCCTTGGCCGCCTTCTCTGTGTTGCCATACATCGAGCCATAGGCCAGGCAGACTCCGCGTCCGGCCTTGTACTGGCTTAAATCATCGTACAGCTTCACCACTTCAGGGATTTCTTTTTCCCACACAGGCCCGTGTACGCTGCATATTCTGTGAATATCAAGATTTCCAAGCTTTTTCAAGGCGGCCTGCACAGGCTGCCCGTACTTCCCGACTATGGATGCGTAATAACGAATCATTTCTTCTTTATATTCATCGAAAAGATTTGATTTACAGTCGCTTATGCACGGAGGAGCAGCTTTATAGGAGCCGAATGCATCGCCAGGGAACAGGGTGTGCTCTTCGGCGCACCAAGTCGCCATGGTTTCCGGCCAATGCACCATCGGGATCATGAAGAACTGCAGCGACGTTTCACCCAGTTGCAAGGTCTCCCCTTCTTTTACTACATGGACGTTGTCGGTCAGTCCCTGATAGCCTTCGAGCATTTGAGCAGCCTTGGAATTAGCCACCACGGTGCACCCTGGATATTCATTTCTGATAAATGAGACGAGGGCGGAATGATCCGGCTCCATGTGGTTGATGACAAGGTAGTCGATTTTCCTGTCCCCTAATTCGTTTTTGACGTTCCTGATGAATTCATCGGCGAAAGCCGCATCGACTGTGTCAAGCAAGGCAATCTTCTCATCTATGACAAGGTATGAATTGTAACTGATTCCTTCAGGTACCGGCCAATGGCTTTCAAATAGCTTCATCCGGAAGTCGTTCACGCCGGCGTAACGCACTCTTTCGCTTAATTTCATTGCTGCATTGATTTTACGATATGCAAATTTAAGAAACTTCGTGGCTTTTTGCTAAATTTGTGAAAGCAAAAGATGCCAATTAATTAAGAATATGCCCACAGATGATTCAATAAGAGTTAAATCTCGCATGCTGCCTCCCCTGGCTGAAAGAATGAGGCCTTCTTCGCTCGATCAATATGTAGGGCAGCGCCACCTCATCGGGAAAGGCTGCATATTAAGAAATATGATAGAGTCAGGGAATTTGTCCTCTTTCATTCTTTGGGGGCCTCCAGGCGTGGGGAAAACAACTCTTGCCCGGATCATCGCAAATTCCCTGTCGAGGGATTTCTACACTTTGTCTGCCATCAGTTCCGGCGTGAAGGACGTTCGCGATGTGATAGACAAGGCCAAAAGCTCTTCCGTGTTTTCCAATGGCACATCGCCTGTCTTGTTCATTGATGAAATCCATCGTTTCAATAAGGGGCAGCAAGATGCTCTGCTTGGGGCAGTTGAAAATGGTACGATAGTGCTGATAGGCGCTACTACCGAGAACCCTTCCTTCGAAGTCATCACTCCCCTTCTCTCCAGATGTCAGGTTTTTGTGCTGAAATCGCTGGAAGTCGCTGATCTTCAGCAAATTTTAGAAAGGGCTGTGAAGACGGACGTGCTGCTGAAAGAAAAAAACATCAAAGTGAATGAGACAGACGCTCTGTTCCGCTACAGCGGGGGCGACGGGCGTAAGTTATTGAATATACTGGAGATAGTAATTGATTCTCAGTCTGGTAATAAACAGATAGTAGTTGATAATAAGGCAGTTACTGCTAGCATTCAGGAAAATTCCGCGATCTATGACAAAGACGGAGAGATGCATTACGACATAATTTCCGCCTTCATAAAGTCGATCCGCGGCTCCGATCCTAATGCTGCCATATATTACCTGGCTCGCATGCTGGATGGCGGCGAGGATCCCCTTTTCATCGCACGCAGGCTCTGCCTCTCTGCTTCCGAGGATGTGGGGCTGGCGAATCCGAACGCACTGCTGCTCGCCAATGCTTGTTTCCAAGTGGTGCATGAAATAGGAATGCCGGAGGCCAGGATTCCTCTGGCAGAGACCACTGTGTATTTAGCATCTTCGCCGAAGAGCAACACTGCCTATATGGCTCTGGAAAAGGCTCTTGGCCTCGTGCGCCAGGATCATTCGGGCTCCGTTCCGCTATATCTTCGCAACGCCCCGACTAAGCTCATGAGCGAGTTAGGCTACGCAGACGGCTATAAATATGCCCATGATTATCCTGGGCATTTCGTCGATTTGGAATTCATGCCGAAGGGTCTTGAGGGAACCGTCTTCTACGCACCTGCACAGAATCAGCACGAAGACCGCTTAAAAGCCTACCTTGAAGCCTGCTGGCCGAAATACTACAAACCAGAATAGTCACGGGGGTTCTCAGGGGCAGAACCCGCTAAGATAATACTAAAAGGGATAACCGACACCAAAGTGGACAGCGAAGCCGTCATTTGAGAACCAGCGGCCGGGACCGAACCATCGCTCGCCTCTGGCCAGTGAAGGGTCATGCATCTTGATGCCCATGTCGAGGCGCAGGATAAGGAAATTGAGATCGACTCGTACTCCCAAACCCCAGTTCGCCGCAAGACTCTTGCCGAAATTCTTCATGCTGAACTTGG
>JAFADF010000022.1:0-4649 GCA_023425145.1 Actinomycetes bacterium | reverse complement strand
CCAAAAATATGCTTGACGCAAAACGCAAGGAAGCTTTGCCTTATATATTAGCTGCTTAAATAAAGCCTTCTCCGGCATCGTCATCTTGTTCCTCCTGGTCATCGGGGCGGTCAGTCCAGTCCTGGTTGACATCGTATCCATTCCTAGAGACGCCGAAGCCCGATCCGAGATATTCATTATGCTCAGATTCTCTCTGAATCCGCCGTCTTGTGACATTGAACATCTTGATGCAGAAGTAGATAAGCGCAATGGTGATGAGCACCGACCAGCCTGGGGCGAGAACATCGCTCATGAAACAGAGAGTGTCATAGATTCCGTGCAGAAGCACTGGAACGAGCCAGATTTTGATTTTCGTTCCTTTCGGCGCTCTGGATCCTTTGAAGTGATTAAGGGAGTAGTAATATCCCATGGCAACTGCGAATCCGAAATGACCCGGGATTGCAAGCAGAGCTCTTTGCACGGCAACATCCACCCAGTCTGCCCCTGCACCTACCAGGTACAGCACGTTCTCGAATGCGGCGAAGCCTAGGCCCACGGCTGCGGCATAGACTATTCCGTCATAGCTTTCGTCAAATTCTTTGCAATGCCTGAGCAGCAGCCATAGCATGAATAGCTTTGCAGTCTCTTCCGGAATTGCCGCTCCGAAAAACGCTATCTTGAAAGATTCTACGATGTTTGTCGGATTGGACGTGTAGAATCCCATGTTCAGCAGCGGCTCGGAGATGAGAGTCGAAAGAAGCGCCGAAAGGCCGCCGAAGCAGAAGCCTTTTAAAAGAAGGCTAGTCGGCTCTGGATTAGTGTCTTTGCTGTATACGTACCACAGCAGTAGGAGTGCTGGCCCGATGGCCGCCAGGAGAAACAGAAGCATTATTATTTATCGTGAATATATTCGTCGATGGCTTTGGCGGCTTTGCGACCGGCGCCCATGGCGAGAATCACGGTGGCGGCGCCTGTGACGGCATCGCCACCTGCGAATATTCCAGGCCTGGAGGTCTTGCCCTCAGAGTCCGCCTCGATTCCACCCTTGCGGGTAGCTGTGAGACCATCTGTGGTCTTTACGATCAATGGATTAGGGGATGTGCCGAGAGCCATGATCACGGTCTGGGCAGGTATCTCGAACTCGGAGCCTGGAATCTGGATAGGGGAGCGGCGACCGCTTTCGTCTGGTTCGCCAAGTTCCATGCGGATGCATCTCACGGCACGAACCCATCCGTTCTCATCGCCCAGAATCTCCACCGGATTTGTGAGCATTCGGAATTCTATGCCTTCCTCTTTGGCGTGCTCGACCTCCTCGCGGCGAGCCGGCAGTTCGACTTCGGTGCGCCTGTAAACTATGGTAGTTTCCGCTCCAAGACGTAACGCAGTCCTGGCAGAGTCCATCGCCACGTTGCCGCCTCCGACCACTATGCATTTCTTGCCAGCATGGATAGGCGTCTGGTAATCATCCCTGAAGGCCATCATCAGATTGTTGCGAGTGAGGAATTCATTGGCAGAGAAAACCCCGTTCAAATTTTCTCCCGGAATATTCATGAACCTAGGCAGTCCGGCTCCTGTTCCTACGAAAACCGCCTCGAAGCCTTCGTTGTCCATCAGGCTGTCGATAGTGACCGTCCTGCCGACTATAACGTCGGTCTCTATCTTCACTCCGAGAGCTTTCACCTCATCGATTTCCCTGCGAAGCACTGTCTCTTTCGGCAGACGGAACTCCGGTATTCCATATTCAAGAACGCCACCAGCCTTATGCAAGGCTTCGAATATGGTCACGTCGTATCCCATCTTGGCAAGATCCGAGGCGCAGGCTAGTCCTGAAGGACCGCTGCCGATGATTGCTACTTTATGGCCGTTCTTTGGAGCAATCTCTGGCTTGGACTCTGGCGCATTGTCTGCGACGTAGCGTTCAAGCTTGCCGATGGCGACCGGCTCGCCTTTGATGCCCAGGATGCAGCTGCCTTCGCACTGAGTCTCCTGCGGGCATACGCGGCCGCAGACTGCTGGCAGGGAAGAGTCTTCGGCTATTACTGCAGCGGCGCCAGAAACATCTCCGGCAACGATTTTCGCTATGAATTCAGGAATCTTGATTTCTACGGGGCAGGCGCCCACGCATCGAGGATTCTTGCAATGGAGGCATCTGGAAGCCTCACGAGCCGCTTCTTCAGCATTGAAGCCATAGCAGACTTCATCGAAATTATGAGCCCTGATTTTCGGGTCCTGCTCCCTGACGGGAGTACGAGATATTCTTTCAGCCATGATTATATTCCTATTTTTGCCTTAGCCCCGGCTTCTTCGCTCTTGTATTGCCCAAGCCTCCTCAAAGCCTCATCGAAATCGACGTCATATCCATTGAATTCAGGCCCGTCCACGCAGGCGAACCTCGTCTTCCCGTCGACAGTGACCCTGCAGGCACCGCACATTCCGGTGCCATCGACCATTAAAGTATTGAGGCTCACGTCAATAGGAATGCCTAGCTTCTTGCAGGCCACAGTCGCGAACTTCATCATTATCATAGGTCCTATGGCAACGGCCTTGGTGTATTCATGTCCCTCTGCCACAAGCTTTTCCAGCATGGCAGTGCCAACGCCTTTGAACCCTGCCGAGCCATCGTCCGTGCAGAGATAAAGGTTGTCGCAAGCTGCGGCAATTCTATCTGTGAATATGAATAAGTCTTTGTTTCTTGCGCCGATGATCACATCCACGGCGACGCCCCTTTCGTGCAGCCATTTCGCCTGAGGATATACCGGAGCAGTTCCAACTCCGCCTGCTATGAATATGTAGCGCCGCCCCCGCAGTTCTTCGTCGCTTCTGCCCACGAATTCGGATGGATTCCCGAGAGGCCCTACCACATCGGCGAAATAGTCGCCTGCCTCTTTTGCAACCAGCGCCTTCGTGGAAGCGCCTATTTCTTGAGTAACAATCGTGACTGTGCCTTTCTCTCTGTCGTAATCGCTGATAGTCAGCGGGATGCGTTCGCCTTTCTCGTCCACTCGCACAATCAGGAACTGTCCTGGCTTTGCGGCTCTCGCTATTCGTGGAGCTGACACATCCATCTCGCAGACGTTATGCGTCAGCATTTTTTTCGTTAAAATCTTAAACATCCTAGAAGCGTGTTATTGTAGAAGCAAATGTAGGAATATTTTGCCGAAATAGCTATTCCGTAGGAGATGGCGTGAATTTACTTGAAGATATTCGGATCGTTGGAAACAAACCTTTGCAATTCGTCCGGAACCTGAATGCTATCGCAATGCACCTTATCCAGCAGGGCTGTGCCTTTCTTGCTGAGGCTGAATGTCATGCTGCGGCCGTCCTGCTTGGAGGTTTTCCTTAGGACGAGTCCTGATTTTTCCATTGAGGCAATCACTTTCGATGCATTGGAGCATGTCAGGCCAAGCTCTGCCGATATGTTTCCAGCCGCCAGATGTTTTTTCTCGGACAGGAGACAGAGTAGCATTGCCTCATTGATATTAAGGCCAAGGAGCTTCTCGAGTTCTGCCTCGAAAGCTCCTATAGCTCTGTAGATTCTGCGGATCTCACAAATGCAATGAGTGTCCATTGCGTCATTTCATCATTTTGCTCACGACGTCGTTCAGCTGGGCGTAACTCATCGCACCGACCTGAATGGATGGATCCCCAGTAATAGGGATGAAGAGAATCGTAGGAATAGAACGTATTCCGAACAGACCTGCAAGCTCTGGCTCTTTGTCGACGTCCACCTTGTAGACATCCAGCTTGCCTGCATAGGTTTCGGCGAGCTTCTCTATGTTCGGAGCCGTGGCCTTGCACGGTCCGCACCACGTGGCATAGAAATCTATCACGGCTGGCTTGTCCCCGGCGAATGCCCACTCATTCGGGTGCTTATCGTAATCCATTACTTTCTGCTTGAAATCAGCTACATTCAATTCTTGAACTTTCATTTTCTTTGTCTCCTTTTTAGCGTCCTGAGCCGTCTGGGCCTGCTGGTCATTATCGGACTGTTTCTGCTGATTGTTTGCGGAGGCGTTGCATCCGGCGATCATCAGAGCTGCGGCGGACAAGATTAATAATTTTGTTCTCATATTATATTAAGCTTAATTTTATTTATTTTCCATTGGAAAACTTTGCAAATATACGCAATAAAAATTAATTACAAAATTTTCCGATGGAAAATATTTAAATATGTCTCTTCCCTGTCCTCCGGACAGCTGGTGCATCCAGCGGGCTGTCCGGCCATGAGTGCTTGGGATAGCGGCGACGGAGTTCCTTCCGGACCTCGAAGTAGGCTCCTTCCCAGAAGCTTCTAAGGTCGGAAGTCAGCTGGACTGGCTTGAAGCCTGGGGAAAGGAGTTCCATCAGGACTGGGCGCTTCCCGTCATCGACTTTTGGCGTGTCGGTCATGCCAAAACACTCCTGTAGCCTCACGCGCAAGACTGGTGCCTCTGCGCCTAGGCGATATTCCACCCTGATGCGGCTTCCTGTCGGCACCTGAATATGCGAGGGTGCGAGACGGTCAACTTCTTTTTGCTGTTCGTAGTCTAGAAGGCTCCACATGACTTCGCAAAGGTTGATTTTTCTTAGTTCAGCCCTGGAGGTTGCTTTGCCTATGAATAGCGGCATCCACTGCGGAGCCCTCCGAAGAAAGGTTTCGGTGGAAAGGTCCGGAAGCATGAGTTCAGGAT
>JAFADF010000073.1:0-431884 GCA_023425145.1 Actinomycetes bacterium | reverse complement strand
GGATGGCGTGGTCACCTACGTGTCCGCCGACATCATCCGCACGATGAACGACGACGGCACACAGTCCAGCTACAAGCTCGCCAAGTTCCAGCGTTCCAACCAGACCACCTGCTACAACCAGGTCCCGCTTGTCAAGCATGGCGAGCGCGTGGAGAAGGGCACCGTCCTCGCGGATGGCCCGGCCACCGAGAAGGGCGATCTGGCACTGGGCAAGAACCTGCTCATCGCGTTCATGCCTTGGAACGGCTACAACTACGAGGACGCTGTGATCATCTCCCAGCGTCTGGTGCGCGACGACACCCTGTCCTCGATCCACATCGAAGAGTACGAGATCGACGCCCGTGAAACCAAGCTCGGTGCTGAGGAAATCACCCGCGACCTGCCGAACGTCGGCGAGGACGCGGTCGCGAACCTTGACGAGCGTGGCATCATCCGCATCGGCGCCGAGGTCGAGGCCGGCGATATCCTCGTCGGCAAGGTCACCCCGAAGGGCGAGACCGAGCTGACCCCGGAGGAGCGGCTGCTCCGGGCGATCTTCGGTGAGAAGGCCCGCGAGGTCCGCGACACCTCGATGAAGGTGCCGCACGGCGAGACCGGAACCGTGATCGGGGTGCGCGTCTTCGATCGTGAGAACGACGACGAGCTCCCGCCTGGGGTCAACCAGATGGTCCGCGTCTACGTGGCCCAGAAGCGGAAGATCTCCAACGGCGACAAGCTGGCCGGACGCCATGGCAACAAGGGCGTCATCTCGAAGATCCTGCCGGTCGAGGACATGCCGTTCCTGGAGGACGGGACCCCGGTCGACATCGTGCTGAACCCGCTGGGTGTGCCGTCCCGAATGAACGTCGGGCAGGTGCTGGAGACCCACCTCGGTTGGGTTGCCAAGACCGGTTGGGACATCGCGGGCGTCGACGAGCCCTGGGCCGAGCGGCTGCGCTCGGTGGGCCTGGAGAAGGTGCCCGGCGAATCTCGCCTGGCCACCCCGGTCTTCGACGGTGCCAACGAGGAAGAGATCGCCGGACTGCTGGAGCATGGTCTGCCGCAGCGTGACGGGATGAAGCTGGTCAACGCCGACGGTAAGGCGCGACTGTTCGACGGACGTTCCGGCGAGCAGTACCCGGAGCCGGTCGGTGTCGGCTACATCTACATGCTGAAGCTGCACCACCTGGTCGACGACAAGATCCACGCCCGTTCCACTGGCCCCTACTCGATGATCACTCAGCAGCCGCTGGGCGGTAAGGCGCAGTTCGGTGGCCAGCGTTTCGGTGAGATGGAGGTGTGGGCCCTGGAGGCCTATGGCGCCGCCTGGGCTCTGCAGGAGCTGCTCACCATCAAGTCCGACGACGTCCCCGGCCGCGTGAAGGTCTATGAGGCGATCGTCAAGGGCGAGAACATCCCTGAACCGGGTATCCCCGAGTCGTTCAAGGTGCTGGTGAAGGAGATGAAGTCGCTGTGCCTGAATGTCGAGGTGCTGTCCAGCGACGGAACAGTGGTGGAGCTTCGCGACTCGGAGGATGACTACCGAGCCAGCGAAGAGTTCGGGATTGATCTTTCCCGGCGCCCCGGTGCTGACTCCTTCCGCTCCGTCGACGAAGTCTGAGTCCCACTCAGTCCCAACACAACTCGAGACTCACCCAAGTTGGTCCCACGCTCAGGCGTGGGGGAAAGCGAAGCAACGTGCTGGACGTGAACTTCTACGACGAGCTGCGGATCGGGCTGGCTACGGCCGACCAGATCCGGGAGTGGTCGCACGGCGAGGTCAAGAAGCCCGAGACGATCAACTACCGGACCCTGAAGCCTGAGCGTGACGGCCTGTTCTGCGAGAAGATCTTCGGCCCGACCCGGGACTGGGAGTGCTACTGCGGCAAGTACAAGCGGGTGCGCTTCAAGGGCATCATCTGCGAGCGCTGTGGCGTTGAGGTCACCCGCTCGAACGTCCGCCGCGAGCGGATGGGCCACATCGAGCTGGCTGCCCCGGTCACCCACATCTGGTACTTCAAGGGCGTGCCGAGCCGACTCGGCTACCTGCTGGATGTGGCACCGAAGGACCTGGAGAAGGTCATCTACTTCGCCGCGTACATGATCACCGCGGTCGACGAGGAGGCTCGTCACCGCGACCTGCCCTCCCTGGAGGCCAAGGTTGAGGTGGAGCGCAAGCAGATGGAGGCGCGTCGCGATGCCGACGTGGAAGCTCGCCTGCACAAGCTCGAAGAGGACCTGGCTCAGCTCGAGAACGAGGGTGCCAAGGCCGATCTGAAGAAGCGCGTCCGCGAGGGCGGCGAGCGTGAGGTCAAGCAGCTGCGCGACCGTGCGCAGCGCGAGCTGGATCGTCTGGACGCGGTGTGGAGCCGGTTCAAGGGCCTGAAGGTGCAAGACCTCGAGGGCGACGAGATCCTCTACCGAGAGATGAAGGCTCGCTTCGGCAAGTACTTCGAGGGCTACATGGGTGCCGAGGCGATCAAGAAGCGCCTGGCCACCTTCGACTTGGCCGCCGAGGCCGAGGTGCTGCGCGAGATCATCCAGACCGGTAAGGGCCAGCGCAAGACCCGCGCCCTGAAGCGTCTCAAGGTGGTCTCGGCGTTCCTGAGCACCACCAACAGCCCGCTGGGCATGGTGCTCGACGCCGTCCCGGTGATCCCGCCGGATCTGCGCCCGATGGTGCAGCTGGACGGTGGCCGCTTCGCGACCTCCGACCTCAACGACCTGTACCGCCGGGTGATCAACCGGAACAACCGACTCAAGCGACTGCTCGATCTGGGTGCTCCGGAGATCATCGTCAACAACGAGAAGCGGATGCTCCAGGAGGCCGTCGACTCGCTGTTCGACAACGGCCGCCGTGGCCGTCCGGTGACCGGCCCGGGCAACCGTCCGCTGAAGTCGATCTCCGACATGCTCAAGGGCAAGCAGGGCCGGTTCCGTCAGAACCTGCTCGGTAAGCGCGTCGACTACTCCGGCCGTTCGGTCATCGTGGTCGGCCCGCAGCTGAAGCTGCACCAGTGCGGTCTGCCGAAGAACATGGCTCTGGAGCTGTTCAAGCCGTTCGTGATGAAGCGGCTGGACGACCTGAACCTGGCGCAGAACATCAAGAGCGCCAAGCGGATGGTCGAGCGGCAGCGTCCGGTCGTGTGGGACGTCCTCGAAGAGGTCATCGCCGAGCACCCGGTGCTGCTGAACCGTGCACCAACCCTGCACCGCCTCGGCATCCAGGCGTTCGAGCCGCAGCTGATCGAGGGCAAGGCCATCCAGCTTCACCCGCTGGTCTGCACCGCCTTCAACGCTGACTTCGACGGTGACCAGATGGCAGTGCACCTGCCGCTGAGCGCCGAGGCCCAGGCTGAGGCCCGGATCCTGATGCTGTCCACCAACAACATCCTGAAGCCGGCTGACGGTCGCCCGGTGACCTTGCCCACCCAGGACATGATCATCGGTCACTACTTCCTGACCAGCGATCGGGAGGGTCTGCCCGGTGCGGGCCGCGCCTTCTCCTCGGTGTCTGAGGCCTACATGGCCTTCGACAAGAAGGAACTGGCGATCGGTTCGCCGTGCCGGATCCGGCTCACCGGGATCGTCCCGCCGGCCGGCGAGGAACTGCGTGCCGACGGTTCGATCATCCTCGACACCACGCTGGGCCGCGCCCTGTTCAACGAGGCGCTGCCGGCCGACTACCCGTACGTGAACGTCGAGGTCGGCAAGAAGAAGCTGGGTCAGATCGTCAACGACCTGGCCGAGCGCTACCCGAAGGTCGAGGTCGCTGTGACCCTGGACCGGCTGAAGGCGCTGGGCTTCAAGTGGGCTACCCGTTCGGGTGTCACGGTGTCGATCGGTGACGTCCAGGTTCCGCCGAACAAGCCGGAGATCCTGGCCTCCTACGACACCCGTGCAGCCAAGATCACCAAGCAGTACGAGCGAGGCAAGGTTACCGAGGAAGAGCGGCACCAAGAGCTGGTTCAGCTGTGGAACGACGCCACGGCCGAGCTGACTGCCGCCATGGAGGCCAACTTCACCAAGGACAACCCGATCGTGATGATGGTGCACTCGGGCGCTCGAGGGAACATGACCCAGATGCGCCAGATCGCCGCCATGCGAGGCCTGGTGGCCAACCCGAAGGGCGAGATCATCGCCCGCCCGATCAAGTCGAACTTCCGTGAGGGCCTGTCGGTCCTGGAGTACTTCATCTCCACCCACGGTGGTCGAAAGGGTCAGGCCGACACCGCTCTGCGAACCGCAGACTCCGGTTACCTGACCCGTCGTCTGGTCGATGTCTCGCAGGATGTCATCATCCGCGAGGAGGACTGCCAGACCGAGCGCGGCCTCACCAAGGTGATCGCCGCCGAGGGCAAGGGTGGCAAGCTGGCTCCGGCTCGCAATGTCGAGACCGCGGTCTACGCTCGGACGTTGGCTTCCGATGTGGTCACCGAAGACGGCAAGGTCCTGCTCAAGGCCGGTGTCGATCTTGGTGACGTCAACATCAAGAAGCTGCTGAAGAACGGCATCACTGAGGTCAAGGTCCGTTCGGTCCTGACCTGTGAGGCTGCCACCGGCACCTGCGCGATGTGCTACGGCCGTTCGCTGGCCACCGGCAAGCTCGTCGATGTCGGCGAGGCCGTCGGCATCGTCGCCGCTCAGTCGATCGGTGAGCCCGGTACCCAGCTGACGATGCGAACCTTCCACACCGGTGGTGTGGCTGGAGACGACATCACCCAGGGTCTGCCGCGTGTGGTCGAGCTCTTCGAGGCTCGCCAGCCCAAGGGCAAGGCTCCGATCGCCGAGGCGTCGGGCCGGGTCCGGATCGACGAGGGGGACCGCCTGCGCAAGCTGGTGATCGTCCGCGACGACGGCGAGGCCGATCTCGAGTACACCCTGCCGCGCCGGGTGCGCTTGGAGTGGGAGGACGCCGCCGGTGTCCAGCACTCCATCGCGGACGGTGTGACGGTTCAGGCCGGCGAGCAGCTGTACGCCGGTACCCCGGATCCGCAGGACGTGCTTCGGGTCAGCGGCCTGCGCAAGGTGCAGGAGCACCTGGTGGAGGAAGTCCAGGCGGTGTACCGCACGCAGGGTGCCCCGATCCACGACAAGCACATCGAGATCATCATCCGGCAGATGCTGCGCCGAATCACGGTGATCGAGTCGGGGGACACCTCGATGCTGCCCGGTGAGCTCGTCGACCGGAAGCTGTTCGAGGCTGAGAACCGGCAGATGGTCACCGAGGGCAAGATCCCGGCTCAGGGCCGTCCGGTCTTGATGGGCATCACCAAGGCGTCGCTGGCCACCGAGTCGTGGCTGTCGGCGGCCTCCTTCCAGGAGACCACCAAGGTGCTGACCGATGCCGCGATCCACGCCAAGTCCGACTCGCTGGTCGGTCTGAAGGAGAACGTGATCCTGGGCAAGCTGATCCCGGCCGGCACCGGCCTGGACCGGTACCGCAACATCCGGGTGGAGCCGACCGCAGAGGCCCGCGCCGCTGCGTACGACCTCACCTACGACCCGTACGACTACGACCTTTCGGTCGGAGGCGCGCCGGTCGGCCTGGATGAGTACGACACCGGAGAGCTGCGCTGATCATGAAGGTCGTCATTGCCTCCGACCACGCCGCAGTTGATCTGCGGCTGGAGATGGCAGCCGAGGCCAGGGAGCTGGGCTATGAGGTCACCGACCTCGGCCCGGCTCCGGGCGAGGCCATGGACTACCCGGTGAACGGTGCGCGGGTCGGGCGGCTGGTTGCGGCCGGCAGCTACGACCTGGGCCTGCTGGCCTGCGGCACCGGCATCGGGATGGCCATGTCGGCCAACAAGGTTCCCGGGGTGCGGGCTGCGGTCTGCTCCGAGCCGTACTCGGCTCGGCTCTCCCGGGAGCACAACAATGCCAACGTGCTGGCCCTGGGGGCCCGCGTCGTTGGCGCCGGGCTTGCCCGGATGATCGTCCGCGAGTGGCTGGCCGCCGAGTTCCAGGGTGGCCGGCATGCCCGTCGGGTTGATCTGATCACCCAGATCGAGCAGAGCCTGGATGTGACCGAGCATCCAGACTCGTCCCACTAGCCCGCTTTTGACGCTCATGGCGGGGATCAAGTAATCTTGCACGCTGTGTTCGGGTGACCGAACCATGCGTGCGTGCGCCGCGTCCGGCCAGGGTTCAGGCTGGTGGCGCTCGGCGCGCGCCACGACAAGCCTCAAGGAAAGAGATACCAGCCGGTGCCCACTATCCAGCAGTTGGTCCGCAAGGGCCGCACGGACAAGGTCAGCAAGAACAAGACCCCTGCGCTGAAGGGTTCCCCGCAGCGCCGTGGGGTTTGCACCCGCGTCTACACCACCACGCCCAAGAAGCCGAACTCGGCGCTGCGCAAGGTCGCGCGCGTGCGGCTGTCGTCCGGCGTGGAGGTGACTGCCTACATTCCCGGCGTCGGTCACAACCTGCAGGAACACTCGATGGTGCTGGTCCGTGGTGGCCGTGTGAAGGACCTTCCCGGTGTTCGCTACAAGATCATTCGCGGCTCGCTGGACACCCAGGGTGTGAAGAACCGCAAGCAGGCTCGCAGCCGCTACGGCGCGAAGAAGGAGAAGTAATGCCTCGCAAGGGTCCCGCCCCGAAGCGTCCGATCGTCGTCGACCCGGTCTACGGTTCGCCGCTGGTCTCTCAGCTGGTCAGCAAGATCCTGCTGGACGGCAAGAAGACCACCGCTCAGAGCATCGTCTACGGCGCCCTCGAGGGCACTCGGGCCAAGACCGGTGTCGATCCCGTGCAGACCCTGAAGAAGGCCCTGGACAACATCCGTCCGGCCCTCGAGGTGAAGAGCCGCCGCGTCGGTGGCGCCACCTACCAGGTGCCGGTCGACGTCAAGCCGGCCCGCGCCAACACGCTGGCCCTGCGCTGGCTGGTCAGCTTCTCCCGCGCCCGTCGTGAGAAGACCATGACCGAGCGTCTGATGAACGAGCTCCTGGACGCCTCCAACGGTCTTGGCGCTTCGGTGAAGCGTCGCGAAGACACCCACAAGATGGCCGAGGCCAACCGCGCCTTCGCCCACTACCGCTGGTGATCTCGCACCAGAACTGAACCCAATACAGGGCACGGTCTCACCACCGTGCCCTGTGCCCTGAATAAACCAGCTTGTAGAACGGAAGGTTGAGGCCCAGTGGCCATTGACTTGAAGCAGGACCTGGCCAAGGTCCGCAATATCGGCATCATGGCCCACATCGACGCCGGCAAGACCACCACCACCGAGCGGATCCTGTTTTACACCGGCATCAACTACAAGATCGGCGAGGTGCACGACGGCGCCGCGACGATGGACTGGATGGAGCAGGAGCAGGAGCGAGGGATCACCATCACCTCGGCTGCGACGACGTGCTTCTGGAAAGACCACCAGATCAACATCATCGACACCCCTGGCCACGTGGACTTCACCATCGAGGTCGAGCGTTCGCTGCGCGTCCTGGACGGTGCAGTGTGCGTCTTCGACGGTGTCGCCGGTGTTGAGCCGCAGTCCCAGACCGTGTGGCGTCAGGCCACCCGTTACGGCGTGCCCCGCATCTGCTACGTGAACAAGCTGGACCGCACCGGCGCCTCCTTCGACTACTGCGTCAAGACGATCCGCGAGCGGCTGAACGCCGTGGCAGCTGTCCTGCAGCTGCCGGTGGGCGCCGAGTCCCACTTCCAGGGCGTCATCGACCTGGTCGGGATGCGTGCGCTGATGTGGCGCGGCGAGACCACCATCGGTGAGGACTACGTCGTCGAGGAGATCCCGGCCGATATGGCCGACGCGGCCGCGACCGCTCGCGAGGATCTGATCCACGTGCTGGCCGACCACGACGATGAGTTCGCCGAGGCCTGGCTCGAGGCAGAGGAGACCGGCGAGGAGCTCACCGGCGCTCAGATCAAGGCTGCGGTGCGGCGTGCCGTCATCGCCAACAAGATCACCGCGGTGATCTGTGGCACCTCGTTCAAGAACAAGGGCGTGCAGCCGATGCTGGACGCGGTTCTGGACTACCTCCCGTCCCCGCTGGACATTCCGGCCATCCAGGGCTTCAAGCCGGGTCACCCCGACCAGGTCATCGAGCGGCACACGTCCAACGCCGAGCCGCTGTCGATCCTGGCCTTCAAGATCGCCGCGGATCCGCACCTGGGCAAGCTGACCTACATCCGGGTCTACTCCGGCGTGCTGAAGGCGGGTCAGCAGGTGCTGAACTCGACCAAGAGCCGCAAGGAGCGGATCGGCAAGATCTACCAGATGCACGCGAACAAGCGTCAGGAGATCGACGAGATCGGCGCAGGCATGATCGTGGCGGTGATGGGCCTGAAGGACACCACCACCGGCGAGACGCTGTGTGATCCGTCCGACCCGGTTGTGCTGGAGTCGATGGACTTCCCGGCACCGGTGATCGAGCAGGCCATCGAGCCGAAGACCAAGTCCGACCAGGAGAAGCTGGGCATCGCGATCCAGCGCCTCGCCGAGGAGGACCCGACCTTCCGCGTCCACACCGACGAGGAGACCGGCCAGACCATCATCGCCGGCATGGGCGAGCTTCACCTCGAGGTGATGATCGACCGGATGAAGCGCGAGTTCAAGGTCGAGGCGAACATCGGCAAGCCGCAGGTCGCCTACCGCGAGACCCTGCGCCGCCCGGTGGAGAAGGTCGAGTACACCCACAAGAAGCAGTCGGGTGGTTCGGGTCAGTACGCCAAGGTGCTGATCGCGCTGGAGCCGAAGCCGGCCGGTGAGGGCTACGAGTTCGTCAACGCCGTCACCGGTGGCCGCATCCCCAAGGAGTACATCCCCGCGGTGGACGCCGGCATCAAGGAGGCCATGGCCTTCGGTCCGCTGGCCGGCTACCCGGTGGAAGACATCAAGGTCACTCTGCTGGACGGCGCCTACCACGACGTCGACTCCTCGGAACTGGCCTTCAAGATCGCCGGCTCCATGGTCTTCAAGGAGGCCGCCCGCAAGGCCGACCCGGCTCTGCTGGAGCCGATGATGGCGGTCGAGGTGACCACTCCGGAGGATTACCTGGGCACCGTGATCGGCGACATCAACAGCCGCCGCGGTCACGTCCAGTCGATGGAGGAGGCGCACGGCAACCAGGTCGTCAAGGCTCTGGTGCCGCTGAGCGAGATGTTCGGCTACGTCGGCGACCTGCGGTCCAAGACGTCCGGTCAGGCTTCGTACTCGATGGAGTTCGACTCCTACGGCGAGGTTCCCAAGTCCGTAGCAGACGAGATCATCGCGAAGGGCCGTGGCGGCGCCTGAGTTTGACTCAGGCCACCCGGTAGAGAAAACTTGGCATGGTCCGTGCGCTGAGGCGGCGGGCCGTGACCATGCAGTCAAGAATCAGTAGCGCCCCGCGAGCCCGCGTGGCGACACATCCGAAAAGGAGCCCAAGTGGCAAAGGCCAAGTTCGAGCGGACCAAGCCGCACTGCAACATCGGCACCATCGGGCATATCGACCACGGCAAGACCACGCTCACCGCGGCGATTACGAAGGTGCTCCACGATAAGTACCCCGAGCTCAATGCGGTGTCCGCGTTCGACCAGATCGACAAGGCGCCCGAGGAGCGTCAGCGCGGTATCACCATCTCGATCGCGCACGTCGAGTACCAGACCGAGAAGCGTCACTACGCTCACGTTGACTGCCCGGGTCACGCTGACTACGTGAAGAACATGATCACCGGTGCCGCCCAGATGGACGGCGCGATCCTGGTCGTGGCAGCCACCGACGGCCCGATGCCGCAGACCCGCGAGCACGTGCTGCTGGCCCGTCAGGTCGGCGTGCCGGCCATCGTTGTCGCCCTGAACAAGTGCGACATGGTGGACGATGAGGAGCTCATCGAGCTCGTCGAGCTCGAGGTTCGCGAGCTGCTCTCCAGCCAGGAGTTCGACGGCGACAACTGCCCGATCGTCCGCGTCGCCGCTTTCCCGGCGATGAACGGCGACCCGAAGTGGTCGGAGTCGGTCCTCGAGCTGATGAACGCGGTTGACGAGTACATCCCGCAGCCGGAGCGCGACACCGAGAAGCCGTTCCTGATGCCGATCGAGGACGTGTTCACCATCACCGGTCGTGGCACCGTGGTGACCGGCCGTATCGAGCGCGGCATCGTCAAGACCGGCGAGACCGTCGACATCATCGGCATCGCCGAGAAGAAGCAGACCACCACCATCACCGGTGTTGAGATGTTCCGCAAGATCCTCGACGAGGGTCGCGCGGGTGAGAACGTCGGCCTGCTGCTCCGCGGCACCAAGAAGGACGATGTCGAGCGCGGCATGGTCGTCATCAAGCCGGGTTCGACCACTCCGCACACCGACTTCGAGGCGAACGTCTACATCCTGACCAAGGATGAGGGTGGCCGTCACAAGCCGTTCTTCTCCAACTACAGCCCGCAGTTCTACTTCCGTACCACGGACGTGACCGGCGTGGTTGCGCTTCCTGAGGGCACCGACATGGTGATGCCCGGTGACACCACCGACATGACCGTGCACCTCAACAAGCCGATCGCTATGGAGGACGGCCTGAAGTTCGCCATCCGCGAGGGTGGCCGGACCGTCGGCGCCGGCCGCGTGACCAAGATCATCAAGTGACCTTGGTTCGCTAGCGACACAGCAACAGAAGGCCCCCGCCAGTGGCGGGGGCCTTCTGCTATGTCCGGATCCGGTGCGCGGTGCTGATCCGGAGACAGACCGGCCCACGACCAGGTGGTCGCGGGCCGGGAGTGGTGAGCGGGCCGAGTGCGGCGTCAGCGAGCCAGCTCGGCGCGGGTGGGCGGGTTGGCGCCCACCCGGGAGACCGTGATGGCCGCACAGGCCAGAGCCCGTTCGACGGCGGGCAGGACGTCGTCCCAGGAGGCCGTGTAGAGCCGGCTCCGGGCGTCCGTCCCGCCGAGCAGACCGGCGTCCAGCAGCCCGGAGATCAGTCCGGCCATGAAGGAATCCCCAGCACCGACCGTGTCGGCGACCGTCGTGGGCAGAGTCGGCAGCCGATGCAGCTCGCCGGCCAGCAGCAGTACAGCCTCGGAGCCACCCTGGGTGATCGCGCACAGCGCCGGGCCCAGCTCGGCCCAGTGCTGGAGCACCTCGGCTACCGGGCGCCCCGGGTAGAGCCAGGCGGCGTCCTCTTCGGAGGCTTTCACCACATCGGACAGGCGGATCAGGTGTTCGATGGTGGGCAGCACGGCGCTCGGTTCGCCCATCAGGGTCGGTCGGGCATTGGGGTCGTAGGAGACAGTGGCGTGTGCCCGTGCCGCAGCGACGATCTCGGCGACCGCAGCGCCGCCGGGGGAGAGGGTCGCCGCGATCGAGCCGGTATGGACGTGTCCGCCGACCGCCACCTGCACGGTGGCGGGATCCAGCCGCCAGTCCAGGTCGAACTGGTAGCTGGCCACTCCGGCCGGATCGAGATGGGCGGCGGCGGTGGGCGTCCGGGTCGCGGTGAGGCTGTTCGCTTCGAGAGCGACCGATTCTGCGGCCATCAGCGCCGCGATCCGCTCGCCGCGAGGGTCGGTACCGATGTGGGTGGCCAGCTGAGTGGGATGGCCGAGCCGGGCCAGACCGATGGCGACATTCGCCGGGCTCCCGCCGACGTGTTCGCTGGACGGGCCGTCCACCGGAATGACGATGTCGATCAGGGCCTCTCCGACCACTGTGACTTCGGGACTCATGCCTTGCTTCCTCTCACGTGGATGGACAGCCCGGTTCGCTCCTGGCTCACCCTCCACAGCAGCGTGCCGATCCCGTCGACCAGGGCGGCCGGCGGCAGCGGCACCGCAGCGGCCGGTCCGGCTGCGCCGAATCGCCTTGTCGGACCGTAGTAGCTGGCGGGCCCAGGTGCGGTGGCGGCCAGCAGAATCGGCTGGGCTCCGTCCGCGGCCGACTGGATGGTGCCGGTGAACTCGCCGATCCGGTCGACGAAGGCGGGCGGCCCGGCGGTGGCGAAGATCGCGGTCTGTGCCCAGCCGGGGTGCGCGGCCGTCGCGGTGACCTGGCTGCCGGCGGCGGCCAGCCGGCGGGCCAGCTCGGTGGCGAACACGACTGTGGCCAGCTTGGAGTTCGAGTACGAGCGAACCGTTGATCCGGTCGGCCGGCCGAGGCCCTCATCGATATGCCCGCGGCGGGCCATCATCGAGCCGAGCATGACGACGCGTCCGGCGGCAGCGGTCAGCGACGGCAGCAGCCCGGCGGTGAGGGCGTAGGCGCCCAGATAGTTCACGCCCACCTGCAGGTCGAAGCCGTCCTCGGTGACTTGGGACGGGTCGGCAGCAGATAGCCCGGCGTTGTTGATCAGGATGTCGAGCGGACGCGCACCCACTCGTCCGGCGAAGGCGGAGATGCTGGCCAGTGAGCCGAGCTCGACCTGTTCCACCTCGACCTGTGCACTCGGCCGGGCCGCGACGATCTCTGCAGCCACCCGCTCGCCGCGCTCGATGCTGCGCACCCCGAGGACGAGCTGTGCCCCAGTGGCGGCCAGCGCATGGGCGGCGGCCCGGCCCAATCCGCTGCTGGCGCCGGTGATCACGATTCGGCGACCGCCGAGGTCGGGCAACGGCAGCGGCGGCAGGCGATCGGCTACCGGCTTCAGCTGGGGCATGTCGGCCTCCTGGATGGGGTCGGACGGGTCAGATCAGCCCTGGCGGCGCTGAATCGCGGCCCACTCGTCGCGCAGGCCCACGGTGCGATGGAAGTGTCCGGCGCGGTCGGGATCCAGCGCAAAGTAGCCGATCCGCTCGAACTGGACGACGCTGCCGGGTGCCAGTTCAGCCACGGCTGCCTCTGCCCAGCAGTCGGTGAGCACCTCGCGAGAGTTCGGGTTCAGATCGTCCAGCGCTTCGCCGGTGGTCTCGCCGGGCACCGGAGCGCTGAACAGCCGCTCGTAGAGCGCCACGCTGATCGGTGCCGCATGGGCGGCAGAGACCCAGTGCATGGTCGACTTCACCTTGCGGCCGTCCGGAGCGTCCCCGCCCTTGGTGGCCGGGTCGTAGGTGGCGTGAACGGCGACGATCTGGCCGGCGGCGTCCTTCTCCACGGAGGTGGCGGTGACCAGGTAGGCGCCGCGCAGCCGGACCTCGCGGCCGACGGTGAGCCGGAAGAACTTCGGCGGCGGCACCTCGGCGAAGTCCTCCGACTCGATCCACAACTCGCCGGCGAAGGCGACCTGGCGGGTGCCGTCCTCGGTGTTCTCGGGGTTGTTTGCCACCTCGAAGTACTCGGTGACCGGTGTCCCGTCGGCATTGGTCGGCCAGTTGTCGATCACCAGCCGCAGCGGACGCAGCACGGCCATCCGGCGCTGGGCGGTGGCGTTGAGTTCGCGTCGGACATAGGCCTCCAGGGCCTCGATGTTCTGGCGGCTGTTGGTCCGGGTGGTGCCGATCTCCCGACAGAAGCCGCGGATCGCCGCGGCCGGGTAGCCGCGACGGCGCAGGCCGCTCAGAGTCGGCATCCGCGGGTCGTCCCAGCCGTCCACGATTCCGTCGGCGACCAGCTTGGCCAACCGGCGCTTGCTGGTGACGGTGTGGGTGAACTCCAGCCGGGCGAACTCGATCTGCTTGGGTGCGGTCGCAGTCAGCGGCAGCTGGGACAGGTACCAGTCGTACAGCGGACGGTGGGTGTCGAACTCCAGGGTGCAGATGGAGTGGGTGACCCCCTCGATGGCATCGCTCTGGCCGTGTGCCCAGTCGTAGGTGGGGTAGAGGCACCAGCGATCGCCGGTGCGGAAGTGATGGGAGTGCCGGATCCGGTACATCACCGGGTCGCGCAGCGCCATGTTCTCGCTGTTCATGTCGATCTTTGCGCGCAGTACCTTCTCGCCGTCGGCGAACTCGCCGTCGCGCATCCGGCGGAACAGCTCGAGGTTCTCCGCGACCGTCCGGTTGCGGTAGGGGCTCTCGACGCCGGCCTTGCCGAAGCCGCCGCGCTGGGCGGAGATGGTCTCGGTGTCCTGATCGTCGACATAGGCCAAGCCCTTGCCGATCAGGTACTCGGCCCATTCGTAGAGCTGGTCGAAGTAGTCGGACGCATGGAGCACGGCCGCGGGGCGGTAGCCCAGCCACTCGATGTCGGCGACGATCGACTCGACGAACTCGGTCTCTTCGGTATCGGGGTTGGTGTCGTCCAGCCGCAGATTGCAGATGCCGTCGAAGTCGTCCGCGGTGCCGAAGTCGACGGTGATCGCCTTCGCATGGCCGATGTGCAGGTAGCCATTGGGCTCGGGTGGGAACCGGGTCTGGACGCGTCCGCCATAGGTCTGCTGCTCCAGATCCCGCCGCACGATGTCGCGGATGAAATCGTTGGCAACAACAGGCTCGGTCATGCGCGAAAAACTACCATCTCGGCGACCCCGGACCGGCCGCTGCGGTCGGTCCGGGCACTGCACATCGGCCGGACGCGAGGTGTGCTCCACTTCGGGTCGTGCCGAGGTCGTCGGGTGGGTCGCTGCCGACGGTGACCGAGTTGAGCGCCAGAACGCCGGTGCCGGTTCGGTAGGGTTGGAGAGCTATGACTCAGACTCCAGCTCGCCTCCGCGTTGCGCCATCGCCCACCGGCGACCCGCACGTCGGCACCGCTTACATGTCCTTGTTCAACCTGGCCTACGCCCGGGCCACCGGTGGTCAGTTCGTGCTGCGGATCGAGGACACCGACCGGGCCCGCTACGTGGCCAGCTCCGAGCAGCAGATCTTCGACACCCTGCACTGGCTGGGGCTGGACTGGGACGAGGGCCCCGATCTGGGCGGGCCGTACGCGCCGTACCGGCAGTCCGAGCGGCTGGACACCTACCGTCCATTCGTCGACAAGCTCATTGCCGACGGGCACGCCTACTACTGCTGGTGCTCCACTGATCGGCTGGCCGAGCTGCGCGCGCAGCAGCAGGCCGCCAAGTCTTCGGTGACCGGCTATGACCGACTCTGCTACGGCAAGACTCGCGAGGAGCGGGCCGCGCTGCCTGGTTTCAGTGAGACTCCGGTGGTTCGGATGCTGATTCCCGACGATGTCGAGCTGACCTTCACTGACCTGATCCGCGGCGAGGTGAATGCGCCCGTCCCCGACGACCAGGTGATTCTGAAGGCGGACGGCTTCCCGACCTACCACCTGGCCGTCGTGGTCGACGACCACCTGATGGGGATCACCCACGTGGTCCGCGGCGAGGAGTGGATCTCGTCCACCCCCAAGCACCTGCTGCTCTACAAGTGGTTGGGGCTGACTCCGCCGGCCTTCGCGCACATGCCGCTGCTGCGTAACACCGACAAGTCCAAGATCTCCAAGCGCAAGAACCCGGCGGCCCGGCTGACCTGGTTCGCCGAGCAGGGCTATCTGCCCGAGGCGCTGCGCAACTTCCTACAGCTGCTGGCCTACCCGCCAGTACACGAGGGGACCGACGTCGCCAGCTTCGGCGAGTTTGTGGCCGCCTTCGACTGGGCCAAGGTGAACACCACCGGCCCGATCTTCGACCTGACCAAGCTCGGCGCGCTCAACGCCGACTACATCCGGGCGCTGGACGCTGACGAGCTGGCCGACCGGATCATCAGCTACGCGCTGGCCAACGGCCAGCTGAGCGACCCCAGTGATGCACAGCTGGATCTGCTGCGTGCGGCCGTTCCGCTGATCCAGGAGCGGCTGGTGCTGCTCAGCGAGGCCGTGCCGAAGCTGGCTTACCTGTTCGTGGCCGACGATGAGTTGGTCATCGACGCCGATGCACTGGCCAAGGCCGGCTCCGATGCGTCCGCCGTGGTGGCGGCCGCCGGCCAGGCGCTGGCTGGGCTAGGGGAGTGGAACCACGAGGCGATCCAAGCCGCGCTGCGCGAGGCGCTGGTGGACGGGCTGGGCCTGAAGCCCAAGTTCGCCTTCGGGCCGGTGCGGCTCGGCATCACCGGATCGAATGTCTCCCCGCCGCTGTTCGAGTCGATGGAACTGCTCGGCCGGGACTCCTGCCTGGCCCGCCTGGACAGGCTGGCCGGACGGCTGTGAGCCGGGTCGTCGCGATCTTCGGGGGCCGCAGCGAGATCGGTCTCGCGGTGGCCACCCGGCTCGCGCCCGGCGCGACGGTGGTGCTCGCCGCCCGTCCGGGGCCCATGGAGGAGGCTGTCGACGCTTGTCGTAAGGCCGGTGCGGCCCGGGTGGAGGTCTTCGACTTCGACGCCGACGATGTCGCCGCTCAGCCCGGTCTGGTGGCGGCGATCGAGGAAGGGGTCGGCCCGATCGAGGTGGCCGTCCTGGCCTTCGGAGTGCTCGGCGACCAGCAACGCGCAGAGACCGATTCCGAGTTCGCGGCGTCGGTGTTGCATACCGACTTCATTGCACAGGCTGCGTTGCTCACCGTCTTGGCCGACCGGCTTCGTCCCCGCGGGCACGGCACGATCGTCGCCTTCTCCTCGGTGGCCGGTGCCCGAGTGCGCCGCGCCAACTACGTCTACGGCTCAGCCAAAGCCGGGTTGGACGGATTCGCGTCGGGTTTGGCCGACGCGCTGCACGGCTCCGGAGTACACCTGGTCATCGCCCGGCCCGGCTTCGTGATCGGACGGATGACGCAGGGCATGGAGCCGGCTCCGTTCTCGTCCACTCCCGATCAGGTGGCCGATGCGGTGGTGCGCCGGATCGAGCGCGGACGCGGGGTCGAACTGTGGATTCCCTGGCAGCTGAAGCTGATGTTCGCCGTCGCGGCGGTCGTGCCGCGCTCGTTGTGGCGGCGAATGCCCCGCTGATCTCGAACGCGGCCGGTGCCCGGCACTCAGTCGAGGGCGACCAGCTCGTCGGTCAGCGCGGGCGCCGAGCTCATCCCGTCCAGCCGGATCAGCACAACTCCGACGATGATGCCGACACCACCCAGCAGTTGCATGGTGGTGGGAATCTCGCCGAGGACGAGGGCTGCCACGGCGGCGGCGAACAGCACCTCGGAGAGACTGACGAAGCTGGACAGCCGCTCACCCATCAGCGGAAGGCCGGCCAGGCCGAGCGAGTAGGCGGCCGCAGTGGCCACCACGATCACCACCGACAACGGCAGCCACCACGGCACCTGATGACCGAGCAGGGTGACGTCCACCAGCGGCGCGGAATAGGGGAGTGCGCCGAAGATGATCAGCAGACCCAGTGCGACTGCCCCGATCGGCAGGCCGAAGGCAGGTAGGGCCAGCGCCGGCAGCCGGGACGGGCTGGAGCCGATGGCGAAGTAGCTGGCCGCACCAACCATCGCCCCCATGCCGAACAGGACGCCCAGGCCGTCCAGCCGGGCCCCGGTCAGGTCGAGGACGCAGAACAGGCCCGCAACTGCGGCGGCGGTGCCAGCCAGGATCAGTCGGGACGGGGCCCGTCGAGTGCGCACCCAGGCGAGCAGGACCAAGGCCACCGGAGCCATGTACTCCAGTAGAAGCGCCACACCGACGCTCATTCGAGAGACGGCGCCGAAGTACATGCCCTGGGCCATGGCGACCGCCAGCAGGCCGAAAGCGAGCACGCGGGGCCATTCAGCCCGCAGTTCGCTCCAGTGACCTCGCATCACCCATAGTCCGAACGGCGCCAGCAGCACCGAGGCGACGAGCACCCGCCAGAACACCGCCGCGCCCGGCGTCCAACCGGCTTCAAGCAGTGGACGCGCAAACGTCCCCGAGGTGGCGAAGGCCAAAGAGGCGGCCAATCCGAGGACGATTCCGGCTCCGACCCGGCTATGGTGGTGCTCTGCGGGCGACGGCGGGTTTGAGAAGCTCACCCGGCCAATAGTGCCCTTGCTGTGGGATTTGGCATCACGCCGCCCAACATGAAAGAATCGCCAGGTTGCTCCGACAAGGACGCCTGCTTTGGCGGCCTTTCGGCAAGTCTGGCGCGCGGGTGCCGGGCCCTACCACGACCAATCAAAAACGGTCATGTGCGGCCCAGAACTGGTCCGACACGCCCGACCCCGGGGGTCGGAGGAACACACTCGCTCGGTAGATGCAGCCGGACGAGCAAACCTAGAAGAAGGACGAACCAGTGGCGGGACAGAAGATCCGGATCCGACTCCGGGCTTACGACCACGAGGTCATTGATTCCTCGGCGAAGAAGATCGTCGACACCGTGACCCGTACCGGCGCCAAGGTGGCAGGCCCTGTGCCCCTGCCGACCGAGAAGAACGTGTTCTGTGTGATCCGTTCTCCCCACAAGTACAAGGACAGCCGCGAGCACTTTGAGATGCGCACCCACAAGCGGCTGATCGACATCCTCGACCCGACGCCGAAGACCGTCGACTCGCTGATGCGACTCGACCTTCCGGCCGGTGTCGACATCGAGATCAAGCTTCCGTGAGGTCAGGCGTCATGAGCGAACGAAACGTGAAGGGGCTGCTGGGCACCAAGCTCGGCATGACCCAGGTCTGGGACGAGAACAACAAGGTCGTCCCCGTGACCG
Organism: Actinomycetes bacterium; assembly: GCA_023425145.1. Lineage (GTDB taxonomy): Bacteria > Actinomycetota > Actinomycetes > Propionibacteriales > Propionibacteriaceae > Propionicimonas. The sequence continues at coordinate 413,538 of JAFADF010000073.1, read as the reverse complement.
TCATCCAGGCCGGTCCCTGCGTGGTGACCCAGGTCCGCACTCCCGATGTCGACGGCTACTCCGCCGTCCAGCTCGGCTTCGGTGCGGTCAAGGCCAAGGCAGTCACCAAGCCCGAGGCCGGGCACTTTGAGAAGTCCGGTGTCACCCCGCGCAAGCACCTCGTCGAGCTGCGCACCGGCGACGCCAGCACCTACACGCTGGGTCAGGAGCTCACCGCCGAGCTGTTCGCGGCGGCCGAGATCGTTGACGTCACCGGCGTCACCAAGGGCAAGGGCACCGCGGGCGTGATGAAGCGGCACGGCTTCTCCGGCCTGCGCGCCACCCACGGTGTGCACCGCAAGCACCGCTCGCCGGGCTCCATCGGAGCCTGCGCCACCCCGGGCCACGTCTTCAAGGGCACCCGGATGGCCGGCCGGATGGGTGTTGAGAAGGTCACCGTCCAGAACCTGTCCATCCACGCCGTCGACGCCGAGCGCGGGCTGATCCTGGTCAAGGGCTCCGTGCCCGGCCCCAAGGGCGCCCTGATCGTGGTGCGCACTGCGGCCAAGAAGGGAGCTCAGGCATGAGCGAGACCCGTACCGTCCAGGTGCTGGGCACCAAGTCGAGCAAGGCCGAACTGCCGGCCGAACTGTTCGACGTTCAGACCAATGTGCCGCTGATCCACCAGGTTGTGGTGGCCCAGCAGGCCGCTGCTCGCCAGGGCACTCACGCCACCAAGACCCGCGGCGATGTCGCCGGCGGTGGCGCCAAGCCGTGGCGTCAGAAGGGCACCGGCCGCGCCCGCCAGGGTTCGCGTCGGGCTCCGCAGTGGACCGGCGGTGGCGTCGTCCACGGACCGCAGCCGCGGGACTACTCCCAGCGCACCCCCAAGAAGATGATCGCCGCCGCTCTGCGCGGGGCGCTCTCCGATCGGGCCCGCGACGGCCGCGTCCACGTCATTGAGACGGTGGTTGCCGGCGAGACTCCGTCCACCAAGGCGGCGCTGCAGGCGCTGGCCACCCTGGGCGGCAGCAAGCTGCTGGTGGTCCTGGACCGCGATGAGGATGTCGCCTGGCTGAGCCTGCGCAACGTCGCTTCGGTCCACGCCATCGCGGTCGACCAGCTGAACGCCTACGACGTGCTGATCAGCGACGATGTGGTGTTCACCTCCGCCGCACTGGCCACCTTCGTGGCCGGCCCGGTGAAGGGCGAGGTCAGCCTGACCATCGAGACCGAGGAGGACGCGAAGTGAGCGACCTGAAGATCCGCGACCACCGCGACATCCTGCTGGCCCCCGTGGTCAGCGAGAAGAGCTACGGCCTGCTGGATGAGAACAAGTACACCTTCCTGGTCTCTCCGGACGCGAACAAGACCGAGATCAAGATCGCGGTCGAGACCGTCTTCGGAGTCAAGGTGACGGGCGTGAACACCAGCAACCGCGAGGGCAAGCGCCGTCGCACCAAGTCGGGCTGGGGCAAGCGCCCAGACACCAAGCGCGCCATTGTGAGCGTCGCTGACGGACAGCGCATCGATATCTTCTCCGGGCCGCTGGCCTGAGCTGAGATAGGAAAACGAACTCATGGGTATCCGTAAGTACAAGCCGACCACTCCGGGCCGCCGCGGCTCCTCGGTGGCCGACTTCGTCGAACTGACTCGCTCCACGCCGGAGAAGTCGCTGCTGGCTCCCAAGCCGAAGACCGGTGGCCGCAACAACTCCGGCCGGATCACCACCCGGCATATCGGTGGCGGTCACAAGCAGGCCTACCGTCTGATCGACTTCCGTCGCTACGACAAGGACGGCGTTCCGGCCAAGGTCGCTCACATCGAGTACGACCCCAACCGCACCGCCCGGATCGCACTGCTCCACTACGCCGACGGCGAGAAGCGCTACATCATCGCTCCGCTGGGCCTGGTTCAGGGCGCGACCGTCGAGGCTGGCGAAGCCGCTGACATCAAGCCCGGCAACAACCTGCCGCTGCGCAACATCCCGGTCGGCACCACGGTGCACGCCGTGGAGATGCGCCCCGGTGGCGGTGCCAAGCTGGGCCGCTCGGCCGGTGCCAAGATCCAGTTGGTCGCTCGCGAGGGCAAGATGGCCACGCTGCGCCTGCCGTCCGGCGAAATGCGTCTGGTCGATGTGCGCTGCCGCGCCACCGTCGGCGAGGTCGGCAACGCCGAGCAGTCGAACATCAACTGGGGCAAGGCCGGCCGTAGCCGCTGGAAGGGCGTCCGCCCGACCGTCCGCGGTGTGGCCATGAACCCGATCGACCACCCGCACGGTGGTGGTGAGGGCAAGACTTCCGGTGGTCGCCACCCGGTCACCCCGTGGGGCAAGCCCGAGGGTCGTACCCGAGACAAGAACAAGGCGAGTTCTCGCCTGATCATCCGCCGCCGCAAGTCCGGCAAGAAGCGCTGATAGGACAGGTGAGGTAACACAATGCCACGCAGCCTGAAGAAGGGCCCGTTCGTCGACGACCATCTGGTCAAGAAGGTCGACACCCAGAACGCGGCCGGCACGAAGCAGGTCATCAAGACCTGGTCGCGCCGCTCGATGATCACCCCCGACATGATCGGGCACACCATTGCGGTCCACGACGGCCGCAAGCATGTGCCGGTGTTCGTGACCGAGGCGATGATCGGCCACAAGCTGGGCGAGTTCGCCCCCACCCGCACCTACCGCGGGCACATCAAGGAAGACAAGAAGTCGCGCCGCCGGTGAGTGGGCGAGAAGAGGAACTGATTCAAGTGAGCAACAAAGAGCGACCCAGCCGTCGCGCAGCCCTGCTCGGGGATCGTCCTGGCTCGTACGCGATCGCGCGTCACGTCCGGATGAGCCCGCTGAAGGTTCGTCGCGTCGTCGATCTGGTGCGAGGGATGGACGTCACCGACGCCCTGAACACGCTCAAGTTCGCGCCGCAGGCGGCCTCCGAGCCCGTGTACAAGGTGGTGGCCAGCGCCACTGCCAACGCTGAGACCACTGCGGGTCTTCGCGCTGAGGAGCTGTTCGTCTCCCAGGCCTTCGTCGACGAGGGAATGACCCTGCGTCGAATCCGGCCGCGGGCGAAGGGTTCGGCCAGCCGGATTCTCAAGCGGGCCAGCCACATCACCGTTGTCGTCGAGCCCAAGACCGTGAAGGGAGCCTGAGCATGGGCCAGAAGATCAACCCCCACGGCTTCCGCCTCGGGATTACCACCGACCACAAGACCCGCTGGTACGCCGACAAGAGCTACTCGGATCTCATCTCTGAGGATGTGAAGATCCGTCGCTTCCTGGCCAAGAACCTCGAGCGCGCCGGCATCTCCAGCGTCGAGATCGAGCGTCGCAGCGAGCGCGTGACCATCTTCCTGTACGCCGCACGTCCCGGCATCGTCATCGGCCGCAACGGCGCCGAGGCGGAGCGGGTGCGCGCTGAGCTGGAGAAGCTCACCGGCAAGCAGGTTCAGCTGAACATCCTCGAGGTGAAGAACCCCGAGACCGATGCCCAGCTGGTGGCCCAGGGGATCGCTGAGCAGCTCGGCGCCCGCGTGGCTTTCCGCCGTGCGATGCGCAAGGCACAGCAGAGCGCCATGCGCGGCGGTGCCCTCGGCATCCGGATCCAGTGCTCCGGCCGTCTGGGTGGCGCCGAAATGAGCCGCTCGGAGTTCTACCGCGAGGGTCGCGTGCCGCTGCACACCCTTCGTGCGGACATCGACTACGGCTTCTATGAGGCGCGCACCACCTTCGGTCGGATCGGCGTGAAGGTCTGGATCTACAAGGGCGACGTCTCCGGCAACCGCGCCGAGCGTGCCGCCCAGAAGGCAGCGCGCGCCGCAGCCGGCGGCCAGCGCCGTCCGGCCCGTGGCCCCCGTCGCGATGGCGCCGGTGCCGGCCGTGGGGATCGTCCCGAGCGTGGCGGACGCCGCCGCGCCGAAGCCGTCGCTGAGGGCGTCACCGCGCCCGAGGCCGTCGAGACCGCAGGAGCCTGACCATGTTGATTCCCCGTCGAGTCAAGCACCGTAAGCAGCACCACCCCAAGCGGAGCGGTGCAGCCAAGGGTGGCACCAAGCTCGCTTTCGGTGACTACGGCATCCAGGCTCTGGAGTCGTCGTACCTGACCAACCGTCAGATCGAGAGCGCTCGTATCGCCATGACCCGTCACATCAAGCGTGGCGGAAAGGTCTGGATCAATGTGTACCCGGACCGTCCGATGACCAAGCACCCTGCGGAGTCCCGGATGGGTTCCGGTAAGGGTTCGCCTGAGTGGTGGATCGCCAACATCAAGCCGGGACGGGTGCTCTTCGAGCTCTCCGGTGTCGAGGAGCCGGTGGCCCGCGAGGCCATGCGTCTGGCCATTCACAAGCTGCCGTTCAAGGCTCGCTTCATCAAGCGGGAAGTAGGTGACATCTGATGGCCAAGACTGTCACGGCCACTGAGCTTCGCGGACTGAGCCGCGATGAGCTCAACGCCAAGGTGCTGGAGCTGAAGGAAGAGTTGTTCGGGCTGCGGTTCGCCGCCGCCACCGGCCAGCTCGAGTCCCACGGCCGGTTGCGCGAGGCCCGCAAGGACATCGCGCGGATCTACACCGTGCTGCAGGAACGCAATCTCGGCATCGTGCCCGATCCGGATGAGGACAAGTGAGTCAGATGAGCGAGCAGAACGAAGCCCGCGGGGCACGGAAGGTCCGAGAGGGCCTGGTTGTCTCCGACAAGATGGACAAGACCGTCGTGGTCGCGATCGAGCAGCGGATCAAGCACCCGCTGTACGGCAAGGTCATGACCAAGTCTGAGCGGCTCAAGGCGCACGACGAGGCCAATGAGGCCGGCGTGGGCGACCGCGTTCGGGTGATGGAGACTCGTCCGCTTTCTGCCACCAAGCGGTGGCGCGTGATCGAGATCCTCGAAAAGGCCAAGTGACCAGGAGAGATTGCAGATGATCCAGCAGGAGACGCGACTCAAGGTCGCCGACAACACCGGTGCGAAGGAACTGCTTTGCATCCGCGTGCTGGGCGGCTCCAAGCGTCGCTACGCCGGTCTCGGCGACAAGATCGTGGCCACCGTCAAGGACGCCATCCCCGGCGGCAACGTGAAGAAGGGCGAAGTGGTCAAGGCCGTTGTCGTCCGTACCGTGAAGGAGACCCGTCGTCCCGACGGCTCCTACATCAAGTTCGATGAGAACGCCGCCGTGATTCTGAAGAATGACGGGGAGCCCCGCGGCACCCGCATCTTCGGCCCGGTCGGCCGTGAGCTGCGCGAGAAGAAGTACATGCGAATCATCTCGCTCGCGCCGGAGGTGTTGTGAGCATGGCGAATTCGCTCCATGTGAAGAAGGGCGACCGAGTCAAGGTCATCGCCGGCAAGGACAAGGGCCGCGTCGGCGAGATCATCGCGGTCTTCCCGGCTGACGGTCGCGTGATCGTCCAGGGCGTGAACCTTGTCAAGAAGCACAAGGCGGCCACTCCGAACCAGCAGACCCGGCAGAACAACGCCGCCGGGATCATCACCACCGAGGCGCCGATCGACGCGTCCAACGTGCAGCTGGTCGTGAAGGTCGACGGCAAGGACGTGGTGACCCGGGTGGGTTACGAGCGTCAAGAGGTCAGCAAGCGGCGCCCGGACGGCACTGAGTACACCGCTACTCGCAGCGTCCGGATCGCCCGCAAGACCGGGAAGGAAATCTGATGGCCGCCACTGCGACCAAGGCTGCGCCCAGGCTGAAGGAGAAGTACCGCTCCGAGATCGCCCCGGCGCTGCTGGCTGAGTTCAAGTACGAGAACGTCATGCAGATCCCCGGCCTGAGCAAGGTCGTGGTGAACATGGGTGTCGGCGAGGCAGCTCGCGACTCCAAGGTGATCGACTCTGCCGTGAAGGACCTCACCGCCATCACCGGCCAGAAGCCGGTGGTGACCAAGGCCCGCAAGTCGATCGCACAGTTCAAGCTGCGCGAAGGCATGCCGATCGGCTGCCACGTGACGCTGCGTGGCGACCGGATGTGGGAGTTCACCGACCGGCTGATCACCCTGGCTCTGCCCCGGATCCGCGACTTCCGCGGTCTGTCGGCTCGCCAGTTCGACGGTAAGGGCAACTACACCTTCGGTCTGACCGAGCAGGTCATGTTCCACGAGATCGATCAGGACCGGATCGACCGGCTTCGCGGAATGGACATCACCTTCGTCACCACGGCGGAGAACGACGAAGAGGGTCGGGCGCTGTTGAAGGCTCTCGGCTTCCCGTTCAAGGCCCCGGCGGACGAAGTCGCCAAGGTCGTGAAGAAGAAGGGCCCGGCTTTCTCGGGCAAGAAGAAGAAGTGAGCTGATCAGCTATGGCAAAGACCGCTCTGAAGGTGAAGCAGGCCCGCAAGCCGAAGTTCGCCGTTCGCTCCTACACCCGCTGCAACAAGTGCGGCCGGCCGAAGGCCGTCTACCGCAAGTTCGGCCTGTGCCGGATCTGCGTCCGGGAGATGGCTCACGCAGGTGAGCTGCCCGGCGTCACCAAGTCCTCCTGGTGAATCGATACCAGGACAACCACAACCCGCCGAAGGTCCGGGCTTAGCCCGGAAACCATGGTGAGAAAGAGGCATCACAAGTCATGACCATGACCGATCCGATCGCGGACATGCTGACTCGGTTGCGGAACGCCAATCAGGCGTACCACGACACGGCCAGCATGCCGCACAGCAAGATCAAGGCCGGTATTGCCGAGATCCTCAAGGCCCAGGGCTACATCGCTGACTTCGAGGTCATCGATCCCGCCGAGGGCGAGGTCGGCAAGACCCTGAAGGTCACCCTGAAGTACGGCGCCAATCGTGAGCGCTCGATCGCCGGGGTGCGCCGGATCTCCAAGCCGGGCCTGCGTGTCTACGCCAAGTCGACCGCCCTGCCCAAGGTGCTCGGTGGCCTCGGCATTGCGATCATTTCTACCTCCCAAGGTTTGCTGACCGACAAAGAGGCCAACTCGCGCAGCGTGGGCGGCGAAGTCCTCGCCTACGTCTGGTGAGCAGGAGGAGCTGATATGTCACGCATTGGAAGGCTTCCGATTGCCATTCCGGCCGGAGTGGACGTCACTCTGGACGGCCAGAACGTCTCGGTCAAGGGCCCCAAGGGCACCCTGGCTCACGTCGTGGCCGAACCGATCAAGGTCGTTCGCAACGATGAGGGCCAGCTCGAGGTGACCCGCCCCGACGACGAGCGGACCAGCCGCTCGCTGCACGGTCTCACCCGGACTCTGGTGGCCAACATGGTCACCGGCGTCACCGACGGCTACGAGAAGAAGCTCGAGATCGTCGGCGTGGGTTACCGCGTCACCTTGAAGAGCCCGCAGGAACTCGAGTTCGCACTCGGCTTCTCGCACCCGGTCATCGTGAAGGCGCCCGAGGGCATCACCTTCTCGGTGGAGACGAACACCAAGTTCACCGTGTACGGGATCGACAAGCAGGCGGTCGGCGAAGTCGCCGCCAACATTCGCAAGATCCGCAAGCCTGAGCCGTACAAGGGCAAGGGCGTGCGCTACGCCGGCGAGCGGATTCGCCGCAAGGTTGGAAAGGCTGGTAAGTGATGGCCAGTTCACTTTCGGTGCACAAGGGCATGGCCGATCGCGCTGCGGCGCGACTGCGCCGCCAGGCTCGTGGTCGCAAGAAGATTGCCGGCACTCCCGATCGTCCGCGTTTGGTGGTGTTCCGGTCCAGCCGTCACATTGCCGCCCAGGTGATCGACGACACCGTCGGCGTCACCTTGGCCAGCGCGTCCTCCTTGGAGCTGCGCTCCGAGGCCGGCGACAAGTCGGCCAAGGCCAAGGCCGTCGGCAAGCTGGTCGCCGAGCGCGCCAAGCAGGCCGGTGTGGCTGACGTGGTCTTCGACCGGGCCGGTAACAAGTACCACGGACGGGTCGCGGCGCTGGCTGACAGCGCCCGCGAGGCCGGCCTCGGATTCTGACGGAAGCGGAAGGGTAACAAGCGATGAATACAACCCAGCAGCGCCGCGGTGCCGGTGCCGCCGGCGGTGGTGAGCAGCGTCGCGGCCGCGATGACCGTCGAGGTCGGGACGCGGCTGCCGAGAAGGAGAAGAGCCAGTACCTGGAGCGCGTCGTCGCTATCAACCGGGTCGCGAAGGTCGTCAAGGGCGGTCGTCGGTTCAGCTTCACTGCTCTGGTCGTCGTCGGTGACGGCGAAGGCATGGTCGGCGTGGGCTACGGAAAGGCCAAGGAGGTGCCCGCGGCTATCGCCAAGGGTGTCGAGGAGGCCAAGAAGGGCTTCTTCCGCGTGCCGCGTGTCCAGGGCACCATCCCGCATCCGGTTCAGGGCGAGAAGGCGGCCGGTGTGGTCATGCTGCGTCCGGCTTCTCCGGGTACCGGTGTGATCGCCGGTGGTTCGGCTCGCGCGGTGCTCGAGTGCGCCGGTGTGCATGATGTGCTCGCCAAGTCGCTCGGTTCGGACAACGCGATCAACGTGGTGCACGCCACTGTGGCCGCGCTGCAGAGCCTCGAGGAGCCGGAAGCCGTGGCCAAGCGCCGCGGTCTGCCGGTCGCCGATGTGACCCCGGCCGCGATCCTGCGGGCTCGGGCGGAGGGAGTTCACTGATGGCACGGCTGAAGGTCACCCAGATCCGCTCTGGGATCAGTGGTAAGCAGAATCAGCGCGACACCCTGCGTAGCCTCGGGTTGAAGCGCATCGGCGACGTGGTGGTGAAGGAGGACCGTCCCGAGATTCGTGGGATGGTCGCCGCGATTCCTCATCTGGTCGTCCTTGAGGAGGTCGAGTGACATGGCTTTGAAGGTTCATCACCTGCGTCCGGCTCCGGGCGCTCACACCGCCAAGACCCGCGTGGGCCGCGGTGAGGGTTCCAAGGGCAAGACCGCGGGCCGTGGCACCAAGGGCACCGGCGCACGCAAGAACACCCCGGAGAACTTCGAGGGTGGGCAGATGCCGCTGCACATGCGGCTGCCCAAGCTGCGTGGCTTCAAGAACCCGTTCCGGGTTGAGTACCAGGTGGTCAACGTGGCGAAGCTCGCCGCGTTGTTCCCCGAGGGCGGTGCGGTGACCCCGGCCGACCTGGTGGCCAAGGGTGCCGTCCGTGACGGCGAGCTGGTCAAGGTGCTCGGCAATGGCGAGATCTCGGTTGCGGTCCAGGTGAGCGCACACGCGTTCTCCGGCTCCGCGAAGAGCAAGATCGAGGCGGCTGGCGGAAGCGTCACCGAACTCTAGATCACCTGATCGACCTATGAGGGCTCCGGCATCGTCCGGGGCCCTCATGCGTAGTAGGACAGCGATGCGAGAAATCGCGGATGCCTTGATAGAGTTTCACGGGTTGGCCGGACCTGGTCCGCTGCCCGCAGTGGCGATGCCGACAGGCAGCGCCGCCAAAGACGAGAAGGAGTTGGGTCGGCAACATGCTCTCCGCATTCGCGAATGCGCTTCGGACACCTGACCTGCGCAGGAAGATCCTGTTCACCCTGATGATCCTGGCGATCTTCCGCCTGGGCTCGGTGATCCCGGCTCCGAACGTCAACATCCAGGCGGTGAACGTCTGCCGGGTGCAGGCAAGTAGCGGCGACAGCGCCGGTCTGTACTCGATGATCCAGCTGTTCTCTGGCGGGGCTCTGCTTCAGCTGGCGATCTTCGCGCTCGGGATCATGCCCTACATCACGGCGAGCATCATCCTTCAGTTGCTGACGGTGGTGATTCCGCGGCTGGAGGCCCTGAAGAAGGAGGGCGCCTCCGGAACCGCCAAGATCACCCAGTACACCCGCTACCTGACCATCGTGCTGGCAGTGCTGAACTCCACGGCCTTCGTGACGCTGGCCGTCAACGGCCAGCTGTTCGCCGGCTGCACCGAGCAGTTGGTGTACAGCAAGGGCCTGTTCCCGATCCTCACCATGATCTTGACCATGACCGCCGGCACCGGCGTGATCATGTGGCTGGGCGAGCTGATCACCGATCGCGGCGTCGGCAACGGAATGTCGGTGATGATCTTCACCCAGATCGCCGCTCAGTTCCCGGCCTCCCTGTGGGCGATCGCACTGTCCCGTGGCACCATGCCGGGCAACGACAACATGCCGAACGCGCAGGGCTGGCTGGTCTTCGCCATGACGCTGGTGATCGGGCTGGCGGTGATGGCCGCAGTCGTCTACATGGAGCAGGCACAGCGGCGAATCCCGGTCCAGTACGCCAAGCGGATGGTCGGACGCAAGCTGATGGGTGGCACCACCACCTACATCCCGATCAAGGTGAACCAGGCCGGCGTCATCCCGGTCATCTTCGCCTCGTCGATGCTCTACCTGCCGGTGCTGTATGCCCAATTCCAGGCGGGCAATCCGGTGTCCAACTGGATCGCGACCTACCTGACCACGGGCAGCTGGGTGTACGAGCTGGTGTTCTTCCTGCTGATCATCTTCTTCGCCTACTTCTATGTGTCGATCACCTTCGATCCGGTCGAGGTCAGCGACAACATGAAGAAGTACGGCGGCTTCATTCCCGGCGTCCGGGCTGGACGGCCCACCGAGCGCTACCTGGCCCACGTGCTGTCGCGGCTGACCGCTCCTGGCTCGTTGTACCTGGGGATCATCGCGCTGATCCCGGCGATCGCGTTCATCCTGCTCGGCACGCACAACAAGTTCCCCTTCGGCGGTACCTCGATTCTGATCATCGTCGGAGTGGGCCTGGACACTGTGAAGCAGATCCAGAGCCAGTTGCAGCAACGAAACTATGAAGGATTCCTCAGATGAGACTGCTCATCATGGGCCCCCCCGGCGTCGGTAAGGGCACCCAGGCTGTCGGCATTGCCGCTCACTACGGCATTCCCGCGATTTCCACCGGAGACATCTTCCGCGCCAATGTGAAGAACCAGACCCCGCTGGGTCTGGAGGTCTCCCGGATCATGGCCGACGGCGGCTATGTGCCCGACGAGATCACCAATGCGATCGTGGCCGATCGCCTGCTCGAGGCCGACGCTGCCGCCGGCTGGCTGCTGGACGGCTACCCGCGCACTTCCGGCCAGGTTGTGGCTCTGGACGAGGCGCTGACCAAGAGCGGCCAGTCCATTGACGCGGTCATCTCGCTGGTCGCCGATACCGACGTGCTGGTGGCTCGGTTGCTGAAGCGGGCCGAGCTCGAAGGCCGCGCCGACGACAATGCCGACACGATCCGCAACCGGATGGTGATCTACACCGAGGCGACCGATCCGCTGCTGGCCACCTACCGCGACCGCGGCCTGCTGGTCGAGGTGGACGGCATCGGCTCCATCGACGAGGTCGCGCAGCGAATCACCAACGCGCTCGACGCGAAGCTGTCTTGAGAATGAGCCGGCGTCGGCCGGTCATCGAACTGAAGAACGACGACCAGCTGCGCAAGATGCGGCGAGCCGGCGTTCTGGTCGCGCAGATCCTGGCGGCGGTCCGCGATGCGGCCGCCCCCGGGGTCAGCCCGATCGAGCTCGACCGCCTCGCCGCGGCCATGATTGCCGAGGGCGGGGCAGTGTCGTCCTTCCTCGGCTATGACGGCGGCTTCGGGCTGCCGCCGTACCCGGCGGTCACCTGCATCTCGGTCAACGACGAGATCGTCCACGGCATCCCGGCGGAGCGGCCATTGGTCGATGGCGATCTGGTCAGCGTCGACTTCGGTCTGTCGATCGACGGTTGGCACGGAGACTCGGCTGTCACCTTCGGGGTGGGGGAGTTGGCTCCGGAGCGGGCCGCGCTCAGCGAGGCCACCCGCACAGCGATGTGGGCGGGCATCTCCGCGGCCCGGATCGGCGGACGAGTCGGCGACATCAGCGCAGCCGTGGAGCGTTCGATTCGTGGCACGCAGATCAAGTACGGGATCGTCGACGAGTTCACCGGCCACGGGATCGGCTCGGCGATGCATCAGCCGCCGGACGTCCCGAACGTGGGCCGAGCCGGTCGGGGCGAGCAGCTGGTCAAGGGCATGTGCCTGGCCGTTGAGCCCATGGTGACCTTGGGCTCGCCGCGGACAGCGGTGCTCGACGACGACTGGACCATCGTCACCCGCGACGGGTCGGTCGCAGCGCACTGGGAGCACACCTTCGCGCTGACCAGCCGGGGGCTGTGGGTGCTGACGGCCGCCGATGGCGGCGAGGCTGAACTCACCGCGCGGGGCGCGAAGTTCGGCCCACTGGGCGACTGATGTCCGCACGGATCGTCCTGGTCGGACTGGGTGCGGTCGGCGCCGGCTATGGCAGCCTGCTGCTGAAGGCCGGCGCAGACCTGCGCGTCGTGGCCGATCCGCAGCGACAGGCCCGCTACCGGGACCAGCCGACGGTGGTCAACGGCGAGAGCTTCCACTTCCCGCTCGCCGAGGCGTCTGCCGGACCCGCCGATCTGGCGTTGATCGCGGTGAAGCGCGGGGCGCTCGATGACGCCATCGCCCTGTTGGCACCCTATGTCGGTCCGGACACTGTCATCCTCAGTCTGCTCAATGGCATCGACAGCGAGGAGATCCTGGCGGCGGCATTTCCGCAGGCCACAGTGCTGCTGTCGCTGTCGGTGGGAATCGACGCCGTCCGCGAGGGACGAGAGGTCCACTACTCATCGCTGGGACGGATCGTCTATGGCGAACCCACCAACCCCGGCGCGAAGGCCGAACAGGTGGCCCGGGTGGGCGCGATCTTCGCGGAGGCGGGAATCGCCCACCACGTGCCTGCGGATATGATCCGCGAGCTCTGGTGGAAGTACCTGATCAACGTCGGGGTGAACCAGGTGTCAGCGATCATCGGTGCGCCCTACCGGGTCTTCCACGTCGAGGGCGAGGCGCGGTCCACGATGATCGCTGCCCAGCGGGAAGTGATTGCCGTGGCCAACGCTCTCGGCATCAGCCTCGACGACTCCGACCTGGACCGTTGGCTGGAGGTCCTGGCGAACCTTGGCCCGGACAACTTCACCTCGATGGCGCAGGACGCTCTTGCCGGACGTCCGACCGAAGTGGACAGCTTCGGCCAGACCATGGTCAGGCTGGGTGAGCGGACCGGGGTCCCGGTGCCGGTGAACACCGTGCTGGCCGCCCTACTCAAGGCCCGAGAAGCGGTACTGGCAAGGTCCTGAACCCTCAACCTCGGCGCTAGGCCTGGTCCGATCGATGCCCGCGCCGCTGCCAGCGCCAGCTAGCCTGGCCCGGTGAGCAGTTGGTTGGGACGTCGCCTGGTGGCCGGGGTGATCGACTGCTGTCTGGTCGCGATGGTGGGCGCTCTGTTGCTCGCGGCTCTGGCCGGTGTGCAGGCGGCCCATTGGTTCACTTTGACTGCTCTGGGGACGCATCTGGCCAACGCTGCAGTGGCCGCACTGGCCGGCACTGTCGTGCTGGCGGCCTGCGAGGCGAGCCCCTGGGAGGCGACTCCGGGCAAGCTGGCGCGGGGGCTGCGGGTGCGGCACTATCCCGACGCTGCCCGGCTGTCCTTCGGCCGCGCGCTGGCCCGCAATCTGATCAAGCTCGGACTGCCGGTGCCGCTGGCCTATCTGGCGGTGCTGGCCGCCGTCGACGACGGCGGCCCGGCTGCCTGGGTGGGGGTGGTGGCGGCCCTGGTGGTCGCATTGAGCTACCTTGCCGGACTCCTGTGGGAGGACGGCCGAACCGCCTATGACCAGGTGTCGGGCGCCATGGTGATCCAGGCGCTCCCGGGTCGACGGTATGCCTGAGGCTCGCGGGTTCGCGCGCTGAGTGGCACGGTCATTACACTTCGCAGGTGACGCAACAAGAAGTTGACCTGCCTTTGCCCCGATTCAGCGAGCTCGGCCTGGACGAGCGCGTGCTGAAGGCGGTGAAGGATCTTGGGTACGAGTTGCCCACGGCGATCCAGGCCGCGACCATCCCGCCGCTGCTCGAGGGACGCCATGTCGTCGGCCGAGCCCAGACCGGAACCGGCAAGACCGCAGCCTTTGCGCTGCCGATTCTCTCCCAACTCGACTACAGCCAGAAGGCCCCCGAAGCCCTGGTGCTCTGCCCGACTCGCGAGTTGGCCCTACAGGTCTGCGAGTCCTTTGCCAGCTACGGCTCGCACCTGCCGAACCTGCATCTGCTGCCGGTCTACGGCGGTCAGGCCTATGGCGTCCAGCTGAGCGCCCTGCGGCGAGGCGTCCAGGTGATCGTCGGAACTCCCGGCCGGATCATGGATCACTTGGAGAAGGGCACCCTCGACCTGAGCCAGCTGCGGTTCCTCGTCCTCGACGAGGCCGACGAGATGCTGAACATGGGCTTCGCCGAGGACGTCGAGACGATCCTGGCCGGCACGCCGGAAGACAAGCAGGTCGCGCTGTTCTCGGCCACCATGCCGCCGCCGATTCGCAAGATCGCCAAGCGGTACCTGGTCGATCCGGTGGAGATCACCATCAAGAGCAAGACCGCAACGGTGGCCACCACCACCCAGCGGTATCTGCGAGTGGCGCCCTCCCACAAGCTGGACGCCCTGACTCGGATCCTCGAGGTCGAGAACTTCGAGGCCATGATCATCTTCGCTCGGACCAAGCAGGACACCGAGCAGCTCGCCGAGCGGTTGCGGGCCCGCGGCTTCGCGGCCACCGCGCTGAACGGCGACGTTGCCCAGGCGCAGCGGGAACGAATCATCAATCAACTCAAGGCCGGCAAGCTGGACATCCTGGTCGCCACCGACGTGGCCGCCCGTGGTCTGGACGTCGACCGGATCAGCCATGTGGTCAACTACGACCTACCGACCGACACCGAGTCCTATGTGCACCGGATCGGCCGCACCGGACGGGCCGGACGCACCGGAGACGCGATCTCCTTCGTCAGCCCCAAGCAGTTCTATCTGCTCAACCAGATCGAGAAGGCGACTCGGCAGCCGCTCACCCAGATGCCGCTGCCGACCATCGACGACGTGAACAGCACCCGGCTGACCAAGTTCGACTCGGCCATCACCGCGGCGCTGGAGTCCGACTCGGTCGACACCTTCCGCGACATCGTCGCCCACTACGTCCGCGAGCATGATGTGCCCGAGGTCGATGTGGCTGCGGCATTGGCCATCGTCTTGCAGGGCGACGTCCCGTTGCTGCTGGATGAGTCCACTCCCGAACCCAGCCCGCGCGCTGAGCGGGAGCGTCCGGCTCGCGGCGAGCGGTTCGACCGCAGTGACGACGCCCCTCGTGAGCGACGTTCCCGGAATCAGGTGGAGATGGCCACCTACCGGATCGCGGTGGGCCGCCGGCATCGGGTTCAGCCTCGGCAGATCGTCGGCGCGTTGGCCAACGAGGGTGGGCTGCAGCGCTCCGACTTCGGGCACATCGACATCCGGATCGACCACTCGCTGGTGGAACTGCCGATGAAGCTGCCGCCGGAGGTCTGGCAGGCACTGGCCGAGACCAGGATCTCCGGCAAGCTGATCGAGCTGGGTCGGGTGAACAGCCGCCCGAACGCCGGCGGCTCGGCGAAGCCGCGCAAGGGACGTCCGCGCCGCGAGTGGTGACCGATCCGTGCTCCTGCTGAGAGCGTGAGACGGACCGACTCACATTCGACACTCTCTCGAAACACGGCGGCTTTAGCCTTCGAAGCGTGAGTCTGCTGTTTCGTGACTACGCCGGCACCCCGAAAGCCTTCGACGAGGTGGTGGGCGCAGAAGGAGTGCGGGTCGCCTACGGGTCGGTCCTCCGCCAGCTCGGCAAGCTCGACGGAGAAGAGGTCCGGGCTCGCGCCGAGTATCTGAAGTCGACCTATCTCGATCAGGGCGTCACCTTCGACATCGGAGGCGAGGAACGTCCATTCCCGCTGGACATCGTGCCGCGGGTGCTGCTGTCCAGTGAGTGGGCCGAGGTCGAGGACGGGGTTGCCCAACGGGTGCGGGCCCTGGAGGCGTTCCTGGCCGATGTCTACGGCGAGGGCCGAGCCTTCCGGGACGGGGTGATTCCGCGCCGGGTCGTGGTCACCTCGCCGCACTACCACCGAGTGGTGGCCGGGCTGCATCCCACCAACGGCGTCCGCTGTCATGTGGCCGGAATCGACCTGATTCGCGATGAGATCGGCCGATTCCGGGTGTTGGAGGACAACGTTCGGGTGCCGTCTGGGGTCTCCTATGTGATGACCAATCGCCGGGCCATGTTCTCGGCGCTTCCCGAGGTGACCAGCAGGCACCGGATTCGTCCGGTGGAGGGCTACCCACTCCAGCTGCTCGCCGCGCTTCGGGCGGCTGCTCCGTCGGGAGTGCCGGACCCGACGGTGGTGGTACTGACTCCGGGCGTGTTCAACTCCGCCTACTTCGAACATGCTCTTTTGGCCCGAATGATGGGGGTCGAACTGGTCGAGGGCCGCGACCTCGTCTGCCACGGTGGACGGGTCTCGATCCGAACCACTCACGGCCTGCGACCGGTGCACGTGATCTACCGACGAGTGGACGACGAGTTCCTCGATCCCGCCCAGTTCCGCTCCGACTCGGTGCTGGGCTGCGCGGGCCTGATCACGGCAGCTCGCGCGGGCAACGTCACCATCGCCAACGCCATCGGCAACGGCGTGGCCGATGACAAGCTCGTCTACACCTATGTGCCGGACCTGATCCGCTACTACCTCGGCGAGGAGCCGCTGCTGGCCAGTGTGGACACCTGGCGGCTGGAGGATCCGGCGCACCGCGAGGAGGTGCTCGACAGGCTGGCCGAACTCGTCCTCAAACCGGTGGACGGCTCCGGCGGTAAGGGGATCGTGATCGGTCCCCGAGCCACTGCCAAGCAGTTGGACGCCCTGCGCGCCCGGATCGTGAAGGATCCGCGCGGCTGGATCGCCCAGCCCGTGGTGCAACTGTCCACGGTGCCGACCATGATCGACGGCCAGATGGTTCCTCGGCACGTCGACCTGCGGCCGTTCGCGGTGAACTCGGGCAGCGACGTCTACGTGCTGCCCGGCGGGCTGACCCGAGTGGCCCTGCCTGAGGGCGAATTGATCGTGAACTCCAGCCAGGGTGGTGGTTCCAAGGACACCTGGGTGCTGGCCCGCGATGCCGTCCGTGGCAAGCGGCGTCGGCGGCGCGGACGCGATGTGGTCGCCTCGGTCCCGCAGGTCGATCTCGGCGAGGAGAAGGTGGCCCACCAGCAGGCCCAGCAACAGCAGCAGTCCCGGATCGGAGGGACGCCGTGCTGAGCCGGATCGCCGAGTCATTGTTCTGGATCGGACGCTACCTGGAGCGCGCCGAAGACACCTGCCGGATCGTCGAGGTGCATCTGCAGCTGCTTCTGGACGACCCATCGGTCGACCAGGACGATGCCGCACTCACCCTGCTGGCGGTGATGGGGGCGCCGTCGGTGGAGGCGGCCGATACCACCGAAGTGCTGCGCCTGCTGAGCTACGACCCCACCTCGCCGAGCTCGATCGCTGCCGCCCTGGGCGGTGCCCGTGAGGCGGCCCGGCGGGCTCGGGAGACGGTGTCGATCGAGATGTGGGAGGCGATCAACACCACCTGGAACTCGGTCAAAGGTGGACGGCTGCAACGGATGAGACCGGCCTCGGCGTTCCGGCACGTCCGGGAGCGTTGCGCGGTCATCTCCGGGACCGCCGACCAGACCATGAGCCACGACGAGGGCTGGCTGTTCCTGGCTCTGGGACGCAGCATCGAACGGGTCGACATGACCGCCCGGCTGATCTCGACGGCCCACATCACCTCGGGAACGCAGAGTTCCTGGAACAACGTGCTGCGTGGCTGCGGTGCCCACCACGCGTTCGTCCGCTCCTATGGCGGCGTGACCACAGACACCGACGCAGCGGAGTTCGTCCTATTGGATCGGCTGTTCCCGCGGTCGGTGGTGCACAGCCTGGCTGCGGCCGAGGCTGCACTGGCGGAGCTGAATCTGGCCAGTGGCCGGCGGGCCGGCTACGAGGACGAGTCCGCCCGGCTACTCGGGACGGCACGCTCAGCGCTGGAGTATCGGGCCCCTGGTCGGATTCTGGAAGACCTGCCGGCGCGGATGACTGAACTGCAGCGCACCTGCAATCTGGCCAGTGAGGCGATCACCGAGCGCTACTTCAGTGGCTCGACCGCGGCGAGCTGGAGCGGAGGCAACTGATGGGACGACAGCTACGGCTGGTGCATCGCACCGGTTACCGGTACACGGGCTTGGTCAGTGCCTCCCACAACGAAGCCCGGATGACGCCGCGGTCGACGCGGGAGCAGTTCGTCCAGGCCACCCGGCTGGACATCAACCCTCTGGCCTGGACCCATTCCTTCACCGACTACTGGGGAACGTCGGTCACGGCCTTCGAGGTTGCCGAACCGCACCAGCGCCTGGATGTGGTGGCCGTCAGTACGGTCGAGGTGGGGGATCGGCTGTCGGTCGGCCCGGGGGTCAGCTGGGCCGAGTTGGCCGATAGCAGCTTCGCGGACAAGTACGTCGAGATGCTGGCGGTGAGTGAGCACGTCGATCCTGGTGCCGAACTGCACCGGGTTGCTGTTGAGGTGGCCCACGACAGCGCACGTCCGGCCGATGCGGTGGCCGAGATCATCGGACGGATCCGCGAACGCGTCGCCTATGTGCCGGGCTCCACTCAGGTCAACACTCGTGCCGCCGACGTCTGGGAGATTCGGGCCGGCGTCTGCCAGGACCTGGTGCATCTCGGCTTGGGCGCACTGCGCAGCGCCGGGATCCCGGCCCGGTACGTGTCGGGCTATGTGATGCCGTCGGCCAGTCCGGTGGTCGGCGAGGTTCGGGTGGGGGAGTCGCACGCCTGGCTGCAGTACTGGGACGGCGCCTGGGTCGGCCTGGACCCGACCAACGACACCGCGCCCGGCGACTTCCACGTCGAGGTCGGCGTCGGGCGGGACTATTTCGATGTGCCGCCGTTGAAGGGCGTCTATTCCGGCTCGGAGTCCTCCGACCTCTTCGTCGAGGTGGAGATCACGGTTCTGGGCTGACTCGGATGCCCGGCGGGACGGCGCGGGTGCCGCGCCCGGGGCCTGGTGCGGTCCGGCATTGGCGGCGACCTCTGTCGGATCGCGCCGGCGCGATGGGTAGCGATCTGGACCTGCCGCTTGACGAAGTGTCAGAGGGCCGTCCTATGATTGCCTTGAATCGAAAAGGTGTTCGAATACATCTGACGATCGGCCGAGCTGGGGAAGGCTCGTGGCGGGCCCTCGGGCCCGTCCGATCTCCGGTGTGGGCGCTCCTCGACCCAGCGTCCACACCGGGGTCATCGGCCCGCTCGGGCGGCCGAGGTTGATCGGGCGGCAGGGGCGGACGTGTGGCAAGTCGGGCGATGGTCGAATCGAACAGCCGGCCGGCCGGGGGAGTTCCGGTGAGTGAGCAGCCCGCGGCCGTGGCGCCGATTCTTCACGTCGATATGGACGCGTTCTATGCCTCGGTGACCCAGCGTGACCGTCCAGACCTGGCCCAGGTGCCGATGTGGGTGGGCGGAGCCGAGCGGGGGGTGGTGCTCTCGGCCAACTATCAGGCCCGCGAGTACGGAGTCCGCGGCGGCATGTCGGTGGCGGCAGCTCGGCGGCTGTGTCCCGCCGGGGTCGGGGTTCCCGGTGACTTCGCCAGCTACAGCGAGGCCTCCCGTCAGGTGCGCGAGATCCTGCAGACCTTCTCGGCGAAGGTGCAGATGGCCTCGATCGACGAGGCCTATCTCGAACTGCCATCCGGGCCACGTGCGGTCCCGGCCGCCGAGGTGGGGGCGCGGATCCGGGCCATCGTGTTCGATGAGCTGCAGCTGACCTGCTCGGTCGGGATCGGCCCGAACCGGCTGATCGCCAAGATGGCTGCGAACGCCGCCAAGCCGGACGGCCTGCGCGAGATCGCGACCGACGGTGTGATCGAGTTCCTGCACCCGCTGCCGGTGGAAGCACTGGTCGGGGTGGGCGAGTCGGCCGCAGCCAAGCTGCACCGGCTGGGAGTGACGACAATCGGTGATCTCGCCCAGCTTCCGGCGGTGGAATTGCGCCGGGCGTTCGGGCCGCACGCCGGCCTCGGACTGAGAGCGCTGGCCTGGGGCAAGGGCGGGCAGGCCGAGTTCCACGGCCCGGGCAGCAGGGGCATCGGCTGCCAGCTCACCGTCTATCGCGACCTGGCCACGGTGCAGGATCTGCATGCAGTGCTGCTTCGGGTGATCACCAAGGTCGGCTCCCGGATGCGAGCCGCCGACGTCCTCGGCCGCCGCCTGACGGTCGGGCTGCGCTATGCCGATTTCACCTCTGCCTCCACCTCGGCGACGTTGTCGATGCCGACCGACGTGACTCAGGAGCTCTACCAGGTCGCCCGAGGCTTGTGCGCGAAGCTGCGTGGCGGACGGCTGGGGATTCGTCGGGTGGGGGTGCGGGTCACCGAACTCAGCGATCGCTCGCGAATCGCCATTCAGCCTCGGTTGGACGAGCCGGAGCGGGGCTGGTCTGATCTCGACCGGGTTGGTGACCAGCTGATCCAGCGGTTCGGCCGGGGAAAGGTGGAGCGAGCAGTGCTTACGAAGGCAGCCGGAGTCGCCGGTTCCGAATTGCCTGATCGCAGCCTAGACTGGCGCTGACGTGACACCGGAGGAGGTGACCATGGCCCTCACTGAAGAGGAGCGGCGACGGCTCGCCCAGTTGGAGGCCGACCTGGCCGCCGATGATCCGAAGCTGGCCAACGCTCTGCGCGGAAGTGGGCATCGTTGGGCGCGACGGCAGACGGTGCTTGCGGCACTGTTGTTCTTCGTCGGACTGGCAGCTCTGGTTGGTGGCATGGAAGTGCACTGGTTGGTCAGTGTGCTCGGCTTCGTGGTGATGCTCGGTGCGGCGGTTCTCGCGCTGCGCGGCTTTGAGCAGGCCGAACCGCCCGCCCATCCATCCGATCGCGGCCGCGACAATGATCACACCGACCCGCGTCGGCACCGGCCGACCGGCGAGGGTAACGGCCCCTTCTGAGTTCAGCGGCTCGTCCTGGGCTACCGGCTGCGGAACCGTCGAGGTCGCAGCGACCGTGGCCACCACGCACTCAGTAGCGTGCGGCGCCGTCCGGCCAATCCTGCGGTGAGCGCGGCCAGCGGCGCCTCCAGTTCGCGGGCAGGCAGTGGTTGACGGTCGTAGCGCGCCCGCTCGACCGCCACGGCCAGCTGGGACAACGCCGCTCCCGGATCACCATCGAGCTGCTCGGCCGCCCGTGCCGCCTGGCGGCGCGGCGAGCCGGAGGAGAGTGCGATCCCCGCATCGGCCAACCGGGCGCACGCCTCCCGCCAGGCCCCTTCGGCCGCGGGTCCGTCCGCTCGGTGCCGCAGGCGCCAGCGCCGCAGCCCCCACCGGCTCAATCGCGGCAGGGCCAGCACCAGCCCACCCGCGGCCATCCAACCGATGATCGGCCAGATCGGTTGAGTGGGAGCGTTGGCTGGAGTGGGTCGGGGCGCCTGGCTGGCTCGGGGCACCGGCACCTCGGTCCGCGGCGCCGCCGACGGCTTGATGGTCGGCTCGGCACTGCTGCTCGGGCTCGGCGCGCCCTCGACTGCTCCTGGTGGGGTGGCGTCCATGGCGACCCAGCCCAGGTCGCTGAAGTAGAGCTCGGTCCAGGCGTGCATGTTGCGGACGCCGACCTGCCAGACGTCCCCGCTCTTTCGGCCGGGGAGGAAGCCGACCACCACCCGGGAGGGGATCCCGGCCATCCGGGCCATCGCGGCCAACCCACCGGCGAACTGCTCGCAGTAGCCGGTGCGGCTGCCGATGAGGAAGTCGTTCAGGGTGCCGATGGTGGTGCCGGGCACGGCCTGGGTTGAATAAGTGAACTCACCGGAGCGTAGATAGTCGCGCAGTGCCAGCGCCTTCGCCCCGGCGCTGCCCAGGCCGCTGGTCAAGTCGTTGACCAAGTCGGTCACCAGCGGGGAGATGTTGGCGGGCAGCTCCAGGGTCAGCCCACGATCGCCGGGGTTCCCGGCGGTGGCGCCGGCGAGTTCCTCGTCCAGATCGAGTGGCGTCCAGCCGGTTGCGGTGTAGTGCAGCTTGCGGGTGCCATTGGTCTGAGTGTCGCCGACTGCGGCCACGGCCAGGGTGCTGCGGTCGTAGCGCCAGTCGCCCGGAGCGCTGTAGCTGGTCGGCACCCATGGCACCGGCAGCCACTGGCTAGTGAAGTCGCCGACGTCGACGCTGACCTTCACCCAGCGCTGTTCGCCTCTCGGCTTGCCGGAGATCATCGGTGCCGCGAACAGCTCGGTGGGCACCAAGCTGAAGCCGCTGTCGGTGAAGCCACTCAGCGCCGCCAGTCGCAGATAGGTGCCTTTGCCGTCATCGCTGCGGTAGCTCAGCACGGGGCGGTCTGCGGTGGCGTTGATGTTGCGGATCAAGTCCAGGCTCGGGTCGACCAGCTGCACTCCACCACCGACCCCGGCTCCCCAGTTCTGGGCGCCGGCCGGCAGCCGACTGCTCAGACCGGCCGCAGCCACCAGCGACAGGCCGATGGTCAGGGCCGCGATGCTGAGGATCCCGCGGCGCAGGCCGATGACGGAGGCACCCGGACTGGCTTGGCCGGCCCGGTTCCGGGTGCTGGTGGCCAGGAGGGCTGCGTAGCCGCAGGCAGGCACCAAGAAGTGCCAGAAGGTGGTCAGGTCGGGCGTGATCAGCACCGCAGCGATGAAGCCTGGCAGTACCAGTGCCAGCCCCAGCACCGAGGTGCGCAACACCTCGCCCAGCGCGTCCAGAGTCAGGAAGAGCGCCCACAGCAGGATCGCACTGAGCGTGGCGAAGCCCAGTTCGTAGGGCATGGGCGCCGTTGAGACCTGGATGAACTCAACGGTCTTGGTCACCAGCCGGAACGGGCTTCGCGTCGCAGGGACGACGAACGGCACCACGATCACCGCGACCACCTGGAGTAGCCGGGCCGTCCAGCCGGGCAGCCCCAGATGCCGAAGGCCGATTCCGATCCCGGCACTGATGGCCACCAGCAGCACGGCGAGCACCAGATAGCTGCGGTCGGTGGTCAGTGCGGTCAGCGGAAAGCCCGCGGTCAGTGCCGCTACTGCGCAGGCCAGGGTGGTGCGATCGGCTGGGGTCATCGGCCCCACCCGCCGAATGCCTGCCAGGCCGACGCCACCGGGCCGGTCGGGTCGGCCAGCACGGCGTGCCAACCGGCTCTGGTCAGCCGGTCAATCGAGGCCGCATCGGAGCCGGTGCCGCCGACCAGGATCGCCCAGCCCACCCGTCCATTGGCCAGGGCGGCGGCCAGCTCGGCCTCCTCGGCGTCGTCCACCCGGGCCAGGACGGCGACCAGGAGCTGGTTGGCGCCTTCGGCGTCCGCTGCGCGGAGGGCCGTGGTCAGGCCGCGTGTGTTGCTGGACTCGAGATCGGTGAGGTGTTCGAGGATCAGCTCCTGCTCGCCGCCGGGCAAGCTGATCCCGTCGGCGTCGACCAGGGTGGCCGCGAAGCCGTCCCGGGCCAGTTGGAGGGTGATCGACGCCGCCGCGCACACCACCCACTCCAGCCGCAGATCGGGGCTGCGTCGCGCGTAGCCATGGCTGCGGTTGTCGAGGATCACGCTGGCGTGAGGATCCCAGGAGCGTTCCTCCCGCCGCACCATCAGCTCACCGAAATGGGCGGTCGAGCGCCAGTGAATGCGGCGGACGTCGTCGCCGGTCTCGTACTCGCGGATCAGGACGTCGTCGGCGCCACTCAGGCCGCTGTGCCGGATCATCGGGTCGCTGAGGGCGCCCTGCCCGGTCGTCGGGCGAAGGCTGGGCAGCACTTCGACCCGCGGGCGCACGATCAGCTCGGTGGCGTTGTCGGCTGCGCGGAGCGACCGGGCCAGACCCAGGCCGTCGCCGAGGCTCTGCTCGGTGGGGCCGAGTTGGTGGCGTCCCCGCCAGGCCGGGGTGACCTGATAGGTCAGCCCGCGGCGCCAGCGGCCGATGCCGGCCGGGATCACCACCCAGCGTGCCTCTCCCAGGGTCGGCGCCAGTCGATCGCGCAGCTGGAACACCCCGCCGAAGCTCAGCGAGCGCGGTGCCGGCAGCAACTCCACCCGGGCCGTTTGGCCAACACTGATTCGGGGTGAGCTCAGTGCGCGGTCCACCCGGCAACTGATCGACGCCGGCAGTAGGAGCAGCCAACTGATGATGGGGGCGCTGGCCAGGAACAGGCCGGGCCAGGCCAGCGTGCGCTGACCCAGACTGAGCGCCACGGCCGTCCAGGCGATCCCGGCGGCGAGCAGGCCCCAGCCGCGTGCGGTCAGTGGGTTGGCGGCCTTCATCTCAGCGCTTGGCCGGCACCGTCACAGTGGCGATTGCCGCAGCCACTGCGTCCGCCGGGTTGCGGCCGGCGAGTTGAGCGGCGGGACTGAGCAGCACGCGGTGGGCCAGAGTGGGGATCGCCAGGTCGGCGATATCGTCCGGAATCACGTAGCCGCGTCCGTCCATTGCGGCCCAGGCCTTGGCTGCGCGCATCAACTGCAGGCTCGCCCGCGGCGATGCGCCCAGGCGCAACTCGGGCGCGGTTCGGGTCGCGGCAACCACATTGACCAGGTACTGCTTCACCTGCGGGTGGACGTAGATCTGCCGGACGATCCCGATGGCTTCCATCACGGCGGACGCAGTGGCGACCGGGGCCAGCGGCTCCAGCGGGTCGGCACCGCCGTGGTGTTCCAGCATGGCCACTTCTGCCGTGGAGCTGGGGTAGCCGATGTCGATTCGCAGGCCGAATCGGTCGCGCTGCGCTTCGGGGAGAGGGTAGGTGCCCTCCATCTCAATGGGGTTCTGGGTGGCGATCACCAGGAACGGGCGCGGCAGCTCGTGGCTGACCCCGTCCACGGTGACGCGGCGCTCCTCCATGGCCTCAAGCAGCGCCGACTGTGTCTTCGGTGAGGCGCGGTTGATCTCGTCACCGATCACCAGGTTGGCGAAGACGCTGCCGGGCTTGAACTCGAAGTTGCCGCTGGCCTGGTTGTAGACCGAGACCCCGGTGATGTCGGAGGGCAGTAGGTCGGGAGTGAATTGGATCCGGCGCACGGTGGCGTCGATGGCCTTGGCCAGGGACTTTGCCAGCATCGTCTTGCCGACCCCGGGGACGTCCTCGATCAGGAGGTGTGCCTCGGCCAGGAGAGCGGCAGTGGCCAGCTCGATCGCTTCCGGCTTGCCTTCGATGACGGTACTGACTGCGTCCCGGATCGAGCGTGCCAAGCCGGTGACTCGGGCGACGTCGCCCTCACTGATTCCTTCCACTTCGCCCCTGTCGTCATCTGCTGCGGACTCTGCCCAGCCTAACCGGCGTCGAGGCGTTGCGGGGGTGAGTGGATTTAGTCACTGAAAAGCCAGTCCAGTGGAGCAAAGTGGGGTACTGTGGAGCCAAGTGGAGGAAAGGGAAAGGGGAGTGGGCACCGTGTTTCTGGGCACCTACACCCCCAAACTCGACGACAAGGGACGGTTCTTTCTGCCCGCCAAGTTCCGCGAGCAGCTGGCAGCCGGCCTGGTCATCACCCGGGCGCAGGATCGCTGTCTGGCCATCTGGCCGACAGAGGCGTTCCTCGCCGAGGTGACGAACGCCGCAACCGGTCCTTCCACTGTTCGGGGAGTGCGCGACTACCAGCGGATGGTGGCCTCGGGCGCCTCGGACGAGTTGCCGGACAGCCAGGGCCGGGTCACCGTCCCGGTTCCGCTGCGGGCCTATGCGGGCCTGACCAAAGAGATCGTCGTGATCGGGGCGTTCAACCGCCTTGAGGTGTGGGATGCGGCGACCTGGGCGGAGTACTCGGCAGCTCAAGAGGAGGCCTTCGCGGCCTTGGACGAGGGAAGCCCTGCGGTGAGCTGACCACCGAAGACCGGTTCGCGCGTGGCGGCTTCAATCCGCGTGCAGACCCTGCTGGCGCACCTTCCCCGGTGCCAGGAGCGGAGACCGCGGATTGAAACCACAACGCACGAGCCGAGCAACCAGACAGAGCGGATAGGCAGGGTCGAGATGAGCGAAGCTGGCGGCAGCGTCGCCCCGCAGCACCACCCGGTGCTGGTGGAGCGCGTCGTCGAGCTGCTCGTCCCGGCGCTGGCCGAGCCCGGATCGGTGTACGTGGACGGCACTCTGGGGCTCGGTGGTCACGCCTCGGCCATCCTGGAGGCCGCCCCGAACGCCAGCTGCATCGGCATCGACCGGGACCCGCAGGCATTGGCGCTTGCCGGGCAGAGACTGGCTGGATTCGGTTCCCGGGTCCAGCTGCATCGCGCGATCTACCACGAGCTTCCGGACGTACTGGCGGCAGCCGGTCGTCCGAGGGTGCAGGCGATCCTGCTCGACTTGGGGCTGTCATCGCTGCAGATTGACGCCACCGACCGCGGCTTCGCCTATGCCGTGGACGCACCGCTGGACATGCGGATGAACCCCGACCAGGAACTCACCGCGGCCACCATCGTGAATACCTGGCCGGCGGCGGACATTGCCCGCATCCTTCGGGATTACTCCGACGAGAGGTTCGCCCGGCGGATCGCCGACCGGATCGTGGCGTCCCGCCCGCTGGCCAGCTCGGCAGCCCTGGTCGCCGTTGTCACCGAGGCGCTCCCGATGGCAGCGCGCTACGGCGGGGGACACCCTGCCAAGCGCACTTTCCAGGCGCTGCGGATAGCCGTCAATGCCGAACTCGAGTCGCTGGCCGGGGTGCTTCCGGCCGCCCTGGACGCGCTCGCCCCCGGTGGACGCCTGGTGGTGCTGGCCTATCACTCCGGGGAAGACCGGCTGGTCAAGCGGGTCTTCGCCCGGGCCACCTCGGATCGAGTGCCGGCCGGCGTCCCGGACGTCCCGGCCGGCTACGCCGCGGACTTCACGCTGCTCACTCGGGGTGCCGAGACAGCTTCTGACACCGAAATCGCGTTCAACTCGCGCGCCAAGCCAGTCCGGCTGCGTGCCCTAGCCAGAAAGCAGGAGGAGGCCCGATGACCGCCCAACTCGCCCCTCGTCCGAATCCGGAACGTCGACGGCCGATTCTGCGTCCGGTTCCCCGGGCAGCCTCCAGCCTGGCCACCATTCCCTTTGTGGCCGTCGTCGCCTCGCTGCTGGCGCTCGGGATGATCGGGATCCTGGTTCTGACCACGGCCCTGCAGAACCAGGCGTTCGTGGTTCAGGATCGGCAGCATCAGGCTGCGGTCCTGGCCACCCAGGTGTCCGGACTGCAGGCTGCCGTCGCCGACAAGCGTTCGGTGCAGAGCTTGGCCGTGGCCGCTCAGTCGCTGGGGATGCGACCCAACCCGCAGGCCGCGAGCCTCCGTCTCGATGACGGCGACGTGGTCGGCAAAGCGACGAAGGTCACCGGTATCGAGGTGCCGTCGATGCGCTATCTGACCGATGAGCAGGTCGCGGCGCAGATCGCGGCCATGGACAAGGCCGAGGCTGATCGCAAGGCGAAGAAGGCCGCCGAGGCGAAGGCCAAGGCGGAGGCGAAGGCGGCCAAAGCTGCTGCTGAGGCGCAGGCCAAGGCTGATGCGCAGGCTGCGGCGGATGCGCAGGCAACCTCCGGTACCGCGAAGCCGGGCGCCAAGGAGCGTGGCTGATGGCTCGTCCGCTGGATCGGTTCTTTCTGCCGAAGCAGGCCAAGCCGGCCAAGTCGTCCCGTCCGGCCAAGCGCCGGATGCCGGGCAAGCAGTCGGGCATCAGCTCGGCGACCAGGCTGCGTGCCCTGCTGATCGGCATCGCTGTGATCTTCTCGATGGCAGCCGGACGCGCGGTTCAGGTGCAGGCGATCGACGCCGACACCGTCGCTGCCGAAGCTGCGGCACAGATCACGGTGACGCGCGCGCTGCCGGCCTTTCGCGGTGAGTTGACCGACCGCAACGGGGAGGTGCTCGCTTTCACCGAAGACACCGTCTGGGTGATCGCCGACCCGGTGGCCATCCTGACCAACGGCAAGATCCACCCCGAGCAGATGACCGACAAGGATCGTCAGGTGGCGGCCTCGGCACCGAATCAGCTGGCCCAGTTGCTGGCCAGTCGGCTCGGCGGAACCGTCGACAGCTACCTGCCCAAGCTCACCAAGGCGGGCAGCCGCTACCAGATCCTGGTCAAGCAGGTGCCGGCCGCGGTGTTCCGGGAACTCAGTCAGTCGGTGTCCGATGCCGGCCTGCTCGGCCTGTTCATGGAGAGCCACCCGACTCGGCGCTACCCGAACAAGACGCTGGCTGCCAACGTGCTGGGCTTCGTGAATGAGGCCGGCAATGGTGGCGGCGGTCTGGAGTTGGTGCTCGACTCCCAACTGGCCGGCAAGCCCGGCAAGGAGATCTACGAGAACTCGCCCAACGGCAAGATCCCACTGGGGACGAACGTTCTGCAGCCCGCGGTCAACGGACTCAACTACCAGCTGACTCTCGATGCCGGTCTGCAATGGGAGGTCGATCAGATCCTGGGTGATCGGGTGCGCAAGACGGACGCGAACTCCGGCATGGCGATCGTGCTCAACGTCAAGAACGGTGAGGTGTTGGCCATGTCCAACTACCCGACCTTCGACGCGAACAACCCTGGCGACGCCGACGCGAAGGATCTGCAGAACCGAGCTGTGACGGATCCGTACACGCCCGGCTCGGTACAGAAGGCCCTCACCTTCGCCGCTCTCGTCGACCAAGGATTGGTCCGTGCGGACGATGTGGTGAAGGTTCCGTCGAAGATCAAGTCCGGCGACGGCTACGTCAGCGATGCCTGGAAGCACGGTGAGCTGACTTTGCTGGCCCGTGGCGTGCTGGCCAAGTCGTCCAATATTGGCACCATCGAACTGGCCCGTAAGTCGACCAAGCAGGCGCTGCACGACTATTACGTGAGCTTCGGCCTGGGCCAGAAGACCGGGATCGGCCTGCCTGGCGAGTCGCGGGGAATCCTGCCGGCGGCGAACATGCCCGACTACAGCCGCGACGGCCTGGCCTTCGGCGGTAGCGCCGTTGCGGTCACGCTGGTTCAGCAGGCAGCTGCGGTGGCCGGCATCGCCAACGGCGGCATCTACAACCCGCCGCGTCTGCTGAAGTCCCGGACGCTGGCGGACGGAACGTCGGAGAGCCTGCTCACCGGCGAACCGCGCCGGGTTGTCTCCGAGCAGACCTCGTCGGTGGTGGTGTCGATGATGGAGTCCATGGTGCAGAACACCAAGGCGCACACCTTCGATGTGCCCGGCTACCGCACCGGCGCCAAGACCGGTACCTCGCAGAAGCTGGATCCCAAGACCGGCAAGTCCACGGGACTGGTCACCTCGACCATCGGCGTCGGCCCGGTCGAGGACCCGCAGATCGTGGCGTACGTGGTGATCGATCATCCGCGGCGCGGTTCGTCGGGACAGTCGGTGGCAGGGCCTGCCTACCGCGACATCATGGCGCTGGCCCTGGCCCGCTACGGGGTGCCGCAGTCGACCGGCAAGGCCCCGAAGCTGCCGATCGAGCCCTGACCGAGGTTGGCTAGGGTAGCCCTTGATGACCAGCACTTCGGCACCGCTGCGGCCGAGCCGGAACCGTCCGGTTCAGCTGAGCGACCTGTTCCCCTCCGCGCCCCGACTCGCGGTGAGCGGGGTGAGTATCGACTCGCGCAGCGTGCTCCCCGGTGACCTCTACGTCGGACTGCCCGGCAACGTCACCCACGGAGCGCGTTTCGCTACGACCGCGGCCCAGGCGGGCGCGGTGGCGCTGCTGACCGACGCTGCCGGGGTGGAGTTGGCCGCGGACAGCGGGCTGCCGGTGGTGGTGGTGGCTGACCCGCGAGCCGAACTCGCCCGCGCCGCAGCCGAGGTCTACGGACGTCCCGGCGAACGACTGGCCCTGTTCGGAGTGACCGGGACGACCGGCAAGACCAGCACCAGCTTCCTGCTGGCCGCCGGACTGTCCGCGGTCGGCCATCAGGTCGGCACCATCGGAACCATCGGCTTCCGACTGGGGGAGCGGCAGCTGGCTTCGGGTCGGACCACAGTGACCACCCCGGAGTCCTCGGACTTGCAGGCGCTGCTGGCCTACCTGGAGGAGCACGGCGCCGACGCGGTCGCCATGGAGGTTTCCTCGCATGCGCTGGCCTTGCACCGCGTCGACGAGCTGCGGTTCGGGGTGGCCGGGTTCACCAACCTGGGCCGCGACCACTTGGACTTTCACCACGATCAGGAGAGCTACTTCCAGGCCAAGGCCGAGCTCTTCCGCCATGGCCGCGCATCCGCGGCCGTCATCTGCATCGACGACGAGTATGGTCGCCGGCTCGCCCAGGAGGTCCGCGATGCCGGTGAGATGTCACTGGTCACCACTGGGGCCGACTCGCGGGCCGACTATTACGTGTCGTCGGCTGAGTTGCAGCCCGACGGCAGCCGCGCGGTCCGACTGGTGACGCCCTCCGGCGAGGTCGGCTTCCGGCTGGGCCTGCTCGGTGAGTTCAACCTGCGCAATGCGACCACGGCTGCCGCCATGCTCGAGGTGGCCGGTCTCGACCTCACGGTGGCACTGGACGCGTTCGCTCAGGCCGCGGTGCCCGGACGCATGCAGCGGGTCGATCTGGGTCCCGAGGCGCCCGGGGTGATCGTCGACTTCGCTCACACTCCGGAGTCGGTGACGGCGGCGCTGCACGGGCTCCCGGCGGGCCGGCGGATCGCCGTCCTGGGCTGCGGAGGGGATCGCGACCAGGCGAAACGCGGCCCGATGGGGGCTGCGGCAGCGTCCGGTGCGGAATTGGTGATCGTCACCGATGACAACCCGCGCAGCGAGGACCCGGCCGAGATTCGGGCCGCGGTGCTGGCCGGAGCGCGGCAGGAGGCCGAGCGCAGTGGCGCGCAGGTGATGGACGGCGGCGACCGGGCCCAGGCGATTCGGACGGCCTTGACCATGGCCGGCCCGCAGGACTGGATCGCGATCCTGGGTAAGGGTCATGAGCGCGGCCAGCAGTTGGCGCACGAGACGATTCCTTTCGACGATGTCGCGGTGGTTGCCCGGGAGTGGCAGGCCATCGCAGGAGAAGAAGATGCATGAAATGACCACGGCGCAAGTGGCTGCGCTGGCTGAGGCTCGACTGATCGGTGACCCGCAGGTGGCCGTCGGCCCCACGGTGGTCATCGACTCTCGGAGCGTCGAGCCGGGCAGCCTGTTCGTGGCTCTGCCCGGCGAGCGGGTGGACGGGCATGACTTCGCCGCCGCCGCCGTCGCCGCCGGAGCGTCCGCCATCCTGGTCGGACGGGAGTTGGCCGTTGATGCTGTGCAGTTGGTCGTGGACGACCCTGCGGCCGGACTGGCCCGATTGGCTCGCGGCCTGGTCGATGAGGCACTGGCCGGTGGGCTGGTCACTGTTGCGGTCACCGGGTCCTCGGGCAAGACCAGCACCAAGGACCTGATTGCCCAGGTGCTGGCCACTGCCGGTGAGACGGTGGCCCCGGTCGGGTCCCAGAACAACGAGATCGGAGTACCGCTGACCGCGACTCGGGTCGCGCCCAGCACCCGGTTCCTAGTCAGCGAGTTCGGCGCCCGCGGTCTGGGCCACATCCGCTGGCTGTGCGAGGTGGTGCCGCCACGGATCGGTGCCGTCCTCAACGTCGGCCAGGCCCACCTGGGCGAGTTCGGCTCCCAGGCGGTGATCGCCCAGGCCAAAGGCGAGTTGGTGGAGGCGCTGCCGAGCGACGGTTGGGCCGTGCTGAATGCCGCCGATCCGTTGGTGGCGGCGATGGCCGAACGGACGACGGCCCGGCTGGCCAGTTTCGGAGCACCCGACGGTCTGGGCGAAGTGCGGGTCTGGGCTGAAGACGTGAGCCTGGACGCCCTGTCCCGGCCGCGCTTCACGCTGCACGCGTCCGGGCTGGCCGAAGGCACGGTGCCGGTGGCGCTGCAGGTCAGCGGAGCGCATCAAGTCGAGAACGCCCTGGCTGCGGCCGCGGTCGGGCTGGTCGCCGGCATCGGACTGACCCAGGTGGCCGCGTCCCTGAGTCAGGCGCAGGCACGCTCCCGATGGCGGATGGAGCTGACCGAACGTCCCGATCGGGTGCTGGTGGTCAACGACGCCTACAACGCGAACCCGGACTCAATGGCGGCCGCTCTGCACTCGCTGGCGGCACTGCGCCGTCCGGGTGGCCGGCTGTTGGCGATCCTGGGTGACATGCTCGAGCTCGGCGCGACCGCGCCGCAGCAGCATCGCGACGTCGGGGAGCTCGCCGGACAGCTCGACATAGACCATCTGGTCCTGATCGGCGACCACGCCGAGGATCTGGCTGCTGGCGCGCGTGTCGGGGGCGTCGGGTTTAGCATGGCGCCCGATCGGAGCGCCGCTCTCACGGCTGCAGCCGACTGGTTGCGTCCGGACGATGTGGTGCTGATCAAGGCATCGCGTGGGCTGGCGTTGGAAACGGTGGCGCAGGCCCTCGCCGAGGGTCGGCCGACGCTGGAGGTTGGGTAATGAGGAGCATCCTGCTCGCAGGGGCGATCGGCTTGGTCGGCACCCTGATGGGCACCCGCTATGCGATTCGCTTCCTGGTCCGGCGCGGCTACGGCCAGTTCATCCGGGACGACGGCCCGACCAGCCACCACACGAAGCGCGGCACTCCCACCATGGGGGGAACCGTCATCATCGCCTCGGTGTTGCTGGCCTACACGCTGGCCCACCTGATCACCTGGACTCCGCCGACGGCGTCCGGCTTGCTGGTGCTCGGTCTGGTGTTGGCGCTGGGCCTGGTCGGGCTGGCCGATGACTGGATCAAGATCAGCAAGGCGCGCTCGCTCGGCTTGCACGCCTGGGCGAAGCTGACTCTGCAGACGGTGGCGGCGGTGGCGTTCGCGATTGCCGCGCTACTCCTGCCGGATGCCCGCGGGATGAGCCCGGCCAGTCAGGCGGTCTCCTTCCTGCGCGACATACCGTGGCCCTGGCTGCAGCTGCCGATCTGGCTGGCGGTGATCTGGATCGTCTTCCTGGTCTCGGCGTGGTCGAACGCGGCCAATCTCACCGACGGCCTGGACGGTCTGGCCACCGGTGCCGGCGCCATGGTCTTCGCTGCCTACGCGATCGTGAACATCTGGCAGTACAGCCAGTCGTGCGTCTTCGGCGGCCCGCAGTGCTACCAGGTGCGAGATCCCTACGATCTGGCCCTGATCTCGCTGGCCTTGGCCGGCGCCTGCTTCGGGTTCCTGTGGTGGAACGCCAGTCCCGCCAAGATCTTCATGGGCGATACCGGTTCGCTGGCCGTCGGCGGGGCGTTCGCGGCGCTGTCGGTGATGACTCGAACCGAGCTGCTGATGGTGATTGTGGCCGGACTGTTCGTGATCATCACCGCTTCGGTGGTGCTGCAGGTCGGCTGGTTCAAGATCTCCGGCGGCAAGCGGCTGTTCAAGATGGCGCCGCTGCAGCATCACTTCGAGTTACTCGGTTGGCAGGAAGTCACGATCACCGTGCGGTTCTGGATCATCTGCGGCATGTGTGTCGCTACTGGGTTGGGTCTGTTCTACGCCGAGTGGGTGGTGGGGCAGCTGTGAAGACGTGGTTGGCCACCGCCGATCGGCTCTCGCCCTGGTCACAGGCCACCGTTGTGGTGGCCGGGCTGGGCACGTCCGGTTTCGCTGCGGCGGACGGTCTGATCGAACTCGGCGCCAAGGTCATCGTCCTGGATGACTCGCTGAGCAGCGAGAACGCCGAGAAGGCGAAGCTGCTGGAGTTCCTGGACGCCGAGGTCCGGCTCGGGCCGGGCGCCACCGCTGAGCTTCCGGCCGAGGCCGACCTGGTGGTGACCTCGCCGGGCTGGCGACCGTCGGCTCCGCTACTGGCACAGGCCGGGCTGCGCGGGATCCCGATCTGGGGCGAGGTCGAGCTCGCCTGGCGGATGGGCCTTCCCGATCGTCAGGTGCCGTGGCTGGCGGTGACCGGCACCAATGGCAAGACCACCACGGTGGGCATGCTGGAGTCGATGCTGACCGCGGCCGGCCTGACGACCTCTGCCGTCGGAAATGTCGGACGCCCGATCGTCGAGGCGGTCCTCGACGACGTCTCCTACGACGTGCTGGCCGTCGAACTCTCCAGCTTCCAGCTGCATTGGACGAACAGTCTCGCCCTGCATTCGGCAGCGGTGCTGAACGTCGCTCCCGACCATCTGGAGTGGTACGCCGATCGGGCCGGCTGGCCGGACGGGATCAGCGACTCGATGGCGGCCTACACCGCCGACAAGGCCCGCATCTTCGAGCGCGTCCAGCACTCCTGCGTCTACAACGTGGCCGATCCGGTCACCGAGCATCTGGTCGAGGAGGCCGAGGTGCAGGACGGCGCTCGGGCGATCGGCTTCACCCTCGGCATCCCGGCGGTTTCGATGCTCGGCGTGGTGGACGAGGTCCTGGTCGACCGGGCGTTCATCAGTCAGCGCTGGGACTCGGCCATCGAGATCGCCAAGATCTCCGACGTCCAGCCCTACGCCCCGCACAATGTGGCCAATGCGCTGGCTGCAGCCGCGCTGGCCCGCTCCTTCGGTGTGGCGCCGCAGGCGGTTGCCGAGGGGCTCAAACGGCTTCGGCTGGGCGATCACCGGATCCAGACCATCGCCGAGCGGGACGGCGTCCGCTACGTCGATGATTCCAAGGCGACGAACCCGCATGCGGCGGCAGCCTCACTAGCCGCCTTCGACTCGGTGGTGTGGGTCGCCGGCGGTCAGGCCAAGGGCACCACCTTCGATGAGTTGGTCACTCAGGTGGCCGGCAAGCTGCGCGCCGTGGTGGTGTTCGGCATCGATCGGGCGGTGATTGCCGACGCAGTGGCCCGACACGCACCGCAGGTGCCACTGAAGGTGCTTGATAACAGCGATCATGGAGCGATGAAGCAGGCGGTGGAGTGGGCAGCATCCCAGGCGCAAGCCGGCGATGTCGTCCTTCTCGCGCCCGGCTGCGCCAGCAGAGACATGTACACCGACTACGCCCAACGCGGCGCGGCCTTCGCAGAAGCGGTGGCCGGACTCAGCGGATAGGAGGTACCCGGTGGCGATCCTGACTTCCCCCTTTGTGGATCGCCACGGAACCGAGTCGGCCCAACCCGCCAAGGGCCGCCGACGGAGTCTCGTGGTCGACTGGTTGGCCCATCCGCAGGCCAGCCTCTACCTCGTGCTCGTTCCGGCAGTGCTGCTGCTGGTGCTGGGCATGATGATGGTGCTTTCCGCCTCCAGCGTGTATGCCTACGTCCGCTGGGACGGCGACTCCTACTACTTCGTGAAGCGACAGGCCGTGTTCCTGCTGGTGGGTGGGGCCATGGCCCTCGTCCTGGCCCGGTTGAAGCCGACCCACTTGAAGATCGTCGGCTGGGGGTTGATGGCCGGAGCAATGGTGCTGCAGGTGCTCACCTTCACTCCGCTGGGCTACTCCAACAACGGCAACACCAACTGGGTGAACCTGGGCGTGTCCTGGTTCAACATCCAGCCGTCCGAGCTGGCCAAGCTGGCCATCGTGATGTGGGGCGCCGACATCTTCGCCCGCAAGGAGAAGCTGCTCGGCGACGTCCGGCATCTGCTGATCCCGTTCCTGCCGGCCTCGATGGTGATCATCGGCCTGGTGGTCCTGCAGTCCGACCTGGGAACCGGCCTGATCCTGGGGACAATCGTGCTGGCAGTGCTGTGGTACGTGGGAGCGTCCTGGAAGGTGCTGGCCTCGATCATCGGTGGCGTTGCCGCCGCAGTCGCGCTGTTGATCGTGACGACGCCCTATCGGATGTCGCGGATTCTGGGCTTCTTCAATCCCGACCTCGACCCGTTGGGCGTCAACCATCAGCCGATTCGGGCCCAGTTCGCCCTGGCCTCCGGTGGATGGTGGGGGCTCGGCCTGGGCGAGAGCCGGCAGAAGTGGGGCGGCCTGGTCGAGTCGCACACCGACTACATCCTGGCCGTGATCGGCGAGGAGCTGGGCCTGGTGGGAACTCTCAGCGTGCTCGCTCTGCTGTTGATCCTGGGCTACGCCGGGTTCCGGATCGCGATGAGGTCGGATCTGACGTTCTGCCGCTACACCGCGGCCGGAATCACCAGCTGGTTCATGATGCAGGCGCTGGTGAACATCGCCGTGGTCTTCCGGATGATGCCGGTGCTCGGCGTCCCACTGCCGTTCTTGTCGTATGGCGGCTCGGCGCTGATGGCCAACCTGATGGCGCTGGGCGTTTTGCTGGCCTGCGCCCGCCAGGAGCCGGCCGCCCGCGCCTACACCGAGCGGCGCCGGAGCCGCCGAGCCAAGACCTTGGTGACGACCGCGGTCGGGGCCGGCTCGTGACCGCATTGCCGATCGTCCTGGCTGGTGGCGGGACGGCGGGGCACACCTCGCCGCTGATCGCGACCGCCGAACGACTGCGTGAGCTCGGCGAGGTCGACCTGCTCTGCGTCGGTACCCCGAAGGGGCTGGAGACGCGGGTGATCCCGGCTGCGGGGCTGGAGTTGGCGCTGATTCCGCCGGTGCCACTGCCGCGCCGAATCACCCCCGAGCTCTTCTCGGTGCCCGGCCGGCTGGGCCGGGCTGTGGCCGAGGCGGGCGCGATCCTTCGTCGGCACCGGGCCGAGGTGGTGGTCGGCTTCGGCGGCTACGTCTCGCTGCCGGTCTACCTGGCCGCCTGGCGGGCCAAGCTGCCGATCGTCCTGCACGAGGGCAATGCGGTGCCCGGCCTCGCGAACAAGGTGGCTGCGCGGTTCACGCCCTGGGTGGCCACCACCTTCCCGGACACCCCGCTCCCGCATGCCCAGCAGGTCGGTTTGCCGGTCCGGGCGGCGATCGCCGGGTTGGATCGCGCTGCCGGGCGAGCGGAGGCGCGAGTCAGCTTTGGGCTTCCGGCGCAAGGTCCGGTGCTGCTGGTCTCCGGCGGATCGCAGGGGGCGCGCAGCCTGAACCAGGCCGTGATCGGGGCCCGGACCGCACTGCTGGCCGCCGGGGTCAGCATCCTGCACGTGCTGGGACCGGCGAACCTGACCGAGGAAACCGTCGCAGTGACCGATCCTGCTACCGGCGCCGGTTATCGGCCGGTGGGTTACGTGGACGAGATGGGCCAGGCCTATGCGTCCGCCGATCTGATGCTGGGCCGCTCCGGTGCGGGCACGGTGATGGAGACCGCGATGACCGGCCTGCCGACGATCTTCGTCCCCTTGCCGCACGGCAATGGTGAGCAGGCTCGCAATGCCGACTTCCTGATCGACGCCGGGGCCGGACTGCTGGTGCCCGATGCCGAGCTGACCGCCGACCGGCTGACAGCGATGGTCGGGGACTTGTTCGGCGATCCGGATCGGCTCGCTGAGATGTCGGGCACCTGCCGCCGGTTGGCACCCACGGGGGCGGCCGACGCGCTGGCCCGGTTGGTGCTGCGGGTGGCCGGACGACCAGACTGAGACCATGCCTTTGATTGAGCCGGTACCGCTGTTGCCCGTCGCCGAACTGGGACGGGTGCACTTCATCGCGGTCGGCGGCGCCGGGATGAGTGGCATCGCCGCGCTGTACGCCGACCTCGGCGTGCCGGTCAGCGGCAGTGACCAGAACGACAGTGCGACCCTGCGGGCCCTGGCCGAATCGGGGGTGACCACCTACGTGGGCCACGATGCGGCCCAGCTCGGCGCGGCCGACACCGTGGTGATCTCGTCTGCGGTGCGCGAGAGCAATCCGGAACTCGCCGAGGCCCGGCGGCGCGGCCTGCGGGTGTGGCATCGCAGTGCGGCACTGGCCGCACTGATGCTGGGCCGAGTCGGAGTGGCCGTCACCGGAACCCATGGCAAGACGACCACCTCGGCGATGATCGCCACCCTGCTCACCGCAGCCGGTGCCGACCCCGGTTATGTGGTCGGCTCGCCGCTGCGGGCCACCGGACGCAGCCACCGGCTCGGCGCCGGCGAGGTCTTCGTGATCGAGGCCGACGAGAGCGACGGCTCGTTCCTGCAGTATCCGGCCCAGGTTGTGGTGATCACCAACATCGAGGCCGACCATCTGGACAACTGGGGAACCGCAGAGGCGTACGCCGCCGGCTTTGCCCGGCTGGCCAGCGGAGACTCGGTGACCACGGTGGTGATCAGCAGCGATGATCCCGGTGCGGTGCGGCTCACCGCGTCCCTGCGCGCTGCCGGGGTGTCGGTGCTCACTTTCGGTGAGTCCGAAGGCGCGGACGTCCGGATCAGCGGGATCGGGCACCAGGGCCTGGGCGCCACTGCGACGCTCAGCGGCCCCACCGATGCCGGGCCGATCGCTTTGGCCGTCCCGGGTCGCTACAACCTGCACAATGCGGCGGCCGCGTATGCGGTCGGGATCAGTCTCGGGCTGCCCGGGCCGGTGCTGCGTGCGGCGGCCGCGGAGTTCGCCGGCACCAACCGTCGCTTCCAGCCGGTGGCCGAGGTCGGCGGCGTCCGGATCTTCGACGACTACGCCCACCACCCGACCGAGGTGGCCGCCACTCTGACGGCCGCTCGCGAACTCGTCGGGGATGGACGGCTGGTGGCCTGCTTCCAGCCGCATCTGTTCACCCGAACCCGGGACTTCGCCGCCGAGTTCGGCCGATCTCTCGGCCTGGCCGACCTGGTCGTGGTCTGCGGCATCTACCCGGCACGCGAGGACCCGTTGCCGGGCATCACCGGCGAACTGGTTGCTTCCGCCGTCGCCGATCCGCAGCGGGTCAGCTACGTCGAGCGCATCGGGGACGCAGCCGCGCTGCTGGCGCAGTTG
Organism: Actinomycetes bacterium; assembly: GCA_023425145.1. Classification (GTDB taxonomy): domain Bacteria; phylum Actinomycetota; class Actinomycetes; order Propionibacteriales; family Propionibacteriaceae; genus Propionicimonas. Next base: position 375,102 of record JAFADF010000073.1, on the reverse strand, counting down.
GTGACACCGGGGGATCTGGTGGTCACGATCGGTGCCGGCGACGTCACCGCGGTCGGCCAACAGCTCGCTGCGTTGTTGCGAGAGGGGCGGCGGTGAGTCTCAGCGATGCCACGATGCGGCTGGACTTGCGCCGGCGTCAGGATCGGCATCGCCGCTGGTGGCAGCTCGGTGTGGCGGGAATCGTCGTGGTGCTGCTGGGAGTTGCCGGCTATCTGGTGTGGTTCTCTCCGGTCTTCGCCGCCGCCACGGTCACCGTGACCGGCAACAAGCTGCTCAGCAAGACCGACATCGTCGATGCGGCCCAGTTCGTCCCCGGCACACCCTTGGCCCGGCTCGACGTCGATGCCATCGCCGATCGGGTGGCTGGGCTGCCGGCCGTGGCCCGAGTCACTGTCCGTCGCGACTGGCCCGATCAGCTCACCGTTGAGATCACCGAGCGGACGCCGCACCTGTCGATCCCGGCGGGCGGTGGCTATCTGATCGCCGACGCCTCCGGGGTGGTGTTCCAGGCGGTGAAGGATCAGCCCTCCGGGCTGGTCCGAGTGGTCGCCGATCCCAACGACCAGGCTGTGCTGGCTGATGTCGGAACGGTATTCTCCGCCCTGAGCGACCAGCAGCGGGCCCAGGTGAACCGGCTCGAAGCCCCTAGCCGCGATGGCATCGTGCTGCGCCTGAAGGACGGGGCAAAGGTGATCTGGGGAAGCGCCGAGCAGTCGTCGATAAAGGCGCAGGTGCTGGCCAAGCTGCTGCCCTTGGGTGGCGACATCTTCGACGTATCGGCGCCGGCTTTCCCCGCTCGCCGGTGATGGAGACTTCAGCGCAACCCTGAAGCGGCACTTGAGGGACGCGCCGAGGCCTTGCCCATTCTTGGACACTGTGAAAACCGGTCTCCTAGCCTTGGCTCGCACGCCGAAGTACGTTGCCCTTCCCCGCCATGGCTTCGTCGAGCCCGTACAAGCCAGCAGTTGCTCCAGTGAGGGTGGGTGACGTGGGAACTGCATCCCAGAACTATCTGGCCATCATCAAGGTGGTCGGCGTCGGTGGTGGCGGCGTCAACGCCGTCAACCGCATGATCGAATCGGGATTGCGGGGGGTCGAGTTCATCGCGGTGAACACTGACGCCCAGGCGCTTCTGATGAGTGACGCCGACGTCAAGCTCGACATCGGCCGCGATCTGACCCGAGGACTCGGCGCCGGCGCCGATCCGTCCAAGGGACGCCAGGCCGCCGAGGATCACTCCGACGAGATCGAAGAGGTGCTCAAGGGCGCCGACATGGTCTTCGTGACGGCGGGTGAGGGCGGTGGTACCGGCACCGGTGGTGCGCCGGTGGTGGCCCGGATCGCCCGCTCGCTGGGGGCACTGACCATCGGTGTGGTCACTCGTCCGTTCAGCTTCGAGGGGCGGCGCCGCTCCTCACAGGCAGAGGACGGCATCTCGACGCTGCGCGAAGAGGTCGACACCCTGATCGTCATCCCCAACGACAAGTTGCTGGAGATGACCGACCATCAGGTGGCGATCCTGGACGCGTTCCGTCAGGCCGATCAGGTGCTGATGCAGGGCGTGTCCGGCATCACCGACCTGATCACGACACCCGGCCTGATCAACCTCGACTTCGCCGATGTGAAGGCCGTGATGTCCAATGCCGGCTCGGCGCTGATGGGCATCGGCTCGGCGCGTGGTGAGGACCGGGCCCGGGTGGCCGCCGAGATGGCGGTGTCGTCCCCGCTGCTGGAGGCCAGCATCGAGGGTGCCCACGGTGTGCTGCTGTCGATCGCCGGTGGTTCCGATCTGGGCCTGTTCGAGGTCTCGGCCGCGGCCAACCTGATCGAGGCCGCCGCCCACGAGGACGCCAACATCATCTTCGGCACCGTGATCGACGACGCCCTGGGCGACGAGGTCAAGGTCACGGTGATCGCTGCCGGGTTCGACGGGGGACTGCCGCCCAAGCGGGCCCCGCGTCCGGAGCCGCAGCGCCGTCCGCAGCCGGTGCCGGCACGCCCGGAGACGGCACGGCCGGAACCGGTGGCCGTCATCGAGGAGCCGGCTCCCACCGAGCCGGTGGAGCCGATCGAGCCTGCACAGCCGAGCACTCCGGTGGTTCCCGGTTATGTCGGCAACGACGATCTGGACGTCCCGGACTTCCTGAAGTAGGTCTTGGCCGTTGTTCAACTATCGAGTCGACCCCGACGCCCACGGCGTCGGGGTCGCTTTCGCTGATGCTGTCGGGCCGGACGGCACGGTCTTCGATCTGGGGCTGAGCGGCTACCCGGGCTGGCGGTCGCCGGACTGGGAGCTGGTCGAGGCCGAGCTCGGCGTCCCGGTATTCAACGCCTACCAGGTGCACAGCGCACGGGTGGTCGAGGTGGACGCCCAGACTGATGCCCAGGCTCTGGCCCGAGTGGAGGCGGACGCGCTGATCACGGCGAGCCCTGGCATCGGCCTCGCCGTGCGGGCAGCCGACTGTCTGCCGGTCCTGCTCGCCGACGCCGGGGGTGGCCTGATCGCCGCTGCTCACGCCGGACGAGTCGGCCTGGCCGGCGGCGTCCTGGCGGCCACCGTCGCCGCGCTGACCGAGCGGGGCGCTACCGACATCACGGCCTGGATCGGCCCGCACATCTGCGGGGCCTGCTACGAGGTGCCGGCCGAACTCCAGGCGCAGATCTGCGCCACGTTGCCGCAGGCCCACGCCACCACGAGCTGGGGGACGCCCAGCCTGGATCTTGGTGCCGCGGCAGAGGCGCAGCTGGTCGGGCTGGGGGTGCGGGTGGTTCGGGTGGATCCGTGCACCCGGACGAGTTCGGAACTGCACTCCTACCGGCGCGACGGGGCCGCCGCCGGTCGGCAGGCCGGGGTGATCTGGCGTCCGTCCGCCTAGGCGTGTCGCCGGTGGCCTACCCGAAGATCCGCGCCCTGACAGCTAAAGTCAAACTGAATAGGGCTTTGGAGGGCTGAAAGATGGCGGATCGCTTGAAGAAGGCAGCCGTTTGGCTGGGCCTTGTGTCCGACACCGACTACCCAGAGGTAGAGGCTGAGCAGGACGAGGCCACCGAAGCCGTACCCACCGGCAAAGACCTCGAGTCACGTCCGGCCGCGACCGCCAGTGTCACTGAGCTCGGCTCGCGGCGTCCGGTGAAGGAGGCCGCACCCAGGGTGGCCGACATCAACCGGATCATCACCGTGCACCCGCGGACCTACAACGAAGCCCGCACCATCGGCGAGAACTTCCGCGACGGCATTCCGGTGATCATGAACCTGTCCGAGATGGAGGAGTCCGACGCCAAGCGGCTCGTCGACTTCTCCGCGGGCCTGATCTTCGGCCTTCGCGGCAGCATCGAACGGATCACCAGCAAGGTGTTTCTGCTGTCCCCGCATAACGTGACCGTTGCTGCTGAGGACAAGGAGCGGCTCGCCGGCGGCTTCTTCAACCAGTCGTAGGGCAGCCTGCTGCGGCGATGTCTGCTGGCCGATGCTGGGTGAATTCTCTTGACCTTCGGTTGACGGCCACGAGCGTGCAATACCCTCGATTCTTGGATTCAGCCAAGCTGTGACACTAGCCTGAGAGCACTATCGGGGCTGGTGAAGCTTGTCCCGTTACCGACACGTGAGGTGAGCAATGACCCTGACCCTCGAGCAGGTCCGCCAGACCCGCTTCCACCTGGCTCGACGCAACGGCTACGAGCCCGTCGACGTCGACATCTTCGTCGACAAGGTAGAGGCGACGCTCTCCCAGCTCACCGAGGAGAACGGCAGCCTGAAGAAGCAGCTCGAGGCGCTGTCCAGTTCCGAGCCGTCCAGCATCTTCGTGCCTGGTGACAGCTCCGAGGACGACAAGCTGCGCGCCGAACTCGCTGCACGCCAGCAGGAGTTGCAGGCGGTTCGCGGTCAGCTCGCCGAGGCTCAGGCCGCAGCGGAGAAGGCGCGCGCCGAGCTCGCTGAGGCCCAGAACGCGTTGGCGAACAGCAAGGCCGCCGCCTCGAAGTCCGGAGCGGACGCTCAGGCGGCCGCACAGGCCGCTCAGGCGGCTGCGGCGGCGCAGGCCAAGGCAGAGATCGACTCGCTGCGTGCGGAGCTCGCAGAAGCCAAGCAGGCGGCTGCTGCGGCTGCTGCTGCTGCGGCCGCGGCTCCGGTCGTGGATGGACCCAGCGGCAAGGTCGAGAACATCATCGTCACCAACTCCGCCGAGGCGTCGCCGGCCGTGACCCGGCTGCTGCAGATGGCCACCGAGCAGGCCGAGCGCCTGGTCGGGGAGTCCGAGGTTGAGGCCGAGCGGATCGTCACCAGCGCCCGGGCCGAGGCTGAGACTGTCATCGACAGCGCAAACCGGAAGGCTCACGAGGCTCTCACCGACGCCCGGACCCGCGCGGATCGGATCGAGTCCGAGGCCCGAGTCAATGCCGAGAAGCTCACCTCGGACGCTCAGACCAAGGCCGACCAGGTCACCAGCGAGGCCGACGCTCTGCGCACCGAGTTGTTCAGCGCGCTCGAGGCTGAGCGGGATTCGCTGCGAGGCAAGGTCGATCGGTTGCGTTCGTTCGAGCAGAACTACCGCAGCACGCTGGCCAATCACCTGCAGACCCAGCTGCGTTCGCTCAACGAGGCCACCTTGGAGCCCGGCGATGTGCCCGAGATCCTGACCGAGCCGGGCCCCGGTTCCGCGACGCCGCGCTTGGACGCTCTGCTCAACGAGAGCAACTGACCGAAACCGGTGATACTCTCCCTGCTCAGATATCAGCAGGAGGTGCGAGTCCATGCCGTCGGCTAACCGTGTCAAGCCCACAGTTCGGGCCAAAGCGGCCTCGTTCCCGATCGCTGAGGGCGAGGATCCCTGGACCGAGGAAGAGGTTGAGGAGATCCGCCAGGAGCTGCTCGCCGACATCGCTCGAATGGAACGAGCGATCGAGGTAGCGGAGGCGGGTCTGGCCGACCTGTTCGAGGAAGGCACCGACGGTGCCGGTCGGGATCCGGCCGATGTCGGATCGTCCAACTTCGAGCGTGACCAGGAGATGTCGCTGGCTCAGAACGCGCGCGACATGCTCGACCAGGCCCAGCAGGCCTATCGGCTGTTCGAGGCCGGTAACTACGGCTCCTGCGAGTCTTGCGGGCAGCCGATCGGGAAGGACCGGCTTCAGGTCTTTCCGCGGGCCACCATGTGCGTGGCCTGCAAGCAGCGGGAGGAACGCAGATAGCCACCAGTGAGACGACCGGCCTCAAGCCGGTCACGGTGTGGTCCTTGGTCGTCGGCATCGGCGTACTTGGGCTGGTCGTCGACCAGATCACCAAGGCGGTGGTCTTGGCCGTGCTCGATCCTGCTCAGCCGATTCCGTTGCTGGGCGGGCTGATCACCCTGCAGTTGTTGCGCAACTCCGGTGCCGCTTTCAGCATGGGTGAGGGGCTCACCGTGGGGCTGAGCATCATCGCGATCGCCGCCCTGATCGGCGTGCTGGCCTGGTTCGTGCCGAAGGTGCGCCATCCCGGCTGGACGGCCGCCATGGGCCTGCTGGTGGCCGGTATCTCCGGGAACCTGACCGACAGGCTGTTCCGCGACCCGGGGCCTTTCCAGGGCCACGTGATCGACTTCATTCAGCTGCCCTACTTCGCTGTCTTCAATGTCGCCGACATCTGCATCACGGCTGCTGCGGTGGTGGTGATCTGGCTGACCCTGATCACCAAGGTCGGCTTCGACGGCACGCCCTTCGCCGACTCGGTGCCCGCAGCCGGGACCTCAGCCGACGCCGGGGATGAATAGCATCTGGCTGGTCCCCGACGGCCTCGAGGGCGAGCGTGTTGACCAAGCCGCAGCGCGAATGAGCGGCCTGTCCCGCAGCCGGATCTCTGAACTGTTGGCCGCCGGCGGCGTCCTGGTGAACTCCGAAGTCGTGGCCAAATCGCACCGGGTCCGGGCCGGCGATCTGCTGGAGGTGGCCGTGACCACGACCCCGACGGTGCAGGTGGTGCCGGCCGAGGTTGCCGGGATCGGCATCGTCTACGACGACGCGGACATCGTGGTCGTCGACAAGCCGGCCGGTGTGGCCGCTCATCCCAGTCTCGGCTGGGACGGCCCGTCCGTGGTCGAACACCTGGCTGCGGCCGGATTCCGGATCTCCACCTCTGGTGCAGCCGAGCGGCAGGGGATCGTCCAGCGCCTCGACGTGGGCACCTCGGGACTGATGGTGGTGGCCAAGAGCGAGTCGGCTTACACGGTGCTGAAGCAGGCGTTCCGCTCCCGCGAGGTCTCCAAGACGTACCACACGTTGGTGCAGGGCCATCCGGACCCGCTGGAGGGCACCATCGATGCGCCGATCGGACGACATCCCGGTGCCGACTACAAGATGGCCGTGATCGCCGGCGGCCGAGCCAGCATCACCCACTACCACCTTCTGGAAGCGTTCCGCTCGGTATCTTTGCTGGAAGTGCACCTGGAGACCGGACGCACCCATCAGATCCGGGTGCACATGCAAGCCATCAAGCACCCGTGCGTCGGTGATCCCACCTATGGCGGAGACCCGGTTTTGGCCGCGCGACTAGGCCTTGAGCGGCAGTGGCTGCACGCCGTCCAGCTGTCCTTTGTGCACCCTCGCAGCGGCGAGCTGGTCAGCTTCGATTCGCCTTACCCCGACGATTTAGCGAAGGCACTCGAGCTCGTCCGGCACTGAGCAGCTTCGGTTGTAACACGGGGCGGCTAGGGTAGGGCAACGTGCGTAGAGCAAAGATAGTTTGCACGATCGGTCCGGCGACCGATTCGGCCGAGGCCATCATCAACCTGGTGAACGCGGGGATGAACGTCGCGAGGCTCAACATGAGCCACGGCGATCACCTGCTTCACGCCGAGCGGGTCCGGTGGATCCGCGATGCGGCCCGAATCGCGGGTCGCCCGGTCGGCATCCTGGCCGACCTGCAGGGCCCCAAGATCCGTCTGGGCAACTTCGTCGACGGAGAGGCCTTCCTGAACCCCGGTGATCGCTTCGTGATCACCACCGACGACGTCCTGGGCACCGTGGAGCGGGCCGGGACCACCCTGAACACGCTGACCGCCGACGTCACTCCGGGCGATCAGATCCTGATCAACGACGGCGCCATCGAGCTGAAGGCAATCGAGGTCACCGAGACTGACGTGATCACCGAGGTGATCGTGGGCGGACGCGTGTCCGACCACAAGGGGATCAATCTGCCCGGCGTGCCGGTGAGCGTCCCCGCATTGAGCGAGAAGGACGAGCGGGATCTGCGCTGGGCGCTGCGTCACGGCGTCGACATGATCGCGCTGTCCTTCGTCCGCAATGCCGCCGATATCGTCCCGGTCCATCAGGTGATGGACGACGAGGATCGACACGTCCCGGTGGTCGCCAAGCTGGAGAAGCCGCAGGCGATCGAGAACCTCGACTCGATCATCGACACCTTCGACGCGTTCATGGTGGCCCGTGGCGACCTGGGCGTCGAACTGCCGCTGGAAGAGGTGCCCGGCGTCCAGAAGCGGATCATCGACGCGGCCCGGACCTGGGCCAAGCCGGTGATCGTGGCCACTCAGATGCTGGAGTCGATGATCACCTCGCATCGTCCGACCAGGGCGGAGGCGTCCGATGTCGCCAACGCCATTCTGGACGGCGCGGACGCCGTGATGCTGTCCGGGGAGACCGCGGTCGGCGAGTACGCGATCGAGGCCGTCGAGGTGATGTCTCGCATCATCGCCCGCACCGAGTCGGAGGGTTTGGACAAGATCCGCGGCCTGACCTGGGACCCGCACACCGTCTCCGGAGTGATCTCCAAGGCGGCGGTCGAGGTTGCCGAGCGGGTCGGCGCCAAGTATCTGGCCGCCTTCACGATCTCTGGCGATACCCCGCACCGCTTGGCGCGGCTGCGCTCGGAGGTGCCGATCATGGCCTTCACACCGCTGCCGAAGACTGCCCAGGAACTGACCCTGTGCTGGGGCGTCCAGTCGTATGTGACCCCGGAGTACACCAACACCGATGCCATGGTGAAGTCGGTGCAGGACGCGCTGGCCGCAACCGGCTTCATGGACGCCGGTGACCGGGTCGTGGTGGTCAGTGGCAACCCGGGCCGGCACATGCACAAGACGAACGCCTTACGCATCTACGAGATGGACTGAGCCCTCGTCGGGCCCGGTTCGCCCGGGCCCGGTGGGGGGTGCCCGCTAGAGTCTTGGCGTGGCCGATCCCCGAGCGAGCAGGGCTGTCGGGGCTCCGGTCGGGGTCCTGGCGATCGCGGCGGGAGCCTTCCTGGCTGTGCGCCCGTTCGCAGCTCCGGAGCTGATGGCTGTCAGCGTCAGCCTGGGGCTGGCGGTGGCCGCCTTGATCGAGCTCGTCCAACTCGACCGGCAGCGTCCGGCCAAACTCACCTTGGCCATCGGCTTCGCTGTGGGCGGCCTGCTGGTCGGACTGTGGCAGCCGGTGAGCTTGCCCGCGGTCGGTGCGGTGACCGGGACGCTGTTGATCCTGGCCGGCGGCGCGGAGCTGTGGTCGGCAGCCCTCATCTCCAATGAGAACTGGCCACGGCTGCTGAACAGCCCATCGCCGGCAGGCTTCTGGCCGTCCTTGCTGTTCGGGGGCGCCTGGGTGGTCCTGGGCAGCCTCTCGGTGGTCTGGGTGGATCGGACGCTGCTGCCCATGGCCGTCGTGCTGGGCATGTACCTGCTGATGGTGGGGCTGGCGGTGATCATCGACCTGATCTTCCCGGCGCACCGCCTGGAGGCTCCGGAGCGCATTCGGCTGGCCGGACGCGTGCTGGCGATCGTCGTTGGCTCGGCGCTGGCTTTCGGCGGAATCGGTCTGGACAACGGTCGAGCTACCCCGGGGCCTCTTTACGCCCCGATCGCGGGTGCGGGGCATGCTCCCGGCAAGCTGTTGCGCGCCGACAGCTATGCCGCCGGCGCAGTGCCCGGTGTGGTGGCCGCGCGGCTGCTCTATGTGACGACGTCCGCTCAGGGCAGCCCGATCATGGCCAGCGCGGTGGTCTACGTGCCGGCCGATCGGGTCACCGAGCAACTCCCGCTGGTGGTGTGGGCGCACGACGGCACTGGCCTGTCGCCGGCCTGTGCACCGTCGATGCGTGGCCTCGGCGTCGGTGGTATGTCCTTCGCAGATCGGGTCGCCGCGTCCGGTTATGCGCTGTTGGCTCCCGACCTGCCGGGCTTGGGAGTCGAAGGTGAGTCGAGCTACCTGATCGGGCAGGCGGAAGGACGGGCGGTGCTGGACGCTCTTCGAGCGGCCCGGCAGCTCAACGGCGTCCGATTCGGCGATGCGGTGCTGTGGGGCTACGGCCAGGGCGGCCACGCCGCGCTCTGGGCCGGGCTGCTTCGCGATGACTACGCCTCAGAGGTTTCGGTGAAGGGGGTGGCCGCACTGGCCCCGCTCACCGATCTCGCGGCCACCTTCTCGGCCAGCGACACCGGACCGGATGGCGAGCGAGCCGACTCCTCCCTGATCAGCAGCTACGCACAGGCCTACTCCGACGTTGAGTTCAACAGTTACGTGCGCCCGTCCGCGTGGCTGCGGGTGCGGGAGACCGCGGCTCGCTGCGCGGATGCGGACGGGTTCTTGCTTCCTCAGCTGCGGGCGCTCGACGCAGGCCCGATCTGGGCTCGGCCGGTGACCGAAGGCCCCTTGGCCGCCCGACTGGCCGCCAACCGTCCCGACGGGCGGATTTCGGTTCCCGTGCTGATCGCACAAGGCGGCGCTGACGCCATGGTCACCAAAGACGTGCAGGCCGCCTATGTGGCCGCGCAGTGCCGGCGCGGGACGGCAGTGGATTATCGGCTCTACTCGAACCAGGACCACGACACTCTGGTCGCGCCCAGTTCTCCGGCAATCGCGGAACTGCTGGCCTGGACCGCCGACCGGTTCGCCGGTCTGGAATCGTCCAGCGCCTGCGGCTGAGGGGTTGAGGGGGTTCGGCCGACCCCCCGTGGGGCAACCTGACCACTGCCGCATCCCTGTTGGGTTCCCTCGGGTTCCAGTCCGGCTGGACGGATCCGGTCAGTGGCCGCGTGAACATGCTCAGTCGTTGGTATGACCCCAGCGAGGGCCAGTTCACTTCACGTGACCGGGTTGGGCTGTCGCCCGTGCCCGCCTCGGTGGCGGCCAACCGGTTCGCCTATGTTGATGACAACCCAATGGCCGGAACTGATCCGACAGGGGAGTGCTCCTGGTGGGATGTCGTGTGTGGTGCGTCGAGCGCCGTTCATGCGGCGTCGAGCGCATGGCATTCAGCGACATCGTTTGTGTCGCACGCCTGGACGTCGGTGACCCATGCCGCCTCCCGCGCCTGGGACAGTGCCAAGCGGACCGCTGGCCACCTGTATGACGCGGCCACCAAAGTTGTGCACAAGGTCGTCAAGACTGCCAAACATGTGGTGAAGGTCGTCGCCCACGTCATCGCGGACGGCTACCACAAGGTGAAACAGGCCGCCGAACACGTCTGGAACCGGGTCAAACAAGTCGCAAGCAGCACCTATCACGCGGTCAAACTGAACCGCCCCGGTGTGTCCGGAGACTTCAAACCTTGGGAAGGTTGGAGTCGTGGCAGGGAACATACGCAAGCGGTATCCGGCTGAGCTGAAGAAGCGTGCGGTCTGGATGTATGCCGAGGTCCGACCGGACCACGACACGGACTGGGCAGCGATGGGAAAGGTCGCCGGGCTGCTCGGGGTCGGGCACGCCGAGGCTGACCATGCTGTCCGGCCGGGCACGACCTGTGAGGAGTCGGCGGAGACTTGTAAGGCTGAAGCGGGAGCACGCGGTCCTGAAGGCGGCCTCGGCTGGTGGCGCTCGGCTGCGGGTCGCTGTCAGACTCGGCTTTGTGACTTCTGTGTTCCGTGGCGCTCGCCTGCATCGTTGGGTGTCGGGCCTGCTCGTGGCGGTCCTGGCAGTCGTTGTTGCGGCGGGCGGCGGCGTTGCGCCGGCTTCGCCGGCCGGTTCGGCGCGTGGTGCCACGGCGGGCACGGCGGGCGCGTTGTCGTTGCCGGGTGCGATGGCGTGTGGGGCGTTGGCTGGTGCTGCGGGGAGTATGACGGAGGCGGCGATCCGGGCTAAGCAGGATGGGCAGGAGTTGACGCTGTCTGATTTGGGTGGTGCTGCGCTTTCGGGTGGGGTGAGTGGTGCTCTTGGTGGTGCTGGTGGGGTGTTGTTGGGCAAGGCAGTGAGTGTGGTTGGTGCGAAGCTGTCTGGGCCGATCAACAAGCTGCTGGGGCGGGCCATGGAAGGTGGCGATGGTGCAGCGACTACGGCTGCCGAACCCGTCGCAGGCCAGGCCGCCGGCGAGGCCGCGGGTGAAGCCACAAAGCCAGCGGACGACATGGTCGATCTGTACAGAGTTGTTGACCCGGCAGAGCTTGCGAGCATCAAGTCCTCTGGTGCATACAAGATGGGGCCGATGAACGAAGTGAAGTACTTCTTCGGCAAGGAGTCAGACGCGGTGAAGCTCGCAGGAGAGTCCGCCCTGAAGTCCCGAGGCGGCCCGTATACCCTTACCAAGGGGCAGATCCCGAGAGCGGTCCTCGACACCGCCGAGTCTGGTCCGGGTGCGGCTGGAGAGGGCTTCACCTATTTCCTTCGTGAGCAGCATCTTTCTCACGTGTGCAACATAACGATCATCGGGGGCTGCTGATGTCGACCCAGGCCGAGGTTGTGTTCTGCATGCTGTCTACCGAGGATGGCGGCCTAGTCAAGGCACAGGCATCGGGTACTAGATCCCTGTACTTCCACTTCGGCTGGGCCGGTGTCGACACAGACTTCGGTGGATTCCTCGACCTTGCGAATGGGGTGCCCGTGGAGCCCGGAATCGGACCTGTTGCAGGCGTGCTGACGCTATGGGCCTCTGAAGCGGTTTCGGTGGAGCCCGGTCAGGCATTCTCCATCCGCTACCCAACCCGAGTCGTGGGGTACGGGCTCGTCAAGGACGTCCGCCAGGATGGCTGATTTGTGCTGAGCCAGATCACAGTCTGGGAGACTAGCGGGTGCAAGTTTGAGGCATACAGGAGCGAGACCAGCGCGGCCGGCCTGCTTGCCCATCGTCAGGTTGCCAGTCTCATTGGGCGGTAGGACACCATCCAGGTGGTGTTCGGGGGGGGGAAGGGGATCGTGCCGAGCGCATTGGATGACGCGGTCGGATACGGCGCCTCGGCACCGAGCCGAGGCGGTACAACGGTCTTCTATAGCAGCGCGAACGACCTGAGTGTTGTGGTCAACTCGGAGGGTCGCGTGGTAACCACGTCATTCGGGGACCTGCGATGACGCCGCTCGAACAACTGTCGATGCTGCGTGAAGCATGGGAGTGCGGCGACCTCACTTTCCCTCGCCTCGTCCTTGAACTCGAGACCTTGGTAACTGCTGCCCGCGCCGACATCGGAGAGGCTGCCGGAACGGCTGCCTTTCATGCGTGGGGTCAACTCGAGATCATCAATGCTCTGACGCTCGATGGGGGGATTCCGCTTAGCCCGGACGATCGGCAAGACGCCGCCGCAGAGCTTGATCGGCTTCGTGATGCATTGTTTGGGGCATTCCGGGAATGACCACGCCAGGTCAGCCTTGCGCAATTTCGAGAGGCTTCCTGGGATGGTGTTGTGGCCGTTGCCCGTGAACCGTTCCGGCGCATCCAGACGATTGCCCCGTCTGGGTGAACCGCCCCGGCATGTCCGGAGACTCCAAGCTTTGGGAAGGTTGGAGTCATGGCAGGGAACACATCGAAGAGGTATCCGGCTGAGCTGAAGCAGCGCGCGGTCCGGATGTATGGAGAGATCAGGCCCGATCAGGCCACGGACACGGCAGCGATGACCCGGGTCGCGGAGCTGCTCGGGATCTCCACGTGCGAGACCGTCCGCAAGTGGGTCCGGCAGGCCGAGGTCGACCAGGGCGCCCGCCCGGGCACCACGAGCGAGGAGTCGGCGGAGATCAAACGGTTGAAGCGGGAGAACGCCGAGTTGCGTAGGGCGAACGCGATCCTGAAGGCGGCGTCGGCTTTCTTCGCGGCCGAGCTCGACCGGCCCGGGCAGTGATCGTGGACTTCATCCGCGAGCACGCCGACCACCAGCCCGCCAACGGGCTGCGATGGGGTGTGGAGCCGATCTGTGCCGTGCTCACCGAGCACGGTGTGAAGATCGCCCCGTCGACCTACTACGAGTGGAAGGACAAGCTCCCTTCCCGCAGGCAGGAGCGCGACGCGGTGCTGCTGGAGCACATCCGGCGGGTCTACCAGGAGAACTTCGGGGTGTACGGGCCGCGGAAGGTGTGGCTGGTGTTGAACCGGGAAGGTATCCCGGTCGCCCGGTGCACGATCGAGCGGCTGATGCGCCAGGCCGGGCTGGCCGGTGCGGTCCGTGGCAAGGTGAAACGGACCACGATCGCCGGCGCTGGACCGCGGCCCGATGACCTGGTCAGGCGGAACTTCGAACCGTTGGCGCCGAACCGGCTGTGGGTGGCCGACTTCGTGCGCCGTGAGGCGCTTGTGTTTCGAATGGGGGTGAGAGACCTTCATCGCCTGGCCGTCGTGGCGGCTGGGTAGGAGCTGGGGGCAGCCTGCCGGGCCGGGACGGGCCGGGTGGGTGGAAAGCGGCCCTGACAACGCCGGGACGTGCCAGCACCGTCAGATGGTGCGGGTCCGGCTAGCAAGACCGAGAGGCATACGTATAGGAACCAGCGTCTGAACGCTCCTCAAGACGAAACCACCGCCTCAAACCTGATGGATACGGGGCGGGTTGCACTGCGTACCCGGCCGGGCCCGGTGGGCCTGGGTTGGGGAACTCCGAGGCTGAAGAATGTCGGCGGCCAGGAGGCCATGGTGAAGGCCCACGGCGTAACCATGGCGAAGGTGCAGGGGCATAGCTGGGTGCCGATCCGGTTGATCGGACACAAGTGAACACGGGAACCGTCGTTGTTCCCGCCTTACCGGGCCGGCTGCCAGCCGGCCGGGTCGGGGCAGGTTCGTCGCCAACTGATGGGCAGCGGCGGGGCGGAGGGCTCGTAGTACTCCGAGGGCGGGAAAGCCGTCCGCATGGGGAAGGGGCCCAGTTGTGTGGAGCAGCAAGTGAGCATGGAAGGGAGACGCCGGGGTGAATACCCAGGCCACGGAGACGAGCGTCAACAAGGCGGTCGGCCGGGTACTTAGGATGCAAGCCAAGCTGCACCGTTGGGCGGTGACCGATCCGGGTCGCCGTTTTGATGATGTGTTCAACCTCGTCCATGATCCGGCGTTCCTTGCGTTGGCATGGGACAGGGTCAGGACGAACACGGGTGGCAGGACCGCCGGGGTCGACGGGCTACGGCCCAAGCAGATGCACGCCGGACAGGTGAGCGAGATGCTCACCATGATCACCGACGGGCTGAAGGCGGGGGTGTACGAGCCGCGGCCGGTCCGGGCGGTTCAGATACCCAAAGCGAACGGCAAGGTGCGCCAACTCGGGATACCGACCGTGGCGGACCGGGTCGTTCAAGCTTCGTTGAAGCTGGTGCTGGAGCCGATCTTCGAGGCCGATTTCGATCCGGCCAGTTACGGGTTCCGTCCTTACCGGCGAGCCCAAGACGCGATCGCGGAGATCCACAAGTTCACCTCGAACCCTTCCGACTACGGGTGGGTGTTCGAGGCCGACATCAAGGCGTGTTTCGACAACATCAACCACGCCTACCTGATGGAACGGCTGCGTGAACGGATCACCGACAAGCGTGTGCTGTGGCTGGTCAGGGCGTTCCTGAAGGCCGGGATCATGGCCGAGGACCAGATCACCCGGGCCACCCGCACCGGCACCCCGCAGGGCGGCATCCTGTCCCCCCTGCTGGCCAACATCGCCCTGTCCGGACTCGACCGGCATTTCCGCGACAAGTGGAACGGCTACGGCCCGGACTGGACGCGAGCGAAACTACGCCGCCAGGGCCAACCGTTGATGCGGCTGGTCAGGTACGCCGACGACTTCGTCGTCCTCGTCCACGGCGACCGCAGCGACGCTGAAGCACTGTTCGAAGAGGTCACCGCGGTCCTCGCCCCGGCAGGGTTGACCCTGTCGGAAGAGAAGACCCGGATCGTGCACATCGATGAGGGTTTCGACTTCCTCGGCTGGCGCATCCAGCGCCGCGCCAAGAGAGGTACCCTCCGCAGGGTCGTGTACACCTATCCGTCGAAGAAGGCGCTCAACGCCATCATCGAGAAGATCCGTGTCCTGACCCGACGTAACAGACATGCCACCCTGGCAGCCCTGCTCGCCTGGCTGAACCCGACGATCAAGGGCTGGTGCGGCTACTACCAGCACGGAGTGTCCAAGGCCACCTTCAAATATGTCGACCACTACGCCTTCTGGCGGGTGATCGGCTGGCTGCTGAAACGACACCCCAAACTGAACAAGCACACCGTGATCCGGCGCTACGCGCCTGGCTGGCACATCGCCAGCCAGGGACGAGAACTGTTCCGGGCCTGGCAGGTCCCCGTGACCCGCTACCAATACCGGGGCAACCGAATCCCCACACCATGGGGCATGCCAACGGGCTGACACCCAACGGAGAGCCGGATGCTCAGGAATGGGCACGTCCGGTTCGGGAGGCGGCCAGCAGAAACCCACCAGCCGCAAGACTGGCAGGGCGCTGCTGGCCGACCTCACACCTACGTCTCCACGTGGGCCGGCTGGACCTATGTGGCGTTCGTGATCGATGCCTACGCCCGCCGGATCGTGGGCTGGCGTACCGCCACCACCATGACTGCCGACCTGGTCCTGGATGCGATCGAGCAAGCGATCTGGACCCGGCAACACAAAGGCCGTGACCAGTTCGACGACCTGGTGGCCCACAACGACCGAGGCGTCCAATACCTCTCGGTGGCCTACTCCGAGCGGCTCGCCGCCGCTGGCATCAAGCCCTCGGTCGGGGCCGTCGGATCGTCGTATGACAATGCCCTGGCCGAGAGCATCAACGGGCTGTACAAGACCGAACTGATCCGCCGGTTCGGGCCGTGGCGCACCGTCGACGCCGTCGAGGTCGCCACCGCTGAATGGGTCGACTGGTACAACCAGCGCCGCCTCAACGAGTACTGCGGCGACATGCCCCCGGTCGTCCTCGAGCAGGTCCACTACGCTCAACAACAACCCTCAGCAGCAAGCTGAGGGCGACAAACCAGCGAGTCTCCGGACATGCCGGGGCGGTTCAGCCGTCTGTCCCACCGTAGGTTTGGGGAGTTCTGGGGATGGTGTTGTGGCCGTTGCCCGTCGTGAACCGTTTCGGTGCATCCAGGCACCCGCCCCACCTGGCTTCAGGTTCTGCTGACCGGGCCGCTCGGGGAGTCTCGCCGCTTCACAGCCAGACAGCGCGGTCGACGTGTGGCCGAAGCCACGCTCTTGTACCGGGAAGGGGAGTCGAACCCCTACGCCCTTGCGGGCAGACGGGTTTGAGCCGTCCGCGTATACCATTCCGCCACCCCGGCAGGTAGGCACAGATTCTGCCACAACTTGGCAGTGTCTGTTTCCCACGCGGTACCCTCAACCCAGCACAGCAAGGCTGATCGGTAGGAAAGCGAAGATGGCGACCACAAGCGATGTGAACCCCTCGGCAGAGGGCCCCCTCCGTGTTCTGGTGGCCGAGGACGAGGCACTGATCCGCCTCGACTTGGTCGAACTTCTCACGGCGGAGGGTTACCAGGTGATCGCCGAGGCCGGGGACGGCGAGGAGGCTCTCGAGCTGGCCCGCTCCCTCGAGCCGGACCTGGTGGTCATGGACGTCAAGATGCCCAAGATGGACGGCATCACCGCTGCTGCTGCGATCGCCGAGGAGCGGATCGCCCCGGTGGTGATGCTGACCGCATTCAGCCAGCGCGAACTCGTCGAGCGCGCCCGGGACGCCGGCGCCATGGCCTACGTGGTCAAGCCGTTCGACGCCTCCGACGTGGTTCCGGCCATCGAGATCGCCATCGGACGTTTCGCCGAGATCCGTGCGGTCGAGGCCGAAGTCGCCGACCTGGAGGAGCGGTTCGCTTCCCGAAAGGCTGTCGATCAGGCCAAGGGCCTGCTGCAGGAGGGGCTGGGGCTGTCCGAGGCCGAGGCCTTCCGGTGGATTCAGAAGACCGCTATGGATCTGCGCAAGTCGATGCGTGAGGTCGCCGAGGGCGTCATCGATCACTCCAAGAACGGCGGAAAGCCCAAGCCGCTCAAGAAGTAGCGGCTCGCTGCAGCGAGACCGTCACCCGGGCCACGCAGAGCAGCGTTTCGGCGTCGTCGCGGAGCTCCACCTGGTAGGTGGCCAGCGTCCGTCCGATCCGGACGGCCTGAGCCCGTCCATGCACCCAGCCGTCGCGGGCTGCAGCCAGATGAGTGGCGTTGATCTCGACTCCGGCCGCCCGTCCGCCGGCCCCGACCTCGGCCACGGCAGCCACCGAGGCCAGCGTCTCGGCCAGCACACAGGACGCGCCCCCGTGCCACAGCCCGAACGGCTGGGTGTTGCCGGCCACCGGGCAACGGCCTTCAGCCAGAGCAGGCTCCAGGTGCGTCAGCTCGAGGCCCATCCGTTCGGCCAGCGGGCCCAGCGGCACCGTCGCGATCTGTGCAGCGTCCATGGGGAAACCCTGACACAGCCCGCGATGGCGATGGGGGAGGCGGCGGCTAGAGTTCGGGATTGTGACGACCCCAGCTGGAGCTAGCCAACCGACCCTGCTGCTGATCGATGGCCATTCGGTGGCCTATCGGGCCTTCTTCGCCCTTCCGGTGGAGAACTTCGCCACCAGCACCGGGCAGCCGACCAACGCCGTCTACGGCTTCACCTCGATGCTGCTCAACGTGCTGCGCGACGAGCAGCCGACCCACGTGGCGGTCGCCTTCGATGTGTCCCGCAAGACCTTCCGCACCGAGCGTTACCCCGACTACAAGGGCACTCGCTCCGCCTCCCCGGCCGAGTTCGCCGGCCAGGTCGATCTGATCAAGGAAGTGCTGGACGCGCTGCGCATCGTTCACCTCGAGAAGCCCGGCTTCGAAGCCGACGACATCATCGCCACCCTGGCCACGCAGGCCCCGTCCGCAGGCGTGCGGGTGCTGATCTGCACCGGCGACCGGGACACGCTGCAGCTGGTGAACGATCAGGTGACCGTGCTGTACCCGCGCAAGGGCGTCTCCGATCTGGCCCGGCTCACGCCGCAGGCTGTGGTCGAGAAGTATCTGGTGCCGCCGGCCCGCTACCCGGAGCTGGCCGCGCTGGTCGGGGAAACCAGCGACAACCTGCCCGGAGTGCCCGGCGTGGGGCCGAAGACCGCAGCCAAGTGGCTGGAGGCCTACGACGGCCTGGAGAACCTGCTGCGCCAGGTGGAATCGGTGCCCGGCAAGGCCGGCGAGTCGCTGCGCGCGCATCTGGCCGACGTCACGCGCAACCGGGAGCTGAACGCGCTCGTCGGTGATCTCGACCTTGGTGTTGCCGTGGACGAGCTGGCCCGCCGCGACTGGGATCGCGAGGCGGTGCACTCGCTGTTCGACGGCTTGGAGTTCCGGGTGCTGCGCGATCGGCTGCTGGAGAACCTGCCGAACAGTGAGGCGGAGACCTCCGGCGGCTTCGAGGTGTCCGGCGAGACGCTGGCCCCCGGCTCGGTCCGGGCCTGGCTGGACGCTCATGCTCGCTCCGGAGTGGTCGGGCTCGACTTCACCGGCCAATGGCGGGCCGGCGCCGGCGACCTGACCGGAATCGCGCTGGCTGCCGCCGACGGCAACGCCGCCTTCATCGAGGTCACCGAACTGTCGCCCGACGACGATGCCGCGCTGGCCGCCTGGCTCGCCGATCCGGGCGTGGCCAAGGCCGTCCACTACGCCAAGGGGCCGATGCTGGCGCTGTGGTCACGCGGCTGGGAGCTGGCCGGGCTGGCCAGCGACACCCAACTGGCCGCCTACCTGTTGCGTCCCGACCAGCGGGTCTACGACCTGGCCGACCTGGCCGCCCGCTATCTGCACCGTGAGCTCTCCGGGACGTCCGCGGCCGACGACTCACAGGCGGCTTTCGACTTCGACGACAGTGCGTCCACTGATGCCATGGTTCGAGCCCGTTCGGTGATCGACCTGGCGCAAGAGCTGGAGACCCAGCTGGAGGTGCAGGGCGGTACGACGCTGCTGCAGGAGGTCGAACTGCCGCTGACCAGGACGCTGGCCGTGATGGAGCGGGTTGGCGTCGCTGTTGATCTGGATCGGCTGGAGCGGCTGCGCACCGACTTCGACACCGCGGTGGCCCAGGCCGAGAGTGAGGCATTCGAGGCGCTCGGGCATCCGATCAACCTCGGCTCGCCCAAGCAGCTGCAGGTGGCCCTCTTCGACGAGCTGGGTATGCCCAAGACCCGGCGCACTCAGACCGGCTACACCACCGATGCCGAGTCGCTGGAGTACCTCTACGCGACCACCGAGCATCCGTTCCTGGCCCACCTGCTGCGCCACCGCGACCAGATCCGGCTGCGTCAGACTGTCGAAGGTCTGCTGAAGTCGGTGGCCGACGACGGACGCATCCACACCACCTACGTCCAGACAATTGCCGCCACCGGACGGCTGTCGTCCACTGACCCGAACCTGCAGAACATCCCGATCCGCACCGAGGACGGACGCCGGATCCGGGAGGCCTTCGTCGTGGGCGCCGGGTACCAGACCTTGCTGACCGCCGACTATTCGCAGATCGAGATGCGGATCATGGCCGACGCGTCCTCCGACGACGGGCTGATTGAGGCCTTCGCCTCCGGGCAGGACTTCCACACGATCATGGCCTCGCGGGTGTTCTCGGTCCCGGCCGATCAGGTCAGTGGCGCCCAGCGGGCCAAGATCAAGGCCATGAACTACGGCCTGGCTTATGGGCTGAGTGCTTTCGGGCTCAGCCAGCAGCTCAAGATCGAGGTGTCCGAGGCTCGCGGGCTGATGGAGGAGTACTTCGAGCGGTTCGGCCACGTCCGCGACTACCTGGCCGGGATCGTCGCCGAGGCCCGCAAGACCGGCTACACCCAGACCGTGCTCGGTCGACGCCGCTATCTGCCCGATCTGAACTCATCCAACCGGCAGCGCCGAGAGATGGCCGAGCGGGCCGCGTTGAACGCGCCGATCCAGGGCTCGGCCGCCGACATCATCAAGGTGGCCATGCTCGACGTGGAGACCGCCATCGCCCGCCGGTCACTGCGCAGCCGGATGCTGCTGCAGGTGCACGACGAACTGGTCTTCGAGGTGGCCGACGGCGAACTCGAAGAGCTCACCGAGCTGGTGCGGGACAAGATGGGTCACGCCGTCGAGATGACGGTGCCGCTGGCCGTGTCGGTGGGTGCGGGCGGCTCCTGGCACGACGCCGCGCACTGAGGGTGGCGTTGGTCCACACGGACGACGCCACAACGCACAAGGGCCCGCCGCCCCCGATACTCGCCAACCGGCGAGCGTGAATGGGGGAGCGGCGAGCCCTCGGCTCGGTCAGGTGTGCGCTCAGCGCAGCACGGCCAGGATCTGCTCCTGGGTGGCCTCTCCTTCGCTCCAGGTGCCGGTCAGGGTGCCCAGCGGCACCCGATTGCCCGGGACATGGGAGCCGTCCAGCACGCGAACCACGCGGATCGACTCGCTGGCCGCGTTGGAGACCGGGACGATGCCCGAGCCGAGCACCGTCATCGACTTCTCGCCGCGGGACAGCTCGGCCTCGTTGTCGCCCTCGTGGATCACCCGCAGCAACTCGACCAGGTACACCGGGTCGCCGACGGCGTCATAGGTGTAGCGGGTGCCCAGCACCGAGTGCTCCATGGTCCCGATCAGGGAGTCCTCGGCGTCGGCCAGCGGCTCACCGCGGTAGGTCAGCGGAACCTGGTAGGTGACTCCGGCCGAACGGACCAGCATCGTCTCGATGCCGACCTCGCCGTCGGGGTCGACGAAGCGGTAGGACGCCACTCGCTCCAGATCGTCCGCCGAGCCGGTGAACCAGGGCTGCGAGGGCAGCCAGCCGGCCAAAAGCTCAAGCTTGGATGGGGTGAGGGTTGCGTCGTGGATCTCGGCGGTGCCGCTCATGATTTCCTGGTCCTCCTAGGTGCGTGATGCCAGCCTAGTCAAAGACGCTAGTACACCGCTGACCGGATTGACCCCCTCTTGCCTTGATAGCTAGGCTATCGGCTGCACTGCGACCGGCATGACCTCAGACGGGTCAGGCACGCTTTTGTGCGGTATCCAGGTCCTCTGGGCAAAATCCGTGCGAGGCAAGTGGAATCAGTGCGTCCACAACCTGTATCACAAACCATCGGAGCCCTACTACATGACCTCAACTCACGAGGCAGCCATCGTCGCAGTCGACGACCTCGGTTCGCCCGAGGCATTCCTCGCAGCGGTCGACGCGACCATCAAGTACTTCAATGACGGTGACATCGTCACCGGAACCGTCGTCAAGGTTGACCGGGACGAGGTCCTGCTCGACATCGGCTACAAGACCGAAGGCGTCATCCCCTCCAAGGAACTCTCCATCAAGCACGATGTGGACCCGTTTGACGTGGTCTCCGTGGGCGATGTGATCGAGGCCCTGGTTCAGACCAAGGAGGACAAGGAAGGCCGGCTGATCCTGTCCAAGAAGCGGGCTCAGTACGAGCGCGCCTGGGGCACGATCGAGAAGGTCAAGGAAGAGGACGGCGTGGTCACCGGCCGCGTCATCGAGGTCGTCAAGGGCGGCCTGATCATCGACATCGGCCTGCGCGGCTTCCTGCCGGCTTCGCTGGTGGAGATGCGTCGTGTCCGCGACCTGCAGCCCTACGTCGGCATGGAGCTCGAGGCCAAGATCATCGAGCTGGACAAGAACCGCAACAACGTGGTCCTGTCCCGCCGTGCGTGGCTTGAGCAGACCCAGTCCGAGGTGCGTCACACCTTCCTCAACCAGCTCACCAAGGGCCAGATCCGCAAGGGCGTGGTTTCCTCGATCGTCAACTTCGGCGCCTTCGTCGATCTGGGCGGCGTGGACGGCCTGGTGCACGTCTCCGAGCTGTCCTGGAAGCACATCGACCACCCGTCCGAGGTTGTCGAGGTCGGCGATGAGGTCACCGTCGAGGTGCTGGACGTCGACATGGACCGCGAGCGCGTCTCGCTGTCGCTGAAGGCGACCCAGGAAGATCCGTGGCAGACCTTCGCTCGGACCCACCAGATCGGTCAGATCGTCCCGGGCAAGGTCACCAAGCTGGTGCCGTTCGGTGCGTTCGTCCGCGTCGAGGAGGGCATCGAGGGCCTGGTGCACGTGTCCGAGCTGGCCGAGCGTCACGTCGAGATCCCCGAGCAGGTCGTCACTGTGAACGACGACGTCATGGTCAAGATCATCGACATCGACCTCGAGCGTCGTCGGATCAGCCTCAGCCTCAAGCAGGCCAACGAGGGTGTGGACATCGCAGCCGACGATTTCGATCCGGCGCTGTACGGCATGTCCGCCTCCTACGACGAGCAGGGCAACTACATCTACCCCGAGGGCTTCGATCCGGAGACCCAGGAGTGGAAGCCCGGCTACGAGGCTCAGCAGCGCGCCTGGGAGCAGCAGTACGCCGAGGCTCAGGCCCGGTGGGAGGCTCACAAGAAGCAGGTCGAGGAGGCCGAGGCTGCCGACGTGCAGGCTGCGGTCGCCGAGGCCAACACTGCGGCCTACTCCGCGGGTGCTGCCGACGAGGCTGCCGAGGGTTCGCTGGCCTCCGATGAGGCCCTGCAGGCTCTGCGCGAGAAGCTGACCGGCGGTCGCTGATCAGCTGAAGCTCGAAGGTCCGGTGCCCTGGGGGCACCGGACCTTCTGCTTTGCTGGCATGCTGAGCGTCATGGCTGGGGTGGTGCGGCGATGAGTGGACGGGTCCTTCTGGTGGGACTGACCGGGGGCATCGCCTCGGGCAAGTCGACGGTGGCGCAACGCCTGGTCGAGCACGGGGCCCTGTTGATCGATGCCGACCTGCTGGCCCGCGAAGTGGTGGAGCCGGGAACGCCGGGCCTGGCCGCCGTGGTAGACCGATTCGGCGGCGGCGTGCTGGCCGCGGACGGCTCGCTGGATCGGCCGGCCCTGGGCCGGGTGGTCTTTGCGGATCCAGTAGCCCGCCGGGATCTGGAACAGATCATCCATCCGGCCGTCCGGGCCCGAGCCGCCGAACTGGTGTCGTCCGCGCCGGACGGGGCAGTGGTCGTCCAGATGATTCCGCTGCTGGTCGAGACCGGCCAGGCGGACGCGTTCGACCTGGTGGTCGTGGTGGACGTGCCGACCCCGGTGCAGACCGACAGGCTGATCGAGCGGGACGCGCTGAGTGCGGCCGAGGCGCAGGCACGGCTGGCCGCACAGGCCAGCCGCGAGCAGCGCCTAGCTGCCGCTGATGCGGTGATCGACAACAGCGGTGACCCGGAGGAACTGCGGGCGGCTGTGGACGCGTTCTGGGCCGAGCAGATCGTGCCGCGGCTGGCCGGGAGGGGCTGAACCGGGCGACTGCGGAAGTGTCGGTGCGGCGTCCTATGCTCGACGCGTGCGACCAGTGACCGATGTGAAGCGACGGGTGGCCCCGTTCCGGGTGGAGTCGGACTTCGATCCGGCCGGTGATCAGCCGGCCGCCATCGACGACCTCGAACGCCGGATCAAGGCCGGCGAGCAGAACGTCGTCCTGCTCGGCGCCACCGGCACCGGCAAGACCGCCACCGTGGCTTGGCTGGCCGAGCGACTGCAGCGGCCGATGCTGGTGATGCAGCCGAACAAGACCCTGGCCGCTCAGTTCGCCAACGAGCTGCGCCAGTTCTTCCCGCAGAACGCTGTGGAGTACTTCGTCTCGTACTACGACTACTACCAGCCCGAGGCGTACGTCCCGCAGACGGACACTTACATCGAGAAGGACTCCTCGCTGAACGAGGAGGTCGAGCGGCTCCGGCACTCGGCCACCAGTTCGCTGCTGACCAGGCGCGACGTGATCGTGGTCGCCACGGTCTCGGCGATCTACGGCCTGGGCACCCCGCAGGAGTACGTCGATCGGATGATCCAGCTGCGAGTGGGGGAGGAGCCCGGTCGGGACGCGCTGCTGCGCCGGCTGGTCGACATTCAGTACGTCCGCAATGACCTGGCCGGCACCCGGGGCACCTTCCGCGTGCGCGGCGACACCGTCGAGGTGTTCCCGATGTATGAGGAGCATGCGGTCCGGATCGAGTTCTTCGGTGACGAGATCGAGGCGCTGTCGACCATGCACCCGCTCACCGGCGAGGTGCTCAGCAACGACCAGGAGATCTACATCTTCCCGGCTTCGCACTACGTGGCCGGTCCGGAGCGGATGGAGCGCGCGATCGGCGCGATCGAAGTGGAGTTGGCCGATCGGCTCACCGAGTTGGAGGCCAACGGGCAGTTGCTCGAGGCGCAGCGGCTGCGGATGCGGACCAGCTACGACATCGAGATGATGCGGCAGATCGGGACCTGCTCGGGCATCGAGAACTACTCCCGGCACATCGACGGACGCGAGGCCGGGAGCGCCCCGAACTGTCTGCTGGACTACTTCGGCGAGGATTTCGTCCTAGTCATCGACGAATCGCACGTGACCGTCCCACAGATCGGTGGCATGTACGAAGGCGACATGTCCCGCAAGCGCACCCTGGTCGAACACGGCTTCCGACTGCCGTCGGCCATGGACAACCGTCCGCTGCGCTGGGAGGAGTTCGTCGAGCGGATCGGCCAGACCGTCTACCTGTCGGCAACCCCGGGGCCGTACGAGATGGCCAAGGCTGACGGGGTTGTCGAGCAGCTGATCCGTCCGACCGGCCTGGTCGATCCCGAGATCGTCATCAAACCCACCAAGGGCCAGATCGACGACCTGATGGGCGAGATCCGGGTCCGCACCGAACGGGACGAGCGGGTGCTGGTCACCACCCTGACCAAGAAGATGGCCGAGGATCTCACCGACTATCTGATGGAGAACGGAGTGCGCACCCAGTACCTGCACTCCGAGGTGGACACCCTGCGCCGGATCGAACTGCTGCGTGAACTACGCCTCGGCGTCTTCGACGTCCTGGTCGGGATCAACCTGCTTCGTGAGGGCCTCGACCTGCCCGAGGTGAGTCTGGTGGCCATTCTGGACGCCGACAAGGAGGGCTTCCTCCGATCGGAGCGCTCGCTGATCCAGACCATCGGGCGTGCCGCCCGAAATGTAGCCGGCCAAGTGCACATGTACGCCGACAAGATCACGCCGTCGATGGCCGCGGCCATCGACGAGACCAACCGGCGCCGCGCCAAGCAGGTGGCTTACAACACCGAGCGGGGCATCGATCCCCAGCCGCTGCGCAAGAAGATCGCCGACCTCACCGACCTGCTGGCCAGGGAGGACGCCGACACCGATGCGCTGGTGGCCAAGGCCGGCGGACGACGTGGCACCGCACCGGTGCCGGCGTCCGCGCAGCGGGAACGTGACTTGGGTTCGATGCCGTCCAACGAGTTGGCCGGGCTGATCTCCGAGCTCACCGAGCAGATGCACTCGGCGGCCGCTGAGCTTCAGTTCGAGTTGGCCGCTCGGCTGCGTGACGAGATCGCCGACCTGAAGAAGGGCCTGCGGCAAATGCTCGAAGCGACCCGTTGAGTTTTGTCGGTGCCGTCGTGACACGGAATAGTTGGGGGCAGTGCCGGCCGTCCGGCTCGCGCTAGCTGGGAGACGCCGGAATGCATGTGAGCCCCGAAGCATGGCTGATCACCATCGTGGTGATGGCCGTCGTGCTGCTCGCCGATGTGGTCGTGATCGGACGTCGTCCGCACGAGCCGTCCATGAAAGAGGCGGGGATCGCCATCGGGGTGTTCTCGGCGTTGGCCGTCGCCTTCGGCCTGGGCGTGTGGTTCTTCAGCGGGCCGCGATACGCAGGAGAGTTCTTCGCCGGCTGGCTGACCGAGTACAGCCTGAGCGTGGACAACCTGTTCATCTTCGTGCTGATCATGGCCAGCCTGCGGGTTCCTCGCCAGCTGCAGCAGTACGCGCTGATGGTGGGCATCGTGTTGGCCCTGGTCTTCCGAGGCATCTTCATCGCGCTGGGGGCTGCGGCCATCGAGCGATTCAGCTGGATCTTCTTCGTGTTCGGCGCCTTCCTGATCTACACCGCCATCAAGCTGTACCTCGACTACCGGCAGCACGACGAAGTCGATGAAGTCAGCGAGAACGCCATGATGCGCTGGGTGCGCAAGGCCTTTCGGTCGACGGACAGCTTCCGTGGCACCAAGCTGAGCGTCCGTGAGGCGGGCAAGCGGCTGATCACACCGATGCTGTTCGTCGTGGTGGCCCTGGGTAGCACCGACCTGCTGTTCGCGCTGGACTCGATTCCGGCGATCTACGGGCTCACCCAAGAGGCGTACCTGGTGTTCACGGCCAACGTGTTCGCGCTGATGGGGCTGCGCCAGCTGTACTTCCTGATCGGCGGCCTCCTGCAGCGACTGGTCTACCTGTCGGTGGGCCTATCGGTGGTGCTGGCGTTCATCGGCGTGAAACTGGTCCTGCATGCCCTGCACGAGTATCAGCTGGACACGCGGTGGGGGTTCAGCGCGGAGATCCCGATCTGGGTGTCGCTGAGCGTGATCATCCTCACCCTGCTGATCACCACGGTGGCCAGCCTGGCCAAGTCCAGCCGCGACGCGCGCCGCCAGGCGGAGTAGCTCAGCTGAGCAGAGGAAGCACGACGTTCTCGGCGCCGACGACCTGGCCGGTGCGGCCTCGTCCGGACAGCCACAACCACAACTCGATGTCGCTGCCGCGCACCTCGAGGCGGGCAGCTCCACTGCCGCACTCCACGTCGACGCTGGTTCCGATCAGTCGCAGTGCAGGCAGTTCGTGCTGCCGGCGACGGTCGATCACCCAGCGCAGTAGCCAACCGGCCTCGTCCGGATCGACCAGGCCGAGGTCGCGATCAGGATCCAGGTCGTAGTGATGCATTTCCAGCTCATTGAGCCGGGCCAGCGGCAGCCGATCCAGCGGCCAGCTCTGGCCGTGGAGGACGATGTGTGCCCCGGTCCAGTCGCTGACGGTGTCGATGGCCCGCTGCAAAGCGCCGGCGCTGGTGTCCAGGTCGATCTGGAGATCCAGGCCAGAGCGGTCGGCACCCTCCTCGAGGATGCGGCGCTCATCGGCGGGGCCGGGACGCGACGGCTCCGGCTCGCCGGCTTCGATCGCGGTCAGCGCATTGGTCAGGTAGTCGGCATTGCGCGCCAGATGAGTGGCCACGTGGGCGCGCGTCCACCCGGGAAGGGCGGTGGCCTGGTGCCACTCGATCTCACTGATTCCAATGGTGTGTCCGAGCAGCCGCTGAGTGGCGTCGGCAAGCCAGCGGTGGACTTCCGCGGGCGGTTCATCGGTACAGCTGCTCATGGCAGTTCACCCTATGACCGATGGGAGCCGGCGGCCACCCTGCTCACCCGTAGTGGTAACTGTCAGAGGGGCGGCTTAACATGCTCGGCGTGAATGATCGGCTGATCGTGCGTGGGGCGCGCGAGCACAATCTGCGCAATATCAACCTCGACCTCCCCAGGGATTCCCTGATCGTCTTTACCGGGCTGTCCGGCTCGGGGAAGTCCAGCCTGGCCTTCGACACCATCTTCGCCGAAGGTCAGCGCCGCTATGTGGAGAGCCTGTCCGCCTATGCCCGGCAGTTCCTCGGCCAGATGGACAAGCCGGACGTGGACTTCATCGAGGGGTTGTCGCCGGCGGTCTCGATCGACCAGAAGTCGACCAGCCGCAACCCGCGTTCGACGGTGGGCACGATCACCGAGATTCACGACTATCTGCGCCTGCTGTTCGCCAGGGCCGGCCGCGCCCACTGCCCCGAGTGTGGCGAGCCGATCTCGAAGCAGTCGCCACAGCAGATCGTCGATCGGCTGATGACCCTGCCTGAGGGGACCCGATTCCAGGTGTTGGCCCCGGTCGTCCGCGGCCGCAAGGGTGAGTACGTCGATCTGTTCCGGCAACTGGCCGGCCAGGGCCTGGCCCGGGTTCGGGTGGACGGAGAGCTGCACCAGCTGGTCTCGCCGCCGACTCTGGACAAGCAGAAGAAGCACAGCATCGACGTGATCGTCGATCGGCTGGCGGCCAAGCCCGGGATCAAGCAGCGGCTCACCGACTCGGTGGAGACCGCGCTCGGTCTGGCCGGTGGGGTGGTCACCATCGACTTCGTCGATCGGCCTGAGGACGATCCGCAGCGCGAGCGGCGCTACTCCGAGCATCTGGCCTGCCCCAACGAGCACGACATCTCGATCGAGGAGTTGGAGCCGCGGCAGTTCTCGTTCAACGGTCCGTGGGGAGCCTGTCCCGAGTGCTCGGGCATCGGAACCCGGATGGAGGTCGATCCCGACCTCGTCGTGCCCGACACCACCAAGAGCCTGGGGGAGAATGCGATCGCGGTGTGGAGCACGCCGTATGTGGCCGGCTTCTTCCAGAACATCTTCGCCGCGCTGGCGGAGCAGGAGGGGTTCAGCCTGGACACTCCGTGGGAGGAGCTTCCGTCCCGGATCCAGCAGATGATGCTGTTCGGCGTGACCGGGCACGTCACCGTGCACAGCCGCACTCGCCACGGCCGCGATCACAGCTACCGGGCCAAGTTCGAAGGCGCGCTGCCCTACATCCGGCGCCGACATGCCGAGGCGGAGTCCGACAATGCGCGCGAGCGGTTCGCCGGTTACATGCGCGAAGTGCCGTGCCAGTCCTGCAATGGGGCCCGGCTCAAGCCGTCGTCGCTGGCGGTGACCGTCGGCGGACGCAACATCGCCGAGATCTCCAACCTGAGCATCGCCGAGGTGACCACCTTCATGCGCAGCCTCGAGCTGACCGAGCGGGAGGCGCGGATTGCCGAGCGGGTGGTCAAGGAGATCAACGAGCGGCTGCGCTTCCTGCTCGACGTGGGCCTGGATTACCTGAGCCTGGCCCGGCCGGCCGGCAGCTTGTCCGGTGGCGAGGCGCAGCGGATCCGGCTGGCCACCCAGATCGGCTCTGGCCTGGTCGGAGTCCTGTACGTGCTGGATGAGCCTTCGATCGGCCTGCATCAGCGGGACAACCACCGGCTGATCGAGACGCTGCTGCGGCTGAAGTCGCTGGGCAACACGCTGATCGTTGTTGAGCACGATGAGGACACGATCAAGGCCGCCGACTGGGTGGTCGACGTCGGGCCCGGAGCCGGCGAGCATGGCGGCGAGGTTGTCGTGTCCGGCTCGGTGGAGGAGCTGTTGGCGCATCCGGATTCGCTGACCGGGGCCTATCTGGCCGGACGCCGCTGGATCCCGATGCCGAAGACCCGTCGGCCCGGGAACGGCAATGCCATCACCGTTCATGGGGCCACCGAGCACAACCTGCGCAATGTCACCGTCGAGTTCCCGCTGGGCAAGCTGGTGGCGGTCACCGGGGTGTCCGGGTCCGGCAAGTCCTCGCTGGTGAACAGCATCCTGTACACGGCACTGGCGAAGAAGCTGTACAACGCCCGCGCCGTCCCCGGACGACACCGGACGATCACCGGGGTCGAGCACATCGACAAGAGCATCCATGTCGACCAGTCACCGATCGGCCGGACGCCGCGCTCCAACCCGGCCACCTACACCGGGGTCTTCGACAACATTCGCAAGCTGTTCGCCGAGACCCCTGAGGCGAAGGTCCGCGGCTACCAGCCCGGCCGGTTCTCATTCAACGTCAAGGGCGGACGCTGTGAGAACTGCTCGGGTGACGGCACCATCAAGATCGAGATGAACTTCCTGCCCGACGTGTACGTGCCCTGTGAGGTCTGCCACGGCGCCCGCTACAACCGGGAGACGCTCGAGGTCCACTACAAGGGCAAGACGATCGCCGAAGTGCTGAACATGCCGATCGAGGAGGCGGTGGAGTTCTTCGCCCCGATTCAGTCCATCGCCCGGCATCTGCGCACCCTCGTCGATGTGGGGCTGGGTTACGTCCGGCTCGGCCAGCCGGCGACCACGCTGTCCGGTGGCGAGGCGCAGCGGGTGAAGCTGGCCGCCGAACTCCAGCGTCGCTCGACCGGCCGCACCTTCTACGTGCTGGACGAGCCGACCACCGGTCTGCACTTCGAGGACATCCGCAAGTTGCTGGAGGTCCTCCAGTCGCTGGTGGACAAGGGCAACACCGTGGTGGTGATCGAGCACAACCTGGACGTGATCAAGGCAGCTGACTGGGTGATCGATCTCGGCCCGGAGGGTGGCAGCGGCGGCGGCCTCGTGCTCGCAGAGGGGACCCCGGAGCAGGTTGCGGACAGCCCGGAGTCGTTCACCGGCGCCTACCTGCGTCCGCTCCTTCTCAGTCAGCCCGCCCAGGCGGAGGAGCAGGACTCGCTGGTCAGCTGATCGTCAGGGTCTGGCCACTGACTGTGACGTTGGCCTTGGTCAGCGGCTGGGTGGCCGGGCCCGAGATCACCGACCCGTCGCTCAACGAGAACGTCGAACCGTGGCGGCCGCAGACGATCGCAGTCGTACTGACCTGCTGGACAGGCAGGTTCTGGTGCGTGCACAGATAGCTGAATGCCTCGAAAGTGCCGGCCACAGGCTGGGTGACGACGAACTGCCCGACGATCGTGCCGCCGCCGACGGGCACCTCAGCCGTGCTCAGCGTGGTGGCGCCGGCGGTGGCTGACGAGGTGGCTCCGCAGCCGGCCAGGCAGACGGCGAGAGTGGCACCGCTGATCGTGATCAGTGCGGTCCGTCGCGAAACTGTTGGACTTTCCATCACTGCCTCCTTGTCGCCCGTGCCTGATGGTAGAACCTTCAACGGCTTTGTGACTGTGTCCACGCTGTGAGAGCTGCGTGTCGAGCGAGCCCGCGCGATCCTGGGCGGAGCAGAGGCGTCCGATGTCGGCGGTCTTGCCTATGCTGGCACTCGAGTTGAAGAGGAGGTGCCGTGGCTGATCCGGCGAGTTATCGCCCGGCGCCCGGGACGATCCCCACCGATCCCGGCGTCTACCGCTTCAGTGACCCCGACGGCGTGGTGATCTACGTCGGCAAGGCGATCAATCTGCGTCAGCGGCTGAACTCCTACTTCGCCGATCCCTCGGCGCTGCACTTTCGCACCCAGACCATGGTCCGTACGGCTGCGAAGGTCGAGTGGACGATTGTGCGCAACGAGCTCGAGGCGCTGCAGCTGGAGTACACCTGGATCAAGCAGTACGACCCGCGGTTCAACATCAAGTACCGCGACGACAAGTCGTACCCGTGGGTGGCGATCACCTGGTCGGAGCAGTTCCCGCGGGTCTTCGTCGGGCGTGGCGCGAAGCGCAAGGGCAACCGCTACTTCGGCCCGTACGCCCAGGCTTGGGCGATCCGGGACACCATCGACTCCTTGCTGCGGGCATTTCCGATGCGCTCGTGCACGAATGGGGTGTTCAACAGTGCACACGCGTCCGGGCGTCCCTGCCTGATGGGCTACATCGGCAAGTGCGCGGCGCCGTGCGTCGACCGGATCTCCGAAAGCGCCCACCGAGAACTGGTCGAGGGCGTCTGCGACTTCCTGGCCGGACGCACCAATGCGCTGTTCCGCCGCCTCGAGACGGAGATGCGGATCGCGGCCACCAACCAGGAGTACGAGCGAGCCGCCGTGCTGCGCGATCAGCTGGCCGCCCTGCGCCAGGCCACCGACCGCAATGCCGTCGTGCTCGGGGACGGCACCGATGCCGATCTGGTGGCACTGGTCGAAGATCCGCTCGAGGTGGCCGTCCAGGTCTTCCGGGTGCGCGACGGACGGATCCGCGCCGAGCGCGGCTGGGTGGCCGAACGCATCGACGACGCCGACACCGGGGCCCTGCTGGAGCAGTTCCTGCTGCAGCTGTACGCCGACGGCGACGAGCCGCCGCCCGAGGTGCTGCTGCCGGCGCTACCCGAGACTGCCGAGACCCTGCAGGAGCTGCTGGCCGAGCAGCGTGGCGGCCGGGTCCGTCTGCATGTACCCCAGCGCGGCGATAAGGCAGCCCTCCTGGAGACGGCGACCCGCAACGCTGCCGACTCGTTGGCGCTGCACAAGCTGCGCCGGGCCGGCGACCTGTCCACCCGGAGCCGCGCACTGGAGGAGCTTCAGGAGGCATTGCAGCTGCCCAGCGCCCCGCTGCGGATCGAGTGCTATGACATCTCACACATCCAGGGCACCCAGGTGGTGGCCTCGATGGTGGTCTTCGAGGACGGGCTGGCTCGCAAGAGCGAGTATCGCCGCTTCGTGATTCGTACCGTCGAGGGCAGCAATGACGTGGGTGCCATGCATGAGGTGCTCACCCGGCGGTTCGGCCGGTTGCTGGCCGAGCGGGCCGAGGCGTCCGCGGCCGATGGTCCGCTGCTGATCGACCCGACCACCGGTGAGCCCAAGAAGTTCGCCTATGCGCCGGCGCTCGTGGTGGTGGACGGCGGCGCTCCGCAGGTGGCGGCCGCGCAGCGGGTTCTGGTCGAACTCGGCCTCACCGACATCGCGCTGTGCGGCTTGGCCAAGCGAATGGAAGAGGTCTGGCTGCCCGATCAGGAGTTTCCGCTGATCCTGCCGCGGGCCAGCGAGGCGCTGTACCTGCTGCAGCGAGTACGTGATGAGGCACACCGGTTCGCGATCACCCATCACCGCGGACGCCGCAGTGCAGCCATGGTCGAGTCGATCCTCGATCAGGTTCCCGGCCTGGGTGAGGTGCGCCGCAAGGCGCTGCTGAAGTACTTCGGGTCTCTGAAGAAACTGCGGGCAGCCAGCGTCGAAGAGTTGGCCCAGGTTCCCGGCATCGGCGAGCGCACCGCTGCCGCCATCGTCGAGGCATTGGCCAGCACCGAGAAACTCTCGGCAGTGAATGTGACCACCGGCGAGGTCATCGAGTCCTGACTCCTCGATAATGGAGCCATGGACGCCTCCGCCGCTCCCGTCCGCCTTCTGGTGATCACCGGTATGTCCGGTGCCGGCCGCCGGACCGCTGGTCACACCCTGGAAGACCTCGGCTGGCTGGTCGTCGACAACTTGCCACCGTCGATGCTGCCGGAGTTGATGGAGATCTCCCGGCAGCGCAGTTTCAGCCAGGTGGCGGTGATGCTGGACGTCCGCTCCCGCTCGGAGTTCGAGGCGATCCCGGCGGCGTTCGCCGAGCTCGGTCGAGCGGGAATCGTGCCCCAGATCCTGTTCCTGGACGCCAGTGATGAGTCGATCGTGCGTCGTCAGGAAGGCGCCCGTCGGCCGCTGCCCTTGCAGGGTGCCGGACGACTCCTCGACGGGATCCGCAAGGAGCGGGAGATGCTGGCCGGGTTGCGGGCCAGTGCCGACCTGGTGATCGACACCAGCAACTTGAACGTCCACGAGCTCTCCGGCCGGGTCAGCGGCGCCTTCTCCGGCGACGCCGAGCCGGGCTTGCAGTTGTCGCTGATGTCTTTCGGTTTCAAGAACGGTCTGCCGATCGATGCCGACATGGTCTTTGACGTGCGCTTCCTGCCGAACCCGCACTGGGTACCGGCCCTGCGCCCGCAAACCGGGCTGGCGCAACCGGTGTCGGCCTATGTCCTGGGCCAGCCCGACGCCGAGCCCTTCCTCCAGCATCTGCTCGGGGTGATCGAGTTGGCTCGTCCGGGCTACCTGCGCGAAGGCAAGCGGCAGGCCATGGTCGCCATCGGCTGCACCGGTGGCAAGCACCGGTCGACGGCCATCGTGGAGGAGGCGGCTCGCCGGCTGCGCGAGCGCGACCTGCGAGTGAACACGATCCATCGTGATCTGGGGCTGGAGTGAGCGCCTTTGCGCCGACTCCGGCCGTAGTGGCCTTGGGTGGCGGACACGGGTTGTCGGCCAGCCTGAGCGCGCTGCGCCAGCTGACCCACCGGCTCACCGCGATCGTCACCGTGGCTGACGACGGCGGCTCGTCGGGCCGGCTGCGCGCCGAGTTCCCGATCCTGCCGCCGGGGGATCTGCGGATGGCGCTGGCCGCACTGTGTGGCGATGACCAGGTGGGCCGGGCCTGGGCCGAGGTGCTGCAGGCGCGGTTCCCTGGGAGCGGGCCGCTGGGCGGGCATTCGATCGGGAACCTGCTGATCGCCGGGCTGTGGCAACAGCTGGACGATCCGGTCGCCGGCCTGGACATGGTGGCGTCAATGCTCCACGTCGAGGGACGAGTGCTGCCGATGGCCGCGGTACCGCTGGTGATCGAAGCGGACGTGATCGGAGCCGATCCGAGTCGCCCCGACGAGGTCAGTCTGGTGGTCGGCCAAGAGGCGGTGGCCCTGGCCACCGGCGAGATCGCCACGGTCCGGCTCAGCCCGTCCGATCCGCCGGCGGTGCCCGAGGCGGTGGCCGCGATCGCCGAGGCCGACTATCTGATCCTGGGTCCTGGGTCCTGGTATTCCTCGGTGATTCCGCATCTGCTGGTGCCGCAACTGGTCGAGGCCATGCAGCAGACGTCTGCGAAGCGGATCCTCACCATGAATCTCGTGTCCACCGAGGACGAGACGCCCAGCTACACCGCAGCCCGACACATCGAGGTGCTGGCCGAGCATGCTCCACAGTTGCGCTGGGACGTGGTGCTCGCCGACCCGAGCTTCGCCAACGATCCGCACTTGGGCCGATTCGTGGACTCCTTGGGGGCGCGGCTGGTGGTGGCCCCCGTTCGAATGCGCGACGGATCACCCAGGCACGAACCGTTCCTGTTAGCTTCGGCCTACGCCGGGATCATGGGTCTGTAGGCTAAGCAACTACTTCTGACACGGTCGCGAAAGGCGGGGCATCCTCACGATGGCAATGACGCAGCAGGTTAAGGCCGAGTTGGCCACGCTTGAGGTGACCAAACCCGAGCTGCGCAAGGCTGAGGTGGCCGCCCTGCTCCGCTTCGCCAACGGATTGCACATCGCCGGTGGCCGGATCGTGGTGGAGGCCGAGCTCGATACCGGTGCGGCCGCTCGTCGGCTGCGCACCGCGATCGCCGAGCTCTTCGGCTTCACCTCGGAGTTCGTGGTGATCACCGGCAGCGGCCTGCGCCGCGGCACCCGGTACGTGGTCCGGCTGATCCGTGATGGCGAGTCGCTGGCACGCCAGACCGGCTTGATCGATACCCGGGGACGCCCGGTCCGTGGACTGCCGGTGCAGGTGGTGTCGGGCAGCATCGAGGTCTCGGTAGCAGCCTGGCGCGGCGCCTTCCTGGCCCATGGATCGCTCACCGAGCCTGGCCGTTCGATGGCTCTTGAGGTGACCTGCCCGGGCTCTGAGGCCGCATTGGCCCTTGTCGGGGCCGCTCGGCGGTTGGGGATCAGCGCCAAGGCGCGCGAAGTCCGCGGTGTCGATCGAGTCGTCATCCGTGACGGTGACGCCATCGCTGCCATGCTCACCCGGCTGGGGGCCCACGAGTCGGTGCTGGCCTGGGAGGACCGCCGGATGCGCCGCGAGGTGCGCGCGTCGGCCAACCGGCTGGCCAACTTCGACGATGCGAACCTGCGCCGCTCGGCGCGGGCCGCTGTTGCCGCCGGTGCTCGGGTGAAGCGCGCCATGGAAATCCTCGGCGACGACATCCCCGATCACCTGCTGGACGCCGGGAAGCTCCGCCTGGAGCACCGCCAGGCCAGCCTCGAGGAGCTCGGCCAGCTGCACAACCCGCCGCTGACCAAGGACGCCGTGGCCGGACGAATTCGGCGATTGCTGGCCACGGCCGACAAGCGCGCGGCCGAGCTGGGCATCCCGAACACCGAGGCCGGGCTGAGTCCTGACCTCTTGGACGAGCGGGACTGAGTCCGCCGATTACTGCCGAGTGGGCTAGCGCGCCCGCAACCGGATACGATATGGGGGAGCCCGGCCGACCATCGATGGGCGGCCAAGTCAGTTCCCAAAGGAGACTCTCAAGACATGACCGTCAAGGTTGGTATCAACGGCTTCGGCCGCATTGGTCGTAACTACTTCCGCGCGTTGGTCGCCGCCGGCGCCGACCTGGAAGTTGTCGCCGTCAACGATCTCACCGACAACAAGACCCTCGCGCAGCTGCTGAAGTACGACTCGATCCTGGGTCGCTTCCCCGGCTCGGTCACCGCTGACGAGACCGCGCTGTACGTCAACGGCAAGGAGATCAAGGCTTTCGCCGAGAAGGATCCGGCCAACCTGCCCTGGGGCGAGCTGGGCGTCGACATCGTGATCGAGTCCACCGGCTTCTTCACCGATGCCACCAAGGCCAAGGCCCACATCACCGCTGGCGCCAAGAAGGTGCTCATCTCCGCTCCGGCGAAGAACGAGGACATCACCATCGTGATGGGCGTCAACGACGGCCTCTACGACCCGGCTGCGCACCACATCATCTCCAACGCTTCCTGCACCACCAACTGCCTGGCCCCGCTGGCCAAGGCGCTGAATGACGGCATCGGCATCGTCAAGGGCCTGATGACCACCATCCACGCCTACACCCAGGATCAGAACCTGCAGGACGCCCCGCACAAGGATCTGCGTCGCGCTCGCGCCGCCGCCCTGAACATCGTCCCGACCACCACCGGTGCGGCCAAGGCCGTCGCCCTGGTGCTGCCGGAGCTGAAGGGCAAGCTGGACGGCTACGCACTGCGCGTGCCGACCCCGACCGGCTCGGTCACCGACCTCACCTTCGAGGCCGCTCGCGAGACCACCGTCGAGGAGATCAACGCGATCGTCAAGGCCGCGGCTGAGGGCCCGCTCAAGGGCATCCTGGAGTACAGCGAGGATCCGATCGTCAGCAAGGACATCGAGACCTACCCGCTGTCCAGCATCTTCGATGCTCCGCTGACCAAGGTCATCGGCAACCAGGTCAAGGTCGTCTCCTGGTACGACAACGAGTGGGGCTACTCCAACCGGCTGGTCGACCTGACCGTGCTGGTCGGCTCGAAGCTCTGACCGACGACAATCCCATCACGATCGGGCCGGCTCGCGTATTTGCGCGGGTCGGCCCGATGTGTGCCCACCTCGAAACAGAAAGGCTGACAAGTGAAGTCAGTTGATGACCTCGGAGATCTGAGGGGCAAGCGGGTCCTCATCCGCTGCGATTTCAATGTGCCGCTCGACGGAGCGACGATTACCGACGACGGCCGGATCAAGGCCGCGCTGCCCACCCTGACCACGCTGATCAGCGGCGGTGCCAAGGTCGTGGTGATGGCCCACCTGGGTCGTCCGAAGGGCGAAGTGAACCCCAAGTACTCGCTGGCCCCGGTGGCCAAGCGGCTGGGTGAACTGCTGGGGGTCGACGTGAAGCTGGCCACCGATGTTGTCGGTGACAGTGCGCAGGCGACTGTGGCGTCCCTGGCTGACGGCGAGATCGCCCTGCTGGAGAACGTCCGCTACGAGCCCGCCGAGGAGTCCAAGGTGGACGCCGAGCGCGAGGAGCTCGCGGCCAAGTACGCCGCCCTGGGCGACGTCTTCGTGTCCGACGGCTTCGGGGTCGTCCACCGCAAGCAGGCTTCGGTCTATGACGTGGCCAAGCTGCTGCCGAACGCTGCCGGCTACCTGGTGGCCAAGGAGGTCGAGGTGCTCAAGCGCCTCACCGAGCATGCGGTCAGCCCCTACGTGGTCGTCCTGGGTGGAGCCAAGGTCGCCGACAAGCTCGCCGTGATCGACAACCTGCTGAAGGTTGCCGACACCCTGATCATCGGTGGCGGCATGGCCTACACCTTCTTGAAGGCCAAGGGCTACGAGGTCGGTATCTCCCTGCTCGACCCGGAGAAGATCGACGCCTGCGCCGGCTACCTGGAGCAGGCTGCCGCAGCCGGCAAGAAGATCCTGCTGCCGGTGGACACCCGCGTGGTGGCCGAGCTCGACTTCGGCACCCGCACCTCCAGCGAGGTCACCATCGTCGACTCCGATCAGATCCCGGCCGACCAGGAGGGCGCCGACATCGGCCCGAAGACCGAGGCGCTGTTCGCCGAGGCCATCATGGGCGCTTCGACCATCTTCTGGAACGGTCCGATGGGGGTGGCCGAGATCCCGGCGCTCGCCAATGGCACTGCGGCGGTGGCGAAGGCTCTGGCGGCCTCGTCCGGATTCTCCGTGGTCGGCGGCGGCGACTCGGCTGCGGCCGTGCGCAACCTCGGCTTCGCTGACGACGCCTTCGGGCACATCTCGACCGGCGGCGGTGCGTCGCTGGAGTACCTGGAGGGCAAGACCCTGCCGGGAATCGCTGTTCTTGAGGAAGGTAACTGATATGGCACGCCTGCCGCTGATGGCCGGTAACTGGAAGATGAACCTCAACCATGTTGAGGCCACCGGCCTGGTGGAGAAGCTCGCCTTCACCCTGAAGGACTTCCACTACGACCCGGCCAAGTCCGAGGCCGCCGTGATCGTCCCCTTCACCGATCTGCGCTCCGTGCAGACCGTGATCGAGGGTGACAACCTGCCGCTGAAGTGGGGCGCTCAGGACGTGTCCGTGCACGCCTCCGGCGCCTACACCGGCGAGGTTTCGGCCGACATGCTGGCCAAGCTGAAGTGTGCCTATGTCGTGGTCGGACACTCCGAGCGCCGCGAGTACCACGGCGAGACCGACGCGCTGATCGGCGAGAAGGCCAAGGTCGTGTTCGCGGCCGGGATGACCCCGATCATCTGCTGCGGCGAGGTGCTGGAGATCCGCAAGGCCGGCACCCACGTCTCGCACGTGCTCTCCCAGGTGAAGGAGTGCCTGGCTCCGCTGAGCGCCGAGCAGGTGGCTGCCTCGGTGATCGCCTACGAGCCGGTCTGGGCGATCGGCACCGGTGAGGTGGCCACTCCTGAGGATGCGCAGGAAGTCTGTGGCGCGATCCGTGGCTATGTGGCTGAGGCGTTCGGCGCCCCGGCTGCTGAGGCCGTCCGGATCCAGTACGGCGGCTCGGTCAAGTCCAGCAACGTGGTCGAGATCATGGCTCAGCCGGACGTCGATGGTGCTCTGGTCGGCGGCGCGAGCCTCAATGCCGACGAGTTCGCCAAGATCGTCATGTATTATTCCGCGACCGCCTGAGTGTGGCGCGAATTGCACATCGCTGCTCCCTCGGTCTCGGCGCACGCCGGGGCTGGGGGAGCAGTGGCGTTCTCGGGGCCTACTGGGGGTGTTGCACCGCCCGCAGGCTGCGCCGTTTAGTTACCTCGGGTCCTGGTGAGTTAGGATTTGCCCCGTGATTGCACTCTCCATTCCGCTGGAGCCCTCTACCGGGCAGATGACCTGGCCGATCCTGACTCTCTCGATCATTCTGATCTTGACCAGCATCGTTTTGGCCTTGTTCATCCTGCTGCACAAGAGCCGTGGCGGCGGGATGTCCGACCTGTTCGGCGGTGGCATGTCCACCGGGATGGGTGGCACCTCGGTCGCGGAGCGGAACCTCGACCGGCTCACCGTGATCATTGGAGTGATCTGGGTGGCCAGCGTCATTGGTCTGCTGGTGCTGTATCGGTTCTTCGGAAGTTTTGGGGCTCTTTCCTGAGACCTTGTTCTAGCAAGGAGCATGTGAGTGGTTGGTGGTAGCGCGATCCGGGGCAGCCGGGTTGGGGCCGGCCCAATGGGCGAGGCCGAACGCGGGGACGCAGCGCCGAGGCTTTATGTCTCCTACTTCTGCGCCAATGGACATGAGACCCGGCCGGCCTTCGCAGCCGACGCCGTAGTCCCCGACACCTGGGACTGCCCGCGCTGTGGACTCCCGGCGAACTTGGACTCGGAGAACCCGCCGCCACCGCCGAAGATCCAGCCGTACAAGACCCACCTGGCCTATGTGAAGGAGCGTCGTAGCGACGCTGAGGCGGTGGCCATCCTTGCCGAGGCTCTTGACTCGCTGCGTGCGCGTCGGGCCGCTGGCGAGGTCATCTACTGAGCTGCGCCGGCTAGGCCGAGCACTCGTAGTAGGGGAGCTTGGCGGCTGCAGCCTCGTCGACCAGCCAGAGCGTGCGGCGACGTCCGCTGACTCGTCCGGCCGGTAGCGCCGAATCTCCGGCGACGGCCCGCGACACCACCTCTGCCTTCTCCTCGCCGCTGGCCAGCAGCCACACCTCGCGAGAGCGGTTGATGGTCTCGATGGTCAGGCTGATCCGCTCCGGTGGCCCCTTGGGGGCCTCGGTGACGCCAATCACGGCCTGTGAGCTGGGTTCGGCGGACGGGTGACCCGGGAAGATCGCGGCGACCTCACCGTCCACTCCGACGCCGAGAATGCACAGGTCGAAGTGGGTGTCGCCGAGTTCCTTGGCGTAGGTGGCCGCAGAAGCCGCTGCGTCGATTTGGCCGTCGGCGCTGGGCATCGGATGGGTGCGCGCCGGATCCACCAGGAAGTGGCGGGCCAGGAGCGCCAAAGTCGGTCCGGCATTGCGGTCAGAGCCGTCGGTGGGCACGAAGCGCTCATCGCCCCACCACAGCTCCAGCCGGGACGGATCCAGTTCAGAGCCAGGGACGAGCTCGCCGAGCTCGGCGTAGGTGGCCAGAGCGGCGCGTCCGCCAGTGAGGCACAGCTGGGCGACCCGCCCGTCCGCCTGCAACTCGATCAGGGAGGCCAGCAACCGTGCGGCGGCGCGCCGGGCGAGCTCCGGCTGATCGCGATAGCGGATCAGGCGGCAGGGTTCACTCATCGGGTTCTTCCTTGCCGAACCAGCCCTGTCAGAACGCAGCGCCTCGGAAATGCCATGGTGGCCAGCCTAGACGCAAACACTGTGGTCTGGCTGTGAGGTCACACCGGCAATATGCCCGTGACACCGGGAGAAGCAGCAGTGGTCCGGCCCCAAGGGGACCGGACCACTGCGGTACTACAGAACAGCTAGCCCTCAGGCCTCGACCTTCTCGAAGTCGGCGGCGGTCAGCATCGGCTGATCGATCCGCATGCTGTAGAAGGAACGCCACACCATCACGGCGCTGGCCACTCCGAACACCACCGCGAGGATCGCGTTGACGACCGGGTTGGCGATGATCAGCGAGAGCTCGATCGCCAGCATTCCGAACAGGGTGGTGAACTTGATGACCGGGTTCAGGGCCACCGAGGAGGTGTCCTTGAACGGGTCGCCGACGGTGTCGCCCACGATGGACGCATCGTGCAGGTCGGTGCCCTTGGCCTTCAGATCGACCTCGACGATCTTCTTCGCGTTGTCCCAAGCGCCACCGGCGTTGGCCATGAAGATGGCCTGGTAGAGCCCGAAGATGGCGATCGAGATCAGGTAGCCGATGAAGAAGAACGGCTCCACGAAGGCGAACGCCAAGGTGGCGAAGAAGATGCCCAGGAAGATGTTGAACATGCCCTTCTGGGCGTACTGGGTGCAGATCTCGACGACCCGGCGGGAGTCGGCCACAGAGGCCTTCTCGGAGTCCTCAAGGTTGATGTTGGCCTTGATGAACTCCACCGCACGGAAGGCGCCGGTGGTGACAGCCTGCATCGACGCACCGGTGAACCAGTAGATGACTGCGCCACCGGTGACCAGACCGAGCAGGAACGGCACGTGGAGCAGCGAGAGATTGCCCACGTTGGTGGTCAGACCCTCGGTGAGGCCCATGATGATCGAGAAGACCATCGTGGTCGCACCCACGGCCGCGGTACCGATCAGCACCGGCTTGGCGGTCGCCTTGAAGGTGTTGCCGGCGCCGTCGTTCATCTCCAGCAGGTACTTGGCCCGCTCGAAGTTGGCGGTGATGCCGTAGTCGCGCTTGAGCTCGTCCTCGATGCCGGGGACGGCCTCAATCCGAGACAGCTCGTACACGGACTGGGCGTTGTCGGTGACCGGG
Organism: Actinomycetes bacterium; assembly: GCA_023425145.1. GTDB lineage: Bacteria > Actinomycetota > Actinomycetes > Propionibacteriales > Propionibacteriaceae > Propionicimonas. The sequence goes on along the minus strand of JAFADF010000073.1, from coordinate 333,562 downwards.
CCGTAGGAGTCGACCGCAATGGTCACCGGGCCCATGCCGAGGAAGCCGAAGGCCACCAGGCCCAGGGCGAACACGCCCGGAGCCAGCATCAGATCGCCGGAGATCTGGGTCGACACCGCGAAGGCGCCACCCATCAGGCCGACGATGGCGATGCCCAGCCAGTAGGCCGAGAAGTTGCCGGCGACCAGACCGGACAGGATGTCCAGCGAGGGGCCACCCTCCTTGGCCGACTTGACGACCTCTTCGGTGTGCTTGGCCTTGACGCCGGTGAAGACCTTGACCAACTCGGGGATGATCGCGCCGGCCAGGGTGCCGAAGCTGATGATCAAGGACAGCTGCCACCACAGGTTCGGGTAAGCCGAGATGTCGGACAGCAGCAGTGCCGAGATGCCGAAGGTCAGCAGGATCGAGACGATCGAGGTGATCCAGACCAGCGAGGTCAGCGGGGTCTCGAACTCCATCTCGTCGGCGTCGGCGTACTTGGCCTTGGCCCAGAGGCTGTTGCCCAGGTAGGACAGCGCCGAAGCCACCAGCATGATGGCGCGGATGAAGAAGATCCAGACCAGGAAGTGCGCCTGGAACTGGCTCTGGACACCGAGCAGGATGAAGGTGATCAGAGCCACGCCGGTCACGCCGTAGGTCTCGAAACCGTCAGCCGACGGGCCAACCGAGTCGCCGGCGTTGTCACCGGTGCAGTCGGCGATGGTGCCGGGGTTGCGCGGGTCGTCCTCGCCGATCTTGAAGACGATCTTCATCAGGTCGGAGCCGATGTCGGCGATCTTGGTGAAGATGCCGCCCGCGATACGAAGGGCAGACGCGCCGAGGCTCTCACCGATCGCGAAGCCCAGGAAGCAGGCAGTGGCGATGTCGGCCGGCAGGAACATCATGATCAGCAGCATCATGATCAGCTCGGTCGAGATCAGCACCATGCCGACGCTCATGCCCGAACGCATCGGGATGTTGTAGACGTCGTACGGCTTGCCCTTCAGCGAGGCGAAGGAGGTGCGGGAGTTGGCGAAGGTGTTCAGCCGGATTCCGTACCACGCGATCGCGTAGGAGCCGCCCATGCCGATGATCGCGAACAGCAGCACGATGACGACGCGTCCCCAACCGCCTGAGGTGTTCAGGAAGCCGAAGTAGACGAAGATCACCGAGCCGATGAAGGCGAACAGCAGGAGCAGGAACTTGCCCTGCTGCAGCAGGTACGCCTTGCAGGTCTCGTAGATCAGCTCCGAGACGTCCTTCATGGACTGGTGCACCGGCAGGTTCTTCAGCTTCATGTAGCTGAGCAGACCGAAAGTGAAACCGCCGACGCAGATCAGCAGACCGACTAGGAGCAGCCACCAACCGCTGATCCCGCCGAGGCCGGCGAAGGTGACGGCGTGCAGGTCAGGGAGCGGGAGATCGAACTCGCTCTTGTGGGCGGCGCCATGGCCGGCTTCGCCGGAGCCGGAACAGGCGGTAAGGGACGGGGCCAGAAGCCCGAGCCCGACAAGTAGCGCGGCGCGCGACTTGCGACGCGAGCCCGCCACCGTTGGCTGGGTTCCGAGCGTTGAGGTTCTCACTGGTGGATTCCTTTTAGCTATGTACCTATGTTGCGCGATGCCCGGTCACCGTTGACCCGACCGGAAGCACCGAGCGAACTCTACGGCCCACCTCACTTCTTCCCATATCTGGCCATTTGGTGGATGTGGTACAGAGGGCACGGGCAAATGTGCTGTGACCGGCAGACGAACGTCCAGCTTTGAGTCCGGCTGCCGAATAAGGTAAGAATGGTGTTGTGAAAACTGAGCCGACGCTGGACGCCACCGAGGCGATCACCGAGGCGCAACACGCAGCCGACGCCTCGACTCGCTCCCGCGTGGCCCGTTCCATCCTGCAGCACGGACCGTCAACCGCCAATGATCTCGCCCATCGGCTGGGCCTGACCGCGCCCGCCGTCCGTCGTCATCTGAGTGTGCTGATGAGCACCGGTCAGGTGATCAGCCGGCAGCAGCGGGTCTACGGCCATCGTGGACGGGGCCGCCCGGCCCAGGTCTTCGTGCTCACCGATGCCGGCCGCGGCGAGTTCTACCAGGCCTACGACCACCTGGCGATCAGCGCTCTGCGCTACCTGAGCCAGGCTGTCGGTCCGAGCGCCGTGGACGAGTTCGCCAATCGCCAGACCGATGCCGTCGAGGCCAGATTCGCCGAGCTGCAAGCGGAATACGGAGACTCTGCCGAAGCGTTGGTGGAGGCGTTGACCGCCGAAGGTTTCGTGGCTTCTCTGCAGCCGGTTCCATCCGGTGTTCAGCTGTGCCAGTACCACTGCCCGGTCGCCCATGTGGCGGCAGAGTTCCCGCAACTGTGTGAGGCCGAGACCCGGACGTTCGCCCGGCTCCTCGATTCACACGTCCAGCGGCTGGCCACCATCGCCCACGGCGACGGGGTGTGCACCACCCACGTGCCGCACCCGGTGGTGCCAGCGGATTCCGCAAGCAAGAAAGGCTCGCAGTCATGACTTCTGCAACTCCCACGGCCCCCGGGCTCGGCCAGACCCAGGACGAGCATCTGTCGGCGCTGGGCAGCTACCAGTACGGCTGGCGTGACTCCGACGCCGCGGGCAGCCATGCCAAGCGCGGCCTGAACGAGGACGTCGTCCGCAACATCTCGGCGCTGAAGAACGAGCCGGAGTGGATGCTGAACACCCGGCTGAAGGCGCTCAAGCTCTACGAGCGCAAGCCGATGCCGACCTGGGGTGCGGACCTGTCCGGGATCGACTTCGACAACATCAAGTACTTCGTCCGTTCCACCGAGAAGCAGGCCCAGTCCTGGGACGAGTTGCCCGACGACATCAAGAAGACCTACGACCGGCTGGGCATCCCGGAGGCCGAGAAGATGCGGCTGGTGGCCGGAGTGGCCGCCCAGTACGAGTCCGAGGTGGTCTACCACAAGATCAACGAGGAGCTGGAGCGTCAGGGCGTCATCTTCCTGGACACCGACACCGGCCTGAAAGAGTACCCCGAGCTGTTCGAGGAGTACTTCGCCTCGGTGATTCCGGTGGGCGACAACAAGTTCGCCGCCCTGAACTCGGCGGTCTGGTCGGGTGGCTCGTTCATCTACGTGCCCAAGGGCGTCCACGTCAGCATTCCGCTGCAGGCCTACTTCCGGATCAACACCGAGAACATGGGCCAGTTCGAGCGGACGCTGATCATCGCCGACGAGGGCAGCTACGTCCACTACGTCGAGGGCTGCACGGCGCCGATCTACTCCTCCGACTCGCTGCACTCGGCAGTGGTGGAGATCATCGTCAAGAAGAACGCCCGGGTCCGCTACACGACGATCCAGAACTGGTCGACGAACGTGTACAACCTGGTCACCAAGCGGGCCACCTGCGAGGCCGGAGCCACCATGGAGTGGATCGACGGCAACATCGGCTCCAAGGTGACCATGAAATACCCGGCGGTCTACCTGCTCGGTGAGCACTCCCGCGGCGAGACGCTGAGCATCGCATTCGCCGGCGAGGGCCAGCACCAGGATGCGGGCTCGAAGATGGTGCACGCTGCGCCGCACACGTCCTCGTCCATCATCTCCAAGTCGGTGGCTCGCTCCGGCGGACGCTCCTCCTACCGCGGCCTGGTTCAGGTGCAGGAGGGTGCGCACCACTCGGCGTCCTCGGTGAAGTGCGACGCTCTGCTGGTCGACACCATCTCGCGCTCGGACACCTATCCCTACGTGGACGTCCGTGAGGACGATGTGTCGATGGCCCACGAGGCCACCGTCTCCAAGGTGAGCGACGATCAGCTGTTCTACCTGATGAGCCGCGGGATGGGCGAGGACGAGGCGATGGCCATGATCGTGCGCGGCTTCGTCGAGCCGATCGCCCGTGAGCTGCCCATGGAGTACGCGCTCGAACTCAACCGGTTGATCGAACTGCAGATGGAAGGGGCCGTGGGCTGAGCCCGCGGACGGTGGATCAAGAAAGATGACTGTGACGACTGCTGTTCCGAACGTGGCCGAAGCCGTGGAGACGGTGGCTTCCCACCTGCACCCGGTGGCTTCCTTCGACCTGGCCGACCATCCGATCCCGAGCGGACGCGAGGAGGTGTGGCGGTTCACCCCGCTGCGCCGGCTGAACGGGCTTCTCGACGGAGCGCCGAGTGCTGCCCACCTGAACTGGAGTGCCAACGCACCGGCCGGGGTGACCCGTTCCGAACTGGACACCGCCGCCGCGATCGCACTGAACCTTCCGGCGCCGGTCGACCGTCCGTCCGCCCTGGCCGTGGCCCAGGCCGGGGGAGCGGTGCTGTACGACGTGGCCGCCAATGCCGAACTGGACGAGCCGCTGGTGATCGAGGTCAGCGGTGACGACCCCACGGCCACCGTCTACGGGCAGGTGATCTTCCGGATCGGGGCCAACGCCAGCGCCACCATCGTGCTGCGGCACACCGGATCGGTCCGCTACCTGTCCAGCGTCTCGCTGCTGGTCGGCGACGGCGCCCACCTGAACTTCGTCGGCCTGCAGGACTGGGCCGCTGACACCGTTCATCTCGGCCACATCGGGATGCGGATCGGCCGTGACGCCCGGGTGCGCACGGTGGCGGCCAGCCTCGGCGGCGACGTGGTGCGCCTTGTCGAGACCGCCGAGTACGACGGCCCCGGTGGCGAGCTGGAGCAGTTCGGTCTGTACTTCGTCGATGCCGGCCAGCACATCGAGCACCGGATGTTCGTCGACCACAACCAGCCCAGCACCCGCAGCAAGGTGGATTACCGCGGCGCCCTGCAAGGCAAGGACGCCCACTCGGTGTGGGTCGGCGATGTACTGATCCGCAAGATCGCCGAGGGGATCAACACCTACGAGAGCAACAAGAACCTGGTGCTCACCGATGGCTGCCGGGCCGACTCGGTGCCCAACCTGGAGATCGAGACCGGCCAGATCGAGGGTGCCGGCCACTCCTCGACCACCGGACGCTTCGACGACGAGCAGCTGTTCTACCTGCGCGCCCGGGGCATCCCCGAGGACGAGGCGCGGCGCCTGGTCGTCCACGGCTTCTTCGTCGACATCATCCGTCGGATCGGTGTCGCCGATGTCGAGGAGCGGCTGCTGGCCGCCGTCGAGAAGGAGCTCGAGCTCGTCGTCGGCACCCCGGATTCGGTGACGCCGTGAGCTACGTCCGCGCCTGCGCGTTGGCCGATGTGCCCGTCGGGAAGGCCATCTCGGTCGAGCTCGACCGAGAGTGGCCCTTCGCGGTGGTGAACACCACCGAGGGCGTCTTCGCGATCCAGGACGTGTGCTCGCACGCCGAGGTGCCGCTGAGCGACGGCGACATCGAGGGCTGCACTCTGGAGTGCTACATGCACGGCTCGCGCTTCGACCTTCGCACCGGCTGGCCGCTGGAACTTCCGGCCACCCAGCCCGTCGCGGTCTTCCCGGTCCGGGTGGACGGCGACCAAATCCTCATCGACCCCGACAATCCCATTCAGACTCAGGAGCAGTGAATGTCAGAACTGGTCATCAGCAACCTCCACGTGGAGGTCGAGACCGAGAGCGGCCCCAAGGAGATCCTCAAGGGGGTCAACCTCGCTGTCGCCACCGGTGAAGTGCACGCCATCATGGGTCCGAACGGCTCAGGCAAGTCCACCCTGGCCTACTCGATCGCCGGGCACCCGAAGTACACGATCACCTCGGGTTCGGTGAAGCTGGACGGGGTCGAGCTCACCGAGCTCAGCGTCGATCAGCGCGCCAAGGCCGGTCTCTTCCTCGCGATGCAGTACCCGATCGAGGTCCCCGGCGTCTCGGTGGCGAACTTCCTGCGCACCGCCAAGACCGCGCTGTCGGGTGAGGCGCCGAAGGTGCGCACCTGGGTCAAGGACGTCAACGCCGCCCTGGAGAAGGTCGGCCTGGACGGCAGCTTCGCCGCGCGCTCGCTGAACGAGGGCTTCTCCGGTGGCGAGAAGAAGCGCAATGAGGTGGCGCAGCTCGAGCTGCTGAACCCGAAGTTCGCGATCCTGGACGAGACCGACTCCGGCCTGGACATCGACGCGCTGCGGATCGTCAGTGAGGGCGTCAACCGGTTCACCGCTCCCGGTGATCGTGGCGTGCTGCTGATCACCCACTACACGCGGATCCTGAACTACATCAAGCCGGACTTCGTCCACGTCTTCGTCGACGGCCGGATCGTCGACGAGGGTGGTGCCGAACTGGCCGACCAGCTCGAGATCGACGGCTACGACAAGTTCGTCAAGGCCGCCAAGGTCGATGCCTGATTCTCAGCTGACCACCGCCGTCGTCGAGACCCTCGGCAACGGTTACGACGTGGCGTCCGTCCGGGCCGACTTCCCGATTCTGAGCCGGGAGGTCGGCGGGCAGCCGCTGGTCTACCTGGATTCGGCCAACACGTCCCAGAAGCCGCGCTCGGTGATCGCGGCGATCAGCGAGCACCTGGCCGAGCACAACGCCAACGTGTCTCGGGCCATGCACACGCTGGGCGCCGAGGCGACCGAGGCTTTCGAGGCATCGCGGACGAAGCTGGCCGGCTTCATCGGCGCGGCCCGGCCCGAGGAGGTGGCCTTCACCAAGAACGCCTCCGAGGCGCTGAACCTGGCCGCTCACACCCTGGGTGCTTCGCTGAAGCCCGGCGACGAGATCGTCATCTCGGTGCTGGAGCACCACTCCAACATCGTCCCCTGGCAGCTGCTGGCGCAGCGCACCGGGGCGGTGCTGCGCTGGTTCGACATCACCGAGGACGGACGGCTCGACCTGGCCAAGGCCGAAGCCGAGAACCTGCTCAACGAGCGCACCAAGATCGTCTCGCTGGCCTGGGTCTCCAACGTGCTCGGCACGGTGAACCCGATCCGGCAGATTGCCGACCAGGCGCATCGGGTCGGCGCGGTGATGGTGGTGGACGGCGCCCAGGGCGTCCCGCAGCGTCCGACCTCGGTCACAGAGCTCGGTGCCGACCTGCTCGCCTTCACCGGCCACAAGATGCTCGGCCCGACCGGGATCGGTGCGATCTGGGGCCGCTACGACCTGCTGGAAACCCTGCCGCCGTTCCTGGGCGGGGGAGAGATGATCGAGGTGGTCCGGATGACCGGCTCCACCTACGCTCGTCCGCCGTACCGCTTCGAGGCCGGCACTCAGCCGATCGCCGAGGCCGTCGGGCTGTCGGCCGCCGTGGACTACCTGACCTCGGTCGGGATGGACGCCATCGCCGCCCATGAGGAGCATCTGACCGCCTATGCGCTGGCTCGGCTGGGCGCCGAGCCCGGGGTGCGGCTGCTCGGGCCGAGCGATGCCCACAAGCGTGGCGGGGCGATCTCGTTCACGCTGACCACGGCCGATGGTGAGCAGATCCATCCGCATGACGTGATGCAGTTCCTGGATGCGCGGGGGATCGCGGTGCGTGGTGGCCATCACTGTGCGCGTCCGCTGCATGAGCGGTTGGGCATCACGGCGTCCACTCGGGCGTCGCTGTACCTGTACACGACCACCAGTGAGATCGACGCGCTCGCCGAGGGGCTGGCCTACGTCCGCGACTTCTTCGGAGGCAAGCGATGAGCAGCGACGTTGAGGCGATGTACGCCGAGATCATCCTCGACCACTACAAGGCCAAGCATCACAGCGGGCTGCGCGACCCGTATCAGGCGCAGGTGACTCACGTGAACCCGACCTGTGGCGACGAGATCATGCTGCGGCTGGCCCTGGACGGCGACCGGATCGCCGACGTCTCCTACGAGGCGGTCGGCTGTTCGATCTCGCAGGCGTCCACGTCGGTGATGACCGACTTGGTGATCGGCAAATCGGTGGCCGAGGCCATGGAGTTGCAGCAGGAGTTCACCGAGATGATGCACTCCCGCGGTGAGATCGAACCCGACGAGGATCGGCTGGAGGACGGCGTCGCCTTCGTCGGCGTAGCCAAGTTCCCGGCTCGGGTGAAGTGTGCGTTGTTGGGCTGGTCGGCGTTCAAGGACGCGGCGATCCAGGCGGCGGGAAACCGCGAAGGGCAGGAGTGAAGATGACCGAGGCTGTACGTCCGTCCGACCTGGTGCAGGACAGCTTTCCCGACTCCGTGCCGAGCGCGCGGCCCAGCGAGGACGACATCCTCGAGGCGATGAAGGACGTTGTCGACCCCGAGTTGATGGTGAACGTCGTCGACCTGGGCCTGGTCTACGGGGTGACCATCGACGATGAGTCGAATGCCACTCTCGACATGACTCTGACTTCGCCGACCTGTCCGCTGACCGACCAGCTGGAGTACAACACCCAGCTGGCTCTGGACGGCCTGGTGAACTCGGTCACGATCAACTGGGTCTGGCTGCCGCCGTGGAGCCTGGAGATGATCACCGAGGACGGACGCGAGCAGCTCCGCTCGATCGGCTACAACCTGTAAGGCTCGCTTCCCCGACCGGATTTGCACTCTCGATGGCCTGGGTGAGGGTGTTCACGGGCAAGACTCGGCATCGAGTGCGCAAATCCCGTCGCCCAAGGAAGCTGTCGGATATCACTGAACCCTGGTCAGTGAGCGCCCGCCACTACTGGGATCACCGAGGGAATCCGGGCGCGGCTGGAAGGAGCTCGCTACGGAGTGTCAGCCGAACTCGGCTCACACGTCCGTGGAGCGCCACGGGTTCTTGAGGGGAGCGTCCCAGACCTCGCCGTCGGGAGTCTCGAAGTAGTCGCCGTCGGGCTGGTAGCGGACGTCGTCGCGATCAGCGGCCTCTTCGGCACTGCTCAGGAAGGTGGCGAGATCGGGTGCCACCGGGTGAAGCTCGTCAGCCTCCCACCAGGCGTACCAGATCACTCCCGTTGCACAGTCCATGATGAAGATCTCGACGTCGTCATCGAACACCTGGATCCAGGTTGGCCTCCAGAGTTCGAGGTCTGTCATCTCGCTGGCGATCTGACGCATCCTCACGGTCCGATCAACGGCGTCATCGAGACTAGGGAAGTTGAACCCCGGAAGGCCCGGCTCACGGTCGTGGTTTCGGGCACGCCGCAGCCCGCGGGTGATCCAATAGAGAGCGCGCAGGTCGGGGTGCAGCGTGATCCCAAGTCGGTCTTCGGCGGCGTCGAGCTCGGTGGTCGAGGCGGCGGGAAGCAGCACCTCCTCAAGCGGAAGACCGCGGCGCTTTGCGACCTCAGTGAGACGTCCCCACGCTTGGGTAACGGTCATGGGCAACTCACTCTCCACACTCGCCGACCTGGCGGTCGCCGTGCCTTGAGGGTAGAGCCGAGTGCGCCAGCGCACACGGAACTCGCTGCATTACCGACGATGAACCGCTGATCCGACATTGACCCGTGCGCCGAGCTATGGCCTTGTGCCCCCGGACCATCGCGGCCAGTCCGGATGGTCTGTGATGGTCGGCGCGACAGTGCGCACGACCTCGCACACTTCCCGAGCGAACCGGACGGTCTCAGCCTCCAGTTGCGCCGCTGCAGCCATCGCCGGTGAAGGGATCAGCGAGGAGCTCAGAGTTACGACATCGCCGGTCCGATCCAGCCGGAGCAGGCCTCCCTCCGACAACGACAGGTGGGCCGTCCTCGTGCGTCCAAGCGAGAAGACAGCGTCACGCAGGATCGTTGCAAACCCCAAAAGGGGCACTCGCCTCCAGTCCGCCGAGACGCCCGGGTATGCCAGCAGCTCGATGCCGTCCACAGCGAAGCGCACCCAGGTCTCGAAGCAGGTCGTCTCGAGAACAGCACTCGGGAGGCTGAGCACGTCCGCACACTCGGGGCCCTCAGGGAGTGAGCCCGCGCGGTACTCGAGCGCGATTCCCATGGTTCGTACGGTAGCGAGACAGCGAGCAGCCGGCAGGAGTCCGAGCCGATTCGGGTCGAGAGCTTCGCCCGCAATCCAGTCGCGGTCAGCGGTTGCCCTCGGCGGGAGACGGATGTTGAGCGCCCTTCCAAAAAGTGATATCACTTAGATATCAGTTTTCTCATGAAGGAGTGGTCCGATGTCTGAAGAGACTCGGTTTGACGATCAGGCCTCTGCGGGCGGCGAGCCGGCCGGAGTGCCGGTCGGGCATGACGGTGCGCGGGTGGACGTGACGGAGCGTCCGGCCTGGAGCGCCAATGGGGCAGTGGCTCTGCTGGTGGTCATCGGTCTGCTGGTGCTGGGGGTGCTGTCGATCATTCAGGCAGCCATCCTCGACGACGCCGGCAAGGGTGGTGCCGGCTTCGGCTTCCTCGGTGCCGCGCTGATCGTGTTGGGCAGCCTGGCGGCGTCCGCGCTGACCGTGGTCAGCCCCGGCGACACCCGGGTGCTGCAGTTCTTCGGCCGCTACATCGGCACGCTGCGCAAGCCCGGCCTGCAGCTGACTCGTCCGCTGGTGATCGGACGCAAGGTCTCGGTCAAGGTGCGCAACTTCGAGACCAATGAGCTCAAGGTCAACGACGCCGACGGCAACCCGGTGAACATCGCTGCGATCATCGTCTGGCAGGTCGCCGACACCGCCAAGGCCACCTTCGCCGTCGAGAAGTACGACGACTTCGTCCGGGTGCAGTCCGAATCGGCGCTGCGGCACGTGGCCAGTAGCCACCCCTACGACAACGCCGGACCCGGCGAAGAGTCGCTGCGCGGCTCGACCGATTTGGTCGCCAAGGAACTGGCCCAGGAGGTCGCCGAGCGGATCTCGATCGCCGGCCTGGAGGTCGTCGAGGCCCGGATCTCCAGCCTCGCCTACGCCCCGGAGATCGCCCACGCCATGCTGCAGCGTCAGCAGGCTGCCGCGGTGATCGCGGCCCGGGAGAAGATCGTCGAGGGTGCGGTGAGCATGGTCCAGGGTGCGCTGCGGCAGCTGGAGAGCGACGAGATCGTCACCATGGACGAAGAGCGCAAGGCCGCCATGGTCTCCAATCTGTTGGTGGTGTTGTGCAGTTCCACCCAAGCCACGCCTGTGGTGAACACCGGGTCGCTGTACACCTGAGTCGATGAACGAGCAATCGTCAGCGGAGCAGGGTCGGGCCCGCAAGCCCATCTTGCTCCGCCTCGATCCCGCCGTTCATGAGGCCCTGGCCCAGTGGGCGGCGGACGATCTGAGGTCACTGAACGCGCACATCGAACTGCTGTTGCGCCAGTCGTTGGCCAAGGCCGGACGCAGCCCGCGCGAGGCGGGTCCACTGCCCAGGCGGGGGCGTCCGCCGGGCCGTCCGGCGGCTGTCGAGGACGGCTCAGCGGGGGGAGAGGTGGACCCCGGCGATCATGCAGCGGGCTGAACCGCCGGCCAGCTCGATGGTCGGGATCGCCAGCGGCAGCAGCCGAGAGGACGCCGCGATCACCTCGCGCTGAGCCGGCGTCAGGGCAGCCTCGGCCCGCGCCGAGAGCACCAGCAGTCGTCCATCGGTTCCGGTGAGCTCGATGGCATTGCCGACGAACTGATTCACCTGGTCGAAGCTGATGTCCAGCACCGTCCGTCCGCTTTCGGTCAGACGCTCGGCGACCTCGGCTCGGCGCGGGGCGTCGGCGATGGCGTCCAGGCAGATCAGCGCGTAGTCGGTGGCCACCGACATCAGCACGTTGGTGTGGTAGATCGGACGCCCGGCGGCGTCGGCGGTCGGGAAGACCATCGGCTCGTAGCCGAACGCCGTGCAGAACCGCTCCAGGATGACCGGGTCGGCCCGGTGGGATGCGGCCACGTAGGCGACCCGCTCGGCATGGTCGAAGACCATGGCCCCGGTGCCTTCCAGGAACAGGTTGTCGTACTCCAGTCCGGAGTAGTCGATCACCTCCTGCACCCGGTAGCGCTCCTTGAGTAGCTCGATCACGTCGCTGCGGCGCTCCCGACGCCGATTCACCGCGAACATCGGGTAGATCGCCACCCGTCCGCCGTGATGGGTGGAGAACCAGTTGTTCGGAAAGACCGAATCCGGCGTGTCCAGCTCGCCGAAGTCCTCGAAGGCGTGGACGGTCACGCCGGCCGTGGTCAGGGCGTCCACCGCGGCATCGAACTCGCTCAACGCGGCGGCTGCCAGCGCATCGTCCTGCTCTGCCGGTGTGGCCTGAAAGGCGTTGTCGGCCCCGGTTTCCGGATTCACGGCGAAGCGGTGCGGACGCACCATCACCACCGAACTGGGCGCCTGAAGACTGCGATAGTTCACTGCGGACTGCCTCCTTCGGCGTCAGCATAGAGCCGGCCGACACCTCGGCAATACTCGCCGCCGGCGACCGCCGGTTTGGTTGCCTCCACCGGCTTCGGAGACAATGGCTCATGTGCTGGTGGTGAAAGAGGTCGAGGTGCGGGCGGGGGCCCAGCTACTGCTCTCCCCGGCATCGTTCCAGATCGCTCCCGGCGACAAGGTCGGTTTGGTCGGCCGCAACGGCGCAGGCAAGACCACGCTCACCCGAATTCTGTCCGGAGAGTCGTTGCCGGCTTCCGGCTCAGTGACCAGGACCGGGCAGATCGGCTATCTCCCACAGGATCCCCGCACCGGCGACGTCGAGCAGTTGGCCAAGGACCGGATCCTCAGTGCGCGCGGCCTCGATCAGATCTTGCGGCGGCTGGCCTCGTACTCGATGGCGATGGCGACCACCGAGGGCGAGGAGCAGGACAAGGCGATGGCCTCCTACGCTCGCGCCGAGTCCGAGCTGGCTGCAGCCGGTGGTTACCCGGCCGAAGCCGAAGCCGCCCGGATTGCGGCGAACCTCGGCCTGCCCGATCGCGTCCTCGGCCAGCCGTTGCGGACGCTGTCGGGTGGTCAGCGACGCCGGGTCGAACTGGCCCGGATTCTGTTCTCCGGCGCTGACACGCTGCTGCTGGACGAGCCGACCAACCACCTGGACGCCGACTCGATCGTCTGGCTGCGTGGCTTCCTGCAGAGCTACCACGGTGGCCTGCTGATCATCTCCCACGACGTCGGCCTGCTCGAGGCCACCGTGACCAAGGTCTTCCATCTGGACGCGAACCGGGCCGAGCTCGATCAGTACGCCATGGACTGGAAGCGCTACCTGCTGCAGCGCGAGACCGACGAGAAGCGGCGCAAGCGCGAGCGCGCCAATGCCGAACGCAAGGCCGAGGCGCTGCTGGCCCAGGCCGACAAGATGCGAGCCAAAGCCACCAAGGCCGTCGCAGCCCAGAACATGGCCAAGCGTGCCGAGCGGCTGCTGTCCGGCCTGGACGAGCAGCGCGCCAGCGACCGGGTGGCTCGGATCCGGCTGCCCAAGCCGGCACCGTGCGGCAAGACCCCGCTCACCGCGAACGAGCTCAGCAAGTCCTACGGCTCCCTCGAGGTGTTCACGGCCGTCGATCTGGCCATCGACCGGGGCTCGAAGGTGGTCGTCCTCGGGCTGAACGGTGCCGGCAAGACCACGCTGCTGCGGATCCTCGGCGGGATTGAGGAGCCGGACACCGGTGAAGTGGTGCCCGGGCACGGGCTGCGGCTGGGCTACTACGCCCAGGAGCACGAGACGCTGGACGTCTCTCGCAGCGTGCTGGAGAACATGATGACGGCCTCGGACGAGCTGAACGAGACCGAGATGCGCAAGGTGCTCGGCTCGTTCCTCTTCTCCGGCGACGATGTCGATAAGCCGGCCCGGGTGCTGTCCGGCGGTGAGAAGACTCGACTGGCGCTGGCGATGCTCGTGGTTTCGGCCGCCAACCTGCTGCTGCTGGACGAGCCCACTAACAACCTGGATCCGGCCTCGCGAGCCGAAGTGCTGAACGCGCTGCGCGACTACGACGGGGCAGTGGTGCTGGTCACCCACGACGAGGGCGCGGTGCATGCGCTGGAGCCTGATCGGGTGCTGGTGCTGCCCGAGGGTGTCGAGGACCTCTGGAACCCTGACTACGCCGAACTCGTGTCGCTGGCCTGAGCCCCGCTATATCGCGACTCAGATGTTTTGTAAATCTTTCAACAAGCCTGCCTGACTAGGCGCCACGCCGGTTTCAGATTCCTGTCAAAAGTGCTTACTTGCATGCCCCCGGGGGTGTACGCTCCTGCATGACCACACGGAGTTGTGTGGCGTGACTGAGGAGTGTTGAACACGATGTCTGCCTCTGTTGAGGAGTTGAAGGCGATCGCATCGCCGGTGGTTGTCGACGCGCGCGGTGTTTCCTGCCCCGGCCCGATTCTGGCGGCCAAGAAGCAAATTGCTGCGGTGACGTTGGGTAACGTCATGGAGGTGCTCGCCACCGACTCAGGAACTCTGAAGGACATTCCGGCCTGGTGCCGCAAGATGGGCCATGACTTCCTCGGCTCTTTTGAAGAAGCCGGTTCGATTCATCTGTTCCTGCGCAAGGCGAAGTAGTAGTCGAAGTGAGCGCGTCCACGGCGGTGGCGGCCACCCCTCGGGTGTTGGTCTTCTCCACCATCAACATCTCCGATCCGGGCATTGACCTGGCCGGCAGTCGGCACCTGGAGTACCCGGCCACGGTCCAGACGATGGCCGTCCCGTGCAGCAGCGGGCTCAAGCCGTCGTGGCTCATTCATGCTCTTGACAACGGGTTTGAGGGCGTCTTCGTGGCCTCGGACGGCGAGGAGTGCGCCTACCTGCCCGACTGTGCCGAGCGCACCGCCGAGATCATCTCCAAGGCCCAGGCGATCATGGCCGAGCGGGGTATTCCGGCCCAGCGGCTGAAGATGGCCGCGCTCTGCTCGGTCTGTGCCGAACCGTTCGCGAACTACATGAGGGAATTCTCCACCACCTTGCAGGCGCTGCGCGCCGAAACGTCCGCGGCCTGAGCCGCGTTTACGCGATAACCGTCGAAAGCTGGGATAACTATGTCCAAAAAGACCATCATTGTGTTCAGTGGTGACTATGACCGCATGATGGCGGCCTTCATCATCGCCAACGGCGCGGCCGCCATGGACGACGAAGTCACGATGTTCTTCACCTTCTGGGGCCTGTCTGCATTGCGCAAGGAAAACCCGGGCATTTCAGACAAGCCGAAGATCGGCCTGCAGAAGATGTTCGCCGGAATGCTGCCGAAGGGTCCGGAGAAGCTGACCCTGTCGAAGTTCAACTTCGCCGGCGCCGGGCGCTCGATGATGAAGAAGGTGATGCGCGCCGAGAACGTGATGACTGTTTCGGAATTGCTCGCCACCGCCCAGGAGCAGGGCATCAAGCTGATCGCTTGCACCATGTCGATGGACGTGCTGGGCATCGGCAAGGAGCAACTCATCGACGGCATCGAGTACGCCGGTGTGGCGACCTACCTCGCCGAAGCCGACGAAGGCAACGTCAACCTCTTCATCTGAGCCGATCCGGCGCTGACAAGGCATAGGGAGTACCGCAATGGACTACGACGTTCTCGTCATCGGGAGCGGAATCGGCGGCATGGAGTCGTCGATCAAGCTGGCCGACATGGGCTACCGGGTGCTGCTGGTGGAGAAAGAGGCCAGCGTCGGCGGCCGGATGATTCTTCTGTCGAAGGTCTTTCCGACCTTGGACTGCGCATCCTGCATCTCGGGGCCGAAGATGTCCTCGACGGTGAATCACCCCAACATCACCTCGAAAACCTTCAGCGAAGTCGAGTCCATTCGTCGCACCGAGGACGGACGATTCGTCGCCACGATTCGCGAGAAGGCGAAGTTCGTCGATTGGGCGGCCTGCACCGGCTGTGACATGTGCCAGAAGGCCTGCACGGTCGCGGTTCCCGACCAGTTCAACGCCAACCTGGCAGCGCGCCGGGCGGCCTACATCGCCTTCCCGCAGGCCGTGCCGAAGAAGGCCGTGCTGCAGCGCGAGGGCACGTCGCCGTGCATCGGCGCCTGCCCGGCCGGCATCAAGGCGCACGGTTATGTGTCGCTGGTGCGCTCGGGCAAGTACGAGGAGGCCTTCCAGCTGGTGCTGGATGCCACCCCGCTGGTGGGCACGCTCGGCCGGGCCTGCTACGCGCCGTGTGAGTCGGAGTGCACCCGGGCCAAGCTGGAAGGACCGGTGCCGATCCGGCTGATCAAGCGGTTCGCCGCCGATCGGCACTACGAGTCGGCCGACGGCAGCCCCGCGGTCGAGGTCGCCGAGGCCAATGGACGCAAGATCGCCATCATCGGCTCCGGCCCGGCCGGCCTGACCGCAGCCTGGCAGCTGGCCCGCAAGGGTTACGCGGTCACCATCTTGGAGAAGCGCGATCAGCCCGGTGGCTACCTGCGCCACGCCATTCCGGCCTACCGACTGCCGCACGACGTGGTCGACGCCGACATCGCCAACCTCACCGCGCTGGGGGTGGAGATCCGGTGCAATGCCCCGATCACCGACCCGGAGGCGCTCAAGGCTGAGGGCTACGACGCGGTGATCCTGGCCACCGGCACCCAGGTCGCCACCCGCATGGACGTCCCCGGTGAGGACGCGTCCGGCTCGGTCAACGGCCTGGACTTCCTGGCCGCGGTGGCCAACGGGCAGGCCCCCGATCTCAGCGGCAAGAAGGTTGTCGTCGTCGGTGGCGGCAACGTCGCCATGGACGCCGCTCGCGTCTCCTTGCGGCTGGGAGCAGCCGAGGCAAAGGTCGCCTACCGGCGCACCCGCGCCGAGATGCCGGCCCACCACGTCGAGAGCAAGGACGCCGAGGCTGAGGGTGCGGTCTTCGAACTCCTAGTCGCTCCGACTGAGGTCATCGTGGCCGACGGCAAGGTCACCGGAGTGCGGATGCAGAAGATGCAGCTCGGCGCCCCGGACGCCTCCGGACGCCGCAGCCCCGAGCCGATTCCGGGCTCTGACTACGTGATCGACTGCGATCTGGTGATCTCGACGATCGGAATGAGCCCCGACCCCACACCGTTCGCAACCCTGGCCGACCGGCGCGGACGGATCAGCGTCGACGCCAAGACTCTGCAGACCGCCGTGCCGTACCTGTTCGCCGCCGGCGACGTCACCGCAGGAGCCACCGACATCACCCGGGCCATCGGCTCGGGCCGCCGCGCGGCGCACATGGTCGATCGCTGGCTCAACGATCAGCCGATGGACGGCTTCACCGCGCTGGACGATCGGCTGGAGACCATCTCGCCGGATTCGGTGCTGGCCCGGCAGACCGCCTTCGGGCACCGGCACCCGGTCAACGGCGAAGTCAGCCTCCAGAAGTTCCCGCGGGACTTCTCCGAGATCGAGGCGCCCCTCACCATCGATCAGGCGCGGGCCGGTGCCGGCTCCTGTCTGGACTGCGGGGTCTGCTCGGAGTGCCAGCAGTGCGTCCAGGCCTGCCCGGCGTTCGCCATCAAGATGGATCAGCGCGACAAGCTCACCGAACTGGAAGTCGGCGCCGTCGTGGTGGCCACCGGTCACAAGCTGTTCGCCGCCGACCTGAAGCCGGAGTACGGCTTCGGCACGTTCGCCAACGTGATCACCGGCATGCAGATGGACCGCTTGCTGGCGCCCACTCGTCCGTTCAACACGGTGCTGAGGCCCGGCGACGGCAAGGTGCCCGACCGGATCGCCTACATCTCCTGCACCGGCTCCCGGGACAAGACCGTCGGCAACCCGCTGTGCAGCAAGTTCTGCTGCATGTACTCGATCAAGCAGAACCAGCTGATCATGGGTGCCCTCCCGCTGGCCGACGTGACCATGCACTACATGGACATGCGAGCCGCCGGGAAACGGTACGAGGAGTTCTACACCCAGGCTCGCGACATGGGGGCGCAGTACATCAAGGGACGGGTGTCGAAGATCGTTGAGGAGCCCAACGGCGATCTCCTGGTCCGCTACGAGGACATCGAAGGTGGCGGCGGGATCGTCGAGGCCAGCTACGACCTGGTGGTGCTGGCGGTCGGGATTCAGCCCAACCGTGAGGTGGAGCGACTGTTCGGCGAGACTCCGCTCGGCCTGGACGAGTACTACTACGTCGCCGAACCCAGTGCCGAGATCAGCCCTGGGCAGACGACCATTCCGGGCGTCTTCGTGGCCGGCACGGCCTCGGGCGCAAAGGACATCGTCGACACGATCCTGCACGCCGGCGCGGCGGTGGCCCAGGTGGCCGCCCACCTAGAGCACCAGCACTTCACCGAGGAGGTCATGGCATGAGCACCGAAGCGGTCCAGCCCGGCGCTGACCAGCCCGAGCAGCGCCGGATCGGCGTCTACATCTGCCACTGCGGTGGCAACATCTCCGACTACGTCGACGTCAACGCCGTCCGGGAAGCGCTGGCCGACGAGCCGGGCGTGGTGGTCTCGGAGTCGCCGGTGTTCGCCTGCTCCGACGGCACCCAGCACGACATGATCGACGCAATCCACGACCAGCACCTGGACGGCTTGGTCGTCGCCTCCTGCTCGCCCAAGCTGCACCAGGTCACCTTCCGCAATGTCGCCAAGCGGGCCGACCTCAACCAGTACGCCTACACCCAGGTGAACGTCCGCGAGCAGGCCTCCTGGGCCCACCCGCACGACCGCGCCGGGGCCACCGAGAAGGCGATCGGCCTGGTCCGAGCCGGGGTGGCCAAGACCCGGCTGTCGGATCCGCTGGAGCCGCTGGTGGTCAAGACCGAGCCACGCACCCTGGTGGTGGGTGGCGGGATCGCCGGTCTGCGGGCCGCGATCGGCCTGGCCGACCTGGGGATCGCCGTCGTGCTCGTCGAGCGTGAGGCTGAACTGGGCGGCTGGACCGGACGGTTCGGGCCGACCTTCCCCGACAACCGACTCGGCAGCGACGAGGTGGCCGAGCTCGTCGAACAGATCCGCGGACGCCGCGACATCACCGTCTACACCCGCGCTGAGCTGACCGGCAAGGCCGGCAGCTTCGGCAACTACGACGTCCAGCTGACCCTCCACCGCGAGGGCTCGGACAAGCTGCTGGAGGTGCGGGTCGGCTCGATCATCGTGGCTACTGGCTTCGACTCCTACGCCCCTGACGAGGGCGAGTACGGCTACGGCATGGACGGGGTGCTGACCCTGCCGGAGTTCAAGGCGATGGTGGACGCGGCTCCGTCCGGCCCGCTGACGGTCAATGGCCGTCCGGTCCGCTCGATCGGCTACATCTACTGCGTCGGGTCGCGTCAGGAGGCGCCGGGCAACGAGTACTGCTCGAAGTTCTGCTGCACGGCCACCGTCCACGCCTCGCTGCAGGTGGCCGCGCTGGATCCGCGCATCCGGCAGTTCCACGTCTACCGCGACATCCGGGCCTACGGACGCAACGAGTTGCTCTTCAACGAGTCCCGGGACAAGGGCTCGACCTACCTGAAGTTCGCTGACGACAACCCGCCGGCGGTCAGCAAGCTGGCCAATGGGACGCTCGGCCTGACCGTCACCGATCTGCTCACCGAGAGCCGCGAGGTGCTGCTTCCGGTGGACCTGGTGGTCCTGGTCACCGGCATCGTGCCGCGGCAGAACACGTCCCTGGTCGAGCTGCTGAAGCTGCCGCTGGGCAGTGACGGCTTCTTCAACGAGATCCACCCCAAGCTGCGTCCGGTGGAGACCGTGGTCGACGGCGTGATGATCGCCGGCTGCTGCCAGAGCCCGCGGACCGTGGGGGAGAGCGTCGCTGCCGGACTGGCCGCGGTCGCCCAGAGCGCGGCCCTGCTGAAGAAGGGCTTCGCCGAGCTCGAGCCCCTGGTCGCCAGGGTTGATCCGGACAAGTGCACCGGCAGCGGTGCTTGCCTGACCAGCTGCCCCTACGAGGCCATCACCAGCATCGAGTGGGAGGGACGGATGATCGCCTCGGTCGATCCGGCCACCTGCAAGGGCTGCGGCGGCTGCGTCCCGTTGTGCGAGCAGGACGCCATCGACCTGCTCGGCTACACCGACGCCCAGATGCGGGCGGCGATCGAAGAACTGGTCGCGGCCCAGCCGCAGAAGGAGCCGGTGGCATGACCCAGGTTCTGCGTGACCCGCGCGAGGTGATCCGGGAGGAGCCTCTGATGCATCAGCCGATCCTCGAGGCGGTCGCCGGTGGCGGGCTGACCATCGGCGAGATCGCCGAGAGGATCGGCCATCCCCGGCACGAGGTCGTCTATTGGGTGATGGGAATGCGCCGCTACGGGCACCTGATCGAAAGCTCCGAGGCCGATGACGACGGCTATTTCCGCTATCGCGCGGTCGGGACCGAAGAGGCTCCGGCCGACCTTGAGGAGTGTGAGTACGAATGACCGCCACGGTGAACCTCAATCTGATCACCGATCTGCAGAAGTTCGGGGCGGCGGAGGTCAATGCCTGCGTGAGCTGCGGCAACTGCACAGCGATCTGCCCGCTGGCCGACAACGACGTGATGTTCCCCCGCAAGCTGATTCGGCTGGCGCAGGTGGGACTGACCGACGAGCTGGTCTCGTCCAAGGAGTTGTGGACCTGCTACGGCTGCGGCATGTGCACCGCGCGCTGCCCGCAGGAAGCCGATCCGGCCGAGTTCATGGGTTCCGCCCGGCGCTATGCGATCAGCCACTACGACAAGTCCCGGATCGCCCGGACGCTCTACACCCGTCCGGCGATCGGAACCGCGATCGCCGTCGGCGCCGGAGCTTTCTTCGCCCTGTTCTTCGCCGCTCTGCGCGGCGAGCAGAGCCATACGTCCTTGGCGCTGTTCGACTTCATTCCCTACCACGTGATCCACAACGTCGGCATTGGCCTGATGGTGGTCGTCGCCCTGTTCAGCCTGCTCGGCATCGGGTTGCTGGCCCGCGATCTGGCCCGTCGTGACGGGGTCACCTGGTCGTCCCTGCTCGGCGGACGAGCGGCTCTGGCCCGGACCGGAAAGGCCCTCTGGTACGCGCTCGGCATCGAGGCATTGGGTCAGAAGCGCTACCGCGACGACTGCGCCGACGATGATCCGATCGAGCCGCTGTACCGGCGCCGCTGGCTGATCCACTCGCTGACTCTGTGGGGCTTCCTCGGGCTATTCGCGGCGACCATCATCGACTACGGGATGGACGTCTTCGGGTTCAAAGCGACCGGCACCATGGTGCCGATCTGGTACCCGGTTCGGCTGCTCGGAACGGTCTCGGGGTTGGCCCTGATGTACGGGGTGAGCTGGTTCATCGTCCTGCGCTGGCGCAAGCTCGGACAGGCCTGGCAGCACAGCAAGCTGTCGGACTGGTTGTTCCTGGTGCTGCTGTGGGTGACCGGCCTGACCGGGTTCATCATCGAGGCGGCGTTGTACATCGAACCGGCTCAGCCGTGGGGCTACTGGGTCTTCCTGGTGCACGTGGCGATCGCCATGGAGCTGGTGCTGTTCCTGCCGTTCACCAAGTTCGCTCATGCGATGTACCGGCCGGTTGCGCTGTTCTTCTACGGGCTGGCCAAGCAGCCGGCCTAGTCGGGGGCTGCCTGTGCTGGGCTGGAGCGCGGCCCGGCACAGGCATTGGCTAGCGGCGTCCGAACACCTGGACGGTCACCGACACGGTCAGCTCAGTGGCCTCGACCGTCTCGGGCAGCTCATGGAAGGCATTGGGCCCCATCGAGATCAGGTCCGCGACCAGGGCCGCATCAGCGGCGAAAGTGGAGCGGTGCCGCAGCCGATCGATGAGTTCGAAGTCGTCCTTCGCGTGAGCCGCGACGGAGGCCGCCTTCTGTGGATGCAGTCCCAGCAGCTGGTGAGTGTTGCGCAGTTCGATCAGGTGATCGGGCTCGGGAGTGATCACCACGAGCTGGCCGGACGGGGCAAGGACTCGGGAGAACTCGGCGAAGTTGCGTGGCGCGAAGATGGCCAGCACCGCATCCAGGCCAGCATCCGCGAGCGGGAAGCGCTGCCACACGTCCGCCACAACCGCGGCGATACGCGGATCGAGTTTGGCGGCACCGCGGGCTGCCGCGGTCGAGATGTCCATGGCCACCCCGACCGAGCCGGGAGCCTCGCCCAGGGCGGCCTGCAGGTAGGCGCCGGTGCCGGAGCCGACTTCGAGAATCCGGGCTCGTCCGGCGCAGACCCGGCCGAGCAACTCGCGTAGCGGAGCGAACACCCCGGTGTCGTGGACGCGTCCTCGCGCGGCGATCATGGCCGGTGTGTCGGCATTCGCCGGCTGGGGGCCGCCCAGCAGGTTCAGGTAGCCCTGCCGGGCCACGTCGAACCGGTGCCCATCGGGACAGGTGACGCTGGACTCATCGAGGCTGAGCGCAGAGGAGCAGGCGGGGCATGCCAGTAGCTCAATCGCACGCCGCAATCCGGGGGTGACAGCCATCGGCGCTACCGGGCGATGAAGCCGAGCGAACTACCGTCCGCTGCGGTCAGGGTCAGCCGTTCGCCGGTCACGGCGAAAGCGGTCATCGAGGGCAGCAGCTGGAACAGGCGAGTCTCCTGCTCGCTCACGCCCGGCTCGTGGCAGGCCATCTTGGTGCTCATCACCGGGCCGATGGTCAGGCTGGAGCCACTGATCGCGGCCGAGGCCCGGAAGTTGTTGCAGGCCTTGCCGGTGAGGTGTCCGTCGGCGAACTGGGCGGTGACCTGGCTGCCGGCCACCGCGGAGGAGGCGGTCTCACCGACCGTGATCGTGTCGAGGAGCCACGTGGTGTCCTCCAGCGGACGATCCGGAGCCGCCGGCTGCGGGGTGGTGAGCTTCAGCACCACCGCGCCCGAGGCGTCGAGCAGCTCGGCGTCCGTGCCGGACGAGCGCACCGCGGTCACTTTGGCCAACGCGGAGGCGAGGGCGGACTCTTGCTCCATCACGCCCGAGTCGAGGCAGGCCATCGCGGTCATGGCGAACTGGCCGAAGCTGAGTTGCGTCCCGGACTGGGTGAAACCGCCGCTGAAGTGGTTGCAGGAGGCGAGGCCGCTGACCTTGTCGGTGCTGAACTCCATGGTCGGGGTGGCCGAGCTGATCGTCGGTTTCCCGGCAATCTCGGCCACCACCCACGACGTGCCGGGCAAGTTCGGGGCAGCGGACGGCTCGGCGGCGATCGGTGCACTGCACGCACTCAACAGCGCAGCCAGCGCCAGCACAGACCAGGCTCTACTCACTTTTCCCTCCCGCGACGGGCTCCCGAGACGTCTGCGGCGACGCCGATCGGGCACTGCTCGGTTCGGTCCGGCCGATGAGGGCGCCGGATGGATGCCTCCATTCAAGCGCATTGGCCAAATGACAGAAGCCGTTGTGTCGCGTCCCTCGCCGCCCTGGCCCCGCCGTCGGATGGGCGCGCCGAAGTGTGCGTCCGCTGTGGTCGCCGGGCCCATCCGATAGCCTTCGGCGAGTGAGCGAGTCCAGTTTCGTCCAGCGCAGCGTGGTGGTGACCGGCGGAAGCCGGGGGATCGGCAAGGCCGTCGTCGAGCGGTTCCTGGCCGAAGGGCACAAAGTCGCCGCCCTCGGTCCGAGCGGAAGGGCGCCCCAGGGTGCCTTGGGAATCGCCTGCGACGTGTCCGATGCCGCCCAGATCGATGCGGCCTTCGCTGAGGCCGAGCAGGCCCACGGCCCGGTCGAGATCCTGATCGCCAATGCCGGGATCACCAAGGACACCCTGATCCTGCGAATGAGCGATGCCGACTTCGACGACGTCCTCCAAGTGAACTTGGGCGGCGCCTTCCGGTGCGCCCGCCGCGCGGTGAAGTCGATGCTGCGGGCCCGCTGGGGACGGATCGTCTTCACCGGCTCGGTGGTCGGGCTGTACGGCTCGGCCGGCCAGGTGAACTACGCGGCCACGAAGTCTGCGCTGGTCGGCGTGGCCCGGTCGCTGACCCGGGAGGTCGGTGGCCGCGGAATCACCGCCAACGTGGTCGCGCCGGGCTTCATCGAGACCGACATGACGGCCGATCTTCCGGCCGACGTCATCGCCAAGTACAAGGCGGCGATTCCAGCCGGGCGGCTGGGTGCGGCGGACGAGGTCGCGGCGACCATCGCCTTCCTGGCCGGCGAGCAGGCCGGCTACATCAGCGGAGCAGTAATCCCGGTCGATGGCGGCCTGGGCATGGGGCATTGAGAGGAGCCTGAGGCAATGGGGATTTTGGAAGGCAAGAACCTGCTGGTCGCCGGGGTGACCATGAACACCTCGATCGGCTACCGGGTGGTGGAACTGGCCCAGGCCGAGGGCGCCAACGTGGTGGTCTCCAATTTCGGCCGGGCACTCAGCCTGACCGGCCGCGTGCTGAAGCGCCTCGACCCGGTACCGCCGCTGATTGAGCTGGACGTCACCGACGACAGCCACCTGGCCAGCCTGGCCGAGCGGCTCGGAGAGCACTTCGATCACCTGGACGGGATCGTCCACTCGATCGCCTACGCCAACCCCGAGCGGGCTCTGGGCGGTGCCTTCCTGGGCACCGAGTTCCCCGACGTCAGCGTCTCGGTGCATACCTCGGCCTACTCCCTGGTCAGTCTGACCATGGCCTGCAAGCCGCTGCTGCGTCCGGGCTCGTCGATCGTCGGGCTCACCTTCGACGCGCGGGTGTCCTGGCCCACCTACGACTGGATGGGCGTGTCCAAGGCTGCCCTGGAGAGTGCGTCCCGCTATCTGGCCCGCTACCTCGGGCCGGAGGGGATCCGCAGCAACCTGGTGGCCGCCGGGCCGCTGGAGACCATCGCGAAGAAGGCGATCCCCGGCGCGGAGGAGTTCAACGAGATCTGGGCTAAGCGGGCACCGCTGGGCTGGGATCCCAAGGACCTCACCCCGACAGCCAAGGCAGTGATTGCGCTGCTCAGTGACTGGTTCCCGGCAACCACCGGCGAGATGGTGCATGTCGACGGCGGCCTGCACTCCACCGGTGCCTGAGCGTAGGTTGGACGTATGAGTGTTGCCCAGCTGGAGGCCGTCTCCATCGTCCGTTCCGGATCAACCTTGCTCGACGCGGTGAACTGGACGATCGAGGAGGGGCAGCGCTGGGTGGTGATCGGCCCGAACGGAGCCGGCAAGACCACGATGCTGCAGATCTTGGCCGCGCAGTCGCACCCGACCTCGGGCACCGCCTGGATTCTGGGAGAACGCCTCGGTGCGGTCGATGTGTTCGAACTGCGTCCACGGATCGGAGTGGCCTCGGCGGCTTTGGC
The DNA here is from genome assembly GCA_023425145.1 of Actinomycetes bacterium. GTDB lineage: Bacteria > Actinomycetota > Actinomycetes > Propionibacteriales > Propionibacteriaceae > Propionicimonas. Next base: position 308,764 of record JAFADF010000073.1, on the reverse strand, counting down.
TGATCGGATCCCGCGCTCCGAGCGGGTTGCTGACGTGGTGGTCTCCGCTGCCTACGCGGTGATGGGGCGCTGGCGGGAGAGCTATGACGAGTTGGATCACGCCCGGGCCGCGGAGCTGATGCAGCAACTGCGCGTCGATCACCTGGCCGATCGGACCTTCGGCACCCTGAGCGAGGGTGAGCGCAAGCGCGTCCAGATCGCTCGGGCCCTGATGACCGATCCGGAACTGCTGCTTCTGGACGAGCCGGCCGCCGGCCTGGACCTCACCGGCCGCGAGTCCCTGGTGGCCACCCTCAGCGACCTGTGCCTGGACGAGTTTGCACCGACCTCGGTGCTGGTCACCCATCACGTCGAGGAAATTCCCGAGGGGGTCAGTCATGCGCTTCTGCTGAAGAGCGGACGCGTGGTGGCTGCCGGAGCCATCGAGGCGGTGCTGACCGCCGACCTGCTCAGCCAGACCTTCGAGCTGCCGCTCGAGGTGAGTCAGCAAAATGGCCGCTGGGTGGCCAGAGTAATCCGCCGCTAGCCCTTCCCTGTGCGCCGTGGCCTGGCAGGATGGCAGCAGGAGGTCTTGCCAATGGCGGAATGGCTGGCAGCGAACGCGTGGCTCGGGTGGTTGGTGCTCGCGGTGGCGCTCGGCGTCACCGAGTTGCTCACTCTCGATTTCACCTTGCTGATGCTGGCCAGCGGTGCGCTGGCCGGTGGGATTGTGGCCGTCATCTTCCCCGGAGCCTTCTGGCTGCAGATCCTGGTGGCCATCGTGGTCGCCGTGGCCATGCTCGGCCTGCTGCGTCCGACCTTGTTGCGCCGGGTTCGCGAGCTGCCCGGGTATCGGTCCAGTCTGGACAAGATGATCGGGTCCACCGGCGTTGCCGTCACCGAGATCTCGGCTTCCGGCGGTGGTGAGGTGAAGGTCGCCGGCGAGAGCTGGACCGCCCGCAGTGTCGAAGGCACCATCGCGGCCGGCACCGAGATCGAGGTGTACCAGATCGACGGCGCTGTCGCCGTCGTCTACCCGCGCAACCTCGCCCTGCCCTGACCCCGATTCGCACGACCGAAGGAGAAGGAAATGCCCGAACTGTTCACGATCGTCTCGATCCTGATCGCCGTGGTGGTGGTCGCCATCCTGGTGCGGTCGGTTCGGGTCGTCCGCCAGCAGCAAGTCGGTGTGGTGGAGCGGCTCGGCAAGTTCCGCCGGACCCTCGAGCCCGGCCCGCACCTGCTGGTGCCGGTGATCGACACCGTTCGCTACACCATGGACATGCGCGAGGCGGTCGTCCCGTTCCCGCCTCAGGGGGTGATCACCGAGGACAACCTGATGGTGAGCATCGACTCGGTCATCTACTACCAGGTGATCGACCCGGTCCGGGCCGCCTATGAAGCGCAGAACTACATCCAGGCCATCGAGCAGCTGACCATGACCACGCTGCGCAACATCATCGGCGGACTCGATCTGGAACAGACCCTGACCAGCCGGGAGGAGATCAACCAGAAGCTGCGGGCGGTCCTGGACGAGGCCACCGGCAAGTGGGGGATCAAGGTGAACCGGGTCGAGCTGCGTTCGATCGAGCCGCCGGCCACGATCCGCGATGCCATGGAGAAGGGCGCGCGTGCCGAGCGCGACAAGCGGGCCGCGATCCTCACCGCCGAAGGCCAGCGGCAGTCCCAGATCCTGTCCGCTTCCGGCGACCGGGAAGCGTCCATCCTGCGCGCCCAGGGCGAGCGGGAGTCTGCGGTGTTGCGAGCCCAGGCCGACCGGCAGGCGTCCATGCTGCGCGCCGAAGGCGAGGCACAAGCCATCACCACCACCTTCAATGCGATCCACTCCGGCAAGCCGACGCCGTCGCTGCTGGCCTATCAGTACCTGCGGATGCTGCCGAATCTGGCCAAGGGCGAGTCGAACAAGGTCTGGATCATCCCGAGCGAGTTGAACGACGCACTCAAGGGGCTGGGCAGCATGGCCGGCGCCGCACTGAGCAAGCAGGGAGCGGAGGACTCGACAGAGATCGAGGAAGGTGAGTTCGCCGCTCCGAAGCCGGTGGACGTGTTTGCCGAGATCGAGGCGCAGAAGGCCATCGACGAGCAGAACTCGCAGGCGTCGGTGCAGCAGGCGATCGCCGAAGCCGAGGCTCTGGAGGGGCGACGGGCCGCGCGCCTGGCCACTGAGAAGGCGAATGAGCTGACGGCAGGGCTGGCTGCCGAACCGCCGCAGGCCCAGGCTGAGGGTGCACCCGCTGAGACCGAGCCTCGCTGACCCAGTGTCGGGACGTCCCTTCGCCAGTCGCTGGCTGCGCCTGCTGATCGGCGCAGCCTGCCTGGCGATCGGGGCGGGCTGCGCCCAGACGCCGCCCGGCTCGACCGAGTCCGGTGACGTCACGCCGTCGCCCTCTTCAGCGGCCGTCGCGGCGCCGGCGAAGGCGGCCGGTGAGTCGATCCGGCTCACCGTGATGACCTACAACATCCTGGGCGGCCTGGCACCGTCCAACTGGTACCCGATGATCGACCATCATGAGCTGGAGCCACTGGTCCGGGCGCCACTGATCGCCGACAAGGTGGCAGCGGCGGCACCGGATCTGGTCGGCTTCCAGGAGTATCAGGTGGGCTCTCCCGCAGCGAAGCGGATCGAGACGATCCTTGACGATTATCACTGGCTGCCCGGTCCCGGGGACCACGCGATTGCCGTGAAGGCGGATCGGTTCGATGTGGTCGACAACGGCGCGGAGAAGATCTCCACCCGTGGCGAGCAGGGCTCCGTCTTCGACCGCTATGCCGACTGGGCGCTGGTGCGGGAGCGGGCGACCGGCCGGGTGGTCTGGTTCGTCAACGTGCATTCGCACCCCTGGCAGACCAAGACCTTCGCCGCGGTTCGCTCGGCGGCGATCAGCAACCTGATCGACCTGATCCATCGCCTCGACCCCGGCTACCGGGATCCACTGGTGTTGGTGGGCGACTTCAATGCCGGAAGTGCGGAGACGCGTCCGGTCTACAGCGACCATCTGACCAAGCTGCGCGCAGCCGGGCTGGTGGACGCCGCCACCGTGGCCCGCACCGACGCGTCCGACGTCCCCGGGGCCGAGTCGCTGAACCAGATGGGAGCCAAGGTTGCCGGGGTGAAGGTCGGCAAGGTGGTCTCCCGCGGCGGGCACTACATCGACTATGTCTGGGTGCCGCAGGAGGCCACCGTGGACAGTTGGGCGGTGCGTTCCGGCCCCGGCGTGGAGTGGCGGACGATCCGCGGTCAGAAGCAGGTTCCGATCTGGACCGGAATCATCCCGTCCGACCACTCGCCGGTGGTGGCCACGGTTTCGTTCCCGATCGGCACCGAGAACCGCTGACCCGCGGGTTGCTACAGGCTTTCCCCCAGATCTTCGCGGAACCGAGCCACCAGCGCGTCGACCCAGTCGCCGATTGGGGCAAGGCGGCCGTAGAAGAAGCGAAGGATCTCCGGCTCCTCGACGAACTCCAGCCCGCCGATCAGATCACGATGGCTGAACAGCCAGGTGATTCGGTCGATGGCGTAGTTCACCTGGCTGAGCGTGAACACTCGGCGGGGGAGAGCGAGCCGGACCAACTCCATGTTGGCCAGGGGTTCCACTCCGTCCGCGTCGCGCTGCTCGCTGAGCGTGCCCCGCTCCATGCCGCGCACGCCCGAGGCGATGTACAGCGCTGAGGCCAGGGCGCCGGCCGGGTACTGCGGCTGTGGGACGTGCGGCAGGAACCGCTTGGCGTCCAGGTGGGCGCCCAGTCCGCCGGCCGGGGTGATCACCGGGATGCCGCGGGCGTCCAACTCGGAGACCATGTGCTCGATGAACTGGGGACCTTGGTTGATCATGTCCTCGTCCATGGTCTCGTCGAGGCCGACCGTGATCGCCTCCATCTCCCGCACCGACATGCCGCCGTAGGTGAGGAAGCCCTCGAACATCGGCACCAGGCCGCGCATCTGCCGGTAGAGCGCCTCGTCGCGGATGCAAATGCCGCCGCCGCGGCCGAAGCCGAGCTTGCGGGCCGAGAAGTAGATGATGTCGAAGCAGTCGGCGATGGCCTTGGTGATCTCGGGGATCGACAGGTTCTCGCAGCCGGGCTCGGCGGTCTTGATGAAGTGCAGGTTGTCGGCGAGCAGGGACGCGTCCAGGACGGCCAGGATGCCGTGCTGGTGGCAGACCTCGGTGGTCGCCCGGAAGTTGGCCAGACTCAGCGGCTGGCCGCCGATCAGGTTCGTCCCGGCTTCGACGCGGACGTATGCGATCGCGTCGGCGCCCTTGTCGGCAATCAGTTGCTCGAGGGCGGCCACGTCGAAGTTGCCCTTGAAGCGATTGCTGCTGGTGACCTCGAGGCCGGCCGGGGTGATCAGCTCCAGCACCTCGCCACCCATGGCGGTGACGTGCGCCTTCGAGGTGGTGAAGTGGTAGTTCATCGGCACATACGTCCCCGGCTTGACCAGGCTGCGGGACAGGATGTGTTCGGCGGCCCGGCCCTGATGAGCCGGCAGGAAGTAGCGCATGCCGAAGATCTCGACCAGCTTGTTGTAGAGCCGGGTGTAGGTGGCCGAGCCGGCGTAGGCGTCGTCGGCGATGAGCATGGCAGCCTGCTGCTGGTCGCTCATGGCGTTCACGCCGGAGTCGGTGAGCATGTCCAAGAAGACGTCGGTGTTGTTCAGCAGGAAGGTGTTGTAGCCGGCCTCGCTGATGGCGCGGCAGCGCTCCTCGATCGGGAGCAGGTTGAGCTTCTGGATGATCCGGACCTTGTGCATTTCCAGTGGCAACTGCTGGCCACTGAAGAAGGTAACTTTCGCCATTGAATGTTCCTCTGGTGTGGAAATCTCGCCGGGAAGCAGGCTATTGGTCCGTCGGTGTTCGTCGAATCGCTGCACGTGCAGCGAGATGCTATGGGTGCCATACTAAATGGGTGGACGCTCAGATCGAGGCTGCCATTCGGGCCTGGCTACGGTTGGACGCCGCCTTCGCCGCCTTCAATGCCGATCTGGTCGCCCGCTTCGGCCTCACCGGGGCGCAGCTGGGCCTGTTGCGGCTGATCGCCGAGTTCGGTGGGACGACCACGCTGGCCGAGCTGAAGGCGCGGTTGGCCCTGCATCCGGCAAGCCTGGGTCAGCTGGTGGCTCGGCTCGCCGACAAGGAGCTGGTCTCGGTGTCGCCCGATCCCGACGATCAGCGACGTCGACTGGTCCGGCTGACCAAGGCCGGGGAGCGGATGGTGGCCGAGGCGCCGCTGGCCGGCCCGGTCCGGCTGCGCCATCAGCCGCCCGATCCAGCCACTGTGGCGGCGCTCACCGCCGGTTTTGAGCTTGCCGTGGAGGCCTTCGGTCTCACTGCCCACGCACCCAACGGAAGGATTCGCCGATGACCGTCTCGCCCGCATTCCAGGCCTTCGCCCAAGAGGCGCCACAGTTCCAGCAGCCATGGATGGCCATGGTGGGCCAGCTGGCAGCCGGCACGGCACTGGATGCCAAGACCGAGGAGCTGGCTTACCTGGCCGTCCTGGCTGCGGCCGGGATGGAGTCGGGGATCGCCTTCCACGTGGCCTCGGCTCGTCGCGCCGGTGCCTCCCGGGACGAGGTGATCTCGGCACTGCTGGTCGGTCTGCCGGCGGTGGGGCAGCGGGTCATCTCCGTTTTGCCGGCCGCGCTGACTGCCTACGATGCGGAGTCGGCGTGAACCTCACCCGTGCCGCCTACCGGGACGCGCTGAGGGGCTCCCGGAGGCGGAGATCGCCGACTATCTGACCGCGAACAGCAACCTGCCCGGCCCGCGCGGCAATTTGACCTTGCTGGATGCTGCGGGCGACGTCCTGGCCGAGTCGGTGGCCCATCGGCTGGCGGCAGATCCTGACGAGTTCCTGGCCTGCGCCGGGGTGGTGATTCTGGGCCGGTTGCTGGTGGAGCGTCCCGGTGACCGGGGGCTGATCGACCTGCTCACCACCCGGGCTGCCGATCGGCGCTGGCGGGTGCGCGAGGCGGTCGCGATCGCGGCGCAGCGAGTCGGCGATGCCGACCAGCCACACTTCCGTGCTCTGGTTGCCGGTTGGGTCGCCTCGCCGGATCCGCTGGTCGTGCGAGCCGGGATCGCTGCAGTCTGCGAGCCGCGACTGCTGGTCGATCCGCTGACGGCCGCGGCGGCGCTGGCCGCCTGCGCCCAGGCGACGGACACGCTGCAGTTCTTCCCGGCCGACGAGCGCCGCCGCGAGGAGGTGCGCACGCTGCGTCAGGGGCTGGGCTACTGCTGGTCGGTGGCCGTGGCGGCAGCGCCGGAGGCCGGTCTGCCGCTGTTCCTGGGGCTGGATGGGACGGATCCCGACCTGGCCTGGGTGATCAAGAGCAACCGCAGCAAGCAGCGACTGGCGCGGCTACTGGGTTGAGTCCGGCTGCTCCAGCCGGCTCATCCACGCGGTGAGCAGCCGCTCCAGTTCGGCCCGCTCCTGATCGTCCAGGGGTGCGATCAGTCGGCTCTCATTGCGCATGTGCTCGGTGAAGGCCTGGTCGAACACTCGTTGTCCGGCCTCGGTCATCTGGACGATCCGGCCCCGCCCATCGGCGGCATTGCCCCGGCGGACGACCAGCCCGGCCTCTTCGAGTCGATCCAGCCGCTTGCTGATCGCTCCGGTGGTGACCATGGTGTGCTGGGCCAGTTCGCCCGGCGCCAACTCGAAAGGGGCGCCTTGTCGCCGTAGGGCGGCCAGTACGTCGAACTCGCCCTCGGTCAGCCCGTGGCGCCGATAGACCTCGATGATGTCCACCCGCAGCCGATCGCCGAGTCGGTGCAGCCGTCCGATCACTGCGGCGGGGGTGACATCGACGTCCGGACGCTCGCGCTGCCACTGGCTGAGGATCCGAGCCACATGGTCTTGGCTGGTCATGGGGGAATAATACCTTCCAGGTAAGGCATTATTACTTCCATGGAAGCTAAATGGCGCTGGTTGGTGCTGACCGCGGTCGCGCCGATCACCTGGGGATCGACCTACTTCGTGACTCGACAGTTCCTGCCGAGCACCGATCCGCTGTGGGGCGCGGCCTTTCGGGCACTTCCGGCCGGCCTGCTGCTGTTGGCGCTGTCCCGGCAGCTTCCCCGAGGCTCCTGGTGGTGGCGCTCGATCGCGCTCGGCGTGCTGAACTTCGGCGGCTTCTTCGTCCTGCTCTACCTCACCGCACTGTGGCTGCCCGGCTCGATCGCCTCGTCGTTGATGGCCTTGGCTCCGCTGGTGCTGGGCGCGTTCGGCTGGGCGATGCTGGGCGAACACCCCACCACCTGGATGGGCATCGGCGCCGTCCTCGGGATCCTGGGCGTCATCCTGGTCGTCGGCACCGGTGGCGCCGGGATCACCCTGACCGGCGTGCTCACCTCGCTGACCGCGCTGGTGATGTCCTCCGCAGGTGCCGTACTCAACAAGAAGTGGGGTGCCGGGCTGCCGGTGCTGACCACCACCGCCTGGCAGGCGGTGGCCGGCGGCCTGCTGCTATTGCCGGCCGCGGCGATCATCGAGGGCGCACCGCCGGCGCTGAGCGCCACGTCGGTGGCCGGCTTCGCCTATGTGTCGCTGGTCGCCACCGCGATCGCCTCACTGTGCTGGTTCTACGGCCTGACCAAACTGCCGGCGGCGACCGTGGGCATCGTCGGTCTGCTCAACCCGGTGACCGGAGTCCTGCTCGGTACGAGCTTCGCCGGCGAGCAGCTGGGCTGGGTGCAGGTGAGCGGGATCGCGCTGGTCCTGGTCGGCATCATGGTCGGCCGCCGGACGTCCACGCCCCGCGCGGAGGCCTAGCGGCGGGCCAGGTACTGGTCGCCGACCTGCTGCTGCAGTTCGAGGGCCTCCAGCAGCACCGGTGCCGCCTGCTTGGCCAAGCTCGGACCCAAGACCGGGATCTTGATCTCGAAGTTGCCGTCGTAGGTGAGCACGCTGCCGCGGCCGCCGGGAGCCAGGCTCACCGTGCCGCGCAGTTCGGCCGGCAGCCCGTCCACCCGGACCCGGGCGCTGCCGGTTCGGGGCAGCTCCTCTGCCGAGTTCCAGACGATCTCGTCGGTGACGCTGATCGTCGGACCGGTGAAGCGAGCGGCTACCGATGGAGTCGGCAACACCCGGGTGCTGGACGTGTGCAGCCCATCCACGCTCACCGAATGGTCCAACGGATTGGCGGCCAGGCACGTCGCGCGCAAGAACACCGGATCCAGCAGCATCTCGAAGACGATAGGTACTTCGGCCGCGAAGTCATTGGTGGCGTGGATCAACATGAGGTTCATTGTTGCCTGGATAGGCTGAAACAAGCCAAGTCGCTGCGAAGGAGCAGTCGTGTCCACTCTGGATCCTGGTGTCACCGCCGGACTACGGGAACAGTTGCTGTCAGCCGCCGGTCCGCAGGCCTCGCCTGAGCTTCGCGGACTGCTGGAGGCCTACCTGGCTCCGGTACCCGAGGCCGACCTGTCGCAGATCGACCCGCAGGAGTTGGCCGCGCTGGCCCAGGCTCATCTGCAGGCCGGACGCAGCCGCCGACCGGGCCAACAGATCGTCGAGGTGTTCACCCCGACCGCCTGGGAGGCTCGCGGATCGAGCGTGGCTCTGATCGTCACCGAGGATCGTCCGTTCCTGGTCGACACCGCGATCCTGGAGTTGACCACGCAGGAGTGGAGCCTGCGCCAGCTGTACCACCCGCAGCCTCGGATCGCGCGCGATGAGGGCGGCGAGCTGCGCGAGGTGGGGGCCGGCCCGGTCGAATCCTGGATCGCGTTGGAGGTCTACCCGCCGCTGGGTCGCAGCGCCGCTGAGCTGGCCCCGGACCTGGCCGCCGGCTTGGAACGCGCGCTGGCCACGGTGGCCGTGGTGGTGGACGACTGGCAGCCGATGCTGGGCCGGTGCCGGGAGGCCATCGCCGAGCTGCGCACGGATCAGGTGCATACCGATGCACCGGTCGCCGTCGACCTGCTGGAGTGGCTGAACGCAGAGCACTTCGTGTTCCTCGGCTACGCCGAGTTCGCCCCGACCGACCGCGGGATCGGACCGGTTCCCGGTAGTGGGCTGGGCCTGCTGCGCGGCGAAGCCGGGCTGGTCGCCGAGGACGCGCCGGGCCAAGACGACCTCGAAGTGCTCGTCCTGTTCCGCGATCAGCGGCGCTCGCCGATCTATCGCCCGGCCTACCTCACGCAGGTCAAGGTGCGCCGATTCGCCGCGGACGGGACGCTGCGCGGCGAGCACCGCTTCCTCGGCCTGCTCGGGGCGGCGGCCTACACCGAGTCGGTGGCCAGCATTCCGGTGCTGGCCGCGAAGACCGACCGGCTGCTGGCCGGCTGCGGTTTCGAGCCGAACTCCTATGGATGGAACGCGATTCGTCAGGTGATCGCCGACTACCCGCGCGATGAGCTCTTCGAAGCGGGAGTCGACGAACTCACCGAGACCATCGCCGCCGTGGCGGCCTTGCGCGGCCGGCGCCAGACCCGGGTGTTCCTGCGGCGCAGCCGACAGGGTGGCTTCGTGACCGCCCTGGTCTTCCTGCCCAGGGACCGGTTCAACACCGACACTCGGCTCCGGATCCAGGAAGTGCTGCTGGCCGAGCTGGGCGGGGTCGAGCTGGAGTACACGACCTTGGCCAGTGAGTCGCTTCTGACCAGGCTGTTCTTCGTGATCCGGTTGGGCGATCAGGCCGGCGATGCTGATCCGGCTCGGATCGACGAGCGGGTCGCTCAGATCGCCACGAGCTGGGACGACGAGTTCAGTCGACTGGCCTCGTCTCTGCCCAGCGAGCAGCGCGGAGTGGAGTTCGGTGAGGTCTATGAGGCCGACCATCCGCCGGCTGTGGCCTTGGCCCATCTGGCGCTGGCGAATCGGCTCACTCCGACCGACAGCCTGCGGGTCACCATCGCCGATCCGGCCGACGCCGAGGATCCGGCCGATCTGCGGCTGACCGTGTTCAGCCTGGACGAGGTGCCGCTGATCAAGGTGATGCCACACCTGACTGCGCTCGGAGCCGACGTGGTCGACGAGCGTCCCTACGAATGGGATCTGCGCGGGACCGCAGTGCGGGTCTACGCCTTCGGCCTGCGGTTGGCCGGCGATTGGGACGCCGACACCCGGGCCCGGTTCGCCGACGCCTTCGTCGCATCCTGGACCGACGCGTGCGAGGCCGACCAGCTGAACCAGCTGGTGGTCTTGGCCGGCCTGACCTGGCGACAGGTCTCCTGGCTGCGCGCCGTGTCCCGCTATCTGCAGCAGGCCGGGCTCTCCTTCAGCCAGCCCTACCTGGCATCGGCTCTGACCGCCAACCCGACGTTGGCCGCCGGCCTGGTCCGGATGTTCGAGACGAAGTTCGACCCGGCCTGGACCGGCGCGGGCGGCGTCCGCGCTGACGCGCTGGCTGCCATTGAGGACGAGCTTCGCGGCGAGCTGGACGCGGTGGTCAGTCTGGACCACGACCGGATCCTGCGCGCCTTCACCGCAGTGATTCGGGCCGGGGTGCGGACCAATGCGTTCACCGATGCGCCCACGATTGCGCTCAAGCTGGAGCCGGCCGCCTTGGAGCTGCTGCCGGCACCACGCCCGGAGTTCGAGGTCTTCGTCTACTCACCCCGGGTGCACGGGGTGCACCTGCGCTTCGGGCCGGTGGCCCGCGGTGGCCTGCGCTGGTCGGATCGTCCCGAGGACTTCCGCACCGAGGTGCTCGGCCTGGTCAAGGCGCAAATGGTGAAGAACACCGTGATCGTGCCGGTGGGCGCCAAGGGCGGCTTCGTCCCGCAGCACCTGCCGGATCCACGGGACCGGGCGGCCTGGCTGGCCGAGGGAGTGGCCTGTTACCGGCTGTTCGTGGACGCACTGCTCAGCGTCACCGACAACATCGTCGATCAGCGGGTGGTGGCTCCGTCGGGGGTGCTCTGTTACGACGGCGAGGACCCCTACTTGGTGGTGGCCGCGGACAAGGGCACGGCGACCTTCTCCGACTACGCCAACGAACTGTCGGTCCAGCGTGGCTATTGGCTCGGGGACGCCTTCGCCTCCGGCGGCTCGGCCGGCTACGACCACAAGACGATGGGGATCACCGCGCGCGGCGCCTGGGAGTCGGTGAAACGGCACTTCGCCGAGCTGGGGCTGGATCCGGCGCGCGACGAGTTCACCTGCGTCGGGATCGGCGACATGGCCGGCGATGTGTTCGGCAATGGCATGCTCGCCTCCGACCGGCTCAAGCTGATCGCGGCGTTCAACCACGTCCACATCTTCATCGATCCGGATCCCGACCCGGCCACCTCCTTCGCCGAACGCCGTCGGCTGTTCGCTCTGCCCGGCTCGAGCTGGACCGACTACCGCGGCCTGTCGGCCGGCGGTGGGGTGTTCAGTCGAGCCGCCAAGTCGGTGCCGATCAGTCCGGAGATGCGGCGTGCGCTGGGCCTGGCCGATCAGGTCGTCCACCTGACCCCGAACGAGCTGATCTCCGCCATTCTGCGGGCACCGGTTGATCTGCTGTTCAACGGGGGTGTGGGCACCTTCGTGAAGGCGTCCTCGGAGACCTCGGCGCACGTCGGGGACAAGGCCAACGACGGGCTGCGAGTGGACGGCTGCGAGTTGCGCGCCCGGTGCGTGGCCGAGGGTGGCAATCTCGGCTTCACCCAGGCCGGCCGGATCGAGTACGCCCAGGCCGGCGGACGGATCAACACCGACTTCATCGACAACTCCGCCGGGGTCGACACCTCCGATCACGAGGTGAACATCAAGATCCTGCTCGCCTCTGCTCCGAATCCGTTGACCGGCGCTGAGCGACAGCAACTGCTGGCGTCGATGACCGACGAGGTCGCCGCACTGGTGCTGTCGCACAACTTCGATCAGAACCTGGCGCTGGCCAACGCGATGTATCGCCGATTCCGGCTCGCCGGGCAGCATGAGGAGTGGATGCGGGCACTCGAGGCGGACGGCCTGCTGGACCGCCAGCTGGAGGGTCTGCCGAGCTCGGCCGAGATGGCCGCTCGGATCGCAGCCGGCAGCGGGCTGACTCGTCCGGAGTTGGCGGTGCTGCTCTCCTACACCAAGATCGCGCTGAAGCGCTGGGTGCTGGCCTCCGATTTGCCCGATGACCCCTACCTGGCCGATCGGCTGGTCCAGTACTTCCCGGCTCCACTTCGGGAGCGGTACGCGGCGGTGATGCCGGCCCACCGGCTGGCCCGGCAGATCATCACCACGGTCGCCGTGAATCGTTTCGTGAACTCCCAAGGGATCGCCGCCTATCACCGGCTGGCCACCGAGACCGGAGCCGAGGTGGCCGACATCATCCGGGCACAGCTGGCCTCACGCGCCATCTTCAACGTCGGCCTGGACGAGGTCAGGCTTCGCCGGCTCGGCGATCTCACCGCCGACGTGGGCACCGAGTTGCGCGTGGTGCTGCTGCGGATGGTCGAGCGGGGGACTCGCTGGCTGCTGCATCGCACCCACGGGGCGCTGGACATCGTTTCGACGATCGACGAGTACGGCCCGGCCATCGCGGCGCTACGGCCACACCTGCCCGAGCTGCTCACCGGAGCCGATCGGGACGCAGCTGGTCGCAAGGCTGCAGCGTGGTTGGCTGCGGGCGTCCCTGACGAACTCGCTCAGCTGCTGGGGTCGGCCGGACAAGCACACACGCTGCTCAGCGTGGTCCAGGTGGCGCATCGGCTGGGTCGCGATCCGCTGGAGATCGCCCGGCTGCACTTCGCGGTCGCCGATGCGCTCGGCCTGGATCTGCTCTTCGGCGGCATCGACGAGCTGCCTCGCCAGGTGCGCTGGGACGCGATGGCCCGTGCCGCGCTCCGCGACGAGCTGCTCGCCGCGCACGCCGACCTGACCGAGCAAGTTGCTGCACACGGTGCCCCGGGGGCACCGGCCGGCAGCGTGGTGGACGACTGGCTCGGCGAGAATCCGCAGACTGCAGCCAGGATCGCGATGATCCGCCAGGTGGCCGATGGAGCCGCTGATGTGGCTCGGATGAACGTCGGACTGGGGCAAGTGCGCTCGCTGTTGGCCGATGGTCGCTGATTCCCCTGTCAGGATGAACAGGTGAAGATCGACCTGCACACGCACAGCACGGTGTCGGACGGCACCGACAGCCCAGCCGAGTTGATGGCCAATGCCGCGACGGCCGGACTTGCCGCGATTGCCTTGTGCGACCACGACACCTTCGACGGGCTGGACGAGGCGGCCCGGGCCGCCGCAGCTGTCGGTGTCCAGCTGCTGCGCGGTGTGGAGATCTCCGCTGAGCTGGACGGCGAGAGCGTCCATCTGCTCGGCTACGGCGTCCGTCCGGATCAGCCGGGGCTGCTGGCCGAGCTGGCCAGAGTCCGGGCCGGACGAACGGAGCGCATCCCGACCATGCTGCAGCGGCTGGCCGCGGTGGGGATGCCGGTCCCGGAGGAAGTGCTGGCCCGGCATGTCGGGGACAGCCCATCGGTCGGGCGTCCGCATCTGGCCGATGCCATGGTCGAGCTCGGCTATGTCGCTGATCGGCGGGAGGCTTTTGACGGCTGGCTGGCCGACGATCGACCGATCTTCGTGCCGCGCTACGGTGTGCCGCTGCGGCGTGGGTTGGAGCTGGTTCGCGAGGCTGGGGGAGCGGCGGTGATCGCGCATCCCTGGGGCCGACAGAGCCGCGAGGTGCTCAGCGACGCGGTGCTGGCCGAGCTGGCCGCGTCCGGCTTGCTGGACGGGGTGGAGGTCGACCATCAGGACCACGACCAGGAGACCCGCGACGAGTTGCGGGCCCTGGCCGGTTCGCTGGGGCTGTTGGCGACCGGCTCGTCGGACTATCACGGGCTGGGCAAGATGGACCATGAGTTGGGCTGCAACACCACCGCCGAGACCGTCTATCGCGACCTTCGCTCCCGGATCGACGAGCGCGGCGGCGTGGCCTAGCCTGCGCCGCGCGGCGATCACCGAGTGGGCGGTGATAGATTGACGCCATGCACAAGAGGATCTGCTGGTGGCGGCCGTAACGACGGTCCGCACCGCTTGATCCACGCCCACGGCCGTCGAAAACCGACGGCCGTTTCGCATGCCTGAACCGGGCTGCGTCAACCGAGGAGAGTCAATGTCCGACCACCCCGCCACGATGGCGAGTGACGATTCCGGCGAGGATCTCGCCCAGTCGACTTCGGATGCTTCGCTGCGCCGCACCGAGGCCCGCAGCATCGAGATCGAGGCGCAGATCGCCAAGGATCCGTCCGGCTTCCGAGTGATGACCGGCGACCGCCCGACCGGAAACCTGCACATCGGCCACTACTTCGGGTCCTTGGCCAACCGGGTGCGCATCCAGAACGCCGGGGTGGAGACCTTCATTCTGATTGCCGACTACCAGGTGATCACCGACCGGGACGGCACCGGCCCGATCCACGACCGGGTGCTGAGCATGATGGCCGACTACCTGGCCATCGGCCTGGATCCGGCCCGGACGACGATCTACGCCCACTCGGCGGTGCCGGCGCTCAACCAGCTGCTGCTGCCCTTCCTTTCGGTGGTCACCGACGCCGAGCTGCGCCGCAATCCCACGGTGAAGGCCGAACTGGAGGCCACCGGGGATCGTCCGATGTCGGGGCTGCTGCTCACCTACCCGGTGCATCAGGCTGCCGACATCCTTTTCTGCAAGGCGAACCTGGTTCCGGTCGGCAAGGACCAGCTGCCGCACCTGGAGCAGACCCGAGTGGTGGCCCGCCGCTTCGACGAGCGCTATGGACGGGTGGATCCGGCTCGTCCGGTGTTCCCGCAGGCTGAGGCGCTGCTGTCCAAGGCGTCCACGGTGCTCGGCCTGGACGGCACCAAGATGAGCAAGTCCAAGGGCAATGTGATCGAGATCGGCATGGATGCCGATACCACGGCCAAGCTGATCAAGAAGGCGGTCACCGACTCCGATCGGCACATCAGCTACGACCCGGCCAATCGTCCCGAGGTCTCGAACCTGCTGATGCTGGCCTCGCTGTGCACCGGGCGTGAGCCGGAAGCGATTGCCGACGAGATCGGCGACGGTGGCGGCGGCACGTTGAAGAAGGTCGTCACCGAGTCGGTCAACGAGTTCTTCGCCCCGATTCGGGCGCGGCGGGTCGAGTTGGCCGCCGATCCGGGCTACCTGATGGATGTCCTTCGGACCGGAAACGCACATGCCAACGAGGTGGGCGATGCCACCCTCGCCGAGGTGCGCCAGGCCATGAACATGGTCTACTGACCGCTCGCGACGCCAGTTGACCTCGGAGCCGTCCGGGGTTCACCGATCCCTCGGTCTGGCCGACTCGGCGCTGGGCACGGCGCTACCGCTCCTCGTGCTCGCGCTGCCGTTTCGTCGCGGTGCTACCGCTGTACGGGTAGCGCCATCGATGGACGGGTAGCGCGGCGTCAGAGCCGCTTTCGGCGGACGGGCTTGCGTACCCAACAGTGTTGGATTAGTATCCAACACTGTTGGAAGGAGTGCTCTGATGAGCCCACGCAAAGCAGGTCGCCAGGCGCTGACCAGTGAGCAGATCGTCACTGCCGCCCTCGAGCTGATCGACGAGACCGGCCTGGACGGACACAGCATGCGCACGCTCGGCACTCGGCTGGGCGTCGATGCCAGCACGCTCTACTACCACCTGCCCAGCAAGGAAGCACTGCACAGCCTGATCGTCGACGAGATCATGTCGGGCTTGGACCTGGGTTCGGACGACCCGTCCGCCAGCACCGAGGAGCGGCTGATGTCGGCGGCCACCGAGTTGCGGCGCACTCTGCTGGTCCACCCGCGAGCGCTGCCGCTGGTCGCGGCCCGCTCGATGCGCACTCCGGCACAGCTGGCCGGCGTCGAGGTGATTGTCGGCATCCTGTTCGACGCCGGCTTCTCGGCGGTCGAAGCGCTGCTCGCGCTGGACTCGATCGGTCAGACGGTGATCGGCCTGACCAACATCCACGCCCTCCACAAGGAGCGGATCGCCGACGGCGCCGACGACTCCACACTGCCGGAGCTGTCGGCCGAATCCTTCCCGCATTTGCATCGGCTGTTCGCCGAAGGTGACTTCCTGGGCTCCGAGGCCGAGTTCACCGCCACGATGCACGCGCTGATCATCGGCCTGTTGGCTGCCCACCGGGCCGGAACCCTCACCGCCTAAAACCTCGAATTTCGACATTTCTAGCTCGGCCTGGTCATGGCCCTGGCCGGCATCCCCAGGGCGCTGGTCATGTTGTTCGGTGGTGCGATCGCCGACCGGGTCTCGCCGCGGATGCTGATGATCGTCTCGGACATCCTGCGCTTCGGGATCGCTGCGGGCATCGCGCTGGCCGTGGCCACCGGCACCGTCCAGCTGTGGATGATCTACGCGCTGGCGATCGGATTCGGCTTCATCTCCGGCTTCTTCCTGCCGGCTGCGGAGGCCACCTTGCCTCGGGTCGTCGGTGAGCGGCAGTTGGCCGGTGGCAACTCGCTGATGATGATCGCCGATCAGGCCGCGCAGTTCGTTGGTCCGGCGCTGGCCGGATCGATCATCGCCCTGCTGTCCAGCGGTGTCGCGCAGACGCCGGCCGGCATGACCGGGATCGCCTTCGCGTTCGGCGTGGACGCGGCCAGCTTCGCCTTCGGGGTGATCACCTTGGCGCTGATGCGTCCGGTGGCCGGTTTCGGCTCGGACCGGCACCCGCTGCGCGACATCGCCGACGGGCTGAGCTTCGTCTGGAACCACGCAACGATCCGCACCCTGATGATCGTCATCGGGCTGGCGAACCTGATGCTGACCGGGCCGGTGTTCGTCGGTCTTCCGGTGCTGGCCGCCCAGCGGCTGCCGGAGGGGGCGGCGGCCTTCGGAGTGCTGCTGTCGGGCTATGCAGCCGGCAACCTTCGGAGTGCTGCTGTCGGGCTATGCAGCCGGCAACCTGATCGGGATGGCGGGGGCGGGATCCTGGCGTCCGAACCCTCGCCAGCTCGGCTGGTTCGGGTTTGCGATCTTCCCGTTTTTCGCTGTGATCTACGCAGCGATCGGGTTCGCCACCAACACCTGGGTGGCGGCGGCCCTGCTGGTGCTCGGCGGGATCGCCAACGGCACCTTATCGATCAACGTGATCACCCGGCTCCAGGAGCTGACCCCCAAGCCGTTCCTGGGCCGAGTGATGTCGGTGCTGATGCTGTCCATGTACGGCCTGGGCCCGATCTCGCAGATGCTGGCCGGCTGGGTGCTGCACTACTCGACCACCTGGCTGTTCTGCGGGGCGGCCGTGTGTCTGATCATTCCGGCGGTGGTTGCGCTGCGGAGCCGGGCCATGTGGGAGCTCAACTCGCTCAGTGTGTCCGCGGAGACGACACGTGATCAGGATTCTGTGCAACAGGTCTGAGCGGTGTCGTCGTTCATTAGGCTCTGGCCAGGCAATTCGACTTCATTCGGAAAGGGTGACGCCTGTGTCGGCATCGACTTCCGCGGCCTCCGGCCGCCGCTGGCAGACCTGGGTCTTGGTGGTGATCGAAGCTTTCGTCATCTATCAGGCGATCAGTGGCGGCATTGGGCTGATCACCGACACCTGGAACTTGCCGACTGAATGGCTGGCGCGCACTCCGTTCGACAGCTGGGTCGGCCCGGGCTGGATCCTGATCGTGCTGGTCGCGGTTCCGCAGCTCCTCGCGGCCATGCCGAAGCTCTTCCTGCCACGCCGGCCGAAGCTGGGCATCCTGGCCGGAATCCTGGCCGGGCTGAACCTGCTGATCTGGATCGGCCTCCAGCTGGCCGTGCTGCAGATCTACTTCTTCCTGCAGCCGGTGATCGCCGGGATCGGCGTGGTCGAAGTCGGGCTGGCCCTGTGGTGGCGGGCCAGCCTACGACGTCCGGCTGAGGTCAGCTCTCGCTGACCGGGGCAGCGGTATTGCCGCCGGAGCGGCTGCGACGGCGGCGGCGACGCGGACGGTCGGACGCCTCGCCGGCTGCGGGTGCGGCCTCCGGAGCGGCCGACTCTGCCGAAGCCCCGGTGGCGGCGGCACCACCGGTGACCGGCTCGCCGTTGCGCAGCCGACGCCGAGAGCGATCCCGGGGGGCCCGCTCGCCGCGGGGAACTTCCTTGCCCTTGTCCTTGTCCTTGTGCTTGTGGTCGTCCTTGCGCGGACGCAGCTCGCGGTGCTCGCGTTCGATCGGCTCGGCCAGGCGTCCACGAGTGCCCTCGGGGATGTCCAGGTCGGTGAACAGGTGGGCCGAGGTCGAGTAGGTCTCCACCGGCTCGGTGAAGTCCAGCTCGAGGATGCGGTTGATCATCTTCCAGCGGGTGATATCGGCCCAGTCAACGAGAGTCACCGCGATGCCCTTGGCTCCGGCGCGGCCGGTGCGTCCGATCCGGTGCACGTAGGTCATCTCGGAGTCGGGGCATTCGTAGTTGATCACGTGGCTGACGTCGGTGATGTCGATGCCGCGGGCGGCCACATCGGTGGCAACCAGGACCGACACCTTGCCGTCGCGGAACTTCTTCAGCGCCTTCTCCCGGGCGACCTGGTTCAGGTCGCCGTGGATCGAGGTGGCGTGGAAGCCGCGATCGAGCAGCTCGTCGGCCAGCCGCTGTGCGGCCCGCTTGGTGCGGGTGAAGATCATCGTCCGCGTGCAGTGCGGGGACTGCAGGATTCGTCCGATGATCTCGGGCTTGTCCAGGTCATGTGCCTGGTAGATGAACTGGGTGGTGTCCGGGACGGTCAGCTGCGCGTCGTGAGTCTCGGCGCGGACGTTCACCGGCTGGTTCAGGTGCATCCGGGCCAGGGCCACGATGGCGGCTGGCATGGTGGCCGAGAACAGCAGCGTCTGTCGCGACTTCGGGGTCTTGCTGATCAGCCGCTCGACATCGGGCAGGAAGCCCAGATCGAGCATTTCGTCGGCCTCGTCCAAGACCAGGACCTTCACCTGGGACAGGTTCAGGCTGCGCTTGTTGGCCAGATCGAGCAGTCGCCCAGGGGTACCGACGACGACGTCGACACCGTCACTGAGCGCCTCCAGCTGGGTGTCGTAGCCGACACCGCCGTACACGGTCAGGACTCGGGCCTTGCGGACGGAGGAGGCCACCTCCAGGTCGCGGGTCACCTGCAAAGCGAGCTCGCGAGTTGGGCACATCACCAGCGCCTGCGGGGCGCCCGGGACGTCGAGCTCGGCATAGCCGGGATCGGTCGGGACGGTGATCCGCTGCAGCAGGCTGATGCCGAAGGCGAAGGTCTTGCCGGTGCCGGTCCGGGCCTGCCCGATCATGTCGGTGCCGGTGATGGCGATCGGGATGGCCAGCGCCTGAATCGGGAACGGCGTATCGATGCCGAGTTGTTTCAGAGCCTCGACGATCTCCGGGATGACCCCCAGTTCGGCGAAGCTGGGTAGTGCTGCCGGAGCAGGCAAGTTGTATTCGATGATGTCGGTCAGGGTCGTGCCTTATCTGTCACTGCGGCCAGGTTGGGCGCAGATTTGCGGACCGCCGGCGGCGCGCTCGGGCCGCTCCAGGCAGGCACGCACTTTGATGTGCGGCACGCACAGTCTAGCGGTTCAGGCTCACAGAGCGCCGAAGCCGACCGGACGAGCCTTCTCCTGGCCGAGGTCGAGGTAGGTGATCTGGGAAGCCGGCACCAGAATGCGGCGTCCCTTCTGGTCGGCGAGGGCCAACAAGGTGCCCTCGGTCAGCGCTGCCTTGAAGTCGGCCTCGACGTCGGCTGCTGAGGCGTCGGTCTCCACGGTCAACTCACGAACTGCCTGCCGGATGCCGATCTTGATCTCCACCGTTCCTCCTTGCTGGATGCCGTCGCCAAGCTACCACCGCAATCTCGGCGAACTGAGTCGCTTACGCCCTCAGCGCAAAGCGATCACAGCAGCGCCTTCAGATCGCCCTCGAGGGCGGACGGCTCGACCGTCGGGGCGTAGCGATGGACGACTTCGCCGTCCCGGTTGATCAGGAACTTGGTGAAGTTCCACTTGATGGCATCACCCAGGAAGCCGCCGGTCTCCTTGCGCATCCAGCTGAACAGCGGATGGGCGTTGGCGCCGTTGACGTCCACCTTGGCGAACATCGGGAAGGTGACGCCGTAGTTCAGCTTGCAGAACTCGGCGGTCTCGGCGTTGTCGGCGAACTCCTGGTTCGCGAACTGATCGCTGGGGAAGCCCAGCACCACCAGGCCCTGGTCGCGGAACTCCTCGTAGAGCTTCTCGAGGCCGTCGAACTGAGGCGTGAAGCCGCACTTCGAGGCGGTGTTCACCACCAAGACGACCTGACCCTGATACGCGCCCAGATCCTGCTCTTCTCCGGTGATCAGATTCGCCCGGAAGTCCTTCAACGTGGCCATGTTCAGCTCCTTGGTTCTCATCTGGAGAACCCGAGCTGCGCGGAGTGTATTCCGCGGGTCAGCCGGCGAAGGCCTCCTGCTCGTCCGGGGTGGCCTTGCGAATCACGATCCGCGTCCAGGCGCCGAGGTAGATCCGCTGGCTGGGGGCCAGTTCCACCCGTCCCTGCGGAATCGGCATGGCCGGCAGCGGACCGGCGGCGGCGCCGACGAAAGTGCCGTTGGCCGAGTTGAGATCCTCGACCCACCAGCGGGTGCCGTCGGTGGTCAGCATGGCGTGCCGACGGCTGCACCCGGTGTCCAGTTCGCAATCGACATCAGGGAAGATCCCACGGCTGTGCGAGACGCGTCCGATCAGCGAACTCGGCTTGATCAGCGGCACGATGTCGGGCAGCCCGGGGGAGGGCAGCGGATCTGTCGAGCCTTGGGCGGCGTACCAGTCCGGATCGATCCACAACTCGGCGATCCACTCCACCGGCGGCCGCTTCAGCACCGTCGGTGCGGTGGACGGAGAAGCCTGCTCGGCAGCAGGGGGCGCGGTTGGTGCCGCCACGGCCTGCGGCCCGTCGGTCGGCACGTCGGCAGCCGGGGACGGGGCTGCGGCCGGCTCCGGACTGGGAGCCGAGGCCGCCGAAGCCTCCGAAGTGGGTAGCGCTCCGGTGGTGAAGTCGTAGCCGCAGTTCTCGCAGAACAGAGCATCGGCCACATTGGCCGTAGCGCAGTTCGGGCAGTTCAGGCTTTGGGTCGGCTCGGCGGCCGCCTCGAGCTCGGTGCTGACCGGCTCACCACCGATCGGCAGCCCGCAGACATCGCAGAAGTCGGCCTGGTTGCTGGAATGTCCTGCTGGACACGTTGCCATCTCAGCCCCTGATTCGCGTGGTCTTGGTCGAAGCCGTGTCCAGGGCCATCTCGTCGGCCTTGTCCACTGCCTTTCTCAACCGAACGGTACCCGTCCTGGCGTCGGAGATGTCCACCACCTTGCGCAGTTTCGCCGTTGCTTCGGCGTTTCCGGTCTCGGTGGCCAGCTGGACGGCCCGGCCCAGCTTGGTGGTCGCGGTGGCCTCATCGCCGGCGGCCTTGGCTGCCAATCCGTCCTGGATCACCTGGGCCAACTCGGCCTGGCCGGTGTAGTGGGCAACCTCCGGGTTGATCTGGGCGGTCAGGTTGGTGTCGGCCGACCACTTGGCCTTGACCAGGCCCTGAGTGAGCAGCTCCGCGCCGACAGCAAGCTGGACCCGGGCGGCCAGCTGTTCCTGGCCGACGGTCTTGGCGGCCAGCCGGACGGCGATGTGGTAATCGCGCTCCTCGTCGGCCCAGGCACCGGTCGGGTAGCTCATGGTCAGCTGGTTCACCGGGACGCCGCGGTGGGTGAGATCCTCCACCGACGGTGAGACCTGGCGGATGAACATCACCTGGGCGCCTTGCGGGATCCAGACCCGCAGTTCGGCGTTGGCCACGCCGCGCGCCATCGACTTGCGCATCAGGGACGCGAACTCGGCGCTCAGTCGGCCCGGGTCGCCGATGATGTCGACGCTGCCCAGCAGCGCTTGGGCGATCTTGCGGATCTCGGCGACCTTCCAGTCGACCCCGATGCCACGGGCGTCCACCTGGAAGTTGCCGATCGAGGCGCGGATGGCCTGATCCAGCTGGGTGGGCGTCTCGTTGTGGTTCTCGCCGTCGGTGAGCAGGATCACATGCTTGTTGCCGAGGTTGCCGATCGAGTCGAACACGGCCCGGCACAGGTTCAGCCAGGTGCCCATCGCGGTGCCGCCCTCGGCCCGGAAGAAACTGATCGACCGCTTCGCCTCGGCGCGGGTGTTGGCATCCATCCGCACCATGGCGGCGCCGGTCTGGACGATCGGGTAGGCCAGGTAGGCCTTGTGGTTGCCGGCCACCACAGCGAAGTAGGTGCCGTCGAGGATGTTGTCCAGGGCCACCATGGCCGCCTGCTTGGCAGCCTGCATATTGGTCACGCCCATCGAGCCGGAGATGTCGACCACCACGATCTCACCGGCATCGCCGCGGCCGGTGCGTCCGGCTTCACCGGCGCCGGTGCAGCGAATCGTGACGATGGCGTTGACGTCCGTGCCCCCATCGGGCAGGAACTCGTTCTGGAAGACGGCAGAGGTGAACTCAGCCATGCGCTGGATGCTCCTGTTCTGTGGTGCTGGCTGCGGCATCAGCCGGCTCCAGACTATGCGACTGCTGAGAGTCGCTTTCCGGTTTCCGAAGCCGGGCGACCGCGACCGTGATGTTGTCGCGTCCGCCCTGACCATTGGCCCATTCGACGAGTTTGGCCGCCACCACGGACGGATCTTGGGCGCCGGTAGCCGCCAGCTGGGCGGCCAGCTGCTCGGGGGCTGAGGCGTAGTTCCACAGGCCGTCGGAGCAGACCACCAGCCAGCCCGCCTGGTCGACCTCCAGCCGTCCGACCCGGGGCACGATGTCGGTGGCGTCGCGTCCCAGCCACTTGGTGATGGCGTGGGCGCGAGGCATGGCTTCGGCCTCAGCGCGGGGAACACCGCCCTCGATGAAGGCCTGGGCCAGTGAGTCGTCCACGCTGAGCAGCCGTCCCTCGCTCTCGCCGAGGAAGTACACCCGGGAGTCGCCGAGGTTGGCGAAGTGCAGTTCCGAGCCGCTGACCACGGCGGCCGCGAAGGTCGCCGACGCCGCATTGGTGGAGTCCTCGGCCGTATTGGCGATCACCGCGGCGTTCGCGGCGGCGGCAGCAGCCACCAGCGCGTCCGGGATGGACGGCTCGCTGCCGGCGAGCCGCTCCACCAATAGGTCGCGGGCCGCCTCGGCGCCGGCCTGAGCGGCCACATCGGAGTCGGTGCTGGTCGACACCCCGTCGCAGACCACCAGGACGGCCTGATCGGCCTGTGCCCACAGTGCCATGGCGTCCTCATTGCTGGGGTGGGTCTGGCCCCGGTCACAGACGCCGGCCACCCAGCCGGCCGGTGCCTCCCGGTAATGGTCGCGAGCGCTGGGAGCCTTGGTGCCGCACACCTGGCAGTACCCGTCGGCGCCGACCGGGCCGCCGCAGGACACGCACTCGGTGGCCTGGCTGGCCCGGCTGCCCAGGCGTTGGGTCTGTCCCGAGAGGGGTTCGGCGGGCAGGCTGGGCTCGGGGGACGGTTCGGTCGGGGTGAGCGCGCCACCGCAGGCTTCACAGAAGGAGGCGGACGGGCTGACCGAGACCCCGCAGGTCGGACAGGTGGGCAGTAGCGGCCAGTCGGCGGCGGTCACAACAGGCTCCAGGGTCGCAGGGAGTTGGCAAGGTCCACCCAGGCCGCCCGGACTCCCGGGTCGTCGCTGAATCGGGCCAGTTCGCGGTAGGTGTCGGCCAACCGGGCGCGCACGGCGGCCGCGTCCATGGCCGTTCCGGCGATGGTGATCCGGCCGCGCTGCTCGGCCAGTCGGGCGGCCCGCTCCCAGAGGGTGGCCTGGTAGCCGCGTACTTCGGACGGATCCAGGGGAGCCTTCTCGATGGCGGCCATGGCCTGAGTGATCGCGTCGGTGTCGGCGGCAAGGCTGACCATGCGGGCGGCGCGCAGCCGAAGCGACTCCGGATAGCCGCGCGAGGTGCTCGGTACCAAGGACAGCGCCTGCAGTGAGCCGGCCAGGTCACCGCGGTTGGAACGCAGCCGGGAGAGTCCGAACGCGGCTGGGGTCAGGTAGGCCTGATCGGTGCTGGCGCAGGTCTGATAGAGGCCCTCGGCCAGCTCGAACTCACCGCCCAGCTCGCAGGCCAGTGCCAACGCCAGTTTGGGCGCCAACTCGCCGGGGAGCTGCCCGTAGACGGCGTTGAAGGCGCTCTGGGCGTTGCGGTAGTCCTTGGCGGCCAGTGCCCCGAGGCCGGCCAGCCAGACTGCACGCCACTCCCAGGGATCCTCATCGAGCAGGCTTTGGACGCAGCGCTCCAGCAGCCGCAGGTCGCCGGTCTCGAGGGCGGCCTGCCCGCGGGCCACCACGACGGCCGGGGACTGTGACGGCGGGCTGCTCAGAGTGGTCAGCCGCTGGGCGGGCGGTTCCTCGAGCACGCGCTGCAGCCAGTCGGCATTGAGGTCGGTCTGGTCCAGCCGGAGCCGGGGGAGCTGCCCGGAACGTTCGCTGGAGACCGTCGGGGGCTCGAAGAGCTCCGAGGGTGCCGAGGTGGTGGAGACTCCGGACGTCCGGCTGGCCACCACCTCGCGCAGCACGCCGAGCATCTGCTGGCGCAGTTCCTCTGCCGAGGTGAACCGGTCATTAGGGTCGGGCGCGCAGCACTTGAGCAGCAGCCGGTACAAAGAGTCGTGCTCGGCGAAGGCCGGCAGCTCTTCGGCGGGCGGCAGGGTGGTTTCGTACTGGCTGCGATATCCGGGGACGTCGGCGGACAGCACCATCAGGGTGCGTCCGACGGTGTAGATGTCCGAAGCGATGGACGGGCCCAGGGTGGCCACCTCGGGCGCCTGGAAGCCGATCGTCCCGTAGATGGCCGAATCCTCGTCGCCGGCATGGCGCACGCCGCCCAGATCGATCAGCTTCAGCGAGTCGCCGACCTGAATCACGTTGTCAGGCTTGAAATCACAGTAGAGAAGGTTGAGCGAGTGCAGGTAGCCGAAGGCGGGCAGGATCTCGATCAGGAAGGCCAGCGCCCACTCCACGGGCAGCGGATCGGACTGATCTCCGTTAGCCACCATCCGCTGTTTGAGTAGTTGCTTCAGCGAGCGACCGCCGACGTACTCCATCACGATGTAGCCGGCGCCCTCGTGGGTGACGAAGTTGAAGATCTCGACGATCAGCGGGTGCTCGACGCGAGCCAGGAACCGCTGCTCGCCGATGGTGGCCGCCAGGGCGTCCGGGTCACCGGTGTTGAGCATGCCCTTGAGTACCACCCAGCGACCCGAGACATTGCGATCCCGGGCCAGGTAGATCCAGCCCATCCCGCCATGAGCGAGGGCGCCGATGACCTCATACTGACCGGCCACCACGTCGCCGGCGGTCAGCTTCACGGCGAAGGAGTACGGCGCCCCGCAGTTGGGGCAGAAACCCTCCGAGCGGCTGGCCACGTCTTTGGCGCCCTGGCCGACCTTGGCTGAGCAACGGCCGCAGACCCGCGCGTCGAGGGGAACCTCCGGGTGTGGCAGGACGGCCTTGGCCGGGTCGATGGCCGGAGCCGGCGGTACCCGAGTGAGCCCGGCGCCGATCTGGCCGAAGGTGGTGTGTTGGCCCGACGCTCGCCGGGTCGGCCGTCCGCCGAATGACGCTACTCGAGCCGAGCCGAGCGCCGTCGAGCCGAGATGGGCAGAGGTTCGGGTGGTCGGCACCGGCGTCGGCGCTGCCGCGGCGACACTGGACTGCGCCGGTGAGCCGCAGACGTCGCAGTAGCCGTCGACGATCGAACCGGGGCAGCCCGGTTGCGTGCAGCGCCCGGTGGCCATGGTGGACGGGCGGCTACCCGGCTGGCCCTGGCCGACCGGCATGGCTTGGCCAGGCATGCCGCAGACATCGCAGTAGCCGTCGACGATGGTGCCGGTGCAGCCCGGCTGCCGGCACTTCATCGGGCCACCGTGCTGCGGAACTCGAACTCGGCTGAGTAGGCGCCGAGCAACTGCTGGACCACGGCCACCGGGACCGGGTGTTCGGCCAGTCGGGCCTCGATGGCTTCGGTGAGCTGCTGGATTCCGGGATTGGTGGAGAGTCCGGCGGCTTCGATCCGGACCCGGGCGGCCGCGAATTGCGCCGACACCGCGGCCACGCCGCCGTCGGCGCGGATCAACTGTTCGCGAGCAGAGGCTATCCGGGCGTCCAGCGCCTCCAGCGCGGCCAGATAGCCGGTCAGCGCCCGGCCAGTGTTCGGCACCGGCCCCAGCGCCCCGACGCTCGGCACTTCGACCGGGGGAGCCGGCCAGACGGTGGTGGCCAGCCGGGCGGCCATGGCCTGCAGCTCCTGCTCGCTCTGGGTGAGGCCGGCCAGCTTCTGGCGGGCCTGGTCGAGGAGTTCGCGACCCTGTCGACGCTGGGCCGCGCCGACGATGAGGTCTCGCTCGAACTTGGCTGCCTCGATCTCCAGGGCGCTCAGGCTGCCGGCGATGTCGCCGCCTCGTTCGCGCTTGGCGCTCAACTCATCCACCCGGGCCACCAGCCCGGACTGCCGGGCCAGCGCCGTCGTGGCCAGGGCCGGCGGCTCGAGGGAGATCTGGTCGCGGATCCGCTCGGCCTGGGCGCGCAGATCGCGCAGCCGGACCTGCTGCTGCTCGGCATTGGGATCGGTGTTCAGCCGGGTCCGCAGCTGCGCCACGAGGGCGTCGCACAAACGGCCGGCCTCGGGCAGCGAGACCGCCATCGAGGCCAGAGCAGTGACCGGGGAGGTGGCCGTGTCGAGGCGTCCCCAGATCAGGCCGGAGAGCTGGTCGAGCTCCTTGGGGCCGACTCGTCCGGAGTCCCAGGTGTTCAGGATGAGGGTCTGTCGGGTCTTGGCGGCCTGCCACAAGGCCATTGCCAGTGACATGTCACCGGTGAGCTCCTGCTGACGTCCGGTGGCCAGGATCTGGGCGTCCAGGGAGTCGAGCTCGGCGCGGCGCTCGGCGAGCCAGGCGTCCAAGAGACCGAGGTACTCCAGCATCTCGGTGGGCCGGGCGGCGACGCCCAGCTGGCCGGGGGCCGTGGGGGAGGTGGTGCTCACCGGTACTCCTCGATTCGGGTCTGCAGGCCGCGGATGCCCAGGAAGGCGCCGGCCAGGCCCAGGATGGCGACTCCCAACTCGAACAAGAACAGCAGCGAGTCGGTGGTCGAGTCGGCTGCGGCGACACCGCTGAGGCTGGTCCGCTGCTCGGCCAGTGCGTCGGCGAGCTGGCTTTGGGAGTTGGTCAGGTTCTCGTCGCTGGTCAGCAGGTTGCCGGCCTTGGTCCAGTTCCCGGCGGCCAAGGCGGTAGTCACCGGCTTGCGGGCTGCGCGTAACTGGTCGTACTGGCTCGAAGGCGCGCCGGTGAAGGCGGCAGCCGCCGCCTGGTCGGCGGTGCTGAAGGCCGATTTGGCGGCCGCATCCCACCGCTTGTTGCGGGTGGCACTCAGCAGTACGCGAGTGGCGGCATCGGACTGCAACTGCGCCTGGGTGAACTGAGTGGAGGTCTCGATCACCGAACGGGTGCTGGTGCCCACTCCGGCGCTGACCGGACTCCCGCCCACGGCGAGCCCGGTGATAGCCACGGTGGCCACGATGGCGGCCACCAAGCCCGAGTTCAGCACCCGGTGGCTGCGCTGAGCGACCTGGAAACTCAGCCAGCACAGGCCGACCACGACCACCAGGCCGAGGCCAAGTGAGATCCAGGGTGCCGTCCACCAGGAGTTCCGGCTGTCGGCGTCGATCAGGTTCTGGCTCAGCTGATCCAAGCCCGGCTGCAGCGACGAGTCGCGCAGCTGTTCGGCGTCGGCGAACTTGGCCGCCGACAGCAGCTGGCCGTAGCTGAGCAGGTCGGTATTGATCGCAGCGATCGCGGTGGCTTGGGCGGGTTCGGCCGCGGCAACTTCGACCAGCAATTCGGCGGCGGTGGCCAAGGTCTTACTGCTCTCCTCGGATCCGCCCGCGGAGGCGTCCAGGGCCTGCAGCTCCGCCTCGTTGCCGGCCGCCGAAATGGCGGCGCTGACCTCGCCGATCCGGACGTGCTGTGTTCCCTGCAGTGGGACCGTGCCCAGGTTGGTGCGCAGCTGGCCCAGCTGAGCCACTCCACACAGACCGAGGATCAGCACGGCCACCGCGGTGACCAGCTGGTAGCGGCGCAGGCGACGCGGTGTATCGCTGGCGGCGGGCGGGGTGGGCAATGCGTGCAGCGGGGCCGCGGGCAGCGCGCTGGAGGTTGGCTTGCCGGCAGCGACGGGCCCGGTCGCGGCAGCGGCCGTCGGGACGGGGGTCGGTGTGGTGGTCACTTCTGCTCCGCGGGCAGGGCCGGGAACTCCACCGGGCTGGACGGTTGAGCGCCGGCCGGCGGCTTCAGCGGCTGGCCCGGCTCGGGCTCGGGATCGGCCAGATCGACCGGCAGCAGCGAGCGCAGTTGCTCCAGGGTGGGCTCGGTGACCTCACGCAGCCGCCAGGCATGGCGCCCGATGGCAGCCTCCAGGATGTTGCGGACGTAGCGACCGTTGCCGAAGGTCTCGTCGCGCAGCTGCAGGGCCAGCAGCCGGTCGAACTCGTCCAGACAGCCCTCACCCAGGTCGTAATCGGACTTGGCGGCCATCGAAGCGAAGATCGAGCGCAACTCCTCGTCGGTGTAGTCCTCGAACTCGATCGTGGTCCGGAACCGGCTGGCCAGGCCCGGGTTGTTGTCGATGAAGTCGCTCATCGGCTCCGGATAACCAGCCACGATCACCACCAGGTCGTCGCGATGATCCTCCATCTCTTTGACCAGGGTGTTCACCGCCTCCTCGCCGTACTGGTCGCCGTTGAGCGAGTAGGCCTCGTCGATGAACAGCACCCCGCCGTAAGCCTTCGCGGCCACCTCAGCGGTCTTGATAGCGGTCTGGCCCAGGTAGCCGGCGACCAGCTCGGAGCGATCGACTTCGACCAGCTGTCCCTTGCTGAGCAGGCCGATGGCCTTGTAGATGCCGCCGACCAGGCGGGCCACCGTGGTCTTGCCGGTGCCCGGGTTACCGGTGAAGACCAGGTGTCGGGTAATGGTTGGGCTCTTCAGCCCGGCCTTGGTGCGCAGCGCGTCGACGCGCAGGATCGCGGTCTGGCGATGGATCTCGGCCTTCACCCCGGCCAGGCCGGTCAGGTCGTCCAACTCGGCCAGCCACTCCTCGACGGTCTTCTCCGGCTCAGCAGGTTCGGCGGCCGCCTCGGGGACGGCTTCGACCTGGGCTGCGGGCGCTGGCGCCGGAGCGGGCGGTGCGGCCGGGACGGACGGCGTCGCGGCCGCGCCACCGGGGCCGAGGCCGGCAAAGGTGCCACCGGCGTGCGGATCCAGGCCGCTCAGATCGAGCAGCCCGGCTCGGGACGCCTGCTGGACGCGCTGCTGGCTGTCGGCCAGCCGGCTGAGCACATCGGCCAGAATGCCCGGTGCCTGAACCAGGAACTCGTCCTGGCTGGCCTGGGTCGGTGTGGTGCTGGCCAGCGGGGCGACCGGACCGGGACGCTGCGCCGCGGCGGCCAGACTGGCTGCGCCGAGCGCGTCCGGCCCGGGCTGACCCAAGGTGGCGGCGGCCAGGCAGACCTGCTCCAGCGCGTCCAGGTAGCCGTGGGCGGCCGGACTGGGGCTGGCCGCGGCCTGGCTGGCCAGCGGCGTGGCCGACGCGCGGTAGCGACGCCCGCGGACGGCGGCGTCCATGAACTCCTGGGCCGAGACCGGGAGCTCGAGCTGCGCACACCACTCCAGGTAGGCGCCCGGGTTGGCCTCGGCCACAGCGGCCGACAGCAGCCGTCCCTCGGCGGCGGCGTCGGACGCGGCGAAGCCGGCCTTCTCGGCCGCGGCAGCCAGGGCGTCCAGCGCCTCGCGCAGGGTGGGTGCGCTCATTCGGAACTCACGTTCAACTCTGGGGCACTGAGATGCCCGAACTTCTCCTGCAGGAATCGGCCGTGGGTGATCAGGGCGGCCGCGTCGGTGGTGTTCGCCGCGTTGTAGATCTGGTCCATGGTGGAAGCGAGCAGATCCAGCTGATCGATCAGCAGCAGCAAGGCGGTCTTGCCGCCCTCCAATGGACGCGAATCGGCCCAATCCCGGGGCAACCGCAGGTAGCCGCCGATCGCCTCCGGCAGGTAGTCGGTCGCGGTGGCCACCACCGAGTACGCGTCGTAGCTGCCCAGGCCGAGCAGGTCGAGCCGGGGCAGCGTGTTGCGTACGGTGGCGGTGATCTGCCGGGCCCGAGCCCGGACCACGGCCGGTACCGCCGGATCGGCGACCAGGCTCTCCACCGAGGTCAGCGAGGTCGCGATGTCGGCCGCGGTCGGTGCCTTGGCCAACTCATCGTCGGTGATCGGCTCGCTCGCCTCCGGTTTCCCGCCGAGCCAGTCCCAGAAACCCATCTCAGCGATCGATGGTGATGGCAGGCAGACTCTGTGCGCGGGAGTCGGCCTGAGCAACGCGTTCCAGGTAGGCCTTGCTCTTGGTCACCTCGGACTCCAGGGTGCCGATCGTCGCGGCCATGTTGTCCAGCGCCTTCAGCTTGAACTGATCGATGGAATCCATGGTGGCGTAGATGTTGGCGAAGGCTGCCTGCAGCTGCTCGATGCCGATCGTGGACGAAGCCGCCTGCTCCTGGATCTGCGCCGAGTTCTCCTTCAGCAGCTCCGAGGTGCGCTGGATCATCTCCGACGTGGTGGTGTTCAGCGCCGTGATCTGGTCGAGGACCAGCTTCTGGTTGCCCAGCGCCTGAGCCACGATCACCGCGGTGCGCAGTGCGGACACCGTGGTGGTGGACGCCCGGTCGACACCCTTGATCAACTCGAGGTTGTTCTTGATGATCACGTCGATGGCCAGGTAGCTCTGGATCGACACGGCCAGCTGGGTGAGCAGATCCTGGTGCTTCTGCCGGACGTAGAACAGCACGTCCTGACGCATGGTCTTGGCCTTCTCCGGGTCGGCGAGCTCCAACTCGGCGATCTGGGCAGCCAGCTTCGCGTCCAGCCGTTCGGCGATGTAGACGTACTGGTTGAGCCGTCCCATCACCGTCCACAGGTTCTGCTTCTCCATGTTCAGCGCGGCGTTGTCCTTGGTCAGCTCGTCCTGGCCGGAGCGCAGCGCGTGCAGGATCGCATTCAGGTGATCCTGGGAGCTTTGGTACTTGCGGAAGTAGTCGCCCACGCCGCGAGACAGGTTCAGCTTGCCGAACAGGCCCTTCTGCTTGCGGGCCTGGCTCGGATCCAGATCCTCGACGGTGCGGCGCAGCTCCAGCAGGGTCTTGCCGACCTTGGAGGTGTCGGCCAGGCCGCCGGCCTCAATGGCCCGGACCGGGGTCTGCAGCAGCCGGTTGGACGTCTCGGCGGCCTTGCGGATGTCGGCATCGCCCATGTTGCGGACGGCGTCGGCCTGGGCGCTGAAGCTGGGCGAGTTGGTCTCGGCGCTGGACAGCGACTTCAGGAAGTCCTCGACCTTCGCGTCGAGAACCGGCACCTGTGCCGCCTCGACCTGCGGGGCCATCGCCGGTGCCGACGTGGTTGCCACCGCGGGAGTCGGAGCGGCCGGAGTCAGGTTCAGCATGTCCGGGGGAGCCAGCTGGACGGCCTGTCCCTGGCTGGACGGCTGTGCGGGTGTGCTCATCGAATGCCTCTCGGTTGCGCGTTGCTCACAAATCTAGCGGCCCACAGGGCCAGATAGGCCGGGTTCAGGGGCCCAGATCGAGTTGCCGGGGGAGGTGTGGGGGTATCCCTGAGCCCGGCGGGACGGCTGTGGGTGGCAGGTGGTTGCATTGAGCCATGGCAACGCTCTCTCCGGCTCCGCGGCTGACCCCGGAGCAGGCGGCGGTGCTGGAGGACTGGGCCGGTGCGAGGTTGGTGATCGGCGGCCCGGGCGCCGGCAAGTCCACGGTGTTGGCGGCAGCCGCCGTGCGGGAGCTGGAGGCCGGACGGGCGCCGCTGGTGCTGGTCGGCAGTCGTACCGCGGCCAGCCGACTGCGGAACCGAATTGTCGCGGCCTTGGGCTCGGGTACCTGGCAGCCCGCCGTGACCACCGTGCATGCGCTGGCCCGCAGTCTGTGGCTGCGGTTCGGATCCCGCCCGGAGCTGCGGCTGCTGGCCGCACCCGAGCAGGAGTTCCGGGTCCGAGAGTTGTTGGCCGGCACCGATCCGGCCCGATGGCCGGCCGAACTGCGTCCGGCGCTGACCACCCGGGGCTTCGCCACTCAGGTGCGGGCCGGGCTGGCCCGGGCGCGGCAGCTGGGCCTGGATCCCGACGATCTGGCCGAGCTGGCCGCAGCGGGAGCCGGCTCGGCCTGGGCCGGGCTGGCTGAGTTCTTCGGCGAGTACTTGGACGTCCTGGATGCCGAAGGCGTGCTGGACTACGCCGAACTCGTCCACCGGGTGCGGCTGCTGCTGGCCGACCCGCAGCTGCTGGCGTTGGCCACCGCCGAGATCGACGCGGTCCTGGTGGACGACTACGCCGACCTGGACGAGGCTCAGCTGGCCCTCGTCGAGACCTTGGCCGGAGGGCGGCTGCTGGGCACCGCCGATCCGGACTCGACGGCGTCCAGCTTCCGTGGCGCCAGCCCCCGGGCAGTGGCCGACTTCGTGGCCCGGTTGGACCGGCCCGGACGTCCGGCCGACCTGATCGTCCTGCGCGACGGGGTGCGCTGTCCGACCGTGATCGAGCAGGCTCTGGTCGGCGTCCGGTCCCGGCTGCCTCGGCCTCCCGGCACCGGAGCCCCGGGCCAGCGGGCGATGAACGGCGGCGGCGAGGTGGCCGTGCTGACCTGTACCGATCAGGGCGAGCAGGTGGCCGCGATCGTCGGTGAACTGCGTCGCGGACGGATCCTGCATGGCTGGCGCTACGACCAGATGGCGGTGCTGGTGCGCTCCGGCGGCCAACTCGGCCCGATCCTGCAGGGGCTGGCCACGGCCGGCATCCCGGTGGAAGTGGCCGGTCAGGAGATCCCGTTGGCCCAGGCACCGGCGGTCCGTCCGCTGCTGGTGGCG
Organism: Actinomycetes bacterium; assembly: GCA_023425145.1. Taxonomy (GTDB): domain Bacteria; phylum Actinomycetota; class Actinomycetes; order Propionibacteriales; family Propionibacteriaceae; genus Propionicimonas. Next base: position 275,918 of record JAFADF010000073.1, on the reverse strand, counting down.
CTGACCGCGGCCGTCCGTGGTCGGCTGAGCGCCGACGAAGCCATGCGGCTGGCCACTGGGCCACTGGGCGGCCTTGACCCGGTGGCGGTGCGTTCACTGCTGCGCAGTTGGCGGGCCGGGCGCGACGAGCCGACCGTGGCCGCGCCGGCCGCCCAGCTGGCCGAAGCCCTGAACGAGCCGGCCTGGCTGGTCGAGGCTGCGCCCACCCCGGCCGGGCAGGCCGCACTGCGATTGGCCGAGCTGCTGGCCGAAGCCCGGCGGATGGTGGCCGTCGGCAGCCGGGTGGACGAACTGTGTTGGAAGCTCTGGCAGGGCACCACCTGGCCGGCCCGGCTGGCCAAGGAGGTCGCTGCGGGCGGCTCTTTGGGCGCCCGAGCCGATGCCGACCTGGATGCGGTCTGCGCTTTCTTCGAGCTGGCTGCGGCCGGGGATCGGCGCGGCGGGGCGGCCGGGGTTCGGGCCTTCCTGGCCGAGCTGTCCGCGCAACAGATCCCGGCCGATCACGAGCGCGAGTCGCGTCCGCGTGGGCGTGGGGTGCCGGTGATGACGGCGCACCGGTCCCGTGGCCAGGAGTGGGAACTCGTCGTCGTCGCCGGCGTCCAGGAGGGCGTGTGGCCGGTGGGACGCCGGGTCAGCACGGTTCTCGATCCGGCGATGCTGGATTCCGGCGGACAGCCCGCGACCAGTCACCGGGAGCGGCTGGCCGCCGAGCGTCGGTTGTTCCATCTGGCCTGCTCGCGAGCGCGCAGCCGCCTGGTGGCCGTGGCCGCCAGTGGCACCGAGGGAGAGGCGGACGCCCCGTCCCGGTTCCTGGCCGAGCTGGGGGTGGAGCCGGTCCGTCCGGAGCCGGATCAGCCGGGGCTCAGCCTGAATGGCCTGGTCATCGAGCTGCGGCGATGGACGTTGAACCCGGCGGCCACCGTCGAGGAGCGGGCGCTGGCCGCCGCCGAGCTGTCCCGGTTGGCCCAAGTCCGGGATTCGGCCAACCGGGCACTGGTTCCGTCCGCAGACTCCCGCTCCTGGTGGGGGGTGGCCGCGCTGTCTCGTCCGGCCGAGCCGCTGGCGCCACGATCGGTGGTGCGGCTCAGCCCCAGCCAGGTCGGCTCAGTGCTGACCTGCGCCCGCCGCTACTTCCTGTCCCGGCAGGCCCGGGCCGACTCCGATCCCGGGCTGCCTGCGGAGCTGGGCAGTCTGGTCCACCGGCTGATCCAGCAATCTGTGGAGCGCGGCTGGGGCGCCGCGGAGTTCACCGAGCAGCTGGATCAGCTGTGGCATCGACTGCCGATCGAGGCGGCCTGGTTCTCGGCCACCGAGCGGGCTGAGATCGAACTCGCGCTGAGCCGCTTCCTTGCCTGGCGGTCGGCCCGTCAGGCTGAGCTCATCGGCGTTGAGCTGCCCTTCGAACTGCGCCTCGAGCTGGCCGACCTCACTGTCGTGCTGGACGGGCAGGTCGACTGGCTGGAGCTGTCCTCGGCCGGAGCCCGAGTCGTCGATTTCAAGACCGCGCGCCGGGCCCCGACCAAGGCCGCCGTGGCTGAGCTGGAACAGCTGGGGGTCTATCAGCTCGCGGTCACCTCTGGTGGCTTCGGCGACCGGCTGCCGCCTGGAGTGGCCAGCGCGGGGGCCAGCGCGGTCTACCTGCGCGTCCCTGAGCGGGCCGGCGGCCAGCCCAAGGAGCTGCTTCAGCCGGCTGTGCAGGGCGAGCCGACCTGGGTGCATGAGCGGGTCGCACAGGCTGCAGCCATCGTGGCCGAGGGCAGCTTCCCGGCCAGCGCCGGCCCGCACTGCCGCGGCTGCGCTTTCGCCGACGGTTGCCCGGCGCTGATCGAGGAGCCACGGCGATGACCTTCACAGATCCCCAGCAGCTGTCGGCGGTGCTCGGATTGCCGTTCTCCGAGGAGCAACTGGCCGCGATCAGTGCGCCGCTGGAGCCCGGGGTGATCATCGCCGGGGCCGGGTCGGGCAAGACCACAGTGATGGCTGCCCGGGTGGTGTGGCTGGTCGGCTCCGGGCAGGTGCGGCCCGAGCAGGTGCTCGGACTGACCTTCACCCGCAAGGCGGCCGGCGAGCTCGGGGTCCGGGTGCGCCGGGCGTTGACTGCGGCGGGAGTCCTGGACGACCAGGAGGCCGGGGAGGAGCTGATCCTCACCTATGACGCTTTCGCCGGACGGCTGGTCGCCGAACACGGACTGCTGCTCGGGGTCGAGTCCGACGCCCGACTGATCACCGGGGCGGCCCGTTACCGGCTGGCGGCTCGGGTGGTGAACAACGCCGCCGGGCCGCTCACCCAGCTGTCGCGACTGCGTCCGGCCATGGTGGTTGAGCGGCTGCTGCAGCTCTCCGGCGAGCTGCGTTCTCACCTGGTCAGCCCCGAGCAGGTGATCGCCCATGCCGCCCGAGTGGACGCCCAGGTGGCCGCGGCACCGCGCAACCCACGCGGCGACGTCTACGCAGATCTGAAGCTGGCCCAGGCCGCCGCCGCAGAGCGGGTGGAGCTCGCCGAGCTGGTCGCCGACTACGAGCGGCTCAAGCGTGAGCTCGGCTATGTGGAGTTCGCCGACCAGATGGCCACCGCCGCGGCCTTGGCCGAGCGGGTGCCGAGCGTGGGAGCGGCGCTCCGGGCCGAGTTCGCGGTGGTGCTGCTGGACGAGTACCAGGACACCTCGGCCGCCCAGGCCAGCCTGTTGCGCAGTCTGTTCTCCGGGCCCGACCCGGCCCACGGTCTCGGCCATCCGGTGACGGCGGTCGGTGATCCCTGCCAGGCCATCTACGGCTGGCGCGGTGCAGCGGCCAACAACATCCTCGACTTCGCCCGGCACTTCCCGACCGTCCAGGGGCGTCCGGCCGGGGCCTACGCACTCACCGTCAATCGGCGCAGCGGCCAGCAGGTGCTCGATGCGGCCAATCAGCTGGCGGCGACCGTCCGCGCCGACCCGGCGCTCGCCGCGCACGGACTGAGCCTTGATCTGGTCGCGCCACCGGACACTGAGCCGGCTCGAGTCGAGGCCCGCTCCTTCCAGACCTGGCCCGAGGAGGTCGCAGCGATCGCCGATCGGATCGTCGAACTGCACGACACCGGGGCCGTCGCCGACTGGTCGCAGATCGCCGTCCTGGGCCGACGCAACAGCCAGGTCGCAGCTGTCTATGCGGCCCTGGCCGAGCGGGACGTCCCGGCCGAGATCGTCGGGCTGGGCGGGCTGCTGGAGTTGCCGATCGTGACCGAGGTGGTAGCCACCTTGACCCTGTTGGACGATCCGGCGGCCAACCCGGCAGCGATCAGCCTGCTCACCTCGCCGCGGTGGGCGATCGGGCTGCCCGACCTGGCCCTCCTGGGCCGCCGTGCCCAGGAGCTGGTCGGCGACAGCGCCGAGCGGCCCAGCCTGCTGGAGGCGGCCGCCGACCTCGGTGGTGCGGGCTTCAGCCAGGCGGCGCGGCAGCGGCTGAGCCGGTTCGCTCGCGAGTTCCAAGGCCTGCGCCGGCACGCCGCCGACCCGGTCCCGGAGCTGGTCAGCCGGGTGATCGCCACGCTGGGCTCTGTGGTCGAGGCCGAGGTGGCCGTCCGAGGGGGAAGCCGTCCGCTGGCCAGGTTCGTCCAGGCCGTCAGCGAGTACGCCGACATCGACGCCGAAGCCGGGCTGTCCGGGCTGCTGGCCTACCTTGCCGCCGAGCGCGAGTACGGCACCGGGCTGGAGCAGGGCCTGCCCAGCCGTCCGGACGCGGTCCAGGTGCTGACCGTGCACAAGGCCAAAGGTCTGGAGTGGGATGTGGTCTTCGTCCCGGGGCTGGCCAGCGATGTGTTTCCCAGCGACCGGGTCAGCGGCAACTGGCTGCGCAATGCCGCCGTGTTGCCCTACCCGTTACGTGGCGATGCCGTGTCGCTGCCGGATCTGCGCAGCCTCGATCCGGCCGAGGTGAGCTCCTTCGCTGAAGCGTTGGGCGAGCAGCAGCGGCTCAGCGAGGATCGGCTCGCCTATGTGGCCGTCACTCGGGCCCGGCGGCTGCTGCTGGCCAGTACGCACACCTGGGAAGGCACCCTGATCAAGCCGCGCAGCGCGTCCAGCTACTTCACAACGCTGGTCAATCACGCGCAGCAGGTACAGCTGGTTGAGGAGTCGGCGGCGGAGAACCCGCTGATCGCCGCAGTGCAGCCGCAGTCCTGGCCCGTGCTCGGAGATCCGGAGCGGCTCGCCCTGCTGCGGGCGGCCGCCGACCCGGTCGCCGTCGCCCCCGGCGAGCTGCCGGCCGATCTCGTCCTGCGGGCCGAGCAGTGGCGGCACGCCGCCGATCAGCTGGTCGATGCAGAGCTTGCTGAACGGGAGCAGTCCCGCGGCCAGCTGCCGTCTTATCTGTCGGTGACCGCGCTGGCTCGGCTGGTCAAGGATCCGGAGGGATTCGCCGCTCAGCTCAGTCGTCCGATGCCCCGGCTGGTCACCGAGGCGCAGCGGTGGGGGATCAGCTTCCATCGCTGGCTGGAGGGACGGTTCCGCGACCAGTTGCCGCTGGTCGACGATGCGGAGGATGCGGAGTTGGCCGGTGCCGAGTTCGAACGGCAGCGGCTGGCCTTCGAGGCCGGGCCGTACGGCGGCCTGCAACCACTGGCGGTGGAGCACCCCTTCACCCTGGTCCTGGGCGGACGGCTGATCCGCGGCCGGATCGATGCGGTCTTCGCCCTGCCCGATGGACGCCATCAGGTCGTCGATTGGAAGACCGGCGGTGCCCGAAACTCCGACCCACTGCAGCTGGCCTGCTATCGGCTGGCCTGGGCCGAGCTGAACGGCAGAACCCCCGACGAGGTGGACGCCGTCTTCTACGACCTGCAGGACGGCTCCATCGTCCGTCCGCCGGCCTTGCCGGTCCGCGATGAACTGGCGGCACTGGCTCATCGGTTCGCGGGCTAGCCTGAGCCGGTGATCAACTGGACTTTGGCCAGCCGCCTGGATCGGGCGCTGGAGGCTCGCACCGACCCGTCCCACCTGGAGAAGCTGTGGACGGCACCGCAGGCGCGGCTGCTGCTGGTCGGTGGCGGACGGGTTCCGCTGACCGGCACCCGGCTGACCTGGCAGCCGTGCTCGGGGAGCTACGACCCGCAGCGGCACCTGCTGCTCGGCCTGGTCGACGAGGCACCGGTCTTCGTGGCCGAAGGTGCGACCGAGGCGCCGACGCTGCGCGAGACCATGGAAAGGCTCTCCGACCCGGAGCTGGAAATCGGCTTCGCGGCGGTGGGGCTGGTCGGCTGGCATCAGCGTTCCCGCTTCTGCTCCGAGTGCGGCGCGGTCACCGAGGTCCTGGCCGGGGGCCAGGCGCGGCGCTGCACGGGCTGTGCCGTCGAGTCCTACCCGCGTACCGATCCGGCCGTGATCGTGGCGATCACCGATGCCGATGATCGGCTGCTGCTGGGCCGCCAGGCGAGTTGGGCCGCGCGTCGGCACTCGGTGTTCGCCGGTTTCGCCGAAACCGGGGAGTCATTGGAGCAGACGGTGCACCGGGAGATGACCGAGGAGGTCGGCCTGGAACTGACCGGCGTGCGCTACCTCGGCTCGCAGCCCTGGCCGTTCCCGAGATCGTTGATGGTGGCCTTCGCGGCCCGGGCCGTCAGCGCCGAGGTGCGGATCGCCGAGGACGAGATTGAGAAGGCCCGCTGGTTCACTCGCGAGGAGTTGCGGGCGGCTTTCGCCAGCGGTGAGGTGCTGCCGCCGTCGACCACGTCGATCGCCGCCCGGATGATTCAGGCCTGGCTGGACGGTGAGCTCAGCCCGGACGGCCTGGCCGGTGCGGTGATCTCGAACAACGAGCTGGTCACGTCGTAGTACTGGTCGGTCAGGCCGAGCGCGGCCATTCCCAGGCGTCCGCAGACCGCCTGCGAGGCCGCGTTCTGCGGGTAGGTCACGGCGACCACCCGGTCGAGGCCGTGCGCCCAGGCATGGTCGAGCAATCGGCTGGCGGCCTCGGTGGCATAGCCGTGACCCCAGAAGTCGGGATGCAGATGCCAACCCACCTCGGTGATCCCCGAGGGCTGGGCACCGCCGCTGAGCGGGAGCACCTTCAGCAAAGCGGTGCCGATCGGGCGTCCGTCCACCCGGATGGCCCAGACGCCGTGCAGCGGGCCGGGGAAGGCCAACCAGCCGGCGATCTTGGCAGCGGCCTGATCCAGATCGGTCAGCACCTGCGGGTTCGCACCCAGATAGCGCATCACCTCCCAGCGGGAGTACAGGTCGAGGACGGCCTCGGCTTCGTCCGGCTGCCAGGGATGCAGGCGCAGCCTTTCGGTGGTGAATGACTCGATCATGGCCAGCAGCCTATGACGGCTCGGCCTACAGTCGTCCGGCCAGGCCGGAGGCCCGCTGGGCGCTGTTGGTGACGGCATGCCGCAGCGCCTCGGCCGAGCCGATCAGGGTGACCCGAGACTTCGCCCGGGTGATCGCGGTATAGAGCAGCTGCCGGGTGAGCAGCGGGGAGTCCGAGGTGGGCAAGACGACGCTGACCTGCTCGAACTGGCTGCCTTGGGCCTTGTGGACGGTCATGGCGTGAATCGTCTGGACGCTGTCCAGCAGGAACGGTGACACGTCGTGGTGCAGCTGTCCGCCGCGCCCGAAGCACACCCGCAGGCCGTCGGAGGCGTTGACCACCACGCCGGTGTCGCCATTGAAGACGCCCAACTCGGGGTTGTTCTGAGTGACCAGGACCGGACGTCCCGGATACCACGCGTCGAACGGATCGAAGCCGGCGCCGGCGGCCAGCAGCCAGTCTTCGACCTGACGCGACCACACGGCCACCCCGAACGGTCCGTTGCGGTGCGCGCACAACAGCCGGTGCCGATCCAGCGCGGCCAGGGCATCACCGATCCGTCCGGTGCGGGCGGCGTCGATCATGGCCAAACCGGTGTCGGTCACCTGGGGGCGCAGGTCGGTCTGGCCGACCGAGCCGGCCAGCGTGACCCCGTCCAGGCCGTTGTCGATCAGCCTGATCACTCGGTCGGGATCGCCGCTGCGGACGGCCTCGGCCAGCTCGGCGATGGCTGCCCGGGAACGGTGGTTGCTACGCAGCCGGACGACCGGCAGGGCCAGGCCGTCCGACGGTGCCGGAGCGGCGACGATGTCGGCCAGGACGGCGCCGGCCTCGACCGGGGCCAGCTGGTCGGGGTCGCCGACCAGAATCAGCCGCGCCTGCGGGCGCAGCGCCTCGAGCAGCCGGGCCATCAGCGTGACATTGACCATGGACGTCTCGTCGATCACCACCACGTCATGCGGCAGGGGATTGCCGCTGTGATGGGCGAAGCGGTGCCGCCCGCCCGGCACCCAGCCGAGCAGTCGGTGGATGGTGGTGGCCTGCAGCCGGCCCAGTTCGACTCCGAGGTCAGCCGGAAGCTCGGCGGTCTCGCCGGCCAGTGCCTCCTGCATCCGCATGGCTGCCTTACCGGTCGGGGCGGCCAAGGCGATCGACACCGGTCCGGGCAGTGCGCGCAGCAGCACCGCCAGCAGCCGGGCCAGGGTGTGGGTCTTGCCGGTTCCGGGCCCGCCGGCGATGACCGTCACCGAGGCCTGCGCGGGGGCCAGGGCGGCCAGCCGCTGGTCGGGGTCGACCCGCTCGCTGAGCAGCTCCTGATCGGCCGCGGCCAACAGCTCGGAGCTCACCGGGGCCGGCACCCGGGAGCGACGGGCTCGCAGCTGATCGGCGACCAGCGACTCCTCCTGCCAGTACCGCTCCAGGTAGAGCAGGTCGCCGACCAGGCGCAGCGGACGCCGCCCCGGCCCGTCCGCGCCGAGGGTGACCAGTGGACTGGCCGCCAGCAGTTCCCGCCACAGCTCCACCGGTGGCAGCAGCTCGACCGGCACCGGGACGTCCGCCTCGTCCTCGGTGACCACGCTGAGTTCGTGGGCGTGGCTGAGTTCCAGGCAGGTCGACCCGGCCCGCAACGCGCGGACGGCCAGAGCCAGACCCAGTTGAACCCGCTGGTCGCTCTCGCCGAACAGGTGGCCCAGTTTCTGAGCGACATGCACGTCGGCCCAGGACAAGGCGCCGGCCAGATGCACATCGGCCAACAACCCAGGACGCAGAGAACTGGCCGGATCGATCATCGGCGCCTCCGATCCGCCAGCAGGTCGGACAGCTCGACCACCAGACCGGCCGGCGGGAACCAACTGAAGTTGCCGGTGGGGCCACCCTCAGGGCCGGCCAGGCCGCGCACGAACAGATAGCCGACCCCGCCCAAGTGCCGTTCGGGCTGATAGTCGCGCAGGCGTTGGCTGAGGAATCGATGCAGCGCCACGCAGTACAAGATCGCCTGCAGCGGGTAGTGGGTGCGGATCATCTCTTCGGTCATGGCCTGGCGCGAGTAGTGCTCCAGAGTGAGCGCGTCCCCGCCGAGCCGGTTGGTCTTGTAGTCGATGACGACGAACCGGGGCTGGGTGGCCGAGCCGACCCGCAAGACCGAGTCGATGCTTCCGGTGAGGAAGCCGCGCAGCAGCTGTCCGGACAAGTTCGGTTCGGCCAGAGCGTCCGGATAGTCGGCAAGGGGGTCGTCGGCCGGCAGCCAGTGGCGCAGCAGGGCGGCCACCTCGGCCAACGAGGTGGTGGACGTGGCCCGCCCCAGCGGAAACTCGAAGGACAGCTCGCTCAGCCGGTCGCCGATCGCCACCGCAGCCAGGGGACGGTCATCGGTGAGCCGGCCCAACGGTGTGAGCAGACCGGGGAGCAGCGCCTGGGCCAGCGCCGGTGCGCTCACCCCCGGCACCGAGAACCGGGCGTTGGCGGCCGTCGTGGCGGCCAGAAGACGCTCGGCCAGGCCGTCCTGATCAGCCGGAGTGGGGGCGAACCAGTCCAGGTTCTCGAAGACCTCGTGCACCAGCGAGCCGAAGGCGGTCCCGCCGGGCAGCTCCGCCATCGGGGACGGACGCCCGGACGGCACCGGAGCCGCACCCGTCTCTGCCTCCAGCGGCTCGTCGAGCAGCTCGGGCCCGGCCTCGGGACTCATCGGCGTCCGCGCATGAACGGCTTCGGTGAGGCCGGAGTACGAGGTGCGACGCCAGGTCTGGTCGATGCTGCGCCGCCAGGCCAGCGGCTCCCGGGTCAGCGCCGGGCGGGCTGGTGCCACGGTGGCCGTCGGCACCACGGTCGGGCAATCCTCGACGACGATGCCGGCCGTCTTCAGCCACTCCAGCTCACCGGGGTGGCCGTTGCCAGGGGAGCGATCCACCGGATAGCCGAGGTCCGGCGCCCCGGGCAGGTCGTGCCGGCGGAAGAGCAGGCGATGCAATGGGGACGCGGCCGTGTTGTATCTGGTCTGCGCCCACCACATGGTCACTTGGCTTTCCGCCCTGGTCAGAGCCACATAGAGGGCTCGCAGCTGGTCCTCGCTGTTCTCCAGCCGGTACTGACTGAGCCGCTCGGTGCGACCGGGAGCCGTGGCGCCGCCCACGTCCAGGACCCGCACCTCCCCGTCGTGATAATCCAGGCAGCGGCCGTCATCCTCGTCCGGCACCCACAGGTCGGCCGCCTCCGGCAACAGCACCACCGGGAACTGCAGGCCCTTGGCCTTGTGCACGGTCATGATCTGGACGGCTTGCCGGTCGGTCTCCAGCCGACGCAGCCGGTCGGTGGTGGTTGCCGAGTCGGCGATCTGCTCCTCCAGCCAGCTGACCAAGGCGCCGCCGCGGACGCCGTCGGTGTGCTTGGCGTGCAGCAGTTGGGCCACATGCCGATAGTCGGTGAGATCCCGCTCGCCCCGTGGACGGCGCAGCACCCGCTCCGGCAGCGGCTGGGCGGACGACTCGACGGCGGCGAACAGCCCGGCCACACCGGCCTGATCCAGCAGGTGCCCCCAGGACTGGAGTTCGCCGGCCCAGGCGGTCAGCTGTGCGGAGTCGGCGGTGGCCAGGCCGGTCAGGTCGGCCCCGATGAAGTCGGTGAGGAAGGCTGCGCGCAGATTGGCCCGCTGCGGCTGGTCGATGGCCCGCAGCAGGGTGAGCCAGTCGGCGGCGGCGTGGCTGGCGAAGATCGAGTCGGCCCCGCCGAAGGACACCGCGACACCGGCAGCGGTGAGGGCATCCGCCAGCTCCTTGCCACGGCGGTTCCGGGTGACCAGCACGGCGACATCCTGAGGTTGCAGCGGACGCGTCCCCTCTGCCGTGACCACCTGCAGGCCTGCGCTGAGCAGATCGACCACCTGGGCGGTGAGGTCTTCGGTGATCAGCCGCCGGGCATCCACGGCCATGGCCGGACGTCGGGGGGCATGGCAGCGCAGCCGGGCCGGCGCTCGCCACGACGATCCCGGCGGAGCGATCAGCCGGGACGCAGGCTGTGCGCAGTCGACCGGCGGCACCTCGATTTCGGCTCCCAGGCTGACTCCGGAGAACAGGGCACTCACTGCGGAGACCACGCCGGGATCGGAACGCCGGTTCACGCCCAGCGAGTAATGCTCGGCCGCGCAGGAGACGGCGTTGCGGTACGCCTGGACGTCCGCACCTCGGAAGGCGTAGATCGACTGCTTGGGATCCCCGATCAAGACCAGCGGGACGTGGCCGTGGAAGGTCTCCCGCAGGATCGTCCACTGAATCGGGTCGGTGTCCTGGAACTCGTCGACCAGCACCACCCGGCAGCGTTGGCGCATCCGTTCCGCGCAGACCTGCCCGGTGGGCCCCTGGAGTGCCTGGTGCAGTCGCAGTAGCTGGTCATCGAAGGTGAACAGGCTGGCCGCCTGCTTACGGCGTTCGAACTCGGCGCGGACGGCTACCGCGAACTCGCGGCGCTCCCCGGCCGCGCCGTCGATCCCGCTGGGACGCAGTTCGCTGGTCAGCCGCTCTACGGCTTCGCGCGCGATCTGTTGGGCGACCGCCAACCCGAACGGGACCCCGTCGGGGTGCCGGGCATAGCGAGCCAGGTAGAGGTCGGCGCAGACCTGGGTGAGCAGCTGGCTGAGGTCCTCGCTCAGCCGGGCCTGCGTGTCCACCGCGGCCTGGACGCCCAACTCGGCGAGCATCGCCTGGCAGAACTGATGGATGGTCATGATGGCGGCCCGATCCAGGTCGCCGGCTGCCGCCTCGAGCCGGGCGATCCGTTCGGCCACCACCTTCGGCCCGCCGGCGGCGAGCAACTCGTCGGTGGGATCCGGCGCCCCCTGCGCCTCACCGCGCAGGTGCGAGATCGTGGCCAGTACCCGTTGCCGCACCTTCGCTCGAAGTTCGGCCGAGGCGATTCGGCTGAAGCTGATCACGGCGAGTTCGTCCACGCCGACCACACCTTCGGCGAGATAGCGGACGGCCAGCGCCCCGATGGCATAGGTCTTGCCGGTGCCGGCGCTCGCCTCCAGCACGGTGGTGCCGGTGGGCAGCGGACCGCGCGGGTCGAAGGGGATCATGGTGCCACCTCCGCAGCCAGGATCGGCGTCCAGATGGCATCGGCCAAGGCACCTAACAGACCCCGCTCGGCCGGATCGGCACCCGGCACGACGAACTCCCGCTCGATGCTCAGCACCGACGGGTAGCTGAAGAAGGCCGACCAGGCCGGGTCCTGGTCGTAGTCCCAGTTGGTCCGGAAGGCTGCGCCGGGCACCTCGTGCGGATCCCGCCCCGAGGCCAGATAGCCGGCCCATTGGGCGCCCAGCCGCGGCAGGGCCGGGAGCGGACGGCTCAGCCCGAGCTGGTACAGCTCGAGGTAGCGGCTGAGCAGTTCCACGGCTTGCTCGGCGGACGGTGCCTGATAGGCGGCCCGGCGGCCCTTGCCGATCACGCGGGCCTGCCACGGGCCGGGCTCGGCAGCGGCCAGACAGAGCAACCGGAGCCAGGCGACCAGCCGATGCCGGGCCTGCAGACTGGAGAACTCGACACCGACCACTTCCTGGCCGTGGCTCACCACTCGTCCGGCCAGCTGCACCTGCCGACCGCTGACCGGGACGGTGAGGGCGATCTCGTGCAGGGTCGGCTCGCCGAGCGTGGCCGGCAGCACCGCCACGGTGGACCGGGCCTGGTCGAGAACCGATTGCAGATCGCGACTGCCCAGTGCGAATGGCGGAACGTCGCCGCGCAGCCATTCGGCGCGTTCGATGGCTTCGGCCGGGAAGCCGTCCCGCAGCCGTTGCAGCACCCGGTTGCCGACCTGCCAGCGGGCCAGGTGATCCGGCTCGATGGGCAGTTCGTCGCCGGAGGTCGTCCGTTCGCCCAGGCTGAGCCCGGCCCGCACGCGTAGCAGCGCCCGTGCCGGATGGGCGAAGAAGCCGGTCAGTTCGTCGAGGGTCACCCCCTGTTCGAGGCTGATCGGCGGCAGCGGATCCAGTTGATACCGGCCGCGGGGGATCGACGGCGACGGCTCCAGCCCGGCCAACGCGGCCCGGTAGGCGTGGACGTCCGCGCTGACCAGGCGATCTCGGCTCGGATCGGCACCGAAGTAAGCCGGATCGTGGGGTTGCAGCGGGTGCTGGACGCTGATCTCCTCGCTGGGTCGAAGACCCGCGCCGGTGCTGGCCAGTTCGTCGACCACGGCCAGCAGGTCGAGGATCGGTCCGGCCAGCGGCACCTGCTCGTTGGTGGCCTCGCTGCGGGCTCGGCAGATCACGATCAGCTGCTGGCGGGCGGCCTGGACGGCATCGCTCAGGAGCTGCCGGTCGAAACCAGCCGGGTCGGGATCGGTGGGCTGCGGATACCGCCGCAGCAGGTTGTCGCCGTCGCGCGGAGCGCTGCGGGGATAGTGATCGGCGTCCCAGCCGAGCAGCACCACGACCTTGTGCGGGACGTGGCGCAGCGACTCCAGGCCGGCCACGATCAGTGAGCCGTTGCCGAAGGTGGCCCGGGCCCGGGTGTTGGTGAACTCGTGTTCGACCACCCGGCGGAAGTCGTTGCGTCCGACCGGTCCGGGGCCGGCGGACGCGCTGAGTCGGGCCAGGCCGAACCACAGGTCGGCCAGTTGCCACTCGTCGGCGGACGACGGTGCAGCCAGCAGGCCGATGGCCGCCCGGCAGCGCTCCACCCATTCGGCAACCGGGGCGGACGAGCTGAAGGCGTCCACCACCCGGACCATCCGTCCGATCAGCTCGGTGAGACCGCCGATCAGCTCGACATCGGTGGACTCGACGTCATCCAGCGGCAGCACCGTCTTGGCGGTGACCAGCTCCGACTCGTCCAAGGTGACCCCGAGCAGCATTCGCTGCAAGCCGGCGAACCAGGTGTTCTGCTCGAAGCCGACCAGTCCGAACTGCTCGCGATGCCGCGCCGACAAGCCCCAACGCACCCCGGAGGATTCGACGAGTTCGACCAGTCGGTCGCGCCGGTCGGCCCCGAAGCCGAACTTGCGGGCCACGGCAGGACGCAGGGCCAGCTCCAGCACGGAGGAGGCTTCGGCCCGGGAGTCGGGCAGGTTGAGCAGGTCGAGCAGCAGCCCGGCCAGCGGGTTCACCTGGCTGATCGAGCGGTCGGCCAGCTGCACCCGGAAGCGATGCGCCGGATGATCGGGGACGGCGAAGGTGGCGCCGATCAGCGACGCGAACCGGTCCGGGGTGGGGGTGAGCACCACCACATCGCGGGGCTCGAGGCTCGGATCGGCGGCGAAGGTGGCGGTGAGCACCTCGCGCAGCACCTCGACCTGCCGGTCGGGACCGTGGGACAGGTGCACCTGCACCGATGCGTCCACCCCGCCGAGCACCCCGGAAGCCGGTGATCCGCCGGCCAGGGCTCGCTGCAGTCGGCCCAGCAGCGGCATGCCGGCCGCCGGCGCCCCCGGAACGGGGGAGAGCAGGAGCAGATCGACCTGATGCTGGACGCTCAACGCCTCCAGCAGTTCGGACGCCGCCGGATCCAGCTGTACCGGAGCCATCACCGCGATCCGGTGGGGGAGCTCAGCTGTAGGAGCCGCGGTGAGCCGGGCCAGGGCGGCCGCTCGCTCGGCGATCGGGTCGACACCGTTGGCCTGCTGCAGCAGCCGGCACAGGTGCGCCTGCCAGGCGTCCTCGCGTAACGGCTCGCCGAGTTCGTCGGTCGTTCCGCCGGCCAGCCAACCCGCGATCAGGGCCGGACGGTGCCGCAGGTAGCCGGCAAAGGCACCGGCGATTCGTCGGCAGGCCGAGTAGTGCTCGGGTGCGGCGTCCAGGTGACGGCGTAGGACGGCCAAGGCCGGGTCGGCCGCGGCGTCGCCGTCGAGAAGGGTCTGAATCGTCCAGGCCAGCCGCTCCGGCCGCCAGGGATCGTCGGGAAAGATCCGGCGCTCCAAGGCCGCCCAGCTGGCGAACTCGATCCCGGCGCAGATCCCCGGCTCGTCTCCGGACACCGACAGTTGCTGAGAGAGCCAGCGCTGGAAGCCGGCACCGGGCACCACAGCCAGGTCGAAGGCGAACGGATCCGAGCGCGGTCCAGCCCACAGCTGGCCCAGCTTTGCCGCCAAGGCTTCGGCTGTGGGCACGTGGTGAATCCGCATGATGACGTTCACCCTAGGGGCCCCGACCGACGAAATGTCGTCCCGATTGCCTACAGTGTCAGGCGTGTTAGCCGATCCGGAAACCCTGCTGCGTGGACTCGACCCGGAACAGCGGGCGGTGGCGACCACTTTCGGTCAGCCGTTGGCGGTGATCGCCGGGGCCGGCACCGGCAAGACCCGGGCGCTCACCCATCGGATCGCCTACGCGGTGGCCAGCGAGCGCTTCTCGCCGTCGGCAGTGCTGGCAGTCACCTTCACCACCCGCGCCGCCGGCGAACTGCGATCCCGGTTGCGTGGACTCGGCATTCCTGCGGTCCAGGCCCGAACCTTCCACTCTGCGGCGCTGCGCCAGGCCCAGTACTTCTGGCCCAAGGCGTACGGCAGCGAGCTACCGCCGGTGAGCACGGAACGGATGGCCATGGTGGCCGAGGCCACCCGGCGGCTGCGGCTCCCCAGCCCTGACACCGCGACGCTCCGCGACCTGGTCAGCGAGGTTTCCTGGGCGAAGGTCTCCAATGTGCTGCCGGCCGACTACCCGCAGCTGGCCCAACCGGCCGGGCGAGAAGTGTCGGGGATGGATCCGGCCACGGTGGCCAAGGTGTTGGGCCGCTACGAGCAGGTCAAGACCGAGCGTGGCGTGATCGACTTCGACGACATCCTGCTGTGCACGGTGGCCCTGCTCAGCGACAACGCCGACGTCGCCGAACAGGTCCGGGCCACCTACCGGCACCTGCTGGTCGATGAGTATCAGGACGTGAGTCCGCTGCAGCAGGGATTGCTCGACTTGTGGTGGGGGGAGGGCACCGACCATTGCGTGGTTGGCGACCCGGCCCAGACGATTCACTCCTTTGCCGGGGCCACACCGGGCTATCTGACCGGCTTCAGCGTGCGGCACCCGGATGCCGCGGTGATCCGGCTGGTCCGCGACTACCGGTCCAGTGAGCCGGTGGTGAAGCTGGCCAACCAGCTGTCAACACGGTCCCGGATTGCTGCGGTCACTCTGGAGTCGCAAGCCGGGCCGGGGCCCGAGCCGCGCTTCCTGGGCTGCTCCAGCGAGGCGGACGAGGTGGCGGCCGTGACGGCGTGGCTGGTGGCCCGGCACGAGGAGGGGGTGCCCTGGCGCGAACTCGCCGTGCTCTACCGGGTGCACGCCCAATCGCCGGCCTATGAGGCGGCACTGACCCAGGCCGGGGTGCCGTTCACGGTGCGTGGCGGTGAGGGCTTCTTCGACAGGCCCGAGGTGCGCCAGGTGATTTCGGCGCTGGCCGATCGGGCCCGCCGGGAGCCGGCCGCCGACGCTCTGGACGCCTGCCGTGCGGTGCTGACCGCGACCGGCTGGACCGAGCAGGCGCCGAGTGGGCAGGGTCGCGTCCGGGAGCGTTGGGAATCGCTGGCTGCCGTGCTCGCCCTGGCCGAGGAGCTGGTGGCGGCCGGCAATCCCGATCTGGCCGGGTTGATGACCGAGCTGTCCGAGCGAGCCCAGGCTGAGCACCCGCTGGCCGCCGACGGAGTCACTTTGTCGACGCTGCACGGCGCCAAGGGGTTGGAGTGGCATTCGGTGGCTCTGGTCGGCGTCCAGGAGGGGACGCTCCCGCTGGCCCAGGCGGCCGGGCCGGAGCAGCTCCAGGAGGAGGCCCGGCTGTTCTACGTCGGGATCACCCGGGCTCGCCGCGGGCTGTTGATCACCTGGTCCCGATTCCGCAACGGCGGGGTGCGCCAGCCGTCCCGCTTCCTCAATGGGCTGACCTCCAGTGCCCGCAGCGTCGCACCGCGTCCGGCTCGGCGCAGCAAGCCGAAGACCGAGATGAGCGCCCGCTGCCGGGTCTGCGGGGGCCCGCTGAGCACCGGTGCCGAACGGAAGCTGTCCCGGCACCTGAGTTGCGCGGTGGACTTCGACGAGGCGCTGTACCAGGAGCTGACCAGCTGGCGCAGCACGGTGGCCGCGAAGCGGTCGCTGCCGGCCTACTGCATCTTCACCGACGCCACCCTGCTGGCCATCGCCGAGCAACTGCCCACCGACGAGCAGGCGTTGCTGGCGATCCCGGGCGTCGGCAAGGCGAAGCTTGAGGCGTACTCGGCCGATCTGCTGAAGCTGATCGCCGAGCGCGACTGAAAGTGTGCCGGCGCCGGGACCTGAGGGTTCGGCAGGCTCCTAGGCCTTGGTCAGCTCCAGATCGACGATCAGGTCGCGGTCCAGCGGGCCGTGCAGGCTGGCGGTGCTGCCGCTGAGCTGCACGGTCATCGGGTTGCCGCCCTCGGGACGCCAGCCGGCCTGTCCGGAGCTGAACTGCCAGCCCTGCGGGGCGGTCACGCTCAGATTGACCGTGGTGGCGGCCAGGTCGGCCTGGCGGACCAGCAGCAGCCGGTAGTGGGCTGTGCGCTGGTCGGCGGCCAGGGCGAGCGCCTGCGGAACGGTGGTGTGCAGCTGCTGGCTGAGCAGCTGGCCCGGTGCCAGCTCGAAGTACTTGGCAAAGACCGGGCGGCCGTCCTCAGGCCGATCGACGAAGCCGTCGGACGTGCTGGCTGTGGCCGTGGTGCCCGGCGCCCGGTAAACCCGCAGGTAATCGCAGAACAGCTGGGTGGGTAGCCCCGGGTAGGTCTCGGCTGTCTTGCGGAAGCCGAGGCTGAGCTGGGTGGTTGCCGAGCCGTCCGCTACCAGCGTGACCTGATAGTCCAGATACTTGCTGACCCCGAGGTTGGATTTGCTGGCCCGGACCATGGCATTGCTGACCACCAGCAGGTCGGTGGTGTTCGGTGGCGGCGCGATGGCCCCGGCCACGCCCAAAGCGACGAATGCAGCTTCGGCGGGGGCGTCGGTCGCATAGAACTGAATGTGCTTCTGCGCGGTGAGCTTGTTGAAGGTGGTGAGCAGCGGCGTGAGCTGATCGATCTGCACATTCTCGATTCGCTTCAGCATCGACTCGACCAGCGGGATCAGCGCCTCAGCCTTGGCCCGCTTGCCGTAGGAGGCGCGATCGAACTCGATGAACTCGGTCAGCCGGCGGACGGCGTTGTCCTTGGTCAGCTGCTCGCTGGTGCCGGGCAGAGTGACCGGCCCGAACACGGTGAGCAGGTCTTGCAGGGTGACCACGTCGATGGCGATCACCCCGTCGACCGGGGGCTGGCCAAGGTTGTCCCAGAACTTCAGCATCACCGGAGCGCTGGTCGGGAAGTCGATCCACCAGTTCGCGTCGCGGAACCGCAGTTTCGCGTTCATCAGGGCACCCTCGGGCGCGGGCAGGTTGAGGGTGTCGGTAGGCAGCCGATGGATCCCGGCGTACTTCTCCAGCCGGAATCCGTCGGGTCCGATGCTGGCCAGGCCATAGGTGCCCGGGAAGCCGCCCAGTGGACGCAGTTCGGCGTTGTTCTGAGAAAGCAGGATGAACCGGTGCTGGCTGCCGAACAGGTAGTGGGCGAGTTGTCGCGCGTTGTCGGCCTGGGCGAGGACGCCCTGGTACGGCTCGATGAGCCGCTTCAGTTCGCCGACGGCATCGGCCAGCGGCGGCACCAGCCCGTCCGCGGACAGCGCCGCGGTACGGCGGTCGACCTCGGCGAGCTTGCTCAGCGCCGGCTCCAGGTGGCTGGCGGAGAGGCCGGCCAGGGTGCCGAAACGGTCACCGGCTGATCCTGCTGTAGTCTGGACGAGCAAGTCGGTGAGCTGGCCGCCGGCCGAAGCGGCCGTGCCGCCGATCTCGGTGAGTTCGGCGGCCGCGGCGAACTGAGTGCCGAGCCAGGGGACGCCCTGCAGCCAGTCCGGCCCGAGCAAGCTGCGGGCTCGTCCGAACTCCTGCTCGGCCAGGGCGAACTGGGGGCCGGCGGTGGTCAGGTCGAGGCTGGTGAGCGCTTTGACGCCGCTGCTGGCGGCCCGCTTGGCGGTGCTGGCGGCCTGCTGGAACTGCTGGGCCCACAGCCACCCGGCGGCGAGCAGGGCGACCAGCGCCACGCCCACGATGGACGGGATCAGCCACTTGCGGTGTCTGCGCACGAGCACAACGGTACCGACTGCTGCGGCGGGCCTGGCTCAGCCGGGCTCCGGCGCGAAGCCGGGGAGGTGTGCCCGCAGCACGCTGGCGAAGTCGGCCTGGACGTCCAGCTGGGCCAGCACGGCGATGCCGCCCAGCCAGACCCGATAGATCAGCAGGTAGTCCGGGGGCAGCGAGATCCGGGTGGCCACCGACTTGGCGGCCATGGCGTCCTGGACGCGCTGGAACTGCTGGCGCGCCCAGTCCCGATTGAAGCTGAAGGCGGCAACTTGGGCCGGCTCGACGAAGGGTGCCAGGTAGTCCAGCACCTCGGCGGCGTCGACGTCGGGGCCGATGAAGCCCTCCTCGATCAGGCCGTCCCTCATCAGCTCGGCCTGGCCGTCCACAGCATGTCGGATCAACCGTCCCATCGGAGCCGGGAGGCCGTCGGGTAGCCGGCTGACCAGGCCGAAGTCGACCACGCCGAGCCGTCCGTCGGCAGTGAGCAGGAAGTTGCCCGGGTGCGGATCGGCGTGCAGGATGCCGGCCAGTTCCGGGCCGGAGAACAGGAAGCTGACGTAGTCGAGGGCGGCTTGGTTGCGCTCGGCCTGTGGGCGGCCGATCACGCTGGTCAGCTTGCGCCCCTCGATCCAGTCGCTGATCAGCACCCGCCGGGTGGCGTGATGGACGCGTGGCACCACGAACCGAGGGTGCCCGGCGGTTCCGGCCGCCATGGCCGCTTGGTGGCTGGCCTCCTGGGTGTAGTCGACCTCTTCGGTGACCCGCAGTGACAGCTCCTTGCTCAGCGCCACCAGATCCAGGCCGCCGGTCAGGGTGGTGGCCACTCCGGAGAGTCGCTGCAGCTGGCGCAGGTCGCTGGCCAGGGCCACATCGGCGCCCGGGTACTGGATCTTGACGGCCACCTCGGTGCCGTCGGCCAGCCGGCCGCGATGCACCTGCCCGATCGACGCGGCCGCTGCCGGACGCTGGTCGAGTTCGGGAAGCAGCCGACGCCAATCCGGACCGAGTTCGGCCTTGAGGACGGCCTGGGCCCTGGCCGCCGGCATCGGCGGAGCGGAGTCCTGCAAGGCCCGCAGCCGATCGCGGAACGGCTCGGCGACATCCTCGGGCAGCATGGCTTCGAACAGGCTCAGCGCCTGGCCGAACTTCATGGCGCCACCCTTCAGCTCGCCGAGCACGGTGAACAGCTGTTCGGCTGCCGCTTCCCGGGATCGTGCCGCGACCTCTTCGGCGGGCGTGCCGAGGAGCCGCCGCCCCAGGTCGGCCCCGGCTCGCGCGGCAGCGCCGAGCGGCAGTCCGAGCAGCTTGGACGCACGGCCGAAGCTGCCCGAAGGCAACACCGGGGGTTCGGACGAAGATCCACTCACCCTGCCAGTGTGCCAAGGCGCTGGGCGGGGGACTGTTCTTGGCAGCGGCAGGCCGGGTGCAGCGGCCAGGTGGACTGCGTACGGTGCAGCTCTGGAAGGCGGAGTTCGAGGGTCCGTCCGACGAGTTCTGGTGGCTGGCCCGCACACCAGCGAGCGACTTCGGCCACGGCCTCACCTACGAGCCATTCGCGGAGTCGGGCGTCCGGGGCCACGCGAGTTCGACAGGCCTGGGCCAGCAGCAGCGGCCATTGCGGATCGCGCTCGGATCGCAGCAGATCCAGGCAGCGCAGACAGGGGCCGAGCTCCGGGCTGACGATGGGGCCGATCACGCCGCGTCCCGATTCGGCCCGGACCACCAGGGTGCAGTGGCCGGTTGCGGCCAGCCGGTCCGTGAGCCAGCGATCCGGTTCGATAGTGCCGGCGGCCAGGACGATCAGTGGCCTGCTCGCGGCGGGCCAGGATCGTTGGCCCAGCGGGAGTGGCTGCAGTTCGGCGCGCTGCAAGCCCCGGTGGATCCGTTCAGCCAGAGGGCCGGCACCCCACACCACCACGCTGCGCGTCGGTGCGGCGCGCCAGCGGCGGATCAGGCCGGCGTCGGTGAGCAGCTGGAGCAGTGCGTCCAGCCAATGTGGGCTCAGTTCGGGGCACAGCTCGCCGAGTTCGGTCAGGGTGTGCGGCTCATTGAGGGCGCCCAGCAATCCGAGGGCGGCGGTCGGGACGGGCTCGAGGATCACGGCCTGGGCGTCCAGGCCGACTTGGAGTGAATGTGGGCCGCGCCACAGCCCGATGAGGGGTCGGACGGCCTCGAGCCGCCAGTCCTGGGGGTGACTCATGAGCAGAGTCTGCCCCGCGACGCGGTCCTTTCAGCTGGGTCGGCGGAACGGACAACACGTCTCTGATCTGGACAACAACGTCCGGATCAGCAAACGCGAAACGCCGGCCACGACGGGCCGGCGTTTCGCAAGTGGTTCAGGCCTTGGGCAGGAACCGCGTCAGATTGGTGCTGCAGACCGGGCACTTCGCCTTGGCGATCCGGGTGCCCTTGGCGTTCACAACCACCTCGCCCTGGGCCTCACGGTGGTCCTTGCACTTCACGCAGTAGAACGATCCGGTGTAGGTGTCCTCAGCCACGTAATCCTCCTGTAGTTCGGCCAACCCAGGACCGGGCCGGCGCTCAATGCTGGCTGGAGTCTATGCCCGAGTGGCCAGCCAGCACGGTTACCACGGCGGGGAGCAAGGAGAACCCCCAGTCGCGGTGCGCTTGCCTTCCCCTGCGAGCGACCACCCCTGGGGGCCTCGATAGAGAACGTAGTGCCCGCTCAGGTCCGGGTCAACTGGACTGTCGGTGCGGTGTCGTAGGGTGCCTGCTGTGACTGGTCAGGAGCCAATTGAGGTGCGTCGGAGCCGGCGCCGCACGCGGACGCTCACCGTGTTCCGCGAGGGCGGACGGCTGGTTGCCGTGGTGCCCGAGTTCCTGTCGACGAGCAGCCAGGAGGAGCTGATTCCTCCGCTCGTCCGGCGTTTCCTGCGCAACGAGGCCAAGAGGGGATTGCCGCAGGCCACCGATCAGCTCAGCCAGCGTGCCCTTGAGCTGTATCGGCGCTACCTGCAGCCGTTGACCGGCACCGAGCCGCCCGGCTTCACCGTCACCTGGAGTCGCCGGCAGCAGCATCGCTGGGGGTCCTGTTCGGCCTGGTCGGGGGAGATCCGGCTGTCGGAGCGGCTACGCGCCATGCCGCTGTGGGTCAGCGACTACGTGCTGATCCACGAGTTGGCGCACTTGCATCAGCCCAACCACTCGGCCGAGTTCCATGCCCTCGAGAATGCTTATCCCGAGGCGGAACGCGCCAAGGCCTACCTGCTCGGCTTCCAGCACGGTGCCGGTGCGCCGGCCACGGACGAGCCCGAGTCGGAGCCGGAGCTGGACTACTCCTGATCCTCGCTCTCGTCGAGCAGCCGGGCCAGTTCCTCGTCCAGAGCATCGGTGGGGGCTGCGGACGGCTGGAAGCCCAGCGGATCGTCCAAGTCGGACGCCGACGGCAGGAGATCGGGGTGTTGCCAGACGGCGTCGCGCGCCGCGCCACCCTGGCCGGCCCGAAGTGCTGCCCACAGATTGGCTGCATCCCTGGTCCGGCGCGGACGCAGCTCCAACCCGAACAGGGTCTTCAGCGCCGACTCGGCCGGGCCACCGGAGGCCCGTCGACGGCGCAGCGTCTCGGTGAGCGGGGCGGCGGCGGGCATCCGAGCACCGGCCACCTGGGCGACCACCTCGTCCACCCAGCCTTCGATCAGGGCCAGGAGAGTCTCCAGTCGGGCCAGCACTTCGCGCTGGGCCGGGGAGGTCAGTGGTGCGAACAGGCTGCCGGCCAAGGCCTGCCCGGCGGCCTCCAGCTCCTGCGGAGAGCTCACCGAGCCGAGCCGGCTCTCGATGGCCTGCTCCAGGGCGGTGCCGTCGATGCTGATCTCCCTGGCGTAGTGATCGACCAGGGCCAACAGCTGAGGTCCCAGCCAACCCACGGCGCCGAACAGCCGTTGACGTGCGGATTCGCGGATCGCCCAGTACAGCAGCAGATCGGCCTCGTCCTGCTCCAGACCGTCTCCGAAGGCGGCCAGGTTGGTGGGCAGGATCGCCACCACCGGACGCTCGGTCAGCGGCAGGCCGATGTCGCCGGCGGTGACCACCTGCCCGGCCATCTGGCCCAGCGCCTGGCCGACCTGGCCGGCGAACATGCCGGCCACCGACAGTCGCAGCATGTGCTCCAAGCCCGGCACCTCGGCGTCGACGAGTTCCCGCAGGGCCCGGGACAGCTGGGTGACCACCGGGCGCAGCAACTCCTGCCAGGCCGCGAAGGTCTGGTCGACCCAGGCCTGCCGCGTCCAGGCGGCCGGTGCCGTGGTCAGCCGCGGGAAGGCGATCTCCTCGTCCAGCCACAGGTCGGCCAGTCCGACGGCGTCCTTCAGCCGGGCGACCACGGCGGCGTCCGGCACCAGATCGGGGCCGAGCGAGCCGGTGGTGCGCTGGGCGATGTCGCGGGCGAAGCCCCAGTTCATTCCGCTGGCCGGGTCGGCGCTGCCGAAGCCGGCCAGCTGGGTCGAGAACGAGGTCATCAGTTGCTGCATCCGGGCCATCAGCTGGGCCGGATCGAGCTGCCCGTCCTCGCCGGGAGTGATCCCGAACTGGGCAAGGAAGCGCAGAAGGGCGTCGTCGTCCGGGCTGCCCGGCTCGGTCATGTGAACTCCTTGGTGGATCGAGTCTCCATTCTCTCCCCGCCGACAAGCCGTCGCGGCCTGCAAGCGGGTAGGGTTTCGAGGACGGGCCGAGCGCATCCGCGACGGCCGGGCTTTGGCGAGGGGATTGGGTTGACCAAGCAGACCTGGACGGCGACGCTGTCGGCGATCCTGTTCGTCCTGCTTGCCGCCGTGATCGCACTGGTGCCGGTGCCGTACGTGACGTGGGCGCCGGGTGCCACCCATGATCTGCTCGGCCAGGTGGACGGCAAGGACGCCATCACCATCACCGGGATCTCGACCAGGCATCCGTCCGGGAAGCTGCGGCTGACCACGGTGGCGGTGACTTCGCCTGGCGGCGTGCTCAGCCTCCCTGAGGCGCTGATCTCCTACTGGCTGCCTTCTCGTGAGGTGCTGCCGCGCGATGTCGTGTATCGCCCCGGCGTTTCCGACGCCGACTTGAACTCCGAAGAAGCTCAGCTGATGACCGACTCGCAGACCACGGCGGTGGTGGCGGCGCTGCGGGCGGCGCAGGTGCCGGTCACCGAGATGCCGATGATCTCGGCCGTGGTGAACTCGGGGCCCTCCAATGGCGTCCTGAAGCCCGGGGATCTGATCGAGTCCGTGGACGGCCGTCACGTCGAGTCGCGGCAGAACGTCACCGACGCCGTCCGGGATCACGACGTGGGCGACTCGGTGTCGATCACCTTCTTCCGGGACGGGCAGCGCAAGCACGCCACGATCGTCACTCGGGCCACCGAGGCCGCGCCGAAGGAGCCGGCCATCGGCGTCCGGCTGGCCATCGGTTACAGCTACGCCCCGAAGGTGAGCTTCGCGGTGGGTGAGAACATCGGCGGCTCCAGTGCCGGATTGATGTTCTCGATCGCGATCTACTCGATGCTCGGCGAGCAGGATCTGGTGGACGGCCGAGATATCGCCGGCACCGGCACGATGGATGCGGACGGACGCGTCGGCGCCATCGGCGGGATCCAGGAGAAGCTGGCCGCGGCCGCTCGGGACCAGTCGACGATCTTCTTGGCCCCGCGCGCGAACTGTGTGGATCTTGGCCCGATTCCGGACACGATCTCAGTGGTCGCGGTGGACAACTTGGGGGATGCCGTCTCGGCGCTGCAAGGTGGCGGCGTCGGTCCGGCCGGCACAGTGACGGGGTGTCAGTGAACGAAGCGTTAGTGGCCGCATTGGTCGAGGTCGAGCGGCATGTGGGACGTTCCGGCTGGGATCAGCCGGCTCGGATCTTCGCCTTGGTTCCGACCAGGGAATTTGTGGCTGCCGAGCCGTCGCTGGCTGCCCAGTTCGCCGCGGCCAATCCCGACGGGTTCACCTCGATCGAGCAGGACGACTTCCACGCCGGGGATGAACTGGCCGAGACCTTGGCCAGGATGGTCTGGCCGCCGACGGTGACCGGCTGCGTGCTGTCCTTGGAGCGGGCCTTCCTACCGGCCGACGCCGAGGCGGAGTTGCCCGACGATCCGGAGCAGGCTGCACGGGTGGTTGCCGAGCATCCGCAGCGACTGGATCTGCGGGTTGTGGTCGGAGTGACCCGGGACGGGTCCCGCCACGCGGTGGCCCGGATTCGGTCGGCCGAGCAGGAGTTGCTCGAGGGCGCCGAGATGGTGCCGGCGCTGGCCGACGCCCTGGCGCATACATTGGAGTGACCGCGACAGACGAGCCGGCCGCCGCCGGATGAGGAGACCTGATGAGCTCGAATGCCGTAGCCGGACTGAATAGACGCTGGCTGCCGACAGTTGTGATCCTGGTGGGTGTGGTGATCGCCTTCTCGGCGTTCACCGAACTGTGGACCCGCAAGCTGTGGTTCGATGCGCTCGGCATGCCGGTGGTCTTCGACGTGCAGTTGCTCACCCAGGTGCTGCTGTTCGTCGCCTTCTTCCTGCTGATGGCCGGCGTGGTCGGACTGAACATGTGGCTGGCCTTCCGGTCGCGTCCGGCGGCTCGGCGGACGGGTCAGAGCGCGATCCTGGATCGCTACCGCGATCTGTTCGAGCTGCGTCCGATGCTCAGCATCGGGGTGCCGGCTGCCGCCTTCGGGGTGATCGCCGGACTGTCGGCGTCCGGAGATCCGCTGGTCTGGCTTGCCTGGTGGAACCGGACGCCGTTCGGCAGCACCGACCCGTACTTCGGGCTGGACGCCAGCTTCTATGTCTTCGACTTCCCGGTCTACACCCAGCTGGTCGCCTTCGCGATGGGCGCGGTCTTCTTCGCCATGATCGCGGCGCTGCTGGTGCATTTCGCGGTCGGCGGGATCACCACCGGACGCGGACGCCCCCGCGGCCTGGATGGACGGGCCGCCCGGCTGCACTTGTCGATCCTGGCCGGCATCCTGTTGGCGTTGTACGGCGTCCAGCAGCTCCTGGACCGCTACGGAATGCTGGTCGCGCAGGGCAGCCTGTTCACCGGTATGCAGTACACCGACGACCATGCCCGGCTGAGCGCCAAGCTGGTGATTGCCATCATCGCGTTCATCTGCGCCGGCCTCTTCTTCGCCAACGGCTTCCTCAAGCGTTGGACGCTGCCGGTGGTCGGTCTGGTCCTGATGCTGGCGTCCGGGCTGATCCTCGGCCTGATCTACCCGGCCATCGTCCAGTCGTTCACGGTCAAGCCCAACGAGCCGGACAAGGAGAGCAGCTACATCCAGGCCAACATCGACGCGACCCGGAAGGCTTTCGGGATCGACAAGACCGAGGTCACTGAGTATGCGGCCGTGGTGAAGGTGAGCCCCGGTCAGCTCAAGGAGGACGCCGAGGCGCTGCCCGGGATCCGGCTGATCGATCCGGCCGTGGTCTCGTCCTCGTTCGATCAGTTGCAGCAGGTGAAGGGCTACTACAGCTTCCCCGACGCTCTGGACGTCGATCGCTACCAGCTGGACGGTCGCGAGACCGACGTGGTGGTGGCCGCCCGTGAGCTCGACTTGAGCCGGGTAGATCAGAACTGGAACAACCTGCACACCGTCTACACCCACGGCAACGGGCTGGTGGCCGCCTACGGCAACCGGCGTAGCGCCGGCGGTGACCCGGTCTGGATCGAGCACGACCTGCCCTCCACCGGCCAGTTGGGCGACTACGAGGGCCGGATCTACTTCGGTGAACAGAGCAACGACTTCGTGATCGTCGGCCGTGAAGCGGGCCAGCAGCCGATCGAGCTGGACACCCCAGCCGGCGGCACCGGAGGCAGTGAGACCTACAACGTCTACGCCGGCAACGGTGGGGTGCCGATTGGCAACTTCTTCACCCGGATGCTGTACGCGGCGAAGTTCGCCGATCTGAACATCATTCTGTCCGACCGGGTCGGGTCCGCCTCGAAGATCCTCTACGACCGCACCCCGAAGCAGCGGGTCGCCGAGGTTGCGCCGTGGCTCACCTTGGACTCCAACATCTACCCGGCGGTGGTCTCGGGCCGACTGGTCTGGATCGTTGACGGCTACACCACCAGTGCCACCTATCCGAACAGCCAGCTGGAGTCGCTGCGGGCTTCGACCACCGATGCGTCCTCGGCTCTGACCGGGCGCCAGGTGGACGAGCAGGTGAACTACCTGCGCAACTCGGTGAAGGCCGTGGTGGACGCCAGTGACGGCAGCGTCTCGCTGTACGCCTGGGACGAGTCGGATCCGATTCTGCAGACCTATATGAAGGCGTTCCCGGGCACCGTCCAGCCGAGCAGCGCGATCAGCTCCGACCTGCGGATGCACCTGCGCTACCCCGAGGATCTGTTCAAGGTGCAGCGCCAGGTGCTGGCTCGCTACCACATGACCAATCCGGCCTCCTGGTTCCAGGGCTCGGACCTGTGGCAGGTGCCGGCCGACCCGGCGCAGTCCAGCGGTTCGTCGGGCAACAACTCCGGTGCGACGCCGGGGACGTCCACGTCCAGCGGGGTGGCCGAGCCGCCCTACTACCTGTCGATCAAGTGGCCCGAGGACGATTCGGCGATCTTCAGCCAGACTGCGGTCTTCGTGCCGTTCGCCCGATCGAACCTGAGCGCCTATCTGGCGGTGAACTCCGAGGCGACCAGTCCCAACTACGGCCAGCTGCGGGTGCTGCGAATGTCCGGAACCGTGCAGGTGGACGGTCCGGGCCAGACGTTCAATGCGATGACCAACGACCCGACTTTCGCCGAACTGCTGCGCTCGTATTTGAACCAGGGCTCGGCTGAGGCCAAGTACGGCAACCTGCTGACGCTGCCGATGGGCAGCGGCCTGCTCTACGTGATGCCGATCTACACAACGCGTACCGGCAGCGCCGGTTCGTACCCGGTGTTGCGCTTCGTGGCGGCCCGGTTCGGTGATCAGGTCGGCATCGGCGAGACCCTGCAGGAGGCACTGGACAAGGTGTTCGCTGGGGACGCCGGCGCTGACACCGGCGAGCAGCCGACGACCGACCCGTCCACGCAGCCGACGACCTCGCCGACAACGAGTCCGACGACCAGCCCGACCACCCAGCCGACTAGTACGCCGACGGCCACCGGCCCGGTGGATCAGGCCGGGGCGCAGGCAGCTATGCAGCGGGCCGATCAGGCTTTCCAGGCAGCCGAGACCGCGCTGAAGGCCGGCGATCTGGCCGAGTATCAGCGGCAGGTCGACCTGGCCCAGAAGGCCGTGGAAGAGGCCCTGGTCAAGCTGGGGAAGAAGTAGCTCAGGCCTTCACGCTGACCGGCCAGCCGGCCTCCACCAGAGGCTTGTGTAGCCGGTCGGCGTCGCCGACGACGACCAGGCTGAGCTGATCGGGCGGCAGCAGCTCGGCCAAAGCGCTGGTTGCCGACTCCGGGGTCACCTGGGTGATCGCGTAGGCGTTGGCGTTGATGAAGTCGACTGACACCCCGGCTGCGGTCAGCTGGGCGATCCGCTCGGTGACGGCCTGAGCGGTCGAGTAGCGCAGCGGAGCGACGCCGTTGGTGAAGCTGACCGCGTCCTGCACTTCGGCGACGGTGATCGGCGCTGAGACGACGTCCAGCTGGCGTCGAGCCAGGTCGAGGGCTTCGGGCAGCACCTCGGTGCGGAACGAGCCCTGGACGGCGATCAGGCCGCCGTCGCGCAGCGGGGTGTTCACCAGGTGCACGCCGTAGGTGAAGCCCTTCTCCTCGCGCAGCACCTTGTTCAGCCGGCTGAGAAAGGCTCCGCCGAGCGCATGGGTGCCGACCTGGATGTCGGCCCAGCGCGGGTCGCTGCGGTCGATGCCGAAGCCGCCCAGCCTCAGGTCGGCCTGGACCGAGCCCGGCCGATCGACCAACCACAGATGCGGGCGCCGCGGCTCGGGTACCTGGTGCAGGAACGCCGGACCGGGCTCGGGCAGCCAGTCGCCGAAGGTCTCGGCGACCAGGGCGGCCAGGTCGCGTCCGAAGGCTCCAGAGATCACCAAGGTGGCGCCCTCGGGACGGTAGTGCCGGGCGTGGAACTCGGCCACATCGGACGCCTCGATGGCACCCACCTGCTCGCGATCCCCACCGGGGGCCTCCGCAGCCCGGAACCGCCGCTGAATGCAGGCGGCCCGGAACGACAGGTTCGCTCGGTGCGCGGAGTTCGACTCGGCCTGCTCGATCTCGGCCAACCGCAGCTGCTGATGGCGACGGACGTCGCTGGCTTCGAGGGTGGGCTCACGGACCACCTCGGCCAGCAGCTCCAGGCCTTCGGCCAGGTGGGCCACCGGGACGTCCAGATAGAACTCGGTGGCCGAGAAGCCGGCCGCGCCGGACAGCTCGGCGCCGATATCTTCCAGTGCCTCGCTGAACGCGGTGCCGGGGTGGGTGCGGGTGCCTTCGTCTACGCAGCGCTGGGTGAGGGTGGCCACGCCGTGGCGTCCGGAGGGTTCTAGGCTCAGCGGGATGTCGAGCAGCAGCGCCACCGAGGCGACGTGCTGGCCTTCGCGGTGGGCCAGCAGGAGCTGCATCCCGTTGTCCAGCCAGAAACGCTCGGGCTCGCGGAACTGCCAGCGCAGCGGAGCCTTCACCTCGGGGCGACGTTCGGCCTTACGCATCGGCCACCTCCGGTCGGTAGTTCAGTTGCGCGCGTTGGGCGGGCAGCAGGAACTGTGCGCACGCCTTGGTCACGTCCATGCAGGTCAGTGACTCGATCTCGGCCAGCCGCCAGTTGATCCGCTCGGGGTCACCGTGCAGCAGCGTGTAGCTGCTGATCAGGTCGGCGCGGGAGTCGAAGCGGGCCAGCTCGGTCAGCCATTGGCGCTGGTATTGCGCCTTGACCCGGTCGAGTTCGGCCGGGGTGGGGCCCTCGTCGGCCATCCGCTGCAGCTCCTCGGTGAGGGCGTTCAGCGCTGGGGTGAGGTCGGCTCTGGGGAAGCCGCGGACGCTGATCAGTGCCATCGAGTTGCCGCCGATCAGCGGCATCATCGACGCGCCGACCGAGGCCGCCAGCTGCTCGTCGCGGACCAGCCGGCGATGCAAACGGGCGGTCTGGCCGGAGCCGAGGATCGCCAGACCGAGTTCGGCGGCGTCGGCCTCCGCAGTGTCACGGACGGGCAGTCGCCAGCCCAGATAGGTGGCCGGCGCCGGGACGTCCACGTTCAGCGTGCGTTGTGGCACCTCGCTGATCGGTTCGAGCGTCTTGGCGGCCGGCCGCGGCTTTGGGTTCCATGCGGGCAGCCCGCCGAAGAACCGCTCGGCCTTGCGGAAGCCTTCGCGGGGAGTGACGTCACCGACCAGGGTGAGCACGGCGTTGTCAGGACGGTAGTGCCGGGCGAAGAAGGCGGCCGCCTGCTCGGGGGTGGCCCGATCCAGGTCGTCCATCGATCCGATGGTGGTGTGGCCGTAGGGGTGGTCGGTGCCGAAGATCAGCTCGACCAGGTTGGTCATCGCCTCGCCGTAAGGGACGTTGTCGTAGCGCTGCCGCTTCTCTTCCTTGACCACTTCGCGCTGGGTGTCGACCTTGGTCTGGTCGAGGTGTTCGGCCAGGGTGCCCAGCCGATCGGCCTCCATCCACAAGGCCAGATCCACCGCGCCGACCGGCAGCGTCTCGAAGTAGTTCGTCCGATCGAACCAGGTGGTGGCGTTCACCGAGCCGCCCAGGGCCTGCAGTGAGTTCAGGTGCTCGCCATTGCCGACCTGCGCCGACCCGGAGAACATCAGGTGCTCGAACAGGTGCGCCCAACCGAACTCACCGGGCCGCTCGTCGCGGGAGCCGACGTCGTACCAGAGGTTGACGGCCACCATCGGGACACTGTGATCGGGGCTGACCACCACCCGCAGGCCGTTGCTGAGGCGGCGCTGGTGGATCGGATAGCTCAGGTTGTCGGCGGATGACACAAGGTCCATCTCATCACAACCAGCAAGCCGGCCCTTGCCACGCTCGCCTGCCCGAGGCCTAGATTGGTGCCACCACAAGGCAGGGAAGGGATTCGACGTGTCAGAACTGGCCGATCAACTGCGCGCTGAGGACGCCGAACTGCGGTTCGCCGATTTCACCCTGGCCGATGCCTGGGAGCTCGGCTCGAAGATGCGCGACGCCGCGGTGGAGCAGCAGCTTCCGATCGCGATCGGGATTCAGCTGGGTCTACAGCGGGTGTTCCACACCGCACTGCCCGGTAGCAGCGCCGACAACGACAACTGGCTGGCCAACAAGACCCGGGTGTCGCTGCACTTCGGTCAGGCGTCCCTGGCGGTGGGGGAGCAGTTCCGCGAGCGCGGACGCGATTTCGACACCGGCTCGCGGCTCGACCCACGGCTCTACGCCGCCCACGGCGGGGTGGTGCCGCTGAAGCTGATCAGTGGCACTGTGGTTGGGGCGGTCGGGGTGTCCGGGCTGCCGCAGCTGGACGACCACGCCTTCGTCGTGGCGCAGCTGCGCGCGTTCCTGGCCAGGTAGCCTGGGCGCTGCACATACCCAGAGGAGTACCCGATGAAGATCTTCACCCCAGTAACTGCGGACGGCCAGTCCGGCTCCCACTTCGGACGCGCCCACTGGGCTGCGGTGGCTGAGGTGGCCGATGGTGTGATCGGTGACTGGCAGGTGCACGAGATCTCGTGGGACGTCCTTCACGACGAGGGGACGCACGGTTCCCATCACGCCCGGGTGGCCCGCTTCTTCAAGGACCAGGGCATCGAGGCTGTTGTGGCTGCCGAGATGGGCCCGGGCATGATGCGGATGCTGACCACGATGGGTCTGCCGATCCTGCCGGCTTCGCCCGGTGATGCCAAGGCGTCCGTCTTGGCCGCGATCGAGGCTGGCCCGGTCACCGTCGCCGCCCCAGATCCGCGCGAACTCTCGCTGAAGGCCAAGCCCGTCGAAGGCTGCTGACGGGCGCACTCCCGGGAGACGTCCGCTCATGCCGATGACAGCGCACGTTCGCGGATGCTCGTGGCCCGGAGTGAGCGGGCGGTGAACACTCAATGGCTCGGAGGGGGAACCTCTCGTCGTCGCCCGGGCGCCTGTCTGCAAGCGCTCTATGGCACGAACCCGTGTCCACAATGAGGGCACGTGACAGTCTCTCCGTTGACTTGTCTCGCGTCGCCTCTTGTCCCTCGGGCTTGGTTATAGGCGGCGGTTAGGCCCCTCCCTTGGGGCCAGACACCACCGCTCCTAAGCCAGAGCGCGACGGTGGCGACCTTCGTCGCAAGCCCCTTTGCT
This sequence comes from Actinomycetes bacterium, assembly GCA_023425145.1. Taxonomy (GTDB): domain Bacteria; phylum Actinomycetota; class Actinomycetes; order Propionibacteriales; family Propionibacteriaceae; genus Propionicimonas. The sequence goes on along the minus strand of JAFADF010000073.1, from coordinate 244,338 downwards.
CCACCCTCGGTCAACTCGCGAGCGAGCGCCTCAATTAGCCTCTTGCGAATCAGGTTGTACGTGTCCGTGGTCGCGGCGGCGGTGTGGCATGCCTCCATATATCGGGCCGTCGACGCGACCATGTCCTTCGTGCGCAGTTCGGGCCCAGCCGCCGCGTGGGATGCGTAGTCACCCACGTGCGTCCTCCTTGGACTGTGGCTTCCAGCCTCCCACGCTGACAAGTCGGCCGACCCTGTGTGTGACGTAACTCATGATGAACAGATGCCCCATATTCGACACGCTGGCCCCCAAGAGGGCGATCTATGACGCTCGCTATCGCGATGGAACTCGAGGGGGTGTGGCACCTTCCGTACCGAGGGCCCGACCAGCCGCGCGGCCTTCCAAGCCGACAGGTGCACGTCGCCTCCTCCGGCCTCGCAACTCGACTTCTGCGCACGCGTTCATGCCGCAAGCGGTGCTCGACACGTGGCCAATGAGGCAAGCCTGGCGGGCGCTTGGTGATGGGATGGCACCATGGTCCGACGAGTCCTGGCTGACCTCCTTGAATCGGGCGAGTATCTCGTGTGTTACGACATGCCGCGTACGAGTGGCCTTTGGGGTGTGCTGGTGGCGCCGTCCTTGTCCTCAATACGAGAGGCATTCCCGGAGCTCCTGATCGTTGACTCACTTCCGGCTTGGATGACCGAGGCCGAAGTCGAGTCGATGCGGGAGAGTGCCCTCCACATTGACGATGACCCGCCAGGAGGGCTCCTTCGAGCTCTGATCGCTGATCGGGGACGCACCTAGCTGTACCCGACCAACCGCATCTGCTGCGGCCACCTCGGTTGCCCGTCGTACGTCAAGAGAGTCAGCCTGGTGGTCTCCCGAACTGCATCAGCTTGCTGCGTTCGCGTCGCGCACGGTCTACGAGGCGTTGGACGCCATTGGTCGCGACCCAAGCGAGGATGGCGGGCAGGCTGGCCCGCCAGCTGACTCCATCTGGCAGCTGGTCCGCATCCCGCCCACCTGGCGCGAGCGGAGACTCCTCCGGGAATACTTCGCCGTAAGCCCGTCCCGCATATGCGGCCACCAACAAGTCGTACTGCCAGGGCTCGGTATCGGGCTGGGGCGCTACATCGAGCATCCACTGCGAGCGGTCCACGGTGATGATCACCTTCGCCGGGCCGGCATAGACGAACCGCGCCCCAAAGGAGCCCTCGCCGCGATGGGACTCAAGCGCGTATCCGTTCGCTGATAGCCACGCAATCGTGTCGCGCACATCCCCTGGCGCAAAGCGTCTCAGAAACTCGTCCACCTCGGAACTCTGCATAGCGACAGCCTATGAAGAGCCGCACTCTCATGCCGCTGTCGGTGGGTGCTCTGAGCAGCGGTACGCCGAGCGGCTGATCAGTCCGAGATGTTCACGGCATCGGTGTGCTTGCCGACCTTATCCGACTCGACCCATCACGCAAGGGTCAATACGTGTCAGGGCGGAACCTCCTGCGGTTGTTGGTTGTGATCTATGGCAGTGTCATTGCCATGACGATGACGCGCCGACGTTTCACCATGCCCGGGGGCCGTAGACTCGACGTCTTTGTGGTCGGAGAGGACGGTGCGCCTCTCGTCGTTAACCTTCCCGGAACCCCTGAGGGTCACCTCCTGTTTCCGTCGGTACAGGAGGCGGCAGCGGTGGCCGGGATCCGGATTGTGTCTCTCGCGCGCCCAGGCTACGCCGGTTCGACCCGGTTGCCGGGCCGGACCGTGGCCGATGTGGTGCCGGACGTGCTGGCCCTGGTTGACGCACTGGGTGCGCAGCGTTTCGCTGTCATGGGTCACTCCGGCGGTGGACCGCATGCGCTGGCGTGCGGAGCTCTCGCCGGCGACCGGTGCGTCGCCGTCGCAGACGTCAGTGGCGTCGGCCCATGGGACGCGGACGGTCTGGACTTCCTCGTCGGAATGGGCGAAGGCAACGAGGTCGAGTTCGCCGCCGCTGTGAAGGGAGAAGCGGCCCTGCGGGCGCTGCTGGTGCCCTGGCGTGAGGAGATGGTTTCGGCGGGTCCGGACGGCACGTACGCCGCCATGCTCAGTGTGCTGAGCCCCCCGGACCGGGAGGTCTTCACCGGGGCGGTGGCCCAGCAGCTGCATGAGAGCACAGCCCTGGCGCTCAGCGAGGGGGTCGATGGGTGGATCGACGACGACCTGGCCTTCACCCAGCCCTGGGGGTTCAGCCTGGCCGACGTTCGCACGCCGGTCTTCTTGTGGCAGGGCGAACAGGACCTCATGGTGCCCCCAGCCCACGCACACTGGGTCGCAGATGCCCTACCGACATGCAACGCACGGCTGCTGCCCGACGACGGGCACCTCACTGTGCTTCTGAACCGTCCCCAGGAGGTTCTCGCCGATCTTGTTGCGGCTCTCCACGACCAGGACTGACGAGCAGGCGGCCGCAGGTCAGCGCAGCCTTTGCCATATCGGCCTGGCGGCCGGATTGTGATCAGGGAGGGTGACCCTGTCTGGGCCAGGCTCTCGCATCCATTGGGCCCTCACATCGCCCGGCCCGTGGTGGCCCGGCCCCTCCACGCCATCCGCTAGGACCGAGCACTAAATGGCCTCGACCGGCACGCCAACTGCATCTTCGCCGCGCACATGGCCTCCGGAACCTAGAACATCCGGTTGTGCCCGCGGGGCCTGCGGCTTTGCCGGATCATTGACAGCGTGAAGGAACCAGCACTTCCGAAGGCGCTTCGGGCCACTCGGCTGCCGGCACGCTGGCCGTGGAGTCGACCCAAGTTCAGGTACGACGCGATGTACCCCGATGGAAGTGTCGCCGCTGACGTCGACGCTGATGACGTCCTGGGCGGAGGCCGGTTGCCTGCGGATGCTTGGGCCACCCGCCAGGCCGCAGAGGAAGCGTGCGGATACGGCGTCCCGGGGCCTTGGGTCGAGTACGCCACCGGTAGCCAGCTGGGTTAGCCATCAGTCGCCAACGCACTTGTGATGCCGCGATGGCATCGATTGTTCCTGAGGCGCGAGGTGGGCTGTGTCAGGATTCGGGCATGGGTAACCAGGCCGCTGCTCCTCGCACCAGAACAGCCCTCGCCGACCGCCTCGACGCGCTCGGGGTCTCAGGGATGCGCTACCAGCTCTATGGCGTGCACCTAGACGACGCCATCATCATGGATCACCGCGCCGACGGATGGGTCGTGTTCTACTCCGAACGTGGCGAGGAGTCATCCCTCAGGCTCCACTCCACCGAAGCTGACGCCTGCGCAGACCTACTAGATCGCGTGACTCGCGACGACCACGTGTTCTTCACGCTTGTTGCCGGCCCAGCCCCGGTCAGTGAGGCAGACGCTGCCTTCGAATCTTGGCTGACGGAGCGCCGTGCAACTCGGGCGTCCCTGCTGGCCGAGGACTGGAAGTTCGACGATGCGCAGTGGGTCGCGGGCCCGCTATGGCGCCGGTACTTCGTTCGGACGACCGTTGTGCGCTTGCTCGGCCCCGTGTAGAGCGCACGCCGTCAAGCGCCGGCTATTGCCGCACCTCGGTCGGACTGATGGGGAGCAGTCCCGCACCCCTGGGATTGGCGTGTGGCAGAGACCTCGCCGAAGAGATACGCCTTCACCTGTCTGAGCCCTTCCCCAGTTCAGCGGTGAGGGGGCTCGACTACGGCGAGGTCGACGCCGTGATGATCGACGCAGACATCATTGGCTGGGCCACTCGAGCGGTCTCATTTCGATCGGTCCAGGCTAGGTGAGGCTGACGGGACGGTCAGCCGCCAGTGACGACGCTGAGGAGGTCGTCGCCCGAGGCGACGAAGACCACATCGTCGGCGAGTTCGGCCGGGAGATCGCCGTGTTGCTCGGGTGCGGTGAGGCACACGGGGCAGCCCAAGGGCAGGATCACCCAGTTCGCGGCTTGTGCACCGGTCACCAGCAACTGCCAGGGATCACGGCCTGAGATGTGGTTCGCCATCATTCCGTCGTCGGAAATGTAGATGTCGGCTTCACCGTCGCCATACCTGATCTGGAGCGTCGAGCCTGTGCTCGAGATCACGTGAGGGGCAAGTGCGTTGCGCATCTGATCGCTGCCCTGGCCGGAGGGCGCGCCAGCGAGGAAGCCTTGGAAGAACACGTCGTAGGACACCCGACCAGAATGTCAGGCGGATGCTCGGACCGCTGGCATCTGTCACTGGATCTTCGACACGGTGGTTGTGGTGCAGCGGTCCGTACGGCCCCACAGGATGGACGGTTCAGGTGCCTGGGCCGGGATCCTCACCGAGGGCACACAGGAGCCGGCGGCATCGGTAGCCTCGAGTCATGCGTTTCGACAAGCCGGGGCACGGCTCGGGGGCAATGGAGCTCCGGCGCGGGTTGTTCGGCAACTTGCCCCTCGACGAATGGCCCCCCGACAGCATCGCGGACGCGTATCCCTGGGCCTCCTTCGTGCAGGCGCGAGAGGCCTGGCGCTTGGGTGACCGGGTTGCAGCGGTCTCGTCGTGGAGCGCAATCGCTCATGGCACTGATATCGAAAGCCGCCACATACTCCAGGCCTGGCACTACCTTCGGCTCTCGGGGGTTCAGCCGACTCCCGGTGAAGCTGTCCAAGTTCTGGGTCTGACTGCCGAGGTGGCCGTCGGGGAGGGGCACGATCTCCTCGCTGCCTACGCTGATCGTACCGTCCGCTACTTGAACCACGCCGGCGGCGCCGTCGTGGTCGACGATGCGTCGATTGAGGACCTCGCGAGCGCAGTCGACTCATGGCTGGAAGTGGGTCGGCGGTTAGCCCCAATGGTCGGGACATGGAACAGTGACACCCTGCCGCCATTGCCCTCCGGCCACACCCGAATCGTGATGCTGACTCCGGCGGGCCTCCGGTTCGGGCAGGGCCCCGATGCCCAGCTCAGGAGCAGTGCTGCCGCCGCTACGTTTCTGCACGCTGCCACCCAGCTACTTCTGGCGGTCACCCGCTGCGTCGAGTAACCCGACTCAATCGCCTCGCGGCGATGCGGACGCTGAGCGCCGATTCCCCGGGGCCTCCCGATCCTCAAGCAGTCCTCGGGACGAGGTCCGGCGCACTGGCGAAGGCACAATGCATTCGACGCCTGCCGACACGATCGCAGTCGTCAGCCGGCCCGAACGGGACTTCGCTGCGTTGTACTCGATCTCGTCTCAATCGTGTCCGCATGAGCGCCATCCCTGGGCCAGGATGGGAGCCGTGGATGACCTCGACGACGCGGATGACCTTCGCGACAGGTATGTGGTTCCGTTCTACCGACACTTGATGGCCGACAATGCGCTGGGCGCGAGTCCGGAGTTGCTGGGTGCGGTTCGCGAGAGGGGCAGCGAACTGCAGGTGGATGAGGTTCAGCGCTTGTTGCTCGGCTCATGGCGTCCGAGGGTGATGGGGGCCTGGTACTCCGCCGCTCATCCGTGAGCCGAGCTCGGCGAGACCGTTCAGCTGTCTCTGATTGGTTGCCAGGGCCGCCTGACTGCGCTGCCTTTGCTGGTCGCCGCTATCTCTCACGCGGGAGCGGGCACGCTGGCGGCCATCGCTGCGTACGAGCGTCAAGACCGCGGACACCAATGGGTTGCCGATGGTGTGGCCCGGGCTGCGGCCGAGATCCTCAGCCGGAAGCTGGGCGTCGAGTGTTCACTTCCGCCTGCCACAGATGATGCGCGCAGGACCATGGAGGGCCTGCTTATTGTGGGTCGCCTGCTTCGGGGCGAGGCGTAGCCGCGCTCTCAGCTGTCGCGTGGACGCTGGACCATCTGCGCACGTCGCGGGCTGGAGTATCGGGGCTCATCTGGGCCGGTGCCCGCACTGGTGGGTCAGATCGTTCCAGCCCGAAGCTCGGCGATGAACGCGTCGGCCGCCGGCTCCGGGATCCAGTCGACCTGCTGGTAGCCCTCGCGCACCAACTCGTCGCGCACGCTGACACGCGCATTCTCGGCCTCGGTGGGTGACCTGAAGCTCGCTGGCGTGCGGTCAGTCGGTTGTGTACGGGCGGTCAAGCTCTACGGAGATTCTGCGCGCCTCGCGCTCGGCACGCTGATACCCAGCGGGTGTGTTGTACCTGGCTAGTCCTAGATCAATGAGGTTGCCATCGATGTCCACGAGTGTGGGTGACACCGACGTAGCGGCCGCGTTCAAGCTGCTGGCCACGGTCACCGCTCGGATTGACGTGAGCGGAACTCGCTTTGAGCGCATGCCTGCGATTGGACGGATCAGCACTCCCTTTGCGTCAATGTAGACGCCGCTGCGCAAGGCAACGTAGACGAGGCCAAGCCCTGCGCCGACGATCAAAGTGGGCACAGCGTAGAACATGAAGGACTCGAAGCCGTCCTGTTGCGCATAGCCGGGAAGCGGGCTGAAGAATGCGGGAAGCTCAAGGATGACAAACAGTGAGCCGGCAGCGGCGATGGCCCAGCGCCACGGGCTCCTTCCGACCAGGAGGTTTCGCTGCACGCACGCAGGCTACAGCTGGCGTTGCGCAGACAGGGCGTGAACCAACCTTGGAGCCGGAACCCTGCCAGTTCGGCTGCCGGCTCTACGACCTCAAAGGAGCGCCAGCAGCGGTAGCAGGAAGGCCGTCACCGAGACTGTGATCCAGCCGAGCATGACAATCCAACCTACGAACCACGGCAAGTCGCTTCCGGGAGCGATCTCGGGCAGTGAAGCGTCGCAAGCGATATCCCACAGCTGGGAACCCACGACGAACACAGTGCGGCCAGCACCGTCACGGACGATCTCGACTTCCCAGTCCCATCCGTTGCCAGGAAGGTCGAACCCTCGGGCAGCCAAGGTAGCGAGTTCGAGTCGTCTGCGACCAAGCACGGTCCTCGCAGACAGCGAGTCGCCGTCAACCGCGATCAAGGCCGCCGATGAAACCGGTGCGATCAGCAGCGGCAGTGCGATGCAGAATGCCAAGGCAACGGCGATGACCGCCCCGTCCAGCCAAGGCGCAGTGTGCTCGGTTCCGGCCGATTGCGGCCCATCCAGGTCAGTGAGAGCGAAGGCTACATACGCAAGCGGGCCGAGGACCAGAAGAATGCGTCCGGCCCACAGCCAGATTGTCGCGATGGAGTGACGCACGTCGCGGACCGTCATGACGCCACCCTTCCACAACCAGCTCTTGACCGAGACCCCGATGGACTTGTGCCCCGACGCTCCGGACTCTTCGGACGGGTGGGATGCCTGAAGGGAGCCGGTCAGCTCTCGTCGCAGGCGTGGGCCTGGAAGTCGGCCGCCGTGCCCACTACATACCCACCTGAACCGCGGCTGCTCCAGTAACGGACCTCGCCGGGCTCAAGCTGAGCTAGATCGGCAAGCGTGAAGTCGATGCTGGCTGTTGACCACGAGTTGTCGGACGTGGCCCCATAGAACGTGTAGGTGTCTCGCGGAGTCAGGGTTGCGAGGGGTCGATCGACACTCCACTCCGACCCCGGATCAGCAAGGTCGAAGGTCGCGAATCCAGTGACCGGCTGGATCGCGTCCCAACTGCCGTCCCAGACGTTCTGGCCGTGGCCGAGTTGTGCGGCGTTGATGTGGTCATGGCAGACCATGAGGTACCCGACGGGATCGCCGTTGGCGTCGACCCCAATCCCCGACACCCCAGCGACCGGCACAGTGCACCCGGCAAGAATCAATGCTGCTCCGACGAGGAGCGCACCTAGGGCCAGTCGTTGCACCTGAGCAGCATAGGCGGGTACCGGCTCCGAGGTGCCGAACTCGACAATCCGCCGTGCCTGGGTTGAGCGGTTGTTCCAGGTACTCTCTGGCCATGCTCTCCATCGGCCAGGTCACGGCGGTTCGCGGTGCATTCTCGCTCGCCGGTTACGAGGGGGATCTGCGCACCCTCCCGATCACGTCGGAGGATGAGCGGATCTTCGTGCTCGCCCAACGTGATGTCCTCGCGTTAGGCGACATCCGAACACTGGAGCAGGTTCTCCAGCAGATCCTCGGCCGCAAGGTGTGGATCGTGGCCTCGATCGATGAGGACACCGTGCCGTTCGCCTGACGCCAGAGTCATGCCGCGATCCGCGCTGATGCGGGAGTGAGCCCTTCATCTGTCCGCGGTGGGTCTGCCGATCCTGCCCGCCTCGCCCGGCGGTGCCAAGGCGTCGTGTTGGTCGTGATCGAGGCTGGCCCGGTCACCGTCGCCGCCCTCGATCCGCGCGAGCTCTCGCTCAAGGCCAAACCGTCGACGTCCGCCAGACCGCCTGCCCTGCAATCGTGGTGTTCAGGCAAGCCACGCGTTGCACAGATCGCTCACCTGGGGAGACCCCCAGATGTAGACGTCGACGACATCCTCATCGTCGATGAACCAGCCAAGACAGATCGCTCCGAGCTGGGTCTCCAAGGTGATGCTGTCCTCCTCGTCGACGGGCGCGGTGGTGATGACCGAGATGACGGCCTTACCGATCGTCGTAGTCAGCTCGCCGCGCAGCTTGCGGGAGAGGTATCCCGCGAACTCTCGCCAGTCGTCCAGGTCGAAGGACGTTGACCATTCGACGGCGTCGTCCGCCAGCATCGGCTGTGCCCGCCCGAGGCTGGCTGCGGCGAGCCGCTTGCGTGCTGCCGCGTGCTTGCGGGCGCGGTCATTGGCGGCCTTGCTGGCTTGCCACGCGATCCACGGCATCTCATCCGTTCCGGGGGACGCTCTGACGTGCTCGTCAATCGACGGCAGGGCTGGGTTGGGTCGCACCCACTTGAACGCCCCTTTGCCGAGGACGGCGCGGAGCGGCGACTGCCACGCGGGGATGCCAGCTTCGTAGGGTTGCCACGGTTCGCTGGAAGTCTGGACCAGGACTCCGCCCGTCGGTAGCGTCCGCGCGCCCACGATGGTGGCGAGCTCGGGGTGAGCACAGACGAAGGCAGGGCCGAAGTAGTTCAACCAGAACACACCCGGCAACTTGGCCTTGGTGCCGGTGTACAGCGGGCGCGGACGCCACACCCCCGGTGTTACGCATCCGTAGGCGGCATCCATTGCCATAACCAGGCCTTCGAAGAGAGCAGCCACAGCCGCGACCGCATCCGACTCGGCGACGGTGTCGGCCGCCCAGCTCTGCTCGATGCTGTGGCCGGTCAAGGAGTAGGTCCATCGACCGTCCTCCTGCTCACCCATCCAACCCCCACGACCGGGCAACAGGTCCATCGCCCCGAACTCCATCGTGTTGCCCTCGTTTCGGCGGACCGTCAGCCACTCGATCGGCAGTCCTGCTGCTGTGACCACGGCCTCCATCGACGGCATCACCTTGATCCGGGCCGGGTCGCCGCCGACGCGCCGCGGACGCAGATACGGAAACTCGTCGAAAACCCGCGCGACAGCAATCGCCCGGTCCGTGCTCATGTCAGCGAAAGACCGAATCGCGAGGTCAAGACCATCCACCGCTGAATGATGTCAGACCAGCTGCGGCCGGATCCGCATCGATGAAGGTGCCGATCGGTTCTGCCACTGTCGGTGGGTGCTCTGACTACTCGTTGACGAACACGATCGCGTGCTGGCCCTCGCTCGTCCTCCACAACTCGGCGTCGTACTGCTGCATCCCGCGTGCCCCTGAAGGTGGGCGCCATCCGTCTACGTCGCTTAGGTCGGGCTCGATGTCCAGCCAAAGCCGATGAGCTTCCGACGGACCCACCCACTCGCTGATGCCCCCGCCGCAGTCGACCCGGACTGCATCCAGCTCGTCAAGCACAAGAAGCCGCTCAACCTCCACTCGATCGAGAGTGCCCGCGCGCAGATACTCGACGCCGCCGGGACCGAACAGCCTCGAACCGCCAAGCGCCCACACCCAGCGAGGGCTCTGCGATCGCGGCTCCGACTTCTCCATGACGCGAGTGTCGCAGCGCCAGAGGTCGGCCATCCTCATCTCTCGCAGAGTCTGCGGTCGACGCCGGCGAACCTGAGTACGGGGATCTCGGGCCAGATGACGTCTCGGCCTAGAGCTCTGGGAAGCGCTCACGCGCTGCTGCGATCTCCTCGTCGCTTGCTCGACCAGGTGCTTCGCGAGTGCGGCACCCGAATCCTCGTGGGCCCGGGTGGCTCAGAAGAGCACGGACTGGGCCTCCGTCCGTCCCAATAGGATGCGGGCGTGGCCGAGCGAATCATGTACGTGCAGCTCAAAACGGGCTATGACGGCGACCGAGGGCCGGCCTGGATCGCACTCGTCTCGTTCCGCAAGTCGTGGCGCACTCTGACGTTTCACGGACGGCGCCTGCGACGAGTTGCCGGAATGGCATTTGCCAATGCGGACGCCAACTTCTACGACGTGGAGACGGGGAGCGGTATTGGGTCTCCGGGCCGAGATGTGACCGCATGGACGGCCGCCACTCATCGCTGCAGCCGATCGTCGATGAGGAGGCTCACGTGGCCTACGAGGCATTTCTGCGCGGATCGCCCTTGCCAGGCCGGGAACGCGGCTGAGCTGCCGGCCTCATTCTGGTGAGGCGGCCGATGGTGTGATCGGTGACTGGCAGCGCGAACTGTCTCTGGACGTCCTTCACGATGAGAGGACGCACGGTTCCCATCACGCCCGGGTGGCCCGTTTCTTCAAGGAGCAGGGGATCGAGGCTGTTGTTCCTTCCGAGATGGGCCCGGGCGTGGTCCCGATGCTGGCCACGATGGGTCTGCCGATCCTGCCCGCCTCGCCCGGCGATGCGAAGGCGTCCGTGTTGGCCGCAATCGAGGCTGGCCCGGTCACCGTCGCTGCCCCAGACCCCCGCGAGCTTTCGATCAAGGCCAAGCCCGTCGATGCTCTGCAGCTGGAGTTCGCCTAGAAGAAGACCGCTCGTGCCGATGAGCCCTATGTCACCTGGCGCGTTCCAGAAGCTGCTCAAGGGTCTTCTTGAGCGTGATATAGAGAGTCACGTGCCGAACGAAGCAGGCGAACTCACACCTTCCGACTATGTGTTGTTGGAGGAGGTGTTTGGACTTCCGCTGCTCGCCTACCTCTGCGCGAAAGACGAGCTATCGATGCGGGAATGGCTCGTCGATCCACATGACCCGGATCGGGTTACCGCTCAAGGGCGTTCGGTGGTGGCCGGCTGGCTGCTGCCTCTCGCCAAGAGTCTTTCAACGATCCCTCAGTCGCAACGCGACTGGGGCTGGGCCATCCAGGCTGCGCCATTCGGAGACGGCCACGAGTGCTGGGGATCCGCGCTGCGAATGCAGTCGGGTGGAGATCTGGTTGTGGTGGATCCGAGCGCTGATCACGTCAAAGATGCGCTCGTCCGGATTGCTGTTGATGCGTTCCCAGTGCTCATCGCGCCGGGCTCGATGTCTTGGGATGGACCGAGCGTGTCGCTCTACCGACATCCGGCCAGAGCCACCCTGCTGGAGGCGCTCCGCAATGATCCAATCCTCGTCGCGCTATACGGCCAGGAGGAGACTTGGGGCGGGCGTCGCGGCTACATGGTCAACTCATTCGGGGAGGGCCGCACTATTCAAGACTCGGGTTTCGCCGAGGAACTGATTCTCGCATCCTGGGACATGGCGTGCATGGGCACGGAGAGCCCCGGAGTGACAGAGCTCGCTTCCCTCGTCGAGCGGAACCTAGATCGTGTTCGAGAGGCAGTTGGGGGTGGAGCTCCGACCGTCCCGGTCAAGCTCGTGTTCACGGGATTCAAGACGCGCGATGGACTTGCCATCCCAACCCCTTGGGGCCGGCTTCGGCCTATCCACGATTGGGAGCGTTCCTTCGTGCCACAGGAACTGCAACGGTCGGTGTCCGGACAGGACGACGATGGCAAGCAGGTTCTTGTCTCGTTGGGGGGCGAAATGGTTCTCGAGATGCTGGTGCCCTACAGAGTTGAGATTGGAAGCTTCCCAGGCCCAGGCTTCTTTGACGATGGCAAGTTCACGGCAGCCATTAGGCGACTTGCGCCGACTCGATCGATCGAGTTCATTCGGGATGCTGTCTCGCTGGCCCTGGCAATGTCCGTCGAGCGCCCACCTGGGAGCTGGGTTGTATCTAGATTGGCCTGGACGTGGCGGGCTGACCCCATGGGTCGTGGACGCGGGATCAGCGGTTGGTACCCAACGAGTGCCGGCCCGGGCTTTATGCCATACGAACTGGCCAGCCACGATTGTGAAGCAGTGCAGCGGTGGTGTGAGTTGATCGAATTGCACTGGACCGCGCAGCTTGACGTGGCGGTCAGGCGTCTGATTAGTGCTTCGGACGCCCGAATGAACGCGGCTGACCAGCTCGTTGATGCCGTAGTCGTTTGGGAGGCGCTCTTCGGGACAAGGCAAGGCGAGAGCGCACTGCGAATCTCCGCTGCGATGGCATGGCTGCTCGCCGATGATGACATCGAGGCGCGCACGCTCCTGCGCAGCGAAATCAGCAGGATCTACAGCGAGAGAAGCGGGATCGTACACGGTCGCGCGCACGATGAGGCGGCTACTCAGACCGTCGCAAATAGGGCCCTCGAACTTGCCCGGGACGCCCTCAAGCGGCTAATGGGAGATCGGCCGGACCTCCTCGCCAGGGACAACGCGGAGCGAAGCGTGCATCTCCTGCTCGGAGGGTAGCGTCCGAAAGTCCTGCCACTGGCGACGATCACTGCTCCAGGTTGGGGCACCGGGTGGCCCGACGGCCAATATTGCCGAGAAGAGATCAGGCGACGCCGGCCGGGATCGGCCGGTGATCGACATTCGATCTGTGGGGTCTGTGGGCCCTGCTGGAAGGATGTGCACTTTGCCGAAACCCCATCCGCGAGAGTTCCGGGACGATGTTGTGGCGGTTGCCCGGAGGGGGGTGCAGATCAGTCTGGTAGGCAAGGACTTCGGGATCTCCGGTTCTGCCGTAATCGGCTGAATAGTGATTGAGCCACCTCTAGCCTGATCCCATGGGCACGGTGAAGCGCAACAGAGACGAGCTTCTGGTGCAGCTAGCTGAGCAGGAGAGGTTCCTTCGCTCGTCAGCAAAGGCGTTCGACAATGGCGACAACGCCGAGGCCAAGCGGCTCGCCGTTGCCATCCGAGTCCTTGTCCATGAGTCTCCGACTTCATACTCATTGCTCGAGCAACTTGGTGTGTTGGGGCAATGGAGTTGGCTCGACACCGCCGGTGAGGTGTCTGCATACGACGTCTCACCAACCCTTGGCCTTGTTGTGCTTCAGAGCCGCGTAACAGGCCTCGGTTTTGACGAATACCGTTATGTCGCCCCGTCGTCACCGCTGCCTGCCAGGGCCATACGCCTTCCTGGAATCAGAGTCACCGATGTCGGTCCTGCGGGAGGGCCGATCGAAGAACGTCCACGGCGCGAGGGAGGGGGCCGGATACCCTTCGCGGCTTGGTGGGAGACGCCCGTGATGCGAGACATCCATGGGGAGCTCTTCTCCAGGCGCAGGCTCGTGCTCAATGTCGCGAACAAGGATGGCGGTACTCACGTCGACCCGACGATACCGCTCGCCGATCAACGGTTGTGGCAGCAGGGTTCGCTGGGGTACTACCGGCCGCAAGGCCAGGGTCGGCCAAACGCCCTGATAGACACTAACCCGGCTCTTCCGGCGATCCGGCAGATCGCCGAAGAGGTGCTGGACACTATTCGTTCTGGTGAGGGGATGCTGTAGCTCGCGGGCTTGCTCGTCACCGGCGGGTGTGAGATCGCCGACTCTCAAGCCGGGCCGCTCCCGCCTCGCCACGGACAGTAAAGCCGCCCGACCACCTGGCGCGACCTCGTCTGCGTCCCGTGCGTGGCCAGTTGGGAAGAGCTTCGTGGCTGCGTTGGAGGCTCTTGATGAGGAATGGTCGACCACCCGACCAGCCGACTGCTCGTGCTGGGCCACGCCGGCTCTCCGCTTCGCGCCACGGCCTGCCAGCTCACGGAGAATCCCGTGATAAGCGAGTAACAGGGGCTGGGAAATGATGAAGCCCCTGACTAGGTGCGCTAGTCAGGGGCCACTTTTCGTAGCGGGGACAGGATTTGAACCTGTGACCTCTGGGTTATGAGCCCAGCGAGCTACCGAGCTGCTCCACCCCGCGTCGGCTCCGTCAGTCTAGGTGACAGGGGGTGGATCGCCCAAATCGAGCGGTGCGCAGCAGTGCGAATCGCCCGGACGGGGCCAGGCGGCGGTCGGGGCGGCCCGGTTCGGTAGAATCTCTGCGCTCCCTGCGCTGAGTAGGGACTTAGCTCGTGGAGGGCAGATGACCGACGCCAACTCGACTCGTCGCATACCGAACCGGCTTCTCGGCCGGGGCCTGGTGGCGATGGGCCTGGCGGTGATGCTGGCTCTCACGGGCTGCACCGGGGGAGGTGGTGGTTCCACTCCGAGCGAGACCCCGCCCGAGCACACCCTGAGCGTCGCAGCCACCCTCGAGCCGGCCTCCCTGGATCCGTGGCACAACACGGCGGCCTCCATTCCGCAGGTGCTGCTCTACAACGTCTACGAGACGTTGGTGAAGGTGAACTCCGAGGGCGAGATCAAGCCGCTGCTGGCCCAGCGCTGGACGCTCAGCGAAGATCGGCTCACCTACACCTTCATCTTGAACCCCGCCGCGAAGTTCGCCTCCGGCAAGCCGGTGGACGCCGCCGCGGTGGTGGCCAACATCGAGCGGATGAAGAACGATCCGAAGCTGATCGAGACGCTGCGAGCCCAGCTGGCCGTGGTGGCCAGCGCCAAGGTCGTGGACGAGGGTCAGGTAGCGATCACGCTCACCCGTCCGTCCCTGATGTGGTTGTACGACATGTCATCGACCTTGGGCATCATCCTCGATCCGTCCTTCACCGGCGATCTGTCGAACACCACTGCGGGCTCTGGTCCGTACTACGTGAAAGCTCACGACAAGGGCCAAGACATCGTGTTGGCAAAGAGCGACAGCTACTGGGGCACCCCGGCCCGCTACGACGACGTCACCTTCCGCTACATCGCCGACCCGAACGCACAGAACGCGGCCATGCTCAGCGGCGACCTAGACGTAATCTCGAACCTCCAGGCGCCCGACTCGCTGCCGCAGTTCGCCGACACCAGCCGGTTCACCGTCACCAAGGGGACGACGAACGGCGAGGTCGTCCTCGGCCTGAACCATCAGAACAAGGCGCTGGCCAACCTCAAGGTGCGCCAGGCGCTGACCGTGGCCATCGACCGCAAGGCGCTGATGGACACCGTCTGGAACGGCGAGGGCACCCTGATCGGCTCGATGGCTGTGCCCACCGACCCCTGGTACGAGGATCTGTCCGGGGTGAACCCGTACGACCCGGCCAAGGCCAAGCAGCTGCTCGCCGAAGCCGGCTACGCCAAGGGGCTCACCTTGCGGATGCGGGTTCCGGTGGTGCCCTACGCGGTGAAGTCGGCCCAGTTCGTGGCCAGCCAGCTGCGTGACGTCGGGGTGACTGTGAAGGTCGAGGAACTCGACTTCAGCCGCTGGCTCAGCGAGGTCTTCACCAACGGCGACTACGACATGACGATCGTGGCCCACGTCGAGGCCCGCGACCTTGGGAAGTTCGCCAACCCGAACTACTACTGGCACTACGGCTCGCCGGAGTTCGCCGAGCTCTATCGGCAGGCGGACGAGGCCACCGACGATCAGGCCGTCGAGAAGATGAAGCTGGCCGTCCGCTACCTGGCCAATGATTGCGCGGCGATCTGGCTGTTCGCTTTGCCGAACCTGGTGGTCACCAAGAACACGGTGACCGGAGTTCCGGCGAACGCGACCACGCTCAGCTTCGACCTCACCACGATCGCCAGTCGCTAGCCCAATCGTCCACCGATGGGCCTGTCACTACGCCTCTTGCGCCGTTTCGGCGTCTTTGTGGCGAGCCTGCTCGGTGCCTCTCTGCTGATCTTCCTGGTCACCAAGGCGTTGCCCGGGGACGTGGCCCAAGTGCTGCTCGGCACGGACGCCACCCCGGAAGCTGTGGCCGCGTTGCGATCCCAGCTCGGTCTCGACCAGCCGCTGGCCGTCCAGTACTTCTCCTGGCTCGGCGGGCTGCTGACCGGTGACTTCGGGCACTCGCACCTGTCCGGCGATCCGGTGCTGAGCCTGCTCGCGCCGCGAATCGCCGTCACCTTGTGGCTGGTCGGGATCGGCCTGGTCGGCTCGATTCTGCTGGCGATCCCGGCCGGCATGATCGCTGCCCTCAAGCGACGCTCCTGGGCCGGCACTCTGGTCAGCGTCGGTGCTCAGATCGGCATCGCGATCCCGGTGTTCTGGGGCGGCATCCTGGCCGTGGTCGTGTTCGCGGTGTGGCTGCGCTGGTTACCGGCCAACGGCTACGTCCCGCTGCTCGCCAATCCGGGCCAGTGGGCGCTGCACTTGATCCTGCCGGGGCTCACCCTGGCCGGGGTACAGGCGGCGGTACTGACTCGCTACGTCCGCTCGGCCTTCCTCGAAGTGCTGAACGAGGACTACTACCGCACCGCCCGTTCGGTCGGGTGGACGCCGATGCGGGCCCTGCTGCGCCACGGCCTGCGCAATGCGGCCATCTCACTGGTCACCGTGGTCGGGTTGCAGCTGTCGTCGGTGCTGGTCGGGGCGATCGTCGTCGAAACCGTGTTCAGCCTGCCCGGCCTGGGTTCGCTGCTGCTGGACGCCGTCGCCCAGCGCGACCTGTTCGTCGTCCAGGGGACCGTGATGTTCCTGGTGCTGGCCGTCTTGACGATCAGTGCCCTTGTCGACTTTTCCTACCTGCTGATCGACCCGCGGCAGCGCACGTCCCACGGCGGTGAGCGATGAAGCGGGCCCAGCTGGTCACCGGGCTGATCCTGGTCGGGGTGGTGATCGTGGCCGCGCTGATCTCCCTGGTCTGGACGCCGTACGACCCGATCCAGGTCGTCCCCGGCCAGCGGCTGCTCGGCCCGGGCTGGCCGCATCTGCTCGGCACCGACGGTTTCGGCATCGACATCTTCTCCCGGCTGCTGATCGGCGCCCGGACCACCCTGATCGTGGGCATCATCTCGGTCGGGATCGCCGCGGTGATCGGGGTGCCGCTGGGCATGGTGGCCGGCCAGATCGGCGGTTGGCTCGATCAGCTGGTGATGCGAGTCTCCGACGTCGTCTACGCGTTCCCGGCACTGCTGTTGGCGATCCTGCTGGCCTCGGTGTTCGGCGCGTCCACGCTCACCGCCATGGTGGCGATCGGGGTGGCCTCGATCCCGGCGTTCGCCCGGGTGGCTCGGGCCGGCACGCTGCAGGTGGTCGCCTCCGATTTCGTGCTGGCTGCTCGTGGGGCGGGGACGTCGCGCTGGGGGATCGCGGTGCGCCACGTCGGGCCCAACATCGCCCCGGTGGTCGGGGTGCAGGCCTCGGTCGGCTTCGCGACCGCGATCTTGGCCGAAGCGGCGCTGTCCTACTTGGGGCTGGGCACCCCGCGTCCGACTCCCACCTGGGGCAACATGCTGCGCGACGCTCAGCAATACCTCTTCGTGGCACCGCTACAGGCGGTCTGGCCCGGGCTGGCGATCGCAGTGGCCGTGCTCGGCTTCAACCTGCTCGGCGACGGGCTGCGCGACTACCTCGACCCGCGGCTGCGGGAGGTGCCATGAGTCTGCTCGAAGTCAGCGACCTCGGCATCGAGTTCGGACGACGCCGCGTCCGCGCCCTCGATGGCGCCAGCTTCACCATCGAGCCCGGCCAGCGGCTGGGTCTGATCGGCGAGTCTGGCTCCGGCAAGACGGTCACCGCGCTGGCCATCATGGGCCTGCTGCCGCCGAACGCCGTTGTCAGCGGGTCGGTCCGGCTCGGCGGCGACGAGCTGCTCGGCCTGAACGAAACTGAGCTGGCTAAGCGTCGAGGCAACCTGGTCTCGATGGTATTCCAGGAGCCGATGACCGCCCTCGACCCGACGATGCGAGTCGGACGCCAGGTCGCCGAGGTCCTGCGGCTGCACGCCGGCACCGAGTCCGGGCCGGCCCGTGAGCGGGTGGTGGCGATGCTGGCCGAGGTGGGGCTGGAGGATCCGCAGCGGGTCGCCGACTCGTTCCCGCATCAGCTGTCCGGTGGCCAACGGCAGCGGGCGATCCTAGCCATGGCCCTGATCAACTCTCCCGACCTGGTGATCTGCGACGAGCCGACCACAGCCCTGGACGTCACCGTGCAGGCCATGGTGCTGCAGAAGCTGGACGAGGCGCTGACCAGCTCCGGGGCGGCGTGCCTGTTCATCACCCACGACCTGGCCGTGGTCTCCCAGGTGTGCGATCAGGTGATGGTGATGCTCGACGGACGGATCGTCGAGACCGGCAGTGTCGAGAAGCTGTTCACCAACCCCGAGCACCCCTACACCCGCGGCCTGGTGGCCACTGCCCGGCTCGATCAGGTGGCGCCGGGGCAGCGGCTGCCGGTGGTTGAGGACTTCTACTCCGGGGGCCGGCGATGACTGAGCCTCTCTATCGCGCCGAGGCGCTGACCAGGACTTTCACCACCAGCGGACGGGTCGTCCCGGCCCTAGCTGGGGTCGATCTCGAACTGGCCCGCGGCGGACGCCTGGGCATCGTGGGGGAGTCCGGCTCGGGCAAGTCGACCCTGGTCCGGCTGCTGGCCGGGCTGGATCGTCCCACGAGCGGAGAGGTGTGGTTCGAAGGCCGGGAGATCTCGGTACTGCCGGAGCGCGAACTGGGGTTCCTGCGGGCCTCGGTGCAGCTGGTGTTCCAGGATCCGCGCTCGTCGCTGAATCCGCGGATGCGGGTCGGCCAGATCATCACCGAGCCGCTGCGCTCGCGGCTGGTCCGCCGCCAGCTGCCCGCCGACGTCGATCACCAAGAACGCCTCGCCGAAGTGCTGGCCGCGGTCGACCTGCCGCCGGATGCCGCCGATCGCTATCCGCACGAGTTCTCCGGCGGTCAGCGGCAACGGATCGCGATCGCCCGGGCGTTGGCCCCCAAGCCGGACGTGCTGATCGCCGACGAGCCGGTCTCCGCGCTCGACGTGTCGGTGCGGGCTCAAGTGCTGAACCTGCTCACCGACCTGGTCGCCTCGGCCGGGCTGACTCTGATCGTGGTCAGCCACGACCTGATGGTGGTGCGGCACCTGTGCGATCAGCTCGCCGTGATGCGCGCCGGACGGATCGTCGAAGCCGGCCCGACCGAGTCGATCTATGCCGACCCGCAGCAGGACTACACCCAGGCGCTGCTGGCCGCGGTGCCGCGGATTCGCACCAGCGGACGCGATCAGTCCTGATCGAGGCTGAGCCGCTCGACGATCTCGTCGTGCAGCAGCGAGTTGGTCGCGATCGCGCCGGGTCCGTGCGGACCGTCCTGGCCGTCCAGATTAGTGAACCGACCGCCGGCCTCGGTGACCACGATCGAGACGGCGGCCATGTCGTGCAGGGCCAGCTCGGGCTCAGCAGCCAGATCGACCGCCCCTTCGGCCAGCAGCATGTAGCTCCAGAAGTCGCCGTAGGCGCGGGTCCGCCAGCAGTCGCGCAGCAGATCGACGAACTGCTGGCCGCGGCCGGCCTCGATCCAGCCGCCGATCGAGGCGTACGACAGCGAGGCGTCCTCGATCTCGGAGACGCCGGACACTCGGCAACCGACGCCCTGCAGCAGGCTGCGTCCGGTGAACGCACCGCCGCCCTTCAGCGCCCACCATCGCCGTCCCAGCGCCGGAGCCGACACCACGCCGGCCACCACTTCGTCGCCGACCATCAAGCCGATCAGCGTCGCCCACACTGGGACGCCGCGGACGAAGTTGGCGGTGCCGTCGATCGGATCGATCACCCAACGCCGGGGCCCCCAGCCGGAGTCGGGGCGTTCCTCGCCGTGGACGGCATCGCGCGGACGGGTCCGGGACAGGCTGGTCCGGATCGCATCCTCGACAGCGGTATCGGCGTCAGTCACCGGGGTCAGGTCAGGTTTGGCGGTTACCTGCAGATCACTGGCCTTGAAGCGGGCCAACGTGATGGCATCGGCCTGGTCAGCCAGCACATGGGCAAGGCGCAGGTCGTCGAGCAGGGCTTGGTCGGGCATGTTCAGCAATCTAGCCGAAGGCGCGCTCCATCCGGCGGAACGACTCCAGCCGCTCAGGACTGAGTCGTCCATCTGATACGGCGGCGTCCAGGGCGCACTCGGGCTCGGTGGAGTCGTGCCGGCAGCCGCGCGGGCAGTCCTCGACGATGTCGGCCAGGTCGGAGAAGGCCGCGATGAACGAATCCGGGGTGACGTGGCTGAGCCCGAACGAGCGGACGCCCGGGGTGTCGATCACCCAGCCGCCCGGCCCCGGCAGCGCCAGCGCGATGGCGCTGGTGGAGGTGTGCCGGCCGCGTCCGGTGACCTCGTTGACGTGGCCGACTTCGCGGTGGACGTCCGGAATCAGCGCGTTGACCAGGGTGGACTTGCCGACGCCCGAATGCCCGACCAGCACGCTGCGGTGCCCGGCCAGCAACTCGCGCAGGGCGCTCAGTTCGGCACCCGGCTCGGTAGTCACCACCGGGACTCCCAGCGGCTGGTACGCCGCGATCAGTTCGTCCGGGCTGGCCAGATCGGCCTTGGTCAGCACCAGCACTGGATCCAGGCCGGCGTCGTAGGCGGCGACCAGAATCCGATCGATCATGCCGACCCGCGGCGGGGGATCGGCCAGCGCAGTGACGATCACCAGCTGGTCGGCATTGGCCACGATCGGACGCTCGAAGGGGTCATCGTCGTCGGCGGTGCGGCGCAGCACGGTCTCTCGCTCGTCGACCTCGACGATCCGGGCCAGGCTGCCCTCGATGCCACTGGTGTCGCCGACCAGGCGCACCCGATCACCGACGATGACGGCCTTGCGGCCCAGGTTGCGGGCCTTGGTGGCGCTGACCTGCTCGTCCTGTCCCTCGATCAGGCAGCGGAAGCGTCCGCGATCGACGGTGATCACCATGGCGTCGACGGCCTTGTCGTAGGTCGGACGGTCCTTGGTCCGGGGACGGGTTCGGCGTCCGGGGCGATCGAAGCCGTCGTGCGGGTCGATGGTGATGCCCTGGCGGCTCATCGCTGGGCGCCGATCAGCGCCGTCCACAGGCCCGGGAAGTCGGGCAGGGTCTTGGTGGTGCAGGTCACGTCGTCGAGCAGGACGCCCGGCGTCACCAGCCCGACCAAGGCGGCCGCGTGGGCGAGCCGATGATCGGCGTGGGTGGCGAAGCCGCCGCCGTGGAGCGTGGCCGGCTCGAAGGCCAGCCCGTCGGCGGTCTGCCGGACGTTCGCGCCGAGCTCACCCAGACCAGTGGCAAGCGCGGCGAGCCGATCGGTCTCGTGGCCGCGAATGTGAGCCACACCGCGCAGGGTGCTCGGCTCGGGAGCCAGCGCGGCCAAGGCAGCGGCGACCGGAGTGAGTTCGCTCACCTTCGACAAGTCGAGGTCGGCCCCGCGCACGCCGTCGATGCCGGAGACGGTGAGGGTTCGGCTGCCGTCTGCCGCGTCGGCGTAGCGCAGCCGGGCGCCGAAGGCGGCCAGGACGGAGGCCAGTTCGTGGCCGGCCTGCACCCCGTCCGGCCAGGCCGTGGTGAGTTCACCGCCGGTGACCAGGGCTGCGGCCAGCAGGGTGGCCGCATTGGTCAGATCGGGCTCGACGGCTTCGTCCAGCGCGGCGATCGGACCGGGGGAGACCTGCCAGCTGACCGGCCCGGTCTGGGTGGTCTCGACCCCGCGCCGGTTCAGCAGGGTGAGGGTCATCTGAATGTGCGGCAGCGACGGCAGCGTGCCGCCGGAGTGGGTCACCTTGATGCCGTCGGGGAACCGGGCGCCGCTGAGCAGCAGGGCCGAGATGAACTGGCTGGAGCCGCTGGCGTCGAGGCTGACTGCGCCGCCGCGGAAACCTCCGCTAGCGACGCTGAACGGCAGGGTGTGCGGTTGGCTGACCTCGGCACCGAGCGCGGCCAAGGCACCCAGCAGCGGAGCCATCGGACGCTGGCTGGCTGCGGGATCACCGAAGAACTGCGTCGGCTGCGCGGCCAGGGCGGCCAGCGGCGGCAGGAAGCGCATCACGGTGCCGGCCAGCCCGCAGTCGATCCGGCCGCCGCCGACGATCTCGGTGGCCGGGGTGACCCGTAGGTGAACGTCCGACTGTTCGAACTGGGCACCGAGGGTGGTCAGTCCGGCCCGAATCAGGTCGGTGTCACGCGAAGCCAGCACGCCGGTCAGCGTGGACGGGCCGTCGGCCAGGGCAGCAAGCAGCAGGCTCCGGGCGCTCGCGGACTTCGACCCCGGGACGCTGAGAGTGCCGCGTACCGGCCCGGCGGCCACGGGGGCCGGCCAGGGCGTCGGGCTCAAGAATGCACTTCCAGCACTCGACGCACCTTGGCGGTGGCGTCCTTGGCGGCCCGCTCGAGGTTCGCCTTCTGCTCGGCAGCCAGCTTGCGCTGTTGGCTGACCCGCCAGGCCAGACCCGGCTTGCCTTCGGTGTCGGCCGCGGCCAGCACGACGCCACCGAGCAGAGCGACGTCGGTGCCGAGCTGGGCCTTGTCGACGCTCTGTCGCCACGGCTTGGCCACGATGACCGCCGGCGCAAGGGTCGTCGCCAGGACGGCCGCGCCGAGGCGGCGTCCGACTCCGGTGGCCAGGCTCAACCCACCGGCCACCTGTGCGGCAGCGATGCAGCGCGTCATCGAGACGGCGTCGGTCGGGACGTAGCTGCGCGCAGCCTCGGGCAAGGCATCACGCAGCGTGGGAGCCAGCGAGAGCGCCGGCGCGGCGAGCTCAGTGTGCTCGGCCGGCTTGATCAGCGCTTGCACCCCGTTCACGACGAAGTAACTGGCCAGCATCGACCGGGCGACGAACCGCAACAGACTCATACTCCATTACTACCCTGAACCCCCGGCGGTGCCAAGCGGGTGAGGCTACGACTTGCGGCGTAGGGTCGTGGCCATGTGCGGACGCTACGCGCTGAGCCTGGCCGGTGCCGACCTTGCCGACATCTTCGAGATCGACGAAGTGGCCGGTCCGCTGCCGCCGCCGTCGTACAACATCGCCCCGACCGACCCGGTGATCGCCGTCCTGGAGCGCACCCGCGAGGACGGGCCGCGGCGAATCCTGGCCGAACTGCGCTGGGGGCTGGTTCCGTCCTGGGCCAAGGATCCCGCCGGCGCCGCCCGGCTGATCAACGCCCGGGTCGAGACCGTCGCCGATAAGCCGTCCTTCCGCAAGGCCTACGCCAGCCGCCGCTGCCTGATCCCGGCCACCGGGTACTACGAGTGGCAGTCGACCGTCGGAGAGCTCGGCAAGCCGATCAAACAGCCATCGTTCATCCGTCCGGCCGACGGCGGGTTGCTGGTGATGGCCGGGCTGTACGAGTTCTGGAAGGCGCCGGACGGCAGCTGGTTGACGACCACCACCGTGCTCACCACCAGCGCCACCGACGAGTTGGGCCGGCTGCACGACCGGATGCCGATGGCCGTACCCCACGAACACTGGACGCCCTGGCTGGATCCGCACTTCGACGGCGAGCCGCGCGCACTGCTGGACGTCCCGGTCGCGGCGATGAGCTACTACCGGGTGCCGCTGCTGGTGAACCAGGTAGCCAACGACGGTCCCGAACTGATCGAGCCGCTCGAGGGGGAATAGGCGAGGGGCCGATCGGCGTTGGAATGGCCGTGATCACAACAGCAGCTGAGCGTGGCGTAGCCGGTGGCGTCTTGGGGCGTCCGAGCCACCCGCTAGGCTCGTTCGTGATGAACCTGCCGACCTTGCCAGACCAAGAGGTGGCGGTACCCGCTTTCAGCGAGACCGACGCCGAGTTGTCCGCGCGGTTCGAGGCTGAGGCGTTGCCCTTCCTCGACCAGCTCTACGGTGCCGCGCTGCGGATGACCCGCAACCCGGCCGATGCCGAAGATGTCGTTCAGGAGGCCTACGCCAAGGCGTTCGCCTCGTTCCGTCAGTTCACGCCGGGCACCAATCTGAAGGCCTGGCTGTACCGGATTCTCACCAACACCTTCATCAACTCCTACCGCAAGCGTCAGCGCCAGCCGCAGACCTCCGGCCAGGAGGTCGAGGACTGGCAGTTGGCCCGGGCCGAGTCGCACACCTCCGACGGGCTGCGCTCGGCGGAGATGGAGGCGCTGGATCGGATGCCGCATTCGGCGGTCACCGACGCCATGAACGCGCTACCGGCCGACTTCCGACTGGCGGTGTATCTGGCCGATGTCGAGGGCTTCTCCTACAAGGAGATCGCCGAGATCATGGGCACCCCAATCGGTACTGTGATGTCCCGGCTCAACCGCGGACGCACCCAGTTGCGTAATCGGCTGGCCGACTTCGCAGTGGAGCAGGGCCTGATCGATCGGAGTGGCGATGAGTGAGCACCGTCACGACCTCCACGATTGCAGCTCGGTGATCGAGCAGGTGTACGCCTTCCACGACCACGAACTGAGCGCCGAAGAGGCCGACGAGATCCGCGAGCACCTGATGGCCTGCGAACCCTGCCTGGATCGATTCCAGGTCGAGGAGGCCATGAGGCTGCTGATTCGTCGTTGCTGCCGCGAAGACCTCGCGCCCGAGGGCCTGCGCGTGCGCATCCAGGCCAGCTTCACCAGCATCGAGGTCGACTCCGACTAGGACCTCGGCGATCCTCCGACAACAGCAAGGAGCCCCCGCCGATTCGGCGAGGGCTCGATGTGTTCGAACAGGCGAGCGTCAGGCGTTCGGGCGCTTGCCGTGGTTGGCGCTGTTCTTCCTGCGGGAACGGCGCTTGCGGCCACCCTTACCCATCTCGGTCTCCTCGATCGTATCGACGTGTGGCGTCGGTTGACGCGAAAACCCATTCTGCCAGTCGCGACAGCAGTGTTCCAACTTGGGTAAGTAGGGTGTGCCTCATGCGTAACCGGGATCGAGTGATGGCCGAGCACTGTGACCTCACCGAGGTGGATCGTGCCTGGCTCGATCAACTCATGGACGAGTGGTCGTTGCTGGCCGACCTGGCCTTCGCTGATCTGATCTTGTGGGTTCCCGGGGTGGACGACAACATCTTCTGGGCCTGCGGCCAGGTCCGTCCGGCCACCGGGCCGACCTCGTTGGAGGACGACGTCGTCGGCGAGGACATCAGCTACGACCCCGAGCACCTGGTCACCGAGGCCTACCTGTCCGGCGAGATCTGCCACACAAGCGGCAACAAGCTGCACGCCGGCATCCCGGTGGACGTCACGGCCATCCCGATCATGGACGACGAGCGCTGCGTGGCGGTCGTCGAAATGCACACCAACCAGATGGGCGTGCGTGCCCCGGGGGCACTGGAGGACGCCTACCTCGAGGCCGCGCAGGTGCTGACCGGCATGGTGCACCACCATCAGTTCCCGCTGGGCGGCGAACGGCGGGTGCCGTGGGTCTCCCCGCGGGTCGGAGACGGCATGCTGCGGGTCAATGCCAACGGGATGATCTCCTACGCCAGCCCGAATGCGATGAGCGCCTACCGGCGGCTCGGCCTGACCAGCGATCTGTACGGCGAGGACTTCGTCACCGTGACCAAGTCGCTGCTGAAGGAGCGGGGGCCGGTGGAGCGTCCGCTGGCCGCCAGCCTGGCCGGACGCGGCTCCGCCGAGGTGGATCTGGAGTCGGCCACCGCCAACGTCCGGCTGCGGGTGCTGCCGCTGATTCAGGAGGCCCGTCCCGACGGCCTGCTGGTGCTGTGCCGCGACACCACCGAGCTCCGCTCCCGGGAGCGTCAGCTGGTCACCAAGGACGCCACGATCCGCGAGATCCACCATCGGGTGAAGAACAACTTGCAGACCGTGGCCGCACTGCTGCGGCTGCAGGCGCGGCGAATCTCCTCACCGGAGGCCAAGGGCGCGCTGAACGACGCCATGAAGCGGGTCGCTGCCATCGCCGTGGTCCACGAGATCCTCAGCCAGGACTTCGACTCGACGGTTTTCTTCGACGATGTCGCCGACCGGCTGCTGCGGATGGTCGGGGACGTGGCCGCCACCGGCGGCAAGGTACGGATGATCCGTCAAGGATCGTTCGGCTCAGTGCCGGCCGACGTCGCCACCAGCCTGTCGCTGGTGTTGACCGAGATCTGCCAGAACGCCGTCGAGCACGGCCTGAAGGATGCGTCGGGGGAGGTGTACGTCCGGCCGAGTCAGGTCGACGGCAAGCTGGTGGTCGAGGTGGAGAACCACGGCGAGCCGCTGCCCCCGGACTTCACGATCGCCGGGTCCAACAGCTTGGGCCTGTCGATCGTCAGCACGCTGGTGGCCGACTTGAAGGGTGAGTTCAGCCTGGCGTCCGATGCCGAACGCACGGTGGCGACTGTTCGGGTGCCGCTGAGCTGAACCTCAGTTGTTGCGGACCCGCATCCGGGCCGCGCGACGCTTCATGGCGCGGCGTTCGTCCTCGCTGAGGCCACCCCAGACGCCGTGATCCTGACCAGCATCCAGGGCCCACTGCAAGCAGGCTTCACGTACGTCACAGCGGCGGCAGACCTTCTTGGCCTCCGCAATCTGCATGAGTGCCGGGCCGGTATTACCGATCGGGAAGAACAACTCCGGATCCTCGGTCAGGCAGGCTGCGCGATGGCGCCAGTCCATGAACTACCCACTCCTCATACTTGGTGAAGCCGCGAGTTGCGAGCGAACGCACTCAGGCGCGCCATCCTTCCGGCCCGCGTCACAGCCTCATAACTTTAGCGTGCCCAACCAAGATACGCACTGATTTTGCACGCCTTGCCACCAACTTGCGCTTGTGGCGAACTGATTCACAAGGTCAGTTGGGTACTTGACACTAGTCGCCCAGCGCCTTGTCCAAGAGTTCGGCTTCCTGTGCCTGGTGTGCCTTGACCGACCCGACCGAGGGTGCGGACGCGGCCCGACGGGTCACCCCGCGCAGGTTCAACTGGTACCCAGGAATGGCCTCGGCGATCGCCTGCGGCAGGTGCAATTGCAGGAACCACCAGGCGCCTTGGTTCTCCGGCTCGTCCTGCACCCAGCGGATGTCGCTCACCTGCGGGTACTTGGCGAGTTCGGCGGCCAGTTCGGCCGTGGGCAGCGGGTAGAGACGCTCCAAAGACAGGATGGCGACCTGCTCGTTCAGGCCGGCCCGCTCGCGGGCCGCGATCAGCTCCCAGCGAATCTTGCCCGAGCAGAGCAGGATCCGGCGGACCTTGCTCGGGTCGGTGATCGTCGGGTCGCCCTGAGCCGGACGCCACTTGCCCTGGGTGAACTCCTCGACCGGGGAGACCGCCATCTTGTGCCGCAGCATCGACTTCGGCGTGGCCACCACCACCGGACGGTGCCAGTTCACGTAGGCGTGGGTGCGCAGCAGATGGAAGTAGCTGGCCGGAGTGGACGGGTGGCAGACCGCCAGCGCACCTTCGGAGCACAGAGTGAGCCAGCGCTCGATCCGCGCCGAGGAGTGGTCGGGACCCTGACCCTCGTAGCCGTGGGGGAGCAGCAGCACCACGCCCGACTTCTGGGTCCACTTCGCATTGCCGGCGGCGATGAACTCATCGGCGATGGTCTGGGCGCCATTGGCGAAGTCGCCGAACTGGGCCTCCCACAACACCATGGCATCGGGCGCGGCCACCGAGTAGCCGTACTCGAAGCCCATCCCGGCGTACTCACTGAGCAGCGAGTCGAACACGTAGAACGAGCCCTGATCCTCGCTGAGGTGCTTCAGCGGCACATAGGACTCGGCGCTGACTCGGTCCACCACGGCGGCGAAACGCTGGCTGAAGGTGCCGCGGCGCGTGTCCTGTCCGACCATCCGGACCGGACGTCCCTCCATCATCAGCGAGCCCAGCGCCAGCAACTCGGCAGTGGCCCAGTCGATCGGGCCCTTCCTGATCGCTTCGGCGCGACGCTCGAGCTGCGGAAGAACCTTCGGATGGACGGCGAAACCCTCCGGGAAGCGCAGGTGGGCGGCCGCAATGGTCTCCATCTGCTCCGGCGTGATCGCGGTGCCCTGGTCCTTGCCCAGCTTGGCCGGGTAGTAGGGCGTCTTCGGCTCCTCGACCGGCGCGGCGGCCGCCTCGCGGACCTCTTTGAACACGCCCTCGAGACGCTCGCGGAATCGGCCCAGCACCTGATCGGCGTCGTCGGTGGTGATGTCGCCACGGCCGATCAGCGCCTCGGTGTAGAGCTTGCGGACGCTGCGCTTCTGCTCGATCAGGTCATACATCTGCGGCTGGGTGAAGCTGGGGTCGTCGCCCTCGTTGTGGCCGCGGCGCCGGTAGCAGACCAGATCGACCACGACATCGCGTCCGAACCGCTGCCGGTAGTCGAAGGCCACCTGGGCGACCCGGGCCACCGCCTCGGGGTCGTCGCCGTTGACGTGGAAGACCGGGATCTGGAAGCCCTTGGCCACGTCGGTGGCGTAGACACTGGAGCGCGAGTCCATGGGGGCGGTGGTGAAGCCGACCTGGTTGTTCACCACGAGGTGGATCGTGCCGCCGGTCTTGAAGGCGCGCAGCTGGCTCATCTGCAGGGTCTCGTACACGACGCCCTGTCCGGCGAAGGATGCGTCCCCGTGCAGGAGGACGGCCATCACCGGCCAGCCCGGACGCTTGCCGATCCGGTCGATCTTGGCTCGGACGATGCCCTCGACCACCGGGTTGACCGCCTCCAGGTGGGACGGGTTCGCCGCGACGGACGTCTTGATCACCCGTCCGCTGGCCGCGGTGAACTTGCCCTCGGCGCCCAGGTGGTACTTCACATCGCCGCTGCCGGTCTGCAGCCGGGGATCGTAGTTGCCCTGGAACTCACGGAAGATCTGGGCATAGGACTTGCCGACGATGTTGGCCAGGACGTTCAGCCGGCCGCGGTGCGGCATGCCGATCACGACCTCCTCGACGGCGTCATCGGCTGCCTGCTCGCAGAGCTCGTCGAGGAACACGATGGCCGACTCGCCGCCCTCAAGGGAGAACCGCTTCTGGCCGACGAACTTGGTCTGCAGGAAGGTCTCGAAGACCTCGGCCTCGTTCAGCCGATCCAGGATGCGCAGATGCTCCTCCTTCGGCCACGGCTGGAACGACTGCTCGAAGCGTTCCTGGATCCAGGATCGCTGGGTGTTGTCGGAGATGTGCATGTACTCCACGCCGACGGTGCGGCAGTAGGAGTCACGCAGTCGAACCAGGATCTCGCGCAGCGGAAGCACCTGGCCGTTCAGGCCGCCGAAGCCGCCCACCGGGAACTCCCGATCCAGGTCCCACAAGGTCAAACCGTGGAACTCCAAGGTCAGTTCAGGGTGAGTCCGCTGCCGGTACTCCAGTGGATCGATGTCGGCCATGTAGTGGCCCAGATTGCGATAGGCGGAGATCAGCGAGAACACCCGTGCGCTGCGGGGGATCGAACCGAGCTTCTCGTCGCTGATGTCGTTGGCCCAACGGATCGGGGTGTACGGCACCCGCAGTGAGTCGAAGATCTCGTCGTAGAAGTCGTGCTTGCCGATCAGCAGCTCGTGGATCCGCTTGAGGAACTCTCCGGACTGAGCTCCCTGAATCACCCGGTGGTCGTAGGTCGAGGTGAGCGTGGTCACCTTCGAGATGGCCAGCTGATTGATCCGGGCACTGCTGGCGCCCTGGAACTCCGGCGGGTAGTCGATCGAGCCCACGCCAAGGATCACGCCTTGTCCGGACATCAGCCGCGGCACCGAGTGGTTGGTGCCCAGGCCGCCGGGGTTGGTCAGCGAGGCGGTGGTGCCGGCGAAGTCGTCCACACCGAGGGAGCCCTCGCGGGCACGGACGACGAGCCGCTCGTAGGCATTCCAGAAGCCGGCGAAGTCGAGATCCTCGCAGTGCTTGATGTTGGGGACGAGCAGCTGCCGAGTGCCATCGGGACGCTTGGAGTCGATGGCCAGGCCCAGGTTGATCGTCGGCGGAGTGACCAGGTTCGGCTTGCCGTTGATCAGCTCGTAGGAGTTGTTCATCTCCGGGATGGCCTTGAGCGCCTGGACCATGGCCCAGCCGATCAGGTGAGTGAAGGAGACCTTGCCGCCGGTGCTGCGAGCCAGGTGGGTGTTGATCATCTCGCGCTGGTCGATGACCAGCTTCATCGGCACCTCGCGGACGCTGGTCGCGGTGGGCACGCTCAGCGAGACGTCCATGTTCGCTGCAGTGCGGGCCGGGGCGCCGCGCAACGGCGTCTTGATCGGCTCAGTCGCGGTCTTGGTGACCGGCTGCGGACTGCGCGGACGGTCGGCGGAGACACCGCGACCGGAACCGGGTCCCTCCGGGCTGGCATGCCCCTGCGACTCCGGTGCCGGCTCGGCGGCCGGCGCAATGTGGGCAGCCGGAGCCACCGGCGCAGGCGCCGCGGGGACCGGGCTAGGGGTCGGCGTCGGTGCCACCTGGGGTGTGGCCGCCACCGGCGCGTCCGGCTTCTCGGCTGCGAAGTACGCCGCCCAGGCTGGTTCTACCGATGTGGGATCAGTCCGGTACTGCTCGCGCAGTTCCTCGATCAACCAATCGTTGGCCCCGAATTCGTCGCCCGTGGCGGACGGCGCGGTCTTTCGCGGCGCTTGAGTCACTTTGGCTATCTCCTATGGCGGCATCGATGCACTTCCGCTCGATGGTACTCACCACAGGGCCACCGACGCGGTCGCCATAGGGGGTAATTGGAATAGGAAAGAGCTAAGCATTTTGGCCAAGGCCGGCGCTGCTTGGGCGCCCCCGGCGCGATTCGAACGCGCGCTCCCGCCTCCGGAGGGCGGTGCTCTATCCCCTGAGCTACGGGGGCCCGGCCCACGTGGGCCGAAGAGGACTCTAGCAAACCGCGGCCCCAGAAGCCGCATCGCCGACGCGCGTGGCCGAACGCGGATGCGGCCGTCCGGCGTGTCGCGGGTCGTCCAGATCCGGCCGCACCGCCGGTGTCGGGGCCCTTGATCTGGCACAGTTGCGGCCATGACCCACATGCACGTTGCCGGCGCGATCCACGCCGACGTCGCCTCACCGGCACCGGTGTGGCTGACGCGGCCTGACGACGTCAACGAGCTGACTACCAAGCTGTGGAGCAGCAACACCACTCGCGAGGCGGACGGGGTCATTTCGATCGGCGGCGTCCGGCTCACCGAACTGGCCGAACAGGTCGGCACGCCGGCCTACGTGATCGACGAGGCCGACTTCCGGGAGCGGGCCCGCACCTGGCGGGAAGCCTTCGAGGGCTGGACGCTGTACTACGCCAGTAAGGCCTTCATTTCGACGATGGTGGCTCGCTGGTTGGCCGAGGAAGGCCTCAGCGTCGACGTGGCCTCGCTGGGTGAGCTGACGGTGGCGCTGCGCGGTGGCGTCGACCCGGCCCGGATCGCGCATCACGGCAACAACAAGTCCGAGGACGAGTTGCGCGTGTCGCTGACCAGCGGCGTCGGCCGGATCGTCGTCGACTCCTCCGACGAGATCACCCGGTTGGAGCGGCTGTGCGCCGAACTGGGCGTCACCGCCAAGGTGATGGTCCGGGTGACCACCGGCGTCGAGGCGCACACCCACGAGTACATCGCCACGGCGCACGAAGACCAGAAGTTCGGCTTCTCTATTGGTGGCGGCCAGGCGCTGGTGGCGCTGTTCCGCTGCCAGAACAGTCCGCATCTGGAACTGCTCGGGGTGCACTCCCACATCGGCAGCCAGATCTTCGACACCAACGGCTTCGAGGTGGCTGCCCGGCGGACGCTGAAGCTGTTCGCCCAGTTCCGCGAGGCGACCGGCCAGGAACTGCCCGAGCTGGATCTGGGCGGCGGCTTCGGCATCGCCTACACCAAGGAGGACACGCCCTCGACGGCGGCCGATCTGGCGGCCGGGCTGCGCGAGATCGTCCAGCACGAGTGCGCGGGCTACGGGCTGACCATTCCGCGGTTATCGATCGAGCCGGGTCGCGCTCTGATCGGTCCGGCCGGGACGGCGCTGTACCGGGTCGGCACCGTGAAGCCGGTCGAACTCGGATCGGGCTTCAGCCGCCGCTACCTGTCGGTGGACGGCGGGATGAGCGACAACATCCGTCCGGCGTTGTACGCAGCGGAGTACTCCGCAGCGCTGGCCAACCGCACCTCGACGGCCGAGCCGGTGATCTCCCGGGTCGTGGGCGTGCATTGCGAGGGTGGCGACATCCTGGTTCGCAACGAGTTCCTGCCCGGCGACACCGGGGTTGGAGATCTGCTCGCCGTGCCGGCTTCCGGCGCCTACAGCCGGGCCATGGCCAGCAACTACAATCACACGCCAAGGCCGCCGGTGGTCGCAGTGAACAACGGTCGGATCACCACCATCCTGCGCCGCGAGACGCTGGACGATCTGCTCGCGCTGGATGCCGGGCTGGAGAAGAGCGAGTCATGACGAGGTCGGAGTCGGCGCCACTGAAGGTGGCGTTGCTGGGTTGTGGCGTTGTCGGTTCGCAGGTGGCCCGGCAGCTGCTCGAGCAGGCCGAGGATCTGCGGGCCCGCATCGGGCGTCCGCTCGAACTGGTCGGGATCGCCGTTCGCCGGCTGGAGATCGAGCGTCCCGGAATTGATCGGGCTCTGCTCACCGATGACGCCTTGGCGCTGGCGTCCCGCTCGGATGTGGATCTGGTCATCGAGCTGCTGGGCGGCATCGAGCCGGCCCGCACGTTGATTCTGGCCGCGATCGCAGCCGGCTCTTCGGTGATCACGGCAAACAAGGCGTTGCTGGCCGAGGACGGCGCCACTATCTACAGCGCGGCCGAGGACGCCGGCGTCGACCTCTACTACGAGGCCGCCGTGGCCGGTGCCATTCCGATCGTCCGTCCGTTGCGGGAGTCGCTGGTTGGTGACGAGGTCACGGCCGTGGTCGGGATCGTCAACGGCACCACGAACTTCATCCTCGACCAGATGCACAGCGAGGGCACCGACTTCAGCACCGCCTTGGTGCAGGCCCAGCAGCTCGGCTTCGCCGAGGCCGACCCCACCGCCGATGTCGAAGGCTTCGACGCGGCCTCCAAGGCGGCCATCCTGGCCAGTCTGGCCTTCCACACCCGGGTTCGGCTCTCCGACGTCGACCGGGAGGGGATCACCGGGGTGACCGCGGCCGACATCGCTGCGGCCAAGGAGCGTGGCTGCGTGATCAAGCTGCTGGCCCGCTGCTCACTGAGCCCTGACGGCTCGATCGCTCTGGGCGTGCACCCGACCATGGTGGCCAAGGCGCACCCGCTGGCGTCGATTCCCGGCGCCTACAACGCGATCTTCATCGAGTCCCGCAATGCCGGCCAGTTGATGTTCATGGGTCCCGGTGCCGGGGGTTCGCCCACCGCGTCCGCGGTGTTGGGTGACCTGGTGACTGCGGCGCGCAATCGGGTCCGTGGCGGCCTCGGCCCGGGGGAGTCCCACTACTCCGAGCGTGGAATCACGCCGGCCGGCGAAATCAGCTCTCGCTACTACGTCTCGATGACGGTGCACGACGAGCCCGGAGTTCTCGCCGCGGTCGCCACCTGCTTCGCCCAGCACGGGGTGTCGCTGCAGGCCGTCCGCCAAGAGAGCCAAGGTGCCGAGGCCCGACTGGGCGTCACCACCCACCTGGCCAAGCACCACCAAGTGGTGGAGGCCATTGCCGAACTCGACCGAATGCCGGAAGTCCACGCCGGCATCTCCCTGATGCGGGTGGAGGGCGCCTGATGAACTTGGCCTGCCTGGACCTGGAAGGGGTCCTTGTCCCCGAAATCTGGATCCGGGTGGCCGAAGCCACAGGCATCGAAGAACTGCGGCTGACAACGCGCGACGTCTCTGACTACGACGTGCTCATGCAGCATCGGATCACCACCCTGGCCGAGCACGGCCTGGGGCTGTCCCTGATTCAGAAGGTGATCGCCGAGATGGGCCCGCTGCCGGGCGCTCGTGAGTTCCTCGATGAGCTTCGCCAGGACTTCCAAGTGGTGATCCTGTCCGACACCTTTTACGAGTTCGCCATGCCGTTGATGGCGCAGCTCGGCTACCCGACGCTCTTCTGCCACCGACTCCTGGTGAGCGAGGACCGTCTGGTCGGCTACCAGCTGCGTCAGCCAGACTCCAAGCGGGCAGCCGTGCGAGCCTTCCATGAGCTGAACTATCAGGTGGTCGCCAGCGGGGACTCCTACAACGACACCGCCATGCTGGCCGAGGCCGATGCCGGCATCCTGTTCCGGCCGCCGGCCAACGTGGTGGACGAGTTCCCGCAGTTCCCGGTGACCACTGACTACGCCGAGCTCCATCAGGCCTTCCTCAGCGCGCTCAGCTGATCGCTGCTGGGTTTGCTGCCGTGCTGGGTAGTCGGTGCTACAGTTTTATTCGCGCCAGTCGGCGCCGCCCCCAGATCGGGCAGGACGAACGCAGTCGAGATGCGCGTTACGTCGAGAGATCCCAGCAGCGAGATCGAATCACTGGCATTTCAGATCTGGCAGTCAATCCCCGTAGCTCAGCCATGAGCCAGGCCGAGCCCGTTCGAGTGCAACGGAGCCCGACCGATCCGAAAGGACTTCCGTGACCGACACCGTCGACGCCACGACCAGCACGCCCCGCAAGCGCTCGGGGCTGGACAGCATGCTGCTGCCCGAACTCAAGCAGCTCGGCTCCTCCCTGGGAGTCAAGGGCGCCAACGCCATGCGCAAGGGCGACCTGGTCGCCGCCATCAAGAGCGCCCAGGCCGGCTCTCGTCCAGCGTCGGACGAGGCCAAGACCGAGCGTCCGCGTACGTCATCGCGTCGGCAGAAGGCTCCTGCCGCTGAGCCGGCGTCCGAGCTGGTCCGCAGCGAGGCACCCCGGGTCGAGGCTGCGAGCCACAGCGAAGCTCCCCGCAACGACGCTCCTCGCAATGAGACCCCGCGCAACGAGACCCCGCGCAACGAGACCCCGCGCAACGAGACTCCGCGCAACGAGAGCTCGCGCAACGAGCAGGCCGGTGCTCCGGAGCGCAGCACGAGTTCTGCCGAGGTCGACGATGTCGCCTCCCGGCTGGAAGCGCTGAAGTCCGGTGGTGAGGGCGGCGGACGTAACCGGCGTCGCCGCGACGGTGGCGACGATGAGGCGCGCAACTCCGAGCCGCAGCGCCCGCAGCAGCAACAGCAGTTGCCCAGCAATGACGGCGACGAGCTGGGTGGCGGGGGTCGGCGCAGCCGGCGTCGTCGCAACCGCGATCGTCAGCAGCAGAACCGGCGCCGTCCCGGCGGTGGCGGCGGGATCCCCGGGCTGGACAGGATGGAAGCCGACCCGGTGGTCAGCGAGGACGACGTCCTGCTGGAGATCTCCGGCATCCTCGACGTCCTGGACAACTACGCCTTCGTCCGTACCACCGGCTACCTGCCGGGTCCGAACGACGCCTATGTGTCGCTCTCGATGGTGAAGAAGTGGGGCCTGCGCAAGGGCGACATCGTCGCCGGCGCGATCAAGGCACCCAAGGAGGGCGAGCGCCGGGAGAAGTTCAACCCGCTGGTTCGCATCGATGCGATCAACGCCGATGCCCCGGAGAAGGCCAAGGATCGTCCCGAGTTCCAGAAGCTGACTCCGCTGTACCCGCAGGAGCGGTTCCGGCTGGAGACCACCCCGCTGAACATGACCGGGCGCATCATCGATCTGGTTTCGCCGATCGGCAAGGGCCAGCGTGGTCTGATCGTCTCGCCGCCGAAGGCCGGCAAGACCCTGGTCATGCAGGCGATCGCCAACGCGATCACCGCCAACAACCCCGAGGTGCACCTGATGGTCGTCCTGGTGGACGAGCGTCCCGAGGAGGTCACCGACTTCCAGCGGACCACCTCCGGTGAGGTCATCGCCTCCACCTTCGACCGTCCGGCCGACGATCACACCACCATCGCCGAGTTGGCCATCGAGCGGGCCAAGCGGCTGGTCGAGCTCGGTCGCGACGTCGTCGTCCTGCTCGACGGCATCACCCGCCTGGGCCGGGCCTACAACCTGGCCGCCCCGGCGTCGGGACGCATCCTGTCCGGTGGTGTCGACTCCGCAGCCCTGTACCCGCCGAAGAAGTTCTTCGGCGCGGCCCGCAACATCGAGGACGGCGGCTCGCTGACCATCCTGGCCACGGCCTTGATCGAGACCGGCTCGAAGATGGACGAGGTGATCTTCGAGGAGTTCAAGGGCACCGGCAACATGGAGCTGCGCTTGCGCCGCGAGCTCGCCGACAAGCGGATCTTCCCGGCCATCGACCCGGTGGCCTCCGGCACCCGGCGCGAGGAGCTGCTGCTCGGTCGCGAGGAGCTGGCAATCATCTGGAAGCTGCGCCGCGTGCTCAGCGCTCAGGAGCCGCAGGCCGGCCTGGAGATGCTGCTCAACCGGATGCGGAAGACCCAGAGCAACCGCGAGTTCCTGATGGTGATCTCCAAGACCACCCCGAACCCGGAGTAGTCGGCCCGACAATCTCGGCGTCGGCCTGAAAGCTGAGCGCCGTTGCCGGACATGATCCGACGTGGACTCCATGGACGAGCAGGCGCGCCGGCAGCGCTTTGAGCAGCTGGCACCGAGCCTGATCGGTGAGCTTCGGCGCTACTTGGCCCGGCGCACAGACCCGGCCACGGCTGAGGACGTGCTGTCCGAGACGCTGTTGGTGTGCTGGCGACGTCTGGACGAACTGCCCGATCCGCCGACCGCATGGGCATACGCGGTGGCCCGCAACTGCCTGGCCAACGCCGAGCGTGCCGCGCGTCGTCGCGGACGATTGTTCGCCCGGCTGTCCGTGGTGGATCCGCCCCGGCCGATCGCACCTCCAGAACCGGCCGATCCTGAACTGGGTCGAGCATTGGCGCGGTTGCGTCCATTGGATGCCGAAGTACTGCGGCTATGGGGCTGGGAGGACCTGGGCCCGACCGAGATCGCCGAAGTGCTGCAGATCTCGGTGAACGCGGCCAGCCTGCGGCTACACCGAGCCCGCCAGCGGCTTCGAGCCGAACTCGGAAAGTCGCGCGGCGCGTCCGGACATATCCAGGCGACAGAAGGGAGCGTGCAGTGAGCGAAGACCAGCTGCGCGAGCGGTTGCGGCGGGCCGATCCGGCCGCTTCAGCTGAACCAATGGCTCCCGATCAGCTCTCCCGCCTGATGGAGGAAACCATGGCATCGACGTCTCCCACCACGTCTCGGCACTACTGGCGTGGGGTGGCCGCGGCCGCCGCCGTGCTGGTGGTGGCCGGTGGCGGCTGGCTCTTCGGCAGCCACCAGGCGGAGCAGCCGCAAGCACCGAGCGTTCCGGCCGCGGCGATCCAGCTCACTGCGGGCTCACAACTGGCCAAGTGCCGTCCGCCCGAAGCCGGGATTCTGGCCGGCAGTGCGGACTTCG
The DNA here is from genome assembly GCA_023425145.1 of Actinomycetes bacterium. Taxonomy (GTDB): domain Bacteria; phylum Actinomycetota; class Actinomycetes; order Propionibacteriales; family Propionibacteriaceae; genus Propionicimonas. The sequence goes on along the minus strand of JAFADF010000073.1, from coordinate 207,278 downwards.
CCTTCGCCGGCACGGTGCTGAAGATCGACGGGCCAAAGGTCACTCTGAGCGTGACCACGGTGTTCCGCGGCAGCAAAGCCGAGCGGGTGCAGATCACCCTGGACGGCAGCAGCGAGTCGTTGATGGGCGGCACGGTCGCCGTGGGGGGCACATACCTGATCGCCTCGTCCGAAGGTGCACTGGTCGGCTGCGGGTACTCCGGCGCCAGCGACACCCCCGGCCTGGCTGAGCTTTATCAGCAGGCGTTCTCCGGCTAGAAGACCCAGCTCGCCACCGGGGCGATCGGCCAGCCGAAGGCTGCGCTGGTAGCCAGCAGCGCGGTGCCGGTCAGATCCTCGACCAGTCCGGCGCCGGCCAGCTCGCACAGGCTGGTCTGGCCCAGATAGACCGCACCGAGCTCGCGGACGTCCATGCGCAACTGCGGCTCCCGGTCGGTGCGCTGCACGCGGGCCTGCGCGAATGGCGCAGCCTGCAGGTGCCAGCGTCCGGCGTTGGCGGGCAGGTCGGCGTCGGTGAGGTCGATCACCACGTCGAGCAGTGCCTGGTATTGGCGAGCGGCCAAGGCCGTCGGGACGTCGAGCAGTCGCAGCCACAGCTGATCAGACCAGATCGGATTGGCCGTGCGAAGGTCGACCAGCAGGCTGAGCAACGGATCGTCGACAGCGAGCATGCCGGTGACCACCTTGGTGGTCAGGTCGAGATCGAGCAGCCGGGACCAGATCAGGTGAGCGACAGCGGCATCCGGAGTGACCGACTCCAACACATGGACCTCGTAGGCCGGGCTGCCGGTGTCGGTCCAATGCGGCTTGCGGCGGAACATTGCGTAGCCGACCGGTACCCCGGCGCGCTCGGCGATCAGAATGCGCTGCGTCTCCCGGCCTTCGGCGAAGAGCGGGGAGTTGATCACCCGGGTCCGGCGAGCTGCCTCGGAGGGACGGGTGACCCAGCCGGGGCGATCGATGGAGGCGTGCAGTTCGGCAACCAGATCGGCATGGCGGTCGGCGTTCACCGTCTCGATTCGGACGTCCAAGCCGTCGGTGGCCGCCGGGCGAAGCGCGGCACGGCGTGGCAGCGTCAGCGTCGTGGATCGGGCGGCCAGCCCGTAGCCAAAGCGTCCATAGATGCCCGGCTCGGCGGCGAAGAGCAGCGAGACCGGCTCGTTGCGGGCCAGCGAGTGCGCGAAGTGACTGGCGATCATCGTCCGCAACAGACCGCGGCGACGCCACTGGGGATGCACCCCAACCCAGGTCAACCCGGACACATCCACGCGTCCGCCGGGGACCGGGCTGGCCGCGAACGGATAGGACGCGTGCATGGCCGCCAACGACTGACCGTCGGGGGAGAGCGCCCAACTGCGATCGGCAGGCAGCGGGCTGGGCAGGGTGAGGAGATCGTCGACGCTCTGCGTGTTGGCGAACGCCCAGGCGTCCAGTTCCAACACGTCGCGCAATCGGTCGTCGCCGAGGGCAAGCTCGCGGAAACCGTCAGGCAGCTGAGGTGAGGTCTGGGTCATGGATCCCACTGTGCCTGTACGAGCCTGCTGATCGCCAGCCGCCAGGGTGCGCGCTGGTGGCTTGTTGGCTGCGCGAGCGGTTCGGGCCGGCCGTGCTGCCGGTTCGTCGCCGTGCTACCGATAGACGGGTAGCGCCGCCCATCGAGCGGTAGTCAGGTCTGGCGGGGCGGTAGCGTGGCGGCCGGCCAGGGTGGGCATGCGCTGCAGCGTCGGACGGTTTGGTTCGGCGAGGTTGATCAGGCACAATAGACCCTTGGTTCCGGTTCACGCCGCGGAGTAGATCCAGCTCCACATCGAAATGGCGACCCGGTGCCCTCGAAACCAGGAGAAAACATGAAGCAGGGAATCCATCCCGAGTACGTCGAGACCCAGGTGACGTGCACCTGTGGCAACACCTTCACCACCCGGAGCACCTCCAAGAACGGCGTGATCCACGCCGAGGTGTGCGCGGCCTGCCACCCGTTCTACACGGGCAAGCAGAAGATCCTTGATACCGGTGGCCGGGTGGCACGCTTCGAGAAGCGTTACGCCAAGAAGAAGTAGCTTCGTCGACGCCGGGTACCAGGGTCATCCTGGTGCCCGGCGTTTGTCGTTGTCAGGGCCGATCAAGGAGGACCGATGTTCGAAGCTGCCGCAGGAATCCCCGAGGAGTTCGCCGCGCTGGAGGCGAAGCTGGCCGACCCCGCTGTGCATGCCGACGTCGCCCTGGCCCGCAAGATCGGACGTCGCTACGCCGAACTGACCCCGATTGTGAAGGCCCTGACCGCTCACGAAGAGCTCAGCGCAGACCTGGCCGCCGCCCAGGAGTTGGCCGCCGAGGATGCCAGCTTCGCGGCCGAGGCCGAGGAGCTCACTGCCCGGATCGGGCAGCTTGAGGAGACGTTGGCGCGACTGCTCGCGCCGCGGGACCCCAACGACTCGGCCGACTGCCTGATCGAGATTAAGTCGGGTGAAGGCGGCGAGGAGTCGGCACTGTTCGCCGGCGACCTGCTGCGGATGTACGCCAAGTTCGCCGAGACCAAGGGCTGGCGGCTGGAGATCCTCGACTCTCAGGAGACCGATCTTGGCGGCTACAAGTCGATCACGGCTGCGGTCAAGGCCTCCGGTAACCCGGAGCCGGACAATGCCCCTTACGGCGTGCTGAAGTTCGAAGGCGGCGTCCATCGGGTCCAGCGGGTTCCGGTCACCGAGTCTCAGGGACGGATCCACACCTCCGCGGCCGGCGTGCTGGTGATGCCGGAGGTGGAAGCCACCGAGGTCGAGATCAACGACGACGACCTGCGGGTGGACGTGTACCGCTCATCCGGGCCGGGCGGCCAGGGGGTCAACACCACCGACTCAGCGGTCCGGATCACCCACCTGCCGACCGGGATCGTGGTCTCCTGCCAGAACGAGCGCTCGCAGTTGCAGAACAAGGAGACCGCCATGCGGATGCTGCGGGCCCGCCTGCTGGCTCGCGCCGAGGAGGAGGCGGCTGCCTCGGCCTCGGCGGCGCGGCGCTCGCAGGTGCGGACGGTGGACCGCTCCGAGCGGATCCGCACCTACAACTTCCCGGAGAACCGGATCGCCGATCACCGGATCGGCTACAAGGCGCACAACCTGGATCAGGTGCTGGCCGGCGACCTCGGGCCGCTGGTCGAGGCGCTGCAGGCGGCCGAGCTGGCCGAGCGGCTCGGCACCACCGCCGGATGACCGGCAGCGGGACGCTGCTGGCGGCGGCGACGTCCGAACTGGGATCGGCGGCTGAGGCGCGGACGCTGCTGGCCCACGCGGCTGGCGTCGAGCCGTCCCGGCTGGTTCTGCTCTCCACCATCGAGCCTGCGGTCGAAGAGTCCTTCCGCGCTTTGGTGGCTCGTCGAGCCACCGGGGAGCCGCTGCAGTATCTGACCGGTGTGGCCTGGTTCCGGACGATCTCGGTCCAGGTCGAGCCCGGTGTGTTCATTCCGCGTCCGGAGACCGAGGTCATGGTCGGCTGGGCCTTGGACCAGCTGGATGCGCTCGGGCCGAACCCGACCGTGGTTGAGCTGTGCGCAGGCAGCGGAGCGATCTCGGCGGCGATTGCGGCCGAACGTCCGGGCTGTCGGCAGTTCGCCGTCGAGCTGTCTGAGCCGGCCTTCCACGCCGCCGTGCGGAACCTGGCCGGCAGTGAGGTGGACGTCCGTCTGGGTGACATGGCCGACGCCTTCACCGAACTCGATGGCCAAGTCGACCTGGTGATCGCCAACCCGCCCTACATTCCGCTGCAGATGTGGGAGCACGTTGCGGCCGAGGTGCGCGCCCACGAGCCGCAGATCGCTCTCTTCTCCGGCGACGACGGACTCGACGCCATGCGGGTGGTTGCGAAGGTGGCCCGCCGGTTGCTCCGGCCGGGAGGCCGGGTGTGCGCTGAGCATGCCGAGGTGCAGTCCGAGGCCGTGCTCGAGGTGTTCGTGGAGGCCGGAAGCTTCGTGAAGGTCGCCGACCACCGTGACCTCAATGATCGCCCCCGGTTCGTCACGGCCATCCGGGCCGGCAACCTGGCAGGATGAGACCCATGTCCGAGATCCTCGACATCCACGCCGACCCCGAAGCCGCAATCACTGCCGCCACCGAAGCGGTCCGTGAGGGTGAGTGCATCGTGCTGCCGACCGACACCGTCTACGGGATCGGCGCCGACGCCTTCTCCTCCGACGCGGTCCGCGGGCTGCTCGAGGCGAAGGGGCGCGGACGGGACATGCCGCCGCCGGTGCTGATCGCCGACGCTGCCGTCCTCCGGTCGCTGACCGACGAGCTGTCCGATGAGACGCTGGCCGTGGCCGAGGCGTTCTGGCCCGGTCCACTGACCCTGATCCTGCCGCTCCAACCCGAGTTGGGCCTTGACCTGGGCGATCTGGGTAACACCATTGCGGTCCGAGTGCCGGACCATGACTTCACTCGCGAACTGCTACGGGCCACCGGGCCCCTGGCCGTCAGTAGCGCCAACACCACCGGGAACCCGGCCGCCGGCAGCATCACCGAAGCCGTCGAGCAGCTCGGCGAGTCGGTGGCGGTCTATCTCGACGGCGGCCCGGCCAGCGGACCGGTTCCGTCCACGATCGTCGACCTGACCGGCGAACCACGAATCCTGCGGGCGGGACGGATCACCGCCGCCGAACTCTCCGGCTATCTGCCTGGTCTGGTCGAGGGCTGAGGATGCGCGTATACCTCCTGGTCGGACTGGTCGCGGCGGCCGTCACCTACCTGCTCAGCGGGTTGGCTCGTCGGCTGGCGTTCCGGTTCAATGCGGTGGCCAAGGTCCGCGACCGTGACGTGCACACCCGTCCGGTCCCGTACTTCGGGGGCATCTCGATGTGGTTCGGACTGGCGGCAGCCTTCCTGGTGGCCACCAAGCTGCCCTGGCTGGGGGGTTTCCCCGCGGTGACGCACGACGCCGGCGCGGTGCTGCTGGCCGGGGGAGTGATCTGCGCCGTCGGAGTCCTGGACGACCTGTTCGAACTGAACGCCCTGGCCAAGATCGCCGGCCAGCTGCTGGCGGCCGGAATCGCCGTGGTCAACGGCGTGAAGGTCTTCTGGATCCCGCTGCCGGACGCGATCATCTCCCTCGACGACGGAAGCTCGATCGTGGTCACGCTGGTGCTGATCTTCGTGGCCGTGAATGCCATCAACCTGATCGACGGGCTGGACGGTCTGGCTGCGGGTGTGGTGGCGATCGGAGCCGGCGCCTTCTTCGTCTACGCCTACCTGCTGGCCTGGGATCAGGAGCTGGTCCGGGCCACCACTGCCAGCCTGGTCACGGTGGCCACGGTGGGCATCTGTCTGGGCTTCCTGCCCTACAACCTGCACCGAGCCAGGATGTTCATGGGTGACTCCGGCTCGATGCTGCTGGGCTTCCTGCTGGTGACCTCGATGATCAGCCTGACCGGCCAGCTCGACCCGTCCCGGTTGAACGCCTTCGGGGCCAATACGGCCGCCGCTTATCTGCCACTGCTGCTGCCGCTGGCGGTCATGGCGCTGCCTTTCCTCGATCTGGTGATGGCCTACGTCCGGCGCACCTTGGCCGGCAAGCTGTGGTACCAAGCCGACAAGCAGCACCTGCACCACCGGATGCTGAACCTCGGCCATAGCCATCGGGGAGCTGTGGCCCTGCTGTGGCTCTGGTCGGCAGTGGTCGCCTACGGAGTTGTACTTATCGGGTTGTATCCTCTGCCGCTCACCTACGTGGGGTTCCTGGTCGGGATCGCCCTGGCCGCGGTCCTCACCTGGGGGCGTCCGGCCCGCCGATCCGGCGATGCCAAGAGCTGACCGACCGGCACGGCGGACCAGCGTTCTGCAGGCCCGGGCGATCCGGCTGTTGAACGGGGGTCTGCTCGGCGGACATCTGGTGATGTTGGTCTGCGTGGCCGTGTTCGGCATCGTCTCCGGCCCCTACGGCGCTCTGTGGTCGGTATTATCAGGCCTAGTCACAGTCCTTTTCTTCACCATTGGGCAGGGGATCCAGGTGCTGGTGGCCGACGCCGATCCCAAGACGGTGTTCGCGGCATCGATGACCTCCTACCTGCTTCGGGCGGCCGCGTTGGGCGGGCTGCTGATCTGGGCGCAGGCCTGGAGCGGGCAGTTGGTCGGGCTCAATCCGGTCGCAATTGCGGTCACTGCCATCGCGGTGGTGATCGGCTGGCTTGGTGCCGAGATCTTCGTCTTCACCCGGCTGCGAATCCCGAGCTTCGATCCACCTGATGGCCCCCAGTGAGGCCTGCCCGCACCGGTGGCAAAAGGGCTCCCTGCCGACTGCTAGAGTCAGTGAAACCATGGATGAGCGCAGCGGCATGGACGCCGGAATCCGGGCCATCAGCATTCTGATCTCAGGTCTGCTCTGCTACGGCGGGCTGGGTTGGCTGCTCGATAGCTGGCTGCACACGTCCTGGTTGCTACCAGTGGGTCTGATTCTCGGCATGGTGGCCGGGATCTACATGGTCATTGTGCGGTATGGACGTTCGGTTTGATCGAGCAGACAGGAGGTTCGGTGTCCGCGATGATCGGACTGCTGATCCCGCTTGAGGGCTTCCCGCCCGGAGTGAACAGCTTCGACTCCAAGCCTCTGTTCCCGGAACTGGGTCCGTCCTGGTACTGGGTGAACAACCACCTGGTTCAGGCTGTGATCGCCGCCGCTTTGGTGATCGGATTCTGGCTGTGGATGGCTCGCGAGCAGAAGGTGGTGCCCGGAAAGCGGCAGTTCTTCGGCGAGTTGGCCTACAACCTGGTTCGCAACAGCATCGCCCGCGACATCCTCGGTCACGAGTACCGCCGGTTCCTGCCCTATCTCCTCGCCCTGTTCAGCTTCATCCTGGTGAACAACCTGTTCGGCGAGTTCTTCTTGTTCATGTTCCCGACCTTCTCCAAGATCGGTTACGTCTGGGGCCTGGCTCTGTGCTCCTGGATCCTCTACAACGGAGCCGGCATCCATAAGTACGGCCTATTCACCTACCTGCGTAAGGCGACGCTTCCCGAGGGCGTCCCGGTTCTGCTGTGGCCGTTGATCATTCCGCTGGAGTTCCTGTCGAACTTCATCGTGCGGCCGGTCACCCTGGCCCTTCGTCTGTTCGCCAACTTGTTCGCCGGGCACCTGGTGATCCTGGTGTTCGTCCTCGGCGGCACCCTGCTGTTGGAGAGCGGCCAGGCCTTCCTGGTGGCTGCCGGCGGCATGTCCTTGATCTTCAGCTTCGCCATCTTTGCCTTGGAGTTGTTCGTCGGCTTTCTGCAGGCCTACATCTTCACCGTCCTGACCGCCCAATACGTCTCCTCTGCAGTTGCAGAGGAACACTGACCCGCCTGTAAACCACCGAAAGGAAAGCGCAAATGCTGCCTCTGGAAGCCGTCCTCAACGGTTCGCTGAACATGATCGGCTACGGTCTGGCCACGCTCGGCCCGGGCCTCGGCGTGGCCTGGATCTTCTCCTCGGTGATCAACGGCACCGCCCGCCAGCCTGAGGCCCGCGGCGCGATGCTGAGCACCGCCTGGATCGGCTTCGCCGTGGTCGAGGCGCTGGCGATCATCGGTATCGCCCTCGCCTTCGTCATCAAGTGAGGCTGACGGCATGCTGCCGCTGCTGACCCCACTGGAGACCGGTTCCGAGGGAGGGATCGGCGTCCTGCTGCCGGCATTGCCGGAGCTGCTGATCGGCATCGTCCTGTTCGGGATCATCTGGTTCGTGGCCGCGAAGAAGGTGGTCCCGATGTTCGAGGCCACCTACGCCGAGCGCACCGCCGAGATTGCCGGCGGCATCGAGAAGGCCGAGGCTGCTCAGAAGCACGCCGCGGAGGCGTTGGCCACCTACACCGAGCAGCTGTCCGGTGCCCGGGCAGAGGCCGGCCAGATCCGCGAGGAGGCCAAGGCTCAGGCCACGGCAATCGCCGCGGAGATCCGGCTCCAGGCCCAGGCCGACTCGGAGCGGATGTTGGCCAGCGCCAAGGCCGCCATCGAGGCCGAGCGGATCGCCGCCATGCATCAGTTGCGAGCCGAGATCGGTGGCCTGGCCACCGAACTGGCCGGGCGGATCGTCGGTGAGTCGCTCGAGTCGGAGGAGCGCGCACAGCGCACCGTCGACCGGTTCATCGCCGAGCTTGAAGCCCAGCCCGAGGTGAGTGCATGAACACAGCCACCCTGGCCAGGCAGTCGGAGTTGGATCGCTGCGTGGATGCGGCCGCCCCGACGACGGCGCTGGCCGAGGAGCTGTTGCAGGTCGCCGAGCTGCTGGCCGGTGAGCCCCGACTGCGTAGTGCGCTGTCCGATCCCACGACGGCGGATCAGCGGCGCCGTGAACTCGCCGAGGCTCTGCTGAGCGGCAAACTCGGTGCCGACGCAACCGCCGTGGTCGCCCAGGCTGCCTCCCTGAAGTGGGGCAGCGGCGGACGGCTGGTGGACGCGCTGCGTCGGCAGGCACTGCGGACGCTGTTCGGCGTGGCCCAGCAGCAGGGACGACTGGACACCGTCGAAGAGGAGCTCTTCCGACTGGGTCGCGCTGCGGCCGGCAGCCCGGAGCTTCGCAAGGCCTTGGACGATCGCAGCACCCCGATCACGGCCCGTCGGCGGCTGATCAGCGAGCTGATTGCCGCCAAGGTGGATCCGGTCACGCTGACCCTTGCCGAGCAGGCCGTCCAGGCTGACGAGGGCGGCTTCGAGCGAGGCATCGACGCAGAACTGCAGCTGGCGGCACAGGCGCGCCAGCGCGCGATTGCCACCGTGACCGTGGCCCGCCCGCTGACTCCCGAGCAGCAAGACCGGCTGGCCGCAGTGCTGGTTCGCCAGCTCGGTCGGCAGGTGAATCTGCACGTACTGATCGACCCGAGCGTGATCGGCGGGGTCCGCGTCCAGGTCGGTGACCAGGTGATCGAAGGCACCCTGGCCAGCCGACTCGCGTCCGCTGAACAACATCTGACCAAGTAGAGACCGAAAGCAGAAGGTACCCAAATGGCGGAACTGACCATCAGCCCCGAGGAGATCCGGGACGCGCTGGACAAGTTCGTGTCGGAGTTCCACCCGGATGTGGCAGCCACCGACGAGGTCGGCACCGTGGTGACTTCCGGCGATGGCATTGCTCGCGTTGAGGGCCTGCCCTCGGCAATGGCCAACGAGTTGCTGCAGTTCTCGAACGGGACTTTGGGAATCGCATTGAACCTGGACGTCCGCGAGATCGGTGTGGTCGTCCTGGGCGAGTCCGAAGGAATCGAGGAGGGCTCGGTCGTCAAGCGGACCGGGGAGGTGCTCAGCGTCCCCGTCGGCGACGGCTACCTGGGCCGGGTCGTGGACGCCATGGGCAACCCGATCGACGGCCTCGGTGAGCTGAAGGACATGACCGACCACCGCCCGCTGGAGCTGCAGGCGGCCGGCGTCATGGATCGCCAGAGCGTCAACGAGCCGCTGCAGACCGGCATCAAGGCGATCGACTCGATGACCCCGATCGGTCGCGGCCAGCGCCAGCTGATCATCGGTGACCGCAAGACCGGCAAGACCGCGATCGCCATCGACACGATCATCAACCAGAAGGCGAACTGGGCTACCGGTGATCCGCAGAAGCAGGTGCGTTGCATCTACGTCGCGATCGGCCAGAAGGGCTCCACCATCGCCGCCCTGCGCACGGTGCTGGAAGAGGCCGGGGCGATGGAGTACACGACCATCGTGCACGCTCCGGCGTCCGATCCGGCCGGCTACAAGTACATCGCTCCCTACTCCGGCTCGGCGATCGGTCAGCACTGGATGTACCAGGGCAAGCACGTCCTGATCGTCTTCGACGACCTGACCAAGCAGGCCGAGGCCTACCGCGCCATGTCGCTGCTGCTGCGTCGTCCGCCGGGCCGCGAGGCCTACCCCGGCGACGTCTTCTACCTGCACAGCCGTCTGCTGGAGCGCTGCGCGAAGCTCTCCGATGAGCTCGGTGGCGGTTCGATGACCGGCCTGCCGATCATCGAGACCAAGGCCAACGACGTTTCGGCCTACATCCCGACCAACGTGATCTCGATCACCGACGGCCAGATCTTCCTGCAGTCGGATCTGTTCAACGCCAACCAGCGTCCGGCAATCGACGTCGGCATCTCGGTGTCCCGCGTCGGTGGTGCCGCCCAGGTGAAGGCCATGAAGTCGGTGGCCGGCACGCTGAAGATCGGCCTGGCCCAGTACCGCGACATGGAGGCTTTCGCCATGTTCGCCTCCGACCTGGACGCGGCGTCTCGGCGTCAGCTGGATCGCGGCGCTCGGCTCGTCGAGCTGCTTCGCCAGCCGCAGTACAGCCCCTACCCGGTCGCCGACCAGGTGATCAGCGTGTGGGCCGGGACGACCGGCAAGTTCGACGACGTCCCGGTGGCCGAGGTGCTGGCCTTCGAGCAGGAATACCTGGCCTACCTCAAGCACAACACCAAGGTGCTCGACGTGATCGGCGAGACCGGCCAGTTCGGTGACGACACCAAGCAGGCTGCCGAAGACGCCCTGGCTGCCTTCCGCAAGCAGTGGGTCAGCAAGAGCGCGGACGCGTTGGCCGAGGGTGACCCCGCCGCTGATGCCATCGAGGATGCCGATCTCAGCCACGAGCAGATCGTGGTGAAGAAGAAGCGGAGCTGATCTATGGCGACCAGCCTTCGCGAGCTGCGACAGCGGCGCAAGTCGGTGACTGCCACCAAGAAGATCACCCGGGCGATGGAACTCATCGCGTCCTCGCGGATCATCAAGGCGCAGCAGGCCGCGGCGCGGGCGCTGCCGTACACCCGCGAGCTGAACCGGGCAGTGTCGGCCGTGGCCAACTACTCCCACCAGGATCATCCGCTGACCAGGTCGGTGGAGAACCCGAAGCGGGTAGCGGTTTTGTTCATCACCTCGGACCGAGGAATGAACGGCGCGTACTCCTCGAACGTGATCAAGACGGTGGCCCAGATTCGCCAGCGGCTCACCGAAGAGGGCAAGGAGATCGTCCGCTACGTCGTGGGACGTAAGGGGATCGGCTTCCTCAACTACCGGCAGATCCCGATCGAAGCGTCCTGGGAAGGCTTCTCCGACTCACCGACCTACGACCGGGCCGTCGAGATCTCCGATCGGCTGCTGGCCGACTTCCTGCGCCCGACCGAGGAGGGCGGGGTGGACGAGATCTGGGCCGTGTACACCCGGATGGAGTCCATGCTCTCCCAGGTGCCCAGGGTTCGCCGGGTGCTGCCGCTGGAGGTCGTCGAGGGCGTCCATGAGGTCGGCGAGGACGAGGCCGTTCCGCTGTACGAGTTCGAGCCCGACCCGAACACCGTGCTCGATTCGCTGCTGCCGCTCTACATCCGCAGCCGGATCTGGTTCTACCTGCTGCAGTCGGCCGCCTCCCAGCTGGCCAGCCAGCAGAAGGCCATGAAGTCGGCCACTGACAATGCGCAGCAACTGATCGAACGACTCACTCGGCAGGCCAACCAGGCGCGGCAGGCCGAGATCACCCAGGAAATCACCGAGATCGTCGGCGGCGCGAGTGCGCTGGCCGAATCCGTCGAGAACGACTAGGCAGGCAAGCGATGACCGTGACTGAGACTGACAAGACCGCCGAAGCCGTGGCTACCGGACGAGTAGTCCGGGTGATCGGGCCGGTGGTGGACATCGAGTTCGCTGCCGACCAGATGCCCGACATCTACCACGCCCTGCAGATTGAGATCGAGGCCGGAGAACTCTCCCGCACCATCACCGCTGAGGTCGCGCTGCAGGTCGGTGACAACATCGTCCGGGCGATCTCGCTGAAGCCGACCGACGGCATGCGCCGCGGGGCCAAGGTGATCGACACCGGTGCGCCGATCTCGGTGCCGGTCGGTGATGTGACCAAGGGCAAGGTCTGGAACGTCACCGGTGAGTGCCTGAACGCCGACGAGGCGTCCCTGGAGATCACCGAGCGTTGGCCGATCCACCGCGATGCGCCCGCCTTCGACACCCTCGAACCGAAGACCGAGATGCTGGAGACCGGCATCAAGGTGCTCGACCTGCTGACCCCGTATGTGAAGGGCGGCAAGATCGGTCTGTTCGGTGGCGCCGGCGTCGGCAAGACGGTGCTGATCCAGGAGATGATCTACCGGATCGCCCACAACTTCGGCGGCACCTCCGTGTTCGCCGGGGTCGGCGAGCGCACCCGTGAGGGCAACGACCTGATCCACGAGATGATCGAGGCCGGCGTCATGAAGGACACCGCCCTGGTCTTCGGCCAGATGGACGAGCCGCCGGGTACCCGTCTTCGGGTGGCACTGTCCGCGCTCACCATGGCCGAGTACTTCCGGGACGTCCAGAACCAGGACGTGTTGTTGTTCATCGACAACATCTTCCGGTTCACCCAGGCCGGCTCTGAGGTGTCCACCCTGCTGGGCCGGATGCCCTCCGCGGTGGGCTACCAGCCCAACCTGGCCGACGAGATGGGCCAGCTGCAGGAGCGGATCACCTCGACCAAGGGTCACTCGATCACCTCGATGCAGGCGATCTACGTCCCCGCGGACGACTACACCGACCCGGCTCCGGCGACCACCTTCGCCCACTTGGACGCCACCACCGAGCTGTCCCGTGAGATCGCGTCCCGCGGTCTGTACCCGGCCGTCGACCCGCTGTCCAGCTCTTCGCGGATCATGGACCCGCAGTTCATCGGCGCCGAGCACTACGCCACGGCGACCCGGGTGAAGCAGATCCTGCAGCGCAACAAGGAGCTTCAAGACATCATCGCCATTCTCGGCGTCGACGAGCTCAGCGAAGAGGACAAGATCATCGTGGCCCGGGCCCGCCGGATCCAGCAGTTCCTGAGCCAGAACACCTACATGGCCGAGAAGTTCACCAACGTGCCCGGTTCGACCGTGCCGTTGAAGGACACCATCGAGTCGTTCAAGATGATCTGCGACGGCGAGGCTGACCACATCGCAGAGCAGGCGTTCTTCAACGTGGGTGGCATGGATATGGTTCTGGCCAACTGGGATCGCATCCAGAAGGAAGGCTGACGTGTCCGACGTCCTGAGGGTCGAGGTGGTTTCCTCGACCGGAATCGTCTGGGAGGGCGACGCGCGCAGCGTGATCGTCCGGACCAGCGAGGGCGACATCGGCATTCTGCCCAACCACGAGCCGTTGCTGGCCTCGTTGGTCCCGTGCGCCGCCGAGGTGCTCAGCGCGTCCGACACCCGTGAGGTGGTGGCCATCGATGGCGGTTTCATCTCGGTGGCCGACAACCGGGTCTCCCTGCTGAGTCAGTTCGCCAAGATCGCTCAGGAGATCGACCTGGTCGCGGCCGAGCACGAGTTGGCCGCCGCCGAGAAGCGGATCAACGAGGGCGAACTGGACGAAGAGACCCGACACCACTTCCTGCGAGCTCAGGCTCAGGTACGTGCGGCTCGGATGGCCCGCGAGAACTGAGCCGGAGACTTCGTGACGATGGACTGGTTCGGGTGGGCGGAAACCATCGCCCTGGTCGTCGTCATCGCACTCCTGCTTCCCGTGCTCTACCTCGGCGGACGCCGTCGCTGGCTGTCGCGTCAAGGTGGTCTCTTCGACTGCAGCGTGCGACTGTCCACCAAATCGCCCGGTGCAGGCTGGGCGCTCGGAGTGGCCCGCTACAGCGGGGACAATCTGGAGTGGTTCCGGGCCTTCTCGATCTCGCTGCGACCCAAGGTGATCTTCCCGCGGTCGATCTCTCGCGCCGGGGTCCAGCGAGATCCCGACGCCATCGAGTCCGTGCTGCTCTACGACGACCAGCGAATCCTGACCATGGAGCTGGCCGATGGTCGCAGCTGGGAGCTGGCCATGTCGGTTGCCTCGCTCACCGGCCTGCTCAGCTGGCTGGAGTCGGCTCCTCCGGGCGCTCGCTACCGCTGATCCGTTCGCGCTGGCGACGTCCACGCGGGTCCAGGACCTCGCGGTCCTTGCCAGGCACCCACAGCACCTCTCCGGCGCTCTGACCGGCGCTGCGGCCGAGGATGAACAACAGGTCCGAGAGCCGGTTCAGGTAGGTGATGGCCAGTGGGTTGACACCACCTTCCTGGCCGAGGCCGTGAGCCTCGGCGGCCCGCCAGGCCGTCCGCTCCGCCCGTCGGACGACCGCCCGGGCCAGCTGTAGCCACGACGCGGCCAGGCCGCCGCCGGGCAGGATGAACGACTGGAGGGTCGGCAGCTCATCGCCGAACTCGTCGCACCACCCTTCGAGCCGATCGATGTAGGCCTGAATCACCCGCAGCTGCGGGTAGGGCGGGTTGTCGGTGAGCGGGGTTGCCAGGTCGGCTCCGGCATCGAAGAGCTCGTTCTGCAGGTGGGCGATCACCGGCGCCACCGCCGGCGGCAGGTCGGGCTGAGCCGCGGCCAGCCCAAGCAGACAGTTCGCCTCGTCCACCTGGCCGTACGCCTCGACCCGCAGATCGGTCTTGCTCGCCTCGCTCAGGTCGGCCAGCCGCGTGGTGCCGCCGTCCCCGGTACGGGTGTAGATCTTGGTGAGTTTGACCATGCCGTCCAATCAACACCGCGGCGTTGGTGCTGTCAAACGCCAAGACCTGGCACAGTGGCACAGTGAACAGAGTCTGGATCATTGCCCTCGCCACCTGCGCATTCGCCCTCACCGGGTGTGTGGCGCCGATCACTGCGACACCGCGACCCAGCGGCAGTGGCACCCAGAGTGCGGCTGCCTCGACCGATGGCGTCAACTGCACCTATCAGGCCGCGGGAGACGCCGCCAAGAAGGTGAACCTGCCGCCGGCGAGCGGAGTCGCCAACACCGGTAGCGTCGAACTGACAATGACGCTGAGTGGTACCAAGATCGGCCTGACCCTGGATCGGGTGCGGACGCCGTGCACCACCAACTCCTTCATCTCGTTGGCCGCTCAGGGCTACTTCGACAACACCTCCTGCCATCGGCTCGTCGATTCGGGCATCTTCGTGCTCCAGTGCGGCGACCCGACCGGGACCGGCTCGGGTGGGCCGGGTTACCAGTTCGCCGATGAGCTGACCGGAGAGGAGACCTACTTGGCCGGCACGCTGGCCATGGCCAACGCGGGTGCGAACACGAACGGCTCCCAGTTCTTCATCGTCTACGCCCACTCACAGCTGCCGCCCAACTACACGGTGTTCGGTTCTACGGATACCGCGGGGGTGACGGCTATTCGAGCGATCGCCAAGGCGGGCCAGGACAACTCCTTCGGCAGTGCCGGCGGCGGAAAGCCGAATGCGCCGGCCGTGATCGAGTCGATCACGTCTCGCTGAGCGCGGCCAGCCGGACCAGAGCGCTGGTGACGGCGTCCGGGGCGTCGGCGTGCACCCAGTGCCCGGCGCCGGGGACGACCACCTGCTCGACGGCGGGGAAGAGCCGCTGCATCACCGGCAGGTGTTCGGGTCGGCAATAGCGGGATCGTTCGCCGGTGATCCACAGGGTCGGTCCCGGATAGCTGACCGGGCCAGGATCGGGCCAGCCGGAGATCTCCTCCAGCGAGTCGCCGAGCAGCTGCAGGTTGAGCTGCCAATGCCAGCCGCCCCGGCGGCGCAGGTTCTGCAGCAGCAGCCCGCGGCTGGCGTCGTCGCGGACCTGGGCGGACAGCAGCTGGTCGGCTTGGGTCCGCGACTCCAGCGTGGTGAGGTCGAGACCGCGCATCGCGCTGACCAGGGGAGCGAAGCTCCCGACTTGGTCGGAGACCGCCGGGGCGATGTCGACGACCCCGAGGGCCGCCACCAGAGGTGAGTGCCGCAAGGCCGTCAGCATGGCCACCTTGCCGCCCAGCGAGTGCCCGACCAGAATCAGCCGGGCCGCCGATCCGAGCCGCAGCTCGATCTCCTCGGCGACCTGGTCGGCGAGCTCGGGATAGCTGAAGGTCTCGGACCACGCGCTGCGACCGTGGTTGGGCAGGTCGAACAGGACGGTCGGATACCCCTGATCGGCCAACGCGTGGGCGATGCCCGTCCAGTTGCGTCCACGCCCGAACAGTCCGGGGAGGATCGCGAAGCGGGGACGTCCGCGGCCGACCAGCTCGGTGTAGATGCCGGTGGCCATCAGCGCCGCCGAGCCCAGCAGGAGGTATGCCAGTGCCGACGTTCCTCGACCGCTGAACTGGAGCCGAGACTGGCTTCTCGTGGCCAGGTCACCAGATGTGCCGTCCCTGGCAGTAGCTGTTGGTTGCACCCGGGGCACAGGTAGGTCTTGTCGGCCGCGTCGGCCGGCATGGTCTGAACCATCCAGTCGCCGTCGCCTTTATGCTCCAGCCGCGCGAAGGCGCCACTGGACAGCGGCCGCGCCGGCCGCAGGTGCTTGGAGGGTCGCTTGGCCATACCGAAGTCCTATGCCAAGGTCGCTCCCACAGGCAAGTCGCCGCTCAGGGTAAGTTGTTGCAGTGCGCTTGTTGATTGCGAAATGTCAGGTCGACTACGCCGGACGGCTGTCCGCGCATCTGCCGATGGCGCTGCGGTTGATCATGGTGAAGTCGGACGGCTCGGTCTCGGTCCATGCCGATGACCGCGCCTACAAGCCGCTCAACTGGATGAGCGCGCCGTGCACGCTGACTGTGCATGACCCGGCCAACCCCGAGGTCGCCGAAGGCCTTCCCGACGATCTGACCGAGCTGTGGGAGGTGCGCAACAAGGACGGCGACCGACTGCTGATCTCGATCGGTGAGGTGCTGCACGACTCCAATCACGAACTCGGACTTGATCCCGGCCTGCAGAAGGACGGGGTCGAGGCGCACCTTCAGCAGCTGCTCGCGGCCAACCCGGAGACCTTCGGTCCTGGCTGGACGCTGGTGACCCGAGAGCACCAGACCCCGATCGGGCCGGTCGATCTGCTGTACCGGGACTCCAGCGGGGCGTACGTGGCCGTCGAGGTCAAACGCCGGGGAGAGATCGACGGCGTCGAACAGCTGACCCGCTACCTCAAGTTGATGAATGCTGATCCGCTATTGAGCCCGGTGCGCGGGGTCTTCGCCGCGCAGCAGATCAAGCCGCAGGCACGCACCCTGGCCAGTACGCGTGGAATCGAGTGTGTCCTGCTGGACTATGACGGGCTGCGCGGCCTGGACAACGCCGAGGAGCGACTCTTCTAGGGTCTTAGGTGCGATCCAGGTGCGGGACCAGTACCTCGCGGTAGAGCAGGAGCAGGGCCGCCATCGTGGGCACAGCCAGAATGGCGCCGACGATGCCCAGGAGCAGGCCCCCGGAGATGGCGGCCAGCATCACCAGGATGCCGGGGATCTGCACTGACTTGGCGAAGATCCGCGGCTGAATGAAGTAGGCATCGAACTGCTGATAGGTCAGGAAGAAGATCAAGGTGATCAGGCCGGTGGTCGGATTCGAGGCGAAGGCGACGATCGAGACGATGACCATCGAGATGGTCGTGCCCACCAGCGGCACGAAGGCGAAGATGCCAACCACGACGGTCAGGGCCAGTGAGTACTGGGTCAGCCCGACGATGTTCAAGAAGGTGAAGGCCACGGCCATGGCGATCGACACCACGGTGAACAGCCCGGACACGTAGCCACCGACCCGCTTGAACATCTCGTTGGCCAGGTAGCGGACCCGCGGACGCCGGGAAGCCGGAGCGAGCTGGTAGATGATGTCCTTGATCGAGGGCAGTGCGGTCAGGAAGTACAGGGTCAGCACGACCGTGATCGTGACCGAGAAGACGGTGGTGGCCACCAGCTGACCGGCACCGACCAGGCCGCCGAAGAGGCCGCTGATGAGGTTGCCCGAGGTCAAGAAGGCGGTCGCCTTCGAGATCAACCCGAACTGGGAGTCCAGTGCGGCGATCTGTGGATTCTGCCGGAGATTCTGCAGCAGGGTCGGCGCCTGGGTGATCAGATTGGTCACCTGATCGCTGACCAGTGGCACCAAGGCCCATCCGGCCAGGCCGAGCAGGATCAGCAGCCCCAGAGCGACGATGAGGACGGCCAGGCCGCGGCGCAGTCCGCGATTGTGGAGCCAGCTCACCGTCGGGTTCAGGCCGAGCGCAATGGCGAAGGCCAGGCAGACCAGGATGACCACGTCCCGTACGCCCATCACCAGGTTCACCACACCGATGGCGGCCAGCACCCCGATGGTGACCTCGAAGCCGAGCTGGATCGGGTTCCGGTTGAGTAGGGACGTCCGCTGTTCCGGCTCGTTACCCATGGCTGCGGCCAAGTCGGGCGGGGTCGGCTGGGTGATCCGTCGCCAGCGCTGCAGCCAGCTACGACTTGAGCCGGGGGCAGCCGACGGCGTCCTCGCCGATCCCGCCGGGTTCGTCCCCGGTCCGGGATTGGGAGGAATCGCTTGGGGCTGCCCCTCGGCGTTGGTCATGACTCTTGGATCGCCTCGGCTTCGGCCGGAGCGGGCTCCGGCTGTGCCTCGACCGGGCTGGCCGGGGTGGCCGGGGTTGCCGAGCTGGCCTGCTCGTCATCGTCGGCGTACTCGACCATGCTCTTGCCGGCCAGTGCAGAGAGCTCGCCCAGCTGACCGAGGATCGCGCGCTGGCGTCCCTTGAGCAGCTGCACCCGTGCTTCGATCTCGTTGCGCTTGGCTTCGGCGGCCTCGACAGCGGCGTTGTGGATCGCCTTGGCCTTGTTGTTGGCGCTGGCCACGATATTGTCGGCCTGCGTCTTGGCAGCAGCCACGATGTTCGCAGCCTCGTCGATTGCCGCCTGGCGGCGCTGGCTCCAGGTCACCGAGTCGGCGTTGATCTTCTGCTGGTACTCCTCAGCCTGGGCTCGGGCCGTGGCCACGATTCCGTCCAGCTGTGCCGATGCCGCCTGCTGGGCCTGGGTGAGGGCGGCCAGGGCGGCCTCCTTCTCGGCCTGGGTCTTGGCGGCCTGCTCGGCGGCCAGGCGCTCGACCTCGGCTTGGCGAGCCTGCGCCGCTGCCGCGGCCTGCTCGGCAAGCAGGGCGGCCTTGCTCTGCGCCTCTGCGACGATCTGCTCAGCTTCGCGTTGGGCGGCGGCCCGGATCATTCCGGCCTCGTCCTTGGCTTCGCTGAGTTCGGTGGCGGTCTGCTCGCTGAGTCGCTTGCGCAGTGCGGCCAGCTCCTCGGTGGACGCCTCGCGGGAGGCGTCGAGCTGAACGCGGGTATCGCTGGTCAGCTTGTCAGCCTGCTTCTTGGCGTCGGTGATCAGCTGATTCGCCTGTGCCTGGGCAGTGGCAATGAGCTCTTCAGCCTGAGACTCGGCGGCACGCAGCATTCCCCGTGCATGCGACCCGAGCTTTGAGAAATCGGTGTTCTCGGCATTGGCGGTCGCCGTGGTGATCTGCTTGTGCTGTTGGCGCAGTTGCGCCTTCGCCTTGGCCAGCTGGGCCTCGACATCCCGGACGTAGGCGTCCACAGCGCCCTTGTCGTAGCCACGAAGGGCTGCGGGGAAGTTTCCGACCGCGGAAGCGGTCTCATCGAACAGGTCCAGACCGGTGGTGGTCTCGTCATTGCTCACGTTGTGATCCCTTTCACATTCAACTGCAAATGCTACTGGCCCGGACCGCCGATGGCAGTGCCGGGCCAGCGCAAATCTCAGGACTTAGTGGCCTGCAACCGGCTGGGTGAGCTCGAGCAGCACGCCGCCGGTGTCCTTCGGGTGAGCGAAGTTGATCCGAGCGCCGCCGGTGCCGGTCTTGGGCTCCGGGTAGAGCAGCCGGACGCCGCGCTCGCGGAGGGTTGCACACACCGCGTCGATGTCGGCAACGCGGTAGCACAGCTGCTGCATGCCCGGGCCGTTCTTGGCCAGGAACTTGGCGATGGTGGAGTTCTCGTTGAGCGGGGCGAGCAGCTGAATCTGCGCGTTCTCCGGCAGCTGGTCTCCGGTCCCGATCATCGCCTCCTCGACACCCTGCTCCTCGTTGGTCTCGCGGTGCAGCACGCGCCAGCCCATCACCTCGGTGTGGAACTTGATCGCCTCGTCCAGGTCGGGCACGGCAAGCCCGACGTGGTCGATGCAGATGAAGAGATCGTCATTGTTCATAACTTCAGCCTTTCACAGTTGCTCAGCCCAGAACTGCGTCGACCACCTGTTTGGCTTCGTCCTGAACTTGTGCCAGATGTGCTGGGCCACGCAGGGATTCGGCGTAGATCTTGTACACATTCTCCGTCCCGGACGGGCGTGCGGCGAACCAGGCCGAGTCGGTGACCACCTTGAGGCCGCCGATGGCCGCGCCGTTCCCGGGGGCGTGAGTCAGAGTGGCCGTGATCGGCTCACCGGCCAGGGTGGTGGCGGTGACGTCGGAGGCGTCGAGCTTGGCCAGCTTGGCCTTCTGCTCGCGGCTGGCCGGCGCATCGATGCGCGCGTAGCTGGACGCTCCGAAGCGAGCCTCCAGCTCGGCGTAATGCTGGCTGGGAGTCTTCCCGGTGACGGCGGTGATCTCGGAGGCGAGCAGGGCCAGCAGAATCCCGTCCTTGTCGGTGGTCCAGGTTGAGCCGTCCTTGGCCAGGAAGGACGCGCCTGCCGACTCCTCGCCGCCGAAGCCGAGCTCGCCACTGATCAGGCCGGGCACGAACCACTTGAAGCCCACCGGCACCTCGACGAGGGTGCGGCCGAGGTCAGCAGCCACCTTGTCGATCAGTGAAGAGGAGACCAAGGTCTTGCCGATGCCGGCGTCCGGGCGCCAGTTGGGCCGGTTCGGGTACAGGTAGCCGATCGCCACCGCCAGGTAGGCGTTGGGGTTCATCAGGCCGGCGTCGGGAGTGACGATGCCGTGCCGGTCGGAGTCGGCGTCGTTGCCGGTGGAGATGTCGAAGCGGTCCCGGTTGGCGATCAGGCTGGCCATCGCGTACGGCGAGGAGCAGTCCATCCGGATCTTGGCATCCCAGTCCAGGGTCATGAACCGCCAGGTCGGATCGACCTTCGGGTTGATCACCGTCAGATCGATGCCCAGCCGCTCCGCGATGTAGCCCCAGTACTGCACAGAGGCGCCGCCCAACGGGTCGGCCCCGATCCGGACGCCGGCGCCGGCAATGGCGTCCAGGTCGATGGCATTGCGCAGGTCCTCGCAGTACGCGCCGAGATAGTCCTCGCGGATGACGTCGGCTGCGGCGCGGGCATACGGCGTCCGGGCGATGGCGGACGGATTGGCCAGCAGTTGATTGGCCCGAGAGGCGATCCAGCCGGTGGCGTCCGTGTCGGCCGGTCCGCCATGCGGCGGGTTGTACTTGAAGCCACCATCCCGCGGCGGGTTGTGCGAAGGGGTGACCACGATCCCGTCGGCGCGCGGGCCGGAGTGGGTCTTGTTGTAGACGATGATCGCGCGAGACACCGCCGGGGTCGGGGTGTAGTCCTCGTCACGCTCGGCGCGGATCGCGATGCCGTTGGCGTGCAGCACCTCGATGGCGGTGCGCCAGGCCGGCTCGGACAGCGCGTGGGTGTCCTTGCCGATGAACAGTGGGCCGGTGATGCCCTGAGTGGCCCGGTACTCGACGATGGCTTGGGTGGTGGCCGCGATGTGGGCGTCGTTGAAGGCGGCGTCCAGGCTGGAGCCGCGGTGACCCGAGGTGCCGAAGACCACTTGCTGATCGGGATTGTCCGGATCCGGGACCAGGTCGTAGTACGCCCCGATCAGGGCATCGACATCGATCAGATCCTGTTCTCCGGCGAGGAGCCCGGCGCGCGCATCAACCATGGCTCCATCTTGCCAAGCCGGAGGGCTGACGGCCACGCGAACGGCGGAGCCGCGCAGGTTTTCGACACGACTGGCACAATGCCAGGGTGACTCCTGCTGGTTTCAACCCCACCCGTGCAATGGACCTGTCCTCGATCGTGGCCGCTGCCAAGGCGCCGCCGCCCCCTCCCGGAGCCAGCTACGTGCTGGAGGTGGACGAGCGCAACCTCGAGCAGGTGGTCTCTCTCTCGCTGAAGTTCCCGGTGGTGCTCGAACTGAACTCTCCCCGCGCGAGCGCCGAGGCGCTGACGCAGACCTTGACCGAGCTGGCCAACGCCGCGGGCGGCGCCTGGCTGCTCGGTCGGATCAACGTCGACACTGCTCCGCAGGTCGCGGCTGCCTTCGGGATTCAGGCCGTCCCCGCCGTGATCGGCGTGGTCGGCGGACAGCTGGCCCCGCTGTGGCAGGGAACCAAGGACAAGGCTGAGGCGCAGGCCTATCTGGACCAGTTGTTGCAGGTGGCCGCAAGCAACGGAGTCGTCGGACGCGCCGACCCGGTGAGCGTCGACGCCGATGCCGGGCCCGATCCTCGGTTCGCGGCCGCCGACGCAGCCTTGGCCGAGGGCAACTTCGACGCGGCCGTGGCCGAGTTCGACAAGCTGCTGGCAGCTTCGCCCAACGACGCTGAGGCCAAGGCGGGACGGGCTCAGGCTGCCCTGCTGGGCCGGGTGAGCGCCCTCGATCCCAGCCAGGTGATGCAGCGCGCGGCTGCGGCGCCGTCCGATGTCGAGGTGCAGTTGGCGGCCGCCGATGCCGAGGTCTTCGGTGGGGCGGCGGCCGCGGCCTTCGCACGGCTGATCGAGGTGATTCGATTCACCTCGGGCGAGCAGCGTGAGCAGGTGCGTCTGCGGCTGCTGGAGCTGTTCGAAACGGTCGGCGCCACCGATCCGTCGGTGTTGAAGGCCCGTCGCGATCTGATGAGCGCCCTGTTCTAGCCGGTCTGGGACGGCTGGGCGGCAACGGCATCCGGCTCGGTCGACTCGTCGGTCGACTCGTCGGTCGGCTTGCGGCGGCTCGGGTACAGCACCAGCATTAGTGCGGCCAGCAGCGAAGCCACCAGCGTGGACACGTAGATCCCGCGGAAGCCCTCGTTGAGGGTGTTCGCGAAGGTCGTCTGCAGAGTCGGGCCGAGTTCGTCGATCTTGGCCAGGTACTCCTTTCGGCTCGTCTCGAAGGCTCCGGGGACGGCATCGCGCAGCACCACGAGCTTGTTGCGGCTATCGGTGAGCTCGGCCCGGGCGCTGGCCAACTCCTCGCGGGCGTCGACCAGCTTGGCGCGATCCTTGTCGGCCTTGGCGAGCTTGCCCTCCAGCGTGGCCAGCGAGGAGCGCAGGGTGCTGCGCTTGGCGATCAGGGTGTTGCGCTGGCTGATCAGCTTGGCCCGGGAGGCCAGAGCGGGCGTCCGAAGCTTCACCAGGGAGTCCCGCCCGCTCTCGGCTCCGGCAATGGCCGCCTTCGCTCCGGCGATCTGCCCTTGTAGCTGGCCGATGGCGGCCGGGCCCTGCTGATCGGGCGGGAGAGCCAGCATGGCGTTCAGCGAGCCTTCCAGCTGGCTCAGCATTGCCCGCAGGCCGGGAAGCTCCCGGTCGATCTTGGCGATGCCCTTGGTCCAGGCGGCGATCGGCTTGGAGACTCCGGCGATGCCGGAGTTCATCCCGGTGATCGCCTTCGTCATGCCGGCGATCCCCGACCGCATCCCCGTGCGAGCCTTCTCCATTCCGTCGATGCCCTTCTGCACTCCATCGACGGCCTTGGTGAGCTTCGCCTGCGCCTTGACTAGGTCGTCCGCGGCGCTGTCGAGGCTGGCAAGTCCGGTGTTGACCCCGTCGGTGATGTCGGAGATCACCGATGGGGTCTCCTGAGCGAACATCGTGTCGGCGACGGTCTTGGTGCGTTCGGTGATGTTCGTGACATCGGCGGTCTTCAACAGCTCGACGAGGTCGGGCGGCAAGGAGCCGCCGCCGTTGGTATTGATGGTGATGGGCTGGCCGCCGAGGTCGGGGAAGTCGACTCCGGCCAGCTTGTCCTTCAGATTCGGGTCGATCTTCAGCTTGTCGAACTTCTGCTGGAGCTCCTGCGCATAGGGGAGGGCCGGCGCCGGTAGCTGCGTGGGCAACTCCGCAGTGAGCGCGGCCTGCAGCCCGGTGCCGGCATGAGCCAGGAAGCCGATCAGGAAGGCCGGAGCCAGCGTGGTGCCGATCGAGCGGACCAGGGAGAGGGTGGCCAGGGCAGAGTTCGACTCCGCGGCCGGGGTGCGATCCAGCATCATGTAGTTGAGCGGCGAACCGATGGTGAAGCCCAGGCCCAGGCCCATCAGGGCCAAAGTGACGCAGACGCTCCACCAGGACGGATAGGGGATCGCCCACCAGGCACCGACGGCCGCAGCGATCGCCGACGTAAGGACGCCGAACCCGAGGACGAGCTTGGGTCCGACCTTGTCGGTCAGCGTGCCGGACAGAGGCGCACCGATGCCGGAGAACAGCCCCAGGATGATGACGAAGTAGCCACCCTGGCCGGTCGGGATGCGCAGTGCATTCTCGGCGAACTGCGGGACGAAGATCACCCCCATCAAGATCACTCCGGAGAGCAGCGCGAGCAGCAAGGTGACGCCGATCGCGAAATCGGTGAAGTAGCTCAGGTTGAGCACCGGGTCCTGGGCGCGACGTTCGGCCCACACGAACAGGGGAGCGAGCACGACGAACGCCAGCAAGTACGGGTATACGTCCAGCCCGGTGATGCCGGAGAGGTCGAAGAAGTCGATGTTGCGGAGCCCGTAGAGCAGAGAAAGGATCATTGCCGCCAGCAGGCTGATCCCCAGCAGATCGATCTTGGCGACGCTTTCGGCCTTGTGGTTGGGCAGCAGGATGAGTCCGGCCACGATGATGACGACGCTGATCGGCACGTTGACGTAGAAGATGAACTGCCAGTTGTGGGCCCCGAACGCGTCCAGGATCAGGCTTCCGGCGCTGGAGCCGAAGATGTTGGCGACGCCGTAGACGCCACCGACCAGGCCGAGGGCCATGCCACGCTTCTCCGGCGGCACTGAGGTGCCGAACTCGGCGGTAGCGATGGGGACGATGCCGCCGCCGCCCAGAGCCTGAACCGCTCGCGCGATGATCAGCAGTTCGAAGCTGCCGAAGTCCTGACTCAGGCCACAGGCCAACGATCCGAGCCCGAACAAGGTGATGGACACCAGGTAGATCGGCTTGCGTCCGTAGCGGTCGGCGAGCTTGCCCATCACGGGGATCGAGGCGGCGTAGGCGAGGGTGTAGATGGTGAGCATCCACACCCCGGCCTGGTCGTCGACCCCGAGGTCGTTCTGGATCAGCGTGCGCGCCGGAGTCACGATCCCGGTGTCGATCGCCCCCATGAAGATGCCCAAGAGGTAGATCGCCAGCAAGGCGCCGAGGCGCTGTGGCCTGGCCGGAGCGGCCTGGGGGAGAGTCATCGCGGAACCCTTAGTGGGTAGTTAGCACTTGGCTAACCATACCCGCGATGCGAATTATTCCCGCAAGGAGATCTATTGATCCCTGGACAATCCCAGATGCCGCAGATAGACCGTGCCCAGTGGCGGCACGACGACGGTGGCACTGGCCGGCAGACCGTTCCACGGCTCAGCGACCGCGGTCACCTGGCCGAGATTGCCGAAGTTGCCGGTGCCGTCGTAGATCTCGGCGTCGGAGTTCAGAATCTCCTCCCAGGCGCCGGCCGCAGGCAGGCCGATCCGGTAGGCCGTCCAGGGCTCGGAGGAGAAGTTCGAGATCACCGCCACCCGATTGCCGGCTTCATCGCTGCGGATCCAGGAGAAGGTGTTGGCGCCGCGATCATCGGCGTTGATCCACCGGAAGCCGGCCGGATCACTGTCCAGCTGCCACAGTGCCGGGTTCTCCCGGTAGATCCGGTTCAGATCCTTGAACAGCAACTGCAGGCCACGATGACCCCACAGATCGCTGACCCACCACTCCAGTGCGACCGACTCATTGAACTCCGAGCGCTGTCCGAACTCGCAGCCGGCAAAGATCAGCTTCTTTCCCGGGAAGCCCCACATGAACGAGTAGAAGCTGCGCAGGGTGGCGAATTGCCGCCAGCTGTCCTGAGGCACCTTGTTGATCATCGAGCCCTTGCCGTGCACCACTTCGTCGTGGGAGATCGGCAGGATGAAGTTCTCTGAGTAGGCGTAGACCATGGCGAAGGTCATCAGGTCGTGGTGGTACTGCCGGTGGATGGGTTCCTCGGCCAGGTAGCGCAGCGAGTCGTTCATCCAGCCCATGTTCCACTTGAAGCCGAAGCCCAGCCCGCCGGCATGGACGGGCTTGGTCACGCCACCGAACGAGGTCGACTCCTCGGCGATCATCACCACGCCCGGGACCCGCTCGTAGAGGTGCTTGTTGACGTAGCGGAGGAAGTCGATCGCCTCAAGGTTCTCCCGGCCGCCGTAGATGTTCGGCACCCACTCGCCCTCATTGCGGGAGTAGTCCAGGTAGAGCATGGACGCCACCGCGTCCACCCGGAGGGCATCGATGTGGTACTCGGTCACCCAGTACAGGGCGTTGGAGACCAGGAACGACTTCACCTCGTTGCGCCCGTAGTTGAAGATGTAGGTGCCCCAGTCCTTGTGCTCGCCTTGGCGCGGGTCGGCGTGCTCGTAGAGTGCGGTGCCGTCGAAACGGCCCAGCGCCCACTCGTCCTTGGGGAAGTGGCCCGGCACCCAGTCCAGGATCACGCCGATGCCGGCCTGATGCAGCCGATCCACCAGATAGCGGAACTCGTCGGGATGCCCTAGGCGGGACTGTGGAGCGAAGTAGTTGGTCACCTGGTAGCCCCAGGAGGGTTCGAACGGGTGCTCGGTCACCGGCATCAGCTCGACGTGGGTGAACCCCTGCCAGGTCACATAGTCGACGATCTCGTCGGCCAGCTCGCGGTAGGACTTGCCCTTGCGCCACGAGCCGAGATGCAGCTCGTAGATCGACATCGGCTCGGCGTGGGGCTTTGCCTGGGCCCGTCGCTCGAGCCACTCCTGATCTCCCCAGCCGAAGGTGCTGGAGTAGACGATGGAGGCATTGTTGGGGGCCTGCTCGGCGAAGAAGCCGATCGGGTCGACCTTCTCGTGCCAGGCGCCGTCCGCTCCCAGGATGTTGTACTTGTAGAGCGCTCCGGTGCCCACGCCCTCGACGAACAGCGCCCACACCCCCGAGCCGGGGATCAGATGCATGTCGTCGCCGGTCCACCAGTTGAAGTCGGCGTTCAGCCGCACTTGGGTGGCGTTCGGCGCCCACACCGCGAACCGGGTGCCGTGGATCTCGCCCCGCTCGTCATCGAACAGGACCATCTCATGGGCACCCAGCCGGCGCCAGCATTCGGTGTCGCCTCCTGAGTGAAAGCCCTCGAGGTCGATCCCGGTGAGGCCGCCGGTCAGATCGTGTGCCATCAGAACTCCTTCGGTCTGATAGTGGGCCCGCCCTGAGCTCTCACAAGCTCATCTTGGACCGCGCGAAGCGGAATGTGGGCCCAACTCGGCCGATTCCGCACTTCATAGACAACTTCGTAAATCGCCTTGTCCAGCAGGTAGGACCGAAGTATCGGAAGCTGAGCCGGACGGTGCTGGTAGTAGCCGTCCAGGAAGGCTCGACGGGCCTCGGCCGTCCATTCGAGAGCGAATGCCGAGCCGGGATCCGCTGCCGCACTGCGTGCATAGTCCAGGCTGCGCAGGGCACCGGCGACATCGCGGACCGGCGAGTCGAACTCCCGCCGCTCAGCCAGCGATTTCAGGGGCTCGCCCTCGAAGTCGATGATCACCCAGGCAGGTCCGACCTCGGCTGCGTCGCGATGCAGTGCCTGCCCCAGATGGAAATCACCATGGACGCGCTGGGTGGCCAACCGCTGGCCGCGCAGCGCCGAGAAGACCTGCGCAACAGCCTCGCCATACTCGGCCAGCTCGGGAACCGCGGACGCCGCACTGCGATAGCGGTCCAGCATGGTGTCGGCCAGTTCGTCCCCGCTGCGGTCTGCCGTGCCGAAGGCGGAGGCCAGTTCGTCATGGAGCACCGCCAGTTCCTCGCCCAGAGCGCGCGCAGGATCGGCGAAGCTGTGCTCGTCTGCGGCGGCAGCGCTGGCGAAGACCCAACCGTCGGTGACCGCGGTGATCCGCTCATAGAACATCCCCAGGTCGTACCCGGCCGCACTGAGCACGCCGAAGAGGTGGGGGGTGATCTGGCCGGGCAACTTCTCCAGGACCTCGGCGTCGAGGTTCACCCCGGCTTCGAGCTTGCGGAAGAGCTTGAGCAGGGCACTGTCTCCCAGCAGCACCGTGGTGTTGCTCTGCTCGCCGAGGTACCGGCGCATCGGGACGCCCGGGTCGATGGCCGAGCGATCCAGCCACCGCATCCCGGCAGGCGGATCGGCGACCAGCGCGGCGACCAACGCGCTCAGCGAGTCCGGCACGTCGGTGGCGTCACAGAGATCGACCCGACCCAGGTCGTCCAGCTCGACGGTGGCCAGCACCTGGTGGGTGTCGAGGGTGCCGGGGCGGTGATAGCCGACCAGCAACTGGTAGACCTCGTCAGGCCCGTCCGGGTAGGTCACCGTGGCGAGCTCGGAGCGAATCGCCGGCCAGCTTCCGGCCGCGGTGTACCAGCCCAGCGGGGTCAGTGCGGTGATTCGGGCTGAGCGTCCTTTGCCGGCAAACCAGCGGGCCTGCTCCAGGTGCCGTTGCCAGGCCGCCGCGGCGTCAGCGTCCCAAGACATGCAGGATGTGTGCGGGGTTGGTCGGAGTGAGCCGGACGAAGTTGAGCCCGCCCCAGGTGAAGTTGGCGCCGGTCAGCTCGTCGCGCAGGTCGACGGTGTCGGAGCTGATGCCGAGCGCTCGCAGGTCCAGATAGAGCTCGCTCTCGACGGTCTGCTCGGGATTCAGGCTGCAAATCACGATCACCGTGTCGTCCCCGTCGTTCTTGGCGAAGGCGAACACCTGATCGCTTGCGGCAGAGACGAAGCTGATCCGGCGCAACTGCTGCAGTGCCGGATGATCACGGCGGATCCGGTTGAGCTTGCCGAGCAGCAGGTTGAGATTCGGCTCCGCGCTGTAATCGCGGGGCCGGTACTCGTACTTCTCCGAATCCAGGTACTCCTCGCCACCCTCGCGCAGTGCCTTGTGCTCGAACAACTCGAAGCCGGAATAGACCCCCCAGCTGGGCGAGCCGGTTGCGGCGAGGATCGCGCGGATCGCGAAGGCCGCGGGGTTGCCCGACTGCAGGAAGAAGGGGTTGATGTCCGGGGTGTTCACGAAGAAGTTCGGACGATAGAACGCGTCGGAGTCCTGGCTGAGTTCGGTGAGGTACTCGGTGAGCTCCCACTTCTCGGTGCGCCACGTGAAGTAGCTGTAGCTCTGGTGGAACCCGACCTTGCCGAGGGTGTGCATCATCTCCGGGCGCGTGAACGCCTCGGCCAGGAACAGGACGTCCGGGTCGGTCGCGCGCAGCTGCTGCAGGATCCAGGCCCAGAACTGGACCGGCTTGGTGTGCGGGTTGTCGATCCGGAAGATCCGCACACCGTGGGCCATCCACAGCTTCAGGATGCGCAGGACCTCGTGGTAGATCCCGACCGGGTCATTGTCGAAGTTGATCGGGTAGATGTCCTGGTACTTCTTCGGGGGGTTCTCCGCGTAAGCGATGGTGCCGTCCAGTCGGGTGGTGAACCACTCGGGGTGCTCGTGCACCCACGGGTGATCGGGCGAGGCCTGCAACGCGAAGTCCAGCGCAACCTCCATGCCCAGGCTGCGCGCCTTGGCCACGAACCGATCGAAGGAGTCCCAGTCGCCGAGATCGGGGTGAATCGCGTCATGCCCGCCCTCGGCCGAGCCGATCGCCCACGGAGAGCCGGGATCACCCGCTGCGGGGGTGAGGCTGTTGTTGCGTCCCTTGCGGAAGGCGGTGCCGATCGGGTGGATCGGCGGCAGGTAGACGACGTCGAACCCCATGGCGGCGACCTCTTCGAGGCGCCGGTGGCTGGAATCGAAGGTGCCCGAGGTCCACTTCTTGGTCTTGGGGTTGTACTTCGCCTGCTGAGAGCGTGGGAAGAACTCGTACCAGCTGGAGAACAGCGCCGTACGCCGGTCGACCTGGATCGGATAGTCGGCAGTAGGGGAGACCAGCTCCCGGGGTCCGTGCGTGGCCATCGCTCGGGTGACGGCCCGGGCGGCGACTGCTTCGAGCAGGTCGGCCGGGGCGCGGTTGGGCAGCAGCAGATCGGCGGTTGAGCGCAGCACGGACGCGTCCAGCTGATCTCCGGCCGCATCGGCGTGAACTGCGGCCTGCTCGAGAACGTGGCGACCCTCCAGGCAGACAAGTTCCAGATCGATGCCGGCGGGCAGCTTGGCTTCGGCATTGTGCAGCCAGGTGGCCCACGGGTCGGACCAGCCCTCGACCCGGAACTGCCAGCGGCCCGGCTTGTCCAGGCGTACCCACGCCTCCCAGGGGTCAAGGCCACGGGGCTCGACGGCCGTCATCGCCACTCGCTGCTCAGTGCCGTTCGGCGCGGTCAGCACAACCGAGGCGTTGACGGCGTCGTGGCCCTCTCGGAAGACCTTCGCCCGAATCGGAATCAACTCCCCGACGGCCGCTTTCGCCGGGTAACTCCCGGCCTCCACGACGGGGCTGAGCCCGGCCACCGGAATCCGCCCGAAGCCATTGCTCGGGACGCTGGGTGCACCCAACTGAAGCGTGGTCGGCGTGACCACGGCTGCAGGCTGGACCGGGGGGCTGGCGGGGCGCTTGCGCGACGGGCTGCTGCTCACGGCCCAAACCTAGCCCCTCCTTGTGGCGCACGGCATCTAGGCGGCCCCGGTTCGCACCTTGACTCCCAGCACCGCAACGGTGGCGCCCGGCAGGCTGAAGCTGGCTCCCGGCTGGATCGGATCCTCTGGCAGCTCGCCGGGCAGCCCACTGTGGGTGAGCACTTGGTACTCCAGCCCCCACGGGGCGCCGGGCAGTTCGATTTCGATCGGGTCGGCACCGGCGTGGAACCAGATCAGCAGGCCCTCGTTGGCATCGGACAGGTACATCCCCAAAGTGCGTCGACCCGGGTCATGCCAATGGTCGTTGGTCATCTCCCAGCCGGTCTCGTTGAACCAGGCGATCGGAGACCGGCCCAGACTGCGTCCATTTGCATCGGTGACCTTGCCGTGCCGGCGCCAACTCTGCGGACGCAGCAGCGCATGCTCAGCTCGCAAGCCGAGCAGCGCGCGGGTGAACTCCTCCTGCTCGGGCCACTCATGGCGGGTATTCCAGTTCAGCCAGGAGATCGGCGAGTCCTGGCAGTAGGCGTTGTTGTTGCCGCCTTGGGTGCGGCCCAACTCGTCGCCGGCGGTGATCATCGGGATACCGGCACTGAGCACCAGCGTGGCCATCAGGTTACGCGCGGCGCGCTGGCGGGCCGCGTTGATCGCCGGATCGTCGGTCTCGCCTTCGTAGCCGTGGTTCCAGGAGCGGTTGTCGTCGGCGCCGTCCCGATTGCGCTCGGCATTGGCCTCGTTGTGCTTGAGGTCGTAGGTGACCAGGTCACGCATCGTGAAGCCGTCATGGGCGGTCACGAAGTTCAGGGATGCGGTGACCGGGCGTCCATCGTGATCGAAGATGTCGGAGGAACCCGACAGCCGGGTGGCCAGTTCCTGGACTCCGCCGACCGCGCCACGCCAGAAGTCGCGGGCGAAGCCGCGGAACCGGTCGTTCCATTCGGTCCAGTCGGCGCCCCAGCGGCCGACCTGATAGCCGTACGGCCCCAGATCCCACGGCTCGGCGATCATCACCTTGCCCGACAGCACCGGGTCGGCGGCAATCGCCTGCTTGAACTGATGATTCTGGTCGACGTGGTGGGCGCCGTCCCTGATCAAGGTGGTGGCCAGGTCGAAGCGGAATCCGTCCACTCCCATTTCGGTCGCCCAGTAGCGCAGCGAATCCAGGATCAGCCGCAAGACCTCCGGCTTGGAGGTGTCGACGGCATTGCCACAGCCGGTCACGTCATAGTCGTTGCGGTGATCCTCGGTCAGCCGGTAGTACTCGCCGTGATCGATGCCGCGCAAGCACAAGGTGGGGCCTTCGTGCCCGCCCTCACCGGTGTGGTTGTAGACGACGTCCAGGATCACCGCGATCCCAGCCTCATGGAGGGAGTTCACCATCGCCTTGAACTCGGCGACCTGCTCACCGGTGGTGCCGGTCGAGGAGTAGTGGCCGTGCGGGGCGAAGAAGCCTAGGGTGTTGTAGCCCCAGTAGTTGACCAGGCCCCGGCCGATCACGAAGGGCTCGGAGACGAAGTGGTGGACCGGGAGCAGTTCGACGGCGTTGACGCCCAGCTTGACCAGGTAGTCCACGACGCTGGGGTAGCCCAATCCCGCATAGCTGCCGCGTAGATGTTCGGGCACTTCGGGATGCTGCTTGGTGAAGCCGCGCAGGTGGACCTCGTAGATCACGAGCTCATCCAGCGGGCGGGGGTTGGCCAGCGGAGCCGGCGCCGGGCTGTCGGCGACCACCACGCTCAGTGGGACGTACCCGAAGGAGTCGGTGGGGTCGGGCTGGAAGTTCGACTCCGCGGTGTGGTCGCTGATCGGGCCGGAGTAGTCCACACCCCCGGTGATCGCCTTGGCATAGGGATCGAGCAGGAGTTTGGCCGGGTTGAACCGCTGGCCGAGTTCGGGAGCCCACTGGCCGTGCACTCGATAGCCGTAGCGCTGCCCGCCGCCCACCTCGGGGATGTGGCGTC
Organism: Actinomycetes bacterium; assembly: GCA_023425145.1. Lineage (GTDB taxonomy): Bacteria > Actinomycetota > Actinomycetes > Propionibacteriales > Propionibacteriaceae > Propionicimonas. Next base: position 174,928 of record JAFADF010000073.1, on the reverse strand, counting down.
GCCAGACTCCGTCCGGGTATTGCTCGAGATCGTAGTTCTGCTGATCCAGCTGGTCGTCCACGAGGACCAACTCGACCCGAGTGGCCCGCGGCGCCCACAGGCTGAAAGTGGTTCCGGCATCGTCGGTTTCGGCTCCGAGTACGGCGGTAATCGGCGGTTCAGCTGCCGGGTTGTCCATGTGGTTGGTCCTTTCGTAGCCCTGACGACCTAATCTTGCTAGGGATGTACCCAAGATCCCACCGGTTGGGTTCGGCCGGGGACTCGTGTTGCGGAGGTGCGTGTGGACGAGCGTAGCTACCTCGACCACGCTGCCGGCTCCCCGGTGCTGCCCGAGGTCGCGAACGCGATGGTCCCGGCGCTGGGCTTGCCGGGCAACCCGAACTCGACCCACGCCGCTGGTCGGCGAGCCCGTCGAATGCTCGAAGAGGCCAGGGAACTGATTGCCGCCCGGGTGGGCGTGCAGCCCAGCGAGGTGGTCTTCACCTCCGGGGGCACCGAGTCGAACAACCTGGCCGTTCTGGGCGCACTGAGTGATCCGGCGCGGCCGCAGCTGGCGATCTCCGCGGTGGAGCATGCCTCGGTCGCCGCGGTGGTGGGACTGGCCGGGGAGGTCGTCCGACTCCCGGTGAATCCGGAGGGCTACGTGCTGTTGGACGCCGCTGAGCAGCTGGTGGGCGCGCGGACCGCTGTGGTCAGCCTGCTCTGGGTGAACAACGAGACCGGCGCCATTCAACCGGTGGCGGCGGCCGCCGAGCTCGCTCACCGGCATGGCGCGCTGCTGCACTCCGATGCGGTGGCTGCGCTCGGGCACGTCGAGGTCGACCTGTCCTCGAACCCAGTCGACCTGCTGTCGCTGTCGGCGCACAAGGTCGGCGGACCAGTGGGGATCGGGGCCCTCATCGTGCGTCGCGGGGTGCGGTTGCGTCCGATCGGCTTCGGCGGAGGCCAGGAGGCCCGGCTGCGTTCGGGCACCGTCCCGGTGGCCTTGGCGCTGGGTTTCGCGGCCGCAGTTGAGCGTGCCTGCGATCGCTTGGAGTCGGAAGCCGCGCGGCTGCGCACGCTGCGGGATCGGCTGATCGCCGAGCTGGCTCATCTTCCGGAGGTTCGGGTGAACACCGTCGAACCGGCTGGGCCGGCGATCGTCAACGCGACCTTCGTCGGCACCCGGGCCGATGACCTGTTGTTGCTCCTGGACGAGGCCGGGATCGAGGCATCGACGGGATCGGCCTGTTCGGCCGGGGTGCATCAGCCCAGTGAGGTCCTGTTGGCCATGGGGCGCAGCCAGGAGGACGCCTCGGCGAGCCTGCGGTTCTCCTTCGGACCGGACACCACAGCCGGGGACATCGAGCGTCTGGTGGCAGTGCTGCCCGAGGCGGTGGCCAGGGCCCGGCGGGCTTTTGGCTGAACCGTCCGCCTAGACTGCTGGCGTCGATCGGGGAGCGAATGCGGATTCTGGCTGCACTTTCCGGGGGTGTGGACTCCTCGGTCGCTGCCGCACGCCTGGTCGAGGCCGGCCACGAGGTGGTCGCCGTGCATCTGGCGTTGGCGCGCAACGCCGAGCTGTACCGCAGCGGATCGCGTGGCTGTTGCTCGCTGGAGGACTCCAACGATGCGCGCCGGGTCGCCGACCTGCTGGGCATCCCGTTCTACGTGTGGGACCTGTCCGAGCGGTTCGCGCAGGACGTGGTGGCCGACTTCCTGGCTGAGTACTCGGCGGGCCGGACCCCGAACCCGTGCCTGCGCTGCAACGAGAGGATCAAGTTCGCCGCCGTTCTGGAGCGCGGGCTGGCTCTCGGCTTCGATGCGGTGGCCACCGGCCACTACGCCCGCCTGGAACAGCGGGACGGCCAGCTGCGGCTGCTCCGCTCGGCCGATCCGGCCAAGGACCAGTCCTATGTGCTGGGTGTCCTCAACGGAGAGCAACTGAGTCGCTCGCTTTTCCCGCTGGGCGATGCGGTGTCGAAGGCGGAGGTGCGGGCCGAGGCCGAGGCGCGCGGGCTTCTGGTTGCGCACAAGCCGGACAGTCACGACATCTGCTTCATTCCGAGCGGCGACACCGCCGGGTTCCTGCGGGAGCAACTCGGCTCTGATCCCGGAGACATCGTCGACGAACGCGGAGAGGTCGTCGGGGCCCACTCGGGAACTCAGCAGTTCACTGTGGGGCAGCGGCACGGCCTGCACTTGTCGGTGCCGGCCGCTGATGGCCGTCCGCGCTACGTCACCAGGGTCGACCCTCAGCGTCGAGTGGTGACAGTCGGCCCGCACTCGCTGCTGCGAGTGCGCACCATCGAGGCGATTCGTCCGAGTTGGGCCGGGCCGCGGGCGTTGGGTAGCCGACGTGGTCTGGTTCAGGTGCGAGCCCACGGTGAGCCGATGCCGGCCACCATCGTGGCCGAGGCCGAGCGCCTGGTGATCGAGCTGGACGAGCCCGCCTTCGGCATCGCTCCTGGCCAGGCAGCAGTTCACTACGACGAGGACATCGTCATCGGAGCCGCCACGATCGCTGCCACGAGGCCCTGATGGTCGCGGTCACCGGCTTGGGTTCGCTCCCGGGCACTGACTTCGGGGCCGCCGTCCGACTTGTCGCGGACAAGTTCGCCGACTTCGCACATCTGCCCGAGCTGCCCGCACGCGGGCCGTGGGCGGCCTTCACCGGGCGCGGGCTGGGACTGCCGTCCGGGCTGCCGGCGCAGCTGGTGGCAGGGGAGTGGCGGTTATCGGACACCCCGGGCATCGATCAGCGTCGAGCCCGAGCCACCTGGCGCGATGACCTGGAGCAGCTCGAAGAACAGCTGGCCGGCTATGACGGACGATTCAAGGTGGCCCTGGCCGGCCCGTGGAGTCTGGCTGCGACCACTGGCGTCGTCAATGCCGGACGCGTCCTGGCCGACCGCGGTGCCCGCCGCGATCTGGCCCAGTCGTTGGCCGCCAGCGCGTCCGAGTTGGTGACGGACCTGGCTCGGCGGCTGCCGGGCGCACAGCTGGTCGTCCAACTCGACGAGCCGGCCCTCCCCGCAGTGGCCGCCGGTGCCGTGCCCACGCCGGGCGGTTTCTTCCGCCACCGCAGCATCGATCTGCCTGAGCTCGCTGAGGGAATCCAGACGGTGGTCGCCGCCGTGCGTGAGATCGGACGGGTCGAGGAGGTCGTGCTGCACAGCTGCGCTCCGTGGTCGGGGCCCGGCGCGGGCTGGCCGCTGCGGACGCTGCTCGGCGCTGACGGCGACGCGCAGGTGGGCTTCTCCTTCGATCTCGAGCAGCTGGCGACAGCCGACCTCGACGCCGTCGCGGAGCTGGCCCAGTCGGGAGCGGCGATCTATCTGGGGGTACTGCCGACCAACACCCCGGCCGTCGTGCGCAGCGACGAGTTGCGTCGCCGCGCGTTGCGGGCATTGGACCAGCTCGGCGGGATCGGCTCCGAGCAGCTGGTGATCACTCCGGCCTGCGGGTTGGCCGGATGGCCGGCACCGATGGTGTCGGCAGCGCTCACCGAGCTGGTGGCCGCCGGTCGGCAGCTGACCGAGGAACTGGCCGGCTGAGCTGGGCGGTGTCGGCGCCGGGCGCTAGATTGCGGCCATGACGGATTCCCGCGCAGCCGAACGTCACGCCCGGTTGAGCGCCGAGATCACCGAGCATCGGCGCCGCTACTACGAGCAGGACGCGCCGTCGATCTCCGACGCCGAGTTCGACGCGCTGATGCGCGAGTTGCTCGCGCTGGAGGACGAGTTCCCGCAGCTGCGCACCCTGGACAGCCCCAGCCAGCAGGTGGGCGGAGCGGTGGCGGCCGGCTTCTCCAAGGTCACTCACCTCACTCCGCTGTTGAGTCTAGGAAATGTGTTGTCCCTCGAAGAGCTCGATCACTGGATCGAGCGGACCGAGAAGCTTGCCGGGCCGGAGCTGGCCGAGGCCGGCTACCTGTGTGAACTGAAGATCGACGGCCTGGCCCTCGACCTGGTCTATCGGGACGGAGTGCTGGCCAGCGCGGCCACCCGTGGTGACGGCACAGTAGGCGAGGACGTCCTGGCCAATGTGCGGGCCATCGAGACCATCCCTTCTCGGCTGGTCGGCGACCAGGTGCCCGCCGTGGTGGAGGTTCGCGGTGAGGTGTTCATGCGGATCGAAGACTTCGCGGCATTGAACGCCGGACTGGTCGAGGCCGGCAAGGCGCCGTTCGCCAACCCGCGCAACTCCGCTGCCGGCTCGCTGCGGCAGAAGGATCCGACAGTGACCGCGCAGCGCAGGCTCAACTTCCTGGTGCACGGCATCGGCGCATTCAGCGGCGATGACCTCCGATTGCAGTCCGACGGATACCAGCTGCTGCAGAGTTGGGGGTTGCCGACCAGTACGCACTATCGGCGCTGCCGGACCGCAGCCGAGGTGCGCGCGTACGTCGAGTACTTCGCCGAGCACCGGCACTCGGTCGAGCACGAGATCGACGGAGTCGTGGTCAAGGTGGACGATCGTGCGCTCCAGGAGCAGCTCGGCCGGACCAGCCGGGAGCCGCGCTGGGCGATCGCCTACAAGTACCCGCCCGAAGAGGTGAACACGAAGCTGCTGGACATCCGGGTCGGAGTCGGACGCACCGGCCGGATCACCCCGTACGCGGTGATGGAACCGGTCTTCGTGTCCGGCTCAACGGTGGAGCAGGCCACCTTGCACAATGCCACCGAAGTGCGCCGCAAGGGAGTATGGATCGGCGACACCGTGGTGCTGCGCAAGGCCGGCGATGTGATTCCCGAGGTCCTGGGGCCGGTGATCGAGCTTCGGCCTGACGACGCCTACGAGTTCGTGATGCCCACGCACTGCCCCTCCTGTGGCACCGAACTGCGGCACGAGAAGGAGGGCGACGCCGACATCCGCTGTCCGAACCGGCGGTCCTGCCCGGCCCAGCTGCGCGAGCGGCTGTTCCACCTGGCTTCGCGGCAGGCCCTCGACATCGAGATGCTGGGGGAGAAGGCGGCCGACACTCTGCTCAGTACCGACCTGCTCACCGATGAGGGCGATCTGTTCGACCTGACCGCGGAGAGCCTGGTGCAGGCCGGAGTGTTCGTCACCAAGGACGGACGGCTGTCCGCCAATGGGGACAAGTTGCTGAAGAACCTCGAAGCCGCCAAGAGCCGTCCGTTCGCCCGGTTCCTGGTGGCACTTTCGATCCGGCATATCGGCAAGGGAGTGGCTCCCGACGTCGCTGCGGCCTTCCCGAGCATCGCGGAATTGCGGTCGGCCTCGGTCGAGGAGCTGAGCGCTGTGGAGGGGATCGGACCGGTGCTGGCCGCGTCCATCTCGGAGTGGTTCTCGGTCGACTGGCATCGCGCGATTGTCGACAAATGGCTTGCTGCGGGCTGTCGGATGGCCGATCAGGCGGTCGCAGCTGAGCAGATCGAGCAGACCCTTGCTGGGCTCACCATCGTGGTCACCGGTTCGGTCCCCGGCTACAGCCGCGACGGTGCCGGCGAGGCGATCGTGGCTCGTGGCGGGAAGGCCTCGGGATCGGTGTCGGCTCGGACGGACTACGTGGTCGCCGGCGACGGTGCCGGATCGAAGCTGGACAAGGCATTGGCGTTGGGCGTCCCGGTGCTGGCCGCCGATCAGTTCGAGGCTTTGTTGTCCGGTGGACCGTCCGCGGTCGCTGGGTAGGCTGGTCACGTGCCCGAAGGACTCAACTCAGACCTGAATCTGAACCCCGGTGCGCCACCGCGAGTGATGCCGCAGATCGGCGAGTGGGGTCCGGTGGACGTGCCCGGGACCCGGGCCAAGCGCCGCTGGCGCTGGTATGCGATCGGCGCCTTCGTGGTGGTGCTGAGTGTGGTGGTCGGGTACGGCTACTGGATCTACACGCTGGTCCGCGGCTGAGCCGCGGTCAGTGAGCCAGTGCGGCCAGATGCCGCAGCCGGGCCAGTTCCGACTTCATGAACTCCGGACCACCGTGGCGGCCCAGCACGATCGAGTTGGCGCCACGGAACGGGGCCACACCGATCAAGGTCTCACCCCAGCCGGGCGTCCAGCCTTCGGGGAGTTCACGGTCGTATACCGCGTCCAGCGCGCCGAGAGCGGCGACTGCGTTCTGGTCCAGTTCGGGTGCCAGATCGGTGGCTGCCACCACGGCTCCGGTGTGCCGATCGATCAGCAGCGCCCAGGTCACGCGGAAGACCGCCGGTGCCTCCGTGGTCAGGATCGCCTCGGCGTGTTCGGGGTCTTCGGTCATGGCGTCCAGCACGTCCACGTCGGCTTGGAGGCCCCAGGCTTCCGGATAGTGGGACACCCAGATCACCTCAACGCCGGGCACAGAGGCGCAAGCGCTGACCAGGGAGTCGGGCCGCGAGCCTGCCGGGAGTTCCACCATGAAGTCGTCCACGGCGTAGCCATCGCCCTTTTCGACGATCTCGACCGCGTTGATGTCGGCGGCGACGACACCCATGGCTGTCGCTACGGCACCAAGGGAGCCGGGGCGATCTGGCAGGAGCACGCGTACGAGGAACACTCCGACAGTCTGCCTTATCGGTGTTACGAGGGTGTCAAACGGCACCGGTAGAGTGAGGCCTCGTCACCGAGCGGACGGTTTCGCCCCGCTCCATCCCCACAGGAGATGTGTCTTGGCCCTGACCCCAGCCGATGTGGCCCGGCTCGCTGAGCTGGCCAGAATCCGGCTCACCGAAGACGAGTTGTCCGCACTGGCACCGCAGCTGGATGTGATCCTGGACGCCGTCGCCGGTGTGGCCGAAGTGGCCAGTGCCGACGTGCCGCTCACCTCCCATGCGGTGCCGCTGACCAATGTCTTCCGGCCCGACGTGGTGGGTCCGTCGCTCGCAGCGGAGGCGGTCCTGGCGGCTGCGCCGGCCGCCGAGGACGGCCGGTTCCGAGTGCCGCGGATCCTGGGGGAGGAACAGTGAACGAGTTGCTGCGGGCCACCGCGTCCGAACTTGCCGGGATGATCGCCGACGGCGAGGTCAGCTCCCGTGAGGTCACCCAGACCCATCTCGATCAGATTGCCGCCGTCGACGGCCGGGTGAACGCCTTCCTGCATGTGGCCGCCGATCGTGCGCTGGCCGCCGCGGACGCCGTCGATGCGCAGCGTGCCGCGGGAGAACAGCTCAGTCCGCTGGCCGGGGTGCCGTTGGCGATGAAGGACATCTTCTGTGCTCAGGGCATGCCGACCACCTGTGGATCCCGCATCCTCGAGGGTTGGCTGCCACCCTACGACGCGACGATCACCTCTCGGCTGGCCCAGGCCGGTGTCGTCGTGCTGGGCAAGACCAACATGGACGAGTTCGCCATGGGTTCCTCGACCGAGAACTCGGGCTTCTTCGTCACTCACAATCCGTGGGACAACACCAAGATCCCCGGCGGTTCTGGCGGTGGCTCGGCTGCGGCGCTGGCCTCCTTCGAGGCTCCGCTGGCGCTGGGCACCGACACCGGCGGTTCGATCCGTCAGCCCGCCGCGGTCACTGGGACGGTCGGGGTCAAGCCCACCTATGGCGGCACCTCCCGCTATGGGGTGGTGGCGATGGCGTCCTCGCTGGATACCCCCGGCCCCTGTGCGCGGACGGTGCTGGATGCCGCCCTGCTGCATCAGGTGATCGGTGGCTGGGACCCGATGGACTCCACCTCGATCAACGCTCCGCTGCCTGATGTCGTCGGTGCGGCCCGCAGCGGGGAGATTGCCGGCATGCGAATCGGCGTGGTCACCGAACTCGGCGGCGAAGGCTATGCCCCCGGAGTCGAGCAGCGATTCGCCGAGGCGCTGGAGGCGCTTCAGCGCCGTGGGGCCGAAATCGTCGAGGTGTCCTGCCCGAGTTTCGACTACGCCCTGGCCGCCTACTACCTGATCATGCCGAGCGAGGTGAGCTCCAACCTGGCCCGCTTCGACGCCATGCGCTACGGCTTGCGGGTCGGCGACGATGGCAACACCAGCGCCGAGGAAGTGATGAACCTGACTCGCGGAGCCGGCTTCGGTGCCGAGGCCAAGCGACGGATCATCATCGGCACCTACGCGTTGTCGGCCGGCTACTACGACGCCTACTACGGCTCGGCACAGAAGGTGCGCACGCTGATCAAGCGCGACTTCGACGCCGCCTTCACCACGGCGGACGTCCTGGTCTCACCGACCACGCCGACCACCGCGTTCACCATCGGTGAGCGGGTGGACGATCCGCTGGCCATGTACAAGGCCGACCTGTGCACGATCCCGTCCAATCTGGCGGGCAACTGCGCGATCTCGGTGCCGTGCGGCTTGGCCGACGGACTACCGGTGGGATTCCAGGTGATGGCTCCGGCGCTGGCCGACGACCGGCTGTACCGGGTCGGTGCGGCGCTGGAGGCCGAACTGTCCGCCGGCTGGGGTGGTTTGCTGCTCGACCAGTTGCTTGCCTCCCCGGCGGGCGCCTACCTCGAAGGAGCGCTGCGATGAGCGTCGAGCTGTACGACTTCGATCAGGCCATGGCCGAGTTCGACCCGGTGCTCGGCCTGGAGGTGCACGTCGAGCTGAACACCGTCTCGAAGATGTTCTGCAGCTGCGCGAACGTGTTCGGCGGCGAGCCGAACACCCGCACCTGCCCGGTCTGCCTCGGCCTGCCCGGATCGCTGCCGGTGGTGAATGCCAAGGCCATCGAATCGGCGATCAGGATCGGCCTGGCGCTCAACTGCGAGATCGCGCCGTGGTGCCGCTTTGCCCGGAAGAACTACTTCTACCCGGACATGACCAAGGACTTCCAGACCTCGCAGTACGACGAGCCGATCGCCTTCAACGGCTGGGTTGAGATCGATGTGGACGGGGAGCCGTTCCGGATCGAGATCGAACGGGCCCATATGGAGGAGGACGCCGGCAAGAGCGTCCACGTCGGTCTCAGCGGACGGATCGGCGATGCCGACTATTCGCTGCTCGACTACAACCGGGCCGGCACCCCGCTGGTCGAGATCGTCACCAAGCCGATCACCGGCACCGGGGCCAAGGCGCCCGCCGTGGCCAAAGCGTACGTGGCGTTCCTGCGCGATCTGATGCTGGCCCTGGGCGTGTCCGACGTCCGGATGGAGCAGGGCTCTCTGCGCTGCGATGCGAACGTTTCGCTGATGCCCAAGGGGGCCACGCAGTTCGGCTTGCGCACCGAGACCAAGAATGTGAACTCCCTGCGCAGCATCGAGGCGGCGCTGCACTACGAGATCCGACGCCAGGCGGCGCTGCTGGCCGGCGGCGGCAAGGTGCATCAGGAGACCCGGCACTGGCATGAGGAGGGCCACACCACTCCGGGCCGATCCAAGGAGACGGCCGAGGACTACCGCTACTTCCCCGAGCCGGATCTGGTGCCGGTGGCACCGAGTCCGGAGTGGATCGCCGAGCTGCGGGACACGCTGCCGGAGCTGCCCGATCGCAAGCGCAAGCGGCTCAAGGCCGAGTGGGGCTTCGCCGACCAGGAGTTCGCCGACATCGTCAACGCCGGTGCTCTGGATCTCATCGAGGCGACGGTCGCGGCCGGGGCAAGCCCGGCGGCGGGACGTAAGTGGTGGCTGACCGAATTGGCCCGCCGGGCCAATGAGGCCGGCTGTGAGCTCGCCGAGCTGTCGATCACCCCGGCGCAGGTCGCCGAGTTGCAAGCGCTGGTCGAGGCCGGAACCCTCAACGACAAGCTGGCCCGCCAAGTGATCGACGGCGTGCTGGCCGGCGAGGGCAGTCCGTCCGACGTCGTGGCCGGCCGCGGTTTGGCAGTGGTGAGCGACGACTCCGCACTGGCGGCTGCCGTCGAGCGAGCCATCGCGGCCAACCCCGAGGTGGCTGAGCGGATCCGATCCGGCAAGGTGCAGGCCGTGGGTGCGCTGATCGGTGCCGTGATGCAGGAAATGCGCGGCCAGGCCGACGCCGCGAAGGTCCGCGAACTGGTCCTGTCCACCCTGAGCTGAGCCTGTGGCGTCTCCGGAGAAGAGGGCCGACGCTGAGGTCAGCGCGGTGGCCGGCTCACCCTGGTGGTGGCTGGCTGCAGTCCTGGCGGTCTTGGTTCAGCTGGGCGCCGTGTACTGGCCAGGGTCGCCCGGTGGCGAGCAGTTCGTCACAGTGGTAGGCGCTGACAAGGTGATTCATGCGCTCATCTTTGGTGTACCCACCTTCCTCCTGGTGAGGTTGACCCGACGGCGGTGGTTGGTCGGCGCGATCTTCGCCGTCCACGCGCCGATCAGCGAACTCGTCCAGTGGCGCTTCCTGCCGTTTCGGGACGGCGACGTGTGGGACTGTGCGGCCGACCTGGTCGGGATCGCGGTGGCATTGCTCATCGAGCGGCGACTGAGTCGGGCCGGGAGCTGATTGGTGCCGATTCATGACCTGTCCCCGGCCTTCCCGGGGCGGGCCGCCTGGGGCACTGCGGCGCGACTGCGCGCGTGGCAGGTCGAGGCGCTGACCCGTTATCGCAGCTTGGCGTCCACCGACTTCCTGGCGGTCGCAACGCCGGGGGCCGGCAAGACCACCTTCGCGCTGCGGGTGGCCACCGAGCTGCTCGAGGCCCGCACCATCGAGCAGGTCATCGTCGTCACTCCCACTGAGCACCTCAAGGTGCAGTGGGCCGAGGCCGCGGCCAAGGTCGGCCTGCACTTGGATCCCGGCCTCGGCCAGCAGCGCCGTGGCCGGTCGCGGCAGTACCAGGGCCAGGCGGTGACCTACGCCGGCGTGGCGGCGGCAACGTTCGCCTACGAAGCGCGGACGGCGAATGCGCGCACCCTGGTGATCTTTGACGAGATCCACCACGCCGGTGATGCCCTCAGCTGGGGGGAGGCGATCGCCCAGGCATTCGCTCTCGCCACCCGACGGCTGTCACTGACCGGCACCCCGTTCCGGTCCGACGCCAGCCCGATTCCGTTCGTCCACTATGCCGAGGAGGCCGACGGCACCCGCCGTTCGGTGCCCGACTACACCTACGGCTATGCCGAAGCGCTGCGCGACCATGTGGTGCGCCCGGTGGTCTTCCTGGCCTACGGCGGTCCGATGCGGTGGAAGACCAGAGCCGGGGACGAGTTGGCCGCCAACCTCGGCGAGCCGCTCACCAAGGACCTCACTGCGCAGGCGTGGCGGACGGCGCTGGATCCGGCCGGCGAGTGGATGCCGGCCGTCCTGCAGGCCGCTGATCGGCGGCTGAGTGAGGTGCGACGGCAGGTGCCGGACGCCGGAGGGCTGGTGATCGCCACCGACCAAAGGCAGGCCCGCGCCTACGCGCGGGCGCTGGCGGCGATCACGGGCGAGAAGCCGACTACCGTGCTGTCCGACGACCCGGGAGCGAGCAAGCGGATTGAGGCCTTCGCCGCGGGCGAGGACCGCTGGATGGTCGCGGTCCGGATGGTCTCGGAAGGGGTGGACGTGCCCCGATTGGCGGTGGGGGTCTACGCCACCGCCACCTCCACGCCGCTGTTCTTCGCCCAGGCGGTTGGTCGTTTCGTCCGTAGCCGCCGCCGTGGCGAACTCGCCAGCGTGTTCCTGCCGACGATTCCGATCCTGCTGGCTCACGCCGGAGCTCTCGAGCGACAGCGGGACCATGTGCTGGGTCGTCCGCAGCGCAGCGACGACCTGTGGGCGGAGGAGGAAGCCCTGATCGCCGAGGCGAACCGAACCCGGCGGATGCCCGACTTCGAGGGGGAGCAGGAGACGCTCGAGGCGAACGCCGTCTTCGACCACGTCCTGTTCGACGCCCAGGCCTACGGGATTCAGGCTGACCCGACCAGTGTCGATGAGGCCGACTACCTCGGCCTGCCGGGGCTGCTCGAACCCGACCAGGTCGCCACCCTGCTGGCCGACCGGCAGCGGCGACAGCTCAACCGAGCTTCCCGTCGGGAGAAGCGAGAGAAGGTGCCGGCCGAAGTCAGCCTGTTCCGCGCCTTGGAAGGGCGGCGCAAGGAGCTGAACGGCTTGGTCTCCCAGGTGGCCCGGGTGAGGGGAGTGCCGCACAGCCACGTCCACGCCGGGCTGCGGCGTGAGGCCGGCGGTCCGCCGCTCGCGCAGGCCACGACCGAGCAGGTGGAGGCGCGGATCAAGCTGGCCCGCCAGTGGCTGGCCAGCGCCTAGCTCAGGAGCCGGTCTGCCAGAGCACGGCGACCATGACGTTGATCACGGCGAGGATGGCCGCCAGATCGACCAGCCGAGGTGCCGGGGTGGCCTTTCGCTGGCGCGTGTTGGCGATCTCGGCGCAGGCGACGGCGGCCAGTGCCACGACCAGCTTCACGCCGATCTTGGCCATGTTGAGGTCTTCGTGAGCGATCTCCAGCAGCCCGACCAGGACGATGCCGATCAGCAGCTGAGCACGTGCTCCCCAGACCAGGGCCGTGGTGCCCCGGGAGGCACCCAGTCGAACCGACAGCCAGCCACCAAGGATGGTGGCCAGGCCGAGGAAATGCAGGACAACGAAGATTCCGATCACAGGCTCCATGCCTGCGACGATAGCCAGTCCCTCCGGTTGACCACAGGGGAAACCGGATCCTCTGCGCAGCTCTGCTGACCGATCGGTCAGTAGAGCTGGCGGCTAGCTGGAGCCGAGCGACGCGCGGCCTCGAGGCGTGACCAGGAATGCCACCAGGTAGATGCACGCGACCAGGATCAGCAGGTTGCGGTAGCCGGTCAGCAGGCCGAGGTACTCCAGGCAGCCGCCCAGCATCGCGCCGAGCAGATTGAGCCCGAAAGCCGACTGGGAGTCGTCCGAGGCCGCGAACCTCTTCGAGAAGGCGACGTTGGCCAGATAGATCGGAATGAACGCGAGCAGAACGGCCACGATCAATCGTGGAACCACGGGCAGGGTCAGCAGCCACGCGGGTTCGACGAAGAAGGTCACGGCGAGTGAGGCCACGATGCCGCCGAAGACGACCGGCAGTGGTGGTGTCTTGAACCGTCGGGTCGTCTCGACAGCTGCCAGCACGATGAGCAGGACGCCGGCGAAGACGAGGGCATTCACCAGCCAGGTGGTGCCGAACAGCAGAGCGAAGGTTGCGATGTTCTTCGTCTCCAGCAGCATGAAGGCGGCGCCCATGAAGAACAGGTCCGCATAGGGACGCATCGCGCGCAGCGGCCCACCAAGAGCCCGGACCGCGATCAGCGAGATCAGCAGGATGCCGCCCAGGGTCCACAGGTAGATGGCCGGGATCGGACCGCCCTGGTAGTAGAGGAACGGACGATCATCGCTGGCCGGAGCAATCACCGCGCCCGCGGGGACATAGCTGCTCCCACACGTCTGGTTGGCCTCGTTCAGCGCGGCCGTGATCACGGCCTGGTTATCACCGGGCAGATCGACGCAGGGTTGATGGGCGAAGGCGGTCTGCACGGTGCCGGCCAGCCGGTCGATCAGCCAATCTTCGCGATAGTAGTTGTACATGGCGAAGGCGCCCTGATCGGTCAGGTGCGCGCGGGCGGCCGTGATCGCTTCCTGGGTGAAGAGGAAGCTCTCCAGGCGGATCTGGGAGGCGCCGGTAACCAGGGCCAGCGAGTCTGGCAGCGCGAACAAAATCAAGTCGTACTTGCCCGAGGTGCTCTCCAGAAAGGCGCGTCCATCATTGACGTAGCGGCTGACCCTCGGGTCGCTGTACGGATGGTCGGGGTTTCGCTCGGCACCCAGTTGCATGATCCGCGGATCGATGTCCACCGCGTCGATGTGCTTGGCTCCCTTGGACAGTGCGATCGCGACGTCCGAGCCGGAGCCGGCCCCGATGATCAGGACGTTGTTCAGCGGATTGCCGGGCGTGCGCTGATAGGGCAGCCCGTACTGGGGCTCCTCAATGAGTCGCTGAGCTGCGGCGCGCATGATCTGGTGCGGCACGCCATTCACGGTGATGTCGGTGAGCGGCACTCCCGCGTAGGTCTGGTCGTGAGTCTGGATCTTGTAGTACGGCGACCAGGAGACTCCCGGGGCCAGCGACTCGACCAACAGCATGGTGACGGTGGCCAGGCCGGCTACCGCAGTCAGCAATCGGTTCTTGGGCGCGCAGAGCACTAAGAAGGCGGCGGCGACCAGCACTCCCCACACCACCGAGGGTGCTTGCAGGAAGGACAGCAGCGTGAAAGAGGTGATGCCGATCACGGAGCCGACCAGATCCCACCGGTAGGCGGTGAGCGGGCTGAGCTCGGCGAAGCAGCGGCCAACCACCTCGGCAGGGCCGGCCAAAGCTGCGGCCACAAAGACGAAGATCAGTGGCAGGGCCAGCCAGGCGGGCGGACCGGTGGTGCTCAACGAGGTGAAGTAGATGATCTGATCGCCGGCGCGGTCAATGGTGACCGGCGCTGCCAAGGTGGCGATCACCAGTACGGCCAGGATGAGCGGTGCGGCCGGCAGGATCGACCAGGACTTCCGGGCGATCAGGAAACCCAGGCCGACGCCAAGGAAGGAACCGAGCAGAACGAAGTTGGAGAAATAGCTCAGGTGGACGACATTGGATCCCAGCCAGCGGATCAGCGACAGCTCCAGAAACAGCATCAGCGTGCTGCCTAGGACCAGTCTGCGAATCAGTGCCGGGGCCGGACGTTCTGGAGCACTGACTGCCTCAGCGCTGGACATCGAGCATCTCCGCCGTGGGGCAGCTCAGAACCACCATCGTGTCTCTCCTGCGAGCTCGTCCGGGCACGCCTCGCGCGCACCACACGGCGATCATCGCGCACCACAGGCCGCGCACAGGACAGGCTCGCGAAACCGAAGCCGGTCAGTTCCCGGACAGCCTCACTGGCTGTCCGGGAACTCGACTCAGATCAGTCGCGCGGAGAGCACTCCCGAGATCGAGCGGATCTGATCCAGCAGGGAGTCCGGAACAACGCCCTCGACGTCGACCAAGGTGTAGGCCAACTCGCCGCGGGACTTGTTGAGCAGGTCGGCGATGTTGAGGCCGCTGCCGGCGACCAGGGTGGAGATCTGGCCGACCATGTTGGGCACGTTGCTGTTCGCGATGGCGATCCGGCTGGTGCCCTCCGAGCGGGGCAGTTCGGCGTCCGGGAAGTTCACCGAGTTCTTGATGGTGCCGCTCTCCAGGTAGTTGCGCAGCTCCTCTGCGGCCATGTAGGCGCAGTTCTCTTCGGCCTCATTGGTGGAGGCACCCAGGTGAGGCAGCGTTACCACGTGATCGTGCTTGTTCAGCTCGGGGGTCGGGAAGTCGCAGACGTAGCCGCGCAATGCACCGGCTTCGAGGGCGGCCACCACCGCTTCCTGATCGACGATCGGCCCGCGAGAGAAGTTGACCAGTACCGAGGACTTGCGCATCAGGGCGAGCTTGTCCGCCCCGATCAGGCCTCGGGTGCCGTCCACCAGCGGCACGTGCACGGTGACGATGTCGGCCCGCTTGAGCAGCGAGTCGAGGTTGGTCACGTGTTCGACCGATGAGGACAGCTTCCAGGCGTGCTCGACAGTCACCCCGGGGTCATAGCCGAGCACCTTCATGCCCAGGCCCACGGCGGCATTGGCTACCTCGACACCGATCGCACCCAGGCCGATCACGCCGAGGGTGCGGCCCGGAAGCTCGAAGCCGACAAAGGCCTTCTTGCCGGACTCCACGGCCTTGTCCATGCTGGCCGCATCGCCGTCCAGCCGATGCGCGAAGGCTGCGGCCGGAATGATGTTGCGGGCAGCCAGGAACAGTGCAGCCACCACGAGTTCCTTGACGGCATTGGCGTTGGCGCCAGGGGTGTTGAACACCGGAATGCCGCGCGCGCTGTACTCGGGGATCGGAATGTTGTTGGTGCCGGCGCCGGCCCGAGCCACGGCCAGCACGGAGTCGGGGATCTCCACCCCGTGCAGGCTGGCCGAGCGCAGCAGCAGGGCGTCCGGGTTCTCCAGATCGTTGCCGATCTCGTAGTCAGCCTCCGGCAGCCGGTTCAGGCCGACCTTGCTGATGGCGTTGAGAGTCTTGATCTTGTAGGTCATCTGATTCACCCGTTGCGGCGTTCGAAGTCGGTCATGAAGTCGATCAGCGCCTGCACGCCTTCCAGCGGCATGGCGTTGTAGATGCTGGCCCGCATGCCACCGACGCTGCGGTGTCCGGCCAGGTTGGTCAGTCCGGCCGCAGTCGCCTCGGCCACGAAGGTCTTGTCGAGGTCGTCCTTGGCCTGTCGGAAGGGCACGTTCATCCAGGAGCGGGAGTCGGTGGCCACCGGGTTGGAGTAGTAACCCGAGCCGTCGATGAAGCCGTACAGGGCCTCGGCCTTCGCCCGGTTGCGGTCGGCCATGGCGGTCAGCCCGCCGGCGTCCTTGACCCACTGGAGGATCTTGCCGAGCAGGTACACCCCGAAGGTGGGCGGCGTGTTCAGCATCGAGTCCGCGGCGGCCATGGCCGAGTAGTTCCAGACCGAGGGAGTGTTCGGACGCGCCTTGTCGAGCAGATCATCGCGAACGATCACCACACACAATCCGGAGGGACCCATGTTCTTCTGGGCACCGGCGTAGATCAGGCCGTAGCGGCTGACGTCGATGGGCCGGGACAGGATCGTCGAGCTCATGTCGGCCACCAGCGGCACGGCGCCGGCATCAGGGACGTAGCCGAACTCGACGCCGCCGATGGTCTCGTTGGGCGTGTAGTGCAGGTAGGCGGCGTCCGGATGCACCTCGAAGCTGCCGGCAGCTGGGGTGTCGGTGTACTTCGAGGCTGCCTGGTCGGCGAGCACCGAGACTTCCAGACCCTGCCGCTTGGCGGCGCTGATCGCCTTGGCCGACCACTGGCCCGTGTTCAGGAAGTCGACCCGGTCCCCGACCGCGGTCAGATTGAAGGGGATCGCGTCGAACTGTCCTGACGCTCCTCCCTGGAGGAACAGCACCTTGTAGTTGTCGGGGATTGCCATGACCTCGCGCAGCAGAGCTTCAGACTCCGCTGCACAGGCGACGAAGTCCTTGCCGCGGTGGGAGACCTCGAGCACAGACATGCCACTTCCGCGCCAATCAGACAGCTCGGAGGCAGCTGCCTCAAGGACCTCGAAGGGGAGCATTGCCGGACCGGATGAGAAGTTGTATACGCGCATGTCCACATTGTGTCAGTTGGATGACACGGGCCACGGCGCAACCGGCATCTGTGGACGCTATCGGTCCACCGGCGTTGGCTCAGCGATCAGTGCGCGCCACGACCGGGGCCGGAGCCACTCGAGGGCTCAGGGGCGAGGTTCGGGTCGCCTTGCCGGCGGCCGCGCGGGCGCGATGGGCCGCGTCTCGATCACGGCGCATCGCGATGACGAAGTTGTCGATGTTCATGTGGGGGGTCTCCTTCGGCTCCATCGTCTGTTGGCCGGTCCCCTGGACATGGGGGGAGGGATCGACCGGCGATGAAAGGCGGTTCCGAGGGCTTTCGTTGTCCGTTGCGGTGAGTTTAGCTCTGCGGGAGGAACGACCAAGCGGCGTTGAGGGGCTAGCCTCACGCGCGGCTCGGGCATTGCGGCGCGGCAACCGGCTGAGCCACCCGGCCCAATGCGAGGATGAGGCCACCCCAGGAAGTGAGGAGAGCCATGCCAGTGCAGGAGAGCGCGGGCTCACAGCGTCCGCCGGCCGAAGCGCGTCGAGTGCTGGTCGTCGAAGATGAGCCGCTGATCAGATCCTTGGTGATTTCGTTGCTGGAGAGCGCCGGCTTCGAGTCGGTGGGCGTCGACAACGCCACCGACGCCATCGAGGAGCTGCGTGAGTTCGACCCCGACGCGCTCGTGGTGGATCTGAACCTTGGCGATGGTCCCGGTGGGGCCGAGGTGCTGGCCTATGCCGATCGAGCCGCACCATGGTCGGCGCTGGTGGTGCTCACCAATGCCCCCTCACCTGCGGTGGCCGGTGTCGCCGGCGAGCTCATTCCCAAGCGCGCCGCCTATCTGCACAAGCGCAATCTCGCCGATGCCGGGGTGCTGATCCAAACCCTGGAAGAGGTGCTCAGCGATGAGGCACCGCGCCGTGATGACGCCTCGCGCAGCGACCCGCTCAGCGGGCTGAGCCGCGACCAGTTGGAGGTACTCCGGCTGATCGCCGCGGGCTTGTCGAATGCGGAGATCGGGATGCGCCGAGGAACGTCGGCTCATGGGGTCGAGCAGATCGTGCAGCGGTTGATCACCCGGTTGAACATCGAGAAGAGTTCGACGACGAACCCGCGCGTGCAGTTGGCCAAGCTCTACTACGCGCACGGTCCCAATCCGACGTGAGCCAGGTTGTCGCCGCGGGCTGGCTGCGTCCGATTTGGTCGGAGTGGCGCGAGGCCCTCGGCACGCACCCGGTCTCCTGGTGGGTGGTGCTGCTGCCCTTCTTCTGGTTCCTGGCCAGCGACACCTTCTACGTGCGCCAACTGGGCTGGGGGCCGCTGACCTCCTTCGCAATCGGGCTGATCGCGCAGGGGACCATGATCGTGATCCTGCGACTGCTCTTCCGGCCCGTACTGGATCGGCTGGCCGACGGCACTGGCCGGAAGGTGATCGCGGCGCTGGCCGGCTACGTTCTGGCCGGAGCTATCGAGGGCAGTGTCCTGTTGGTGTTCACTCCCACCGATGTGCCGTTCCGGGCCACCTGGCTGCTGCCGGTGCGGATCGTCAGTGCGGTCAGCTGGTACACGGCCGGCGCTCTGCTGGCCAATCGGATGCTGCGCGCTCGACGACAACGCATCGAGTTGAGCACCGAGTACGAGCGGCTCCTGCGAACCCGGGCCCGGACCAGCCAGGCGCTGGCCGAGGCTGATCTCAGCCTGGCCGAGGTGAGGGCCAGCACCGAGGAGTCGCTCACCGAGATCGGCCGTCGGCTGGACGGGCACCTGGACGCCGCCGCCCTGGACGACCTGACCGAATACGTGGACTTGGTGGTCTCCCATCAGGTCCGCCCGGTCAGCCACGACCTGGCGCGGATGCCCGATGATCTGCGGGCGCCGGAGGTCGAGCGGCTGTGGCTGGGCTGGCGCGAGCTCGTCCCGGCCACACTGCGGCGGATTCCGACGGCCCACCCGTTCCAGCCGGTGCTGGTCGCCATCGTCTGTCTGCCGATCACTGTCGCCGGCCTGTATCTGCCGGAGCCGCACCACATCGACCTGGACTCGCTGGACTCGCTGACGGCCCTGGCGGCGCAGCTGCTCTACCTCTTCGCTGCCAACCGACTGCTCTCCGGCTCGCTGAAGAAGATGCGCAGCCGAACCGCTCTGTTGGTGACCACGACGGTGTACCTGGTGCAGTATCTGCTCGGCCTGGCCGGCCTGCTGCTGATGACCCAGGCCGGGTTCCGTTCCTCGCTGGACCCGTACCTCGTGCCACCGCTGCTGGGCTCGGTGCTGTGTGTGGTGGCTGCGCTGTACGAGCTGCGCGTGGAAGAGGGGCGGGCGGCGCAACGGGTGATTGCGCAGACCGAATGGGATCTGCGCCGGACGCGGCAACGGCTGTGGGCGCAGCGGCGTCGCCTGGCCCTGGCTCTGCACGGACGCGTGCAGGCGAACCTCACCGCGGCCGGCCTGGTGCTGCGGCAGGCCAAGGCTGGCTTGGAGGCCACGGGGGAGCTGGATGCCGCGCTGATCGATCGGGTGCGCAGCACGCTCGAGCTGGCCGCCCAACTCGACGGCAAGCCCTCTCGCACCGTGGAGGAGCGGTTGGCCCTGGTCACCGGCGTCTGGGCGGGCATCTTGACGGTGGAGCTGCAGTTGCGGCCGGGAGGCCTGCGGCTGCTGTCGGCCAATGATGATGCGGCGGACGCCTGCGTGGAGGTCCTCCGCGAGATTCTGCTGAACGCCGTCCGGCACAGTGCAGCCGACCGGGCCCAGGTGGTTGTCGGCGCGGCCGGGCCGGCGTTGGTTGGACTTCGGGTACTCGAGGTCGATGCCGGGCGCACCCCGGCGGCAGCCGAGTCCGATGGAACCGGGGTTGGCCGCTCGCTGATCGACTCACTGGCCGTGGACTGGGCGGTGCTCGATGAGCCGCAGCAGCGAGTCACGGTGGCTCTGCTGGCCGGCGGCGTCGGCGGCACCCTGCTGGCCGGCGGAACCGGCGGCACCCGTCGGGCCGAGGTCGCGGCCCGGGTGGCCCGTGACGACAGCCTGCTCGGCTGAAGCCGTCCGGGAGGCGTCCGGGGGAGTCAGGGGCGAGCGGGTCCCTGTCACAATGAGCCGGTGACCACAGCTGATCTTGATCCCATGCTGGCGGCCAGGCTGAAGCGCAATGCTGACGGCCTGGTCCCGGTCGTTGTCCAGGACGCGACCTCCGGTGCCGTGCTGATGCTGGCCTGGATGGACGACGAGGCACTGCGTCGGACGCTGGCCAGCGGTCAGGCGACCTACTGGTCACGCAGCCGGCAGAGCTATTGGGTCAAGGGGGAGACCAGTGGACACCGACAGGCCGTCCGCGAGCTTCGGCTGGACTGTGATGGCGACACGATCCTGATGAAGGTCGACCAGACCGGGCCCGCCTGCCACACCGGGACGACAACCTGCTTCGACGCCGACCTGGTCTGGGAGCTGTCGTGAACCTGAACATCAGCCCGGAGCTTCCCGAGTTCCTGCAGATCGGCGCGCAGCAGCGCGTCGTCAGCGTGCACGCCAGACTGCTGGGTGACGACTTCACCCCGGTCGGGCTCTATCACCAGCTCTGCGGCGAACGGAGTAATACCTTCCTGCTGGAGTCCGCCGAGGGCGGGGTGTGGTCTCGCTACTCATTCATCGGGGTGCGATCCGCGGCCACCTTGATCGAACGCGACGGACAGGCGGTCTGGTGTTGGGATGGACGCCCGATCGCCGGATTGCCTGAAGGCGGCGACCCGCTGCAGGTGCTGGCCGGGACTTTGGAGTTGTTGCACACCCCGCGGGTGCCCGGCCTTCCGCCACTGGTCTCGGGGATGGTCGGCTACCTCGGCTACGACGTCGTCCGGCGGCTGGAGCGGCTGCCCGACCAGAACCCCGATGACCTGGAGCTGCCCGAGTTGGTGATGATGCTCGCCACCGATGTGGCCGTGCTCGATCACCACACCGGGGAACTGTGGCTGATCGCGAACGCCATCAACTTCGACGGTTCGGATGACCGGATCACCCAGGCGTATCAGGATGCCTGTCGCCGGGTGGAAGCCATGGCCGACGCCCTACTGCAGCCGGTGGCTCCGTTGGTAGCCGTGCGTGGCAGCGGTGAGCTGCCGGCGCCACGGCGGCAGCGCGAAACCGCCGCCTACCAGCAGGCCGTCGCCGAGGCCATCGAGGAGATCCGGGCCGGCGAGGCTTTCCAGATCGTTGTCAGCCAAAGGTTCGAGATCGACTGCCCCGCGGATGCACTGGACGTGTATCGCGTGCTGCGCCGCAGCAACCCGAGCCCCTACCTGTACTTGCTGCGGCTGGACGGCTTCGCCGTGGTCGGGTCCAGCCCGGAGGCCCTGGTTCAGGTCAGCGAGGGACACGCCACCACCCACCCGATCGCCGGTACCCGGCCCCGCGGGGCCAGTGCCGAGGCGGACGTGGCGCTCGAGGCCGAGTTGCTGGCCGATCCGAAGGAGGCCGCCGAGCATCTGATGCTGGTGGATCTGGGTCGAAACGACCTGGGTCGGGTCTGCGATCCGGGCACAGTGGCGGTGGTCGAGTTCCGCAAGGTGCGCCGCTATAGCCATGTGATGCACCTGGAGGCCGCGGTCACCGGCCGACTGTCCAGCGGACGCACGGCCCTGGACGCCACCCTGAGCTGCTTCCCGGCCGGAACACTGTCCGGGGCTCCGAAGGTCCGGGCCATGGAGATCATCGACCGGCTGGAGGTATCCCGGCGCGGCCTGTACGGCGGGGTGGTGGGCTACTTCGACTTCGCCGGCGACTCCGACACGGCCATCGCAATCCGTACCGCCGTGATCCGGGACGGGATCGGCTACGTCCAGGCCGGTGCCGGCGTGGTGGCCGATTCGCTGCCGTCCGCAGAGGATGCCGAGAGTGCGAACAAGGCCGCCGCAGTGCTGGGTGCGATCGCCGAGGCCGGGATTTGGTCACGATTGGGTAACCAGACCTCTAGCGATTCGGTCGGGGAGCGGCCATGATGGTTCTCGCGGATTTCATCAGCCGACCTTGGGCGGAAGGAGCGGGCAACGATGATCGATGGCGCAAGCCAGACCGAGGAATCGGTCGCGGAGTTGCCGACGGTGGAGTCGCCCTTGGCCTCCCGAGTCGGCGCGACCTTGGTCTTCCTGGGACTGGGACTGGCCGCGGTGGCCGCCGTCACCGGTCCGAATTGGACGTTGCTGTGGCTGGCCTTCGTGACCTTGGTGCTCGCCGTCGTGGCTCCAGCGGTGGTCCGGCGAATGGACTACGGGCAGGACTGACGTGACGGTGCTGGACGAGATCATCGCCGGCGTGCTGGCGGATCTCGAGGTCCGGCAGGCCGCGCGCCCCCTGGAGGCCCTGCAAGAGGCCGTTCGGGGGTTGCACCCGCGCGATCCCAAGCCGGGCATGCGAGGCGATGGGCTGTCGGTGCTCGCCGAGGTGAAGCGAGCCAGCCCGAGCAAGGGGCATCTGGCATCCATCGACGATCCGGCGGCCTTGGCGCTGTCCTACCAGGCCGGCGGCGCGGTGGCCGTCTCGGTGCTCACCGAAGCCCGACGTTTCGGCGGGAGCCTGGCGGACCTGGCAGCCGTCCGAGCTGCGGTGGAGCTGCCGGTGTTGCGCAAGGACTTCGTGGTGACCGAGTACCAGCTCTGGGAAGGAGCTGCGGCCGGGGCCGATCTGGCTCTGCTGATCGTGGCGGCCCTGACCCCGTCCCAGCTGACCGACTACTTGGCGCTGGGACGACAGCTGGGACTGACCTGCCTGGTCGAGGCGCACACGCCGGATGAAGTCCGCCAGGCGCGTGATGCGGGCGCGGAGGTGCTCGGCATCAACAACCGCAACCTGAAGACCCTCGAGGTCGACCTCGCCAACTTCGAGGAGATGGCCTCGCTGATCGACGGGTCCACGATTCGGGTGGCCGAGTCCGGCATCCTCAGCGTGGCCGACGCCCGCCGGATGCGCGATGCCGGGGCCGATGCGGTACTGGTCGGAGAACTCCTGGTCCGGGACGGCGATCCGGCAGCAATGGTGGCCGCCCTGCGGTCGCTGGCGTGACCTTGCCGTCCATGTGTGAGTGAATAGACGAATGAACCACATTTCCCTGCCGGATCAGGCCGGGCACTTCGACGCCTTCGGTGGTCGCTACGTGCCTGAAGCGCTGATCGCCGCGCTCAATCAGTTGGAGGCCGAGTTCGATCGGGCATCGCTGGAGCCGGCCTTCTGGCAGGAGTTGGATCGGCTCCGTCGGGAGTACTCCGGACGTCCCACTCCGCTGACCGAGGTGCCCAAGTTCGCCCAGCACTGTGGTCGAGCCCGGGTGTTCCTCAAGCGTGAGGATCTCAACCACACCGGTTCCCACAAGATCAACAACGTGTTGGGTCAGGCCCTGCTCACCAAGCGGATGGGCAAGACCCGAGTGATCGCCGAGACCGGCGCCGGTCAGCACGGCGTGGCCACCGCGACCGCGGCGGCCCTGCTCGGCATGGAGTGCCGGGTGTACATGGGCCGGGTCGACACCGACCGGCAGGCGCTCAACGTGGCCCGGATGCAGTTGCTCGGTGCCGAAGTGGTGGCCGTCGAGTCCGGCAGTCAGACCCTGAAGGACGCCATGAACGAGGCCATGCGGGACTGGGTGGCCTCGGTGGACAACACTCACTACCTGATCGGCACCGTGGGCGGACCGCATCCCTTCCCGAAGATGGTCCGGGAGTTCCAGCGGGTGATCAGCACCGAGATCAAGGCACAGGTGAGCGAGCGATTCGGGCGGTTGCCGGATGCGGTGGCTGCGTGCGTCGGCGGCGGGTCGAATGCGATCGGGACCTTCGCCGACTTCATCGACGAGCCGGACGTCGCTCTGTACGGGTTCGAGGCCGGCGGGGACGGCGTTGAGACCGGCCGCCACGCAGCGTCAATCCAGGGCGGTTCGATCGGCGTCCTGCACGGCATGCGGACCTACATTCTTCAGGACGCCGATGGCCAGACCAAGGAGTCGCACTCGATTTCGGCCGGCCTGGACTATCCCGGTGTCGGTCCCGAGCACGCCTGGCTGGCGGCCACCGGTCGGGCCAACTATGAGGCGGTCACCGACGCCGAGGCGATGGCGGCCTTCCAGCTGCTGTGTCGCACGGAGGGGATCATGCCGGCCATCGAGTCCGCGCACGCACTGGCCGGAGTGATCCGGCTCGGCCAGCGACTTGCCGCCGAGCAGCCGGACGCCGAGCCGCTGATCGTGGCCTGCCTGTCCGGCCGCGGCGACAAGGATGTGGACACTGCGATCAGCTACTTCGGGCTTCCCGGGCATCCCGATCTGTACACCGGAGGCGTGGCATGACCGAGAGTTCACAGGCGGCGTTCAGCGCCGCAGCGGCCCAAGGCAGGGGAGCCCTGGTCGGATATCTTCCGGTGGGCTACCCGAGTGTGCCCGGGTCGCTGGAGGCGCTACGGGCTCTGTGCGGCGTCGGCGGCGACGGCCCGGGAGTCGACCTGGTGGAGATCGGTCTGCCGTACTCCGACCCGATCATGGACGGTCCGGTGATCCAGCAGGCCGGTACCAAGGCATTGGAGCGAGGCGTCCGCACCAGCGACGTCTTTGCGGCGGTCGAGGCAGTCCGCTCCACCGGCACCCCAGCAGTGGTGATGACCTACTGGAACCTCGTCGACCACTACGGTCCGGACGCCTTCGCCCGCGACCTGGCCAACGCCGGTGGCTCCGGATTGATCACCCCCGACCTGATCCCCGACGAGGCCGACGACTGGTTCAGCGCGTCCGAGGCGTACGGGCTGGATCGGATCTTCCTGGTGTCGCCGTCGTCCACCGATGAGCGGATCAGCTCAACGGTGGCCGCCTGCCGCGGGTGGGTCTACGCCACCTCGGTGATGGGGGTGACCGGCACCCGAACCTCCAGTCCGAGTGCGGCCCCGGAACTCGTCTCGCGGATCAGGTCCTTGGCCCCGGGCACGTCCGTCGGTGTCGGGCTGGGCGTCTCCACCGGTGATCAGGCCGCAGATGTGGTCAGCTATGCGGACGCGGTGATCGTCGGCTCGGCCTTCATCAAGCCGCTTCTTGCCGCCGAGGCCGCCGGCCGCCCGGACGATCTGAGCGGGCTGCGCGCCGTCCTGGCCGACCTGGCCGACGGCGTCCGGCGCCGACCCTGATCGAGCGAAAGGCCGTCATGATTCCGGGCTTCATTCCGAGTCCCTCGATCAGCTCCTTCTCGCTGGGGCCGGTGACGATTCATATCTACGCGCTGTGCCTGCTGGCCGGGATCGCTGCGGCCTGGGTGATCGGCTCGCGACGGTGGAAGGCCCGAGGCGGCAGCACCGAGAACTTCGAGACCATCCTGCTGTGGGCCATCCCGGTCGGCATCATCGGGGCCCGCTTCTACCACGTGATGACCCACCTGGGCGATTACTTCGGGCCGAGTGCAGACCAGCACTGGTGGGCCATCTGGGAGGGCGGGATCGCCATCTATGGTGCGATCGGCTTCGGTGCCCTTGCGGCCTTCGTCGTGGCCCGGCGGCAGAAGGTCGCCTTCGCGGCTTTGGCGGACGCGCTGGCACCCGGCATCGCCGTCGGCCAGGCACTGGGCCGGTTCGGCAACTGGTTCAACCAGGAGCTCTACGGGCTGCCGACCGATCTGCCGTGGGGGTTGGAGATCGACCCGGCTCACCGCGTTCCCGGACTGGAGGGCTTCGCGACCTTCCACCCGACGTTTCTGTACGAGTTGTTGTGGAACCTCCTGGTGGCCGCGGTGCTGATCTGGGCCGATCGCCGGTTCCGCCTCGGCCGGGGCAAGGTGTTCGCCCTCTATGTGGCCCTCTACGGCTTCGGTCGGATCTTCACCGAGTCGCTGCGGACCGACTACTCCTACGACGTCTTCGGCCCGCTGCGGTTCAATGCGGCCGTAGCGATGCTGATCTGTCTGGTCGGGATCGTGGCGCTGGTGCTCCTGGTGAGGTTCCGTCCGGGCCGGGAGAGCAGCGTTGATCCAGTCTCCGAGACGAATTCGTCTCTCCTGGTGGACGCACCGTCCGTGGACGAGTCCACCGGGCCGGTGGGTGAGACTCCGGACGATTCCGTGGAACCCGGCTCCGACTAGGAGAGTAGTCTGAGGAGGCCGCGGCAGGCTCGGGCGCCGTCCGCCACACAGCAGACAACCGTTACGAGCGCGGGTCGTTCGGGTAGGCTCGCGGTCCGAAAGCGAATCGTCGGCCGGGGGTGGCCAGCTGGCGCGCGCCCCACGCTTGGCGTAGATGGGAGACAACACATGGCGAAGCTGTCGATGCTGAACCGACCCGCCGAGGGACTCTACGATCCCGCCTTCGAACACGACGCCTGCGGCGTCGCTTTCGTCGCGCGGCTGGGCGGGGAGGCCAGCCACGACATCATCGCCAAGGGTCTGGTTGCCTTGGAGAACCTCGATCACCGAGGAGCCACCGGTGCCGACCCGGCAGCCGGCGACGGCGCGGGCATGCTGCTTCAGGTTCCGGATCGGTTCTTCCGCGAGGTCGTGGACTTCGATCTGCCGGCGCCGGGCCATTACGCGGTCGGTATGGCGTTCCTGCCCACCGACCCGGCCAAGCGCGCCTCGGCCAAGCGGACGATCGAGTTCATGGCCACCGAGGAGCACTTGGTGATCAACGGTTGGCGCGAGGTGCCCACCGATGATTCGACGCTCAGCCCGATTTCGCGGGCGAACATGCCGCACTTCGAGCAGTTCTTCGTCTCCACGATCAATCTCGCCAGCGGGATCGAGCTGGATCGCGCGGTGTACCCGCTGCGGCAGCGCGCTCGCGGCGAAGCAGGGGTCTACTTCGCGTCCCTGTCCGGACGCACCACGGTCTACAAGGGCATGCTCACCACGCAGCAGCTGGCCGAGGTGTTCCCGGATCTGCTGGACGAGCGGATGGAGAGCGCGCTGGCGCTGGTCCACTCCCGCTTCTCGACCAACACCTTCCCGGCCTGGGAGCTGGCCCACCCGTACCGGCTGATGGCCCACAACGGCGAGATCAACACCGTCAAGGGCAACCGCAACTGGATGCGGGCCCGGGAGGCGCTGCTGTCCAGTGACTTGATTCCCGGCGACCTGTCTCGGGTGTTCCCGATCTGCACGCCGGGCGGCTCCGATTCGGCGTCCTTCGACGAGGTGTTGGAGCTGCTGCACCTGGGCGGACGCTCGCTGCCGCATGCGGTGCTGATGATGATCCCCGAAGCCTGGGAGAACCACACCGAGATGGACCAGGCGCGGCGCGACTTCTACTCCTTCCACTCATCGCTGATGGAGCCCTGGGACGGCCCGGCGTCGGTGACCTTCACCGACGGCACTCTGATCGGCGCGGTGCTCGACCGCAACGGGCTGCGTCCGGGGCGCTTCTGGGTGACCGATGACGGCCTGGTGGTCTTCGCCTCCGAGGCCGGCGTGCTCGACCTCGACCCGGCGCACGTCGTCCAGAAGGGACGGATGAAGCCCGGCAAGATGCTGCTGGTCGACCTGGCCAGCCATCGGCTGATCGATGACGACGAGATCAAGGCCAAGCTGGCTGCCGCCGAGCCCTACGCCGAGTGGCTGGCCGAGGGCCGAGTGGATCTGAATGATCTGCCCGAGCAGCAGCACGTCGTGCACAGCCATGCCTCGGTCACTCGTCGTCAGCAAGTCTTCGGCTACAGCCACGAGGAACTGCGGATGATCGTGGCGCCGATGGCGAACACCGGTGCCGAGCCGATCGGTTCGATGGGCAATGACGCGCCGGTGGCGGTGCTGTCCGAGCGTCCCCGGCTGCTGTTCGACTACTTCGCCCAGCTGTTCGCGCAGGTGACCAATCCGCCACTGGATGCGATCCGCGAAGAGTTGGTGACCTCGCTGTCGGCCACCTTCGGCCCCGAAGGCAACCTGCTCGCCCCGGGCCCGGACTCCTGTCGGCAGATCGTGATCGGCTACCCGATTCTGGATTCCGATCAGCTGGCCAAGCTGGTCCGGATCAACCGGGACGGCTCGATGCCGGCCTACGACACTCACGTCGTCCGCGGCCTGTACCCGGTTGAGGGCGGTGGGGCTGCACTCAAGGCGAAGCTCGAGGAGCTGTGCACCGCGGTCAGCGAGGCAATCGCCGGCGGTGCCCGAACCATCGTCTTGTCCGACCGGCACTCCAATGCCGATCTGGCTCCGATCCCGTCGCTGCTGCTCACCGCGGCGATCCACCACCACCTGGTTCGGGAGAAGACCCGCACCCAGGTCGGCCTGATCGTCGAGGCCGGCGACGTCCGCGAGGTGCACCACGTGGCGCTGCTGATCGGCTACGGCGCCGCCGCGGTGAACCCGTACCTGGCTTTCGAGTCCGCCGAGGATCTGGCCCGCCGCGAGTGGCTGGTCAATGTCGACCCGGACAAGGCCGTGTACAACGTCCGCAAGGCACTGGGCAAGGGCGTGCTGAAGGTGATGTCCAAGATGGGCGTCTCCACCATCGCCTCCTACACCGGTGCTCAGATCTTCGAAGCCCTGGGCCTGTCCAGCGAGCTGATCGATGCCTACTTCACCGGGACCACCAGTCGGGTCGAGGGAATCGGCCTGGACGAGATTGCCGAGGAAGTAGCCAAGCGGCACGCGCGGGCCTACCCGCCGGACGGGATTCCGTTGCCGCACCGGACGCTGTCCGGAGGCGGGGAGTACAAGTGGCGCCGCGAGGGCGAGCCGCATCTGTTCGATCCGGAGACCATCTTCCGGCTGCAGCACTCCACTCGGCAGGGTCGCTACGACATCTTCCAGCAGTACACGGCGCGGGTGAACGATCAGTCGAAGCGGCTGATGACCCTGCGCGGCCTGCTGGAGTTCGACTCGGGCCAGGCTCCGGTGCCGATCGAGGAGGTCGAGCCGGTCAGCGAGATCGTCAAGCGGTTCTCCACCGGTGCGATGAGCTATGGCTCGATCAGCCGGGAGGCGCACGAGACCCTGGCCATCGCCATGAACCGGTTGGGCGCCAAGTCCAACACCGGCGAGGGCGGCGAGGATCCGGAGCGGCTGCACGATCCGGCGCGACGCAGCGCCATCAAGCAGGTGGCTTCGGGCCGGTTCGGGGTGACCAGTGACTACCTGACCAATGCCGACGACATTCAGATCAAGATGGCCCAGGGCGCGAAGCCCGGCGAAGGCGGTCAGTTGCCCGGCCAGAAGGTTTACCCGTGGGTGGCCAAGACCCGGCACTCGACGCCGGGGGTGGGGCTGATCTCGCCGCCGCCGCATCACGACATCTACTCGATCGAGGATCTCAAGCAGTTGATCCACGACCTCAAGTGCGCCAACCCGGCGGCTCGGGTGCATGTGAAGCTGGTGGCCGAGGTCGGCGTCGGTACGGTCGCGGCCGGCGTCTGCAAGGCCAAGGCCGACGTGGTGCTGGTGTCCGGCCACGATGGTGGCACCGGTGCCGCACCGCTGACCTCCATCAAGCATGCCGGTGGCCCCTGGGAGCTCGGCCTGGCCGAGACCCAGCAAACGCTGCTGCTCAACGGACTGCGCGACCGGATCGTGGTGCAGGCCGACGGCCAGCTGAAGACCGGACGGGACGTGGTGATCGCCGCCCTGCTGGGTGCCGAGGAGTTCGGCTTCGCCACCGCGCCGCTGGTCGTCTCGGGCTGCGTGATGATGCGGGTCTGCCACCTGGACACCTGCCCGGTGGGAGTGGCCACCCAGAACCCCGAGTTGCGAGCCAAGTACTCCGGCCACGCCGACTACATCGTGAACTTCTTCCAGTTCATCGCGCAGGAAGTCCGCGAGCTGCTCGCCGAGTTGGGCTTCCGCTCGATCGAGGAGGCGGTGGGTCACGTCGAGGCGCTGAAGACCAAGGACGCCATCGAGCATTGGAAGGCCAAGGGTCTGGATCTGGCACCGGTGCTGCATCGGGTCGAGCTGCCCGAGGGCGCTGCTCTGCACCGGACCTCCGGACAGGATCACGGTCTGGAGGACAAGCTGGACGTCCAGCTGATCGAGATGGCTCAGCCGGCTCTGACGAACGGTGAGTTGGTCCGGGCCGAACTGACCGTCCGCAACGTCGACCGCACCGTGGGCACGCTCTTGGGTCACTACGTGACCAAGGCCACCGACGGTGCCGGTTTGCCGGAGAACACCATCGATCTGACCCTCCGTGGCACGGCGGGACAGAGCTTCGGTGCTTTCCTCCCGCGCGGCGTGACCCTGCGGCTGGTCGGCGACAGCAATGACTACTTCGGCAAGGGCCTGTCCGGCGGGCGACTGATTCTGCGCCCGCACGGCAATGCGCCGTTCCGGGCCGAGGAGCAGATCATCGCCGGTAATGTGATCGGCTACGGCGCGACCAGTGGCGAGCTGTTCATCCGCGGCCAGGTGGGCGAGCGATTCTGCGTCCGCAACTCCGGGGCGACTGCCGTTGTCGAGGGCGTGGGTGACCACGCCTGCGAGTACATGACCGGTGGCGAGGCGCTGATCCTCGGCGCCACCGGGCGCAACATCGCTGCCGGCATGTCCGGGGGCGTGGCCTGGGTGCTGGATCTGGTGCCGGAGCGGCTGAACGCCGAACTGGTCGACGCGGAGCCGCTGAGCGATGAGCACCTGGACCGGGTGCGCGCGCTGCTGACCAAGCATCTGGAGGAGACCGGCTCGGCCGTGGCTACAGCGCTGCTCGAGCTCGATTCCGAGACACTGCGCAGCCGGTTCACCACCTTGGTGCCGCGTGACTACGCCCGAGTACTGAAAGCCAGAGCCGAGGCCGAGGCTGCCGGGCTGGATGAGGAGACCACCGTGAAGATGATGATGGAGGCGTCCCATGGCTGATCCCAGAGGATTCATCACCACCCCGCGGCAAGTTGCCGAGCGACGCCCTGTGGCCGAGCGGGTGGAGGACTGGAATGAGGTCTACCCGGGTACTCCGGGTACGGCCGTGCTTCCGATCATCAGCCGACAGGCCGGGCGCTGCATGGACTGTGGCATCCCGTTCTGCCACTCGGGGTGCCCGCTGGGCAACTTGATCCCCGAGTGGAACGACATGATCTGGCGCGACGACTGGGCCGGTGCCCTGGAGCGGCTGCATGCCACCAACAACTTCCCCGAGTTCACCGGACGGCTCTGTCCGGCACCCTGTGAGACCGCCTGCGTGGTCGGGATCAACCGGGAGCCGGTGACCATCAAGAACGTCGAGGTCTCGATCATCGACCGCGCCTGGGGTGACCGTCGCGTCGTCGCTCAGCCGGCGGCCTGGCACACCGGCAAGACGGTGGCCGTGGTCGGATCCGGCCCGGCGGGCTTGGCCGCTGCGCAGCAGCTGTCCCGAGCCGGGCACACGGTGGTCGTGTACGAGCGCGCCGACGCCGTTGGCGGCCTGATGCGCTACGGGATCCCCGAGTTCAAGATGGAGAAGAAGGTCCTGGACCGGCGCCTGAAGCAGATGGTGCTGGAGGGGACGGTCTTCAAGACCGGAGTGAACATCGGCGTCGACATCACCGGTGAGCAGCTCTTGGAGCGTTTCGACTCGGTGGTCTTGGCGATCGGGTCCACCGTGGCCCGTGATCTTCCGGTGCCCGGCCGCGAGCTGGCCGGCATCCACCAGGCCATGGAGTTCCTGCCGCAGGCCAACCGGGTCGCGGTCGGCCAGGAGGTGCCCGATCAGATCCTGGCCACTGGCAAGGATGTGGTGATCATCGGAGGCGGTGACACCGGCGCCGACTGCCTGGGCACCTCACTGCGTCAGGGTGCGCGCTCGGTGACCCAGCTGGAGATCATGCCGATCCCGCCGCAGGCGCGTCCGTCCGGCCAGCCGTGGCCGACCTACCCGATGGTCTACCGGGTCTCCTCGGCTCACGAGGAGGGTGGCGAGCGGCTCTACTCGGTCTCCACCCAGCGGTTCCTGGGCGACGAGTCCGGCAACGTCAGCGGGTTGGAACTGACCGAGGTCCGCTTCGTCGAGGGACGCCTGGAGACCGTCGAGGGGACCACCCGTGAGCTGCCCGCCCAGCTGGTGCTGCTGGCCATGGGATTCACCGGACCGGAGCGCGAAGGCGTTGTCGAGCAACTCGGCGTCGCGCTCGATCCGCGCGGGAACATCGCTCGGGACGAGAACTACGCCACCAGTGTTGATCGGGTCTTCGTGGCCGGAGACGCCGGACGTGGCCAGTCGCTGATCGTGTGGGCCATCGCCGAAGGACGCTCGTGCGCCAACGGGGTCGACGCCTACCTGAACCAGCGCGAGTCCCGGCTGCCCAAGCCGATCCTGCCAACCGAACGTCCACTGGCGGTCTAGCCCTAGAATCGCACCTGCCGTCCGAGGGAGGAAGCCGATGGGCCGGGTGCGTGCAGCCCTGTCGAGTGTTGCCACGCCTCGCTGGGATCGACTCCTGGTCACGATCTGGCTGGTGGGCTTCGCCATCGCGCGTTCGGCCCGGTTCAAGGAGCGTGACCCGTACTGGCAGGTGCGAGCCGGGCTGGAGAACCTGGCCGGCCAGCCACTGGCCCGTCCCGACACCTGGAGTTGGGCGCCGGTCGGCGGTGACTGGTATCAGAACTCACCGCTGTGGGACAGCTTCCTGGGGCTGGGCTATGCCGGTGGCGGGTTCTGGGGGCTCTTCGTCGTCACGGTGCTCACCATGGCCGGCTACTTCCTGTTGGCCGAACGGCTGGCGCTGCGACTGGGGGCGCGACCATTGCCGAGCCTGGCCGGACTGCTTGCGGTCTTCTGCTCTGCCTTGGCCATGCTGTCGCCCCGAGCGACGCTGGCTGCGCAGGTGCTGATTCTGGCCGCGGTGCTGATCGCGCTGGAATGGGCGGAGGGCCCGGCCCGGCGGCTGAGCTGGCCGGCCAACCTCGCCCTCGGCTTCGTACTGGCGCTGGGGCTGTCCACCCTGGGCAACTGGGTGCATCTCTCGTTCCTGCTGATCGGCCCAGGGCTGGGGGTGGTCTGGCTGGTGGTGTGGTTCTTCGCCCCGGTGACCAGAGCGGTGAAGACCGCGCTCAGCGTGGCCGGCCTGGTCGGTTGGGGACTCGGCCCGGTGCTGTCGCCCTACGGACTGGTCGGTGGGTTGGAGCGCACCGCCGCGGTCCAGGCGGCCTGCCAGGGAGTGATCTTGGAATGGTCCACACCGTTCACTCCCGGCATGCCGGCCGAATTGGTGGTGATGGCTCTCATCGCGGCTGCGGCCGCGATGGCGATTGCCGGGTGGCTGCTGCGCTGCTGCCTGCGCGGGCCACGGGATCTGGCATTCGGCGGCCTGCTGGCGCTTGCCGCAATCGGGATCCCGTTCTCGCTGCTCGGACTCAGCGCGGTTCGATTCCTCGGCATCGGTCTGCTGAGTCTCGCGCCGGTGCTGGCCGTGGGAGTGACGGACCTCGTGGATTACGGCCGATCTCGCTGGGCTCACGCGTCCGGATCCCGATGGTGGGAGTACACGACTGGAAGGTTGTGGCGGGTCGTGCTGTGGCTGACCGCCCTCGTTCTCGTGCCGCCCGCCTCGCTACTTGGCGCGAATCACTCGGTCCCGGCCGAGGCGTCCCTTGTGGCGCAGCTGCCGGCCGGTTGCCGGCTGTACAGCGACGCCGGTCTAGCCGGCCCGGTGATCCTGCTGCGTCCCGACGTGACAGTGTGGATCGATGGACGGGCGGACTACTACGGTCGGGAGCGCACCGTGCTGCAGCATGCCTACCTTGAGGCGAGCGCAGCAGAACTGGTGCCGGACGGGACAACCTGTGTGGCGCTCGACACCTCGCTGGGCGAGATTGATCTGGTGCGCAAGCTCGACCAGTCGCCGGATTGGCAGCCCGCGGGGCAGGTCGACGTCTATCGGCTCTGGCTGCCCAG
Source organism: Actinomycetes bacterium (assembly GCA_023425145.1). Lineage (GTDB taxonomy): Bacteria > Actinomycetota > Actinomycetes > Propionibacteriales > Propionibacteriaceae > Propionicimonas. The sequence continues at coordinate 141,187 of JAFADF010000073.1, read as the reverse complement.
GCAGAGCCGATGAGCGGCCTCCCGCCGCGGGTGGCCCTGCTGCGCGGGGTGAACCTTGGTCCCCAGCGGCGGGTGTCCATGGCTGAGTTGCGGGCGCTGGCCTCGGGTCTGGGCTGGACGGGTGTGGCCACCCATCTGCAGTCGGGCAACCTGATCTTCCAGGCGCCGGGCAGCGACGCGGACGTGGCCGAGCAACTCGGTGCCGCGCTGAACCAGCGTTTTGGACTGCACATTGATGTGGTGATTCGGGACCAGGAGCGGCTCCGGACGCTTCTGGAGGCGCATCCCTACGCCGACGGCGATCCTTCGCGGGTGATGGTGGCCTGCAGTGACCGTCCGATCGGCGCGGCGGCACTGGACCGGCTGGGCAGGCTGCGCCGTGGGGACGAGCAGTTCGCGCTGGCCGCCAGCGGTCAGGATCTGTATGCCAGCTTCCCCGACGGCCAGGCCCGCTCGCGGCTCGCGGCCGGCCTGATCGAGGCACTGTCGCCGGCCCTGGCAACCGCTCGCAACCTGCGTACGATGAGCACCCTGGTGGATCTGCTGAGGGCTGAACCCGCACGGTGAGTCGATGGTCCGGATGCGGCGCCGTCGGAGTTAGGGTGAGTACTCGCTGACTTCCCCCAGCGGGTTATCTGTCACTTCCACAGTTCGGAGGCTCGGTCAGCGTGACCGCCGATTTCGTGCATCTGCATTGCCACTCGGAGTACTCGATGCTGGACGGTGCTGCACGTCTGAAGGATCTGGTCGGGCGCGCGGAGCAGCTGGGCATGAACGCGCTGGCGGTCACCGATCATGGCAACCTGTTCGGCGCCTACGAGTTCTACAAGGTCGCCAAGAACTCGCCGGTGAAGCCGATCATCGGCCTGGAGGCCTACCTCACTCCCAAGACTCATCGCAGCGAGCGCAAGCGCGTCCAGTTCGGGGACGGGACCGGCGACGATGTGGCGTCCAAGGGCGCCTACACCCACATGACGATGTGGGCCGAGAGCGCCGACGGCATGCACAACCTGTTCCGGTTGAGTTCACTGAGCTCGCTGGAGGGTTTCTTCTACAAGCCGCGAGCCGACCGGGAGCTGCTCAACCGCTACGGCAAGGGGCTGATCGCGACCACCGGATGCCCTTCGGGAGAGGTGCAGACCTACCTGCGGCTGGGCCAGTACAAGGACGCCCTGGCCTCGGCGGCGGAGTTCCGGGACATCTTCGGTGCGGGCAACTTCTATGTGGAGCTGATGGACCACGGCCTCGAGATCGAGAATCGGGTTCGTTCCGACCTGCTCCGACTGGCCAAGGACCTGTCGCTGCCCCTGGTTGCGAGCAACGACCTGCACTACGTCCACGCCCACGACGCCGAGGACCACGACACGCTGCTGTGTGTGTCGGCGGGGGCGAACAAGGACACCCCGAACCGGTTCAAGTTCGACGGCAACGGCTACTACCTGAAGTCGCCTGAGGAGATGCGGGCGCTGTTCGCCGATCTGCCGGAGGCCTGCGACAACACCTTGGCCATCGCTGAGCGCTGCCAGACCCACTTTGAAGAAGGCACCGGCACCTACATGCCGCAGTTCCCGGTGCCCGACGGCGAAACCGAGACCTCCTGGTTCATCAAGGAGGTGCGCACCGGTCTGGACAAGCGCTATCGCGGACAGGTTCCCGAGTACGCGATCAAACAGGCCGAGTACGAGGAGGAGGTGATCCTCGGCAAGGGCTATGCCGGGTACTTCCTGGTGGTGGCTGACTTCATCAACTGGGCCAAGCGCAACGGGATCCGGGTCGGGCCGGGCCGCGGCTCCGGTGCCGGCTCGATGTGCGCCTACGCCATGGGCATCACCGACTTGGACCCGGTGCCGCACGGTCTGATCTTCGAGCGCTTCCTCAATCCCGAGCGTCCCTCGATGCCCGACTTCGACGTCGACTTCGATGATCGTCGCCGCAGCGAGGTGATTCGCTACGTCACCGAGAAGTACGGCGACGACCGGGTCTGCCAGATCGTCACCTACGGCACCATCAAGGCCAAGCAGGCCATTAAGGATGCCGGTCGGGTGCTCGGCATGCCGTTCTCGATGGGGGAGAAGCTGACCAAGGCCTACCCGGCCCCGGTCCAGGGCAAGGATCTGCCGCTGCCCTATGTCTTCGATCCCGAGCACGAACGCTATGGCGAAGGCACCGAGTTCCGTGAGCTGTACGAATCCGATCCGGACGCCAAGACCGTGGTCGATACGGCGCGGGGGATCGAGGGTCTGAAGCGGCAGTGGGGCGTGCATGCCGCGGGCGTGATCATGTCCAGCGTCCCGTTGATGGACGTGATCCCGGTGATGAAGCGGGAGCAGGACGGCCAGATCATCACCCAGTTCGACTACCCGAGCTGTGAGTCGCTCGGCCTGGTCAAGATGGACTTCCTGGGGCTGCGGAACCTGACGATCCTCGACGACGCCGTCCGCAATGTGAAGATCAATCGCGGCATCGACCTCGACTTGGACGCGTTGCGCCGGGACATGACCGATCGGCCGACCTACGACCTGCTCGCCTCCGGCGAGACGCTCGGGGTGTTCCAGCTGGACGGTGGCGGGCTGCGCTCGCTGCTGAAGATGATGCGTCCGGACAACTTCGAAGACATCTCGGCCACCATCGCGCTGTACCGTCCCGGCCCGATGGGCGCCGACAGCCACACCAACTACGCCCTGCGCAAGACCGGGCGCCAGAAGGTCGAGCCGATCCATCCTGAGCTCGCCGAGCCGCTGGCCGACATCCTGGACATGACCTACGGCCTGATCGTCTACCAGGAGCAGATCCAGCAGATCGCGCAGCGGGTGGCCGGCTACAGCCTGGGTCAGGCAGACCTGTTGCGCCGAGCCATGGGCAAGAAGAAGAAGGAAGTTCTGGAGGCCGAGTTCAAGCCGTTCAGCAGCGGCATGAAGGCCAACGGCTTCTCCGACGCCGCGATCTCCACACTGTGGGAGATCATGGTCCCCTTCGCGGCCTACGCCTTCAACAAGGCGCACTCGGCTGCCTACGGGGTGATCTCGTACTGGACGGCCTATCTGAAGGCCAACTACCCGGCAGAGTTCATGGCCGCCCTGCTGGAGTCGGTCAAGCAGGACAAGGACAAGACCGCGCTCTATCTGGGTGAATGCCGCCGGATGGGGATCCACGTGCTGCCGCCGGACGTGAACGAGTCCGAGGGCATGTTCACGCCGGTGGGTGAGGACGTGCGCTACGGCCTGGCGGCCGTCCGAAATGTCGGTGACAACGTGGTGAAGGGCATCGTCGAAGCCCGCACCGAGTCCGGCAAGGCCGCGGATTTCAATGCCTTCCTCGACCAGGTGCCACTGGTCGTGTGCAACAAGCGAGTGATCGAGTCGCTGATCAAGGCCGGCGCTTTCGACTCGATGGGGCACACCCGGCGCGCACTGATGGAGTGCTTTGAACGCCGCGTCGACGAGGTGATCGACCTCAAGCGCAACCAGGCCAACGGCCAGGACGATCTGTTCGGAGACATCGGCAGCGCCGACCATGTGGCCGCTGCACCGGTGCCGGATCTGCCCGAGTGGGACAAGCGGGTGCGGTTGGGCTTCGAGAGGGAGATGCTCGGCCTCTACGTCAGCGACCACCCGCTGCAGGGGCTGGAACACATCCTGCTGGCCCAACGCGACCTGTCGATCGGCCAACTGCGCGCCGACGACGGCCCGCGCGACGGCATGATCACCATCGCCGGGATGATCACCCAGGTGGTTCGCAAGCAGACCAAGAACGGCGACCTGTGGGCGATCGTCACCGTCGAAGACCTGGAGTCCGCGGTCGAGGTGCTGCTGTTCCCGAAGGTCTACGCGACCGTTGCCTCCGGGCTGGCCAGTGATGTGGTGGTGCGGATCAAGGGCCGGGTGCGCACCAAGGACGACAGTCTGGAGCTGACCGGACAGGAGGTCGCCTTCCCGGACGTCTCCGAAGGACCGTCCGGTCCGCTGGTGATCCAGTTGCCCGCGGTGCGCTGCACGCCGGCCGTGGTGGAGCAGCTTCGGCAGGTGCTGCGCTCCCATCCAGGGCCGACCGAGGTGCGGGTGAAGCTGGTCTCGACCACGAACGGCGCCAAGATCTGGCGGCTGGACGACGGGCTGCGGGTGGCCCCGTCCCGGCCGCTGATGGCCGACCTCAAGGCACTGCTGGGCCCCTCCTGTGTCGCCGGCTGACCAGGTCTCGGCGGGTGCGTCGATGGTGCGTGCCGCGGACGAAGCGCCTAGGCTTCCTGCGTGACCACGACTCCCGCTGCCTCGACATTGCACCTGCCTGCCGATGGTCCGGCGCGAGTGCTGCCCTGGATCGCGATCCTGGCCGGGCTGTCGATCGTCGTCGGCGCGCTGGGCGGGGTCTTCTGGGCTGCCGTGGTGAAGCTGCCGGCCTACCTGGTCGGGGCGGACGGCTCGGGGACCATGACGGAGCGAGGGCTCACCGAGATCGTCAGTGGTGACGCCTGGTACGTCATTGTCGGCGTCTTGATCGGGGTCGGCCTCGGACTCGTGGCCTGGCGCTGGTTCCGTCCGCTCGGCTGGCCGACGCCGCTGCTGGCCATCGGCGCCGGTCTGGTGGCCGGGCTGGTCTGCTGGCAAGTGGGACAGCTGGTCGGACCGGGCAACTTCAACGACCGGCTGGCAGCAGCCAGCCCTGGTGATCTGGTTCGAATGTCGCTGGAGCTGCACTCCTGGTCGGCGTTGGCGGTGTGGGCATTCGCCGCCGTCACTCCGGTGCTGTTGATCTCCTCGCTCGGACCTGACGACGAGGAGCATCACCGAAAGCCGCGAGTCAAGCGTCCGGCCTCCGTGCAGCTGGCTGAGCCGGAGAGTGTCGACGAGCGCGGCGTGGTGACGGCGGAGAGCGACGCGGAGTGAGGCCTGCCGTAGAGCTGGAGATCGAGCGCAAGTATGCGCTCGGCCTTGAGCAGGAGGTGCCATCGCTGGCTGGGACCGTGATCGAAGGTCCGGCGGCCGACTATCACCTGGTCGCGGTCTACTACGACACCCCCGACGGTCGGTTGGGGGCTGATCGGCTGGTGATCCGGCGGCGCACCGGTGGACGCGACGACGGCTGGCATCTCAAGGCGGCGGGGCCGGACGCGGATCATCGCGTGGAGTTGCAGTTGCCGATCGATCCGCAGGCGCCGGGGCTGATCCCGGATGGCTTCTGGGATGAAGTCAGCGAGCGGATCGGCGATCAGCCATTGGTTCCGGTCGCCACCCTGCGCACCTTCCGGCAGGAGCGCGACCTGCTCGGTGCTGACGACAGCGTGCTGGCCCGGCTCTGTATCGACGAGGTGCACTCCGAGGTGGGAGCGCACACCGACCACTGGCGTGAGGCGGAGCTGGAACTGGCGAGCGGCCAGCTTGCGCTCCTGGACGAGCTGGAGGCGGTCTTTGCGGCGGCGGGAATCGGCCGGGCCACCGACGTGGCCAAGATCGCCCGCGCTCTGGGTTCGTCGTCTCAGCAGCCGGCTGCGGCCACTGCCGGCAGTGTGGTCCAGTCTTATCTGGCCGCCCAGCTGGGTGCGCTTCAGCACTGGTACCGGGACCCGTCCGGTCTGCCCGCCGGCGACGCCCATGACGGTCGCGTCGCCTGCCGTCGGCTGCGCAGCGTCCTGAACACGTTCGCGGAGGTGTTCGCCCCGGGCTCGCGGGGGCGGCTGCGCACGGAACTGCGCTGGCTGGGCCTGCAGCTCAGTCCGCTGCGCGACGCCGAGGTCGTTGCCGATCGGTTGGCGGGTGGACCGGTCGAGCCGGCCACCGAATGGGCCGGCTTCGTGGCGAGCTATCGGCAGGTGGTGCTGGCCGGCCGACGCACGTCGCTGGAGGAGTCTCTGGACCGTCCGCGGGTTGCGGCATTGCTGGCCGGGTTGGAGGGCCTCCTGGCCGGATCGGCACTGTCCGCTGCGGGGGCCGGAGACCCGGACGATCTGGTCGCTCACTGGCTGGCCGCAGTTCGCCGAGTGGGGACCGCCGCCCAGACCGCTGAGCAGCGCGGCGACGAGCCGTCCTGGCATGAGGTGCGTAAGGCGGCCAAGGCCGCCCGCTACGGGGCCGAACTCCTGGCGAGCCGGCTGCCGGCCTCCGAACAGCAGCGGGCCGCCTGGGAGCAGGTCACCGAGCAACTCGGTGCCGTCCAAGACGCCGCGGTCACCCGCGCCGAGTTGCAGCGGCCGGAGGTGGCGGCACTGCCCGGAGCCACCCCTCAGCTGCTCGCCCAGCTCGACCAGCGTGAACAGGAGGCTCAGCGGATGGCTGTGCAGCGGGGACGGGCGGCCGTGACGGCGGCGCTGACGCTGAGCTGATCGGACTCAGCGAGCGATATCGGCGAAGCTGCCCGCACAGGCTGCAGCCAGATCGTCGGGGGCGAGCTCGACCTGGAGACCGCGGCGGCCAGCCGAGACCAGGATGGTCTCCCACAGCTGGGCGGTCTCGTCGATCACCGTGGGCAGCGGGTTCTTCTGACCCAGTGGCGACACTCCGCCCAGCAGGTAGCCGGTGCTGCGGGTGACCAGCGCCTTGTCGGCCATGACCGCCTTCTTGGCGCCCATCACCTGCGCGAAATGCTTCAGGTCGAGCTGGGTGGCGACCGGGACCACGGCTACGGCCAGTTCGGGACGTTCTGCACCCAGGTCGACCACCAGCGTCTTGAAGAGCCGCTCCGGGTCCATGCCGAGAGCCGCAGCGGCCTCGGCCCCGTAGTTGATCACGGCGGGGTCATGGTCGTAGGGATGGACGACGTGGGCGATGCCGGCCTGGACCAGAACCTCGAGCGCAGCGGTTGCCGCCGGCATCAGAGCACAGCTCCCACCAGGGCCACCAGGACCGGGGCCAGCACCAGTGCCGGCAGCAGATCTCCGACCGGAATCTGCTTGATGCCGGCCAGCCGGAAGCCCAGACCCAGCAGAATCACTCCGCCGGTGGCTCCCAGCGCGTCCACCTGGGCGACCGGCAGGAAGTTGCCCAAGACGAAGCCCAGCAGGGTCAACAACCCTTGGTAGATGGCCAGCGGCAGCACCGAGACCAGCACGCCGATCCCGAAGGTGGAGGCGAAGGCGATGGCCGCGAAGCCGTCCATCACGGCCTTGACCAGCAGTTGCTCCGAGCCATGGCCCAAGCCGTCGGACAGCGAGCCCAGGATGGCCAGCGGGCCGATGCAGAACACCAAGGTTGCGGTCACGGCGCCTTCGACGAAGCGTCCGTCCTCCGCTCCGCGGGAGAACCGTTGGTGCAGAGAGTTCACGGCGCCGTCGAGCCGATCCTCGATCCGCAGGATCGAGCCGATGATGCCGCCGATCAGCAAGGCGCCGAGCACGATCAGCAGCGGAGCCGATGAGCCGACTTCGGCGGTCAGTGCGGGGGACAGCCCCGACGCGATCGACGAGGCGCCGATCACCATCGTGAACAGGCCGAGCACCTGGGTGACCAGGGTGCGGGTTCGTTCACGGAGGCGGTGGCCGGCCAGCACCCCCAACCCAGTACCGAGCGCGATGGCGGCGACATTGGCGACGGTGCCCAGCCCGATGAACATGAGGGCTAGTCAACCACCAGCGACCCGGCCAGCGGGGCCAGGTGCCCACGAACGGACGCCGTGCAGGCCGTCGGCTGAGCCCAGCCAATAGAATCCCGGTGTGCTCACAACCATCGACCTCCGCGGAGTCAGCGTTCCCGATTACCGCGCCGTGGTGCCGCGGGCCGGTTTCGACGTCGCTGCCGCCACCACCGTGGTCCAGCCGATCATCGACGCCGTCGCCGAGCGTGGTGTCGCGGCCCTGGCCGAGTTCTCCGAGCGCTTCGACCATGTGGTGCCGCACAGCTTCCGGGTGCCGGCGGAGGCGTTGGCTACGGCTTTGGCCGGGCTGGACGCCGAGGTTCGCGCGGCTTTCGAGGTGGCTATCGACCGCCGGCGCCGAGTCGCTGAGGCCGAGGCCGCGCACGAGCCGGTGCGCGTCGAACTCGCTGCCGGGGCGATCGTCGAGCAGCGGCTGGTGCCGGTCGGCCGGGTGGGCCTGTACGTCCCCGGCGGCTTGGCGCCGTTGGCCTCCAGTGTGCTGATGAACGTGGTGCCGGCCCAGGTGGCCGGCGTTGCCTCGATCGCAGTGGCCAGCCCGCCGCAAGCCGAGTTCGACGGGCTGCCGCACCCGAACATCCTGGCTGTGTGCGCGCTGCTCGGCGTGGAGGAGGTCTACGCCGTGGGCGGTGCGCAGGCCATCGCCATGTTCGCCTACGGAGTGGACGGGCTGTGCGCGCCGGTCGACATGGTTACTGGCCCGGGCAACATCTATGTGGTGGCGGCCAAGCGGTTGCTTCGCGGACGGATCGGCATCGACTCCGAAGCCGGCCCCACTGAGATCGCCATCCTGGCCGACGAAACGGCGAACCCGGTCTACGTGGCCGCCGATCTGATCTCCCAGGCCGAGCACGACCCGCTGGCTGCCAGCGTGCTGGTCACCACCTCGCCGGAGCTGGCCGAGGCGGTGCGGGCCGAGCTGGAGCCGCAGATCGCCGTCACCACGCACGCGGAGAGGATTCGCACGGCCCTGGGTGGTGCCCAGTCGGCGGTCGTGCTGGTCTCCGACCTGGAGCAGGGGATCGCCGTGGTCGATGCTTATGCCGCCGAGCACCTGGAGATCCAGACCGCCGATGCCGCCGCCGTGGCCTCGCGGATCCGCAATGCGGGAGCCATTTTTGTGGGCTCGTTCTCCCCGGTGTCGCTGGGTGACTACAGCGCGGGCTCGACTCACGTGCTGCCCACGGCCGGCTGTGCCTGCCACTCGTCGGGCCTGAACGTGCACAGCTTCCGCAAGCAGGTGCACGTCATCGACTACTCGCGCGAGGCGCTGCTCGAGGTGGCCGGCGTGGTGGAGACCTTCGCCGCCGCGGAGAATCTTCCCGCGCACGGGGCCGCTGTCACGGTTCGGCGGCGCTCGTGAAGCCGGACGTGCGACTGTCGGAGCTGCCATTACGTCCCGAACTGGTGGGGGAGGAGCCCTACGGCGCCCCGCAGCTGGACGTCCCGGTGCGGCTCAATGTGAACGAGAACCCGTATCCGCCCACGCCAGCGATCGTGGCCGAGATGGCGCAGGCGGTGGCTGCCGCCGCGGCCGACATCGATCGGTACCCCGATCGCGAGGCGCTGGGCCTGCGCACCGACCTGGCCGAGTACCTGGGCCACGGACTGACTGCGGCGAACATCTGGGCGGCCAACGGGTCGAACGAGGTGATGACCCACCTGCTGGGCGCCTTCGCCGGGCCCGGACGTACGGTGCTCACCTTCGCTCCGACCTACTCGATGTATCCCGAGTATGCCCGCAACACCCACAGTGAGTACGTGGTGGCGGCCCGGCGGGACGACTTCACGGTCTCGGCGGACGACGCCCTGGCCGCAATCTCCGCCCACCAGCCGACAGTGGTCTTCATCACTACGCCGAACAACCCGACCGGCACCAGCACGCCGCTGCCCGAGATCGAGAAGATCCTGGCCGGCACCCAGGCCATCGTGGTGGTGGACGAGGCCTATCAGGAGTTCGCTCGGCACCCCGAGCAGACCGCGCTCACCCTGCTGCCGCGCTTCGGGAATCTGGTGGTCAGCCGGACTATGAGCAAGGCCTTCGCGCTCGCCGGCGGACGGCTGGGCTACCTGGCTGCGGCCCCGGCCATCGTCGATGCGTGCCGGATCGTCCGGCTGCCGTACCACTTGTCCGCGCAGACCCAGGCACTGGCCCGAGTCGCCCTGGCCCACGCCGAGGAGATGCTGTCCAAGGTGGACGAACTGCGCGCGACCAGAGACGAGCTGCTGGTTCGGCTTCCTCAACTGGGGGTCGAGGTGATCGACTCCGACGCCAACTTCTGCCTGTTCGGACGCTTCACCGACCGGCATGATGTCTGGCAGCGGTTACTCGACCGCGGCGTGCTGGTGCGCGAAACCGGGCCGGCCGGCTACTTGCGGGTCTCGGTGGGCACCCCGGCCGAGATGGAACAGTTCTACCACGCTCTGTCCGAAGCGATTGAGGAGATTCGATGAGTGCGCGAACGGCTGTCCGCGAGCGTCGGACCAGCGAGTCCGAAGTACGGGTCAGCCTGAACCTGGATGGGACCGGGCAATCGACGATCAGCACCGGGGTCGGCTTCTACGACCACATGCTGACCGCGCTGGCTCGGCACTCCCTGATCGACCTGGACATCGCGACCACCGGAGATCTGCACATCGACGGGCACCACAGCATCGAGGACACGGCAATCGTCCTGGGCCAAGCGTTCGCCGAGGCACTGGGCGACAAGGCCGGCGTGCGCCGCTACGGCGACGCCACCGTCCCGCTCGATGAGGCTTTGGCCCAGGCAGTGGTCGACCTGGCCGGGCGGGCTTACCTGGTGCACACCGGCGAGCCCGAGGGCCAGCAGTACGCGATGATCGGCGGCACGGCACCGCTGTTCGCAGGGTCGATGACCCGGCACGTGTTCGAGTCCTTTGCGATGAATGCCGGCATTACCGTGCACCTGCGGGTGCTGGCCGGCCGCGATCCGCACCACATCGTGGAGGCTCAGTTCAAGGCGCTGGCTCGGGCCTTGCGAGACGCGGTCGCCATCGACCCGCGGATCGCGGGGATCGTTCCGTCCACCAAGGGCAGCCTGTGACTGCTGAGCGTCCGCTGGTCGCGGTGCTGGACTATGGCTCGGGGAACCTGCACTCGGCCACGCGGGCACTGGCCGCGGCGGGTGCCGAGGTCGTGCTCAGCGCCGATCCGGACGTGTGTCTGAACGCGGACGGTCTGGTCGTCCCCGGGGTGGGCGCCTTCGCTGCCTGCATGGCCGGGCTGCTGGCCGTGGACGGCGGCCGGATCGTCGCCGAGCGGCTGGCCGCCGGGCGTCCGGTGCTGGGCATCTGTGTGGGCCATCAGGTGATGTTCGCCGACGGGTTCGAGCACGGTGAGCAGACCGCAGGGTTGGCAGTGCTGCCCGGAGTGGTGGCCGAGCTCGCAGCGCGTCCGCTGCCGCATATGGGCTGGAACACGGTGACGGCCGGCCCTGGCAGCCGGATGTTTGCCGGCATCGAAGACCAGCGGTTCTACTTCGTCCACTCCTACGGTGTGCGCGAGGTCGGTGGCTGGCCGGAGGGCGCGCTGCCGAGCTTCACCGAGCATGGTGGCGACCGCTTCGTGGCCGCCGTCGAGTACGGCCCGCTGTGGAGTACCCAGTTCCACCCCGAGAAGTCGGGGACGGCCGGGGCGCAGCTGCTGCGCAACTGGCTCACCGTCGTGAAGGAGACCAATGAAGCTTGAACTGTTGCCGGCCGTCGACGTCCAGGGCGGCCAGGCGGTTCAGCTGGTCCAAGGCGTGGCAGGCAGTGAGAAGGTCTTCGGTGATCCGCTGGCCGCGGCCACGCGCTGGCAGGATGCCGGTGCCGAGTGGCTGCATCTGGTCGATCTGGACGCGGCCTTCGGCCGGGGCAGCAATGCCGAGCTGTTGGCCGGAATCATCGCTGAACTCGACCTGAAGGTGGAGTTGTCCGGAGGGATTCGGGACGACGCATCGCTGGCGCGCGCCCTGGGCACCGGCTGCCGACGGGTGAACATCGGCACCGCAGCCCTGGAGAACCCGGACTGGTGCGACCAGATCATCGCTGAGTACGGCGACCGGATCGCGATCGGCTTGGACGTCCGTGGCACTCGGCTGGCCGCCCGCGGCTGGACCCGCGAGGGTGGCGAGCTCTGGCCGACGCTGGACCGGCTGAACGCGGCCGGCTGTACTCGCTATGTGGTCACCGATGTGGCCAGCGACGGCATGCTCACCGGGCCGAACCTGGAGCTGCTTGCCGAGGTGTGTGCCCGGACCGACGCGAAGGTGGTGGCCAGCGGCGGGATCTCCCAGCTCGACGATCTGCGCGCACTGCGCGAGCTGGTTCCCCTCGGGGTCGAAGGTGCGATCATCGGCACCGCACTGTATGTGGGCAACTTCACTCTTGAGGAAGCGCTGCATGTCGCCGGAGCCTGATCCGGATCTCCTTCGCCTACTGGCCGCGCACGACCGGCTGCTGCGTGGCCAGCGCGAGGTGGCCAGTGCGACCCGGCAGGCGCAGCTCGGGCCGCTGTGGCTGGCAGACTTCGGCGGCTACGGAATGGTCAGCTATCAGGGCGTCGACCTCGCCAACGCCGATCTGGACGAGCTGATCGCGTCGTCGGTCGCCTGGTTCACCGAGCGCGGCATCGTCGAGTTCGAGTGGAAGACCCGCGGTCATGACGACCTGCCTGCGCTCGATCCCGCACTGAGGGCTGCGGGGTTCGCGCCGGACCCGGTCGAGGTGGTGATGATCGGAGAGCCGGCCATGCTGGCCCGCCCGGAGGCGCTGCCGGACGGGCTCGAGTTGCGCCAGGCCGGAGCCGGCGCGGCCAGTCTGGCCGCCGACGTGGAGGCCGTCTCCCGGCTGCACAGCTCGGTCTTCGAGCACGCGGGGCCGGACCGGCAGGAGCGCACCATCGCCATCCTGACCGAGAAGCCGGAGACCATGCAGCTATGGCTGGTGGCCGAGGGCGACCAGGCCATCTGTGCCGGACGAGTGGATCTGGAGCCACCGGTGGCCGGCCTGTTCGGTGGCGCCACCGCCCCGCAATGGCGGGGCAGAGGCATCTACCGCACCCTCACCGCTGCACGTGCTCAGGCCGCGGCCGCGGCCGGCTGCGAGCTGATCTATGCCGAATGCACGCCGTTCAGCCGGCCCATCCTGGAACGCGCCGGCCTGCGCGCGATCACCAGCACCACGCCCTACCTGTGGCAGGGCGCGGCCGACTGAGGGATCACGGCACCCGGGCGGTCCACTCCGGGGTGGAGAACTTGGTCCGAACCAGTTCCTCCGCCTTGGCCAACTCGTCCGCGGTGAGCTCGGAGTCCACCACTCGGTAGAGCTCACGGAAGGTCTGGCTGAACGAGGCCATCACCTCGGCGCGGCCGAGATGAGTCTGCGAGCGAACCGGGTCGACCCGCTTGTTGGCACTCTTGGTGCCCTTGTCGGACAGCTTCTCACGACCGATCCGCAGCACCTGGAGCATCTTGTCGGCGTCGATGTCGTAGGCCATCGTCACGTGATGCAGCACGGCTCCGCCGACGAACCGCTTCTGGGCGGCTCCGGCCAGCTTGCCGGCATCCGAGGCGATGTCGTTCAGCCCGGCGTAGTGGGCCTGGACGCCGACCCGCTCCAGCGCGGTGAGCACCCACTGGTCGAGGAAGGCGTAGGAGGCTTCGTAGCTCATTCCGTCCACCAAGGTCTCGGGGACGACCAGCGAGAAGGTGATGCAGTTGCCGGCCTCCATGAACATGGCTCCGCCGCCGGAGATCCGCCGGACGACCTGAATCCCCAACTCGGCGGCCGCCTCCTGGTCGACCTCATTGTGCAGCGACTGGAAGGAGCCGATCACCACGGCAGGATCGTGCCACTCCCAGAATCGGAAGGTGGGTCCGCGGCGGCCGGCGGCCAGCTCGCGTCCCAGCACCTCGTCCAGGGCCGCGTGCATCACCGGCGGCAGCGGGCCCGGATCCAGGAAGCTGATCTCGTGATCGGCCCAGCCGCTGGCCTTGCCGAGCGCGCGGCGTACGGCCATGGCAATGGCATGGGAATCGAAACCGGCCATGATCACCGGAGCCGGCAGAGTCGCCTCGGTGCGGGCCCGATCCAGGGCTTCCTGCACTCGGCGGGCCAGCTCGGCCGGTGGTGCGGTCACCGGTGTCCCTTGCAGCGAGGAGTTGATCACCTCGAGCGCCTCATCGGGATCGAGGAAGAAGTCACCGTGGACGTGAACCTGCTCGATTCGGTCCTCGGCGACGCTCAGATCGACGGCGACCAGCTTCCCGCCGGGCACCTTGTACTCGCCATGCAGAGGCTCGCTCATGAAGGCGAGAGTAGGTGGCCTAGACTAGGGCGCGCAAAATGCACCTGCGACGACGGACGGGATGTACATGAGCGGTCACTCCAAGTGGGCCACCACCAAGCACAAGAAGGCTGCCATCGATGCCAAGCGCGGCAAGCTCTTTGCCAAGCTGATCAAGAACATCGAGGTTGCAGCCCGCACGGGTGGCCCCGACCCCTCTGGCAACCCCACGCTGTACGACGCGATTCAGAAGGCGCGCAAGAACTCCGTCCCGGTCGACAACATCGACCGCGCGGTCAAGCGTGGCGGCGGTCTCGGCGGCGAGTCGGTGGACTACATCGAGATCACCTACGAGGCGTACGGCCCGGCCGGCGTGTCGATTCTGATCGAATGCCTGACCGACAACCGCAACCGCTCGGCTGCCGACGTGAAGGTGGCCGTGACCCGCAATGGCGGCACCATGGCCGATGTCGGCTCGGTGTCGCGGATCTTCGACCGCAAGGGTGTGGTCGAGGTGGCCAAGGCCCAGGGCGGCAAGACCCTGACCGAGGACGACCTGCTGGAGGCCACCTTGGACGCCGGTCCGGAGGATGTCACCGATGAGGGCGAGGTCTTCAAGGTGATCAGCGATCCCAGCGTGCTGGTCGAGGTCCGCAAGGCCGTCCAGGCCGCCGGATTCGACTACGAATCGGCCGAGGTCCAGTTCATGCCGCAGTACGGCCAGGCCATTGACTCGGTCGAGACCGCGGAGAAGCTGTTCAAGCTGCTGGACGCCATTGAGGACCTCGACGACGTGCAGAACGTCTACACCAATGAGGACGTGCCCGACGAGATCGGTGAGCAACTGGCCGAGTGACCCGGCGTGGCAGCCGCGTGGCTGACGGCCGCGCGGGCTAGTCTTCGAACATGCGTTCGGATGGCCGCTGATGCGGGTGCTCGGTGTCGACCCTGGCCTGACCAGGTGCGGAGTCGGCGTGGTCGAGGGTGGACCGGGCCGACCCCTGCAGTTGGTCGCCGTGGGTGTGATCACCACTCCGTCTGACCTGGAGCTTCCGCAGCGGCTGCTCCGGATCGAGGCCGGGCTGAGCGAGTGGGTTGCCGAGAACCGTCCCGACGCGGTGGCGGTCGAGCGGGTCTTCGCCGACCAGAACGTGCTTTCGGTGATCGGGACGGCTCAGGCGGCCGGGCTGGCCATGCTGGTGGCTGCGCGAGCCGGCTTGCCGGTGCACACCCACACCCCGACCGAAGTCAAGGCGGCGATCACCGGTTCGGGCAGGGCCGACAAGGCCCAGGTCGGTGCCATGGTGGCCCGACTGCTCAAGCTGAGCGCGGCCCCGAAGCCGGCCGACGCCGCCGACGCGGTGGCGCTGGCCATCTGTCATCTGTGGCGCGGCGCGGCCGACGAGCGGATCGCGGCGGCGCTGGCCCGACAGGGAAGGACGATCAGATGATTGCGCAACTGAGCGGGCGAGTGGCCGCCGTGGGCGGAACCTGGGTGGTGATCGAGCTTCAGGGGCTCGGCTTGCGGGTCGCGTGCACGCCGGCCACCGCCGGCGGGGCTCGGCCGGGGGAGCAGCTCAGCCTGCACACGTCCCTGGTGGTCCGGGAGGACTCGCTCACCCTTTACGGCTTCGCCGAGGCTGCCGAACGCGACTGCTTCGAGCTCGTCCAGACCGCTTCGGGCATCGGCCCGCGGATCGCGCTGGCTGTGGTCTCGGTGTTCACTCCCTCCGACTTTGCCCAGGCTGTCAGTTCCGGCAACACGGCGGCCATCACC
Organism: Actinomycetes bacterium; assembly: GCA_023425145.1. Taxonomy (GTDB): domain Bacteria; phylum Actinomycetota; class Actinomycetes; order Propionibacteriales; family Propionibacteriaceae; genus Propionicimonas. Next base: position 125,540 of record JAFADF010000073.1, on the reverse strand, counting down.
AAGGTCCCCGGCATCGGCGCCAAGGGGGCAGCCAAGCTGGCTCTCGAACTCAAGGACAAGGTGGCTGTGCTGGCGGCCAGCGGGTCGTCTCGTGACCTCGCGGTGGTCTTCGGTGATTGGCGCGATCAGGTGCGTGGTGGCCTGGAGGGCCTGGGCTATTCCTCCCGCGACGCGGAGGCCGCCTGTGATCAGGTGGCCGGGCTTGTTGAGGCCGAGCCGAACACGCCGGTGGCGGTGCTGCTGCGGGCCGCGCTGCGAACCCTGGCAAAGTGAACGCCGTGGCTTACGAATCCGAGTTCGACCCGCTGGATCCGAACATCCATTCCGACGAACGGGCGGCGGAGTCGGCGCTGCGGCCATCGGCACTGGCTGATTTTCGTGGTCAGCAGCGAGTCAGCGACCAGCTCGGTCTGGTGTTGGCCGCCGCACGGCAGCGGGGGACGGTGCCCGACCATGTCCTGCTCTCCGGCCCGCCGGGCCTGGGCAAGACCACCTTGGCCATGATCGTCGCCGCCGAGATGGGCGCTCCGATTCGGATCTCGTCGGGCCCGGCCATCCAGCATGCCGGCGACCTGGCCGCGATCCTGTCCGGGCTGACTGAGGGCGAGGTCTTCTTCCTCGACGAGATTCACCGGATGTCGCGGCCGGCCGAGGAGATGCTCTATCTGGCCATGGAGGATTTCCGGGTCGACGTCGTGGTCGGCAAGGGCCCCGGAGCCACGGCCATCCCGTTGGAGATTCCGCGATTCACCCTGGTCGGTGCCACGACCCGGGCGGGACTGTTGCCGGGCCCGCTGCGTGACCGCTTCGGCTTCACCGCACAGCTCGACTTCTACGCCGGTGCAGATCTGGAGCACATCCTGGTGCGCTCGGCCGGCGTCCTGGGGATCCGGCTGGAGACGTCGGCCGCCGTCGAGATCGCCTTGCGGTCGCGCGGGACGCCCCGGATCGCGAACCGCCTGCTGCGACGCGTGCGGGACTACGCCCAAGTCCATTCCGACGGGATTCTCACCGAGCGGATCGCCAAGGCCGCCCTCGAGCTCTACGAGGTGGATCCGCTCGGCCTGGACCGTCTCGACCGTGGTGTCTTGGACGCGCTATGCCGCAGTTTCGGCGGCGGCCCGGTCGGCCTGACCACCCTGGCCTTGGCCGTGGCGGAAGAGCCGGAGACCATCGAAGAGGTGGCCGAGCCGTTCCTGGTTCGTGAGGGCTTCCTGATGCGGACGCCCCGTGGACGGGTGGCGACCGCCCGGGCCTGGCGGCACCTGGGGCTCACCCCGCCCACCCAGGCAGGCGTGGGCCTTGGCCAACTGGATCTATTCGACGACCCGCAAGGCTGAACTCGGCGGGCCCCGGATGGGAGTTGGCTGGTCGGGGCGCTAGGCTTCTACCTCGGCTGGCCTTCGTTGTCGGCCACCACCAAACGGTAAGGACTTTGAGATGCCAGAAAACCTGACTCTGCCCTTCCTGGTCGTGCTGATGGTCGCGGGTTTCTACTTCATGATCATTCGCCCTCAGCAGAAGCGGGCCAAGGAGCAGAAGCAGCACATGGACACCCTGGCCCCTGGCGTCCGGGTGATGACCATCTCCGGCATCGTCGGCACCATCAAGCACCTGGGCGAGAAGCAGGTCATCCTCGAGATCTCTCCCGGGGTCGAGATGACCGTCGTCAAGGGTGCGATCAGCATGCAGCCGGTGGATGACGAGTTCGAGTATGCCGACGATGATGAGAACACCGAAAGTGCCGAGCCGGAGGTTACCGACGACGCTCCTGCGGCCGAACAGAACTGAACTGACAAGGTAGACAGTGGCAACTAGCAAGCACCACGCGCACTCGTTGCGCACTCTGGTGATTCTCGCGCTGGTGATTTGTGGGATGTTCACCATCATGGCGGTCACCGGCGCCTGGGCACCGAAGCTCGGCCTTGACCTTCGTGGCGGCACCACCATCACGCTGACCGCCAAGAACTCCACCGGTGACGGTCGGGTTGACCCGAAGAGCCTGGAGCTGGCCCGGACGATCCTGCAGCAGCGCGTCGACTCCCAGGGCGTCGGTGAGACCGAAGTCACCACCTCTGGCGAGACTCAGATCATCGTCACCGCGCCGAACGTCCAGCGCGACGATCTGCTGAACATGGTCGGACGGACCGCGCAGCTGTACTTCCGGGCGGTCTATGCCGCTGACGCGTCGGCGACCGGCACCGTCAGTGGTGGCGACGCGACCCCGACGGCGTCGGCCTCGCCGAGCGACTCTGCATCGCCGGCGGCCTCGACCAGTGCCTCCCCGACGCCGCAGGCCACCGAGTCCACCAACAAGCGTCCGCTGCCCGCCCTGCCCACTCCGGTGGCCAGCCCGCGTCCGAGCGTCGAGCCCGCCGGTGGCCAGACCAAGAGCCTGACCGAGTTGCTGGCCTGGACCCCGAGCGACCGGGACAACGCGGACTTCGCCGCCTACAAGTGTGGGGATCCGTTCCCTGACGTCACCACCGAGCCGCTGATCGCCTGTGACCAGACCGGCACCTACAAGTACCTGCTCGGCCCGGCTCTGATCAAGGGCTCGGATGTGACCCGGGCTACGGCCGGCGTCCCGCAGAACTCGGTGAGCTGGGAGGTCGAGCTGCAGTTCAACTCGGTCGCGGCCGACCAGTTCTACCAAGTCACCAAGTACCTCAACGAGCAGTCCAGCCCGAAGAACCAGTTCGGCATCGTGCTGGACGGCGAGGTGATCTCCTCACCGGAGGTGACCAAGGGTGCCATCGCCGGCGGCCGGGCGTCGATCTCCGGCAGCTTCACCCAGAAGAGCGCCAGTGACCTGGCCACCGTGCTCTCCTACGGTGCACTGCCGCTGACCTTCGACCTGTCCAGTGTGGAGAACGTGTCCGCAAAGTTGGGCGTCGATCAGTTGAACGCTGGCATCGTCGCGGGCCTGATTGGTCTGGGCCTGGTGCTGCTGTACAGCATCGTGTACTACCGCGGCTTGGCCGTGGTGGTGTCGATGTCCCTGGTGGTGGCCGCACTGCTCACCTGGTCGTCCATGGTGCTGCTGGGTCAGGCGATCGGGTTCGCGCTCAACCTGCCCGGCGTGGCCGGCGCGATCGTGGCGATCGGTGTGACCGCGGACTCGTTCATCATCTATTTCGAACGAATACGAGATGAAGTGCGAGAAGGGCGGTCGCTTCGGACCGCCATCGAGACCGGCTGGGTGCGCTCCCGCAAGACGATCCTGGCTGCCGACTCGGTCTCGTTGCTGTCGGCTCTGGTTCTCTACATCCTGGCCATCGGTGCGGTGAAGGGCTTCGCCTTCACCCTCGGACTGACAACGATCATCGACCTTGTGGTGGTGTTCACCTTCACCAAGCCCCTGATGACTCTGCTCGGCAAGACCAAGTTCTTCGGTGAGGGGCATCGCTTCTCCGGCTTTGAGGCCGAGCACATGGGTGCGAGCAACCCGCCGTTGCACAACTCGCGGCGCAAGTCCGTGGCCACTGTTGGAGGGGAGACCCGATGAGCGAGCAGCAAAGCCCCGTCGAGCAGACCGAGCCGACCACGGCCGCTGTGCGCAAGCCCGGCCTGGCTCACAAGCTATACACCGGTGAGGTCTCCTACGATTTCGTGGCCAAGCGGAACCGTTGGTACCTGATCTCGGGAATCGCGCTGGCCATCGCCTTCCTGGCGCTGGGCATTCGCGGCCTGAACTGGGGCATCGAGTTCCAGGGCGGCTCGGTCTTCCAGGCTCCGATCCAGGTCACGTCCACTACGGTCCCGACCGTCCGCAGCGCCGTGGAGGCGCTCGGGCTCGCGGACACCAACGAGGTGACCGTCACCACCGTCGGCGACAACCAGGTGCGGGTCCAGACTCTCGCCCTGAACGCCGATGAAGTGACCAAGGTCAAGGGCGCCATCGCCAAGGCGGGCGGGCTGCAGCCCGAACAGGTCGCCTACTCGTTGATCGGCGCGTCGTGGGGTGCACAGATCACCACCCAGGCGCTGATCGCGTTGGTGGTCTTCTTGGTCTTGGTGATGGCCTTGATCTGGGTGTACTTCCGAGACTTCAAGATGAGTGTGGCAGCCATCGTCGCCTTGCTGCACGACCTGGTGATCACGGTCGGCGTCTACGCGCTGGTCGGCTTCACGGTCACGCCGGCCACGATGATCGGTGTGCTGACCATCCTCGGTTACTCGCTGTACGACACCGTCGTGGTGTTCGACAAGATCCGTGAGAACACCAAGGACATCACGAACTCGCGACTGACCTACTCGGCGCTGGCCAACACGGCACTGAACCAGGTGTTGGTGCGGTCGGTGAACACCACCATCATCGGTGTGTTGCCGGTGGCCGCGTTGCTCACGGCCGGTGTCTTCTTCCTCGGCGGAGGTCCGCTGGAGGATCTGGGCCTGGCGCTGTTCGTCGGCATGATCGCCGGCGCCTACTCCTCGATCTTCATCGCCACGCCGCTTCTCGCACAGATGCGCGAGGCCGATCCGGACATGGTGGAGCATCGTGAGCGGCTCGAGCGGCGCGCGTCTCGCGGCGTCGAGAAGAACCCGACCAAGTCTCGCAAGGTGGCCGTGGCGGTCCCGGGGACGGCTGCGCCGGCTGTCGAGCCGGATCAGCTCGGTCTGGTCTCGGCAGAGCGCCTCGATCCGGGTAATCGCAGTCAGCGGACCAAGCAGACTCGCAGCCAGCGGAAGAAGTAGGAATGGCCAGCGTTGCCAACAAGGAACTGATTTCGTCGCTGATTCGGGACATTCCGGACTTCCCCAAGCCGGGGGTGCTGTTCAAGGACATCACGCCGCTGCTTGCTTCGGCTGCGGGATACCGGGCCGCGATCTCCGAGCTCGCCGCGTCGGCCCCCGAGGGGATCGACGTGGTGGTCGGCATGGAGGCCCGTGGCTTCATCTTCGCCGGTCCGGTGGCCCTGGAGCTGGGGGCCGGTTTCGTGCCGGTCCGCAAGCCCGGCAAGCTGCCCGGTGACGTCTACACCCAGACCTTCTCCCTGGAGTACGGGGACGAGACGCTGGCCGTCCACACCGACGCCATCATGCCCGGCGCCAAGGTGCTGGTGATCGATGACGTGCTGGCCACCGGCGGAACCATCGGGGCCACTGCGGCCCTGATCAACCGGCTGGGCGCGGAGCTGGTTGCCGTCTCCGTCCTGCTTGAGTTGAGCTTCCTGGGTGGCCGCGATCACCTGGCCGGGCTCGGGATCGACAACACGACAGCCGTCATCACGGTGTGATGGAGCCACCCAGGGTGCGTTTCGGACGAGCGCGAACACCCTGGGTGGGGCTTGCCCAGGTCCGGCTGCCCGGACGGCGGCGTACCTGGGCGGGAGAGCTGGCCTGGCGGTTGATGCTGGCCCTCGGGCTGCTGTTGGTACTCACGCTGATCGTCTACCTCGACCGCGACGCCTATGTCGATCATGCTGCCGGCGACGGCGTCTCCTTCCTGGACGCGCTCTATTACGCCACGGTCACCATGACCACGACCGGCTATGGCGACATCACACCGGTGGCCGACCATGCCAGGCTGATCAACACCCTGCTCGTCACTCCCATCCGAATCGCCTTCCTGGTCTTGTTGGTCGGCACCACTGTCGAGGTGCTGGCCAATGAGGGACGGCGGGCGTTGGCGGACTCCCGCTGGAGGAAGACCATGCGCAACCACACAGTCGTGATCGGCTTCGGAACCACCGGCCAAAGCGCGGTGCAGACGCTGATGCGAGGCGGGCTCACCGCCGACCGGATCGTCGTCATCGACACCGATCCGTTGGCCGTGGCGGCAGCCAACCGGGCCGGCGTGGCCGGCTTCGAGGGTGACGCCACTGCCCGGGAACTGCTGCATCGCGCCGAGCTGCCGAAGGCCAGGGAAGTGATCATCACGGTCGGCCGGGACGACACCGCGATCTTGACCACGCTCACCGTGCGGCAGCTGAACCACGGTGCTCATGTGGTGGTCGCCGTCCGGGACTCCGACAATGTGCCGCTCATTCGGCAGTCCGGAGCGGATGCGGTGATCACCTCGTCGGACACGGTCGGACGGCTGATGGGGCTGTCCTCGATCAGTCCGGATCTGGGTCAGGTGATCGAGGACCTGCTCACCACCGGCGAGGGGCTGGAGGTCACCCAGCGCCAAGTGGAGCCCGACGAGATCGGCCAGCTGCCCGATCAGCTGACCGGTGAGAAGGTGCTGGCCGTCGTCCGCCACAAGACGATGCGCCGCTACTACGAGCCCGGGGTGGACGCCCTGGCCGCCGGAGACCAGGTAGTGGTCGTGCGGCAAGCGGCCAAGCAGCGGACGCCACGGGTAGAGTGATACCCCACAGCGAGAAGCTCGGAGGATTGCGTGTCGGCCGAAGGCATCCATGGTCCCTACGGTGAGGGCGATGGGCTGCCGGGAGAGCCCCGGAACCGCCTGACCACCGATCAGCCGCGTGCCCGCATGCGGCAGGCGCTGGCCCGGCTCGGTGCCCAGCGCAACCAGCCGGTGGCAGTCCTCGATCCGCTGATCCGGATCGTCCACACCCATCACCCCAAGGCGGACATCGCGCTCATCGAGCGCGCCTACCGGACCGCCGAGCACTATCACACCGGTCAGCTCCGCAAGAGCGGGGACGCCTACATCACCCACCCGCTGGCCGTGGCCACCATCCTGGCCGAGCTCGGTATGAACGAGCCGACGATCTGCGCGGCCCTGCTCCACGACACCGTCGAGGACACCTCCTACACCGTCGAGCAGCTCACCGCCGACTTCGGTCCGGAGATCGCGGCCATGGTGGACGGAGTCACCAAGCTGGACAAGATCGCCTACGGCGAGTCGGCCAAGGCCGAGACCATCCGCAAGATGGTGCTGGCCATGAGCCGCGACATTCGGGTCCTGGTGATCAAGCTGGCCGACCGGCTGCACAACATGCGCACCCTGGGTCATCTGCGCCAGGACAAGCAGATGGTGATCGCTCGCGACACCTTGGAGATCTTCGCTCCGCTGGCCCACCGGCTGGGCATGAACGCCATCAAGTGGGAACTGGAAGACCTGGCCTTTGCCACCTTGCAGCCCAAGATCTACGACGAGATCGTGAAACTGGTGGCCACCCGGGCCCCGCTGCGCGAGGAGTACCTGCGTCAGGTCACCGAGCAGGTGCGCGCCGATCTGGCCGACGCCGGGCTGAAGGCGACCGTCTACGGCCGTCCCAAGCACTACTACTCGATCTACCAGAAGATGGTGGTTCGCGGACGCGACTTCGCCGACATCTACGACCTGGTCGGCCTGCGGATCCTGGTCGACACCCAACGCGACTGCTACGCCGCGTTGGGCACCCTGCATGCGCGCTGGAACCCGCTGCCGGGCCGGTTCAAGGACTACATCGCCATGCCGAAGTTCAACTTGTACCAGTCCCTGCACACCACGGTGCTCGGGCCCGGGGGCAAACCGGTGGAGCTGCAGATCCGCACCCATGAGATGCATCGGCAGGCCGAGTACGGCGTCGCTGCGCACTGGAAGTACAAAGAGGGCAAGGTCGACGGCACCGAGCTCAACTGGGTTCAGCAGATCAGCCAGTGGCAGCGCGAGACCGAGGATCCGGCCGAGTTCCTGGACACGCTGCGCTTCGAGATCGCCACCGACGAAGTCTTCGTGTTCACCCCCAAGGGCGACGTAATCAGCCTCCCGCAAGGGGCGACGCCGGTCGACTTCGCCTATGCCGTGCACACAGAGGTGGGCCACCGAACCATCGGCGCCCGGGTGAACAACCGGCTGGTGTCACTGGAGTCGGCATTGTCCAGCGGCGACGTCGTGGAGGTGCTCACCTCCAAGGCCGCCAACGCCGGCCCGAGCCGAGACTGGCTCGGCTTCGTCAAGAGCCCACGAGCCCGGGGCAAGATCCGTCAGTACTTCCAGCGGGAGCGTCGCGAGGAGTCGGTCGAGGCCGGCCGGGAGATGCTGACCCGCCAGTTGCGGCGGGCCGGACTGCCGCTGCAGCGCCTGCTCACCCCTGAACACCTGGCAGGTCTCGTCGAGCACTTCCGCGTCGCCGACATCGACGGACTGTATGCGGCCGTGGGGGAGTCCACGATCAGCCCGCAGGCCATCGTTCAGCGTCTGATCGCCTCCGAAGGCGGCGCCGAGGAAGTCGCCGAGCTCGGTGGCGAGGACACCACGGTTCTGGGACGAGTGCGGCGGGCCCGGGCGTCGGGCAACGAGGCCGGCGTGGTCGTCCAAGGCGACCCCAATGTGTGGGTCAAGCTGGCCCGCTGCTGTCGTCCGGTTCCTGGTGACGCCATCCTGGGCTTCATCACCCGGGAGAACGGGGTGTCGGTGCATCGCACCGACTGCACCAATGCACAGAATCTGCGCACTCAGCCCGAGCGGGTCGTCGAGGTTGCCTGGGCGCCCACCGCATCGAGTTCCTTCCAGGTGGCGCTGCATGTCGAAGGACTGGATCGCACCGGTGTGCTGGCTGAAGTGACCAAGGTGATGGGCGATCACCACATCTCGATTCAGTCCGCCAGCCTGAACACGACCAAGGACCACATCTTCCGGTTCCGGTTCACCTTCGAGACCACCGACCTGACTCACCTGGGGCACCTGATCAGTGCCATCCGGCGAGTGGCCGGCGTCTACGACGTCTACCGGGTGAAGGACTGAGCTCGACGCTCAGCCCTTCACTGGCTCAGGCCTTGAACTCAGCCAGAGTGGCCTTGGCCTGATCCAGCCAGGTGGTGTAGGTGGCGATGGACTCCCGCGCCTTGTCGGCAGCCTTCTTGTCGCCCCGGGCCTCGGCCTTGGTGATCTTCTCGGTGAGCTTGGCGATCTCGGTCTCCAGCATGGAGACGGTGTCTTCGGCCCGGGCTCGAGCCTCGGGATCGGTCCGGCGCCACTCGTCCTCTTCGGCCCGACGGACGGCGGCCTCCAGGGCCTTCACCCGAGCGTCGAGGGTACGGATCTGTTCGCGAGGAACGCGCCCATACTGGTTGTACTTCTCCAGGAACGACCGGAACCCGGCGCGTCCGGCAGCCAGATCAGTGACCGGCAACAGCGTCGCCTCGGCCTCGTCCAGGAGAGCCAGCTTCGCGTCCAGGTTGGCCTTGAACTCGGCATCCTGCTCACTGAGCACCGATGCGCGGTTATTGAAGAAGTTGTCCTGGATGCCACGGAACTCCGCCCACAGGGCGTCGTCCACCTCGCGCGGCGCGGCGCCAGCGGCCTTCCAGCGGGTCATCAGCTCACGGAAGGCACCGGCGGTCGCACCCCACTCGGTGGAGTCGGCCAGCTGACGGGCCTCGGCGATGATCTGTTCCTTGGCCGCCTTGGCCTGATCTCGCTTGGCCGACTGCTCGGCGAACTGCACCTTGCGGCGGCGGGTGTAGGTGGTCCGGGCCGCTGAGAAGCGGTGCCACAGCGCGTCGTCGGTGGCCCGATCGATTCGCGGCAGTGCCTTCCACTCGTCCAGCAGCGACCGGAAGCGGTTCACTCCGCCACGCCAGTCATTGCCCTGGGCCAGGGTCTCGGCTTCGGCGACCATCTTCTCCTTGGTCTCCCGAGTGGCCTCCAACTGCTTGGCCCGCTCGGCCTTGCGAGCCTCGGACTGCTCGGTGATCGCCGGAGTGAGTGCCTCAAGGCGTGCGGCCAGGGCGGCCAGATCTCCGACGGCATTCGCAGACGCCACCGACGACTTCACCTGGTTGACACTGTGTCTGGCTTCGTCAGGAGAGAGAGCGCCGCTGCTGACCCGAGCTTCGAGCAGGGCTACCTCCACCTCCAGCGCCTCGAAACGGCGGACGTAGAAGGCCATGGCCTCGTCCGCGGAAACGTCGGGGATCTGTCCAACGGCACGCTCACCGTCCGCAGTGCGGACGTAAACGGTGCCATCGGGGTCGACGCGACCGAAGTCCGCCGGGCCAGCGCTGGAGTTCATGGGCTTCATCTTGCCCGATTGGACGGGGTTTGTGACAACCCTGCCAAAGGCGGACCCACGCTAGGCTGCACGTTGTGTTCCTGGCATCCTTCCCGAGCGGCGCGTGGCAGGCCAATTGCTACCTGATGGCGCCTGCTGAGAACGCCGAATGCGTCATCATCGATCCCGGCCAGGATGCCGCCGAAATGGTCGATCGCCTGGTGGTCGAGCATGGGCTGACGCCGTCGGCTGTGCTGGCCACTCACGGGCATTTCGACCACGTTGCGGATGCGGCCACCGTCGCGGACCGCTACGGCGTCCCCGTCTACATCGACCCGGCCGATCGGCATCTGCTGACCGACCCTGCTGCCGGCCTGGACATCAGCGGCGCCGCCATGATCCGTCAGCTGATCGGCTCGGGCATGGCAGAACCTGATGACGTCCGCGGGTACCCCTGCGGGACCTTGTCGGTGGCCGGCATCGAGATCTCCGTGCTGCCGGCGCCGGGCCACACCGCCGGTAGCGTGCTGCTGTCGGTGCCGACCCGCGAGCACCCCGGCGTCGATCGGATCGTCTTCAGTGGCGATGTCGTCTTCGCCGGCTCCGTGGGACGCACCGACCTCCCAGGTGGCGACCAGCCGACGATGCTGAGAAGCTTGCGGGAGGTGGTGCTTGCGCTTCCCGAGCGCACGGCGCTGCTGCCCGGCCACGGACCGCAGACCAGCCTGGCCAACGAACGGCTCCACAATCCTTATCTGCAACCCGATTTCCTGAGGAACTGATGGCACGTCCCAAGCCCTTGTCCGGCTTCCCCGAGTTCACCCCGGCCGGCCGCATCGTCGAGCAGCGGGTGCTGGCCAGTCTGGCCGACACGTTCGAACTGCACGGTTTCGGCTCGATCGAGACTCGTGCCGTCGAACCGATGGAGCAGCTCACCCGCAAGGGCGAGATCGACAAGGAAGTGTTCGTTGTGCGCCGGCTGCACGCCGATGCCGACGCCCCCGACGAACTGGGTCTGCACTTCGATCTGACGGTGCCGTTCGCTCGCTATGTGCTGGAGAACTCCGGTCACCTGCAGTTCCCGTTCCGTCGCTACCAGATTCAGAAGGCCTGGCGCGGCGAGCGGCCCCAGGAGGGCCGCTACCGCGAGTTCACCCAGGCCGACATCGACATCGTGGGTTCGGAGACGCTGGCCGCCCACCATGACGTCGAGCTGCCGCTGGTCACCTTGGAGGCGCTGGAGAAGCTCCACGTCGACTTCGGCGTCCCGCAAGCGACGATGAGCGTGAACAACCGGCAGTTGTCCGAGGGCTTCTACCGGGGATTGGGCGTCGAGGACCACCTGGCCGTCCTGCAGCGGGTCGACAAGCTGGACAAGATCGGGCCGGACGCCGTGGCCCAGCTTCTGATCGATGAGGTGGGGCTGAGCCGGGCCGCTGCCGACAAGTGCCTGGCGCTGGCCGGCATCCGCAGTGCCGATGTCAGCTTTGTGGATCAGGTGCAGGCTCTGGGAGTCGAGCACCCGCTGCTCAGCGCGGGTCTGGAGCTGCTCGCGGCCGTGGTCGACGAGGCGTCGCGCCAGGTGCCCGGAAGATTGGTTGCCGATCTGAAGATCGCCCGCGGCCTGGACTACTACACCGGCACTGTCTACGAGACCACGATGGCCGGCTATGAGGCGATGGGCTCGATCTCCTCCGGCGGCCGCTATGACTCGCTGGCCAGCGACGGACGCACCACCTACCCCGGCGTGGGCCTCAGCATCGGGGTGAGTCGGATCCTGGTGCCGCTGGTCGGCAAGGGGGTCCTCACCGCGTCCCGCTCGGTGCCCACCTGCGTGCTGGTGGCCGTCGACTCCGAAGAGACCCGGAGCGCGGCGATCGCGACCGCAGCCCGGTTGCGGGCGCGGGGGATCGCCTGCGAGGTGGCCCCCAAGGCCGACAAGTTCGGCAAGCAGATTCGCTACGCCGACCGGCGAGGGATCCCGTTCGTCTGGTTCTCCGGCGACGAGGTCAAGGACATTCGCAGCGGCGAGCAGGTTCCGGCCGATCCGGACGCCTGGCTGCCCCCGGCAAACGACCTGCGGCCAATGGTCGTAAAATCGCCCTCGGCCTGATTCGAAGGCCCCGGAAAGGACATTGCACTCGTGATTCGCACTCATCAGGCCGGAACGCTGCGCACTGAGCACGTCGGCACCTCCGTCACCCTGGCCGGTTGGGTGGCCAAGCGCCGAGATCTGGGCGGAGTGGCCTTCCTCGACCTGCGCGATGCCAGCGGAATCGTCCAGGTGGTCGTCCGCGACGACATCCTGGAGTCCAGCGGTGCCCACGCGTTGCGAAACGAGTACTGCATCGCCGTGACCGGCGTGGTCGAGGAGCGTTCGGCCGACACGGTGAACCCGAACCTGGCCACCGGTCAGGTCGAGGTCGCCGCCAGTTCGCTGGAGGTGCTCAACCCGTCCGCGCCGCTGCCCTTCCAGCTGGACGAGCGCAGCAGTGTGAACGAGGACGCTCGGCTGAAGTACCGCTACCTGGACCTGCGCCGCCAGCGGATGCACGACGCCATGGTGCTGCGCTCCGCGGTGACGCACACGATTCGCGAGGTGTTGGGCGGTCTCGACTTCTACGACATCGAGACCCCGACCTTGACCCGCTCCACGCCGGAGGGCGCCCGCGACTTCGTCGTGCCCGCCCGGCTGCATCCCGGTGCCTGGTACGCATTGCCGCAGAGCCCGCAGCTGTTCAAGCAGCTGCTGATGGTGGGCGGGATGGAGCGCTACTACCAGATCGCCCGCTGCTACCGGGACGAGGACTTCCGCGCCGACCGGCAGCCGGAGTTCACCCAGCTCGACATCGAGATGAGCTTCGTCGACCAGGACGACGTGATCGCCGTGGCCGAAAAGGTGATGGCAGCCTGTTGGGCGCTGATCGGTGTCGAGCTGCCCACTCCGCTGCCGCGGATGACCTGGGCCGACGCCATGGACAACTACGGCTCCGACAAGCCGGACCTGCGTTTCGACAACAAGATCCGCGAGCTGACCAGCTTCTTCGCCGACACCCCGTTCCGGGTGTTCCAGGCCGAATATGTCGGCGCTGTGGTGATGCCCGGTGGCGGCTCCCAGCCGCGGCGCACTTTCGACGCCTGGCAGGAGTGGGCCAAGCAGCGCGGAGCCAAGGGCCTGGCCTACGTCACCATCGATGAGAACGGCGAGCTCGGCGGCCCGGTGGCCAAGAACATCTCCGAGACCGAGCGGGCCGGCCTTGCCGCGGCCATGGATGCCCAGCCCGGTGACTGCATCTTCTTCGGTGCCGGACGGCGCGAGTCGACCCAGGAACTGCTCGGCGCGACCCGACTGGAGATCGCCCGCCGCTGTGGTCTGATCGACGAGAACGCGTGGTCGTTCCTGTGGGTTGTCGACGCTCCGATGTTCAAGTTGCGCGAAGACGCAGAGGCGTCCGGCGATGTGGCCGTGGCCGGCGGCAAGTACACCGCCGTCCACCACGCCTTCACCTCGCCCAAGCCGGAGTCGCTGGCCACCTTCGACACCGACCCTGCCTCGGCACTGAGCTACGGCTACGACTTCATCTGCAACGGCAACGAGGTCGGTGGCGGCTCGATCCGAATCCACCGCCGCGACGTGCAGGAGCGGGTGTTCACGGTGATGGGGTTGAGCCCCGAGGAGGCGCAGGAGAAGTTCGGCTTCCTACTGGAGGCTTTCGCCTTCGGCGCCCCGCCGCATGGCGGCATCGCCTTCGGCCTGGATCGGCTGGTCATGCTGCTGGGCGGCTTCGACACGATTCGGGACGTGATCGCCTTCCCGAAGTCCGGTGGTGGCTTCGATCCGCTGACCTCGGCCCCGGCGCCGATCAGCGCTCAGCAGCGCAAGGAGGCCGGCGTCGACTTCGTCCCGAAGCCGAAGGTGGACGCCCCCACCGCCTGATCGATCAGAAGAGCCGCAAGGTGGACAGTTCTGGCGCGTAGCGCCGAAGAACTGTCCACCTTGGGTTTGTTCAGCGCAGGTCGTCGCCGTTGGGGACGTCCTCGGAGCCGGCCAGCAGCGCGTAGAGCTTGCGCCGGGCCTCGGCGATCACCTTGGTGGCCGCCTCGACCTCGGCGACGCTGGCGTTGCGGGTGAACTCCTTGGCGGCACCGGCCAGCCGGGCGTACTCCTGCCACAGGGCACCGACCTGACTGGGGTTCCAGTCAGCCATGGCGTCGTTGACGACCTGCCACGGGGGAGTCTCCACCTGGCTGGCCTCCTGCTTGCCGAGCTCGGTCAGCCGGAATGCCTTCTGGCCGTCGTTGTCGAAGGCCTCGATCAATCCTTCGTCCTCCAGCTGAGACAGTGCCGGGTAGACCGCCCCCGGGCTCGGACGCCAGGCTCCAGCCGTCCGGTCGGACAGCGTTTGCATGATCTGGTAGCCGTTCAGCGGGCCTTCGATCAGCAGCGCGAGGATGGACGTGCGGACGTGCCCGCGGCGTCCGCGTCCCCGGCCGCGCGGTCCCATCGGTCCGCCCGGGCCGAGCGGGCCGCCAGGACCCATGGCACCGCCGGGGCCGAACGGACCGGTCGGGCCAAAGGCGCCGCCGGGTCCAAACGCTCCGCCAGGACCAAATGCGCCCGCCCAGGCGCCGTGTCCATCCCAGCCGCGCTCGCGTCGGCGGGCTCGGCCGCGATGCCGTCCATCCTCAGGTTCGTCCCAGAAGGGACCGTCGTTTCGGGTGCTCATCATGAGCTCCTTTCGTGTGTTCTACGTAACGTCGTCGATATATCGAGAGTATGTCGCAGGTTGGGTGAAGTCAAGGACGTCCGCGTGGCGGTGTAGCGTCGCCGCGTGGACACCGATCTCTTCGGCAACTCCGAGCCGACCACGCCCCCTGACATCGGGGGGTCGCTGAGTGCGGTCAGTCATGCCTCGGTGCCGCTAGCGGTGCGGCTGCGTCCACGATCGATTGATGAGATCGTCGGGCAGCAGCACCTGCTCGGCCCGGGCTCGCCGCTGCGGCGGCTGGTCGAGGGCAGCGCGGCCATGTCGGTCTTCCTATGGGGTCCACCCGGCGTCGGCAAGACCACCATCGCGGCCGTCGTGGCCGCAGCCGGCGGACGTCGCTTCGTCGAGCTGTCCGCGGTCACCGCCGGGGTCAAGGAAGTCCGCGCCGCGTTGGCCGAGGCGAAGGCCCAGCTGGCCAGGGGAGTGCCAACGGTGCTGTTCGTGGACGAGGTGCATCGCTTCTCCAAGGCCCAGCAGGACGTGCTGCTGCCTGCGGTGGAGAACCGGCTGGTCACCCTGATCGCGGCCACCACCGAGAACCCGTCCTTCTCGGTGATTTCGCCGCTGCTGAGCCGTTCCCTGCTGCTCACCCTCAAGCCGTTGACCGAGCCCGAGCTGTCCGCGCTGCTGGATCGCGCATTGAGCGACGAACGTGGCTTGGCTGGGGTCTACCAGCTCGCCGCGGAGGCCCGCGCCGATCTGCTCCGATTCGCCGGCGGCGATGCCCGCCGAGTGCTGACCTATCTGGAGGAGTCTGCGGCCGGAGCCCAGGCGCTCGGAGTCACCGAGATCACCACCGAGGTGGTCGCTGCCGCCGTCGACAGGGCGGCGGTCCGCTATGACCGTTCCGGAGACCAGCACTACGACGTGATCAGCGCGTTTATCAAGAGCCTGCGCGGCTCGGACGTGCAGGCCGGCCTGCACTATCTGGCCCGAATGCTGGAGGCCGGCGAGGATCCGCGGTTCATCGCCAGAAGGTTGATCATCCTGGCCAGTGAGGACATTGGGATGGCTGCCCCTTCGGTGCTGCAGACCTGCGTGGCTGCTGCACAGGCCGTCGCCCTGATCGGTATGCCGGAGGCTCGAATCAACCTGGCGCAGGCGGTGATCGCCTGTGCGATGGCGCCGAAGTCGAATGCCGTGATCGTGGCCATCGACGCCGCGCTGGCCGACGTCCGGGCCGGTCGGATCGGTGCGGTTCCGCCGCACCTGCGTGACGCCCACTACGCCGGCGCCAAGGACTACGGGCACGGGAAGGGTTACCAGTACGCACACGACGCCGAGCACGGCGTCGCGGCCCAGCAGTACCTTCCCGATGAGCTTGCCGACGTCCGCTACTACCGTCCAACAGGACACGGAAACGAGGCCGGGCTGGTCGAGCGGCTGGAGATGCTCGAGCACCTGCTGGGCCGCAATCCGGAATGATCACCGACAACAGATAGTTGATGACGCACGTGACCTCACCCAAGAGCGCCTGGCCTGCCCTATGGGCGCTGGTGGTCGGCTTCTTCATGATCCTGGTCGACACCACCATCGTGTCGGTGGCCAATCCGCGGATCATGAAGGGCCTGGACACCGACATCAACTCAGTGATCTGGGTGACCAGCGCGTACCTGCTGGCCTACGCGGTGCCGCTGCTGGTCACCGGCCGGCTCGGTGACCGATTCGGGCCGAAGCGGATCTACCTGATCGGGCTGGTGATCTTCACGCTGGCATCCGCCTGGTGCGGCGCGTCGACGTCCATCGAGATGCTGATCGCGGCTCGCGCCGTCCAGGGGCTGGGCGCATCGCTGCTCACCCCGCAGACCATGGCCGTGATCACCCGGACCTTCCCGCCGCAGTCTCGCGGTCAGGCCATGAGCCTGTGGGGTGCCACGGCGGCCGTGGCCACCCTGGTGGGTCCGATCCTGGGCGGGTTCCTGGTCGATGCCCTGGGCTGGCAGTGGATCTTCTTCGTGAACGTCCCGGTCGGCGTAGTGGGGTTCATCCTGGCGTGGCGGCTCGTGCCCCAGCTGGAGACCCACTCCCACAGCTTCGATCTGCTCGGGGTCGCCCTGTGGGCGATCGGCATGCTCGCCGTGGTGTTCGGCATCCAGGAGGGGCAGAGCCATCAATGGGGCCAACTCTGGGGTCCGATCATGATCTGGGAGGTCATCGCCTTCGGGGTGCTGGTGCTGGGCATCTTCTTGTGGTGGCAGCGGGTTGGACGTGGTGAGCCACTACTCCCGCTGGGCCTGTTCACCGTCCGCAACTTTGCCCTGGGCAATCTGGCGATCGGATTGGTCGGGCTGGCCGTGACGTCGAACTCGCTTCCGCTGGTCTTCTACTACCAGTTGGTGCTCGGCTTCAGCCCGACCCGAGCTGCGCTGCAACTGGTGCCGATGGCAGTCCTGTCCGGTGGGTTGGCGCCGCTTGTGGGCCGACTCGTCGATCGCTATCCGGCCCGCTACCTGGCCGGTGCCGGATTGGTCACCATGGCCGTAGCCCTCGCCTGGTACGCGCTGTGGTTGGTGCCCGATGAGTCCCTGTGGTGGCGCTTGCTCCTGCCCAGCGCTCTGATGGGGATCGGCAGCGCCTTCACCTGGTCGCCGATCGGCGTCACCGCCACCCGAGACCTGGGCCCGCAGAATGCCGGTGCCGGCTCCGGCGTCTACAACTCGGTGCGGCAAGTGGGCTCGGTGCTGGGTAGTGCGGCCATCGCGGCGCTGATCCAGGCCCAGTTGGCCATGCTGCTGCCCGGTGGCGGCCAGGCGGCGAGTTCGGCGGAGTCGTCCGGCCAGCTGCCACCCATGCTGCGGGCCGGATTCGCCCAGGCCATGGCCAACAGCATGCTGTTGCCGGCCGCGGCGGCCCTGGCCGGAGCGATCGTGGCCGCCTTCTTCGCCATCAGTGGCGGCGAGCGGCACCACCGGAAGGTCCCCGCGGTGCCGGGTGCGAGCGTGCACTAGGCTTCACCAGTGATCTTCGTCTGAGAAATGCGAGGTAGCCAATGTCTGTCGGAGAGGTCGCCGGCCTGATCGCAGCGGTAGCCGCAGTTGCCCTGGTCGGGTTCAGCGCCGTGCCGCTGCTGAAGCTTGGTCGCGTCCTAGAGGAGTTGCGGCTGGCCGTCCGCGACGTCGGTCACAACTCCGTGCCGATCCTGGTCGAGCTGAAGAACACGGTCAGCGCCACCAATGATGAGCTCGGCAAGCTGAGCCTGGTCACGGAGGATGTGGCCAAGGTGAGCGCGAACGCCTCGGTGGTGACTCAGAACGCAGCCCAGCTGTCGACACTGTTCACGTCAACCCTGGGTGGTCCGCTGATCAAGACGGCGGCCTTCACGTACGGCGTCCGTCAGGCTGTCACCGGCAAGAAGCCGACCGCCACCAAGAAGAGGGGCAAGTGATGGGCAAGCGGCTGTTCTGGCTGGCCGTCGGGGTCGGCGTGACCGCTGTCGTCGTGCTGAAGGGCCGCGAGTTGTACGAGCGGTTCACCCCGAAGGGGGTCGTCGAGCAGATCGAACGGACCCGTAGCGGATTGTTCGAATGGGCTGGGGAGTTCCTGGCCACCATGGGAGAGGCCATGGACGAGCGGGAAGAGGAGTTGCGAGACGCTCTCGGCCTGGACGAGTGAAGGCTGATCTCGTCCAGGAGACACCGACCGCATCCGCAACCAACAACTAAGGAACTATCGCTATGCAAACCGCCGAAATCCGGCGTCGATTCATCGACTACTTCGCGGCCCGGGGTCACACCATCGTGCCGTCCACCCCGCTGGTCTACAACGACCCCACCCTGCTGTTCGTCAACGCCGGCATGGTCCCGTTCAAGCCGTACTTCACCGGTGCCGAGGACGCTCCGTACAAGCGTGCGGTGAGCGTGCAGAAGTGCGTCCGAACCCTCGACATCGAGGAGGTCGGCAAGACCACTCGACACGGCACGTTCTTCCAGATGAACGGCAACTTCTCCTTCGGCGACTACTTCAAGGCCGAGGCCATCGAGTTCGCCTGGGAACTGGTCACCGGCAGCCAGGCCGACGGCTTCCTGGGCTTCGACCCGGACAAGGTGTGGGTCACCGCGTACTACGACGATGACGAGGCTGCTGCGCTGTGGCGCGGAGTCGGCGTCCCGGACGCGCACATTCAGCGCCGCGGCCTGAAGGACAACTACTGGCACATGGGGATCCCCGGCCCGGGCGGTCCGTGCAGCGAGATCTACATCGACCGTGGCCCCGAGTTCGGCCCCGACGGTGGTCCCGAGGCCGATGAGGACCGCTTCCTGGAGATCTGGAATCTGGTCTTCCAGACCGAGGAGCTGTCCGCGGTTCGCGCCAAGGACGACTTCGACGTGCGCGGCCCGCTGCCGAGCAAGAACATCGACACCGGTATGGGTCTGGAGCGCACCGCCTACCTGCTGCAGGGTGTGGCGAACATGTACGAGATCGACGAGATCTTCCCGGTGATCACCAAGGCCGCCGAGCTCGCCGGCACGCAGTACGGCAAGAACGCCCAAGATGACGTCCGGCTCCGGGTGGTCGGCGATCACGTGCGCTCGGCCCTGATGCTGATGACCGACGGAGTCACCCCCGGCAATGAGGCGCGCGGCTACGTGCTGCGTCGGCTGCTGCGGCGCAGCATCCGCTCGATGCGGCTGCTGGGCGTCAACGACCCGGTGCTGCCCGAGTTGCTGCCGGTCAGCCGGGACCTGATGGCCGCGTCGTACTCCGAGGTGCCCGATCAGTGGGTGCGGAGCAGCCAGGTGGCCTACGCGGAAGAGGAGGCGTTCCGGCGCACCCTGGCTGCCGGCACCCAGATCTTCGACTTGGCCGCCGGCCAGGCGCGCTCCGAGCAGTCGGGGACGCTGAGTGGGGCCCAGGTCTTCCAGCTGCACGACACCTACGGCTTCCCGTTCGACCTGACCCTGGAGATGGCCGCCGAGCAAGGTCTCAACGTGGACGCCGAGGGCTTCCGCACCCTGATGACCGAGCAGCGTGAGCGGGCCAAGGCCGACGCCAAGGCCAAGAAGGGCGCCACCGTGGCGTCCGAGGCCTACCGAAGCCTGCGCGCGGCCGGCGAGGTGCCCTTCCTGGGCTTCACCGACCTCAACGCCGAGACCAAGGTTCGCGGCATCATCGCCGACGGCCAGCTGGTCGACCGGGCTCAACCGGGCTCGGTGGTCGAGGTCGTCCTTGAGGAGACCCCGTTCTACGCCGAGGCCGGCGGCCAGGACGCCGACTCCGGTCTGATCACGGGCGATGGGCTCAGCCTTGAGGTGCTGGATGTCCAGCGTCCGGTGCAGGGCCTGGTCGTCCACAAGGTACGTATCGACGATGGCGAGCTGGCCACCGGCGCGTCCGTGCTGGCTGCCGTGGACGCTGTCGCGCGCCACGCGGCCTGCCAGGCGCACACAGCCACCCACATCGTGAATGCGGCGCTGCGACAGCTGCTCGGCCAGGGCACGCACCAGGCGGGCTCCTACAACAAGCCGGGCTACCTGCGCTTCGACTTCAACGCCACCTCGGGGCTCAGCCACGACCTGCAGCAGGAGCTGGAAGGCGTGGCCAACGAGGCGATTCGCGCCGACTACCCGGTTACGGCCACCGAGATGCCGCTGGATCAGGCGAAGGCGCTGGGCGCCCAGGCCATGTTCGGTGAGAAGTACGGCGATGTGGTGCGGATGGTCGAGCTGGCCGGGCCGTGGTCGCGAGAGCTGTGCGGTGGCACCCATGTCGAGCGCACGGCGCAGATCGGTCTGCTCAGCCTGATCGGCGAGTCCTCGGTGGGCTCGGGCCTGCGCCGCGTCGAAGCCTTTGTGGCTGCGGACGCGTTCGCCGACTTGGCCAAGGAGCGGGCGCTGGTTTCCGGGCTCGCTGAACTGCTGAAGGTCCAGCCCGATCAGCTCACCGAGCGGGTCGGCAAGCTGATCGCTCAGGTGAAGGCCGCCGAGAAGGAGATTGCGGCCATGCGCAGCCGCGAGGTGCTGTCGCAGGTGCCCACTCTGGTGGCCGGTGCTACCGCCGTGGGCGAGTACCGGTTGGTCGCCAAGGAACTGCCCGGACTGGGTGGGGAGGATCTGCGGACCCTGGCCACTGAGGTGCGGGCAAGCTTCGGTGGCGCAGCCGGCGTCGTGGCCCTGATCGGTGGTGCCGACAAGCCGGTGGTCACCGTGGCCACCACCGAGGCAGCGCGGGCCCTCGGGGCCAAGGCGGGCGCACTGGTGAGTATCGGTGCCGCGGCCCTGGGTGGTCGAGGCGGCGGCCGGGACGACTTGGCGCAAGGCGGTGGCTCGGACGCCTCTGCTGCGCCGGCCGCGCTGGCTGCCATCGGCAAGGCGCTGGCAGGCTGATCCGGAGTGCGGTCCGGCGTGCGATTGGCCCTCGACTGGGGGCGGGCCAGGATCGGGGTGGCGGCCAGCGACCCCGAGGCGATCATGGCCTTTCCGGTGGAGACCGTCGCCGCCGTGCCCGATCCGTGGGCCCGGCTGGTCGAGCTCGTCACGCACTACCGTCCGATCGAGATCGTCCTGGGCCTGCCTCGCAATCTGGCCGGGCTCGAGGGGCCGGCCGCCATTGCGATCCGCGAAGTGTCGGTGCAGCTCGCCGCGCTCGTGCCAGGCGTGCCGATCCGGCTGCTGGATGAGAGACTGACCACGGTGACGGCATCTCGTCAGCTGACCGGCGCAGGTCGCAACACCCGGCGCCAGCGGTCGGTGATCGACCAGGCCGCCGCCGTAGCACTGTTGGAGGAGGCTCTGCGTTCGGAGCGGCTCACCGGAATCGCTCCGGGGGAGCTGGTCGAACCCAGTACAGCAGGAGAGGACGACGCCCAATGAGCGACCGGAACCCGGGTCGAATCAAGGACCCCGAAACGGGTCAGCTCGACCCTAAGGAGATCTGGTACAAGGTGCGCTCCGCCTTCGCGGTGCTGCTCTCCTTGGCGGTGCTGGTTGCCGGCGGCTGGCTGGTCTATGGCAAGGCCCAGGAGGCGTGGCAGGCCTTCCAGACGTCCGAGGACTACGTGGGTGCCGGCGTCGACCCGGTGGTGGTGACGATTCCGGCCGGGGCCACCTTGTCCCAGATCTCCGACATCCTGGTCGAGGACAAGGTCGTGAAGACCGCGAAGGCCTTCGATAAGGAGGCGGCCGCCAACGAGCAGTCCACCAAGATCCAGCCCGGCAAGTACAACCTGCTCACCCAGCTGCCGGCCCGGACGGCGCTGGCCATGCTGCTGGACAAGAAGAACATGGTGCGCAACTGGATGACTCTCGCCGAAGGCAAGTGGGTCTCCCAGCAGGTGGGTACCTTGACCAAGGCGACCGGTCTGCCGAAGTCCGATTTCGAGGCGGCCATCAAGAACTGGAAATCACTCGGCCTGCCGAAGTGGGCCAAGAACGGTCTGGAGGGCTTCCTGTTCCCCGACACCTACGATGTGCCGGACAAGCCGACGGCGACCTCGGTGCTGAAGATGGCCACCAAGAAGTTCAACTCGGTGGCCAACGACCTGGATCTGGTCAACAGCGCAAAGAGCGTGGGCCTGACCCCCTATGAGGTCGTGGTGATGGCCAGCATCATCGACAAGGAGGCCGGCCCCAACGACGAGGATCGGGCCAAGATCGCCCGGGTCTTCTTCAACCGGCTCGACCCCAAGCTGTGGCCCCTGGGCAAGCTGCAGTCGGATGCGACCGTGGCCTATGCCAACAAGGTCACCGGACGGGTGGCCACGACCGACACCGAACGGGCTCTGAAGTCTCCGTACAACACCTACTACGTGAAGGGCCTGCCGGCCGGTCCGATCACCTCCCCGTCGAAGAAGGCACTGGACGCCGTGCTGCACCCGGCCGACGGCAAATGGCTCTACTTCATGGTGGTCAATCTCGACACCGGCGAAACGGTCTTCTCCAATGACCGCAACGGCCAGAAGGCCGCCGGTCAGCAGTACCAGGCGTGGTGCATGGCCTCGCAGGCCAATCGCGACAAGTGCAACGGCAAGAAGTGACGGACTGAACTGATGCTGCGTTACCTGACTGCGGGGGAGTCTCACGGGCGGGCGCTGGTCGCCACCATCGAAGGACTGCCCTCCCACCTGCTGCTGAGTTCCGCGGACGTGTCCGCGGCGCTGGCCCGACGCCGACTGGGCACCGGTCGCGGTGCCCGGATGAAGTTCGAGGCCGACGAGGTCACGCTGCTGGCCGGCGTCCGGCATGGCGAGACCCTGGGTTCGCCGATCGCCATCATGGTCGGTAACTCGGAGTGGCCGAAGTGGGAAGTTGTCATGTCACCCGACTCGGTGGACGAGGCGGAGCTGGAGTCCCTGGCGCGCAATGCGGCGCTGACGCGTCCGCGTCCCGGGCATGCCGACCTTCCCGGCATGCAGAAGTACGACTGGGCCGAGGCTCGTCCGATCCTGGAGCGGGCCTCCGCCCGGGAGACCGCGGCGCGAGTGGCGCTGGGCGCCGTCGCCAAGGCCTATTTGGCGCAGGCCTTCGGGATCACGGTGATCAGTCATGTGGTGCGGATCGGCTCGGTGGCCAGCACGGTGAGCGAGCTGCCGACCGCGGCTGATCTGGCCCGAATCGACGCCGACCCGGTGCGGTGCGCCGATCAGGCGACCAGTGTGGCCATGCAGGCCGAAATCGAGGCCGCCAAGGCTGCCGGCGACACTCTGGGTGGGGTGGTCGAGGTACTGGCCTTCGACGTTCCGCCGGGCTTGGGCTCCCACATCGCCGGCGATCGGCGGTTGGACGCCAAGCTGGCCGGAGCCTTGATGGGCATTCAGGCGATCAAGGGCGTGGAGGTCGGGGACGGGTTCGCGCTGGCCGGCGTCCGCGGCAGCCAGGCCCATGACGAGATCTTCACGGGTGCCACCGGGCCACGCCGGGAGACCAATCGCTCCGGAGGCACCGAGGGCGGGATGAGCAATGGCGAGATGTTGCGGGTGCGGGCGGCCATGAAACCGATCGCCACAGTGCCGCGTGCGCTGGCCACCATCGACGTCGCGACGGGCGAAGCTGCCTCGGCTCACCATCAGCGCTCGGACGTGTGCGCGGTGCCCGCGGCCGGCGTCGTGGCCGAGGCCATGGTCGCCTTGGTGCTGGCAGAAGCTGCGAACGAGAAGTTCGGTGGCGACTCGCTGACTGAAGTTCGAGCCAACTTCCAGCACTACCTCACGCGGCTGGCTGAGCGGCGTCTGGATTGACCGGTCCGGAGTTGGTCCTGGTCGGCGCCCCCGGCGTTGGCAAGTCGACCGTGGGCGGCCTGCTGGCCGCCGAGCTTGGGGTGCCCCTGGTCGAGGTCGATGAGCTCGTCGAGGCGGAGCTCGGCTGCTCGGCAGAGGAGGCCTACGCCAGCACCGACGGAGCCCGCCGCTACCGCGACGCCGAGATACGGCTCAGCCTGCAGGCGCTGTCGAGTCCCGGGATCGTGGTGCTGGGCGGAAGCGCCGTGGAGTCGGAGTTGGTGCGCAATGCCTTGCGAGGCCGAAAGGTCGTCTGGCTAGAGGCTTCGGTGGTAGCGATAACGCGGCGACTAGGCATGAATTCACTGGGACTGGAAACTCTGATCGCCATCCGGAACCGACTGGACGCGATGCTGCAACAACGTGCAATCTGGTACCGCGACGTGGCCACGATGTGCCTGGCCACCGACCGGCTGGACGCAGCGGACGTGGCTCGAACGATTCTGATCGACGAGGAGCACGTATGAGCTGGGATCCGATCAATGTCTCTGCCGAGCACCCTTACCCGGTGCTCGTCTGCCACGGGAACTTGCGGCTGCTGCCGGAGTTCCTGGACGGCATCGACAAGGTCGCGATCATCCACGCTGAGAACCTGAGCGACCGGGCTCGCCAGGTGGCCTTCGAACTCAGCCAGCAGGTCACCTTCATTCCGGTTCCCGGTTCCGAGTCGGCCAAGACCGCCACCGTGCTGGCCCAGTGTTGGGAGGCCCTGGCCGAGGCCGGCATCACCCGCTCCGACGCAGTGATCGGGCTGGGCGGCGGGTCTACCACCGACCTGGCCGGCTTCGCGGCGGCCACCTGGCTGCGCGGGGTGCGCTACATCGCCATGCCGACCTCACTGCTGGCCATGGTGGATGCCGCCGTGGGTGGCAAGACCGGGATCAACCTGCCGGCAGGCAAGAACCTGGTCGGCAACTTCTTCGAGCCCTTCGCCGTGCTGTGCGACCTGGACTTCCTGGTGACCCTGCCGCAGAGCGAACTGCACGGCGGCATGGCCGAGGTGCTCAAGGCCGGGTTCGTCTCCGATCTGCGGATCCTGGACGAGTTCGAGGCCGATCCGGCCGAGGCCTTGCGAGCCGGCAGCGACCTGCAAGCGCGGCTGGTCCGGCTGGCCGTCGAGGTGAAGGCCCGGGTAGTCAGCGCCGACCTTCGCGAGCGGACGTCGGAGGGCTCCGACATCGGTCGTGAGCTGCTCAACTACGGCCACACTCTCGGCCACGCGATCGAGCGCTACGAGCGGTTCACCTGGCGGCATGGGGAAGCGATCTCGGTGGGGATGGTGTTTGCCGCAGAGCTCGCTCATCGCCAAGGGATGATCGACGACGAACTGCTGGCCCGGCACCGCAGGGTGCTGACCCTGGCCGGGTTGCCGATCAGCCACCATGGCGAGTGGTCCGGGCTGCGCGAGGCCATGAACCTGGACAAGAAGACCCGGGGTGCCAACCTGCGGTTCATTCTGCTGACCGGACTGGCCAAGGCACGGGTCTGCGTCGACCCGGACGAGCAGCTGCTCGCCGACGCCTATGCGGCGCTCGTCGACTGAGCCTCCGGCGCGGTTCGCGGCGGCGGGCCAAGGACCGCTAGACTGAGCGGTCGCGATTTCAGATAGCAACCGAAAGCGGGCTCGCAGTGCCAACGGCATCCACCAATGATTTGAAGAACGGCATGGTCCTCGACCTCGAAGGCCAGCTGTGGACCGTCATCTGGTTCCAGCACCACAAGCCCGGCAAGGGCAACACCGTCGTCCGCTCGAAGCTCAAGCACGTGCTCAGCGGCAAGGTCGTCGATCGGACCTTCAACTCCGACACCAAGGTGGAGACCGCCAGCGTCGATCGCCGCGAGATGCAGTACCTGTACCACGACGGCGAGAACTTCGTGTTCATGGACACCGACACCTACGACCAGCTGAACATCAGCGACGAGGTCGTCGGCGACGCCAAGAACTATCTGCTGGAGAACGGCACCGCTACCGTCGCCCTGCACGAGGGCAACCCGCTGTTCCTCGATCTGCCGACCTCGGTCGAGCTCGAGGTCACCTACACAGAGCCGGGCCTGCAGGGTGATCGGTCCACCGGTGGCACCAAGCCGGCCACCGTCGAGACCGGCCTGCAGATTCAGGTGCCGCTGTTCATCACGACCGGCGAGCGGGTCAAGGTGGACACTCGCGACGGCAGCTACCTCGGTCGGGTCTGAGCGTGGCCGAGGCTGCCGCCACCAAACGCGGCACCACTCGGACCAAGGCTCGCAAGCGAGCGCTGGACATCCTCTTCGAGGCTGATCTGCGCGAGCTTCCGGCGACCACGATCCTGGCCGATCACACCCAGTGGGCCGACCCGGCGGTGCGTCCGTTCACCGCCGAGTTGGTGACCGGCGTTGCCAACTCCGTGTCCGCATTGGACGAAGAGCTGGCCAAGCACCTTCCGGATGGCTGGAGCGTGGATCGCATGCCGCGGGTCGACCGGAACCTTGCCCGACTCGCCGCCTTTGAGATTCTGCACACCCAGATCGACCCAGCGATCGTGCTGGCCGAGTGCATGACCCTGGCCACTGAGCTCTCCACCGACGATTCGCCCGCCTTCCTGAACGGGGTCTTGGGCGCATTGGTACGCAGCACGCGTCCGGAGAGCGAGTAGCGTCACCGGTTGCACCGGAACCTTTTGCTAGTCTCGATCCGGTCAACAAAGAGGACGTTTATGCCCGACAGCCTGTTCCCTGCCCAGCACACCCCAGCGTTACTGGTTTTGGAGGACGGCCGTTGGTTCCGAGGGGCGTCCTTCGGCGCCCAAGGTGAAACCTTCGGCGAGGCGGTGTTCTCCACCGGCATGTCCGGCTACCAGGAGACACTCACTGATCCCAGCTACCACCGCCAGGTGGTAATCGCGACTGCGCCCCATATCGGCAACACCGGATGGAATGACGAGGACGACGAGTCCGACAAGATCTGGGTGGCCGGCTACGTCGTCCGCGATCTGTCCCGGATGCGCTCGAACTGGCGCTCCAACCGCTCGCTGGACGAGGAGTTGCGCCGCCAAGGCATCGTCGGTGTTGCGGAAGTCGACACCCGGGCGCTGACCCGGCATCTGCGCGATCATGGTGCCATGCGGGTCGGCATCTCCACGATCGAGCTCGATCCGCAGCGGTTGCTGGCCAAGGTGCTGGCTTCGCCGGGAATGGCCGGAGCGAACCTGGTGGCCGATGTCACCGTGACCGAGCCGGAGGTCACCGCAGCGATCGGCGCCAAGCGATTCACGGTGGCGGCCATCGATCTCGGCATCAAGGACATGACGCCGCACCGGATGGCGGAGCGGGGGATCGAGGTCCACCTGCTGCCGGCCACGGCCACCATCGACCAGATCAAGGAGCTGGGCCCCGACGGCGTGTTCTTCTCCAACGGTCCCGGCGACCCGGCCACGGCGGACCAGGAGACCAGGCTGCTCACCCAGGTGTTGGACGCCCGGTTGCCCTTCTTCGGGATCTGCTTCGGCAATCAGATCTTCGGCCGAGCCTTGGGATTTGGGACCTACAAGCTCAAATACGGGCACCGAGGGATCAACCAGCCGGTGATGGATCTGACCACCCGCAAGGTGGAGGTCACCGCACACAACCACGGTTTCGCGGTGGACGCCCCCAAGGACCTCGGCGTGGCCACCCCCTGGGGCGAGGCGCGGGTCTCCCACGTCAACCTCAATGACGGGGTCGTGGAGGGGCTGGAGCTGCGCGGCGCCGGCCAGCAGTTGCGCGGCTTCTCCGTGCAGTACCACCCGGAGGCGGCAGCCGGACCCCATGACGCCGCCTACCTGTTCGACCGCTTCGTCGAGATGATGGCGGCCAATCGCGAGTCGGAGGGACGCGCCTGATGCCGAAGCGGACCGATATTTCCTCGATCCTGGTGATCGGCTCCGGGCCGATCGTGATCGGCCAGGCCTGCGAGTTCGACTACTCGGGCACCCAGGCCTGTCGGGTGCTGCGCGAGGAGGGCTTCCGGGTGATCCTGGTGAACTCCAATCCGGCCACGATCATGACCGACCCCGAGTTCGCCGACGCCACCTACGTCGAGCCGATCACGCCCTTCTACTTGGAGCGGGTCATCGAGCGGGAGCGTCCCGACGCCCTTCTGGCGACCCTGGGCGGCCAGACCGCGCTCAACGCCGCGGTCGCCCTGCACGACTCCGGAATCCTGGCCAAGTACGGCGTGGAGTTGATCGGCGCCTCCTTCGACGCCATCCAGTCCGGCGAGGACCGGGAGAAGTTCAAGCAGATCGTCACCGGGCTGAACGTCCCCGGGGTGAATCCCGAGGTGGCCCGCTCGTCCATCTGCCACAGCATCGACGAGGTCCTGGCCGCCGCAGACGAGCTGGGATACCCGCTGGTCGTCCGGCCGAGCTTCACCATGGGTGGAGTTGGCTCCGGCTTCGCCCACGACGAGGACGAGTTGCGCCGGATCGCCGGCAGCGGCCTGTCGGCGTCCCCGGTCACCGAGGTGCTGATCGAGGAGTCCGTGCTCGGCTGGAAGGAGTACGAGCTCGAGGTCATGCGGGACAAGGCAGACAACGTGGTCATCGTCTGCTCCATCGAGAATCTCGACCCGATGGGCGTCCACACCGGCGACTCGATCACCGTGGCCCCGGCCATGACCCTCACCGACCGCGAGTACCAGGCCATGCGCGATGTGGGCATCGCGGTGATCCGTGCAGTCGGCGTCGACACCGGCGGCTGCAACATCCAGTTCGCGATCAACCCCGACAACGGCCGGATGATCGTGATCGAGATGAACCCGCGCGTGTCCCGCTCGTCGGCACTGGCCTCGAAGGCGACCGGTTTCCCGATCGCAAAGATCGCGGCCAAGGTCGCGGTCGGCTACACCCTGGACGAGATCCCCAACGACATCACGGCCGAGACGCCTGCCTCCTTCGAGCCCACGCTGGACTACGTGGTGGTGAAGGCGCCGCGGTTCGCGTTCGAGAAGTTCCCGACCGCCGACTCGACCCTGACCACACACATGAAGAGCGTCGGCGAGGCAATGGCTATCGGTCGCAACTTCACCGAGGCCCTGGGCAAGGCACTGCGCTCCCTGGAGGACGCGAAGGCCGGCTTCGATTTCGTCAGCCCGATCACGCGTGGCGTCGACGAGCTCCTCACCGACATGTCCCGCCCGCAGGACGGCCGGCTGAACCTGGTGATGCAGGCATTCCGGGCCGGCGCCACCCGGGAGCAGATCTTCGAAGCCACCAAGATCGACCCGTGGTTCGTGGACCAGCTGCACCTGATCTACGAAGTGTCCGAGGCGGTTCGGACGGCCCCCGAGCTGACCGCGGACCTGCTCCGGCTGGCCAAGCGGCACGGCCTGGCCGACACCCAGATCGCCGGGCTGCGCAAGCTGTCCACCGAGGTCGTGCGTGGCCTGCGCTGGGCGCTGGGGGTGCGGCCGGTCTACAAGACCGTCGACACCTGTGCGGCCGAGTTCGCCGCCAAGACGCCTTACCACTATTCGTCCTACGACTCGGAAACCGAGGTCGGGCCGCGGCAGAAGCCGGCGGTGCTGATCCTGGGCTCCGGACCCAACCGGATCGGGCAGGGAATCGAGTTCGACTACTCCTGTGTGCATGCCTCGATGGCACTGCGGGAGGCCGGCTACGAGTCGGTGATGGTCAACTGCAACCCAGAGACGGTCTCCACCGACTACGACACCTCCGACCGGCTCTACTTCGAGCCGCTCACCCTTGAGGACGTGCTCGAGGTCTACCACGCAGAGTCGCTGGCCGGGCCGGTGGCCGGTGTGATCGTCCAGCTCGGTGGTCAGACCCCGCTGAAGCTGGCGCAGTCGCTCAAGGACGCCGGGGTGCCGATCGTCGGCACCCAGCCCGAGGCGATCGAGCTTGCCGAGGAGCGCGGTGCCTTCGGCAAGGTGCTGGAAGACGCCGGGCTGACCGCCCCTGCCTATGGGATGGCCACCTCCGCCGACCACGCCCTGGAAATCGCCCACGAGATCGGCTACCCGGTACTGGTTCGTCCGTCCTACGTGCTGGGCGGACGCGGCATGGAGATCGTCTACGACGATTCCTCGCTGGCTGGCTACATCGAGCGCGCCACCGACATCACTCCGGCACACCCGGTGCTGGTGGACCGCTTCCTCGACGACGCCATCGAGATCGACGTGGACGCGCTCTATGACGGCACCGAGCTGTACCTCGGCGGAGTCATGGAGCACATCGAGGAGGCCGGCATTCACTCCGGTGACTCGGCCTGCTCACTGCCGTCGATCACCCTGGGCAGCGAGGTGGTGGACACGATCCGCACCTCGACCGAGGCGATTGCCCGGGGGGTGGGCGTCCGGGGTCTGCTGAACATCCAGTACGCCCTGCTCGGCGATGTGCTGTACGTGCTCGAAGCCAACCCGCGCGCATCCCGGACGGTGCCGTTCGTCTCGAAGGCCACCGACACCCAGCTGGCCAAGGCGGCCACCCTGATCTCTCTGGGCGCCACGATCGCGCAACTGCGGTCGACTGGTCTACTGCGGGTGCCGGGGCTGGACGGCACCACTACGCTGGAGTCGGCGCCGATCGCGGTGAAGGAAGCCGTGATGCCGTTCAACCGGTTCCGGACCGCGGACGGCTCCTGGGTCGACACCTTGCTCGGGCCGGAGATGAAGTCGACCGGTGAGGTGATGGGCCTGGATGTGACCTTCGGCAACGCCTTCGCCAAGAGCCAGGCCGCATCCTTCGGCTCGGTCCCGACCGGAGGGACGGTGTTCGTCTCGATCGCCAACCGGGACAAACGCTACGCGATCTTCCCGGTGAAGCGGCTGGCCGACCTCGGCTTCAAGGTGCTCGCCACCGAAGGCACCGCGCAGGTGTTGCGCCGCCAAGATGTCGAGGTCACGGTGATCCGAAAGGCCAGCCAGGGAACCGGCCCGAACGGGGAGAAGACCGTTGTCGATGCCATCTTGGACGGCGAAGTCGATCTGATCTTCAACACCCCTCAGGGTGTCTCCCGTGACGGCAATCCGCGCCGGGACGGCTGGCAGATCCGGTCGGCGGCGATCCTGGCGGACGTGCCGTGCGTCACCACCGTGCAAGGCCTGGCGGCGTGTGTGCAGGGGATCGAGGCACTGCGGCGCGGCAGCGTGGAGGTGCGACCTCTGCAGGAGTGGAGCGCTGCGGTGCGAGCGGAGCTGGCCGGGATTCCGGAATGAGCCTGCCGCTGCCGCTCCTTGATGCCGGCTACCGGCGCATTCTGCGTCCGGCGATGTTCGCCAGCTACGGCGGCGACCCGGAGCGGGTGCACGAGGCGATGATTCACGCTCTGGCCACGGTCGGGTCGAACCCCGCCGTCCGGGCCGTGATTCGGCTCTTGGCAGCCACGTCGGGGCGGCCGGTCCGGGTGGCCGGTGTCGACTTTCCGAACCGGGTCGGGCTCGCCGCCGGTCTGGACAAGGACGCCACCGCGGTGCTGTCGTGGGCGGGGCTGGGCTTCGGCTTCGCCGAGCTGGGCACGATCACCGGGCGGGCCCAGCCGGGCAATGATCGTCCGCGGGTCTTTCGGCTGCGAGCCAGTCAGGCCCTGATCAACCGGATGGGCTTCAACAATCCCGGGGCCGAAGCGGTCGCCGCAACGCTGGCCGCCCGTGGAGTGTTCCGCGGAAACGGTGCCGCCGGGCTGCCGATCGGGGTCTCGATCGGCAAGACCAAGCTCGTCGAGCTCGATCACGCCATCGAGGACTACCTGGTCTCGTTGCGAGCTCTGGCTCCGCATGCCGATTACCTTGCCGTGAACGTCTCCAGCCCGAACACCCCGGGGTTGCGCAGCCTGCAGGACGCGGGAGCACTCTCCGAGCTGGTCAGCGCCTTGGTCGCCGAGAGCAGAACCACGCGGTCCCCACTGCCGATCTTCGTCAAGGTTGCTCCGGATCTGACCTGGGGCCAGCTGGACGAGGTGATCGAGGTCTGCGAGCGCACAGGTGTCGCCGGCCTGATCGCCACGAACACCACCCTGGCCCGGGACGGTCTGGCGGCCTCCGATCGTCCGCTGGCCGAACTCACCGGCGGACTCTCCGGGGCCCCGCTGACCAGCCGAGCGCGAGAAGTTGTCGGCTACCTGGCGGGCAGGTCCCGACTGCCGGTGATCGGGGTCGGTGGCATCATGACGCCCGCCGATGCCGCGGCCATGTTCGATGCCGGCGCTCAACTCGTCCAGCTGTACACCGGCTTCATCTACGGCGGCCCCGGACTGGTGGCGGCCATCAACACCAAGGACAAGGAGCAGGCATGAGCAGCTACGGCGAACGCCTCGACCAGATCTGCTCTGCCCGGGGCACCCTGTGCGCCGGAGTCGATCCGCACCCGGGCCTGCTGGCCGCGTGGGGCTTGGAGAACAGCGCAGCGGGTCTGGAGCGGTTCAGCCGTAGCCTGGTCGAGGCGCTGGGGGAGCAGTTGGCGGTGATCAAGCCGCAGTCGGCCTTCTTCGAGTCGTTCGGCTCGGCAGGCATCGCCGTTCTGGAACGCCTGTTGGCCGACATCCGGGACGCCGGCGCGCTGTCGATCCTGGACGTGAAGCGCGGCGACATCGGCTCGACGATGTCGGCCTATGCCCAGGCCTACCTGGCCGACGGAGCGCCGCTGGCTGCCGACGCCATCACCGTCTCGCCCTATCTGGGCTTCGGCTCACTGCAGCCGGCCTTCGATCAGGCGCTCCGCTACGGACGCGGCGTCTACGTGTTGGCCCGCACCTCGAATCCGGAGGGCGGCCAGGTGCAACTCGCGCAGTCGGAGGGTCTCGCGGTCGCACAGCAGATCGTCGACCAGGCCACCGCAGCCAATGAGTCGTCCGGACAGTCGGCCATCGGGCTGGTCGTCGGCGGAACCCATCAGAGTCTGGGCTGCGACGTCTCGGCTTTCAACGGGTCGATCCTGGTGCCGGGGATCGGCGCCCAGGGCGGCCGGATGAGCGATCTGCCGACGCTGTTCGGCGCCGCACTCAGTCGCGTCCTGCCCATGGTGGGGCGTGATTTGCT
Organism: Actinomycetes bacterium; assembly: GCA_023425145.1. Lineage (GTDB taxonomy): Bacteria > Actinomycetota > Actinomycetes > Propionibacteriales > Propionibacteriaceae > Propionicimonas. The sequence continues at coordinate 92,657 of JAFADF010000073.1, read as the reverse complement.
CGGTGCCGGACCCGACCAGAATGCCTTGCGCGACAAGGCCACACAGCTGCTGGAGTCGGTCGCCGAGGCGACTCAGCATGACTCGTGAACGCGACCTTGGCCAATATCCACGCGACTTGCCCGAGATGCCGCTAGGTTTGTGTCGCAATTGAAGGCTCCTGTACCCCACACAAAGGCATGCCAGTGACTATTCCGCAGCTCACCACTGAGCAACTTGAAGCCGCCCGTGCAGCAGCTACTCAGGCACGCCGTCGGCGCGCCGATCTCAAGGGCAAGGTCCGCTCCGGCGAACTGAGCCTGGCCAGTGCCCTGGACTCCGCAGCAGGGGACGACGTTCTCGCCCACGTGAAGGTGGTGGACCTGCTCAAGGCCCTGCCGCGTGTCGGTGAGAAGCGCGCCGCCCTGGTCATGGAGCGCTTGGACATCGCCCCGAACCGCCGCATCCGCGGTCTGGGCCGCCACCAGGTGGCGGGCCTGAAAGCGGAGTTCAGTGATCGGTGACGTCACCGTCATCTCTGGGCCGTCGGCAGTAGGCAAGGGAACGCTGGTCCACGCGCTGCTGGAGGCCCACCCGGAGGTCTGGCTGTCGGTCTCGGTGACCACCAGGTCACCCAGACCCGGCGAGATCGACGGACAGCACTACCACTTCATCAGCAACGCAGAGTTCGACCACCTGGTGGCCACTGATGGGCTGCTGGAGTGGGCGCTTGTGCATGGCACCGATCGGTACGGCACTCCCGCTGCGCCTGCATTAGCAGCGGTCGAGCAGGGCAAGAAGGTCATTCTCGAGATCGAGATTCAAGGCGCGCGGCAGGTCAAGGAGCGTCTGCCGCAGTGCCGGATGGTCTTCATCGCGCCGCCGTCGGAGCAGACGCTGCGGGACCGGCTGATCCATCGAGGCACCGAGACCGAGCAGCAGATGGCCCGCCGGCTGCGAACCGCCGCCGCCGAAATGGCTGCGGTCAGCGAGTTCGACCACGTCATCGTGAACGACGATTTGGGCACAGCGACCGCCGAGTTGGTAGAGTTGTTGGGTCTGTGACGGCTGAGACGCACACGTCCGGCCGATATCACCCGATCAGGAAGCAGAACTTGAGCACTCACACTCCCGAGGGGATCACCAATCCGCCGATCGACGAGCTGCTGACCAAGGTGGACTCGAAGTACCGGCTGGTTCTGTTCGCGGCCAAGCGCGCGCGGCAGATCAACGCGTACTACTCCCAGCTCGGCGAGGGCCTGCTGGAGAACGTGGGACCGCTGGTGGACATCGGCATCCAGGAGAAGCCGCTGTCGATCGCACTGCGTGAGGTGAACGCCGGCGTGCTCGAGTGCACCCAGATCGACCCCGAGGCCGAAGCGGCCGCTCGCGCCGAGGCGCAGGCCGATCCCGACTTCTCGTTCGACCCGTTCGGTACTGACGACGCACTGAGCTGAGCCTCCGGCCATGAGTCGGATCGTCCTCGGCGTCTCCGGTGGGATCGCGGCGTACAAGGCGTGCCTGCTGCTGCGTCGGCTCACCGAGGCCGGTCACGAGGTTGAGGTCGTTCCTACAGCGAACTCGCTGAACTTCGTTGGCGCCACCACCTGGGCCGCGCTGTCTGGGCGTCCGGTGCATTCGGGGGTATTCGAGGCCGGCGAGCTGGTCAACCACGTCCGGATCGGCCGCGAGGCCGATCTCGTCCTGGTCGCTCCGGCCACGGCTGACCTGTTGGCCCGCGCCGCCTCGGGACGAGCGGACGATCTGCTGACCAATGTCTTGCTGACCGCGCACTGCCCAGTCGTGTTCGCCCCGGCCATGCACACCGAGATGTGGCAGCACGCCGCAACCAGGGCGAATGTGGCCACCCTGCGCTCGCGTGGCGCCATCGTGCTGGAGCCGGCCGTGGGTCGGCTCACCGGCCCCGACTCCGGACCCGGGCGGTTGCCCGAACCCGCGGACATCGAGGCCAGCGCGCTGGCCGTGCTCGCCGACCCGCTGGTGGGCGCGGCGATGTCCGCTCAGGATCTCGCTGGACGCACCGTGGTGATCAGCGCGGGTGGGACTCGCGAGCGCCTCGACCCGGTCCGATTCATCGGCAACTCTTCCTCGGGCCTGATGGGTGTCGCGCTGGCTCGGGCAGCAGTCCAGCGCGGAGCTCAGGTCACTTTGGTGGCCGCCAATCTGGCTACGGAGCCGCCGGCCGGGGCAACCGTGGTCGAGGTCGGCTCGACGGCCGAGCTCGCGGCAGCCATGGATGCACACTCCCCATCCGCTGACCTGGTGGTGATGGCGGCGGCGCCGGCGGACTACACCGTGCTGGAGCCGAGCCCGATCAAGCTGAAGAAGTCCGGTGACGCGGGCATGCGCCTGGACCTCGTGCAGACCACGGACGTGCTGGCCGGCCTGGCCAGCCGCCGCCCCGACGGGCAGGTGCTGGTCGGCTTTGCGGCCGAGACCGCAGCCGACGAGCAGGAGCTGCTCAGCCGGGGCGTCCAGAAGCTGGCTCGCAAGGGGTGTCAGCTCCTGGTGCTCAACAACGTCTCCGGCGGTGCGGTTTTCGGCGCCGAGGAGAACCAGGTCACCATCATCGACGCAGGCGGCCAGGTCGCTGCCGCCAGCGGCAGCAAGACCACCGTTGCGCATGCGATTCTCAGTGCGTCCGAGACAGTACGAAAGAGGTTGGGGTAGATGAGTCGTCTGTTCACGTCCGAGTCGGTCACCGAAGGCCATCCGGACAAGGTGGCCGACGCCATCTCCGATGCCGTCCTGGACAAGCTGCTGCAGAAGGATCCGTCCTCGCGGGTGGCCGTGGAGACCCTGGTCAGCACCGGGCTGGTGGTGGTCGCCGGTGAGGTGACCACGAAGGCCTATGCCGATATCGCCAAGTTGGCCCGGCGCCGGATCCTCCAGATCGGCTACAACTCGACCGCGGCGAGCTTCGACGGCAACTCCTGTGGCGTGCTGGTCTCACTGGGTGCGCAGTCGCCGGATATCGCCCAGGGCGTCGACCAGGCCGAGGAACAGCGGGCCGAGGGTTCCTTCGACGCACTGGACGCCCAGGGCGCCGGCGACCAGGGCTTGATGTTCGGCTACGCCTGCACCGACACCGCCACCTTGATGCCGCTGCCGATCGACATCGCGCACCGGCTGGCCGAGCAGCTGGCCCGAGTGCGCCACGAGCACGAGCTCGACTTCGTCCTTCCCGACGGCAAGACCCAGGTGACCATCGAGTACGACGGTGATCGTCCGGTGCGGGTGGACACCGTGGTGGTCTCCACCCAGCACCTGGAGTCGGCCAGCCACGCGCTGATCGCCGCCGAGCTGAAGGCCCGAGTGATCGATCCGGTGCTGGCCCGCTATCCGATCAGCACCGCCGGCCTGAAGACCTACGTCAACCCGACCGGGAAGTTCGTCATCGGCGGCCCGATGGGTGATGCCGGGGTCACCGGCCGCAAGATCATCGTGGACAGCTACGGCGGCATGGCTCGCCACGGCGGCGGCGCCTTCTCCGGCAAGGACCCGTCCAAGGTGGATCGCTCGGCGGCTTACGCGATGCGCTGGGTGGCCAAGAACGTGGTGGCCGCCGGGTTGGCCGAGCGGTGTGAGGTCCAGGTGGCCTATGCCATCGGACGCGCCCACCCGGTCGGGTTCTACACCGAGTGCTTCGGTACCGAGAAGGTGCCGCAGGAGCAGATCACCGACGCCGTGCTGAGCGTGTTCGACCTGCGCCCGGCCGCGATCATTCGCGACCTGGACCTGATTCGTCCGATCTACTCCAAGGTGACCAACTACGGCCACTTCGGCCGCGAGCTGCCCGAGATGACCTGGGAGCGCACCGACAGGGCCGAGGCGCTGGCTGCTGCGGTAAAGGGCTAGTCGGCCGCAGCTGTCGGGCGGGCGCTCTACGATGCCCTGCATGGAGCGTCCGGTAGCGAGGGTGGCAGTCGATCTGCCGCTGACCAACCTGGATCGTCCCTTCGACTATCTGGTGCCGCCGGAGTTGGACGAGGCCGCCCAACCGGGGGTCCGGGTCAAGGTGCGCTTCGCCGGCCAGTTGCGGGACGGCTTTCTGCTGGAGCGGACCGAACCGGGGGAGCGGGACAAGCTCTCCCCGCTGCACAAGGTGATTTCGGCCGAGCCGGTGCTGCAGCCTGCAGTGGCAGAGCTGATTCGGGCCACCGCCGACCACTACGCCGGAAGCTTCGCCGATGTGGTCCGAACCGCGGTGCCGCCACGACATGCCGCCACCGAGAAGGCCGAGCCTCCGGACTATCCCGAGCCGCGCCTCGAGGCCGTGACGCCCCGCTGTCTGACCAGCTACCCGGCCGGTGATCGATTCCTGAGCGAGCTCGTCGCCGGCCGTCCGCGGGCGGCGTGGACGGTACTGCCCGCGGCCCGACCGGAAGGCGACTGGGCTTTGGGCTTCGTCGAGGCCGCCGCCGCGACTATGGCCGGTGGCCGAGGGGCGCTGCTCATCGTCCCGGAAGCGCGCAGCCTGGAGCGGCTCGAGGCCGCCTGCCGACAACGCTTCGGCAAGGGCAGTTATGCCGTGCTGGCCGCCGACGCCGGCCCTGCTCTGCGCTATCGCAACTTCCTGGCAGTCAGTCGTGGCGCCGTGAAGCTGGTGATCGGCACCCGGGCGGCGGTCTTCGCCCCGGTAGCTCGCCTCGGGTTGATCGCGGTGTGGGATGACGGCATCGACTCCTACGCCGAGCCGCACGCGCCCTACTGGCACGCCCGCGAGGTGGCAGCCATCCGGGCGCATCAGGCCTCCTGCGCGCTGCTGCTGGCGGCTCACAGCCGGACCGCGGAGGTCGCTCAGCTGCTTGAGCGAGGCTGGCTGGCCCCTCTGGAGTTGGTGCCCTCGGCGATGCGCCGGCTGGCTCCGGCGGTCCGCGCGGCCGGTGCCATGCCCAGCCGGGAACCAGAGTGGGTCCGACTGCCGCAGCAGGCCTTCCAGGCGGTCCGGGCCGGGCTCGCCGCCGGACCGGTGCTGGTTCAGGTGCCGCGAGCCGGCTATGCGCCCTATCTGGCCTGTCAGAACTGCCGGACGCCGGCCCGCTGCCCCAGCTGTGGCCAGGGGCTGATTCAGGAGGCCGGCGCGGCGCCGAGCTGCCGCTGGTGTGGCCCATTGCTCAAGGCGTGGCGGTGCCCCGAGTGCGGCGACCAGCGGCTGCGCCGTCCGGTGGCCGGGGTGGCCCGGACCGCAGAAGAGTTCGGCAAGGCATTTCCGGGGACGACCGTGGTTCAGGCCAGCGCGGATCACCGGGTCACCGAAGTTGGGAGCAAACCGGTCCTGGTGCTGGCCACTCCCGGCGCGGCCCCGCCGGCGCGGGACGGCTACGCGGCCGCGATTCTGCTGGACGCCGAGCAGATGCTGGCTCGTCCGGATCTTCGGGCAGGTGAGGAGTCGCTACGCCGCTGGCTGGCCGTGACCGCGCTGGTCCGGCCGGCAGAGGACGGTGGCACCGTCGTGATCGTGGCCGAGCCCGGGTTGCGCGAGGTTCAGGGGCTCATTCGGCTGGACCCGGCCGGCTTCGCGACCACTGAGCTGGCCGAGCGGCGCGCTGCCGGCTTCCCGCCGGCCCAGAAGCTGATCGCCATAGAGGCGCCGACCGCGACGCTGACCGAGGTGCTCACTGCACTCGTCCCCGGCGATCAGGTGGTGGTTGCCGGCCCGTTCGCGATCCCGGGCAGCTCGGACTCCGCGGACGGACGAGTCACCCTGCGCTGTGAGCCGGGTCGGGCCGGCGAGCTGCTGGCCAGACTCCGTGAGGTGCTCTCGGTGCGCGCCGCCAAGAAGCAGGACCCGGTCCGGGTTCGGGTCGATCCGATCGTTGTCGGCTGACATTAGGCTCGGCTCATGACGATGATCGCGCTGGCCAACCTGGCTTTCCCGGCCTCACCCACTGCTGCGGTCGAGGCTGCGGAGGCCGCAATCCGCGAAGCGGCCGCTGCCGGAGCCGACCTCGTCTGCTTTCCGGAGTGCTTCGTCCCCGGCTACCGCGCACTGGGCGCTCCGGTGCCGGTCATGGACGCCACCTGGCTGAACCACGCTCATCAGCACCTCGCCGAGGTGGCCGGACGAGTCGGAATCGCCGTAGTGCTGGGCACCGAGCGCTCGGAGGCCGACCGGCTGCGGATCACCGCCGTGGTGATCGACGCATCAGGGACGGTGCTCGGCTGGCAGGACAAGGTGCAGCGGGATCCCAGCGAGGACGCGCTCTACGAGCCAGGGGAGAGCCGTCGGCTGTTCGAGGTGGCCGGACTCCTGGTCGGAGTGGCCATCTGCCACGAGGGCTTCCGCTACCCGGAGACGGTGCGGTGGGCGGCCCGGGCCGGCGCCCAGCTGGTGGTGCACCCGCATTACAGCCAGGCCGAGCCCGGTGGCTGGGTGCCGCGCGGCTACGCCGAGCCGGGGAACAGCTTCCATGAGGCGGCAGCCCGCTGCCGCGCTGCCGAGAACGGGATTTGGTACGCCACCGTGAACTGTGCCGGGCCGAACTCGCCGACCACCTCGGCCGTGATCGATCCGGACGGCGATGTGCTGGCCTGGCAACCGCACGGCCAGGTCGGGTTGCTCCTGGCCGACCTCGACCCGAGCCGCGCTCAGCGGCTACTGCCCGAGCGGCTGCGTCCGGTGGTGGCTGGATAGGCTGAGGGCCATGCGCTTGGTCTTTGCCGGAACACCTCAGCTCGCCGCCGATACTCTGCAGGTCCTGCTGGACTCCGGACGGCACCAGGTGGTCGCCGTGCTGACCAGGCCGGACGCTGCGAAGGGACGTAGTTCGAAGCTGCTGCCCAGCCCGGTGGCCGAGCTCGCCGAACAGCGCGGGATCGAGGTGCTCAAGCCGGTCAAGCCCAGCGAGCCGTGGCTGGCCCAGCGGCTGGCGGAGCTTCAAGTCGACTGCGTGCCGGTGGTCGCCTACGGCGGGCTGATTCCGCGCAGTCTGCTGGACGCCATCCCCAAGGGATGGGTGAACCTGCACTTCTCGCTGCTCCCGCGCTGGCGCGGCGCTGCGCCTGTGCAGCGGGCGATCCTGGCCGGTGACCAGGTGAGTGGAGTCACCGTCTTCGATCTGGTTCCAGAGCTGGACGCCGGCCCGGTGCTGGCCCGGGCCGAGTACCACCTCGGGCCGGACAAGACGTCCGGTGAGGCGTTGACCGGACTGACCGCCATCGGCTCGCGGCTGCTGGTGGAGACCCTGGATCGGCTGGAGGACGGCACTGCGATTGCCGAGGACCAGCCCTCGGACGGCATCACACTGGCTCCGAAACTGACCCCCGCGGAGGCCCAGCTCGATTGGTCCCAGACCGCCGAACAGCTGGCCAGAGTGGTCCGGGCCAACAACCCTTCGCCGATCGCCTGGACCACCCTGAACGGTGAGCGGTTCCGCATCTTGCGGGCCCGCCCGATCGAGGGTGTCGCCGAGCCGGGCACGGTGGAAGCGACCAAGAACGCGGTTCGGGTGGGTACCGGAGCCGGCCTGCTGGAACTGATCGAAGTGCAGCCGGCGGGCAAGCGGGTGCTGCCGGCCGCCGACTGGGGACGCGGCCTGCGCCAGGCCGTCCGGCTCGGCTGATGGCCCGCCGACGAACTGCCGATCCGGCACGAACCGCGGCCTTCCGGGTGCTGCGTGCGGTCACGGCCGACGGCGCCTATGCCAATCTCGAGCTGAGCAAGCAGCGATCCGGGCTGAATAGCGCGGACGCCGCTTTCGCCACCGAACTGACCGCAGGCACCTGCCGCGGGATGGGCAGCTACGACGAGATCATCACGGCGGCCTCCGGGCGTCCGACCCGCAGCCTCCAGCCGGCCGTCCTGGACGCCTTACGACTGGGCGCCCATCAACTGCTGGCGATGCGCGTTCCGGCTCACGCCGCGATCGCGGCCACCGTGGATCTGGCCGCGCTACAGATCGGCGAACGGGTGTCCGGCGTGGTCAACGCCATTCTGCGCCGCGTCGCCGCGCATGACCTGGACGAGTGGGTGGCCCAGCTGGGTGCCGACCGGGACGAGTACGGACGCCTGGCCCTGACCTACCAGCACCCACGCTGGGTGGTGGAAGCATTCGCCGAATTGGTTCCCGAGGATGAGCTGGCGGCACTGCTGGCTGCCGACAACCAGCCGCCGGTGCCGAACCTGGTGGTGCGCCCCGGGCTGGCCACGCAGACCGAGCTGGGTGGGCGGCCGGCCCGCTACTCGCCCTACGGTGCCTACGCCGACGGTGACCCCGGAGCGGTGCCCGCGGTGGCCCAAGGCCGGGCCGGGGTGCAGGACGAGGGCTCGCAGCTGGTCGCGTTGGCGCTAGCCAGAGTTGCGGCCGCAGACGGTCCGTGGCTGGATCTGTGCGCCGGCCCAGGCGGGAAGTCCGCACTGCTGGCCGGACTGGCCATCGAGCAGGGCAGCCGGCTAGTGGCCAGCGAGCTGGCTCCGCACCGCGCCGAGCTGGTTGCGGCGAACTTGCGCAGCTATACCGGGGCCGATCGCCCGATCACGGTGGTGGCCGACGGCACCCGTCCAGCGTGGCCGGCGGACGTCTTCGCCAAAGTGCTGGCGGACGTGCCGTGCACCGGCCTGGGTGCGTTGCGGCGGCGTCCGGAGAGCCGCTGGCGGCGGCAGCTGAGTGATCTGCCGGGCCTTGTCGCCCTGCAGAAGGCATTGTTGGCCAGCGCCATCGCGTCCACCAAGCCCGGCGGGGTGATCGGCTACGTCACCTGCTCGCCGCACCGGGCCGAGACCGTCGGCGTCGTGGCCGACGCGCAGGGCGTGGAGGTGCTGACTGCCTCGGACTATCTGCCGGAGGTGGCTGATGCTGCGCTGGGGGACTACGTCCAGTTGTGGCCGCACCGGCACGGTACCGACGCCATGTTCTTGGCGCTGCTCCGCAAACGAGCCCGATAGGGTCGACCACGTGGAAATCCGCATCACACCAAGCGTCCTCAATGCCGACCTGGCCAATCTCAGTGCAGAGATCACCCGGGTACCCAGCGCCGACGGCATTCACCTGGACGTGATGGACAATCGCTTCGTCCCGAATCTGACCTTCGGCCTGCCGGTCGTCGAGTCGGTGCGAGCCCACACCGACCGGTTCCTGGACATTCACCTGATGATCGCCGACGTGGATCGCTGGGCGCCGGGCTACGCCGAGGCCGGTGCGGAGTCGGTGACCTTCCACATCGAGGCCTCCGACGACCCGGTGCGACTGGCCCGCACGCTGCGCGCCGCCGGTGCCCGCGCGTCCATGGCGCTCAAGCCGGGCACCCCGATCGAGCCGTACGAGGATCTCCTGCCCGAGCTGGACATGGTGTTGCTGATGACCGTCGAGCCCGGCTTCGGCGGTCAGTCGTTCATGGATTCGGTGCTGCCCAAGATCGAACGCACCCGCGCCCTGATCGACAAGCACGGCGGCCAGTTGTGGCTGCAGGTGGACGGCGGGATCGCCACCGACACCATCGAGCGCTGCGCGCGGGCCGGTGCGGACACTTTCGTGGCCGGCTCAGCGGTCTATCGCGCAGCTGATCCGGACGCCATGGTCCGCGCACTCCACGACCAGGCAGCGGCCGCGCTGGCCTGAATCAGCCGCGACGCCGGTCCCTGCGCCGCAGATAGCGCTCGAACTCGGCCGCGATCACCTCGCCATTCGGCGCGGCCTCGTCCCTGCGCTCCTCGAGGGCGGTGATGTAGCTGGTGATGTCCGGATCCTCCGACACCAGCTCATTGACCTGGTTGACCCATTCGTCGGCCTGCTCGGCGAGATCACCGAAGTCGATCGGCAGGTTCAGCACATCCTCCACCTGGGTGAGCAGAGCCAAGGTGGCCTTCGGATTGGGCGGCTCGGCGACATAGTGCGGCACCGAGGCCCACAGCGAGACCACCGGGATGCCGACGCCATCGCATTCGGCGGCCAGCACGCCGATGATGCCGGTCGGACCCTCGTAGTCCGACAGCTCCAGGCCAAGCTCGTCGGCCAGTTCCTTGGTTCCTGCGGTCCCGTTGACCGGCACCGGGCGGGTGTGCGGAGCATCAGTGAGCATGGAGCCCAGCAACACCACGATCTTGGGCTGCACGCTGCGCACCATCGACAGCAGGGCGGCCACGAACTGCTGCCAGTGATAGTTCGGCTCCGGCCCGCCGATCAGGACCAGGTCACGGGTGGGCAGCGAGGCGACCAGGACCTCGGTCGTGGGCCATTCCAGAATCCTGGTGCCGTCGACCATCCGGGTTGTCGGGCGGTTCACCTGGAAGTCGTAGTAGTCCTCGGGGTCGACGGCGAACTGCAGTTCGGCTGAGTACTTTTCGACCAGGTAATCGATCACTCCGGTGGCCGCCTCGGACGCGTCATTCCAGCCTCCGAAGGCCGCCACCACTGCCGGGTTGCGCAATCCTCGGAGCCCACGAGCCTGTGCCATGCCGACCACTGTAGGCGGACTCGCCTATTCTGCTGCCCATGACCCGCAATCTCCGTATGGCCTTGGCTGACCGCGTCCTGGTAGCCGATGGCGGTATGGGGACGATGCTGCAAGGCCGCAACCTGACTCTGGACGACTTCCAGGGGCTCGAAGGCTGCAACGAGATTCTGAACGTGACCAGGCCCGATGTCGTCGCCGACATCCACCGGGCCTACCTGGCTGCCGGCGCGGACTGCGTGGAGACCAACACCTTCGGTGCGAACCTCTCCGCGCTGGGGGAGTACGAGGCGGCCGACCGAATTGCCGAGCTGGCCGAGGCCGGCGCCCGGATCGCCCGGGCCGAAGCGGATGCGGTCAGCACGCCGCAGCGGCCGCGGTTCGTCCTGGGCAGCATGGGCCCGGGGACGAAGCTGCCCAGCCTGCTCCACGTGAGCTACGCGCAGCTGCGCGACGCCTACCAGGCCCAGGCCGAGGCGATGATCTCCGGCGGGGTGGACGCCTTCCAGGTGGAAACCTGCCAGGACCTGCTCCAGACCAAAGCGGCCATCAACGGTGCCCGGCGGGCACTGGCTCGGCTCGGAGCCGACCTGCCGATCTTCGCCAACGTGACCATCGAGACCTCCGGAACCATGCTGCTGGGCAGCGAGATCGGGGCGGCACTGACCAGTCTGGGAGCGCTCGGCATCGAGGCGATCGGCCTCAACTGTGGCACCGGCCCCACCGAGATGAGTGAGCACCTGCGGCATCTGGCCCGGCACACCGACTTGCCGCTGGTGTGCATGCCGAACGCCGGCCTGCCCGAGCTCACCGCCGACGGCGCCCGCTACCCGATGGGTCCTGACGAGTTCGTGAACTACGTGTCCGGCTATGCCCGCGAGTTCCAGCTCGGTCTGGTCGGTGGCTGCTGCGGGACGACTCCGGCCCACATCTCGGCGCTGGCCGCCGCCGTGGCCAGCCAGCAGCCGCAGTCACGAGCTGTCAGCGAGCAGTCTGCGGTCTCGTCGCTGTACTTCGACGTGCCGCTGCATCAGGACACCGCCTACCTCTCGATCGGCGAGCGGACCAATGCCAACGGCTCGAAGGCCTTCCGTGAGGCGATGCTGGCCGAGAACTGGGACGAATGCGTCGACATCGCCAAGCAGCAGAGCCGCGACGGTGCCCACCTCCTGGACGTCTGCGTCGACTATGTCGGACGCGATGGTGTGGCCGACATGTCGGAGCTGGCCTCCCGGCTGGCGACAGCCGTCCCGCTGCCGGTGATGCTCGACTCGACCGAACCTGCGGTCTTGAAGGCGGGCCTGGAGCGGCTGGCCGGGCGCTGCGTGGTGAACTCGGTGAACTTCGAGGACGGCGACGGGCCCGACTCTCGCTACGCCAAGGTGATGCCGCTGGTGGTCGAGCATGGCGCTGCCGTGGTGGCGCTGACCATCGACGAGGAGGGCCAGGCGCGCACCGCGGAATGGAAGCTGCGGGTGGCGGACCGGCTGATCGCGGACCTGACCGGACGCTGGGGGCTGTCCATCGGCGACATCATCGTCGACTGTCTGACCTTCCCGATCGCCACCGGCCAGGAGGAGACTCGACGAGACGCTCTGGAGACGATCGAGGCGATTGCCGCTGTCACCGCCAAGTACCCGGGCATCCACACCACCCTGGGCATCTCGAATGTCTCCTTCGGGCTGAACCCGGCCGCCCGCCAGGTGCTGAACTCGGTCTTCCTTCACGAGTGCCAGCAGGCCGGCCTGGATTCGGGCATCGTCCCCACCGCCCGGATTCTGCCGATCGCGCGAATCCCCGAGGAGCAGCGTCAGGTCGCCGAGGACTTGATCTACGACCGGCGCACCGACGACTACGACCCGCTGGCCCGGTTCCTGGAGCTGTTCGAGGGCGCCACCACGGCGAGCACTCGGGAGGCGCGCGCCGCAGAACTGGCCGCATTGCCGGTCGATCAGCGACTGCGCCGCCGGATCATTGACGGCGAAGCCAAGGGTCTGGCCGAGGATCTGGAGGAGGCGCTGACCCTCAAGCCCGGGTTGGCCATCATCAACGACGATCTGCTGGCCGGGATGAAGGAGGTCGGCGAGCTCTTCGGTGCCGGCAAGATGCAACTGCCGTTCGTCCTGGCCTCCGCCGAGGTGATGAAGGCCGCCGTCCGACAGCTCGAGCCCCACCTGGACAAGGCGGACGCGGCCGGCAAGGGCACCTTGGTGATCGCCACTGTGAAGGGCGACGTCCACGACATCGGCAAGAACCTGGTCGACATCATTCTGACCAACAACGGCTACACGGTGGTGAACCTCGGCATCAAACAGCCGGTCAGTGCCATCGCCGAAGCTGCGCTGGCCCACAATGCCGACGCCATCGGGATGTCCGGGCTGCTGGTGAAGTCGACGCTGGTGATGCGCGACAACCTCGAGGAGCTGAACCGGCGCGGCCTGGCCCAGGTGCCGGTGCTGCTCGGTGGAGCCGCACTGACCAGGGCATTCGTCGAACAGGACCTGAACCAGGTCTATGACGGCGAGGTCCGCTACGCCAAGGATGCTTTCGAGGGTCTTGCGCTGATGGAGCAGGTGGTTGCGGTTCGCAGAGGTGAGCCCGGGGCCAGCCTGCCCGAGCCGCGCCAGCGCCGGGTGAAGCCGATGACCACCCCGCGCCGCGAAGACGCCGCCACCACCACCGAGCGCTCCGACGTGGCCCGCGGCGTCGACGTGCCCACCCCGCCGTTCTGGGGCAGCCGAGTGGTCAAGGGGCTGTCCTTGGCCGAGATCTCCGGCTGGCTGGACCGCCGGGCCACCTTCGTGGGGCAGTGGGGGCTGAAGCCGGTTGCCGACGGCGCATCCTACGAAGAACTGGTTGAGACCGAGGCACTGCCCAGGCTGCGCCGGTGGCTCGACCGGATCCACACCGAGAACCTCGTCGAGCCGGCCGTGGTCTACGGCTACTGGCCCTGTCACTCCGCAGGCAACGACCTGATCGTGGGCCATCCCGACGACCCGAGCCGCGAGCTCGTCCGGTTCTCTTGGCCGCGGCAGTCCCGGGACCGCCGGCTCTGCCTGGCCGACTTCTTCCGCGACGAGCAGGAGGCAGCCGAGCTCGGCCCGGACGTGATCGCCCTGCAACTGGTCACCATGGGCGAGGCCGCGTCCCGAGCCACGGCGCAGCTGTTCGCCGCCGATGCCTACCGCGATTATCTGGAGCTTCACGGGCTGAGCGTGCAACTGGCCGAGGCGCTGGCCGAGTACTGGCATGCCCGGGTGCGCTCTGAGCTCGGGCTGGTCGGTGATGGCGACCTCAGTCAGATGCTGACCAAGCAGGCCTATCGGGGTTCTCGCTACTCCTTCGGCTACCCGGCTTGCCCAGACCTGGCTGATCGGGCCAAGCTGGTCGCGCTGCTGGAGCCGGAACGGATTTCGGTGAGCCTTTCCGAGGAATGGCAGTTGCATCCCGAACAGTCCACCGACGCGATCATCGTCCATCACCCGGAGGCCAAGTACTTCAATGCCGGCTGATCCCAGAACCAGACGCTGGCTAGCGGCGACGCTTGCGGCTGTGCTGGCGCTGTCGGCCTGCACGAGCTCCCAACCCGCCCCGGCACCCCAGCCGGTGGCCTCCAGCACGAGCGCAACGCCCACCCCGACGCCGCAGGTGGACTACCTCAAGGTGGCCACTGTCGACCCGCTGGCCTCGCTCGACCCGGCTTTCGTCACCGGGCCCACCGGCGCAACTGTGATCGATTCCGTGTACCAGCGGCTGATGACGGTGCTGCCCACCACGGGCGAGCTCAAGCCGGACGCTGCCGACTGCCTGTTCACCTCGAAGGTGGTCTACCAGTGCACGTTGGTCGACGGGCTGAAGTTCCACAACGGTGACGTCCTGGACTCCTCCGATGTGAAGTTCAGCATTCAGCGTGCGCTGCGCATCGGCGCACCGGGGACGTCGACCAGCCTGCTCAGCGCGCTGCGTCGGATCGATACGCCGGACGCGCTGACCGTCCGCTTCACCTTGGAGTGGCCGGACAACCAGTTCGGCTACGCGCTGGCCACTGCAGCGGCGTCCATCGTCGATGAGAGCGTCTACGACCCCGACACCGAGCTGGCCTCCGGGTCGCTGCCGGTCGGATCGGGGCCCTACCAGCTCACCGCTTTGGCCGAGCACGAGCTCACCTTCTCCCGTTTCATCGGCTACCAGGGCGCCCACGGTGGCCTGTTCCCCGACGTCAAGCTGCTGATCTTGCCGGATTCGGCGGCGGCAGAGGCTGCGATCGGTGAGGGCAGCGTGGACGCTGTCTGGCGCAGCCTCGACCCGGCCGCCCAGCAGCGGCTGGACTTGGAGATCTCGGCCAGCACGACGCACGCCACCGCCAAGGGGTTCACCCGGCTGAGCCTGAACGGCTGGCGCAGCAATCGGCTGATCTGGTCGGCCAGTTCGAAGCTGCGCAAGAACGACGCGCTGCGCAAGGCTGTGGCCATCGTGCTGCAGGCCGATCGCACTGCGGACTCCATCGTGCCCATGGGCATCGCCGATCACGTCTCGGCCTTCGCAGTGGGCGGACGAACCAAGCCGCCCACCATGAAGAAGGGTCGGATCAAGCTGACCCTGTCCTACTCGGCGGCCGCACCGGGCAATGGCGATCTGGCTCGGCTGATCCGCGATCGGATCGAGCAGCTTGACGGGGTCACCGTCCGGCTGGTCACCACCAGTGATGCCGATCTCACCCTGACCGACCAGCCGGCCTGGGTGAACAACGCCATGGGCTGGCTGCAGACCTACCTGGATCGTCCGCTGCCGGCCAGTGCGGCCAAGCTGACCGACGCCAGCCGGCGAGCCCGCTCGACCAGCGGAGCGGCCCGGACGGCGGCCCTGGCCGAACTGCAGCAGCAGGCGGCCGCCGACAACACCGTGATTCCGATCAGCCAGTCCGACGGGATCATGTACCTCGGCAAGGGCGTGAAGACCTTCGGTGAGACCTTCGGCGGCGATCAGGCGCTGGGATTGTGGGGGCTGCTTCGTGGCTGATTCCGTGGACCAGTTTTCGCTCAGCGGCGTCCGCACCGGACCTTTCGTGGCCGGCGAGCGGGCCACCTTCACCGACGCCAAGGGGCACCACCACTCGGTACGGCTCACTCCAGGTGCGATGTTCCACACCACCAAGGGCGGATTGGCCCACGACGACGTCATCGGACAGCCGGAGGGCTGCGTGGTGCGGTCGGTCGGGGGAGCGTCCTACCTGGTGTTTCGGCAGTTGCTGGAGGAGTTCACCGTCACCATGCCGCGCGGAGCAGCGGTGGTGTACCCGAAGGATGCCGCG
Source organism: Actinomycetes bacterium (assembly GCA_023425145.1). GTDB lineage: Bacteria > Actinomycetota > Actinomycetes > Propionibacteriales > Propionibacteriaceae > Propionicimonas. The sequence continues at coordinate 76,956 of JAFADF010000073.1, read as the reverse complement.
CACATCCTGGTGCAGACCGACGTCTTTCCCGGCGCCCGGGTGCTGGAGGCCGGCGCCGGTTCGGGTGCACTGACCATGTTCCTGCTGCGCGCGGTCGGCCCGACCGGCAAGGTCTACTCCTACGAGCGTCGCGAGGACTTCGCGAAGATCGCCCAGCGCAATGTCGAGACTTTCTTCGGCGGACCGCACCCGGCCTGGACGCTGCAGGTCGGCGATCTGGTCGAAACGATCAGTGATGATCCCATCGACCGGGCCGTGCTGGACATGTTGGCCCCGTGGGAGTGCATCGATGCGGTCGGCGCCCGACTGGTCCCCGGCGGCATGCTGTGCTGCTACGTGGCCACCACCACTCAGCTCGGACGCACCGTCGAGACCTTGAGAGTCCACGGTGGCTTCACCGAGCCGATGGCCCGGGAGTACTCGGCGCGGGATTGGCACGCCGAGGGCCTGGCGATTCGTCCGGGGCACTCGACCAGCGGCCACACCGGCTTCCTGATCTTCACCCGTCGGCTCGCCGACGGCGTGGCCGCACCGGCGCGCAAGCGGCGTCCGGCACCGGGTGCCTATGGACCGGACTATTCCGGTCCTCGTCCGGCCGGAGTCGATCCGACCGAGACCACCGAGTAAGCCCAACGAGAGTGTGGGGCGCCCGGCGACGCAGCCGGGCCAGTAGGCTCTGGGGCTGGGTCGCGGGCCGCGTCCCGGAGAGGTCAGCAGTGAGCGAGCGAGAGTTATCGCCGGCAGTAGTGATTGGCACCGGGCTGGTCGGAGCCTCAGTGGCCCACGCCCTGACCCGGGCCGGGGTCGAGGTGCACCTGATCGACCAGGCCCCCAGCCATGCCCAGGTGGCCGCCTCCCGCGGTGCCGGCACCGTGGAGCCCGCCGACCCGGCCGGCGTCCGGTTGGTGGTCGTGGCCGTGCCGCCGGACGCCCTGGCCCCGGTGATTGCTGACGCCCTGGACCGCTACCCGCAAGCCACCGTGACCGATGTGGGCTCAGTGAAGGGCACCGTGCTGGGCACGTTGCGCGGGCGCGTCGCTGACCTGTCCCGCTACGTAGGCTCGCATCCGATGGCCGGCTCGCAGCGAGTCGGCCCGCTGACCGCGAACGCCGAGCTGTTCATCGACCGCACCTGGGTGATCACGCCGCACGACACGTCCGCCGCGCACGCCGTCTTGGACGTGCAGGAGCTGGCGAACCTGTGCGGTGCCCGCCGGGTGACGATGGGCGCCGCCCACCACGACGAGGCGGTCGCTCAGGTGTCGCACCTGCCGCATCTGGTCTCGGTGCTGATGGCCGGCAGCCTCACCCGCGTGCCCGCCGAGCACCTGCGTCTGGCCGGACAGGGTCTGCGCGACGTGACCCGGATCGCCGGGTCTGACCCGCAGCTGTGGAGCCAGATCATCACGGCGAACTCGACTGCTGTGCTTCACGAGCTGCGGCTGCTGCGCGACGAACTCTCGGAGCTGGTCGACCAGTTCAACGACCCGGGCGCCTTGGCTGCTGCGCTCGAGCGAGGCCTGGACGGCACCCGAGCGCTGCCCGGCAAGCACGGCCTGAGCGCCACCAGTTATGCCCGGGTGGTCGTCGAGATTCCGGACACCCCTGGCGCTCTGGCAAGGCTCTTCGCCGACATTCAAGCGGCGGGGGTCAACATCGAAGACCTGTCCATCGACCACGACCAGGAGCGCGAGGTCGGCTGGCTGGCCGTCCAGGTCGCGCCCCAGCGCGCCGACGAGTTGGCGGCGGCCATGACCGCTGCCGGCTGGGTCGTCCGAGACCGCGAACCGCAAGCCTAGGAGGAACATGTCCAGCGAACGCCTGGTGATCGCCATCGACGGGCCGAGTGGCTCAGGCAAGTCGTCCACTTCGAAGGGGGTGGCCCGCGCGCTCGGGCTGGCCTACCTCGACACCGGTGCCATGTACCGAGCAGTCACCTGCGCCTACCTGGATGCCGGCGTGGACCCGTCCGACGAGGCCGGGGTGATCCGGGAGACCCTGGCTGCCGATCTGCAGATCAGCACTGATCCTGATGTCGAGCAGGTGCTGGTCAACGGTACCGACGTGACCACCCGCATTCGCGAGCCCGAGGTGTCGGCGAAGGTCAGTGCGGTCTCGACCGTGGCGCAGTGCCGGGCGAACCTGGTGGCCCGGCAGCGTGCAATCATCGAGGCGGCCCCGAACGGGATCGTCGCAGAGGGCCGCGACATCACCACCGTGGTGGCCCCGGACGCGGACGTCCGACTGCTGCTCACCGCCGACCCGGAGATCCGGATGGCCCGGCGCAAGGCCGAGCTCGGCGACAAGGTGGACGCCGGCCAGCTGGCCGATCAGGTGCTGCGCCGCGATGCCGACGACTCCAAGCTGGTGAACTTCACCACGGCTGCCGACGGGGTCACCCACCTGGACTGCACTTACCTCAATCTGGAAGAGACGATCGCTGCGGTGCTGGACTTGGTGGCCTCGGTTCGAGGCTGACTTTTCCGGCTCGGCACGCCGCTGCGGTATTCTGGCTGGTCGCAGCCGAAGGGATCAGCCACCGATGACAAACGAAACCGAATCGACCACCGTGCCCGTGGTGGCCGTCGTCGGGCGTCCCAATGTCGGCAAATCGATGTTGGTGAACCGAATCATCGGCCGCCGCGAAGCGGTCGTCCAGGATCTGCCCGGGGTCACTCGCGACCGGGTCAGCTACGACGCTGAATGGAACGGACGCCAGTTCGTCATCGTCGACACCGGCGGCTGGGCGCCCGACGCCAAGGGCATGGCCGCGCAGATCGCCGAGCAGGCCGAGCTGGCCATCGCCGCCGCCGATGTTGTGCTGTTCGTCGTGGACGCGCACGTGGGTACCCAGGATGTCGATGAGGCAGTCGTCGGCGTGCTGCGGCGCAGCAAGAAGCCGGTCGTCCTGGCCGCCAACAAGGTCGACGATCAGCGCCAGGAGGCCGACGCCGCCGCGATGTGGAATCTCGGGCTGGGGGAGCCGCATCCGGTGTCGGCCATGCACGGCCGCGGCACCGGCGACCTGCTCGACGCTCTGCTCGACGTCCTGCCCGACGCACCCGCCTTCGCCGAGCAGGAGATCGGCGGCCCGCGCCGGGTGGCCATCATCGGTCGTCCCAATGTCGGTAAGTCGTCACTGCTGAACCGGGTGGCCAGGGCCAACCGGGTCGTCGTCGACAACGTCGCAGGCACCACCGTCGATCCGGTGGACGAGCTCGTCCAGGTTGGCCAGATCACCTACCGCTTCATCGACACCGCGGGGCTTCGCCGGCGGGTGAAGGAAGCATCGGGGCATGAGTACTACGCCTCGCTGCGCACGCAGGGTGCGATCGAGCGGGCCGAGGTCTGCGTGGTGGTGCTGGATGCGTCCGAGACGATCAGCGACCAGGATCTGCGCATCCTGACCATGGTCGAGGAGGCCGGCAAGGCCCTGGTGATCGCCTACAACAAGTGGGATCTCACCGACGAAGAGCGTCGCCACTACCTCAATCGCGAGATCGAGCAGGACATTCGGGCCTTCGCCTGGGCACCGAGCGTGAACATCTCCGCGCTCACCGGACGTAACGTCGACCGGCTCTCCGGTGCGATCGAGCAGGCACTGGAGGGCTGGGAGACCCGGGTCTCCACCGGCAAGCTCAACGCGTTCCTCGGACGTCTCGCTGCGGCGCACCCGCACCCGGTGCGCAGCGGCAAGCAGCCCCGGATCCTGTTCGGAACTCAGGCTCAGAACTGCCCGCCGACCTTCGCCTTGTTCACCTCAGGTCAGTTCGACCCTCAGTACGTCCGCTTCGTCGAGCGGCGGCTGCGCGAGGACTTCGGCTTCACCGGCACCCCGGTGCACGTCGAGGTCCGCGCTCGCGAGAAGCGCAAGAACCGCGAGCGCTGACCGGCCTCAGCCCTGTGGGGGCTGAGGGGTCGTCGGCGGCTGCCACCCACCGTCCTGCGGAGGCTGTGGCGGCTGTGCCGGCGGGTAAGCCTGCCCCGACTGGGGCGCTTGGGTCGGCGGGTAAGGCTGTCCCGGCTGTGGGGGATAGGGCTGGCCAGGCCGTCCCGGCTGTGGGGGATAGGGCTGGCCAGGCTGTCCGTAGTACTGATTCGGCGTCGCGTAGTAGCCGCCCTGCGGCCCCGGCTGACCGTAGCCACCCCAAGCGGCAGCCGGCGGCAGTTCGGTGCGCCGCACCTGGTCGATGTACATGTAGGTGACGTAGCTGAACAGGAACGGCTGGGTCAGCAGCTGCACCAGAAGCTGGATGGTGATCGCGATCAGGTAGAGCGGCATCAGCAGCGACAGGTTCGAACCCAGATCGGCCGGGCTGTCGAAGCGCTGCGAGAAGCGGGGGCTCATCAGCGGCACCTGAGTGAGCGAGCTCGCCACCGAACCGATCACCCCGACCGCGAGGCTGGCGACGAGGTAGTAGCCGAACGTCCGCCAGAAGGCGCCACGAGTGATGGTCCACGAGCGCTTCATGCCATCGATGCCACCGACCTGCTCCAGGGCAATGGCAGGCACCGTGTACAGCAGCTTGATCTGGATGAAGATCGCCACCGGAATCAGGACGATGACCAGCAGGAACAACAGGCCGGCGGCGCCGGCAGCAGCCCCGCCAGAGCGTCCATTCAGGGCGCCGACCATCGATATCGCCAGTGCCGCGATGATGGCGTAGACGACGAGAAGCGCACCGATGGCGATGGCGATCACCGGGGCCATCCGGGGCAGGAACCCCTTGGACCGGTGCCACAGTCCGTTGAGATCCGGACGCTGGCCTTGAGCGATCTCGTAGGCGGCCAGGGTCGACATGCCCTGTGCCTTGAGATACGACAAGGCAACCACAACGCCGCCGGCAATCCCAACGACGATCATGGCGATGATCAGCGGGACAGAGCCTCTCGGATCAGCCACGACGCCGACGGCCAGGCTGACGCCCAGCAGGACGACGATCACGGCATAGGCCAGGGTGACAAGAGTGGGCAGCAGCGAGATCAGAATCAGAAGCCCGAAGCGCCGCTTGAGGGCGTTGAAGGTCCCGGCGAACACGCCGGACAGATCCATCGGGCTGGGCCGAAGCATTGGGGTAGGTGCGAGCACGCGTCCGAGCCTAACGCCGCCGGGTGACGACGGTGAGGAAATCCCCCTAGACCGTACGGGGAACCTTGCCGAAGAACTTCAGCACCCCGCACATGAACTTGTGCCCACCGTCGGCGGCCGGATCGAACATCAGCGGGCAGCCTCCGTCGATCACGGTCAGGCCGTGCTCACGTCCGTAGGCGGCGGCGGCCGGGTCGACGCTGCCGGCGTCGACCGAGCGGTGCATCCAGACCTTCTTGATGCCGGCGGCCACAGCCTGCTCAACGGTGGCCTTGGCGTACTTCGGGCTGGTGCCGATCACCACGGCCTCGACACCGCCGGGGATGCTGGCCAAATCGGGGTAGCAGGGCCTGTCGCCGATCATGGTGGCGTTCGGGTTCACCGGAAACACCTCGAAGCCCCGCTCGAGGAGCCTCTCGTAGACGGCATTGCTGCCGTGGCCGGCCGGGTTGCGGGAGACCCCGGTGACGGCGATTCGTTTGCTGGCCAGAAAGTCCGCGGCCGCGTCAGCGAGCTTGATCATGATCGTCCTCTCCACTTCGAAGCGTAGGAGGATCCGACCTGCCGCGCTGCCGAATCGGACGGTTCGGCCCCGCCGCGCGTCCGCTTTGAGGACGGGCTCGCCGAGCGTGTAGGGTAACCACTCGGGGTTCGCCCCAGAAGCGGGCTGTAGCGCAGCTTGGTAGCGCACTTGACTGGGGGTCAAGGGGTCGCAGGTTCAAATCCTGTCAGCCCGACAGAGAGAGCCTCTGACTAGGTATTGCACCTAGTTCGGAGGCTCTTTCTCTGTGTCGATTCGGGCGAGGTCACCGCTAGAGTCACCGCTAGCTGCTTACATTGCAGCCCGTCGCCGGCGACTCTGCGGACGCAGTCGGCCGGCGGACCATGGTTTCGCTAGACCTCGTCTGGAGCCGCGGCGAGGTCGTAACTGGCGAGATCGGCGGCGCCGATCTCGCTGGCCGGGACCAGCTTGTAGTGAGCCTCTCGACGCACTCGTACCTGGTCGTCTTGCAGCGCTAGCTCGAAGAGCGCGATACGGCCCTCAGCGGCGAACTGCGCTGCAATCGGGCGACAGATCATCGCCGGCCACTTCTCTGCACACACCGCGAGGTCTTGCTCTGTCTGCGTAATGCCGATCTCATCCCGCCCGCCCTTGGCCTGGACTGGAAGGATGAACTGACGGCCGAATCGGTCGATGGCGACGTAGACCTCGTCCACTTCGACCTGCCCGACGCCCTTGGCCGTTGTGCGGAGGTGGTTCTGCAGCGAATAGGAGGCGACTCCTAGGAAGATGTCCAGGAGGCGGTTGTAGCGCACGAGAGCGAGCAGCGCCTGCTCGTCGCCGAGCGCCGCGGAGGCGATGATCTCAGGAGTCGAGTCTGGGATCTTGGTCACGGTGAGTGCGAGGTTCGGCTTGACCCTTACTTGGAACGGGACCAAGTCGAACGAGTACTTCGACCGGCCGGTCGAACGGATCACCCACTCCATCCCGGCGGGCGCAGCGTCGATCATCACCTCCGGAAAGGTGGTGCGATAGCGGATGGCGTAGAGCACGTCCCCGAGGTTCTTCGGCAGTTCCATCCCCAGTGCGGCGGCAGCCTCAACGAGTTCGGCCCGCACCCAAGCCACCCGAGTGTCGCCCTCGGTGTAGTGCTTCTCAAAGACCCAGCCAACAACCTGCTTGTAACGGTTCTCTTTGGCCTGCTCCGCTTGCTCGTCAGTCGAACTCCGGTCGGTCACGTCAGCCGACCTTTCGGTCGCGCTGGGGAATGACTCGCTCAGTGAGCCCGAAGTGCTCGTGGGCTTGCCCAGCGGTCATGTAGAGCAACTCCACGGAACCGAGCTTCACCGGCTTACCCTTCGCGGGCGTGATGCCGTCGGCTTCAAGTAGGGCGGCTCCCACGGCCCGGCCGAGCAACGCTGGCACTGAGTTGCCGATCTGGCGGAAACCGTTCCACTTGGTCACGTGGAATCGGAACCAGTCTGGGTAGCCGTGCAGACGTGCCGCCTCTCTTACGGTGATCACTCGAGGCAGGCTTGGGTGGATCGGTCGCGGTGCCGTGTAGGCGCCACGATCAGAGGCCGTGCCCGCTCGGAGTGTGTTGCAGATGCCATCTGGATGGAGTCGCAGGAACCGGCTCACCTTCTCCGTGGTGCCGGGTTCGGCAGCGTCGAAGCGGTCGATGGACTTCTTCGTGTGAACGGTTCGCGCAGACGATGTGAGCTCGCCCGCGATCCGCGGGCGAGGGTGAGAGAAGTCGGTCGGGTCGGACTTCAGGCCTCGCAGGTAGGCCGCGTACTCGCTGGGCCTGGCGAAGGCTGCGTTGGCGACGTTGTCGTCGTGCAACAGCTCATCGAAATCGTCGGCGTCGGGTAGGTCACCAATCGCCTCGATCACGCTCGGCCCCAACGGCAGCTCAGCGAGGGTAGGAAGCGCCCCATTGAGTGCCCGTGGGGTGTGCGTCGCGGCGGGGTAGGCCGGCAGCTTCACCCCCTTGCGGGCTCCGAGGAGAATCACACGCCTTCGCGACTGAGGCGCCCCATAATCTGCTGCCTGAAGCACCTTGATGGGTTTCAGCACGGTGTAGTGGCCGTCAGCCTCGAAGGTCTCAACGACCTCGTCGATCAGCTGCCGGTGTTCGCCGACCATCAGACCCGCGACGTTCTCCATCAGGAAGTACCTGGGCTTCAGCTCCAGCACCAACCGGACGAACTCCTTCAACAGGGCGTTGCGCGGATCGTCGATTGCCCGCCGCCCGATGAGAGAGATGCCCTGACAGGGCGGGCCACCAGCAACCAAGTGGATCTCGCGGTCGCCGATCTCGGAGTCCTCGCGGATCTGCTGTCCGGTCACGTTCGAGACGTCCTTGGCGAAGGTTTTGCCATAGGGGAAGTTGAACTCATGAACCGCCGCGTGGATGGGGTCGTACTCCACCGCGGCCGCGACTTCGTAGCCTGCCTGCTCGAGGCCCAACGAGAGACCACCGGCTCCGGCGAACAGGTCGACAGCGAGCGGGCGAAGGGTGTCAATCGGCATGTGGCAACCATAAGCGAGCTTGGGCCGTCGATCGATGTTCGCCAGGCAAGTGTCCACAAACTACTACCTGTGACAGGCGGGGCCGACCCTGAACGTCCAAGGATCTAGAGCTGTCCGGCAGCGTGCACTACTCCGTCTGAGGCGACTTCCGGGCTGCGCGTGCGTCTGCGAGCCGCTGCGCACGCGCCGGCGCCCGCCACACCTCGTTCAGTACCTCCGCCATGAGGTTGAGCACTTCCTCGGCGTCCTCCGTCGTCACGGGGTCCCCCAGGTCGCCGTGCGCCGAGTTGTTACCGAAATGCCGAATCTCGTGGGCCTGGTCAGCAACAGCGGCGCGGATCAAGCCCGCATCAGCCATCGCCTTGATCTTCAACTCGAGCGGCCCCGACGTAATGCCCTTTGCCTTGGCTGTGCTCTCCACCACTGCGCGGGCGAGCATCACGGCGCCGCGATGAGCCCCGCTAACCTGGCATGTCCATGCCTCAACCGCCGCGTCGGCGATCTCCTGAGGAACGTCGGGAAACTCCATCTGGTGCCCGACCGGTGGTGACCACCGCGCGGTTTCATAGTCCTCTGGAGAGCCGTCGCGCCCGTAGTCGCGCCAACGTGAATCGTTGGGGTCATAGGCCGTGTACCAGGTGGCAACGCTCATCCGACCGCAACCGTCGCACAGGAACGCCGCATCGGCGATGTACTCGTCGTCTCCGCGCCAGCGGGGCAGTTCAGCCACTTTGATGGCCCCATGCCGAGTCATGTGGCAGCGATCATGGCACCAACCACACGTGATAGTCGCCATTCCGTACCCTCCGCCGACTCCCGACTCGATCCCTTCGACCGGCGGTCTGGCCAGGTCTGGAAATAGGCTACGGGGCTTATGGCGGCGGCGCAGGTGATTGAGCTCGTCCTGGTGTCAACCGGCGCGGTTATTGTGCGGAGATGGACTACTGGAGATCTACCCGCAAGGATGGCGGGCCTCTCGCCCGGCGACCCGGCGACTTGGATCGAAAGCACCGCCGGTGATCCTGCGGGTGGAGACCGAGTCCGGCACCTGCCATGAGGTCGACCTGGAAGCGCTCACGTACCGGCGTCTGCAGCTGCCGTTGAGTCCCTCGGAGCGCACCGCAAGAGGGGAGTTGCGTCGCGATGGCGAGCTTCTCCGGCTGCTCCAGTTACCAGCCGAACCACGGTTAGGTGAGTCGTGGATCCTGCTACTGGCGCCCCTGAACCCAGCCTTCGGGGTCACGATCCGCGAGACCACCCCCGTGGTCGCGATCGAGCTGATCGAAGCCCAGCACTCGCCGTTGATCTGACGCTCCCGCTGGCAGCGATCCGGCATGGTGGTGGGCGAGAACGGTCGGTCCCGGCAGTTCAGGGGCTCGGGATCCAGCACCCTCCCGACACACCTGGACCGAGCTACACGCCGGTGGGAGAGGGCGCGCTCGGCCTGTCGAACCACGTGAACGGGTGGTTCTCATCCATGAGGCATCGCGCGGATGGATGGGGCCCCAGGATCGGATCGGCCCAGTCCGGGCGGGCCGATCCATCGTCGAGGATATCGATCAGTCTGGACCATCCATCCTCATCATCCAGCAGCCAGTCGTCGTCGTCGTCCGCGCCATCGGGTGCTGACATGCGCGCCGGTATGCCCTCGTAGAACTCGGGCATGTCGTGCATCTGGTCTTGGGCGAAGGGCACCGCGGCGGCCACGACGAGTTCGTCGAAGTACGGCGGGGCGGTCGCCCCTGGGTTGAAGAATGACGCTGTGCCGTCGCGGAAGGTCTTTGCGACGGCGTGGCAGTGCTCGGCTGCTAGGGCTGCCCAGGCTCGGTTGTCGCCGACGAGCATCATCACGCGGAGGTCAAACTGATTGAAGGGTGGGACCTCGTGGAGCGGTGCTTCTGACGGGTTTTCCAACCACGGGTCGATTTCGGCGTCAGCGAACCAGTCCAGAGCGACAGCGATCCCGTAGGCCTGCCGCGCAGTGAGGCATGGGTCGTCGCCCCAGACCTCGCTGAACTTCGCGTACTCGACCGCCATCGCCTGCTCGTGAGCGTCCATGTCACCGGAGCATAGCGACGGCAGGAGCGGCGCACATCGAGTTCTGGTCACCGCTCCAGACCGGGATTGTCGCGTTCGGCGGGCCCCTCAGGGACCCGTTCAGTGGCCTTCGGCTGGTTTATCAGCCGTGCTTCGATCTGGGCGTCGTAGGCCTGCTCTTCGGCGGCGTAGATGGCCGCCATCTCGCGCTGCCGCTTCGTCCGCTCACGGTTGTGCGCGCCGGCCTTCGGGTCACCGGTGTAGGACCCGGTCATGTACTCCAACAGCCCGAACTCGGTCTTCTCCTCGCGAGCCTGCATCTGGCGGAGGGTGTAGGTCGTGCCGTCCTTGCGGGTGCGCGTCTTGTTGAGGAAGTGCAGGTCACGGCCGAGTGGGCGGCGGCTGTTCGTCTTCACCGCGGCCGCCTCAGCGGCAGCCTCGTCGAGGAGCTGCTGCGCCTTCAACCGTGCAGCGACCAACATCTGATCGGCCGCCGTCGAGGCCTCAACCTTCGCGGCTGCTACCAGGGCCGGCTTCTCGGTCGCTTTGAACTCTTGGCGGGCTGCAGCCTTGATGTTGAGCGCGCGTTCGTCGAGTTCGGTCTCGTAGGTCTCCAGGTCGGCAGCCTGTTCACCCAATCGTGCGCGCTCCTTGCGCAGGTCGGCTTCACGTTGCTGCAGCGTTCCCTCGCGGCTGGACAGCTCGTCTTCCCGATGTTGGAGAGCCTGTTCGCGATCATCCAGTTCACGGGACCGCTCCCGGTTTCGGGCCTGCTCATCAGCGAGGTTGCGCTGCTCGGCCACGGTGCGATTGTCACGCGGTGCCTGCCGTTCGAAGGTCACTGGGTGGCCGGCGAAGTAGAGATCGTTGCGCAGGATGGTGTGGCGATGCGACGTCCACTCCTTCGAGACGTCGTCGTCGGCGGTCGCCCCCTTCACGTAGCGGGCGCTCGCGTTGATCAGCCCCTGGTCGTCCTTCGGGACGGTGAAGAACTGGGCATGGGGGTGCGTCTCGTCCCACTGAAGCGTGACGGCCACTATGTCCTGGTCGTTGTCGACCTGCCATCGCAGTGCCGACTGCACCGCGACCATCAACAGTCGGCGAGTCTCCGCACGATGCTGGTCGGACATGTGGACCGTGTCGGACTCCGGGTTCTTCACTTTGCCCGCCGGGCGGCCGGGCCAGGTATACGCCGGATCCAGCTGGATGATTGTCTCCGTCAGCACCTTCGCGTCGCTGCGCAACTTGGAGGGCACGTCCTTCGTTGAGCCGTCTTGCATCTTGCGCTTAACGGTGCGCGGCGGCTCCGCGGCCATGCTGGCTTCGAAGCGCTCCAGCACTTCGGCGTAGCTGTCGGCTTGGCGCCAGCCGCCGTTGCCATCAGGCACCAGCACCTCGTTGAGGTGCGTGAGTTCCGGATGGACCAGCGACGCACCGCGCTGCACCGTCCCTTCGGGGTCGGTGAGCGACCGGCACGAGTGCTCTAGCGCGTGCGCCGCCTGGGCCTTCGTGTAGCCGAGGGGTGACTTCGTCACCTGCCTCGTCTGGCCGTTCTTCGTCGTGATGGTCCGCTTCTCGCGCGGACCACCCCACCGCAGAACGGGCGCGGCGTACGTCGTCACTTCGTGGCTCCTTCTTCGCGCTGCTCGCTGCAGCCTGGCGATGCCAGCCTACTCCTCGCGAAAGACGGAAAGATAACACACTAGTCTTTCCCTTCGCCGCGCTCCGGGAAAGGTGTGCCCTCCGGGGGCTCTGCGGGGCTCAGTGCCTGCCGGGCCATCGCTTCGCTCGACCCCGCCTCGATGTGAAGGGCCCAGGAACTCGATCGTTCCTGGGCCCTTCCAGAGCAAAGATGAGGCGCGCTGCTCACGCGCTCATCTCGTACCCGTGCTGGTACCCGTCGGCACCCGCCGGCTGCTGATCGAGCTGCTCACCGGAGGGTACGAAAGCAACCACTTCGGCCGGCTCCTTGGAGCCGCCCTCGTCATCGCCGGAGGTACATTCGGTACCCACCTCCTCGCGGATCTGTTTCGCGAGCCACTCGCGAAACTCGCCGTTGTCGAGCGCCTTGCGGAGCGCCTTGGCCTCGTCGACGGTCGTGATCTTCACGCCCTTGCCGATCAACACCCCGGTGTTCTCAAGGGACGTCCGAACGGCCGCCGCTTCCTTCGCCCGAGCCGCCTTCTCGGCTGCGTCGGCCTTCGCGATGAGGGCCTCTGCCTCGGCCCTCAGCTCGTCCGGTGTCTTCTGCCGCCTACTCACTTCGCAACCTGCTTCGTCGTTGTGATGTTGCTCATGGTCTTGCCTTTCGTCGTTGTTGTCGTTGTCGTTGGGCGATCTCACTGGACTACCCAGCGAGATCTCCGAGGTACTCACCGATCAGCTGCCACACCTCCCTCGTTATGCAGGGAGGCACGGCCCCGTAGTCGTCGATCAACCTGGCCATTGCGGCCTTGGCCTCGTCGTACTCCTCCAGGGTTTGCCACGGCGCGGTGCGGACGTAGACCAGCTCGTACTCGACTCCCTCGATCTCGACAGTCACGTCCTTCATCGTGGAGATCAGCGGCCGTCGTTTGCCGTCGTAACGCAGCGGAAGCACTCTCTCGATGCCGTCCATGTGGAAGTCCTCGCGATTGATCGTGCGGGTGAGATTGGCCAGCGGGGTCGGCTCTTTCAGCCGGTTGGGTAGACCGGCCGCCGCGCCGCTCGCACCCAGTACCCGGCCCAGGAACTCGGCCCGTAGTCCCGCAGACTTCGAGGGGTGGCCCTCCACCGACTTGTACGACCCGGCAGCCAGGACACCATTGAGCGGCTCGGCCCATCCAGGGAGCTGGACACTGTGCCGCGGTGCCACGTTGGCGCGGGTGCACAAGTTGAGCAGTAGCTCCTGGGCGCCCTTGGCCTCCCAGACAGGCGCGCCGGTCTGCTCACCGAAAGCCGCGACGCGGGCCTCTGACATGATCGCCGCGATGCCACCGGCCACCGATGCGTTGAGCGCTTGCTCATCGACCGCTGAGATGAACCCGTCGGTGGTGATCGACTCGACGTAGCCACCAGCGTCGACGATCTCCGCCGTCGTCGCGGCCACGAGTGCACGGACCAGGGATGTGGTCATCGCCGCGTGGTACGGCGACGTGATCCGCGACGGGGGCAGTACCTCGCGCTCGGCCTCCCAGGCGTTCCACTGGGAGTTGAGGGTGACGCCCTGCGCCAGCCGGCCGTAGACGCTGTTGCCGGCCTCTTTCGCGGCCAGGGCCGGGAGCGACTTGGGGCCGTAGGCGCTGGCGGCCTGCTTGCGGGCCGCGACGAAGAACTCCGAGACCCGGCGCAGTGATCGACTCGGCTGCCCGTCGGCCGTCATCAACACCGGGAGAGTGATGATCGTATCCGCCCAGACCTCGGCGCCCATCGCCACCGCGACGAACAACTCCGGCGCGGCAACCCACACCGTTTGGCCGTGGGTGTACTCCATCGGATAGACGATCGTGCCGTCGTAGCCCAGTCCGATCACCGGGTGCTGCAACTGGCGGAAGTGGACCGCTGCCACCATCGGGGTTACAGGGCCGGCGGGGAAATCATCAAGTGTGAGCCGACGCGTTAGTGGGCGAGCCGTCTCATACCGGACCTCGCCATCGACATCGAAGTCAACGAGCGCGGCCATCGCCGTGGGGTAGGCGTTGCGAATGTCGTGGTCGACGGTCAGGCCCGTCACTGCACCATAGGAGTGGCAGGTGTTCAGACCGCCGTGATAGGCGTCGCGGAACGCAATGAGAGCGTCCGAGACATGGCGACGGCCAGTCGGCCAGATCTCATTCACGGAGCCTTTGGCGAACACGGAGGTCCAACGATCACCGGTCACATCGTCACGGCCTCGCGTCACCGCGTAGTTGACCTCCTTGGCACTTGCCGGATCCACCCACCCACGGAAATCGATCACCGGCATACCGAGAACGGCCTCAGCGGCTTTGGCCGCCGCACTAGACAGAGTGGCCGGGATGGGTCGGTTGCGACCGAAGAGGGAGCCGGCGAAGTCGGTCACCAGGGTCGCGTCCTTGCCCGCGTACTCCAGGAACTCCTCCCTCCGGAACTCCTTCACCAGGTCCATGTGAGAAATCGCACCCGGGGGGAGATCACCCTTGGACTGGCCCATCAGCTCGGCGACGTCCTGCAGCCGGGCTTTGCCGCCCGGCGTGAGCGACATCGTGTCGCGGACGGTCAAACTCACCTTGGCCATACGGTCACCGGGGAGCACGACGTAGGACTGCGTCGGATGGATCACCGAACCGGTCCCACGACCCAACGGCATCAGCCGCCGCATGAGATCCTGATCACCGATCAACCCGCCCCACTTGTCGCCGGCGGGCCGAAACGCACTGGCGTCGGCCCGAACGTAGTGACCCACCAGCTGGGCCTGCAGCGGTCGATAGGCCGACCACCCCAGCACCGGCTGACCATCAGAGGTCAGCTCGCGGGCCAGCTTCCCGTTCGCGTCGCGCATTGCAGGGCGCTGCTTACGGGTCGCAGCAAGCTCCATTGCCTCGCGGGAAGCCGTGCGGACGTAGGCATAGTCGGGATGCTCCAGCCACGGCACGCCGTACAGAGCCACGCCCAAGAACTCGTCGAGTGTGAGGCGAGCTTCTGGCGTCTCCACGCCGGTGACCGCGCGCGAGTCGACGATCAGCACCCGCTCATAGGTGGTCGCCTCGAGCGTCACCGACGACTGGTAGCTGATGATCTCGCGGCGGGTGCTGGTCGGTACGGCGCTACCAGCGACCATCAGCGGAGGGGCGTCGTCGGCGAAGACGACGTACTCAGTGTCGAAACCGATGTGCAGGACAGCGGCGTCACCCCGGACTACCTGCATCCAGTCATCGGCCGGTTGCACCGGCAACGCAGGGATCTCGCGGTGGTAGAGCGCGCCGACAGCCAGGCGGGTAGCCAGCCAGCCACCTGGCATGCGGCGAGGCCGCCGCCGCGAGCCAGCCAGCATGTTGAGCAGCGCGGCCGAATGCAGCAGACGCTCACCCCGCACCAACTCGTACGGCCACGTCCGACAGACGTCCCGCGCCCGGCCTAGCAACCCCGGGTCCACATACATCGCACCCTTGTCGTGCTGATGCTGGACCCACGCGGCTACCGACACTGCGGCACCCGTCGGCGCGTCCTCGGCAACGCCACCGGAAACATGGCGGCCACCCAGAGGCGTGTTTTCCGACTCCTCACTGACTACGGGTTTCGGCAGTTCTGAACTGCGCGGGACGCCGGCTGCGCGCAGGCCGCGCGCACTTCGCTTGATGTTGGGCGCACAGCCGTCTGCTGCGTCTGTGTTACTGACCATCTCAGGCCACCCGCTGCTCTACGACGAACGCCTCGAGGTCCGCGTAGGTGTAGACGGCCACCGCACCGAGCTTCGAGTACCGCGGGCCCTTGCCCTTCATCCGCCAGGCTTTCAAGGTACCGACGCTCACGCCGAGCAGCCGAGCGGCTTCCTCGGTGCGCAGACAGACAGGGGCAAGCACCTGGTGCAGGGGCGCGGATGGGGCGGGGGTGCTACTGGACATGGTTGCTCCTCTGGAGTCTCACTGTTGAGGCTCCGAGCTACCCGTAGGCTCGGCGGGCCCTGTCCATGGGCTCTGGCAGTTCAGCACGCCCAGTGCGTGCCCCGTCGCGTATCTGACGGAGCCGGTAGCACCGGGGACTGCCCGGTTGATCAGCCAAGCAGCTCACCCAGATGAGGATTAGCTACCCTCCCCAAGCGCCGGCCACCTCAAGACACAGCCGAACGCCTGGTTCACTTCTAAGTCTACCAACGAGGGTCGACTACTTGCGTTGATAGATGAGCACAATCGTGCCGGAGTGTCTTTGCAGGGAGTGCAGGGTGACGGGCTGTCCACATCCCTGCGCTCCTGCTCCGACCAGGCAGCTCACCCCTGGCCACATCCCTGCGCTCCTGCTCCAACCAGGCCGCGTCGTGGGGGAGGGCGCCCCTGCCGCCGACTTGTACCAGTGGCGCAGGTCACCGCTAACCGCGTAGCGTTACCTCATGGCGACATCACGCGCGGCGACCACCAAGCTCCTCCCCGGCGAGCACTCCATCGACCGGGCGAAACCCTTCCCGCTCGGCGATGGCTACGCGCTGCGATGGCGCCTCCGCCTGCACAGTGGCCGGCTCCTCGACAAGACCACGAAGGGCCCGAGCAAGGCGGTGGTGCGGCAGAGGGCAAGGGCCACCGCCAAAGAGCTACTGAAGGGGTCTCACGGCCACCTGAAGGCCTCCAGCCCCGTCATCGACTACCTGAACGAGGTCACCAGCCCCTTGTTGACCTCCGGTGGCCTGTCCGAGAGCACGCAGCGACGCTATCGGCTTGCCTACGACCTTCTGCGGGGGAAGTGCTCCCAGGATCACTCGCACGCTCATAGCCTTGCCGGCCTATCGATTGCCGACGCCATGAGGCCACGCGCCTTGAAAGCCTGCCTGGAGGAGATCGCAACGCTCCACGGCGCCCAGAACGCCAAGCACGCCCGCATCGTCGCCAAGCGCTATCTCGCTGCCCAGCTGGTCATTGACGAGCTGATCGACCACAACCCGCTCGCTGACCTGCAAATCGACTACACAGTTGCCCGGCAGCCCGCCGTCAAGCGTGGCGGCCACGCGCTCACGCTGGACGAGTACAAGGCCGTCGTGAACTGGCTGCTCACTGCAGATCCCCATGACGTGCCCAAGCCGTTGCGGGGTCGCTGGACCCACGAAGACCGTGTCACCGAGCGCCGTGCGGTCATCGACCTCATCCTCACGCAAGCCACCACTGGTCTGCGCACATCGGAGGCTGCTCAGCGGCGTCCTCGCGACCTCGAAGCCCTCGCTGACGGAACCGTGGTCTTCCACCTCGACGCGGTCGCCACCAAGACGCGCCGGGGGCGCACGGTGCCCGTCATCGACCCGCTGGTCTCCCAAAGGCTCTCGGATCGCCTGTCAGGGCTGCCTGCCGGCGCATGGCTGTTCGGGGCCCCGACAGACCCCACCAAGCCGTGGGAACCCCGCAACCGTGATCGAAAGGTCGCTGAGGTCTATCAGCTGATGGCCGCCGATCTCGGTATCCCCGTGCTGAAGATCGAACGCGGCCACATCTGGCGGGCGACGCTCAACACTCTGGCGGCCAACACAGTGCCCGAAGACGTTCGCATCCGAATGCTCGGCCACACTGCCGATGTCAACCGCACCCACTACACCGGCATCACCTCGACTGAGCGCCTGGTTGAGGCCTTCCGCGACGTGCTCAACGGGTGACTGTTAGGTCACCGCAAATGTCACCGCTAGACCATCGCCCTACCTAGCCGCCAATGGTCGTGCGTAACCGGATTCCACCTGGCATCACCGCATACATGGCCTTTGACTAGGATGTGACGGTGATTCAAGGGGTCGCAGGTTCAAATCCTGTCAGCCCGACCGTTGAATTGCCTTGTCAGAGGCTGTTTGTGGGCTGAAGCTCAGAGGCACTTCAGTGCCTTTCAACTCGCTCACCCTTGCTCGCAGCCGGACTCCCTTGGTGACAGGTCCATCTGCGCCCAGGACAAGTCTCTGCCAGCCCCTGCGTAACGGACGAGTTCACTCTGGCGGGGCTGCCCCAGTACAAGCCGGTACGCGCCGACACTTCGCAGCAAGCGTTGGTACCTCACGGCTTCAAGACTCAGTGGGAAGGCGGCCACGTAGCGCTCGATCTTGTATCTGCCTGCGCCTGGGTATACCCAAAAGGGAACGAGCTCGTTGGCGGTACTCGGGCGCTGCGCGGCCGCAGCGTCGAACATCGCAGCCCAGGGATCCTCGGTGTCACCGAGAACGGCGGCCGCGTGGTCCAGCGCGACGTTGCGCCTGATGACATGGCCCTTGTAGCGGTGGACCCGCCCCTCTCGCTGTTCCATGTCAACGGGGTTCGACGGCAGATTCCAGTGGACCACAGCGTGGCAATAGGGGTGGAAGTCGAGCCCTTCCTGTCCGACGCTTGTCGTCGCCAGCACGAACGGCCACCACGGCGAGTTGAAGGATCGTTGGATTTTGGTCTCGGTCTGCTCCACCTGCTCGGAGTTGGTCTCTCGTCCGTAGCGTGCGGCGATGTGGGTGCGCACCGGCACACCTTCTTGCTTCATCGCGTCGCCATCGTGGACGTAACTCACAACGCGTGGGGTCGCTGTGTGTGCAGAGGCGGCATCGGCCATCGCTTGGGCAAGCTGCGCCACCCGCTCGGCGCCGGTGGTCTGTTGCAAGCCTTCAATCTCAACCAGGACATGGGCGTACTCGTCCAGCGTCGCCTGAAGGTTGCCTTCCACGCAGTGCCGAAGCACAAGTCGCCGGTAGGTGTCGGGGTCCTCCTCGGCGCGCAGCATGGCGGCGATCTCGCGCCGATTGAATACTGATCGAAGCCCTTCCGCGACGTGATGCGCACCGACCGCCAGATCGTCTTCTGACACCTGCGCGCCGGCGGCCCGACGGAGGGCTCGATATGCGCACACTCCGGGCGCGGCAAGAGCCACATCGGTAAGCACGTCGAGAAGATCCTCGGGGAATCCTCTGAGTTCGGGAACAAGGGCACGTACCTGACGAGCCTGCTCGAGGTGTCTCTGATGCCCGCCGGCGGCCTGATCGGCATCCCTGTCGTTCACCACCTCCCCGAGACCGTCAATGAGCCGTGCGAGGTCCGGTTCGAGGAGCAGGGGGGCCACCCAATACCAGCGAGGGTCCGTGCCCCCCGCCTCAGGCACGAAGTCGATCGCTGCCTCGATTCGAGCGCGGACTTGTGCCCGAATCACCTCCAGCGATACTCCCGGGGCTGACCCCATTCTGCGAAGCACCGCCAGCGGATCGCCGAGGGCAGCGAGCCTGGGCAGCGGCAGCATGAGAATGAGCAAGGACATGGCGTCCGCCCGGCCGCCCGCGTTGATGCTCCACCTCAAGGGTTGAGCCCACTCTCGCTGATACTGGTCGCCCGCCTGCGCGTTGCGTTGCTCGAAGTCATAGCTCACCAAGGTGGCGATGGATCGAGGCACGGCCCGCCACGCGGAGAAGATGATCTCCTTGGTCAGGCCGTCCGCCTTCGCGAACGCCCCCGAGGGCGCGTAGTAGGGGAGCGACGGCGGAATCCACGCCACGTCGAATGCGCCCCTGCGGCGTAGCCGCGCGACCAGCTCACCCATCTTGGCGTTCCCGAGGTCGATCTTGGAGTAGGTGGCGATGCGGTCCACGGGGAGCAGTGCGGAGGTTGCCTCCAGCATCGACATGAGCTGGGCGTCGCCCGCCTCGGCGGCTCTTTCACACCTCCGCCCGACGTCGTAGCCGTCGAGGAAGCTCAGCGGGTAGGGCACCGATCGCCAGTACTCGAACGGATCCGTGGCACCTACGACCCGGGCGATCACCTGGCTCTCTTTCAGTCCGCGGACTTCCTGCGGACGGGGGAGGGCCACGGAGGTGCCGGCCACAGTGAGCATTCCCTCCCGGTCCTCCGACGCTGCCAGGCGCTCAGTGCGGCACATCATGGTGCGAAGCGCTTGCTCGAGTTCTGCCTTGGCGGCCTTCCCGGCCGACAGGTCGCCTCCGGGCAACATGGCGTCTCGAATGGAGGCAAGAAGCTGTCCTGCCCGCTCTCGCGTCGGGCTGTCGCTGAGTGCCCCTACCAACCAGCTGAACTCCTGGTAGTGCTGGTCTCCGCTTCCGTCTTCGGGGAGCGTGTACATCGCGTATGGCGTTGCAGAAAGCAGCAGGAGGCGGACGTCCTCGAAGCCGAACAGGGTCTTGGCGATCTCGGAGCCCTCGTTGTCGTCGTCCAGCACTTCCTTGAAGCGCTGGAACTCGTCGAGCACGATCAAGTCGGGCTCGAGGGCCCGGACGGAGGCGCGGGCGAGGATTTCGCGCATCTGCCCGATCAGCGCCACACGACGCCCGTGGAGGTCGCCCAGATCGCGCCCGATCCGTCGCGACATGCCCTGCATACACTGCTCGACAGCCCCCAGGAGGGGAACGTCGCCCACCTTCGTGCGCGATACCTCGTCCAGGAAGGCCGCCTGGATCGTCTGATCGAGGGCGCCCTGCCTCGACTTGTACTCGTTGCGGTAGTTCTCTGCTCCCTTGGAGAGGCGGAAGAACTCCATCCAGCCCTTGCCCGTCAGCCGCCGCCCGAAGTGAGCCTCCAGCATGCGGTGGATCACGATGCGCTCTTCGAAGGTTCCGCCGGCAGACCTCAAGCTGAGGGATGTGCCTGGAGTCAGGCTGAAGATGTTGACGCGGTGTCCGTTCAGGGCGGCCGCCGCTGTTGCGAGCATCGTGAGCCGTCGAACGGGGGGTCGCTCGTAGTCACCGACGTTGAGGCGACTCAAATTCTGCTGGGCCAGTTGCGAGTTCGCGCAGACATAGATGATGTCGATGCGCCGGTCATGGTCGTCCCAGAGGTAGTCGATCGTCTTGGCGATGATTCCGCGAGCGACGAGCGTCTTTCCGAGCCCGACCTCGTCTGCGACCAGGAAGCGCTTGCGCTCCCCGTGCCACAGCCGCTCGAACGCGTACTCGGCCGTGACTCGCTGGAAGTCCTTCAGGCGGGCGAACTCCGCAGCGACGTCCGGACGCTTGTCGCTGGTCACTTCGCTCCTTCGCCTGGGTCGTCGATGAGCTGCCTGGCCAAGCTGTGCAGGGCCTGGACCTCTAGGGGCAGGAGGTCCGCCTTGCCGCTGGCAATGATGTCGCTGACACCTTCGACGAATCGCTTGAGGGCCGGGCTCCCGGCAGCCGCAGCTCGCATCAGCGGTTCAAACAACACCACCGGAGGGTCGCTCCAACTCGTCCCCGTGGCAGTGGGCGTCGTCTCACCGAAGCCTGCCTCGAGGAAGGCATTCAGAGGGTCATCGGGCTCGGCAAGGAGAAGCGCCAGGAAACGCACCAGAGCCTGCGGGTTGGACAGCATCTCGTCGTACACCGCGGACTTACGATCCGGCGCACCTTCGAGAGTCGCGATGACGAGAGTCTCGAGTTCGGTCTTGCCCACCCGTGAGGTCAGGATCATGAACGGAGTGACTCTCGCCAGTGGCAGGTGCTTCCACTCCAGAAGGCGGCCAAGGCTCAACTGCGACCCCGGCTTCGACAAGGGGGCGATGTCGGTCCGCACTCCGTCCGGCGGACTGGGGACGTCCCACGCGCCCGAGATGGAGAAGTCGTCGTCCGCGTCCTCCGTGACAGCGAGGCGCAGTTCGAGCCCGGCGAGGTCGGCGTGCCATCGCTCCAGCAGGTGCTCGGCAGAATCTTCGGCGTCGGTGGTCACGTCGGCCTTGGCGTAGGGAACCACAAGGTTGCGAAGACCGGCGTGGCGGTCATCGCCCCAGATCGAGTCGATTCCGATCTCGCCCTTCTTGCCTTCAAGCGTGGCAACCAGCTCGACGTTCGAGGTGCGTGCAGCCGTGGTGTAGTTCGCCGACCCTAGCTGGACGCTGGCTGAGAAGTCCCGCTCGCTGACGACGAACTTGGCGTGGAGGCCGGAGAGGCTCGATCCGGCGAACGAGTCGAGTTCGGCTCCCTGACCCGGGACGGCATCGGGCTCGTCGGTGGGTAGCTCGCCGGCCATGAAATCGCTGAGCACGTAGGCATCGATGCCGCTCGGGATGTCGAGCTGGTCGAAGGTCTCAGTTCTGGAGACCACGCGCACCGGGTCCTTCCAGTAGGCCCAGGTGCTGGCGAAGTCGAGAGACTTCTGGTCGAGGAAGGGGCTGATGATCAGGGCGCGAGCCACCGGGTCGTCGGCAGGCGGCTTGCGGCCGAACCCCCACACGTCCAGCTTCAGACTGCGGTATCCCTCGGGCACCGCGAAGCGGGCTGAGCCGAGTGTTCCTGCGAGGTCTTCGACGGCGTCCTCGTGCGGGTCACGTCCACCTGTTGCCAGGGCGGGCAGTCTGCGTAGCAGGTCGACGATCGGCTTCGGGTTGACGGTACCGTCCGGCGTTTCGTCGATCCGGACGACGCTGTCCCAGGTGCGGTCGAACGTGAGGTTGCGGCTGAGGATCAGGCAGCGGTGCAGCCGATGCCCGTCCGCGTTCTGATACCGCAGCGCCCACAGCTTCGGGTGGAACAGGCCGCCTCGCTTGGGCGCCTTCACGGTGACGACTTGATCCTCGAGGAAGGTGAGGATCGGCCGGTATCTCGCCGGGACGGCGATCATGCCGCCTTGTACGTACGTCACGATTCGGCCTGAGTACCGCCGAACGCTTTCGAGAAGCTGAACGGGATCCACCCTCCTCAGGTCTCCACCGTGGTCGGCCGCTGCCAGCCCGAGCGGGGCGGTGAGCAGCGACACCAGATCAAGGCTGAACGTCGTGGCCACGCCGGTGTCGAAGCTGAAGCCATCCGGCGGCGCCAGCAGGTCGCCCAGCAGTGAACGGTCGTCAGGATTCAGCGCCATCAGACCCCAGCCCCTCCTGGATGTCGCGGATGATCTGCCGGGCGTTGCTCCAGTTGTATTCGAGCATGCCCATCCCGAAGGCGAAGTCGCCACGCCAGTCCTGGCGCGCCTTGGGGTTCACCAGCTTCGCTCTGGCGCCCTTCAGGGACACCTCACGACGCTCGATGAGCGCGCGCAGATTCGGATCGGAGGCGACGTTTGAGGTTCGTGGGGCCGAGGCGCACCACGCGTCCGCGAACGCCTGAGTGGCGCTGCTGATCCGGGGCGTGATGCTTCGGGCCACGGCCCAGAAGTGCGGGCCGTCCCACTCCGCGTCGCCGGCTGCGACCTGCTGCCAGGTTTCGAGCTCGGCACGGCGATCCTCCGCGAGCTGGTCGCTGTGCTCGAGTTCGGCCAGCCTCAGGTTGTAGAGGATCGCTGCCCCGTGGGTGAGCATCGAGAACCGTCGCGCCAGCTCGGTCGCCTGTCGGAGCGAATCAGGGATGTCGTCGATCCATGGCTGTTCCCACAGGTAGCCGTCCACGGGAGTCTTGTGGTGGCGCAGGATCCACGCGTAGAGGGATCCGTCGCAGGACTCCATGATGCGGTCGCGGAGGTAGCTGGCCTCCGTCTGGGTGAGCTCGAAATTGGTGGTGGTAAGCCAGTCCTTGGTCGTGCCGAGCCGAAGGAGTTCTGGATCCAACCCGGTGGGTGGTGCACCGAAACCGAGTTCGTCAGTCTGGTCCCGGGCTCGGATCGCCTTGTGGGAGGCGACTCCCTGGCGCAGCACCGTATCAATCGAACCCTCGCGGCGGACGATTCCGTACTGCTGGAGCGGCGCCCAGTAGATCGAGGACGGCATTCGCTTGAGCTTTGCCCTGGCGATACGTCCGAGGATGCCGTTCCCGGGCCGGTCTCCAAGCTCCCGGATGAGCGCGTAGATCAAGCGCACTTCGCTATCGCGGAGCGCTCGGCGAGCTGCGTCCAGAGTCTCTGCCTGGCCGGCGGCAGCGAGCTGGCGGGGAATGAATACGAAGTAGCGGGCTCGGGTTTGCAGAACCGAGACTCCTGGGAAGAACAGACGCGCAAACGCGTCGCGAACAGCGCCGATGCCCAGCTCGTCGATCGCGGACTTCTCCCGGAACACGTCGACCAGGGCCAGCGCACGGGTGCGCGCCTCAAGGTCGAAGTCGAGCCAACTCACCGTCGATGTCACTGGCACTCCATTTGGGTCAGACAACGAGTTTCGCACCTGAGGCCCTGTTCGTGCGTGAGGCCTGCCCCTTGATGCACCATCGCGCGAGCCGTGTTCCCGACTCCACTACGCGGTGACATGGTTGGAGGGTCTCGCCCAGACCCCAGACGGGAGCTCGCATGGCCATCTCCGTTCCCGACCAGCCGTCGTTCGTCACGCCGTCCGAAAGGGACGTGTGGCAGCGGCTCGTGCGCCAGCTCGGTGACGACTGCGTCCTGCTGGCCAACTACCGGCTCTCCGACGCGCACAAGGACCACGAGGCCGACCTAGTCACGCTGATGCCCGACTCGGGCATCGTGGTGATCGAGGTGAAGGGCAGCCACGTCTGGGTTGAGCCCGACGGACGGTGGATGATCAGCCGACAGGGCGCTGACGAGCGCATTCACCCTGTCGACCAGTCGCGGGACGCCACCTACGCGCTGCGCCACCTGGTCGAATCCGATCCTCGCTGGAACCGGACGCGGGTGCGCTGGAGCCATCACGTCGTCGTGGCCCGCACGCCGCTGGCCGACGACTTCGCCACCCCCGACTGTCCGCGCTGGCAGATCTCCGGCAGCGGCGACTTAGGCGACCTGGGCCGGCGGATCTGGGACACCACCTCGCTGCACCGCAGCGACGCCCGTCCGCCCACCAAGGACGACATCGACCTGATTCGCGAGATCCTCAGCGGGCGCAGCCTGCCGGCCAAGGACCTGACGGCGATCGCCGAGGACCGGGCGAGCCTGGCCGACCGGCTCACCATGGAGCAGGCCCAGCTGCTGCGGGTCACGCGGCTGCTGAATCGGGTCGAGATCCGCGGCGGCGCCGGCAGCGGGAAGACGGTACTGGCCATCCGCCAGGCGTCCGACCTGGCCAGCGGCCGCCTCACCGGGGAGCGGCAACGGGTTGCCGTGGTCTGCTACAGCTACGGGCTGGCTCATCACCTGCAACGGGAGCTACTCACCGGGTCGACGGCGAAGCGTCCGGCGTTCGTCGGAACGTTCGAGGATCTCGCCCGAGCGTGGGGGATCGAGATCACCGGCTCTCGCGACGACTCCGACTTCTGGGAGGTCGAACTGCCCAAACTGATGGCGGCTCGCGCAGCGGAACTGCCGCCGAGAGAGCGATTCGACTCGGTGATCGTCGACGAGGCGCAGGACTTCGCCGACGACTGGTGGACGCCGCTGGTCGGCGCCCTGCGCGACGAGGCGACCGGCGGCATCTTCGCCTACAGCGACGAGCGGCAGCGGGTGTTCGCCCGCTTCGGACGTCCGCCGCTGGCGTTGGTGCCGCTGGTGCTGGATCACAACCTGCGCAACACCCGCCAGATCGCGCAGAGCTTCGCCCCGCTGGCGCCCGCCTCGATGCTGTTGCGTGGGGGAGACGGCCCCGAGGTCGAGTTCGTCCCCGTGGCGACGGCGGACGCCATCGACGCCGCCGACGACCAGGTCGAACGCCTGCTCGAGGAGGGCTGGGAACCCAAGGACGTCGCGCTGCTCACCATGGGCGCCCGCCACCCCGTCCAGAAGGAGCGGCAGGAGTCGCTCGGCTTCGCCGGCTACTGGGACGAGTTCTGGTCCAACGACGACGTGTTCTACGGCCACGTCCTCGGCTTCAAGGGCATGGAGCGGCGCGCCGTCGTGCTTTGTGTGAACGAGCACGGCACCCGCGACCGCAGCCGCGAGCGTCTCTACGTGGGCATGTCGAGGGCCACCGACCGCCTGGTGATCGTCGCCGACCCCGAGGTCATTCGGACGATCGGTGGCAGCGAACTGCTAGAACGGTTGGGCCGGCACTGAGCACGGGAGCAGCGCGAGTGGAGTGTCACACGTCCGCATAGTGTATTTTCTACATATAACGATGGAACAAAGGACGTCCGATGACTACTCGCGTGACCGCGCCGTCCTCGCGCGGACGCGCTGAGAGCGCCCGCGGACGCCTGGCCCTGCTGGCCCTCGGTGGCGCGTGCCTGATGGCCGGCCTGAATGCGGCCCTGGTCAGGCTGGACATATGGGCGCCGGTCGCCTCGACTCGCGCCGGTGACGTGCACGGTCAGCTGATGGTTCTCGGGTTCCTCGGCACTCTGATCTCGCTGGAACGCGCACAGGCGCTGCGCCAGAACTGGGCCTACCTTGCCCCGGCGTTGCTCGGCCTGGGCGGCCTGGCACTGCTCACGCCGGCGCCGGTCCTGCTCGGACAGCTGCTCCTGATCGAGGGGTGCGCACTGTTCGTCGTGGTCTATCTGGCCTTGTGGAAGCGAGCACCGCGGCCGCTCGTGGCCGTGCAGGTGCTGTCGGCGATCCTGGCCCTGGGTGGCGCGGTCGTGGCCGTGCTAGCCGGAGTGGTTCCTGCGGTGCTGTGGCTGGCCGGCTTCGTGGTGCTCACCATCGCCGCCGAGCGGGCCGAGTTGGCGCAGGTGTTCATGGGCCCACGCGCCGAAGCCACGATCCTGTGGCTGTCCGTGGCGTTGACCGTCGCCCTGGCGTCCGCCCTTGTCTGGCCGTTGGTGGGGGAGCGACTGGTCGGCATCGCGCTGGTCGCCTGCGTGGGCTGGCTGCTGACCCGCGACGTGGTGCGCCGGCAACTGCGCTTGTCCGGCCAGCGCCGCTACATCGCAGTCGCCCTGCTCGCCGGCTACGTGAATCTCGCGGTTGCGGGTGTCGTGTTGGTCGTTCGAGGCCTGGCCGCCGACCAGGGTGCCTACGACGTCGTGGTCCACGGGATCTTCCTGGGCTTCGCGGTGTCGATGGTGATGGCGCACGCTCCGGTGATCCTGCCTGCGGTCTTGAGCCGACCGCTGCCGTATCGTCCGGTGCTCTACCTGCCGCTGGCCCTGCTGCATGCCGGCTTGGTGGCCCGCTTCTGCGGTGCGCTGGCCGGGTTCACCACGCTGTGGCAGGTCGGCGGAGCCATCACCGTGACCGCCATGCTCGTCTTCGTCGTGACTGCCGCAACGCTGGCGGTGCGGCGATGAGCCGGTTCCTGGCCCGCGGGTTCTCGCCCTGGCGCGACCTGCCGCTGCTGGTGTGGCTGCTCGCCGCGGCCGTCGTCGCGGTCGCGCACCGCTGGGTGCCGGACGGCTCGTGGCTGATGTTGCACCTGGTGATGCTGGGCGCGGCCACCCACGCGATCCTCGTCTGGAGCCACCACTTCGCGCTCACCCTGCTCAAGCTGCCGGCCACCGACGCCGGCCGCCGCGACCAGGCGATCCGCCTGGCTCTCCTGGCCGTCGGGACGCTCGGGATCCTCACCGGCGTCACCGCCTCCTGGTGGGTGCTCACCCTCGCCGGGGCTGTGATCGTCGCCACGGCGGCGGGCTGGCATGGCGTCACGCTGTTCGCGATGATGCGCCGGGCACTGCCGGCTCGCTTCCGGGTGAGCGTGCGCTACTACGTGGCCGCGGCCTGCTGCCTGCTCGTGGGCATCACCTTCGGGGTGATGCTGGCCTGGGGCTGGCCCGAGCCGTGGCACGGACGCCTGCTGGTGGCCCACGCCCTGACGAACCTGCTCGGCTGGGTCGGGCTGAGCGTCACCGGGACCCTGCTCACCCTGTGGCCGACGATGCTGCGCACCCGAATGGACGACCGCGCCGACCGCTGGACGCGCAGCGCGCTGCCGTTGTTCCTCGTCACGCTCGCTGCGGCCGTTGCTGGCCCGCTCGTCGACAGCGTCTGGCTCGGCGCAGCGGGGATCGCCGGCTACCTGGTCGCCCTCGTCGTGTGGGGGCGAGGACTCTGCCAGCCCGTGCGGACGAAGCCGCCGCGCGAGTTCGCGCCCGGCTCGGTGGCCGCGGCATTGCTCTGGCTCGGCGGCGGGCTGACCTGGGCCGGCTGGGTGCTGGTCGCCGCGCCCAGCTGGGACGCCATCGACGACCGCTTCCTCGGCCCCGCGGCCGCCCTCGTGGCGGGCTTCGGCTTCCAGGTGCTGGCCGGAGCCCTGTCCTACCTGCTGCCGTCGGTCGGTGGTGGCGGACCACACGCGGTGCGCGTCGCGCAGGCCTGGGTCAACAAGGCCGGCGGGCTTCGGCTGGTGGCCGCCAACGGCGGCTTGTTGCTGTGGCTACTGCCGACGCCGAGTTGGGTGAAGGTCACCGGCTCGCTGCTGGCGCTGATCGCCGGTGCGGCCTTCCTGCCACTCATGATCGGCTCTTTGGTCGCTGGGCATCGGGCGCGGACCGGCCGTGGGCCTGCCGCGGAGTCGCCGGGCGTCCCGGCGCCGAGTGTGTTCTCGTCCGGCCAGGTGATCGCCGGGCTCACCGCCGTGGTGACGGCCGTGGTCGTGGGTGTCGGCGTCGACCCAGCGGCCGCCGGTCTCCTGGCGTCCTCGCCCGCGTCATCCGCCGTGGCCGCGACCGGACGCGTCGTCCACATCGAGGTCACCGCAGTGGGCATGGCGTTCGAACCGTCGTCAGTGCACGTGCGCCGCGGCGACCGGCTCGTGGTCACTCTCACCAATGCGGACGCCACCACGCACGATCTGGTCATCGGCCAGGCGCGCACCGGACGGCTGGCCCCGGGCGCCCGCGCCGAACTCGACGCGGGCGTCATCGGCAGCTCGATCGAGGGCTTCTGCTCGGTGGTCGGCCACCGGCAGATGGGCATGGTGTTTCAGGTCATCGTCGACGACGCGGCGTCCGAGCCGTCCGCTGCCACTTCGGCGCCGACAACCCATGGCCAGCACCCGACCCCGGCCGCCGAGCCCGCAGAACTGTCGTCGGTGCCTGATTCTGTGTTGCCGCCCCTTCCCGACGAGAGGGTGCATCGCCTGACCCTCACCATCGAGGAGGTCAGCCGCGAGGTGGCGCCCGGGGTGTGGCAGAAGCGATGGACGTTCAACGGCACCGTCCCCGGCCCGATCCTGCACGGACGCATCGGCGACACCTTCGAGGTGACTCTCGTGAACCGCGGCAGCATGGGCCATTCCATCGACTTCCACGCCGGCGAACTCGCTCCTGACGAACCGATGCGCACGATCGAGCCCGGCCAGAGCCTGTTCTATCGGTTCACCGCCAACCGGGCGGGCATCTGGATGTACCACTGCGCCACCATGCCCATGACCGCCCACATCGCCGCTGGAATGGCCGGGGCCGTCATCATCGAGCCGGACGACCTGCCGCCGGCAGACCGCAGCTACGTGCTCGTGCAGTCCGAGGTCTACCTGAGCTCGAAGGCCACCACCGCTAGCGATGCCACCGAGGTCGACGCCACAAAGGTCAGTGCCGAGACTCCCGACTACGTGACCTTCAACGGCACGGCCAACGCCTACGACGAGCGACCGCTGAGCGCCGAGCCGGGGGAGCGCGTGCGGTTCTGGGTGCTGGATGCCGGCCCGAACCGTCCGACGAGCTTCCACATCGTCGGCACCCAGTTCGACACCGTCTACAAGGAAGGCGCGTACCTCCTTCGCGGCGGACGGGACGCCTTTGGTGGTACCCGCGGCGGCGCACAGGCGCTCGATCTGGCACCGGGGCAGGGTGGCTTCGTCGAGGCGGTGTTCCCCGAAGCCGGCCACTACCCGGTCGTCAGCCATGTCATGGTCGACGCCGAACGTGGCGCTCACGGCGTGGTGGCGGTTCAGGGCTGATCCGCAGTCCGCATCAGCGGGGCCAGTGGCCGGGCGGCGTCGGAATGGTGTATTTTCTACATGTCGCTATGGAACAAAGACTGAGGGCGTAGTCCCGCATCTAGAGTCCAGCAGGCGGCGTCGTCCGCGATCACCGCGGACGGCCATCCAACCCGTCCCACGCGGGACGCGATGAGTCAGGAGACTCCCTTGAGCCAGCCCATTCAGATCGGTCACGCCGGAGCGCAGCGTTCGGGCGGCTGTGGCTGTGGTGGCCATGACGACCAGACCCCCGTCCTCGACGTCCGGACGATCCCGCACGCGGTTCGGCATGGGGCCGTGTTCGGCGCGTTCGACGCCGTCCCGGCCGGCGCCTCACTGATCATCGTCGCGCCGCACGCACCCACGCCGCTGCTCGCCCAGCTGGCCCAGCGCGCGCCGATCGAGGCCGAGTACGTGGTCGAGGGCCCGGACGAGTGGCACGTCCGGATCACCCGCCTGGAGGACTGAATCAAAGGCGGGGCGACCTTCCGCACATCGCGTCCGGCGGCTAATATAGATACACAAGTATTTCGTAATTAGTCGCGGGAGGCTCGCTCGTCGAGCCCAGAGACCCGGACGGATGAGGCTGACTGTCATGACGCATGCACCACACATCCTGATCGTCGGTGGGGGACTGGCCGGTCTTCACGCCGGGCGCCGGCTGTTGCGGCGCTTGCATCGGGGCGAGGCGCAGCTGACGGTGGTCGACTCGAGTTCGCACCTGACTTATCAGCCGCTGTTGGCCGAGGCCGCCGCCGGCAACATCGAGCCTCGGCACACGGTGGTTCCGCTGCGGAAGTCGCTGCCCGGGGCCACGGTGCTGCGGGGACGAGTGACCTCCATCGATCACAGCCGCCGGTACGCGCAGGTTGCGGTGGGCGAGGGGGCCACGGTCGACCTGAGCTACGACATTCTCGTGCTCGCCGCCGGGTCGATCTCGCGGGTGCTGCCGATCGACGGCCTGGCCGAGCACGGGATCGGGTTCAAGACGATCGGTGAGGCCATCCACCTCCGCAACCATGTGTTGTCGCGGCTGGACGCCGCCGCCGTCCTGCGGGATCCGGACGCCCGGCGCCGCGCGCTCACGTTCGTCTTCGTCGGTGGCGGCTACGCCGGGGTGGAGGCTATCGCCGAACTCCAGGACATGGCCCGCTCTGCGAGCGCGTCCGTCCCGGGGCTCGGGGTCGATGAGCTGCGGTGGGTGCTGGTCGAGGCGTCCGATCGGATCCTTCCCGAGGTCGGCCTGCCGATGGGTCGCTACACCGTCGAGATCCTCACGGGCCGCGGTATCGAGGTGCGGCTGGGCACGCGGCTGCTGTCCGCCACCGACGGCCGGATCACGCTGTCCGACGGCAGCGAGTTCGCTGCCGACACCCTTGTTTGGACGGCCGGCGTCACCGCCAACCCGCTGCTGCGCAGCACCGACCTTCCCCTCGACCACCAGGGACGCGTGCAGGTCGATGCGTCCTTGGCCGTCACCGCAGTTCCGGACGCCTGGGCGCTCGGCGACTGCGCGGCCGTCCCGGACCTGACCGCCGCCGAACCGGCCTTGTGTGCGCCGAGCGCCCAGCATGCCGTCCGGCAAGCCCGAGTGCTGGCCGACAACGTGATCGCCACGCTGCGGCACCAGCCGCTGCACGACTACCGGCATGCCGCGGCGGGCTCAGTGGCCAGCCTCGGCCTCTATCGCGGGGTCGCTGAGGTCTACGGGATCCGGCTGCGGGGCTTCCCGGCCTGGTTCACCCATCGCACCTACCACCTAGCCAAGCTGCCGACCCTGAACCGCAAGCTGCGCGTCCTGATCGACTGGACGCTCGGGCTGCTCTTCCGGCGCGAAGTCGTGTCCCTGGACGCTCTGGAGAATCCCCGCGACGCCTTCACGACCGCGTCACGGCGCGCGGCCTGAGGCGGCGTCCCTCAGACGGCGCGCGGGGTAGCGAATGCAGCCAGGCAGGCACCCGGCTCGCTGAAGGGCTTCAGGACCACGGGCTCTGGAGAAGTGGCGTCGATCAGGCCCTGGTGGATCGCACAGACAACGTCGGGGTGGCGCCGGGCGGCGTCCAGCAGCGGGCACGTGCGAAGCCGCAGGCCCTTGGGCGTGAGTTCGGGAGCGAATCCTTGGCGCGCCAGCACTCCGGCCAGCCCGTCGTCGGGGCTGATGCCCGCGGCGACGCGTCGTCCCCAGTTGCGGCCAACGGCGATGGCCGCGGCCCGCGGCTCGGCATCAGTGGCCAGGTGCTCGGCGACCGCCTCGATCAGCGCCGACTGGTCGTCACGGCCGTCTTCCTGCCCGGCGGCCTGCTCGCCGTCGAGGGTGGCCACGTAGGCCTGGGACGGACGACCGCGCCCCTGTGGCGGCAGGGGCGCGACCTGGGCGAACCCGGCTTCGACCAAGTGGTCGAGCTGAATCCGGACCGTGTTGGGATGTCCACCCAGTGAGGTGGTCAGGCCGGCGATAGTGGCCGGCCCGGCCGTCTCGGTGAGCGCGCGGAGGACCCGAAGCGCGGCAGCGCGAGGTCGATCGGCTCTCGCCGGCCGGGGTCCGAGGGGGGCTTGTGCGCTCATGGAATGAGCATAGTATGTTTTCTACATACTGCAATGTGAAAAAGGACGGAACCGTGTGCAGTTACTGTGGATGCGACTCGATCGAGGTGATCGGCCGGTTCATGGCCGAGCACGTGGAGATCATCAATGCCACCGGCGAGCTTCGCCGTGCGGTGCACGCGTCAGACCCGAACGCCGTCGAGCACACCAAGGCCAAGGTCGCCGAGCTGCTGTGGCCGCACACCCAGGCCGAAGAGAGCGGGCTGTTCCGAGTCATGGCCCGCGACGAGGTGTTCACCGACCACATTGCGACTCTGTGCGGCGAGCACCGCAGCCTGGACGAGTGGCTGTCCGACGTCGTCCCCGGTGATCTGGCCGCGATGGCGCGCTTCGAGGACGCCCTGCGCGAGCACATCGACAAAGAGGACAACGGCCTGTTCCCGGCCGCGGCCGTCTCCCTGGGCGGCGATGACTGGATCGAGGTCCACGAAACCACCCCGCACTCCCATGGACCGGGCGAGCCGCTGCACACCCACGCTCACGGTGAGCACGCCCACCAGCACTGACACCAACAGCGAGCTTTCGAGCCCAAGTCTCGTTGCGGTGGTTTCCCGACGACCGGAGTCGGGTACTCGGTTCTCGTCGGATGCCGCCTCGTCTAGGACGTCCGACGATATCGAGTGAAGGGAGTTCACGATGGCAACACTGCTGTGGATCTTGGCGGCCATTCTGGTCATTTCAGGCATCTTCGCGATCGTCCGCAGGCAGGTCCTGTGGGGCATTGTCTTGATCATCGTCGGTCTGGCGGTCGGTCCGGGCGGAGTGAGCCTCTTCACCTGATCGCGGCCTGCCAGGCAGAGCTGGCGAAACGGCACGGTCCTCAGTGGCCGTGCCGTTCGCGTGCCCGGCGGGCCAGTTCCTCGTAGGGCTCACGGATCTTCGCGATCAGCTTCTCGTCGGCCTCCTCAAGGTCGAGCAGGGTATCGTCGGCTCCCTCAAGAGCGCGAATCAGCTCGTCCAGCTTGGTCTGCATGGCCGCGGTGTCGCGGTTCTGGGTGTTCTGGATCAGGAACACCATCAAGAAGGTGACGATCGTGGTCGAGGTATTGATCACCAGCTGCCAGGTGTCGCTGAAGCCGAACACCGGCCCGAGCAGCGCCCACAGCAGCACCAGCGTGATCGCGCCGATGAAAGTGCTCGCCCGTCCCGCGAACCGGGCCAGCCCGTTGGCCACCTTCAGGAACCAGTTCTGCTTCATGTGTCCTCCTTTGTCGGCGGACGATGCAATACCCCGCCGAACGGTCGGCGAACCCCGCGGCGCCCCCAATGCATCGGATCGCGAAGAGTGCGTGGCGGATCGACCCAACCTCAGCGGCAGTTGGCGGCTACAAATGGGCATGGAACACGTTGCGGACCTGCGAGAGGTGTCGGTGGTGGACCCAGAGCCGATCACGGCCGAACACTTCACCGAGTGGATTCGGCCGCACTGGCATGCCATGTCCAGGTTGGCGGGGCGCTACGGCACCGACCCCGACGACATCTTGCAGGACGCTCTGGTGGCGGCCTGGCGGCACCGGCGCAGCTTCGATCCAGCCCGCGGCTCGGCGCGGGCATGGTTGCTGGCGATCGTGGCCGACCAGCAACGCAAGACCTGGCGAAGGGCGCGAGCCCTGCTTGCCGGCTCACTGAAGGTGGCCGCGACCCGGACCGATTTACCACCGGGCCTGGGGACGGCCTCAGCGGGCTCGGCGCCCGACCACGTCGGCCTGGATCTCGAGCGAGCCCTGACCCGGCTGAGCCTGCGTCAACGACTGGCCATCGATCTGCACTACTACCTCGGTCTGTCCGTCGCTGAAGCCGCACAGGTCATGCGCTGCTCCGAAGGGACCGTCAAATCCACCCTCGCCGACGCACGGACGCGCCTGCGCACAATCCTGGGAGAGGACTACCGATGATCGACCTCGACGAACTGCTGACCACCCGGGGCAACGCCTGGCAGCAGCCTGAGACCACCGAACCGGATCTGAAGCGCGCTCTGGCGCGCAGTGCCGCTCGCCGCAACGGGGTGATCAGCGGCACCTTGGTCGGCATGGTCGGCGTGGCCGTCCTCGGCACCGCCGCCGTGCTCGGACGTCCCGCACCGATTCCGGCCGCCCCCGGTCCGGTGCTCAGCGCCACCGGTATGGCCGACCCGGCGGGCGGCGGAGCCATCGCACCGAGCGCACTCGAGGTCGAGGACGTGACCCGCGAGGTCGCGGCTCGCTTCGGGATCGCCGCCAGTGCTCAGACCGTGATCACGACGTGGGCGGACGTGCGTCCGCTGTTGCGCGTGCGACCGACCGAGCCGCCGGCCGCCGAAGCTCCGGTCTGGCTGGTCGTCGTGCGTGGGGAGTTCAACTGCGACAACTGTGTGACCGGCACCCGTGGTCCGGAGGCGGCATCCCGCACCCTCACCGTGGTGCTCGACGCCGGGTCCATGCGCGAGGTGCACGTGGAGGGCAGCGATCAACCGGTTGACCTGGTCAAGCTCGGTCCGGTGGTCGACCTGAAGGTCGCGGGCTGACCGGGGGATAACCCCACCCCGAATCCGGGGGGAGGCGGGCTTCAGCTCCGGCGGTCAGCCTGAGTCTGCTGCGGTCGCCGCATCACTGGAGTCACCTACTGCACGGCCTGCTGGTCTGGATGGTGATGAGCACCATCACCTTCAGCCTGACCGTCACCTGGTGGGCGACCGCCCTCGGCGGGCTGACGTACTGGTTCTGGCAGTGGTTCCTGCCGGCCAAGGCGGCCGAGTCGGACTGGCCCGGCTGGCTGGCCGCGAACCTCTGGTACCTCAACGGCTGGTCGTCGGCGGCGGTCGAGACCACGATCTACTCGGTGGGCGGCGTTGTGTTCGGCGTCACCCTGCCCTGGGTCATCAAGGGGCTAGCCTGCATGCAGTACGCGATCTCCTCGGCGATGCTGGGCCGTTGGCCGTCGGACGATCTGCGCGCCCAGGCGCTGGCTGAGGCGGCCGGCCGCCAGTCGGCGGTGCATGCCGAGGACACCGCGATGCGCCGGCTCGAGCGTGACCTGCACGATGGCCCGCAACAACGCCTGGTCCGGCTGCAGATGGACCTGGCCACCGTCGAGCGTCGGGCGGCTGCCGGCGATGCCGAACAGGCCGTCGAAGTTGCCAGGCAGGCCCAACTGCAGGCCAAGGCCGCCTTGGACGAGCTGCGGGCACTCTCCCGCGGGGTGGCTCCGCCGCTGCTGGCCGACCGTGGCCTGCGCGCCGCCTTGGCTGCGCTGGCCGAGGAGAGTCCCGTGCCGACCCATTCCCGACTCGATCCCGCGATCGACACAGCCGTGAGTTCCGACGTTGCTCGGGCCGTCTACTTCATCGCGGCCGAGTTGCTGACCAACGTCGCCAAGCACGCTGGAGCCGAATCGGCCCAACTGGTGGCCGAGATCAGTCCCGGTCAGCCTGCCCGGCTCCGGCTGGCCGTCAGCGACAACGGACGCGGCGGAGCCGAGCTGCGGCCCAGCCACGGTCTGGCCGGTCTGGACGAGCGGGTCCGCGGCTTGCTGGGGGAACTCACCCTGGAGAGCCCGTCCGGCGGCCCGACCCAGGTTGCCGTCGTCCTGCCACTGACGGGCGTGCTCAGCTCGGCCGCGCCGTATCCTGAGGCGTGACCGAACTGCGGGTGATCCTGGTTGAGGACTCCGTCCTCCTGCGCGAAGGCCTAGCCAGACTCGTTGTCGAGGCGGGCCATCGCTGCGTGGCCGCCCTGGGTGATGCGTCCTCGCTGGTGGAGGCGGCACGGGCGACTGCCGCAGAACTGGCAGTCCTCGACGTCCGGCTGCCGCCCACCTTCCGCGACGAGGGGATCCGAGCTGCCCTCGACCTGCGCCGACAGCTGCCCGAGGTCGCCGTCCTGGTGCTGAGCCAGTACGTCGAGACCGTCTACGCCCGCGAGCTGCTTGCTGATGCCAGGGGTGGAGTCGGCTACCTACTGAAGGATCGGGTCACCTCGCTGGAGGAGTTCGCCGACGCGATCAGCCGAGTCGCTGCCGGCGGGACGGTGCTCGACCCGGAGGTCGTGCGCAAGCTCCTGGCCGGCTCGTCCGATCCGCTGGCCGGACTCACCGCCCGCGAGCGGGAGGTATTGGCTCTGATCGCCGAGGGCCACAGCAACCTCGGCATCGCTGAGAAGCTGGTGATCGGCACCGGCGCCGTCGAGAAGCACGTCACGTCGCTGTTCGGCAAGCTCGGCCTCAGCGAGGATGCCACTGACCACCGCCGGGTGCTGGCCGTGCTGGCCTACCTACAGCGCGGATAAGGCCCAGCCACCCGGCTCGGTTGTCGCTAGCAGCTGGCCAAGATCACGTCCGCGCAGTCGCGGTAGCTCAACCGTGCCGAGTTCAGACACAGGTCGTAGCTGTGAGGATCACCGAACTTGGTGTCGGTGAAGAACTGTTGATAGCGGCGCCGACTGCGGTCCATCCGGGCGATATGCGCCTCGGCATGCTTGGGGCCGACGCCGTCCACCGCGATCGCCCGAGCGACCTTGGCTTGGAGGTTGGTGCTGTAGATGAAGGCGCTGCGCATCCGCAGGCCCTGGTCCGCCAGAATCCGATCGGCGCACCGACCGATGAAGACCGCGGGAGCCCGCTGGGCCGCGCAGACAATGACTTCCGCAATGGTGGAGTAGGTGCGGTAGGGCAGGGTCATCAACTCCGGGTCGGCGGCGCCCAGCATCGACACATCGAAGAACTGGCCTCCGACCACCTGCTCATCGAAGCGGGCCAGCAGGTCGGCCGGTGCGCCCTGGCGCTCGGCGGCCTCCTGGAGAATCCGGGTGTCGTAGAAATCCATCCCGGTTCTCTCGGCGATGATCCGGCCCACCTCCCGTCCGCCACTCCCGAATTCTCGGTTGATCACTATCGAACGGTCCATGGCCAGCTCCTTTCGCAACGGGCTACTTCGAACCTACTCCGATGGCGGCCTAGCATGGGCGCAATGTCGGAAGGATGCGTGATGACAGCAGCCCAGTTCTGGGAGGAGCGGTACGCCGGACGCCAAGTCTGGTCGGGCAAGGTGAACGCCACCATGGCCGCACTGGTTGCCGAACTCCCCACTGGAAGAGCTCTGGAGCTGGGCTGCGGCGAGGGTGGCGATGCGGTCTGGCTGGCCGAGCAGGGCTGGCAGGTGACCGCCGTGGACATCTCACCGACCGCCATCGAGCGCGGACGCGCAGCCGCGGCTGAGCGTGGCTTGGCCGAACGGATCGAGTGGATCGCCGCCGACCTGTCGGACTGGACTCCGACTGGAGCCTTCGACCTGGTCACCGCATCCTTTCTGCAGTCGCCACTGGAACTGGAGCGAACCGCCATCCTGCGCCGGGCCGCGCAGGCCGTCGCGCCGGGTGGACGCCTGTTGCTGGTCTCCCATGCGGCCGCGCCTCCGTGGGCGAGCGGCCTCCAGCACGGCCACGCGGAGTTCCCGCAGCCGGCCACCGAACTGGCCATGCTCGAACTGCCCGCGTCCGGCTGGGCCGTCCTCACCGCCGAGGTGCGGAAACGTCCCGCGGTCGGACCGGACGGCACCGCTGCCGAACTCGACGACACCGTGGTCCTGGTCCAGCGCAGCTGAACGGATCTGATAGAAACCCAGCCATGCGCGCGATCCAGTACTCCCAGGTGGCTGAGCTTCCCCAACTCGTCGAGCTGCCCGAGCCGGAGTGCCCGGTCGACGGCGCCGTCCTGGCCGTCCGGGCCACCGGCGTGTGCCGCTCGGACTGGCATGCGTGGCGCGGCCATGACCCGGTGCCGCTGCCGATGGTGCCCGGCCACGAGTTCGCCGGCGAGATCGTCCGGGTCGGCCCGTTGGTGCGGGAGTTTCGCGTCGGTGAGCGGGTCACGGCGCCGTTCGTGAACGGCTGCGGTGCGTGCGAGGAGTGCCGCGCCGGCAACGCCCAGGTCTGTCCGAATCAGACCCAGCCGGGCTTCACCCACCACGGCTCCTTCGCCGAACAGGTGGTAGTACGTCAGGCGGACTTCAACCTGGTTCGACTGCCCGACCAGGTGGCTTACGTCACCGCTGCCGCCCTGGGCTGCCGCTTCGCTACCTCGTTCCACGCCGTGACCAGACAGGCCGGGCTGCAGACAGGGGAGTGGCTGTTGGTGCTCGGCTGCGGTGGCGTCGGTCTGTCCGCGGTGATGATCGCCAAGGCCCTGGGTGCCCAGGTCATCGCCGTCGATCCGTCCCCGAGCGCCCGGCAGCGCGCAGCGGAACTCGGTGCCGAGCACGTCCTTGCCGCCGCGGATCCGGATGCCATCATCGAGCTCAGCGGTGGGGGAGTCCAGGTCAGCCTGGACGCCCTCGGCTCCGCGGCCACCGCGGCTGCCGGTGTCCGCAGCCTGCGCCGCCGTGGCCGCCACGTCCAAGTCGGCCTGATGCTCGACACGAATGCCGAGGCCGGCCTGCCGTGGGGTCCGGTGGTGGCTCGTGAGCTCCAGGTGATGGGCAGTCACGGGATGGCGGCCAAGGACTATCCGGAACTGCTGGCCCTCATCGCTGATGGACGGCTCGATCCCTCGGTGCTGGTCGGCAAGGTCGTCGATCTCGAGCAGGCCGGGCTCGAACTGGCTGCCATGGACGCGCCCGCGCAGACCGCTGGCCTGGTGGTAGCTCGGCTGAGCTAGCCCGAATACGGCGCCCTCCGCGGCTAGGGTGGCGGAATCATGGCAGGCATCCACGGGCTCTTCGCCGACACCACCCCGCTCACCAACCCGCACTTTCGGCGGCTGTGGCAGGCCAACATCATCACCGTCATCGGCGCCCAGCTCACCGTGGTTGCCGTGCCTGCCCAGATCTACGCGATCACGCAGGACTCCGGCTACGTCGGCCTCACCGGTTTGTTCGGACTGGTGCCGCTGGTGATCTTCGGCCTGTGGGGCGGAGCGCTGGCCGACCACTTCGACCGTCGCCGCATCCTGCAAGTCACCACGGTCGGCCTGATCGTGACCAGCGGACTCTTCGCCGTCCAGGCCTTCGCCGGCATCGACAATGTGTGGCTGCTGCTGGGCCTATTCGCACTCCAGCAGGCATTCTTCGGGGTCAACCAGCCCACCCGCAGTGCGGTTCTGCCCCGGCTACTGCCGCTGGACCAGCTACCCGCCGCCAACGCCCTGAACATGACGGTGATGATGGCCGGTGCGATCGCCGGCCCCATGGTCGGCGGCGCGCTGATTCCGGTGCTGGGTTATGGCTGGCTGTACCTGGTCGACACCCTCACCCTGTTCGCCACCCTGACCGCGGTGTGGCGACTGCCGGCGCTGCCGGTGGCCAACCGGCAAGGGACGCCGGGTTTGCGCTCGGTCATCGACGGACTGGCCTACCTCAAGGGCCAACCGATCCTGCTGATGAGCTTCGTGGTCGATCTGATCGCCATGATCCTGGGCATGCCGCGGGCACTGGCCCCACAGATCGCCCACCAGAGCTTCGGTGGACCGGTCGAGGGCGGCACCGAGTTCGCGCTGCTGATGGCAGCCATGCCGGTCGGCGCGGTGCTGGGCGGCGTGTTCTCGGGATGGGTGTCGAAGGTGAACCGCCAAGGACGTGCCGTCGTGGCCAGCGTCCTGGTCTGGGGAGCCGCCATTGCCGGGATGGGCCTGGCCGTCGCGCTGGCGCCGCAGTGGCGAACCCCCATGCTGGTGGCAGCCTTCGGCTTCCTGGTGATCGGCGGAGCCGCCGACATGGTGTCGGCCTCGTTCCGGCAGGCGATCCTGCAGTCGGCCGCCGACGACTCGGTTCGCGGACGCCTTCAAGGGGTCTTCATCGTGGTGGTCGCAGGCGGGCCTCGAATCGCCGACGTCCTGCACGGCTACGCCGCTGCCGGTGTCGGCACGGCCTGGGCAGTCGGAGGCGGCGGGCTGCTGGTGATCGCCTGCACGATCCTCGCAGCCCTCGTGGTCCCCGCCTTCTGGCGGTATCGGCCCACAACCCCAGTGGGGCAGCTCAGCCGAGCGCGGCCTTCACCTTGGCAGCGACCTTGGCGCCTTCTGCCCGTCCGGCGACCTTGGCGTTGACCGCCTTGATGATCATGCCCATCTGCTTCATCGACGGGCTCTCGCCCAGCTGTGCGGCCGCGGCGGCGACCTCGGCGGCGACGATCTCGTCCAGTTCCTCTTCGGTCAGAGCGGCCGGAAGGTAGCGCTGCAACACCTCGATCTCGGCAAGCTCCCGCTCAGCCAGTTCCGGACGGTTGCCGGCGGTGTAGGCCTCGGCGGAGTCGCGGCGCTTGGCCACTTCCCGGTTGAGCAGTGTGAGCACTTCGGCCTGGTCCAGAGTGCGGGCCTGCTTGCCGGCGACCTGCTCGTTCTTGATGCTCGCGATCGCCATCCGCAGGGTGGAGCGGGTCAGCTCGTCGTGATCCTTCATCGCAGCCACCAGGTCCGCCTGAAGCCGATCGGCCAACTCACTCATCAACAATCCCTCTCTCGTTCGTGCCTGGACATTGTGTCACGGTCGCCACAGCCCTCCGGTCTATGCTGAGACCCCACTTCGCAGGAGGGTCAACAGATGGGTCACCAGGTGCCGGAAGCCGGCTCCGTCGGGATCGTCACAACTGCGACCGCGACACTGTTCAGTGTCGAGAACCCCCTGCGAATGTCGAACGGTGGCACTCTGGCCCCGGTCGAGGTCGCCTACGAGACCTATGGGCAGCTCAATGAGGCTCGCGACAATGCGGTCTTCATCTGCCACGCCCTCACCGGGGACGCCCACGCGGCCGGCTTCCACGAGGGAGCGACCCGGCCCGGCTGGTGGGACAACCTGATCGGCCCCGGCAAGCCGCTGGACACCGATCGCTACTTCGTGATCTGCCCGAACCTGATCGGTGGCTGCCAGGGCAGCACCGGTCCGTCGTCGATCAACCCGGAGACTGGTGCCGCCTACGGCTTGGACTTTCCGGTGCTGCTGATGCGCGACCTGGTGGCCGTCCATCGGGCGCTGATCGCCCACCTCGGGGTCACCCGGCTACTGGCCGCGATCGGCGGGTCACTGGGCGGCATGCAGGTGCTCCAGTGGGCGCTCGACCATCCCGAGGATGTCGCCAATGCCGTGGTGATCGCCGCGTCCAGCCGGCTCACCGCGCAGAACATCGCCTTCTCGGCTGTTGCCCGAAGGGCAATCATGACCGATCCGGAGTTCAACCACGGCACCTATGCCGCCAGCGGCTCGAATCCGGAGACCGGCCTGTCGATCGCCCGGATGATGGCCCACATCACCTACCTGTCCGAGGATGCGCTCACCGAGAAGTTCGGACGCACCCCGCAGACGGCCGTCGACGAGCCGGGGCTCGGCATTCACTTCGCTGTGGAGAGCTATCTCGACCATCAGGGCAAGGCCTTTGTCGAGCGCTTCGATGCGCTCAGCTACCTGTACCTCAGCCGAGTGATGGATTACTTCGATCCCTTCGCCGACCCGGACGCTCTGTCCCGGATCGGTACCCGTCCGGTTCGCTGGCTGGTGATCTCCTTCGACACCGACTGGCGCTTCGGCACCGAGCACTCCCGACGGATCGTCCGTCGCCTCGAGCATGCCGGCCAGCCGGTCAGCTTCCGGGAGATCACCTCACCGTGGGGGCATGACTCCTTCCTGCTGGAGATCGCGGACTACCACGCCACCCTGCGCAGCTATCTGCAGCGGGCGCAGCAGGAGGTTCAGGCATGAGTCTTCGTCCCGACTTGGCCCTGGTGGCCGACCTCGTCCCGTCCGGCAGCCGGGTCCTCGATCTGGGCTGCGGCTCCGGAGCGCTTCTGGCCGACCTGATCGAGCACCGCAACTGCCGGGGCACCGGAGTGGAGATCGATCCGGAGTCGGTGGTGGAGGCGATCGGTCTGGGGGTTCCGGTGATCGAGCTGGACATCGACACCCAGCTCGACGAGTTCGCCGACGCGTCCTATGACGTCGTGGTGCTGTCCCGGACGATCCAGACCGTCCATCGCCAGGTGGATGTGCTCACCCAGATGGCTCGGATCGGGTCACGGCTGATCGTGTCGGCCCCGAACTTCGGCTGGTGGCGGCACCGGCTGCGCCTGCTGCGCGGCCGGATGCCGATCTCCAAGGATCTGCCGCACGCCTGGTACGACACGCCGAACCTGCGGTTCACCACGCTGCTCGAACTCGAGGAGCTCTTCGGACGGCTGGGGCTGACCATCGAGCAGCGGATCCCGCTGAGCCCGACGGGTGAACCCCTGCGGGTGGCCGGGGCCATGGCTAATCTCGCCGCCGGCGCGGCCGTGTATGTGTTGAAGGGCTAGCTCGGCGAACCTGCTGTGGCAAGGGCCTTCACCAGCCGCTCGGCGTTGGAACCGAGGTTCAGTTCTGCGCTGAGCCGGGCGAACTCGTCCGGGTCGGCCGGCGCGGAGGGCACCCTGAGATCGGGCACGGCCAGCGGCAGGTCCCGCCGAACAGCGACCACTTCGCCGGCTGGACCGAGGTAATCGATGGCCGCGGCCAGACGCCGAGTCAGAGTGGGGGAGAGCAGCCCATTCTGGGCGGCCGCCACGATCTGCTCGATCGATCCGTACTCGGCCACCAGCTTCGCCGCAGTCTTCTCTCCGATGCCGGCGACGCCGGGAAGACCATCAGACGGATCGCCGCGGAGGACCGCGAAGTCCACATAGCCGCGGGCCGACACCCCGTACTTGGCCTGCAGCCAGGCATCGTCGACCACGTCATGCTGCGCGACACCGCGTCCGACGTAGAGCACTCGGCAGTCCCGGTCGTCGTCGACCAACTGGAACAGGTCCCGATCACCGGTGACGATCCGCACCTCTCGACTCGCACTGGCCAGGGTGCCGATCACGTCGTCGGCCTCGGCGTCGGCAGCACCGATCACCGGCAGCCCGGCCGCCGCCAGGACGGCCCTGATCAGCGGCACCTGCACCTGGAGCTCTTCGGGCACGATCTCCACCTCGCCGTACGCGACTCGATGCGCCTTGTAGGACGGGATCAGCGCCACCCGCCAAGCCGGCCGCCAGGCATCGTCCCAGCAGCAGGCGAGCTGCTGAGGGGAGTACTCGGTGATGAACCGTGCCGCGAAGTCCAGCAGCCCACGGACGGCGTTGACCGGCGTCCCGTCGGCCGCACGTAGGCTCGACGGCAGTCCGAAGAAGGCCCGGAAGTACAACGAGGCCGTGTCCAGCAGCAACAACCCAGTCCTCTGCATCGCCCCATGGTGCCATGCGCACGGCCAGCCAGGGTGCGACTAGGCTCTGGGCGTGATCGACGCACTCTCCCGCCGCCCTGGAGCGCTGCGGGTGGTGCTGGCCATTCTCAGCGGACTCGCCACGGCGCTGGCCTTCCAACCCTTCAACCTGTGGCCGCTGGCCTTTCTCGGGGTTGCCGGGCTGAGCCTGAGTGTGCTGGCGGCCAAGGGCTACCGCGGCGCGGCCGGACTCGGACTGGCCTTCGGCCTGAGCTTTCTGGGGCTCGGCTTGAACTGGATGCAGATCATCTTCCTCGAAGCACTCTTCGGCCTGGTCGCCGTCGAGTCAGTGTTCTTCCTTGTCCTCGGCCTGCTGATCCGGCTGGGTGGTCGAAGCCGTTGGTGGCCACTGCTGGCTGCCGCCTCCTGGGTGGCCATCGAGTTCAGCTTCTCC
This sequence comes from Actinomycetes bacterium, assembly GCA_023425145.1. Lineage (GTDB taxonomy): Bacteria > Actinomycetota > Actinomycetes > Propionibacteriales > Propionibacteriaceae > Propionicimonas. Next base: position 33,349 of record JAFADF010000073.1, on the reverse strand, counting down.
CACTTTCCGTTCAACGGCTTCGGCTGGCTGCGGCTGGGCTACACGATGGCTGACTCGCCACTGGCCTGGGCCTATCCGCTGGTCGGAGTGCCCGGAGTCAGCCTGGCCGTGGCCCTGATCGGCCAAGGCCTGGCCTGGTGGCTGCAGCGGCTGAGCTGGCGCCGTGGCACCGCTCTGTTCGCAGGGACGGCGCTGGTGGTGCTGGCCGGCTCGGCGGGGATTCTGGTCGGACCCGGCGCCCAGACCGGCAGCGTCCAGGTCGGCTGGGTGCAAGGCGGCGCCCCTGGAGGCGGTGTGTACGGCCTCGGCCCGGCCCGGACGATCACCAAGAACGAACTTGCTCAGACGATCCGCCTCGCCGATCAGGTGGACGCCGGGACGCTGCCGCGCCCCGATTTCGTGGTGTGGCCGGAGAACTCCACCGACGCGGACCCGTTCGCCGATGCGGAAACCGGACAGCTCGTCCGCAGCGCGGTGACGCGGCTGAACACCCCGCTACTGGTCGGCGCAATCCTGTCCGGGCCCGGAGCCGGCGAGCGGCAGACCGCCTCGTTGTGGTGGGACCCCACCAGACAGGTGAGCGCCACCTACATCAAGCGCGGGATCGTCCCGTTCGGCGAGTGGGTGCCGATGCGCGACGTGTTGCTGCCGCTGATCCCCGAGCTGGCCTACGTGGGTGACCAGTCGGTCGCGGGGGATCGACCAGGGGTGCTGGATGTGCAGCTGGCTGACGGTCGTCCGCTGAAGCTGGGCGTCCTGGTCTGCTACGACCTGGCCTTCGACAACTACGCCTACGATCTGCCCACGCACGGCGCCCAGGTGGTGGTGGTGCAGTCCTCGAACGCGATGTATCAGGGCACCGGTCAGATCGACCAACAGTTCGCCATGACCCGGGTCCGCGCCATGGAGCTTCGCCGCGAGATCCTGGTGGTCACCACCAGCGGCGTCTCCGGCCTGATCGAGCCGGACGGCGCAGTGGCCTTCTCCGTCCGTGACCATTCGTCGGCCTCCGGCGTGGTCAGCCTCGCCGAGCGTGATGGTGTCACGCCGGCGACCTGGTTGGCCGGCTGGGTGGAAGGCGGGACGATAGCCGGGTTGCTGCTCGGACTTGGCTACCTGGTGATCTCGGGCAGAATGAAGTCACGACACACTCGAAGTGGAGCTGAAGATGCCACACCCGGCAACCCCTCTTGAACCCGTGCTGGTGGTCATCCCCACCTACAACGAGTTGGAGAACCTCCGTCCGATCACTGCTCGCATTCGCGCGGCGGTGCCCAGTGCGCACATCCTTGTCGCCGACGACAACTCACCCGACGGCACCGGCAAGCTCGCCGATGACCTGGCGGAGACCGACGACCATCTGCATGTGCTGCACCGGACCGGTAAAGAGGGCCTCGGAGCTGCCTACCTGGCCGGCTTCGCGTGGGGGATGGAACACGGCTACCAGGTGCTGGTTGAGCACGACGCTGACGGCTCCCATCAGCCGGAGTACCTGCCCTCGATCCTGGAGCGGCTGCAGACCGCTGATGCGGTGAAGGGATCCCGCTACGTCAAGGGCGGCTCCACCAAGGGCTGGCCGCTGCATCGCGAACTGCTCTCGCGGGGCGGCAATCTGTGGACTCAGCTGATGCTCGGACTCCCGGTGAAGGACGCCACTGGCGGCTTTGTGGCCTGGCGCGCCAGCACGCTGCAAGGGATGGGCTTGGACGGCATGGAGGCAGCCGGCTACGGCTTCCAGGTGGAGATGGTGCGCCGCGCGATTCGGGCCGGTTTCACCGTCGCCGAAGTGCCGATCGAGTTCGTCGAGCGCGAGTACGGCGACTCCAAGATGAGCGGAGCCATCGTGATGGAGGCGATGGGGCTGACCACCCGCTGGGGCTGGAAGTACCGCACCGGTCAGGTGGCGGCCGCATTCTCTGCCCTCACCGGGCGTCGGCGCGGAGGCGGTCAGGGGGCCGCCTCGTGATCGGCATCAAGCGCTGGGCACTCCCAGTGCTGGTGGCCTGCTTCATCGTGGTTTCGGTGATCGAGGTCTGGCTGCTCACCTGGGTGGGCACCCGAATCGGCATCCCGTGGACCATCGCCATCCTGATCGCCGAAGCGGTGCTCGGCGCGTGGCTGCTGCAGCGAGAGGGCCGCAAGGCATGGGCTGCACTGTGGGACGCCCTCAGCCTGGGCCGGATGCCCAGCGGCCAACTCGCCGACGCCGCTCTGGTGCTGGTCGGCGGCATCCTGCTGATCCTGCCCGGCTTCCTCACCGATGTGTTCGGCCTGATCTTCCTGGTTCCGGCCACGCGCCCGTATGCGCGACGAGTGCTGGGGGTATTCCTGGCACGCCAGTCGGCCATGTCGTCGGGGCTGAGGAATGGATCGACCTCAGCGTTCCACACCGGCACAGTGATCGACGGCGAGACCGTCGACGACCCGGACGCGCCCGCCACCAAGCCGCCGACGGCGACCAATCCGCAGAGCGAACTTCCGGGCTAGCGGTCGCCCCGGATCTCGCCCAAGCGCTCGGCGAGCAACTCCTCGAGCTCCTTCAGGGAGCGACGCTCCCGCAGCATGTCCCAGTGGGTACGCGGCGGCTTGACCTCCTTGGCCTCTGCCACCACGCCGTCCGAGCGTCGAGCGATCTCCCCGCAGCGCGGGCATTCCCACTCAGCCGGCAGGTCTGCCTCCTCGGCGAAGACCACGGTGAAGTGATGCTCGCGCGGGCAGTCGAATCCGATCTCCTGACGCGGTGCCAGTTCGATCCCATTGGGATCGGCATTGCTCTTGGCGCCCAGTCCGGAGCCCCGTAGCGAACGATCAGCCATCTCCACCTCCGTGCCCACGTTAGCGGGACCGACAAATCAGAACACTGCTGGTAACGCGTTGCCGGCGTCGGTGATTCCCTTCCGCATGTTCACTCTGGTCAGCAAGTAGCCGCCGACCACGAAGAAGATGGCCAGTGCGATCAACGCGAGCCGGTAGGACTGCGCGAACTGGAAGACCAAGCCGAAGGCCAGGGTTCCCAGCCAGCTCGTCCCACGTTCCATGGCCTGGTAGAAGCTGAAGAACTCGGCTTCTCTGCCGATCGGCACCAACTGGCTGTACATCGAGCGGGAGAGTGCCTGAGTACCGCCCATCACCAGGCCGATCGCTGCGCCGAGCCCGAGCAAGGCCACGAAGTTGTGGGCGGGTAGCAGGAAGCCGACCACGACCACCCCCAGCCAGATCAGAATCCCGCCCAGCACTGTTCGCTTGGCCCCGTAGCGACCCGCGAATCTGCCGAAGATCAGTGCACCGAACAACGCCACGATCTGAGTGAGCAGGAAGGTGGTCAGCACCTGGCTCTGGGTCATTCCCAGCTCACCGGACGCGTACTGGCTGGAGGCGAAGATCACCGTCTGGATGCCGTCGTTGTAGAACAGGAAGGCGAGCAGGAACAGCATCGTCTGCGGGTACTTGCGCAGGACTCCGAAGGTGCTGGCCAGCTGGGTGAACGGGTTACGTTCGGCGGCCTCCTTGGGCACCTCGCGGGGCAGCCGGCGCAGTCCGAGGAAGGGAATCAGGGTGAACGCCGCCCACCACACGCCCGCCGAGAGCAGGCAGATCCGGACGGCCATCTCCGAGTCCAGGCCGATCTGGTCGTTGAAGGTGATCACAGCGAAGTTGATCAGCAGCAGCAGTCCGCCGCCGGCGTAGCCGAAGGCCCAGCCCTTGCTGGAGACCCGATCCCGTTCGTCCGGACCGGCGATCCGAACCAGGATCGAGTCGTAGACGATGGTGGATGCCCCGAAGCTGAAGGCTCCGATGATCATCAACCAGACGCCGAGCTCCCAGTTGGAACCGGTCAGGAAGAACATCAGACTGCCGGCCAGCGCACCGATCCACGCCGAGACTCCCAGCCAGCGATGCGGATGCGCGGAGCGGTCGGCGGCAGCCCCGACGAAGAGCAGCAGAACCGCCGACAGCACGGTGCTGATGGTCGAGACGAAGGACGGCAGAGCGCCGGGGAGTACCGGGATGAAGCCGAGCAACTCGACCGGGGTGGTGCAGACCTGGCCATCGGCGAGATTGGTGCAGCCGGCGGCGTTGTTGGCCAGATGCGTCAGGTACGGGCCGATCAGCACCGTTGCCGTGGTGGTGATGTAGGCCGAGTTCGCCCAGTCGTACCAGTACCAGGACCGCTGTTCCCGGGTGCTCTTCACAATTCCTCCTGCCAGAGTCCGCGATTTCGCAGGACCTGCTTCAGTGCAACCAGATCATTGGTGATCAGGCCGTCCACACCCAGATCGATCAGCCGGGCCATCTCGGTCGGGTTATCGATCGTCCACACCTGCACCGGACGGCCGTGCGCATGGGCGGCCGCCAGCACGTCCGGACGGACGATCGGAACCAGACCGCCGATCGCCCGCACCGGAACCTGCAGCACCTCACCATCGCCGAAGCGGGGACGACGCATCCCGAAGCCGAACACATAGCGGGCCACCTCCCGCGGGGAGGTCGAAGTCAGGACCTGCGGCGCCAGTTGCCGGAACCGGGCCAGCCGCGCCGAGGAGAAGGAGCCGACGCACACTCGCTGCTGGTCGGCACTGTCGTTCAGCAGCGCGGCAAGAGGTTCGGTGGCCTGTTCGACCTTGATGTCGATGTTGAACACCGCCTCGGGAAAAGCGGACAACAGCTCGGTCAGCAGCGGGATCCGGTCCTGGCCGGCCACCGTGACCGAGCTGAGCTCATCCCAGGTGTGCTCACCGATCCGGCCGCGGACCCCGGTGATCCGGTCGAGTTCACTGTCGTGGAAGGCGACCAATTGCCCATCGGCGGTGAGGTGCACGTCGGTCTCGAAGACCCGGTAACCCAGCTCCCACGCCCTGGTGAAGGCGTAGATGGTGTTCTCCCGGTCCTTGTCGGCCGGATCAACCCAGCCGCCGCGATGTGCCGTGGCGATGAAGCGTCCGCTGAGATAGGGGTGGTCGCGCAAGGGCACGGCTGAACTCTAGGGTGCTCAGAGGGCATTTGTCCGCAGTGAAATGAACGGGAGTTGAAGCCTTGACAACGATTCTGTCGATCCAGTCCTCGGTGGCCTATGGCCACGTCGGCAACAGCGCCGCGACGTTCCCGTTGATGCGCCTCGGGGTCGAGGTCTGGCCGGTGATCACCGTGCACTTCTCCAACCACACCGGCTACGGGGCGTGGCGGGGCCCGATGCTCAGCCCGTCCGACGTGGCCGAGGTGATCACCGGGATCGACGAGCGCGGCGTTCTCGGCCGCGCCGACGCGGTGCTGTCCGGCTACCAAGGCGCGGCAGAGATGGGGGCACAGGTGCTGGCCGCCGTGGAGTTGGTCAAGCAGCGCAACCCGGAGGCCATCTACTGCTGTGACCCGGTGATCGGCGACGTCGGCCGCGGCATCTATGTGCGTCCGGGGATCCCGGAGTTCATGCGCGACGAGGTGGTGCCGAAGGCGGACGTGGTCACCCCGAACCATTTCGAACTCGACTACCTCACCGGACGCAGCACCACCACGCTCGCCGAAGTCCTGGACGCTGCTGCCGAACTGCGCAGCCACGGACCGAAGCTGGTCCTGGTGACCTCGGCCGTGCTGGCCGGGGCCGACGCGGACTCGGTGGCCATGATCGCCGCCGCCGACGATGGTGCCTGGTTGGTCCGCACTCCACTCCTGGAGCGCAACTTCACCGGATCGGGTGATCTGACCGCCGCTCTGTTCCTGGCTCACTACTTGGCCGACCGCGATCCTGGTACCGCCCTCGGTGCCACCGCCGACGCGGTCTACTCCCTGCTCCGCGCGACGACCGAAGCCGGCTCCTCGGAGCTTCTGCTCGCCCCGGCCCAGAGCCAGCTGGTGGATCCCGACTACCACTTCACCGTGGAGCAGGTGGGGTAGCGCCATGATCGGGGCGGAGGTGGTCGCAGCAGTCCTGCTGCTAATCGTCCTCGCCTTCGCGGTGATTCGCCCGGGTCGGCTGCCGGAGGCGGTGGTGGCCGTGCCGGCTGCGCTGGTCGTCCTGATCACTGGGGGAATCACCCCGCAGCGCGCGCTCGACGAGTCACTGACCCTGCTGCCGGTGGTCGGCTTCCTGGCTGCGGTTCTGGTGCTCAGCGAGCTCTGCGCTCGCGACGGCCTTTTCGAGTGGGCCGGCCAGCTGATGGCCCGGCGGAGCGCCGGGCGACCACAGCGACTGCTGTTGCTGGTCTTCGCGGTGGCGGCCATCACCACCGCCGTGCTGAGCCTGGACGCGACCGTTGTGCTACTCACTCCGGTGGTGTTCGCGACCGCCGCCCGGGTCGGGGTTCGCCCCCGACCGCACGTCTACGCCACCACCCACCTGGCCAATGCCGGCTCGTTGCTGTTGCCGGTGTCGAACCTGACCAATCTGCTGGCCATGACGGCGCTGGGCCTCGGCTTCGCCCAGTTCGGGCTCCTGATGAGCCTGCCGTGGCTGGTGGTGATCGTCGTGGAGTACTTCGCCTTCCGCTGGTACTTCGCCACCGACCTGCGGCTCGCCGCGGGAACCCCCTCCGCCAGTGCCCAACGGGTGCCGCTGCCCGTCTTCAGTGCCGGTGTCGTGGCAGCCACCCTGGTCGGCTTCGTCGCGGCATCCTTCTGGCACCTTGAGGTGGCCTGGGTCGCGGCGATCGGAGCGGCGGTGCTGGCCGTCCGGGCCATCAGGAGGCGCCAGATTCGTCCCCGGGAGCTGGTGCATGCCCTGAACTTGCCGTTCCTCGCCTTCGTGATTGCGCTCGGCGTGGTGGTGAAGGCGGTCGTCGACAATGGCCTGGCCGAGCTGATGGGGCATGTCGTTCCTGCCGGCACTTCTCTGTGGGCCCTGCTGGCCTGGGCCGGAATCGCCGCGCTGCTGGCGAACCTGGTGAACAATCTGCCGGCGGTACTGATCCTTCTGCCACTAGCCGCGACGTCCGGAGTGGGGCCGGCGCTGGCCGTCCTGATCGGGGTGAACGTGGGACCCAACCTGACCTACGTCGGCTCACTGGCGACGCTGTTGTGGCGCCGCATCGTCCATGATCATGATCACGAGGCCCCGCTCGCCGAGTTCACCTGGCTCGGGCTGCTGACCACACCACTGGCCATCGTCGGCGCCGTGGTGGCCCTGTGGGGCTCGCTTCAACTGTTCGGAGGTGTGTTGTGAAGGTGCTGGTGTGGATTGCTGAGGCCACCTGGCCGGCCTGCATCGATACGGTGACTGAGATCTTCGCCGACGCCGAGGTCCGACTGCTGGCCACAGTGTCCAGCGAGCTGGTCGCGCAGGCGGCCGGTGCCCGGATCGGGCTGTGGGGCAGGGGAGCGGACAGCAACCCGGTGGCCGAACTGGCTCAGCGCGCCGCCCAGGATCGGCTGGCGGCTGCGGCCGCTCGGCTGGGCCGGGCGGCCGAGACGCAGCTGCGTACCGGACGTGCCGAGCGCGAGGTCACCGCGGCCGCGGCCGAAGCGGACGTCCTGGTGCTGGCCCGTGACGGTGACCTCAGTCGACTCGGTCCGCGCAGCCTGGACAAGCACACCCGCTTCGTCGTCGACCATGCGCCGTGCCGCGTCGTCCTGGTCTGGCCAGGCGCAGCGCCGGATCTCGCCTCGATTCCGGCGCCGCCGGACTAATCAGTCCCGGAAGACCTCGATCTGTGCGCCGAGCGCGTTGAGCCGGTTCGGCAGGTCCTCGTAGCCCCGGTTGATCACATAGACATCGCGCAGCACGCTGGTGCCGCGCGCGGCCAGCGCTGCCAGCAGCAGGCACACCGCCGGACGCAGCGCCTGCGGGCAGATCAACTCCTGGCCCCGCCACCGGGTGGGGCCGTTCACCACGATGCGGTGCGGATCGAGCAGCTGGACATCCGCACCGAGCTTGTTCAGCTCGACCAGATGAATCGCCCGGTTCTCATAGACCCAGTCATGGATCATCGTCCGACCCTCGGCCACCGCGGCGATCACCGCGAAGAACGGCAGGTTGTCGATGTTCAGGCCCGGGAACGGCATCGGATGGATCTTGTCGGCCGACGCATGCAGGTGCGAGGGCCGCACAGTGATGTCGACCAGCACCGTGCGCCCGTTGTGGGAGCGATACTCCTCACTCAGCGAGTAGTCCAGGCCCATCTCGGCCAGGATCGCCAGCTCGACATCCAGAAACTCAATGGGGCTACGGGTGATGGTGAGTTCCGAACCCGTGACGATGGCCGCCGTCAGCAGGCTCATCGCCTCGATCGGATCCTCGGAGGGGGTGTAGACCACGTCGGCGTTGATCCGTTCCAGACCATGCACCACCAAGGTGGTGGTGCCGATCCCGTCCACCTGGACGCCGAGCTCCTGCAGGAAGAAGCACAGATCCTGCACCATGTAGTTGCTGGAGGCATTGCGAATCTCGGTGCGTCCGGCGAAGAGCGCGGCTGCCATCAGCGCGTTCTCGGTGACCGTGTCGCCGCGCTCGGTGAGGGTGATCCGTCGGGACTGCACCGCGCTGGGCTGCACCTGAGCGTGGTAGAGCCCCTGCGAGGTGCGCACGGTGAGCCCGAAGTTGCGCAGCGCCTGCAAGTGCGGAGTGACCGTGCGGGCGCCGAGGTTGCAGCCGCCGGCGTAGGGCAGGTCGAAGCTCTCCTCCAGATGCAGCAGCGGCCCCAGGAACATGATGATCGAGCGAGTGCGTCGTGCTGCGGCTTCGTCCATATGGATCAGGCTGAGCTTGGCCGGGCGGCGCAGTTCCAGTTCGGACTTGTCTTCGGACCAGGTGGCGCGCACTCCGATGCTGGTCAGCACCTCCAGGATCCGGTTCACTTCCTCGATCTGGGCGATCCCGCGCAGCACGGTTCGTCCTTCGTTCAGCAGGGACGCACACAGCAGCGCCACGGCGGCATTCTTCGACGAGCGAACCTCGATCGAGCCGGACAAAGTGACCGGGCCGTGCACCCGCAGATGAGTCGGCCCGCCGGGTCCTGCCGAGATCAGCGGGCTCTCCAAGGCGCCGGCGATGCGGTTGATCATCTCCAGGCTGAGGTTCTGGCCGCCGGACTCGATCCGGTGGACCGCACTTTGCGAGGTGCCGAGCACCGCGGCAAGCTCCTGTTGGGTCAAGCCGCGCTGCTTACGCGCGTCCCGAATCAGGGTGCCGATGCTGCTGGGGAGGAGTTCCGTCACAAGAAGAGCTTATCTCACATGGGATATGAGGCCAGGGCTGGCATTGCCCGGTCTAGAGTGAAAGCCATGACCCAACACTTCGATGTCGTTGTTCTCGGTGCCGGCCCGGGTGGCTATGTCGCGGCGATCCGTGCGTCCCAGCTGGGCAAGAAGGTAGCCATTGTCGAGAAGCAGTGGTGGGGCGGCGTCTGCCTCAATGTCGGCTGCATCCCGACCAAGTCGTTGCTGCGTAATGCCGAGTTGGCCCACATCTTCCATGCTGAAGCCAAGACCTTCGGAATCAGCGGCGAGGTGAGCTTCGACTACGGAGCAGCCTTCTCGCGCAGCCGCGCCGTCTCCGACCGGATGGTCAACGGCGTGCACTACCTGATGCGTAAGAACAAGATCACCGAATTCAACGGTTGGGGAACCTTCCTCGACGCCAAGTCGATCAAGGTCGACCTCGGCGATGGGGGAGAGGAGGTGCTGACCTTCGACAGCGCCATCATCGCTGTCGGTGCGACCACCAAGATGCTTCCGGGCACCCAACGCAGCGCGCGCGTCTTCACCTACGAGGAGCAAATCCTCGCTGACAAGGTGCCGGAGTCGATCGTGATCTGTGGCGCAGGCGCCATCGGCACCGAGTTCGGATACGTCCTGGCGAACTACGGCACCAAGGTCACCATCGTGGAGTACCTGGACCGGATGGTTCCCAACGAAGACCCCGAGGTGTCGGCCGAGCTCGCCAAGGCGTACAAGAAGATGGGCGTCGAGGTGCTTACCAAGACCAAGGTCGACAAGATCGAGGAGCATGCGGACGGCGTCCGGGTGACGATCAGCCCGGCGGCCGGGGGAGAGTCCCGCGTGCTCGAGGCGGCTCAGGTGCTGCAGTCGCTCGGTTTCGCCCCGCGGACGCAGGGCTACGGCCTGGAGAACACCGGAGTGGCGCTCACTGATCGCGGCGCCATCGCCATCGACGACTACATGCGGACGAGTGTCGAGGGTATCTACGCGATCGGTGACGTCACCATGAAGCTGATGCTGGCGCACACCGCGGAAGCTCAGGGGGTGGTGGCCGCCGAGACCATCGCCGGGGCAGAGACCATGCCCATCAATTATGACATGATCCCGCGGGCCACCTACAGCCAGCCGCAGGTGGGTTCCTTCGGCTACACCGAAGCGCAGGCCAAGGAGCGCGGCTACCAGGTGAAGGTCGCCAAGTTCCCGTTCAGCGCCAATGGCAAGGCACACGGACTCGGCGATGCCGTCGGCTTCGTCAAGGTCGTTGCCGACGCACGCTACAACGAGATCCTGGGTGCCCACATGGTCGGCCCGGACGTCTCCGAGCTGCTTCCGGAGCTCACCTTGGCTCAGCAGTGGGATCTCACCGCCGACGAGGTTGCTCGCAACATTCACGCGCACCCGAGTCTGTCCGAGGCGCTGAAGGAAGCCGTCGAAGGCATCGCCGGCCACATGATCAACCTGTAGGGATCTCGCAGTCACCGCAGCTCGCACAGCCTGGCCGGAGGGGCATTGTTCCTTCCTGGCCAGGCTGTCGGCGTCTCGGCGGACCTTCAGATGTCTTGTTGTCCGATAAGGTACATTATGTCATTAGGTCTGGTTCAGGCGGCTCCCCTGGGTAGGTGACCCGGCCGCCAGACGGTCACCGCGGACGATTCCCTCCCGCACGGAGTGTCCTCACCCGGGGACTTGTTGCTCGGGCGGAGCATGGGTATCACTGAAGGTGCACACCAGTAGTTCAGCGAGATGGCGCAAACGAGATGCTCACATCCTTAGCCTCGCGGCTCATCGGCTGGCTCGACCGCGTGGTCGACGCTGACGAGCGAGTCGTGTGTGCCATCTGCGATGAGCGCTTCGCCAACTTCGAACACGGCAAGAGGCACGTCTGTGTGGCGCACCCCCTCTATGCGCCGCTGGGTTGGCAAACGTCGCCGACCTACGCCGCTCCGGCGCTGCCCGGCTACGCGTTCCGCATCAGCTGAGCCACACCGCCTCCAGCTCGTCGGCGGGTATCCCCTGGTGATACGGCGATCCTCGGCTCGATGGCCCGCGGTCTAGCCTGATCACCACCAAGAGATGAGGTGGTGTGGTGAGCGCCCAGATTGAGCCCGTCGCGTCCCGGACGCTGACCGCGGCCGGCCTGCCCTTCCGGCTGCACCGCCATCCCGCCGCTCACAATCAGGACGAGCTCCACCTGACCGGATTGGACGTGGACTCGTCGGCCAAGACGCTGGCGTTCAGCCTTCCCGACGACACCGTGGTCCTCGCCGCCATCCCCGGACGCGCGCGGCTCAAGTACGCAAACCTGGCCAGGGCACTGTCGGTCCCCCGGTCAGCCTTGCGTCCCGCCCCTCAGCTCGCACTGGAGGCGTTGCAGATGGCCGCCGGCGGAGTCACCCCGATCTGCGGCGACTCGGCGGTGCGCCTCGTCGTTGACCGTCCGGTGCTCTCGCTGGGAGTGATCTACTGCGGCAGCGGCGTTCCCGATGCATCGATCGAGGTCTCCCCTGCCGTCTTGCAGGAGTTGCGACCGGACCTCTTGGTGGCCGATCTCACCGAGTAGCCGGGTGGAAATCCTCTTGCCGCCCGAGGCGCCGGCAGCCGGATGACCTACTGTCGAAAGCTGGGAGGCATGGAGGATGAGTTCGGGTGGCCGCTAACGCTGAGCTGATCGATGAACTGCGGCTCAGTTGGAGCCGCATGCTTCCGTTGCACCCGATGCTCGGTGAGAGCATCCTCACTCGCCTGAGCGATTCCCGCCGGGCCTTCCACGACGCACACCATCTGCGGCAGTGTCTCCGTGCCCTGGAAGAACTCGGCGGGACCGACCGCGCCGAGTATCTGGCCTTGTGGTACCACAATGTGGTGACCACAGGGACGCGTGGACACCATGAGCAGGCCTCGGCGGCCGTTGCCGCCACCGAGTTGCTCGGGGCTGGATTCCCGTGGATCGAGGTGGGACTGGTCGCCCGGCTGGTCCTGGTCACAGCGGATCATCATCCCCGACCGGAGGTCCCCGGTTCCGAACGGATCTGCGATGCCGACCTTTCCGGTCTGGCCCTGCCCTTCCCCACCGTCGAGGAGGCGTTCGTTCAGCGTGCCGCAGAGATGACAGAGCTCACCGATGCCGAACGGGAAGAGCGGCTGCGGGACTGGATCGAGGGCATGCTCGAGGCGGAGCGGATCTTCCACACCGGCTACGGCGCCGAGAACTGGGAGCAGCCGGCCCGGGAGAACCTGACCGCTTTGCTGCGGCGTCCCGCCTTCGTCTGAGGCCGCCGCGAAGACAGCGCGACCTGCGCCGCCGCCGCAAAATGCGGCAGGATGAGGACATGCGCGGCACCCATCATCGACTGCCTGATGACGCAGCCGCCGCCGTCCCAGCTGAGGCCCGATCGTGAGCCCATCCCTCGGCCTGGACATCGGCTCGACGACGGTGAAGGCCGTCGTGTGGGACGACGGACGCATCCTGTTCAGCGACTACCGCCGGCACAATGCTGACGTCCGCGGCGAACTCGCCACCTTGCTTCGACAACTCGCCGACCGCTTCGCAGAGCCGATGCCCGTTGCCGTCACCGGCTCGGGCGGGCTGCAGGTAGCCGAGCTGATGGGTGCCCGGTTCGTCCAGGAAGTCATTGCCAGCACCGAAGCCGTCCAGCAGCTGCTGCCCGATACCGATGTGGTGATCGAGCTCGGCGGCGAGGACGCCAAGATCACCTACTTCCACCCGGTGCCCGAGCAACGGATGAATGGCACCTGTGCCGGCGGCACCGGATCGTTCATCGATCAGATGGCCGTGCTTCTCCAGACCGACGCCGTCGGCCTGGACCGGCTGGCCGCAGAGCATCGCCACCTCTACCCGATCGCCTCGCGCTGCGGTGTGTTCGCCAAGTCCGACCTGCAGCCGTTGATCAATCAGGGCGCAGCCCCGTCCGATCTCGCCGCATCGGTCTTTCAGGCAGTGGCGCTGCAGACGATCGCCGGCCTGGCAGCGGGCAACCCGATCCGCGGGAACCTGGTCTTCCTGGGCGGACCGCTGCACTACCTGCCGCAGCTGCGGGCCGCCTACCAGCGCGCCTTGGCCGGCAAAGTGGATCGCTTCACCACACCGGACAATGCACAACTGTTCGTCGCCATCGGCGCCGCATTGCTCGCCTCCGGTCCGCCGCTCACCGCGGCCGACCTCGTCGCCGGACTGGGCCGCCGCCAGGAGCTGAGTCTGGCCCGCAGCCTGCTGGCTCCCCTGTTCGACGGCCCAGAAGACCGCGCCGAGTTCGTCGGCCGGCACGCAGCAGCGACGGTGCCGCAGGCTCCGCTCAGCGAGGCGGAGGGACCCTGTTTCCTTGGCATCGACGCGGGCTCGACGACGATCAAGGCCGTCCTGATCGACGCAGACGACCGGCTGCGATTCAGCCATTACGCCTCCAACGAGGGCGATCCGGTGAGCGCGGCGGTCGCCATTCTGCGTCGGGTCCAGCAGGAGCTGCCGGCCCGTGCGTTCCTGGCCCGGTGCTGTGTCACCGGCTACGGCGAGGACCTGATCCGGGCGGCATTGCGGGTGGACGAGGGCGAAGTGGAGACCATGGCCCACTTCCGAGCTGCCGAACGAGTGTGCCCAGGTGTGACCTCGGTGATCGACATCGGCGGTCAGGACATGAAGTACCTGCGGATCCGCAATGGTGCGGTCGACTCCATCGCGGTCAACGAGGCCTGCTCCTCTGGCTGTGGATCGTTCCTGCAGACCTTCGCCGAGACGATGGGCACGGACGTGGCCAGCTTCGCTCAGGCCGCCATCCAGGCGCAGCATCCGGTCGATCTCGGCAGCCGCTGCACGGTCTTCATGAACTCCTCGGTCAAGCAGGCCCAGAAGGAGGGTGCCGACGTCGGCGACATCTCGGCGGGCCTGTCCTACTCGGTGGTGCGCAACGCCTTGTACAAGGTGATCAAGCTGCGGCATGCCGAGCAGCTCGGCGACAAGGTCGTGGTCCAGGGCGGCACCTTCCTCAACGACGCCGTCCTGCGTGCCTTCGAGCTGCTCACCGGGCTCGAGGTGGTCCGAGCGAACATCGCCGGCCTCATGGGCGCCTTCGGGGCCGCCCTCACCGCACGCCTGAGACACCAGCCGGGGACGGTCAGCCAGGTGCTCAGCATCGACGAACTGGACGAGTTCGGCGTCCAGAGCACCCTGGAGCACTGTCGCCTGTGTCAGAACCAGTGCCAGCTGACGGTTTCCACCTTCCGCGACGGTACCCGGCATGTCTCCGGGAACCGCTGCGAGCGCGGCGCGGGCCTGGCTCGTCCGAGTGGAGCCGACGAGCTGCCCAACCTCTATGACTTCAAGTACAAGCGCACCTTCGGCTACCGCCGGCTGCGCGAGGCTGAGGCCTTCCGAGGCGACATCGGCATTCCGCGCGCGTTGAACATGTACGAGAACTATCCGTTCTGGTTCACGGTGCTCAGCACACTGGGCTTCCGGGTCATCCTGTCCAAGCGCACCGATCGTGACACGCTGGCCGAGGGTGCCGAATCGATTCCCTCGGAGAACATCTGCTATCCGGCGAAGCTGGCTCATGGCCACATCGAAGACCTGCTGGCCCGGGGCGTGCGGACGATCTTCTTCCCGTGCGTCCCCTTCGAGCAACGGCGTTTCGATGAGGCTGACAACAACTTCAACTGCCCGGTGGTGGCCTTCTACCCACAAGTGCTGGAGAAGAACGTCCCTGGGCTGCGCGAAGCCGGCGTTCGTTACCTCGACCCCTTCGTCAACCTGGACCAACCCGAGCATCTGGCCGGTCGGCTGGTGGAGATCTTCGAGGACTTCGAGGTCAGCCTGGCTGAGGCGAAAGCCGCCGTCGCCGCCGGCTATGCCGAGGACGAGCACTACCGCGCCGACATTCTGAACGAGGGCCGCCGGGCGATGCACTGGCTGGCCGAGCACGGCCGAAAGGCCATCGTTCTTGCCGGGCGCCCGTATCACCTCGACCCGGAGGTGAATCACGGACTGCCCGAGCTGATCACCGGGCTGGGTCTGGCCGTACTCAGCGAGGACTCCATCCTCAGCACATCCAAGCTGGAGCGGCCGCTCCGCGTTCGGGATCAGTGGGCCTACCACACCCGGCTGTACGAGGCCGCGGCGCTCAGCGCCGCCGAGGCGCGCCTGGAACTGGTCCAGCTCAACTCCTTCGGCTGCGGGGTGGACGCCATCACCACCGACCAGGTGCAGGAGATCCTCGAAGCGGCCGACAACGTCTACACCGTGCTCAAGATCGATGAGGTCTCCAACCTCGGTGCCGCCCGAATTCGCCTCCGCTCGCTGCTTGCCGCCAGCACGGCCCGCCTGGGCGACGCCGAGGTGGTCACCTACCGCCACGACCCGCGGCACTTCACCAGACCCGTATTCAGCGCACAGGATCGGCGTGAGCACACCATCTACGCCCCGCAGATGGCACCGGTCCACTTCCGTCTGGTGACGGCCGTACTCAACCGCCTCGGCTACCGCACCGAGCTTCTGGAACGGGTCTCCCCCGCTGATGTGGAGACCGGGCTGAAGTACGTGAACAATGACGCCTGCTACCCGGCAATCATGGTGATCGGCCAGATGGTCAATCAATTCATCACTGGCGCGGCCGATCCGAACAACTCCAGCGTGGCCATCACCCAGACCGGCGGCATGTGTCGAGCGACGAACTACGCGGGCATGCTGCGAAAGGGGCTCGCCGAGGCTGGCTTCGGGCAGGTGCCGGTGATTGCCGTCAGCGCGCAAGGCTTCGAGGAGAACCCCGGCTTCCGGGTCACTCCGGCCATGGTGCATCGCGGCTTGCAGGCACTGGTTCTCGGGGACCTCCTGCAAACCGTGCTGCTCCGGGTGCGGCCGTATGAGTCAGTCCCGGGAAGCGCCACTGAGCTCTACCAGCGCTGGGATCGGATCTGCCAGGAGTTCTTCACGCACGGCGGCTTCTCGGCGACTCTCCGTCGACGCATCGGCTACTCCCAGCTGATCGGACGACTCGTCGCAGAATTCAACGAGCTGCCCCTGCGGGACATCCCACGCAAGCCTCGGATCGGTCTGGTCGGCGAGATTCTCGTGAAGTTCCACCCCGACGCCAACAACCACGCCGTCGCCGTCATCGAGGACGAGGGGTGCGAGGCCGTCCTGCCCGGGCTTCTGGAGTTCTTCGGCCAGTCGCTGTTCACTGGCGATTGGAAGTGGCACCACCTCGGCATCGGCGAGCACAGCCGCCATGCCAAGCGGGTCGGGTTGTGGCTGATGGAGCAGTACCAAGCCCCCGCTCAGCGTGCCCTCGCCGCCTGCAACGGCAAGTTCGGTCTGCAGTCCGACCTGGCCACGATGGCGAACCGGGCCCAGAACGTCATCGCCCTCGGCACCACTGCCGGCGAGGGCTGGCTGCTCACCGCCGAGATGATGGAGCTCATCGAGACCGGCACCCCGAACATCATCTGTGCCCAGCCATTCGCCTGCCTGCCCAACCATGTCGTCGGCAAGGGCATGTTCCGGGAACTGCGCCGGCTCTACCCGCAGGCGAACATCACCAGCATCGACTACGACCCGGGCGCCAGCGAAGTGAACCAGCTGAACCGGATCAAGCTGGTGGTAGCCGGCGCCCACAAGGGACATCACCCCGGCGGCCGGGTGGGGAGCCCGCAGCCCGCTCAGGACAGGAACGACGTCGCGTCGCCGGCGCCCTGACGCAACAGCACCGGCTCATCCTCGGACAGATCGATGATGGTGGTGGGCTCCAGGCCGCAATCCCCGGAGTCGAGGATCGCGTCCAACTGATTGCCAAGCTCCTGGTCGACCTCCCAGCCCTGGGTCATCGGGTCGGTCTGTTCCGGCAGCATCAGGGTGGACGACATCAGCGGCTCCCCGAGCGTCCGCAGCAAGGACAGCGCCGTGGTGTGCTGGGGAATCCGCACCCCCACCGTCTTCTTCTTGGGGTGCAGCATCACCTTCGGGGCTTCCCGAGTGGCCTTCAGGATGAAGGTGAACGGACCAGGGGTGGCGGCCTTCACCGCACGGAACACGTAGTTGTCCATCTGAACGTACTGGCCGAGCTGGCTGAACTCACTGCAGACCAGCGTGAAGTGGTGGCGCTCGTCCAGCCCGCGCAGAGCGCGAATCCGGTCCAGGCCGTCCCGGTTGCCCAGTTGGCAGCCCAGCGCGTAGCCGGAGTCGGTGGGATAGGCCACCAACGCCCCACCGCGGATCAGCTCCGCGACTTGGCCGAGAGAGCGTGGCTGCGGATTGTCGGGGTGCACGTCGAAGTAGCGAGCCATGAATCTCACCCTAGTCGGCGCCGGATAAGGTGCCAGCATGTCGTTGTTGTCCGTGTCGCTGACCGATCTCCGTGCCCGCCAAAGCCTGAAGTGGCGTGCCTATCCGGCCGATGTGCTGCCGCTCTGGGTGGCCGAGATGGACGTTCAGATGCATCCACAGGTGCTGGCGACGGTCACTGAGGCCCTGGCCGGAGGCGACACCGGGTACCCGCACGGCAACGGCTATGCCGACGCCTTCGTGGCCATGGCCGAGCAGCGCTGGGGCTGGACGCTGAACGCCGGCAAGGTGCGCCGGGCCGGCGACGTGATGAACTCGATTCAGGCGGTGCTGGAGGCCGTGACCGCTCCCGGCGATGCCGTGGTGATCACTCCCCCGGTGTACCCGCCGTTTCGTCAGGTCGTCTCTGGCTACGGACGCCGGGTCGTCGAGGCGCCACTGGGCACCGACGGCAGGCTGGATCTGGCGGCCATCGAGGCCGCGTTCAGCGGTGCACAGCGACCCACGGCATTCCTGCTGTGTTCGCCGCACAACCCGACCGGCGTGGTGCACTCCGCAGCCGAGCTGACCGACCTGATGACCCTGGCCGCCGAGCACAAGGTCCAGGTTGTCGCTGACGAGATCCATGCGGCGCTGGTCGATGCCGGCACTCGCTTCGTGCCGGTGCAAAGCGTTCCCGGCGGGGAGCGAGCCATCACGGTGACCTCGGCCGGCAAGGCCTGGAATCTGGCCGGATTCAAGGCCGGCCTGATCATCGCCGGTACCCAGGTCTCGAAGCTGTTCGCCAATCTGCCGCCCTTCGCCCTGCACTCGGCCGGTCACCTGGCCAACCTGGCCCATACCGCCGCCCTGGTCCACGCCCAGTCGTGGGTGGATGAGCTGATGGTGGAGATCGGGGCGAACCGCGAGCTGTTGGCAGCAGAACTGGCCGCCAAGCTGCCTGCCGCCCGCTACCGGCCGCAGCCCGGCACCTATCTGGCCTGGGTGGACTGCACCGACCTCGGGCTCGATGACCCGGCCGCCCGCTTCCTGGAGACCGGCCGGGTTGCCTTCTCCCCCGGTGCGGGCTTCGGCGCCGAGCATTCGCAGTGGGTCCGGATCAACCTGGCCTGCGCGCCTGCGGTGATCAGCGAGGCAGTCGACCGGATGGCGGCGACGCTGGCCTAACGATCGGCGACCAGTTCCGCCTCGGCGGAGCCGTGCGCCGGCAGCCGGGTGATCCCGATCACGCTGAGAATCACCGTGTCGGCCCCGGTACTGGTGACCACGCGCACTCGTCCGGCCACGAAGGTGACCTCGGCAGTCACGTCCGGTTGCTCGGCCACGACTCGCTGCGCGCTCGCGATCGCCGCCGCATAGTCCGGCTCCTGGCCGGCCAACCGCGCTGCCGCGGTCTCATCGGCGGCGGCCCTGGCCGCGGCCGCGGCCAGTCGCTCGGCCCGTCGGGTGGCGGACGCCTGCGCACCACCGTCGACGACAAGCCCGATCAGCAGCAGGATCGAGAGCACGATGGCGGCCACGAACGGCGCCATCGACAGGCCGCGCTGGTCTCGGCTCATCGCCACCTCCTGGGGTGCCTCCATTGTGGCCGTTCGGCGCGCGTTTCATCAGCGGTTATGCACAAGGCATCCATGGCCCGCTCTGGGTAGGCTCCAGGTTGAAAGTTCATTGCTCAGGATTGGAAATCAACGAAGATGGTGCACAAGGTCGCTCTGCTCACCGCCGGCGGGTTCGCCCCCTGCCTCTCCTCCGCCATCGGAGGACTGATTGAGGGCTACACCGAACACGCCCCGGAGGTGGAGATCATCGCCTACCGCAACGGCTACGAGGGCCTGCTCAAGGGAGACATCCTCGAGGTGACCCCCGCGGTGCGCGCCCGCGCCAGCCTCCTGCACGAGTACGGCGGCTCCCCCATCGGCAACTCGCGAGTCAAGCTCACCAACGCCAAGGATCTCGTCAAGCGTGGCCTGGTCGCGGAAGGCCAGGATCCGCTGAAGGTGGCCGCCGAGCGTCTGGTCGCCGACGGGGTCGACGTGCTGCACACCATCGGTGGTGACGACACCAACACCACCGCCGCAGATCTCGCGGCCTACCTGGCCACCAATGACTACGGACTGACCGTCGTCGGGCTGCCCAAGACCATCGACAACGACGTGGTGCCGATCCGGCAGTCGCTGGGTGCCGATACCGCGGCCGAGATGGGCGCCCGGTTCGCCAAGAACGTGATGGCCGAGCACAACGCGGGAACCCGGATCCTGCTCATCCACGAGGTGATGGGACGCAACTGCGGTTGGCTCACCGCGGCCACCGCCCGCAAGTACCACGAATGGGTGGAGAGCGTTGAGTGGCTGCCCGAGATCGGCCTGTCCGAAGAGGCCTGGGACGTGCACGCGGTCTTCGTACCGGAGGCCGAGATCGACATCGCCAAGGAGGCTGAGCGCCTGCTCGAGGTGATGGATCGGGTCGGCTGCGTGAACATCTTCCTCTCCGAGGGCGCCGGGATCGCCGACATCGTGGCCGAGATGGAGCGCGAGGGCCAGGAAGTGGCTCGGGACGCCTTCGGTCACATTCGGCTGGAGCGGATCAACCCGGGCGCCTGGTTCGGCAAGCAGTTCGCGCAGATGCTGCATGCCCAGAAGGTGCTGGTCCAGAAGTCCGGCTACTACTCTCGCTCGGCTGCGGCCAACGCCTTCGACCGCGCTCTGATCAAGTCGATGACCGACCTCGCCGTCGATGCCGCACTGGCCGGCACTCCGGGCGTCGTCGGCCATGACGAGGAGAACGGCGACGTGCTCAGCGTGATCGCCTTCGACCGGATCAAGGGCGGCAAGCCGTTCGACCTGACTGAGGATTGGTACGTCGAACTGCTGGAGAAGATCGGCCAGCCCAAGCCGGTTCCCGCTCCCCCGGCCGCGCACTGACGCTGACTGCACACGGTCCTGGACCTCAGCGCTGGAGGTACTCCTCCAGCCGGTCCAGGGCCGTTGCCAATTCCGCGGTCTCACCGCAGAAGCTGAGCCGTACTTTCGTGTGCCCGTCCACCTGATCGAAATCGACGCCGGGAGCCAGGGCAACGCCGGTATCGGACAACAGCTGCGCACACCAGCGCTGGCTGTCACTCGTCAGATGGGTGACATCACACCAGACATAGAACGCGCCGTCCGGCGGTGCGAAGCCGGTGATGCCCAACTCGGGCAACCGCTTCAGCAGCAGCTCTCGGTTCCGGGCATAGCGCTGGACATGACCGTCCAACTCCTGAGCCGCCTGCGGCCCGAAAGCTGCCAGCGCGGCTGCCTGAGAAACGGCCGGTGCACAGATCGCCAGGTTGCCCTGCAGCAGCTCGACCGGCCGGGCCAGCCACTGCGGCAGCACCGCCCAGCCGAGCCGCCACCCGGTCATCGAGTGGTACTTCGACAGCGAGCCCAGCACGACGGCCTGATCGTCGACGGCCGCTGTCGCGCAGGGACGTCCGTACGAGATTCCGTGATAGATCTCATCGCTGATCAGCAGGCAGTCGTTGGACCGGCACCAGGCAGCCAACGCGGCCAACTGCTCGGGGTCGATGATGGTGCCGGTCGGGTTGGCCGGCGAGGCGATCACCAAGCCGGCCGGCTTGGTGGGCAGCGCCTCCAGCAGCTCGACAGTCGGCTGGTAGCGGCTGGCCTCCCCCACCGGAAGGTCGGCGACCTCGCAGCCCAGGCTGAGCAGGGTGTTCCGGTAGGCCGGATATCCCGGACGGGCCATGGCAATCACATCACCGGCCTCGAACGCGGCCAGGATCACCAGGCTGAACGCCGCAGAAGAGCCGGTGCTGATCACGACTCGATCGGCGGACACGTCCGCGCCCTGCGATCGGTAGTAGTCGGCGATCAGCGCCCTGAGGTCGTCGCGCCCTGCCGAGACCGTGTAGCCCAGCACCTCATCCGCCACCGCCTGGGCAGCGGCCTCCCGCACCACCCGCGGTGCCGGAGTGGCCGGCTGGCCGACACACAGCAGGATGGCGTCGTCGTGAGTGCGCTGGCGCTCCGTCGCTGCTCGAGCGACCTCCATCACGTGGAACGGCGGCGTGCCGCCACGCCGGGACGGGCTCCTGGTCATCGGGCTCTCCCTCGCAGGCGCGCCACCAGCATTGCCACCAACGCCCCCAGACCGAGCCCGGTGGCTGCGCCGACGGTGTAGCCGGTGCCCAGGCCCACCCCCAGGCTGCGTCGAGCCACGGCTGCTGAGACCCAGTGTTGGCCCGGCTTGGTCTCGACGGTCTCGGGTTCGCTCGGCTCGACGACAGGCGGCTCGAGTTCGGCCGCGAGCGGAGACTCGGCGGTGGCCAGCCAGGCGGCCAGGTACAGGATCAGCGTGGCGAACAGGTTGAGGAACAGCATGGCGATGATCACCGGTCCGAACAGACCGGCCGCGAGATTGCCGGAGAACACCCCGATCAGCGCGCCTGCGACGAACTGCAGCGCAACCAGCGCCACCGAACCGATCACCGCAGCAGCCCGGACCAGTCCCGGTGGCACCGGATGTGGTGAGAACCATCGAAACAGCCACCAGAAGATCACCACTCCGACTACCAGCGAGATCACCAAGGACAGCACCCTCAGCGACAGGGCGGCGACGGCGCCGGTCACTCCCAGCCATCCGGCCACCGTGCTGCCCAGGGAGGTGGCCGCCCCAGTAGCCGCGAAGCTGGCCAGGATCCCGGCGATCAGTGCGACCAGCGCCGCGAAGTTGACCGGCAGGTCCAGATAGAACGGCAGCGCCTCGTCGGGACGGTCGACGTCGGAGCGCATCAACACCCGGGTGGCCCGCTTAAGGTTGCCGATCCAGTTCGTCCCGGTCCACAAGGCGATCAGCAGACCCGTCGTGCCGATCCCTGCCCAGTTGCTCAGTGCGTCCCGAATCACCGGCTCCAGCTGTTTGCCCAGGTCGCCGAAGGCCGCCAGCTCATCGCTCAGATAGCTGTTCAGCACCGCCAGCGAGTCCGGACGCCACACGGTCAGGGTGAGGCCGAGGGCGGAGAACACCAGCATCAGCACGGGGACCATGGACAGCACCGAGTAGTAGGCGATCGCCGCAGCGGCATTCGCCCCGCCGCGCACATTGAACCGCTCGACGGTGCGCAACACATGGGCGACCCAGGGGCGCTGGCTGAACCGATCCCACCATTCCTGCATGGACCTAGAGTTCCCCGGTCTGGTCCTCATATGCCGAAACCGGAGCACAAGTGCAGATCAGGTTCCGGTCCCCATAGGCCCCATCGATCCGGCCCACAGCAGGCCAGTACTTGTCGCGTCCACCGGAGCCGACCGGGCCCGTGGCGAAGCCTGCGGGGAACGCGCCCAGATCGCGCGAGTACGGGTGACTCCACTGGCTGCCCAGCACCCGGGCTACGGGGTGCGGCGCGTTGTGCAGGGGGTTGTCATCGGACGGCCAGACCCCGGCGGCCACCTGATCCATCTCGGCCCGAATGGCGATCATGGCATCGCAGAAGCGGTCCAGTTCGGCCTTCGACTCCGACTCGGTGGGCTCGATCATCAACGTTCCGGCCACCGGGAAGCTCATCGTCGGGGCATGGAAACCGAAGTCGATCAAGCGCTTGGCCACGTCGTCCACACTCACTCCGGTGTGATGGCTGAGCTCCCGCAGATCGATGATGCACTCATGAGCCACCAACCCCGACGCCCCGGTGTACAGCACCGGGTAGTACAGCGCGAGTCGGTGGGCGACATAGTTGGCCGCCAGAATCGCGGTCTGTGACGCCAGCTTGAGCCCGTCGGGGCCCATCAGCGCGATGAAGGCCCAGCTGATCGGCAGCACGCCGGCTGAGCCGAACGGTCCCGAACTCACCGGACCGTAGCTGGTCTGCGGACCGGCCGTCGGCACCAGAGGATGGTTCGGCAGGAAGGGCGCCAGGTGTGCCCGCACCGCGACCGGTCCGACGCCCGGGCCGCCGCCGCCGTGCGGAATCGCGAAGGTCTTGTGCAGGTTCAAGTGGCTCACGTCGGCACCGAAGCGACCCGGCCGGGCCAACCCGAGCATGGCGTTCAGGTTGGCACCGTCGACGTAGACCTGGCCGCCGGCCGCATGCACCCGCTCGCAGATCTCGGTGATGGTGTCCTCGAACACGCCATGAGTGGACGGATAAGTCACCATCACCGCGGCCAGTTGATCGGCATGGGTGTCGATCTTGGCGCGCAGGTCATCCAGATCCACCGAACCGTCCGCCGCGGTGGCCACGACGACCACCCGCATGCCGGCGAGCACGGCTGAGGCTGCATTGGTGCCGTGGGCCGAGGCCGGGATCAGGCAGATCACTCGCTCCCCCTGGCCCTGCGCCAGGTGATACGACCGGATCGCCATCAGGCCGGCGAACTCGCCCTGGCTGCCCGCATTCGGCTGAAGACTCACGTGGTCGTAGCCGGTGATCTCGGCCAGCCACGCGCACAGCTGCTCGATGAGCTCGGCGTAGCCGTTGGCATCGTCAGCCGGAACGAAGGGGTGCAGCCCGGCAAAGCCCGGGTAGCTGATCGGTTCCATGGCCGCAGCAGGGTTCAGCTTCAGGGTGCACGATCCGAGCGGGATCATCCCCTTGTCGAGCGCGAAGTCCCGGTCGGCGAGAGTCCGCAGATAGCGCATCAGCTCGGTCTCGCTGCGGTAGTTGCGGAACACGGGATGGGTCAGGAACTCACCGCTGCGGTGATGATCGGCCAAGCCACCCCACTCGGCCTGGGTGGGCGCCGACGCCCCGAAAGCGCTGGCGACCGCAGCCAGTTCGGCCTCGCTGACGCCCTCGCCGATGCTGACCCCCACCTGATCGGCGTCGATCAGCCGCAGGTGAATTCCCGCGGCTCGAGCCGCAGAGACGATCTGGTCGGCGCGTCCCGGCGTGTGCACGGTCAGCGTGTCGAAGAAGGTCCCGCTGGCCAGCTCGAGTTCGGAGGCGACCAGCGTCGCAGCAAGCCTCTTGGCTGCCGAATGGGCGCGCATCGCGATCGCGGTGAGCCCCTCCGCCCCGTGATGGACGGCATAGAAGCCCGCCACCACGGCCAGCAGCACCTGCGCCGTGCAGATGTTCGAGGTGGCCTTCTCGCGGCGAATGTGCTGCTCACGAGTCTGCAGCGCGAGCCGGAAGGCAGGCACCCCGTCGGCGTCCTTGCTCAGCCCGACGATCCGGCCCGGCAGTTGGCGTTCCAGGCCGGAACGGACCGCGATGAAGCCGGCGTGCGGACCGCCGTAGAACAGTGGCACACCGAAACGCTGCGCACTACCGACGGCGATGTCGACACCCCATTCGGCGGCCGAGCCGATCACGGTGAGGGCGAGGAGGTCGACGGCTGCGATCACCTGGGCTCCGGCTTGATGGGCCCGTTCGCTCAGATCGACGAGTTCAGCGTGGCTCGGCAGGCTGCCATCGGCGCCCGGCACCTGGACGACCACGGCGAAGTAGCTGCCACCGTCGAGGGCAGCCGCCATTGCATCTTGGGCGACCTCGACCTTCACCCCGGACGCCGCGCACCGAGTCCGCAGCACCGCAAGGCTCTGCGGCAGAATCTGCGGGTCGACCAGCACCGTGTCGCCCTTGCGCGATGCCCGGCGGGCGAGAGCCACGGCCTCGGCCACGGCGGTGCCTTCGTCCAGCAGGCTGGCCCCGGCCACTGGCAAACCGGTCAGGTCGGAGATCACTGTCTGGAAGTTGGCCAGCGCCTCCAACCGTCCCTGGCTGATCTCGGGCTGGTAGGGCGTGTACGCGGTGTACCAGGCCGGGTTCTCCAGCACCATTCGGCGCAGCACCGGCGGCGTCACCGTGGCGTGATAGCCCAGGCCGATCATCGAAACGCCGGGGTTGTTGCGAGCAGCCATGGCCGCCAGCTGGCGCTGAACCTCGTACTCAGACAAGGCGGCGGGCAAGTCCAACGGCTCAGTCAGCCGGATCGCCTGCGGGACGACGGCATCGCTGAGCTGATCGAGGGTCTCGAAGCCCAGGCTCGCCAGCAGCTCGTCACGGTCAGATTCGATGGCGCCCAGGTGTCGCGCGAAGAAGTCAGTCATAGCACGACAAACTTATCCTGCCCCGCCGGGCAGGGCCTTCCGCGACCGGCTCAGCCGGCGAATCGGGCGCGGCGGCGCTGCGAAAGCTCGTCGTCGGACGGGGCCGCCGGGTCTTCGGCCCGCTCGGCCGGAAGCTCGTGCAAGGTGCCCTCGATGTCGCGCCACACTCCGCCCAGCGCGATCCCGAACATGCCTTGCCCGCCCTTGAGCAGGTCGATCACCTGATCGTCGGACGTGCACTCGTACACCGAGACCCCATCGCTGAGCAGGGTCACCTCGGTCAGATCGTCCACTCCGCGCGCGCGAAGATGATCGACAGCCGTACGGATCTGCTGCAACGAGATGCCGGCATCGATCAGTCGCTTGATCACCTTCAGCATCAGCAGATCACGGAAGCTGTAGAGCCGCTGCGTGCCCGAGCCCTCTGCCGTGCGGACCTCAGGCACCACCAGGCCGGTACGGGCCCAGTAGTCCAGCTGACGGTAGGTGATGCCGGCGGCGCGGCAGGCCACCGGTCCGCGGAAGCCCAGGTCGTCGGGCATCGGCGCGAAGTCGCCCTCGAAAAGCAGATCCTGCACGTCCTGGCTGGCAGCGACTGCCTCATGCCTTGCGTCCATTGGTCCAACCTCTTCCGATTCGGCGAACTACCTCGCTGGGATTCAGACGCTAATCCGCGGCACGGATCGCGGTCAACGACACGCCGGACGCCTCATCGGGAGGTCACCGACTCTGAAGGAGCACCTCAGAGTTTCTCCGGGCCGCCTGAGAAGTCGTCGGGGTTGACGCTGTCCAGGAACTCGCGGAACCGCTCGACCTCCTCATCTCCGGCCAGCGGCACGCCTCCGGTCTCCGGGGGCAGACCGTACTCGTCCAGGATCTCCGGAGCGCACAGGACCCGACAGCCAACCCGCAAGGCCACGGCGATGGCGTCGCTGGCCCGGGTCGCGATTCCCCGATTCGCGAAGACCAGCTCGGCGTAGAACTCCCCCTCATCGCAGGCGGTGATCCGCGCCTCGATCAGCGGCTCAGGTAGGGCCAAGGCCAGCTGTCCGGCGACATCGTGGATGCTGGGACGGTCCTCGTCCGGCTCATCGGTGGCTCCGAAGATCGCCGCAGCGCCGCTGTGGCTCATCCAGATCGGCAGCCGGCGGCCAAGGCCACCGACCTCGACCAGCACCACGACCGGAGCAGTCTCCACCCCGGAGACTCGGATTTCGGCTACTCGGACCTCGATCATCTCGGTGGTCACTGTGGCATCTGGGATCGCATGATGGCCGCGTGCGCGTGCAGCACCAGCTGCATCACCTCGGCCGGCAGCGCACGCGAGGTGGGGTTGCGCCGCAAGTGCGGAGCGATCGCCTGCTCGATCAGCCCGACTTCCCGCTCAGCGGCCTGCTTGACCACCCGCAGGTGGCGGGCGTCCATGCCGAACGCCGCAAGCTTGCGGGCGATCACCGCCACGGTCAGCGCATCCCGGCCGTAATAGATAGTGCCGCGGCGAGGCACCACCAACTGGTGCTTCTCCAACTCGTTGAGGGCGGCATCGGTAAGCCCGCTCAACTCCAGCAACTCTCGCCGGGTCACTCGGATCGCCCGTTTCGGTGGCACCGGCCGAGGCGCCAAGCCGTTGGCCTGCTCGACCGCATCGGCCTCGCTGGAGGCAGTAGCCGAGGACGACAGCGCCGGCGGCTGCTGCCCGCGGTCCATCATGTCCAGGTGTTCGCGGATCACCTTCAGCGGCAGATAGTGGTTCTTCTGGACGTCCAGGATGTAGCGCAGCCGCTCGATGTCGGACTCGGCGTAACGCCGATAGCCCGACGGTGCCCGTTCCGGTGAGATCAGCCCTTCGGATTCGAGGAACCTGATCTTCGAGATGGAGATGTCCTCGAACTCGGGCTTGAGCACGGCCAGCACCTGACCAATGCTGCGCAGCCCGAGAGCCATCAGCCCTGCCCGGAGAAGAACACCATGCGGTACTTCCCAATCTGCACCTCATCACCGGATTGCAGGGCCTGCTCCTGCTCGACCAGCTGCTTGTTGACGTAGGTGCCGTTCAGGCTGTTCTCGTCGCTCACCCAGACCAGGCCGTCCTTGCGAGTGAAGCGAGCGTGATGCCGGGAGACGGTGATGTCGTCGAGGAAGATGTCGCAGCGGGGGTGTCGTCCCGCGGTCACCACGTCGGAGTCGATCAGAAAGCGACCATCGGCGTTGCCGGCGCGTAGAAGCACCAGCAGTGCGGACCCGGACGGCAGTGCGGCGATAGCCGCGGCATCGGCATCAGGCAGGTCCTCGGCACGGAATTCCTCCACCACGGCCGGGATCACCCTGGTGGTGTCGCCCGACAGCTTCGCAAGACTCGCCCCGCAATGCGGGCAGAAGTTCACAGTCTCAACCAGATCGTGGCCACAGGCCGGACAACTCAGCATCACACAACCTCCTCTCCGCGCTGCGGAGCTCTACAGTTGAGGTTCAGCCTAACCCGCAACCTGTTCGGCGTAGCTGTCCGCATCGAGCAAGTCATCCAACTCACTGGGATCGGAGAGCTCGATCTCGAACAGCCAACCATCACCGTAAGGGTCAGAGTTCACGGTCTCGGGCGAGTCACTCAGCAACTCGTTCACCGCGGTGATCACGCCGGTGGCAGGCGAGTACACGTCCGACACGCTCTTGGTGGACTCCACTTCCGCGCAGGCGTCGCCCAGAGCGACTTCCTCGCCGACCTGGGGTAATGAGACGAAAACCACGTCGCCGAGCTCACCGGCGGCAAAGCTGGTGATGCCCACCCGGACGACCTCGCCGGCGCCCTGGCGCACCCACTCGTGCTTGGGTGTGTAGCTGAGATCATCTGGGTACACCGGTCACTCCTCAGTTCGTCGCACAGCACCTCTCGATGCCGGGCAACACCCTACCCTCAACCAACCAGTGAGGCTCGGATCAGGCCTGCGGAGCGCGCCCGCGATTCAGCGGAAATCGGCGAATCACCTCAACACCCTGGCCGAGGTAGAGCAGACCGGACCACCAGTACAGGGCTGTGCCCCAGATCACACAGGCCCAACCGACCACGCGCATGCCGATCTGCCAGGCGTCGTCGCCCGAGCCGAGCAGAACCAGCGGGAAGGCATACAGCAAGGCGAAGGTTGCGGCCTTGCCGAGGAAGTGCACCGGCAGGCTGACGAAGCCGCGCCGACGCAAGGCCGGCCAGATCGTGGTGAACATCAACACGTCCCTGGCCGCCAAGAGAAACACCAGCCACCACGGCACGACCTCGCGGATCGCGAAACCGATCAAGGTGGCCAAGATGTAGAGCCGATCAGCCAGCGGATCGAGCACCTGGCCCAGGCGCGAGCGCTGATGCCAACTCCGGGCCAGGTGACCGTCGAGCCAGTCGGTGGCGCCACCCACGGCCAACACCACGACGGCCCAGACGTCCGCCTCGCGCACCAGCAGGAGGTAGAGGAAGAGCGGCACGCCAGCCAAGCGGATGAAGCTCAAGATGTTGGGCACCGTGAACACACGCTCGGTGTCGTAAGGTTCGCCAGCCACTCGCCCAGCCTAGGCCACAGGCCCTAGCCGCGGTCCCAGGCCTCGGCCAAGGCTGCCCGCGTATCGCTCAGCAATTGCGGAATCGCCTTGGTCTGCCCCACTACCGGAAGGAAGTTCGCATCGCCCAGCCAACGGGGAACGACGTGCTGGTGCAGATGTGCGGCGATGCCTGCACCGGCGACCGAACCCTGGTTCACCCCAAGGTTGAATCCCCCCGGCGCCGACACCGCGCGGAGCACCGTCATGGCCTTCGCCGTGAGCTCACCGATCTCGGCGCGCTCGGCGGGGCTGGCCTCGGTCCAGTCCGCGATGTGCCGGTTCGGGCAGATCAGCAGGTGTCCCGGCGCATACGGGTACAGGTTCAGCACCACGAAGGCCAGTTCGCCACGATGGACGATCAGCGCCTCGGCATCGTCCAGGTCGGCCACCCGGCAGAACGGGCAGGCGTCAGCTGCCGCGCTCTCCGGCTTGTTCTCGCCCTTGATGTACACCATCCGGTGCGGCGTCCAGAGCCGCTGGTAGCCGTCGGGATCCCCCGGCAGCCCGGATGCCGCCTCGACGTCGGTCATCGGCGCGGCGGACGAGTGTTCGCGATGATCTCGGCGATCGCGTCGTCGATGGCCACCCCGTTGTTCTGGCTGCCATCGCGGTAGCGGAACGACACCGCGCCGGCAGCGGCGTCCGCCTCACCGGCGATCAGCATGAACGGGACCTTCTGGGTCTGGGCATTGCGGATCTTCTTGCCGAATCGGTCGTCGGAGCGATCCACCTCGACCCGGATTCCCGCGTCGGTCAGCTTGGCCGCGATCTGAGCCAGGTAGTCGTCGTACTCGGCGGCCACCGGGATCGCGATCACCTGCACCGGCGCCAACCAGGCCGGGAACGCACCCGCGTAGTGCTCGGTCAGCACACCGATGAACCGCTCGATGGAGCCGAACTTCGCCGAGTGAATCATCACCGGCTCGGCCGGGTGCCCGTCCGGACCGGTGTAGGTCAGGCCGAAGCGGGCCGGCTGGTTGAAGTCGTACTGGATCGTCGACATCTGCCAGGTACGGCCGATCGCATCCTTCGCCTGGACGGAGATCTTCGGTCCGTAGTACGCCGCACCGCCGGGATCGGGGACGAGTTCGAGGCCGGACTCTCGGCCGACCTGCTCCAGCACCGAGGTGGCAACTTCCCACTGCTCGTCCGAGCCGATGAACTTGGTCGACTTCGAACCCTCGGTATCCCGGGTGGACAGCTCCAGGTAGTAGTCGTCCAGGCCGAAGTCCTCCAGCAGGTTGGTGATGAAGGTGA
Source organism: Actinomycetes bacterium (assembly GCA_023425145.1). Taxonomy (GTDB): domain Bacteria; phylum Actinomycetota; class Actinomycetes; order Propionibacteriales; family Propionibacteriaceae; genus Propionicimonas. Next base: position 3,024 of record JAFADF010000073.1, on the reverse strand, counting down.
GCAGATGCTTGACCTCGTCGGCCGCATGCTCAGCCATCACATAGGAGTGCGAATCGTCCTGGGTGATCATCCGAACCCGGGTCAGCCCCTGCAGCACGCCGGACTTCTCATTGCGATAGACGGTGCCGAACTCGAAGAAGCGCAGCGGTAGCTCACGATAGGAGCGACCGCGGCTCTTGAAGATCAGGTTGTGCATCGGGCAGTTCATGGCCTTGAGGTAATAGTTCTGCCCGTCGTCGTCCATGGGCGGGAACATCCCGTCGGCGTAGTACGGCAGGTGCCCCGAGGTGTGGAACAGCCCTTCCTTCGAGATATGCGGAGTGCCCACGTAGGAGAAGCCGGCTTTGATGTGGGCTTCGCGGACGTAGTCCTCCATGACCCGCTTGAGCACGCCACCCTTGGGGTGGAACACCGGCAGACCGGCGCCGAGCTCTTCAGGGAAGCTGAACAGATCAAGCTCGGTGCCGAGCTTGCGGTGATCGCGTCGGGCCGCCTCGGCGAGCCGCTCGGTGTAGGCGACCAGATCCTCCTTGGTCGGCCAGGCGGTGCCGTAGAGCCGCTGCAGCTGTGCGTTGGCCTGATCGCCGCGCCAGTACGCAGCCGAACTGCGAGTGATGGCGAATGCCTTGAGGTAGGAGGTGTCCGGCACGTGCGGGCCGCGGCACAGGTCGCGCCAGGCCACCGAGCCGTCCCGGCGGACGTTGTCATAGATGGTCAGCTCGCCGGCACCGACCTCAACCGAAGCCCCCTCTGCGGCGTCACTGTTGCCCTTCAGACCGATCAGTTCGAGCTTGTAGGGTTCGGCCGCCAGTTCCTGGCGAGCGTCGGCGTCGCTGACCACGCGACGGACGAAGCGCTGCTTCTCCTTCACGATCCGGCTCATCGACTTCTCGATGGCGCGGAAGTCGTCCGGAGTGAACGGGGTCGGCATCTCGAAGTCGTAGTAGAAGCCGTCGGTGATCGGCGGGCCGATCCCGAGCTTGGCCTCGACGAACAGCGACTGGACGGCCTGGGCTGCCACGTGCGCGCAGGAGTGCCGAATCACGTTGAGGCCATCGGCGCTGTCGATGGCCACGGCTTCGACAACATCGCCTTCGACGAGTTCAGTAGCCAAGTCGGCGAGTCGTCCATTGATCCGTGCCGCAACCACGGTGCGATCACCGTCGAAAAGGGCCAGCGCAGTAGTGCCGGTCTCGACCGTCCTCGCCTCGGGCTGGGACTGAAGAGCTGACACTGTGATGGACACGGACACGGGTGGACTTCCTTTCCTTGCGACTTCATAGTCTGCCGTAGATCGGCGAGTCGTGTAGCGCGGCGCCACGGCGCCCTCGGCAGGTCGGGCCCTTCCCGCCGCGGCCGGCGAAGGCGTCCGAGAACCGTTGTCGGGTCGGTAATGCCGGCTCGTGACGCCCGGTTTTGCGGGCAGTCCGTGGCTTAGGTTATGGTTGCTCTCGCACTTGCGCCGGACGCAAGAGCGTGCGGACGTGGCTCAGTTGGTAGAGCATCACCTTGCCAAGGTGAGGGTCGCGGGTTCGAATCCCGTCGTCCGCTCGGAGAAGGTCTCAAGATCTCGACTACGAGACCGGCTCTCGCCGGTGGAGTGGCCGAGAGGCGAGGCAACGGACTGCAAATCCGTGTACACGGGTTCAAATCCCGTCTCCACCTCGGGCGGCTGGCGCAGCGGTAGCGCGCTTCCCTGACACGGAAGAGGTCACTGGTTCGATCCCAGTGTCGCCCACGATCGGCTCCCCGCGAAGCCGAGTTGTGATTGATTGTCGCGGGCGATTGGCGCAGTGGTAGCGCGCTTCGTTCACACCGAAGAGGTCACTGGTTCGAACCCAGTATCGCCCACCAGCATCTCCACTGCGTTGTTCCGCTATCTGAACACGCGAATCTCACAATCTGGATCGAGTGCCACTGGTACGCGTACCGATTGCCCCCGCGTAACGCGTGCGTAACAGCCCATCTCAGCATTCGGGCACGCATCTCAGCGACCGGTACGAGAAATTGCATAACGAGATGGTTACGACCACTCTTGTGTCTGACAGGAAACCCGGCAAGGGAGCCGTCCTCTTCAACAGGAAGGCACGCGCATGACTGCCCCAGCACTTGTGATGGTGGCCCGCGGAAGCGCCGACCCGATGGTGGCCCAGGTCACCCACGAGTTGCGTAGCGGATTGCAGCAGTTGCGTCCGGAGATCTCCATTCATGGTGCCTTCCTCGAGCAGAGTCCGCCCTCCGTCGGCCAGGTGGCCGATCAGATCGCCGCGGCCGGCATCGACGAAGTCGTCCTGGTCCCGCTGCAGTTGACCCACGCCGTTGACTGCTCTCCCATTCTCGACGAGACGCTCAATCGCTCTCGCTCGCGCAACCCCAAGCTGCGGTTCACCATGTCGCGACCGATCGGCCCCGAGTTGAGCCTGTTGACAATCCTCGATCAGCGGCTGCGGTCCTCGCTCAGCCAGGCTCGCTGCCTCGAGCTGGACGGTCTGGTGCTCTCCGCCGATTGTGGTGGCGACGTCCGCGGCAGCTCGCTGTTGGCTCGCCGGGCCCGGCAGTGGTCGACCCACCACCGGCTGCCCTGTCTGACCGCCGTCGCTGACGAGTCGGGCCCGTCCGTCGCTCAGGCCATCATGAGCCTGCGTGCGCAGGGTCGTCGACACATCGCGGTTGGGTCCTTCTTCCTGGCTGCCGATGAGTCCTACCGCGCACAGTCGGATCTGGCCTACCGCTACGGTGCAGTCGCCGTCAGCGAGCCGCTGGGTGCGGCCCGTGAGGTGATCGATCTCGTCTTGGCCCGCTACGCCTTCGCCGCCATGGATCTGCTCGACTTCGGCATGGAGGATGTCGAGGACGAGCCGGTGCCCGAACGGCACCTCAGCGTGGTCAGCGCCTGAGCTAGCTGTACTGATCGGGGACGTTGGTTAATCGGCTGATCGGGGGTTTGCCTCCGGTGGCTGAGTGGGGCCGGTGGTGATTGTATTCGTGGAGCCAGCCGGGCAGGGCTTGGCGGCGTTCGGCTTC
>JAFADF010000059.1:0-245703 GCA_023425145.1 Actinomycetes bacterium | reverse complement strand
TCATACGCCCGGGAACGCCCAGCGGGTTCAAGACGATGTCGACGGGGGTGCCGTCCTCCAGGAACGGCATGTCCTCCACCGGCAGGACCTTGGAGATGACGCCCTTGTTGCCGTGCCGGCCGGCCAGCTTGTCACCGTCGGTGATCTTGCGCTTCTGCGCCACGTAGACGCGGACCAGCTCGTTCACGCCGGGCGGGAGCTCATCGCCCTCGTCGCGGGAGAACACGCGCACGCCGATGACCTTGCCGGACTCGCCGTGCGGCACCTTCAGCGAGGTGTCGCGGACCTCGCGCGCCTTCTCACCGAAGATCGCGCGCAGCAGGCGCTCCTCGGGGGTCAGCTCGGTCTCGCCCTTCGGGGTGACCTTGCCGACCAGGATGTCACCGGTGCCGACCTCGGCGCCGATGCGGATGATGCCGCGCTCGTCGAGGTTGGCCAGCATGTCCTCACCGATGTTCGGGATGTCCCGAGTGATCTCCTCGGCACCAAGCTTGGTGTCGCGGGCATCGATCTCGTGCTCCTCGATGTGGATGCTGGTCAGCACGTCGTCCTGGACCAAGCGCTGGCTCAGGATGATCGCGTCCTCGTAGTTGTGGCCTTCCCAGGGCATGAACGCCACCAGCAGGTTGCGACCCAGCGCCATCTCGCCACCGTCGGTGCAGGCACCGTCGGCCAGCGGGCTACCGGACTCGACCCGGGCACCGACACTGACCAGCGGACGCTGGTTGATGCAGGTGGCCTGGTTCGAACGGCGGAACTTGGCCAGCCGGTAGCTGGAGTAAGTGCCGTCGTCGTTGGTGATGTCGATCACGTCGGCAGTCACACCGGTGACCACGCCGGGCTTGGCCGCCACAGTGACGTCGCCGGCGTCAACCGCGCCGCGGTACTCCATGCCGGTACCGACGAACGGCGCCTCGTTGCGAATCAGCGGCACCGCCTGGCGCTGCATGTTCGCACCCATCAGGGCTCGGGACGCGTCGTCGTGCTCGAGGAACGGGATCAGGGCCGTCGCCACCGACACCATCTGGCGCGGCGAGACGTCCATGTACTGAACCTCGCTGGGCACAACTTCGTCCGCCTCGCCGTGGCGCTCGCGGACCAGGACCCGATCCTCCATGAAGCTGCCGTCGCCGGCCACCTTGGCGTTGGCCTGGGCGATGACGTAGCGATCCTCTTCGTCAGCGGTGAGGTAGTCGATCTGATCGGTGACGATCCCATCAACGACCTTGCGGTACGGCGTCTCGATGAAGCCGAACGCGTTCACCCGGGCGAAGGACGCCAACGAGCCGATCAGGCCGATGTTCGGGCCTTCCGGAGTCTCGATCGGGCACATCCGGCCGTAGTGGGACGGGTGGACGTCACGGACCTCCATGCCGGCGCGGTCGCGGGACAGACCGCCCGGGCCGAGCGCGGACAGGCGCCGCTTGTGAGTCAGACCGGCCACCGGGTTGGTCTGGTCCATGAACTGGGAGAGCTGGGAGGTTCCGAAGAACTCCTTCAGCGCAGCCGAGACCGGACGGATGTTGATCAGGGTCTGCGGCGTGATCGCCTCGATGTCCTGAGTGGTCATCCGGTCGCGGACGGTGCGCTCGAGCCGGCCCAGGCCGATCCGCAGCTGGTTCTGAATCAGCTCACCCACGGTGCGCAGGCGACGGTTGCCGAAGTGATCGATGTCATCGGTCTCGACGGGCATGTCGCCCATCTCGGTGCGACCCTCGTGCAGGGACACGATGTAGCGGATCGCGGCCACGATGTCGTCGATGGTCAGCACCTGGGTGTCGAACGGCAGTCCGGTGCCCAGCTTCTTGTTGATCTTGTAGCGACCCACCTTGGCCAGGTCGTACCGCTTCGGGTTGAAGTAGTAGTTCTCCAGCATCTGCTGGGCGGCCTCACGCGTCGGCGGCTCGCCCGGACGCAGCTTGCGGTAGATGTCCAGCAGCGCCTCGTCGGTGTTCTGCGTGTGATCCTTCTCCAGGGTCAGCCGCATCGACTCGAACTCGCCGAACTCGGCAAGGATCTGCTCGTTGGTCCAGCCCAGCGCCTTCAGCAGCACGGTGACGTTCTGCTTGCGCTTGCGATCAACGCGCACACCGACCATGTCCCGCTTGTCGATCTCGAACTCCAGCCAGGCGCCGCGGCTCGGGATGATCTTGCAGGTGAAGATGTCCTTATCGGACGTCTTGTCCGGGGTCTGCTCGAAGTAGACGCCGGGCGAACGGACGAGCTGGGAGACAACCACACGCTCGGTGCCGTTGATGATGAAGGTGCCCTTGTCGGTCATCAGCGGGAAGTCGCCCATGAAGACCGTCTGGCTCTTGATCTCGCCGGTTTCGTTGTTCATGAACTCTGCAGTCACGAACAGCGGGGCGGCGTAGGTGAAGTCCTGGTCCTTGCACTCCTCGACGGTGTGCTTCGGCTCATCGAAGCGGTTGTCGCGGAACGACAACGACATCGTCTGGGACAGGTCCTCGATCGGAGAGATCTCCTCGAAGATCTCCTCCAGGCCGGACTTGGTGTTGATGTCCGTGCGGCCTTCCGCCTGGGCGGCGGCCACTCGGTTGGCCCAGGTTTCGTTGCCGATCAGCCAGTCGAAAGACTCGACCTGGAGATCCAGCAGATTGGGCACCTCCAACGGTTCGTGGATCTTCGCAAATGAGATCCTGCCGCTGGCTGAGACAACATTGGTGTTCTTCGACGCAGTGCGCGAGGCGGCCAAGGTGAGGTCCTTCCACAAAGCCGGGACAACCGGTTTCGTTGCACGCAGAACGGCCCGAGTCAAGTGCACGGGTCGTTGATGGCAATGAGCAAAGCGATAGCTTACCGAAAACGGTAGTCAATGGCAACCGGGCCGCTGCGGCGCTGACGGCGTCGCGCTGGCCCTGCTCAACTCGCTGGCCAGCGTACTCCCCCGGACACCACAAGGCCGGCGCTCTTGCCAACTCGCGGGAGGGGTAGCCGCGGTATGAAACAAGGCACCGGCCTGTGGTGTTCTCTCGTCCGACGCTTAGGGGGCGCGTCGACAGGAGTAAGTCTGGCAAGGCTTGACAGGGTTTGTCAACAGCTAGTCAAGAACTTCCTTCAACTCGGATGCCTGACGCCAGGCCCGGAGCGCGGTCCGCAGGCGGCCCTCGTTCTCCAGAGCGATGGCAGCCTGCGCGAACTGCTCCCTGGCTTGTCCGACTCGGTTCAGCGCGGCGTAGGCGTGAGCCAGCACCAGGCGGGTCGAGCCATGCGAGACATCGGGCGCACCAAGAGCCGGGTCTGCCAGGACGGACTCCATCAACTCGGCCGCTCGCTGCGGGTCACCGGTGGCCAGCGCCAGCTTCGCCTCCGCCTGTCGCAGTTCGACGAGGTCGTGCTTGTTGCCGACCAGACTCAGTCCAACCGAGGCGTTCTGCAGCATCTCCGGTACTCCATCGAGGAGCCCGGCGTCCACCTTCGCCTCAGCGAAGCTTCGTTGCAGCCGGAGCCACAGCCGCACATCGCGACGCGAGTCCACCAGGGATAGCGCCTTCTCGAAATGGGCCACACCGGTGGCCTGCTCGCCTCCGGCGATTGCGGCAGTGCCGAGAGCCCACTCGACCATGCCCTTGGCGTGATCGGAGGACAGCTCCGGCTCGACGGCCTCCAAACGAATGAGGTAGGGACGGCTCTCTACCTGGGAATGGCCGGCCTCGACCATCGCGCTGACCAGGGCCATCAGGGCGTCGGATAGCACCACAGGTGGCGCCGCACTGGCTGCCTCGACCGCGCGGGCCGCGAAGGCCACCGCCCAGCCCAACCGGTCGGCTGAACGGTGTGCGAACGAGGCCAAGCTCAGCGCCTGAGCCCGCGCAACCGGCAGCCGGCTGCCGGTCTCATGCTCGGCCAACTGCTCGGCCAACTCAGCGGCCTCGGCGAAGTTGCCGGAGGCGAAGTTGGCCTGGGCAAGGACATACAGCGCCTCCCAGTGCCGTCCCTGGTCGTGGGTGCGCTCGGCGATCTCAATGGCGCGGGTCGCGTACTTGATCGCGCCGGCCCAGTCCCGCTCGGACCAGGCGCGCTCAGCGAGCAGCAGATCCTCCATGGCGCTGCTCGGCGGTTGCGGAACCTGTCCGCCGGCGGTCAGCCCCCACTCTTCGGGGGGCACCCCCAACTGGCGACAGAGAAACTCGATGACTTCGGGGGTGGCGGCCCGGCGGCCGCTCTCCAAGTGGGAGATGTAGCTGCCGGTGTACTTGTCACCGGCCAGCTCCGCCTGGGACCACCCCCTGCGCTTTCGTGCTTGCCGGAGCAGAACGCCGAATTGCACAGCGTTGGACGCGTCCATTCGACCTCCGATCTCCAACTCGACAGGAACCTTGTCAAATCTTGACAAGCTAGTCAACTAGTCTGTACTATTCCTTTAAGCAATCCTCAGGGAAGGGGCCCAGGATGGGTATCGTTCGTAAGATCGTCGCAGCAGTGGCAGTCGCTGGGGCACTCGCGGTTCTGCCGCTCAGTGTCGTATCGAGCGACAACGCAGGTGGCCGCATTGGTGGCGGCACCACCGTTTCCACCGCCGGTCAGGGCAGCTGGCCGCAGAAGGGCTGAGGCCCCCTCCACATCACATACTTGACCTACTGATAAAACCCACCCCCGGTAGAGTCAGAAGGGCGACAACTCATTGAGTTGTCGCCCTTCTGCTTTTCCGCTCGCACGTCGGCGAGCCCCGGACATGCCACTGGCGGCAGCCCCCAAGGGGGCTGCCGCCAGTGCGGTACTGCTGTGCTGGAGCCTACAGCGTCACTTGATGGTGACAGCGGCGCCGGCGGCCTCGAGGGCCTCCTTGGCCTTGGCGGCCACGTCGCGGGCAACCTTCTCCAGGACCGGCTTCGGAGCGGCCTCGACCAGATCCTTGGCCTCCTTCAGGCCCAGGTTGGTGAGAGCGCGCACCTCCTTGATGACCTGGATCTTCTTGTCGCCAGCGGAGTCGAGGATCACGTCGACCTCGTTGCTGACCTCTTCCTCGGCAGCGGCCTCGCCGGCAGCGGCCGGAGCGGCAGCGGCGGCCACGGCCACCGGAGCGGCAGCGGTGACACCGAAGGTGTCCTCGAACAGCTTCACGAACTCGGAGAGCTCGATCAGGGTCATCTCCTTGAATGCCTCAAGGAGCTCGTCAGTGGTGAGCTTTGCCATTATCGGCTTCCTTTCTCTTACTCGGATGCAGCGTCAGCCGCGTCGGTGGTGGCCTCAGCAGCGGCAGCTGCATCGGTTGCCGGGGCATCCCCGGCGGGCTTCTGGGTCTTGAGTGCGTCCATCGCACGAGCGGCCGCCGAAAGCGGAGCGGCGAAGAGGCCGACCGCCTTGGCCAGATTCCCGTTCATGGCACCGGCCAGCTTGGCCAGCAGCACCTCGCGGGACTCCAGATCGGCCAACTTCTTGACCGAATCGGCATCCAGGACGCGACCGTCCATGACACCGCCCTTGATCACCAGAAGCGGGTTCGCCTTGGCGAAGTCACGCAGTCCCTTGGCCACGGTGGCAACGTCACCGCGGATGAAGGCGATCGCCGTCGGGCCGGCGAGGGTATCCTCGAGGCCTTCGATGCCCGCTTCGCGAGCAGCGATCGTGGTCAGCGTGTTCTTCGTCACAGCGTAGGTGGCATCCTCACCCAGGGACCGGCGCAGCGCCTTGAGGTCCTTGACGGTGAGTCCGCGGTACTCGGTCAGCACAGCGGCTGCAGAACTGGTGAACTGCTCAGTCAGCTCTGCAACGGAGGCTGCCTTGTCCGGCCTCGCCATGAGTCTCCTTCCCACATCTGTCAGATTCGCCGCTGAACACTGGCAAAAGAAAAACCCCGGTGCGCAGGAGACCGGGGACGACTTCGAAGAAGTGACTCACGTTTCACCTGCGCGGGATTTACCTGCCCTGATCACTCAGGACTGCACCAGCGGTCTTTGGCTTCGTTGATTCTACGGTGTGCGTCGGGTTGCCACCAAATCGGGACCCCAAACGCAACGGCCGGCCCTCCCTTGCGGAGGACCGGCCGTCGGCATGTCGAGAATCACTCAGCGGAAGGACGCACCCGAGTCGGATCCACCCCGACGCCAGGACCCATGGTCGAAGCCGTGGTGATCTTCTTGATGTAGCGGCCCTTGGACGCGCTCGGCTTGAGCCGCAGCACCTCGTCGAGAGCGGCGAAGTAGTTCTCGGCGAGCTGCTGCTCGGAGAACGACGCCTTGCCGATGATGAAGCTCAGGTTCGCGTGCCGGTCGACCCGGAACTCGATCTTGCCGCCCTTGATGTCGGACACGGCCTTGGCCACGTCGACGGTGACCGTGCCGGTCTTCGGGTTCGGCATCAGACCACGCGGACCGAGCACTCGGCCCAACCGTCCGACCTTGCCCATCAGGTCGGGGGTGGCCACCACTGCGTCGAAGTCGAGGTAGCCCTTGGATACCTTGTCGATCAGCTCGTCGTCGCCGACCTCATCGGCACCCGCAGCGAGAGCCTCAGCGGCCTTCTCGCCGGTGGCGAAGACGAGGACCCGTGCCGTCTTGCCAGTGCCATTGGGAAGGTTCACCGTGCCGCGGACCATCTGGTCCGCCTTGCGCGGATCGACGCCGAGCCGCATCGCGACCTCGACGGTTTCGTCAAACTTGGCCGAGGCGCCCTTCTTCACCAGAGCCAGCGCAGCCTCAGGGCTGTAGAGCTGGTCGGCGTCGATGGTCTCGGCTGCGGCCCGATAGGCCTTGCTTCGCTTCATGCTGGTCTCCTTGTCGTGCGGCCCTCGGATGGGCCGGGTGCCAGTCGTGGTCCGGGTGCGAACCCTGCCACTGGATGGATGGGGTGAATCAGAGCTCGACGTTGACGCCCATGGAACGGGCGGTGCCGGCCACGATCTTCATGGCCGCGTCGATGTCGTTGGCGTTGAGGTCGGGCAGCTTGACCTGCGCGATCTCGCGAACCTGGTCGGCATTCAGAGTGGCGACCTTGTCCTTGTGCGGACGAGCGGAGCCGCTCTTGATCCCGGCTGCCTTCTTGATCAGCTCGGCGGCCGGCGGGGTCTTGGTGATGAAGGTGAAGGTGCGATCCTCGTAGATCGTGATCTCCACCGGGATCACGTTGCCGCGCTGGGCCTCGGTCTCGGCGTTGTACCGCTTGCAGAACTCCATGATGTTCACGCCGTGCGGACCGAGCGCGGTACCGACCGGCGGAGCAGGAGTAGCCGCACCAGCGTTCAGTGCCACCTTGACAATGGCGGCGACCTTCTTCTTGGGAGGCATAACTAGTGGGTCCTTCTTGGTTGGTTGTCACTACTTCCGGGCGGCCCGGGCAGGCCGTCCGGTTCTCGCCTAGACCTTCTGGATCTGGCTGAGCGTCAGGTCGACCGGGGTCTCCCGGCCGAGGATCTCGACCAGCGCCTTGAGCCGCTGGCTGTTGGCGTTGATCTCGGTGATGGTGGCATGCACTCCGGCGAACGGGCCGGAGGTGACCATGACCGAGTCGCCGACGTTGAAGTCCGCAATCTCGATCTTCTTGGTGCTGCGCCGCGTGGTGCCGGTGGACGCCGCAGCAGCCCGGGCCAAAGCCGCGGGAGCCAGCATCTTCTCGACCTCTTCCAGGCTCAGCGGAACCGGAGCGTTGGCGTGAGCCACGAAACCGGTGACCGACGGAGTGTGCCGCACCGCGGCCCAGGAGGCGTCGGTGAGATCCATCCGGACCAGCACATAGCCGGGCAGCACCGTCCGGGTGACCGCCTTGCGGGTGCCGTTACGGGTCTCGATCACCTCTTCGGTCGGCACGACGGCCTCGTAGATGTAATCCTCCATGCCCAAGGTCTTCACCCGGTTGTCCAGGTTCTGCTTGACCCGGTTCTCCATGCCTGAGTAGGTGTGGATCACGTACCAGTCGCCGACCTGGCCGCGCAGCTCCTGACGAAGCTGCTCCAGGACAGCCTCCTCATCGGCGTCCAGAGCCACCGGCTCCGGCTCAGCCTCCGGCTCGACGGCCGTCAGATTGGCCAGGATCTCCGCATCGGTGGTGTCAGTGTCCTGACCGAAGTCGAGGTTCAACTCCAGGTCATCACCGGCGGACGTCTCGGGCAGGCCCAGATCGATCTCGAAGTCGTCGCTCGGCAGATTCTCGTCAGTCGTCACAGTTCTCGCTTCCTCACTCAGCCGAAGATCTTCAGCATTCCGGCGCCGAACACGACGTCGAACAGCGCCACGATCGCAATCATGATCAGCACGAAGACCAGCACCACGATGAAGTACTGCTGCAACTGGCTCGGAGTCGGCCAGACAACCTTCTTCAACTCCGCGACGGACTCCTGCACGAACTCGGCCGGATTGGCCCGCTGCTCGTGGTCCTCGGGGTTGCGCCGACGCTGCTTCGGAGTGGCGTGGCCCTTGCCGTCCGCGCCTTCCGCAGCCTGCTTACGCACTGGACGGGCAGCGACAGCTGCCATGGCCACCCGCTCGGATTCGGTGAGCTCTGCCTCGTCGACGTCGGTCGCATCGACCTCGGTCAGCTCGGCGGCCTCCAGATCCTCAGCCGCAGCGTCGGCAGGGACGTCGGCTTCAGCCTTGTCCACATCTTCGGCCACTTGGTCGCCCTTCGCTTCCGTAGTTCCAGTGATGACTGGCGATCGTCGGCCGAACGCCAGTACAGCAGGGCAAGAGGGACTTGAACCCCCAACCTGCGGTTTTGGAGACCGCTGCTCTGCCAGTTGAGCTATTGCCCTTGGTTGGTGACAACTGCGACTAGGTTCGCCTTGTGGGCATGGCCCAGCCGGTGTGCAGTCACCAAGAACAGGAGTGTACGGGTTTTAGCCAAGTGAGTCGAACCGAGCCGGGCCGATCACTGCCCAATACCCCCACCATTCACAGACACTCCGACCAGGACCGGTTCGGGTGCCAGCAGGACACCGTACCGGGCTTCGACGCCCTCGCGAATCACGGCCGCCAGGGCCAGCACGTCCGCGGCACGGGCCGAGCCGGGGTTGACCAGGGCCAGGCTGTGTTTGGCCGAGACTCGCGCCGCACCGACGCTGAAGCCCTTTCCGAAGCCGGCATGCTCGATCAGCCAGGCGGCGCTGGTTTTCACTCGTCCGTCCGGTTGCGGGAACCGGGGGGCGTCGGCGGGCAGCTGGTCGGCCTGCTCGACCGAGATCACCGGGTTGGTGAAGAAGCTGCCCGCGCTCCAGCTGTCCGGATCCGCCGGATCGGACACCATCCCCTTGCCTCGCCGCAACGCCAGGACGGCCTCGCGCACCTGAGTCAGCGGCGCCCGCTCCCCCTCGGCGACGCCAAGACGACGAGCCAACTCGGCATAGCGGATCGGCGCTGACAGGTTGCCGAGCCGGAACTGGAAGCTGACCGACAGCACGACGAAACGGTTCGGGATGGCCTTGAACACCGAGTTCCGATAGCCGAAGTGGCACTCGGCCAGCCCGCGGGTGACCACCCGCTGCTCAACCCGGTCGTAGACCCGCACCCTGGCGATGGTCTGCGCCACCTCCTGCCCGTAGGCACCGACGTTCTGGATGGGAGTGGCCCCGGCCAGTCCGGGGATCCCGGACAGCGCCTCGATGCCCACCCACTCGTGGGCGATCGCCGCGGCGACCAGGTCGTCCCACGGCTCGCCGGCCGCGACGTTGATGAAGGCGCCCGAGCACGCGGCAACATCCTCGATCTGCCATCCGCGCAGGCCACCGGTATGCACCACCGTGCCCGGGAAGCCGTCGTCGCCGATCAGCACATTCGAGCCACCGCCGAGAATCAGCAGTGGCTCGCTCGCCGCGTCCGCGTCCGCGACCGCCGCAATCAGTTCGGCTTCCGACTGCGGCACCAGCCAGCGGCCGGCCGGGCCGCCGATCCGGAAGGTGGTGTGCGCTGCCAGCAGTTCAGTCAACGCGCACCTCGGCCACCGCTGCCCCCAGCACCGCCTGGTCAGCCAGCATCGCCTGAATCGAGACCTTCGCAATGCCCTCGCTGATCTCGGTGACCACGCCGGAGAACTGCACCTGGGCACCCTCCTCGGGCACCGGCACGGGCTTGGTGAAGCGGACGTAGTAGCCGGTGACCGCCCCGGGATTGCCGGTCACCTCGGTGACAACGCGCAGGGCCAGTCCCATGGTGAGCATGCCGTGTGCGATCACCGTGGGCAGCCCCAGCGCCGCCGCAGCGGACTCCGACCAGTGAATCGGGTTGAAGTCACCCGAGGCTCCCGCATAGCGAACCAGATCAGCCCGGGACAGCTGAGCGGTGAAGCCGGGCAGCACCTGCCCGAGGCTCAGTTGTGCGCTCACTGGGCCACCTCCTGGTGCAGCAGGGTTGAGGAAGCGACGGCCACCGGCTCGCCGGCGGTGGTGGTCAGGTCGACGGCGATCGTGATGAAGGCTGCGCTCCCCCGTACCCGCACCTTCTCGATCCGCAGTTGCGCCGTCACCTCGTCGCCACGGTGCAGCGGACGCGTCCAATCGAATCGCTGATCGACATGGACGGTGCGAGCCAGGCTCAGCCCCAACTCGGGATCGCCGAAGAGGGACGACCAGGCGGCTCCGGCCAGCACAACCGCGAAGGTCGGCGGCGCGATCGCGTCCGTCCCCTGATAGGCCGGATTGTCCGCCTCGCCCAGCGCTGTGGCGAACTCGGCGATCTTGGGTCCGGTCACCTCGTAGGGCGGGGTGGCCGGGTAGCTGCGCCCGACATGGGCCTCAGAGATCGGCATGGGGAAAGGCTAGCGGTTGCCGAATCCTCGCTCGCCGCGACGCGTTGCGGTCAGCCCTGAGTCAGGCCGCGGGCGGCCAGCAGTTCCTTCACCTCGGCCAGGCGTCCAGCCGGCACCTGGACGGCACGAAAGCCGGCCGGAGCGAGTTGGAAGAGCCGATCGGAGGCCGACCAGTGCTGCAGCGGCTCGGCGGCCACCAGCAGCTGATCCGAGCCGAGGAACCTGGTGAACCGGACGACGGTCAACTGGCTCCAGCTCAGCTGCCAGCTGCGGGTGCCGAGAGTCTTGGTGATGCCATCGGCGTCGATCTGCACCTCGACCACCCGGGCCAGCGAGAATCGCCAGGCCGAGACCGTGCTGACGGCGGCCACCGCCATCAGCACCAGTGAGGTCGAGCCGAGCAGGATCGGCGTCGCTGCCGCGATCAGGACCAGCACGACCAGGATCAGGCCGAGCCGCTGGGCGCGGTCGGTAATGGTCCAGGTCACCGCGGACCCCGTAGACGCAACGAAGCCGCCCGCGAACTCGCGGGCGGCTTGGTTGAGAGCACGGTCAGCGGGTCTCGCGGTGCGCGGTGTGCTGGTGGCACTTGGGGCAGAACTTCTTCAACTCCATGCGATCCGGGTCGTTACGCCGGTTCTTCTTGGTGATGTAGTTGCGCTCCTTGCACTGAGTGCACGCCAAGGTGATCTTCGGCCGAACGTCGGCTGCCTTCTTGGCCATCAGACTTCCTTCTCTTTCACTCGCTAGGTGCTAGCTGGTAGCGGGAGCGGGACTTGAACCCGCGACACAGCGATTATGAGCCGCTTGCTCTACCGCCTGAGCTATCCCGCCCCGGTTCGGACTCCCATCACTGGACACGGGCGGTAACTCCGTAAATCCGAACGCAGAGCCCCCATGCGGAATCGAACCGCAGACCTTCTCCTTACCATGGAGACGCTCTGCCGACTGAGCTATAGGGGCCGGACAGCGGTTGAGACTACCTCACGAAAGGGGTGGTCCCCAAATCGGTGGTTCCGACCCCTGAATTCCAGCGATTCGGGCGCTACTGCGGGCTTTGCCGAGGCCGCTGGGAGCAGCCCGGACGAGCCACCGATCGTCACAGCTCGGCCCGGAATCGGGCGATCTCCACGCGTCCATCTCGCACCGGGACGCCTTCGCCGGCCAGCAGCTCGGCAGCCTCGGCGAGTAGCGGTGCGGCGATCGTCCCGTCGGCGCGGACCACCCGCCACCAACTGGTGGAGCCACCACTGTTGGCCAGCACTCGGGCCACCAGCCGGGGCCCACAGCCGACAACCTTGGCCAGATCGCCGTAGGTGCTCACTTGACCCGGCGGGATCGCGGCGGCCGCCAGCAGGATGCTGTCACTCAGGTCAGCCATGGAAGGGGGCACAAACTCACTCTAGGCCGCCGCAGTGAGGCTCCCTATGGTGGAAGGGAGAAAAGGAGCATCAATGAGCGAGTACCGCATCGAGCACGACACGATGGGTGAGGTGCGAGTGCCGGCTGAGGCCCTCTACGCCGCACAGACCCAACGAGCCGTGGAGAACTTCCCGATTTCCGGGCTACGACTGCCGGCCAGCCAGATCGCCGCGCTGGCCCAGATCAAGCGGGCCGCAGCGCTGGCCAACGCCGAACTCGGCGTGATCCCGACCGACCTCGCCGCAGCCATCGTCGCCGCGGCCGACGAGGTGATCGCCGGCACCTACCCCGACCAGTTCCCGATCGACGTCTTCCAGACCGGATCCGGCACGTCGTCGAACATGAATGTCAACGAGGTGATCGCGACCCTGGCCAGCACGCGCCTGGGTCGTCCGGTTCATCCCAACGACCACGTGAACGCGTCCCAGTCGTCCAACGACGTGTTCCCGTCGGCGATCCACATCGCCGCCGTGCAGGCCATCGAGTCCACCCTGCTGCCCGGTCTGCGCACCCTGCAGACCGCGCTCGAGGCGAAGTCGGAAGAGTTCGCCGAGGTCGTGAAGGCCGGTCGCACCCATCTGATGGACGCGACACCGATCACCTTGGGCCAGGAGTTCAGCGGCTACGCCACCCAGCTTCGCAACGGGATCGACCGGGTCCGGGCGACCCTCCCCCGGTTGCGCGAGCTGCCCCTGGGCGGGACGGCGGTGGGTACCGGCATCAACACTCCCCCCGGCTTCTCTTCGCGGGTGATCGCCCTCGTCGCAGAGCACACCGGGTCGGCTTTCGTGGAGGCACCCAACCACTTCGAAGCTCAGGCCGCCCAGGATTCGCTGGTGGAGGCCTCCGGCGCCTTGCGGACGGTTGCGGTCTCGCTGGTGAAGATCGCCAATGACCTGCGCTGGATGGGCTCCGGGCCACGAGCCGGCCTCGGCGAGATCCACCTCCCCGACCTGCAGCCGGGTTCCTCGATCATGCCCGGCAAGGTGAACCCGGTGCTGCCGGAGGCCACGGTCATGGTGGCCGCCAAGGTGATCGGAAATGACGCGACCATCACCTTCGCCGGCGTCCAAGGCAACTTCGACCTGCTGGTGATGCTTCCGGTGATGGCGCACAGCCTGCTGGAGTCGATCACCCTGCTCGGCAAGGTCAGCGGAATGCTGGCCGGACGCTGCGTGGACGGGATCGTGGCGGACGCCGAGCGGTGCCGGCGGCTGGCTGAGTCGTCCCCGTCGATCGTGACTCCGCTGAACCGGATCATCGGCTACGAAGCCTCAGCCAAGATTGCCAAGCATGCAGTAGCCCACGACCTGACGATCGCCGAGGCGGTCGCCGACCTGGGCTACCTCGATCGCGGAGAACTCACTGCCGAGCAGCTCGCGCAGGCCTTGGACGTGACCGCGATGACCGGCCGCTGAACACCGGATCGATGGCCTCAGCCGAGGCCATCGGGCGCATGCGCCCCGTGATTCAGGCGAGCTCTGGATCCAGCCCGGTCTCGATCAACCGTTCAGCGATCTCGCGCACCTTGAGGTTGCGGCTCTGGCTCACCGTCCGCAGCCGGGTGAAGGCCGTGCCTGCGGTCAGTCGGTAGCGCTCCATCAGAATGCCGGTCGCTTGTCCAATCACTCGCTGGGCGTCGATGGCAGCACGCAACTGCTCCTCACGCTTGAGCGCGGCCTCGAGACCCACGACGCGGTCAACCGCCAAGGCGAAAGCCTGGACGAACAGGTCGCCCACCACCAACTCGTCTACGGAGACCGTGCGCGGTGAGGCGAACTGAACCCAGGCCCGGCAGCTCCCACTGGCTGCTTGCGGGATCAAGAGGACTCCCGAGCCCGGCTCGCCAAGCTCGTCCGCAGGGACGCTGGCCAAGCCCGCCAGCACCACCTCGGACAACCCCTGGGACGGCAGCCACTGCCGTTCGCCGGTCGGCTCGCTCGGGTCGACACCGAGCTGGATCGTACATTCGCCGCCGAACAACTCGCCCAAGCCGTGGGTGGCCACACCCAGCAGCACACCAAGATCATTCTCCGTGGCGAACTCGCGGCTCAGCACAGCAGCCGCCTCGCGGCGTTCGCGTGCCGTAGCTCCCGAGGAGTGCGCCGCCGCATCTTCCTGGATCTCAACACTCAACCGCAGCCACATCCTGCCGTCTCAGTCGCTCCGGGTGAGCGTGCTCGCAGCCTAGCTGAGGATGTCCAGCCAGCTCACACGTCGCCCACCGCCCTTTCCCGCAACGATTGACGACGTGCGCCCGCTCCCGCTCATGGGAACCTCGGTGCTCGGCTATGCAAAAGGCCCCTGGCTAGGAGTGATTCCTTACCAGGGGCCTTGCTGCGTGGCAGGTGTAGGGTTCGAACCTACGTAGGCTGAGCCGACGGTTTTACAGACCGCTCCCTTTGGCCACTCGGGCAACCTGCCGTGCCGGGACAGCGTAGCAAAGCAGATCGCTGCTTTCGAATCGGGCACAATGGCGTCCATGGCAGGTGAGAGTTCATTCGACATCGTCAGCAAGGTCGACCGTCAAGAGGTCGACAACGCGCTCAACATGGCGGCCAAGGAAGTGCGTAATCGCTTCGACTTCAAGGGCACCGGCGCGGAGATCCGCTGGTCCGGCGAGGCCATCGAGATGGAGGCGTCCGGCGAGGAGCGAGTCAAGGCCATCCTCGATGTGTTCCAGACGATGCTGGTCCGCCGCAAGATCGACCTGAAGTCGCTGGACGCCGGCGAGCCGCGGATCTCCGGCAAGATCTGGAAGATCACCGCCACCACCAAGCAGGGGATCAGCCGGGAGAACGCGGCCAAGATCGTGAAGCTGGTCCGCGATGCCGGGCTGAAGAACGTCCGCACCCAGGTGCAGGGCGAGGAGCTGCGGGTCTTCAGTAAGAGCCGCGACGACCTGCAGAAGGTGCAGCAGATGGTTCGGGAAGCCGATTACGACTTCGCCGTCCAGTTCGACAACTACCGCTGAGGCCGCCACTACCGGAGAGGCCGCCATGGGCCAGACCCCCTATCTGCGGTTGGACGTCGCCGTGATGGAGGCGAACCTCGCCGCGGCGGCTGCTGCCTGCGCACGAGTCGGCGCGGCGTTGCGGCCGCACGCCAAGACCCACAAGTGCCCGCAGATCGCCGAGCGTCAGCTGTCCGGCGGAGCAGTCGGACTGACCGTGGCCACGATCGGGGAGGCCGAGGTCTTCGCCGAAGGCGGCGCCACGGACCTGTTCATCGGTTACCCGCTGTGGGTCGATCAGGATGCCCGCGATCGGCTGGATGCGCTGACCTCAGCCGGCGTCCGGCTGCGGGTTGGCTGCGACTCCATCGAGGCGGCGACTCGGCTGATCGGGCTCGACCTTGAGCTCTTGATCGAGCTCGATTCCGGCCACCACCGCAGTGGGATCAGCGTCGAGCGAACCGGCGAGTTCGCCGTCGAGCTGGGCGAACTCGGCGTGGACGTGGCCGGGGCCTTCACCTTCCCCGGCCACAGCTACTCCCCCCATGCCGGGGCCGACGCCGCCGCCCAGGAAGCGGCCACCCTGGCTCAGGCCCGCGATGAGCTGCGTGCGGTCGGGATCAGGATCGAACCTCGAGTGCTCAGCGGCGGCTCCACCCCGTCGCTCAACCACAGCGGCACGGTCGCCGACGAGCTCCGTCCGGGCGTGTACGTGTTCGGTGACGCCCAACAAGTCGAACTCGGCACCATCGGCTTCGACCAGGTGGCGCTGACCGTGATATCCACCGTGGTGTCCCACGCCGGTGGCCGGGTGATCTGCGATGCCGGCAGCAAAGCGCTGGGCGCCGACCGGGCACCATGGGCCACCGGCTATGGCCGGGTCCTGGACGTCCCCGACGCCCGGATCGTGGCGCTCAGCGAGCATCACGCCACCATCGAGTGGCCAGGACCATTGCCACGCCTGGGCAGCACGGTGGCGATCGTGCCGAACCACGCCTGCAATGCAGTGAATCTCAACGAGTACTACCAACTGAGCAGTGGCGGACGCTGGCCGGTGGCCGCCCGCGGACGGAACAACTGATGCGGATCGCCACCGTCAACGTCAACGGCATCCGCGCCAGCATGCGTCGCGGCTTCGGCGACTGGCTTCAGGACCGCCAACCGGATCTGGTGGCTCTTCAGGAGGTCCGAGCCCCGCTCAGCGAGGTCCCCGAGGCCGCCCACGCCGGCTATCACTTCGCCTACCACCCCGGGGATCGAGCCGGACGCAACGGCGTCGCCCTGCTCAGCCGGACGGCTCCGACGGCGATCCGGGAGGGCTTCGGCTATCGGCAGGACAGCGAGGGCCGCTATCTGGAGGCCGACTACGACCTGCACGGCTGGCGCCTCACCGTGGCTTCGTTGTACCTACCCAAGGGCGGTCGCAACGATGACACCGACGCCGAGCGGGCTCGCTACCAGCACAAGCTGGCCTTCCTGCGCAGCTTTCGTCCCTATCTGACCAAGGCCCGTCGGGCGGCGAGGGCGGCCGGGCGGGAGTTCCTAGTGCTCGGCGACTTCAACATCGCCCACACCCGGCAAGACCTGCGCAACTGGCGCGGCAACCAGCAGTCGGTCGGCTTCCTGCCCGAGGAGCGGGAGTGGCTGGGCAGCGTGCAGAGCCCCCGCACCCTGGTGGACGTGGTGCGCCGGTTGCACCCCGAGGCCGACGGTCCGTACTCGTGGTGGAGCTGGATGGGAAATGCCTTCACCAATGACACCGGGTGGCGGATCGACTACCACCTCGCCACCCCCGGGCTGGCCTCGGCCGCGCTGGTCGCCGGCACGGACCGCGCCGCGTCCTACGAGGCGCGAATCAGCGATCACGCCCCCGTGGTCGTCGACTATGCCGACGGCCCGTCCCGATCATCCGACTGAGGGCAGCGGCTCGAAGAACGACTCGACCTCACCGCGGGTCACCTCGGCCAGACTGCTGTGTGCCCACCGCGGCTGCCGGTCCCGATCGACGAGTTGAGCTCGCACGCCCTCGACGAAGTCCGGTCCGGTGGTCAGCCGGACGGCCAAGGCCAGCTCCTGGTCGTACTGTGCGGCCCGGTCGGCGAAGCCGGCGGCCCGGCGCAACGCCTCCAGGCTGATCGCCACGCTGAGTGGCGAGCGCCGGGCGATCTCCTCGGCTGCAGCCCGAGCATGCGGGTCGGCATGTTCGCTGAGCCTGCCCAGGATCTCGGCGGGGGCGTTGCCGGTATAGCACTCGGCGATCCAGCCCCCGGCCAGCCCCGGATCAGGATCCGGCAGCGGGCCGGTGCCCTCGTCGGCCAGGCCGAGCCGCAGGGCGTCCGCAGCGTTGATGCTGGCTCCGGTCAATGCCAGGTGCGTGCCGACCTCGCCGGGAAGACGGGCCAGCAGCCAGGACACGAACACGTCCGGGAACAGCCCGATCTGGGTCTCCGGCATGGCCAGCCGGCTGGTGGCGTCCACCACTCGCTGGGAGCCGTGGATCGAGATGCCCAGGCCGCCACCCATGGTGATCCCGGTCATCAGGGCCCGGTACGGCTTGGGATACGAGGCGATCAGCAGGTTCAGCCGGTACTCGGTCTCGAAGAAGCCGCGGACATCACCTCCGGTCATCACCAGTTCACGCAGTTGCCGGACATCCGCGCCCGCACACAGTCCGCGCTGGCCGGCCCCGCGCAGTTCCACCTCTTGGAGCTCCGGGTCCTGACTGAAGTCCGTCAATGCCTCGGTGAGCTGCTGCAGCATCTCCACCGACAAGGCGTTGATCGCGGACGGCCGGTTCAACTCGACGGTGCCGACACCTGCCTCGGCGCCGATGATGAGGATGGGTTCAGCTGTCTTCTGATTGAGCGAGGTCACTGCGATTGTGCTCCTGAATATGGCGGTACAGCAGGATTCCGAGGGCGGCCAGCGCCGCGCAGCCGATGGCAACCATCTCGTTGCGCCAGGCCAGGCTGCCGGCCCCGTAGGCCAGCAGAATTGTCGTGATGGTCACGGCCGATCCGACGATCCGCTTGCCGGGCCGGGTCAGCGGCAACAGCAGGCCACCCCAGGTCAGGTACCAGCTGTTCAGGGCGATTCCCCCGAAAGCGAAGATCAGGTAGGACCAGCTCAGGAAGGTGATCGGACGCCGTCGTCCGGTACTGATGCCCAGCCAGCCGATCGCCACCACAGTCAGGCCCAACCCGAGGTAGCGCATGGCGTCCATCGTCCACTGCGCGATGACCGGACGACCGAGGGACTCCAGCAGGAACTTCAGAGCGGCACCGACCAGCGAGAACGGCGCCAGCGTGAGGACCTTCCCCGGCACGTCGGCAGCCTGAATCCAGCCGTAGCCCAGTCCGGTGACGGCGGTGATCCCGGCGAAGGTGAGCACCGAGGTCCCCAAGCTCAGGGTCAGCCGACCCAACGCCGGCCAGGTATCCGACCAGCGCAGGCTCGTCCACGGGTGTCCGATCAGGGCCACCGGATAGAAGGCCAGGATCGCCGGCTGCTTGATGCAGGCGGCCACGCCGACCACCACCGCCGCCAGCCAGAACCTCCAGTCAAGCCCGGGACGCGCACCCAGCTCGGCGTGCAACTCCGGCTCGGCGGCCGACACCCCCGGCCGGCCGACCACCAACCACAAGGCCAGCACCACCAGCCCCATCATCAGGCCGTCGTTGTGAGCGCCTCCAACAAGATCGATGATCAGCACCGGGTTGATCGCCGAGAACCAGGCGGTCATGGCCGGATCGGCCCCCATCTTGCCGGCGATTCGGGGCAGGTAGACGGTGATCAGCCCGACACCGAGCAGGGCCGGCAGCCGCATGGCCAGCGTCGAGAAGTAGGGATCATTGCCGGCCAGAGCGACCAGGCCGTGGAACATCTCCAGGCTCAGCGGCGGATACATGGCCGTGGTGTAGCGCCACATCCACACCGTCTGATCGGCGAAAGCGCCAGGCAGCACGCTGATCGGGTTCAGGTAGGGGTTCAGCCCGTTCTGCAGCAGCCACCCCTCCCCGGCATAGGCGTAGGCGTCATGGCTGAAGATCGGCGGAGCGAACAGCATCGGCAGGCTCCACAGCAGGGTCACCGGCCAGTGCCTGAGCTCGTGATAGAGGCTGGGCCGCAGCCGGAACCAGGCCTCGATCAGCAACGCAGCCCCCAGCCCGACAAGGGTGGTCCCCAAGGCTCGACCGAACCAGTTGTCCAGGCCGATCCCACGGACCAGGTCCCACCAGGGCGAGTTCTGTGGCAGGTAGGCCGGGGTCAACGAACCCAGCACGATGCCAGTCGAACCCAGCAGCCCGCGACGCACCGGACGGTGCCGCCAGGCTTTGGCCACCTCGCGACGGAACTCAGCCAGTCGGCCGGGCGTGGCCGGGGATGAGGTCGTCGACGCCGGGCGCGCGGAACCGAGCGGGACAGACGACATGGCTCAAGCCTAACCGGGTCGCGGACGGTCTTTGGCGGGCTCGTCAGGACTGTGCGGGATGGGTAATGGAGTCCGAGGGTGGCGAAGTTGCCTACTCCGGCTCAGCGCCCAGCATCTAGACTTGCCCGGCGCCTTGTTGGCAATCCGAGAGAGACACCGAATGACCGAAGTAGCAACCGTCGACAGCGTCGTGATCCGCTTTGCGGGCGACTCAGGAGACGGAATGCAGCTCACTGGCGACCGGTTCACCCATGATGCGGCCGCCGCCGGCAACGACTTCTCCACCCTGCCGAACTTCCCGGCAGAGATTCGGGCACCAGTCGGAACCTTGGCCGGAGTGTCCAGCTTCCAACTGCAGTTCGCGGCTCATCACGTCCACACCCCCGGGGATCAGGTGGACGTCCTGGTGGCAATGAACCCGGCCGCGCTCAAGGCCAACATCGCCGATCTGCGCAGCGGCGGCGTCCTGATCGTCGACAACGCCGACTTCACCGCGCGCAACCTGGCCAAGGTCGGCTACACCGAGGATCCGCTGACCGACGGCAGCCTGGACGACGTCCAGGTGCACGCCTTCGACCTGTCGTCACTGGCGGTCGGCGCCGTGGCTGAGCTCGGGCTGAACCGCCGGGAGGCGTTGCGCACCAAGAACATGTTCGCGCTCGGCCTGCTGGACTGGCTGTACACCCGGCCCGAGGCGATCACGCTGAACTTCCTGGAGCGCAAGTTCGCCGACCGTCCGGCCCTGCTGGCGGCCAATGTGGCCGCCGTGAAGGCCGGCTATGCCTTCGGTGAGACGTCCGAACTGTTCCACCACCGCTATGTGGTGCCCCCGGCACCAATCAAGGCCGGCACCTACCGCCGCGTCTCCGGCAACCTGGCGCTGGCCTATGGCCTGCTTGCCGGTGCAGCCAAGGCCGGACTACAGCTGTTCCTGGGCGCCTACCCGATCACCCCGGCCTCCGATGTGCTGCATCACCTGGCCCGACTGAAGTCCTCCGGCGTGCTGACCTTCCAGGCGGAGGACGAGATCGCTGCCGTCGGCGCTGCCGTCGGCGCCTCCTTCGCCGGCCAGCTCGGCGTCACCGCGACCTCCGGGCCGGGCATGGCGCTGAAGGCTGAGACCATCGGTCTCGCGGTGATGCTCGAACTCCCGCTGATCGTCTGCGACATCCAGCGTGCCGGGCCGTCCACCGGGATGCCGACCAAGACCGAGCAGGGCGACCTCAACCAAGCGCTGTTCGGACGTCCGGGCGAGGCGCCGTTGCCGGTGATCGCCGCCCAGTCCCCCGCCGACTGCTTCGCGGCCGCCTACGAGGCCGCCCGGATCGCGATCGAGTTCCGGACCCCGGTGATCCTGCTCTCCGACGGCTTCTTGGCCAACAGCTCTGAGCCGTGGCGGGTGCCGCAGCTGAGCGAGCTTCCCGAGATCCATCCGAACTTCGCCACCGAGCCCAACCGTCCCGATGGCCGCTACTGGCCCTATCTGCGCGACGAGCGGCTGGCCCGCTCCTGGGCGATCCCCGGCACTCCGGGACTCGAGCATCGAGTTGGCGGCCTGGAGAAGGCCGACGGCTCCGGCGGCATCTCCTACGATCCGGCCAATCATGAGGCCATGACCCGGCTGCGTCAGGCCAAGCTGGAACGCGTCATCGAGTTCGTCCCCGACCTGCCCGTGGACGACCCGGACGACTCCGCAGAACTCCTGGTGCTGGGCTGGGGCTCCAGCTACGGCCCGATCCAAGCGGCGGCCCGGCAGGTGCGCGAGGCCGGACACTCGGTGGCGATTGCCGGGTTGCGCCATCTGAACCCGCTGCCGGCCAACCTCGGTGAGGTGCTGCGCCGCTACCGCAAGGTGATCGTCCCGGAGCTCAACCTGGGTCAGCTCACCATGCTGCTGCGGGCCCGCTACCTGGTCGATGTGACCAGCTACACCAAGGTTGCCGGTCTGCCGCTGTCTCAGGCGGAGCTGGCCGCCGATCTGATCTCGATCATCAAGGAGGACCTGCGATGAGCGAGTTGGTTTCGCCTCCGTCCGGGCTGAGCGGCGTGCCGCTGGCCCTCGGGCCGCTGACCCGCAAGGATTTCGTCTCCGACGCCGAGGTGCGCTGGTGCCCGGGATGCGGCGACTACGCCGTGCTGGCCGCTTTCCAGGGCCTGCTGCCCGAGCTGGGGGTTCGCCGGGAGAACACGGTGATCGTGTCCGGCATCGGCTGCTCCTCACGCTTCCCGTATTACCTGGACACCTACGGCATGCACTCGATCCATGGCCGGGCCCCGGCCATCGCCACCGGGATCGCGATGACCCGTCCAGATCTGTCGGTGTGGGTGGTGACCGGCGACGGTGACGCGCTGAGCATCGGCGGCAACCATCTGATCCACGCCCTGCGGCGCAACGTGAACATCACCATCATGCTGTTCAACAACCGGATCTACGGTCTGACCAAGGGTCAGTACTCCCCCACCTCCGAGCGAGGAAAGGTGACCAAGTCGTCCCCGGTCGGTTCGGTGGACGCCCCGTTCAACCCGATCTCACTGGCGCTGGGTGCCGAAGCCACCTTCGTGGCCCGCACCGTCGACTCTCATCGGGCGCACCTCAACGAGGTGCTGACCGCAGCGGTGAACCATCGGGGTGCATCACTGGTCG
Source organism: Actinomycetes bacterium (assembly GCA_023425145.1). Lineage (GTDB taxonomy): Bacteria > Actinomycetota > Actinomycetes > Propionibacteriales > Propionibacteriaceae > Propionicimonas. The sequence continues at coordinate 223,557 of JAFADF010000059.1, read as the reverse complement.
AGATCTACCAGAACTGCCCGATCTTCAACGACGACGCCTTCGCCGGTCTCAAGGCCGCCGATGGCGGACTGATCAACCTGCGCCACGGGGAGCCGGTGACCTTCGGACCGGACAACTCGATGGGCGTGATCCGGCGTCCGGACGGCACCCTGGCCACTGCGCCGGTCGCCGAAGTGGGGCTCGGGCAGGTGATCGTCCATGACGCTCACGCCGCAGACCCGCAGCTGGCTTTCGCGCTGTCCCGGCTGACCGACTCCGGCGGGCTCACCCTGGCCCCGGTCGGCATCTTCCGCGATGTGGAGGCGCCCAGCTACGACGACCTGGCCCGAGCCCAGCTCACTCCGGTTCCGAAACCGAAGACCCGTCTGGCCGATTTGCAGCGGCTGATCACCGGCGAGGAAACCTGGACCGCCTGAGTCTTGGGGCGATGATAGGCGCATGCAGATCGACGAGGGGACGCTCGATCAGGCAATCGCTGCGGCAAGGTTCAGCGGTGTCGTCGCCGTCGACACCCGCAACGACAGCCTGTTCGAACGATGCACCGGCTTCGCCAACCGGGCTTTCAAGGTGCGCAACAGCCGGCCAACCCGCTTCGGCATGGCCGGTGGCAGCATGGTCTTCACCACAGCGGCCGTCCTCAGCCTGGTCGACGCCGGCCTGATCACCTTGACCACCAGGGTCCGCACGATCGTCGGCGACGACATCCCGAGCCTGGACCCCGCGATCACCGTCGAGCACCTGCTGTCGCACTCCTCGGGACTGTCGGACTACCTCGATGATCTGGACGACTGGCATCCCGCCGACTACCTGCTGCCGGCCGCTCCACAGGTCCTCGCCGAAACCGCGGGCTATGCCCCCGAACTCGCCCGCCGTCGCCAGCTGTTCCCCCCGGGCACCCGCTTCTCCTACTCCGACTACGGCTTCATCGTGCTGGCACTGGTGATCGAGCGGGTGACCGGCCAAGGCTTCCACGATGTCGTGCGGGAGAAGGTCTTTCAGCCCGCCGGACTGACCCGCACCGAGTACTTGCGCACCGACGAGCTGCCGGCCAATGCCGCCATCGGCTACCTGGAGGATGACGGCCCGCGGACCAACATCTTCCACCTGCCGGCCCGCGGCAGCGGGGACGGCGGCTGCTACACCACCGTGGACGACCTGCGCAGCTTCTGGCGGGCGCTTCTGGCCGGCGAAATCATCAGCGCGGAACTGCTGGCCGACATGATCCATCCCCGCTGGGACGTCCCTGCCGACGGAATGCGTCATGGACTGGGGGTCTGGCTGCATCCGACGGACGGAGCCCTGATCGCCGACGGCCGCGACGCGGGCGTGTCGATGCGCTCGATCTACTGCCCGCGTTCCGGGGAAACCGCCACGGTGCTCGGCAACACCTCGCACGGTGCCGGTCCGGTCGCAAAGGCACTCATGGGTCTGTTTGGCTAGCCCCAGACTGCGGCTTCGGCCTGGGCTCCCGACGCCCACCGAACACCGGCTAGCCTTGCCGTCGTGAGTGCCTTCGACCTTGACCCGTCCATCCGTCCCCAAGATGATCTGTTCCGGCATGTCAACGGGCATTGGCTCGACTCCGTTGAGATCCCGTCCGATAAGCCGGCAGCTGGCGTCTTCCTCGATCTGCGTGACGACTCCGAACGGGCGATCCGCGACATCGTGACCAGCTTGGCCAACTCACCGGTCGGCTCCGAGGGAGCGCTGGTGGAGAACCTGTTCGGCAGCTTCATGGACACCGAGCAGGTCGAGGCGCGCGGCCTGGATCCGCTCCAACCGCTGCTCGCCGAAATCGATCAGATCAGCAGCGTCGACGCTCTCTTGGAGTACTTCGGACGCAGCCTGCGTCGCGGCACCGGTGCGCCGCTGAGCCTCGAGGTGGACGCCGACCCCGGCGACCCGACCCGATATGCACTGTTCCTGAATCAGGACGGCATCGGGCTCCCCGACGAGGAGTACTACCGGCTGCCGAACCACGCCGAGAAGCTGGCCGCCTACCACGACCACATCAACCGCAGTCTGACCATCGCCGCGATCAGCGCCAGCGCGTCGGCCGGCATCGTCGAGTTGGAAACGGCGATCGCCGCCCGGCACTGGGACAAGGTCCGCACCCGTGATCTGCGCCAGATGTACAACCCGACCGACTGGGACGCTCTGGACGCCTCCGGGATCGCCTGGACGCGAGTGCTCAGCATCGCCGGCGTGCCCCGCCTGGATCAGGTGATCGTGGCCCAGCCGAGCTTCCTCGCCGAACTTGCCGAGCTGCTCACCGACGAGAGGCTGGACGTCTGGAAGGACTGGTGCCGCTGGGCGCTGGTCTCCAGCCTGTCCCCCTATCTGCCCGAGCCGCTGGTCCAGGCGCGCTTCGACTTCTACGGCACCGTGCTGCAGGGCACCCCGCAGCTACGCGAGCGCTGGAAGCGCGGCATCGACCTGGTCCAGGGCGCGCTGGGCGAGGCTGTCGGCAAGCTGTACGTCGAGCGGCACTTCCCGCCGTCGGCCAAGACTCGGATGGACGAGCTGGTCGCCCGGCTGCTGGAGGCCTACCAGCACTCGATCACCCGCCTGGATTGGATGACCGAGGACACCAAGGCCGAGGCCCTGGCCAAGCTGGCCGCCTTCACCCCGAAGATCGGCTATCCGGAGGTCTGGAAGGATTACTCGGGGCTGGTGATCGTCCCCGATGATCTGGTCGGCAACGTGCTGCGGGTGACCGAGTTCGCCCTGGCCGACGAGTTCAGCAAACTCGGCGGGCCGATCCGGAAGTGGGAGTGGCTGATGACCCCGCAGACGGTGAACGCCTACTACCACCCGCTGCGCAACGAGATCGTCTTCCCGGCAGCCATCCTGCAGCCGCCGTTCTTCGATGCCGACGGCGACGACGCCTGCAACTACGGTGCCATCGGTGCAGTGATCGGTCACGAGATCGGGCATGGCTTCGACGACCAGGGCTCCACCTGCGACGGCGAGGGCCGCCTGCGCGACTGGTGGACCGACGCGGACCGAGCGGCGTTCACCGAGCGGACCGGGGCCCTGATCGCCCAGTACAGCGCGCTGGCTCCGGCCCAGCTGCCCGATGAGCACGTCAACGGCGAGCTGACGATCGGGGAGAACATCGGCGACCTCGGCGGGTTGGCCATCGCCTATGACGCGTGGCAGCTCGCCCTGGGCGGCGTTGCCCCGGAACCGGTGGACGGCATCCCGGCCGAGCAGCGGTTCTTCCTGTCCTGGGCCCGAGCCTGGCAGACCAAGCGCCGCGACGAGGCGCTGCGCCAGCAGATCAGCACCGACCCGCACTCCCCCGAAGAGTTCCGCTGCAACCAGGTGATTCGTAACGTCCCTGCCTACTACGCCGCCTTCGGCGTCACCGAGACTGACGCCGCCTGGCTCGCACCCGAAGACCGGGTGAAGATCTGGTGACCGGGCCGGCAACCCCGGTCACCCTCGCCCGTGGCGCCTACCGGGAGTTCCGGCGAGTCTCAGCGATCCTGCGCCTGGAGTCGGTCGGTGGCATCTTGCTGCTGGTCGGCGCGGTCGCCGCACTGCTGGCCGCCAACCTGGTGCCGGACTCCTACGTCTGGCTTCGCGATCTGCATCTCGGCGGAGAGCCTTTCGGCCTGCATCTGAACCTCAGCCTGGGTCACTGGGCGGCCGACGGCCTGCTGGCGCTGTTCTTCTTCCTGGTCGGGCTGGAACTGAAGCAGGAGTTCGTCACCGGCGAGCTGCGCAATCCCCAGACCGCCCTGGTTCCGGTGGTGGCCGCGTTCGGCGGCGTTGCTGTTCCGGCGCTGATCTACCTCGGCTTCAACTTCGCCGATCCGCAGACCAGCCACGGCTGGGCGATCCCGGCCGCGACCGACATCGCCTTCGCACTGGCCGTGCTGGCAGTGATCGGTTCACACCTTCCGGCGGCGCTGCGCACCTTCCTGCTGACCTTGTCGGTGGCCGATGACCTGATCGCCATCACCATCATCGCGTTCTTCTACACCAGCGACCTGCGCCTGGGCTACCTGGCCGGCGCGCTGGTTCCGCTGGTGGCCTTCGGCCTGCTGGTGAACCTGGCCCAGGGCTTCTGGCTACGCCACCCGTGGGCCCGGCTGGTGTTGCTTGCGGTGGCCGGCGTCACCACCTGGGTGCTGGTCTACTCCTCCGGCGTGCACGCCACGGTAGCCGGGGTGTTGCTGGCCTTCTGCGTGCCGGTGCGCCCGCCGTCGGGCGGTGGTTTCACTGACGGGCTGGCCGAGGTGTTCGACCACCGGCTGCGTCCGCTGTCAGCGGGGTTCGCGGTGCCCATCTTCGCCTTCTTCTCCGCAGGAGTGGCCCTCGGCGGCTGGGACGGCTTCGTGGCGGCGGCCACCAGCAATGTCGGCCTCGGCGTGATCGTCGGCCTGGTGGCCGGCAAGGTGGTCGGGATCACCGGAGCCACCTGGCTGGTCACCCGGCTGCGTCATGCCCGACTCGACCCGGATCTGTCCTGGGTGGATCTGTTCGGCCTGTCGATTCTGGGCGGAATCGGCTTCACGGTGTCGCTCCTGGTCAGCGAGCTCACCTTCGGGCAGGGCTCGGCTCACGACGGGATGGGAAAGGTGGCCGTACTCACGGCCTCCGTGCTGGCGGCCGCCTTGGCCGTGATCGTCCTGGGTGCCCGAAACCGGCACTATCGGGTGATCGCCGAGTCCGAAGAGGTCGATGCGGACGCCGACGGCGTGCCGGACAAGTTCGCGGGAGGTTAGAACTCGGCAGCCAGGAACGGATGCTGCCAGCCCACCTCGGCCTCCAGCTGCGCGGCCACACTGAGCAGCAGCGCCTCCTCACCGAAGCGGGCCCCGAGCATCACCCCGATCGGCAACCGAACACCGTCGATCTCCGCGGTATGCAGCGGCAACGAGATGGCCGGACGTCCGGAGAGATTGAACACGCTCGTCCACGGCGTGAACCGGGTTTGTGCGGCGAAGTCACCGGCCGGATCGTCGTCGTCCCGGATCGCTCCGATCAGGGCCGGCGGCTGGGCCAGGGTCGGCATCAACACCAGGTCGTAGCCGTCCCAGGCCTGCGCCACCTCCACGGTGAGCTGCTGCACAGCGGCCGCGGCGGCCGCATACTCCAGACCGGAGGTGGCCCGGCCGACCTCACGCAGCCACCGGGTCAACGGCCTCAGCACCGGCTCGGCCTCGGCCGGCAGCGGAATGCTGGCTGCACCAACCGCCCACAAGGCCTGGAAGGCCGCCCACCGCTCGACCGGGAAGGGCACCGGCGCCGCCACGATGTCGTGACCCAATGCGGCGAGCTGAGCCGCCGTCTGCTCGGCCGCATCCACGCACACCGGATGGACGTCGGCCTCAGCGATCACCGGCGTGGTCAGCAGACCGATCCGGAGCCGTCCCGGCTCTCGACGGGAGGCCGCCAGGAAGCCACCGGGCTGGGCGGGAGCGAGGTAGGTGTCACCGACTCGTGGCCCGGCCAGCACGTCCAGAGCCAGGGCGGTATCGGCCACCGTCCGGCTGAGTACGCCATCGCTGACCAACCCCGGACCGGGCGGACGGCCTCGCCCCGAGCTGACCCGGCCGCGACTGGCCTTCAGGCCGACCAGGCCGCAACAGGAGGCGGGAATCCGGATCGACCCGCCGCCGTCGGAGGCCTGAGCGATCGGCGCCAGGCCGGCGGCCACTGCCGCCGCGGCCCCGCCGCTGGAGCCGCCGGCCATCCGGGCCAGGTCCCACGGTGTTCGGGCCGGAGCCCCGGTGGCCGGTTCGGTGTAGCAGGGTAGGCCGAACTCCGGCGTGCTCGTCTTGCCGGTACACACCGTCCCGGCCTCGGCCAGCCAGCCGACGATGTCGTCGCTGGTGTCCGGCACAAAGCCGACCATGGCGGCACTGCCGGCTTCCATGCCGATGCCCGCCACGGCGTTCAGGTCCTTGATCGGGCACGGCACTCCGGCCAGCGGCCCCACCTGTTGGCCGGCGGCCACCCGGGCGTCCACCTGCTCAGCGGTCCGGAGTGCCAGGTCCGCAGTCAGTCGGGCGAAGGCGCCCAGGGCCGCCGAGAGCCGCTGCGAACGTTCCAGATGAGCCGCAGCCACCTCGACGGCGGTCAGCTCGCCGCTGCGCACCGCCTCGGCCACCTCCACCGCAGAGCGGCTGGTCAGCTCCATCAGACCGAGCGGCCGATCACCTGGTCACACAGTGCCGACAGCGCCTGCTTGGCCGAGCCTTCCGGCAACGGAGCCAGGTAGCTGCGAGCGACCTCCGCCCGACGGTTGACCTCGGCTCGGGCCTTGGCCAGCGACGAGTGGGCTCGCATCAGCCGCAGCGCCTCGGCCAGGTCGGCATCATCACTGAGATCGGAATCCAGCAGCTCCAGCAGCCGGGCGTCCGCAGGATCTGTCGACTCCCTGGCCAGCAGCGTCGGCAGAGTCGGCACTCCGGCCCGCAGGTCGGTGCCCGGAGTCTTGCCGGAGGTATCGGACTCGATGTCCAGCAGGTCGTCGCTGAGCTGGAACACCACCCCGATCTCTTCACCGAAGGCGGTCAGTGCCCTGAGCTGGCCGGCCGGCAGGCTGGAAACCATCCCACCGAAAGCCGTCGAGGCGGCGATCAACGATCCGGTCTTGTCGGCGACCACGTTCAGGTAGTGCTGCAAAGGGTCCTCGCCGTCGGCGGGGCCCACCGTCTCGGCGATCTGACCCTGGACCAGCCGGGAGAAGGTGTCGGCCTGCAGCTCGACGAAGTCGGGACCCAGCCCGGCGACAATCCGTGAGGCGCGAGAGAACAGGTAGTCACCGACCAGGATGGCGACGGTGTTCCCCCACCGGTTGTTGGCGCTGGGCGCACCGCGGCGCAACTCGGCTTCGTCCATGACGTCGTCGTGATACAGGCTGGCCACATGGGTCAGTTCCATCACTACGGCGGCTCGGATCGCGGCGTCCTCGTCCAGGTTCGGCGAGATCAGACCGGCCAGCACCACCAGCAGCGGACGGAACCGCTTGCCGCCGGCGTTGACGATGTGCCGGGACGCTTCGGTGACGAATTCGGTGTTGGCCGCAGACACCTCATGCAGCCGCTCCTCCACCCGCTCGAGCAGCTCGGTCACCCGGGCAGTGAAGGCGGGGTCGAAATCGTCGATCGGCGGCTGCGGGTCGGTCACGGCGGTCAGCATAGTCCTACCGCAGGAAGGTGCCGACAGCCGTCGCCAGGTCCAGCAGCTGCCCGGGGAACAGCCCCAGGTACAGCGTGGCAGCGGCGCCGACCACCAGCGGCACCAGGGTGAACCCGCTGGCCTTGCCGACCTCGACCCCAGCGACCGGCTCACCGAAGAACATGGCGATGATCACCTTGAAGTAGACGTAGGCGGCAACCACGCTGGCCACGATCGCCACGGCCACCAGCCACGAGTAGCCGCCTCGCCAGGCTGCGGTGAACACCGCCCACTTGCCGATGAAACCACCGGTCAGCGGGATGCCGGCGAAGCTCAGCATGGCCAGGGCCACCACGGAGGCCAGGAACGGGTTCCGCCGGGCCAGCCCGGACCAGCCGGTGATCGAATGCACCTCGCCGGCCGCGTCCCGGACCATGGTCACGGCCGCGAACGAGGCGACCGTAGCGAAGCCATAGGCGACCAGGTAGAACACGATCGATGCCAGGCTGCTGGACGCCCCGGCCGCAGTTCCCACCGAGGCGCCGACCACTGCCACCAGGATGAAGCCTGCGTGCGAGATCGAGCTGTAGGCGAGCAGCCGCTTGATGTCGGTCTGCGCGACCGCGATCACCACGCCGACCACCATGGTCAGTACGGCGATGGCGGCGATCAGTGGCTGCCAGCTCCAGCGCTCGGCACCCAGGGCCACGTAGAACACCCGGACCACGGCCATCACGGCGGCGAACTTGGTGCAGATCGCCATGAACCCGGTCACCGGGCTCGGCGCACCGACGTAGACGTCCGGCACCCAGTTGTGGAACGGGACGGCACCGATCTTGAACAGCAGACCGATGGCCAAGAAGCCCATGCCGGTGAGCAGCAGGCCGTCACCGTAGACCGGCGCACCGATCGAGGTGGCGATGTCGCGGAAGCCGAAGGAACCGGCGTAGCCGTAGACCAAGGCGATGCCGAACAGGAAGAACGCCGAGCTGAGGGCGCCGAGCAGGAAGTACTTCAGCGCTGCCTCCTGGCTGAGCAGCCGACGCCGACGGGCCATGGCCGAGAGCAGGTAGAGCGGCAGCGACATCACTTCGAGCGCCACGAAAGCGGTCAGCAAGTCATTCGCCGCAGCGAAGACCAGCATTCCCGACAGCGAGAACAGCGCCAGCGGGAAGACCTCGGTGTGCTCGTGCTGAGCCACCGCGGCTTCCGACTCCGACACGCTGCCGGGCACCGAGGCCGCAGAGGCAGCGAACGCGGTGGAGCCGTTGCCGAGTCGCCGCTCGGCGAACAGCAGCATGGACAGCAGGCCGAAGACCAGCAGCGCAGCCCAGGCCAGGTAGGCGGGCCCGTCCAGGACCATCGAGGCGCTCACCAGGGTGCCGCTGCGCTGGCTGACGAAGTTCTCCACCAGCACGGCCAGCGCGGCCACCAGCGAGACGACCATCAGACCGACCTGGCTGACCAGCCGGTAGGCGCGCGGCACAGCGGCCTCGATCACGACCCCGAGGATGGCTGCAGTCAGCACGATCAGGACCGGCGCGAGCTCCAGCCACTCGAACGTCGGAGCAGTGATGTTCACTTGCCTTCCCCTCCAAACGGTGCCACCGGATCGGGGGCTCCCACGTGACTGATCGTGGCTGCGGCGGTCGGATTCACCAGGTCAAGGGCGATCCCCGGGACGAAGCCGAGCAGCAGGATGATTGCCAGCAGCGGTGCCACGACCCACTTCTCACGGGCGTTGAGGTCCGCGGTGATGTGGGTGGCAGATGCCTCCGTGACCGGGCCGGTCATCGTCCGCTGGTACATCAGCATGATGTAGACCGCGGCCAGCACGGTGCCCAGGGCTGCCACCGCGGCCGGCCAGGGCTGCCGCGACCACGCGCCGGCCAGCACCATGAACTCGGACACGAAGCTGGACATGCCGGGCAGGGCCAGACCGGACAGGCCGGCCATCAGGAACACCCCAGCCAGGATCGGGGCGACCTTCTGGACGCCGCCGAAGTCGGCCACCATCGCCGAGCCACGCCGGTTGATCAGGAACCCGACCACCAGGAACAGCGCGGCGGTCGAGAAGCCGTGGTTCAGCATGTAGAAGATCGAGCCGGACACGCCGACCGTGGTGAAGGTGTAGATGCCCAGCACCATGAAGCCGAAGTGGCTGATCGAGGTGTAGGCCACCAGCCGCAGCAGATTGGTGCTGCCGATCGCGGCCACCGCACCGTAGATGATGCTGATCAGGGCCAGGATCACCATCACCGGAGCCACCCAGAGGCTGGCTTCGGGGAACAGCCCCAGGCAGAACTTGATCATGCCGAAGGTGCCGATTTTGTCCAGGATGCCGACCAGCAGCACCGAGGTGCCCGGCGTCGCCTGCTCGGCGGTCGTCGGCAGCCAGGTGTGCACCGGCACCATCGGCGCCTTCACGATGAAGGCGACCAGGAAACCGACCATCAGCCAGCGTCCCAGTTCGGTGCCGATCGGCAGCTTGGCCAGCTCGGCCAACAGGTAGGTCGGCGTGCCACCCAGGTCGGTGGACACCACGCCGAGCCCGACCACGCTGATCAGCATCACCAGACCACCGGCCAGGCTGAACAGCAGGAACTTCAGCGCGGCAGCGGCCCGTCGCTCACCACCGAAGCCGCCGATCAGGAAGTACATCGGGATCAGCGTGGCCTCGAAGAAGAGGTAGAACAGCAGCACGTCGTCGGCCATGAAGGTAAACAACGACAGGCTCTCCAGGAACAGCACCAGGGCCACGAAGACCTGCGGGCTCCACCGTCCGGCATTGGGCAGCTTCCATTCGGCGAGCAGCACCACCGGAGTGAGCAGAGCGGTGAGCACCACCATCAGCAGGCTCATCCCGTTCAGGCCCAGCGCCCACCAGGCGCCGAAGGCCGGGATCCAGGGAACCTGCTCGGCCAGCGCGGCGCCACCGACGTACAAGGTGGTGACCACGATCGCCAGGACGGCGGTGAGCAGCCCGAAGAACATGCCCAGCACCCGGGACAGCTCCTTCACCGGGAGCAGCAGGCTTGCAGCGCCGACCAGGGGCACCAGGCCCAGGAGGGTCAGCCAAGGGATTGTCATCACTAGTTCCTCCCTCAGCCCAGCTGACTGAGAATCACGATCACGCCCACCAGCACAACGCCGAGGGTCATGGTCAGGGCGTAGTTACGGACCTGGCCGGTCTGCAGCTTTCTGACCTGGTTCGACAGCCCCACGGTCAGGGTTGCCAGGCCGCCGACGCCACCGTCGATCACCTTGTCGTCATTGGCGACCAGGCCACGCGAGGCGAACATCGTCGGACGGACCACGAGCGTGTCGTTGACCAGGTCACCGAACAGATCATTGCGCCCGGCCACCGTGAACGGGTTGCGCGAAGCCGGGGCCTCGGCCGGAACGGGCTGCCGACCGAACAGGTACCAACCCAGGGCCACGCCGGCGGCGACCACCAGCATGGTAAGCCAGCCGAGCGGAGTGGGCAGCCACTCGATCTCGTGCGGGTGGTTGCCGGCCGCCGGAGCGAGCCAGTCCTGGATCCAGGCATTCATCACCGCACCGGCGGTCACGCTGAACACGGCCAGCACGATCAACGGAACGGTCATCAGCTTCGGCGACTCGTGCGGATGCACGCCGGGCAGCCAGCGCTTCTGGCCACCGAAGGTCATGAGCATCAGTCGGGTCATGTAGAAGGCGGTGATGCCCGCGCCGATCAGAGCGGCCAGACCGGCCACCATGCTGGTGGAGAAGGCCGCCTCGATGATGTGGTCCTTGGAGAAGAAGCCGGCCAGCGGCGGCACGCCGATGATGGCCAGATAGCCCATGGCGAAGGTCCAGAACGTCACCGGGAGCACCTTGGACAAGGCGCCGTAGTGGCGCATGTTCACGTCGTCATCCATGGCGTGCATCACCGAGCCGGCACCCAGGAACATGTTGGCCTTGAAGAAGCCGTGGGTGAGCAGGTGGAAGATGGCGAACGCGTAACCGACCGGGCCGATGCCCGCGGCCAGCATCATGTAGCCGATCTGGCTCATCGTGGAGCCGGCCAGCACCTTCTTGATGTCGTCCTTGCTGGTACCGATCCAGGCACCGAACAGCAGGGTGACACTGCCGACCACGACCACTGCCGTGGAGGCCACCGGCGAGATCGAGAAGATCGCGTGGCTGCGGACGACCAGATAGACGCCGGCGGTCACCATGGTGGCCGCGTGGATCAGCGCCGACACCGGGGTCGGGCCCTCCATGGCGTCCAGCAGCCAGGCCTGCAGCGGAACCTGGGCCGACTTGCCGCAGGCGCCCAGCAGGAGCAGCAGACCGATCGTGGCTACCCAGAACGCGTCCAGGTGCTCGGCGCCGGCATTGACCGCGGCGAAGGACGAGCTGCCGAACAGAGCCAGCATGCTCATTACGGCCATGGTCAGCCCCAGGTCGCCGATCCGGTTCATCACGAAGGCCTTCTTGGCCGCAGCGGCCGCGGACGGCTTGTGCTGCCAGAAGCCGATCAGCAGGTAGGAGGCCAAACCGACACCCTCCCAGCCCACGAACAGCACCAGGTAGTTGTCAGCCAGCACCAAGGTGAGCATGGCCGCAATGAACAGGTTCAGGTAGGCGAAGAAGCGCCGACGCCGCTCGTCGTGAGCCATGTAGCCGACCGAGTAGACGTGGATCAGCGCACCGACCCCGGTGATCAGCAGGGCGAACAGAATCGACAGCTGGTCGATCAGCAGGCCCGCGGTCACCTTCCAGGTACCGGCGGCGATCCAGGTGTACAGCGGCACCGAGATGGCCCGCACCGACTCGTCGGCCATCAACTGGTAGCCGAACAGCGACGCGGCAATCACGAAGGACGCGGTGACGGCGGCTACGCCGAGCCAGTGACCGACCTGATCCAGCAGTCGTCCGCCGAGCAGCAGGACCGCCGCCGAGATCGCCGGGATGGCGATGATCAACCAGGCATAGCTGGTCAGACCGGTGGCCAGCACCGGGGCGAATGTCGTTTCCAGACTGATCATCAGTTGCGGCCCTTCACAGCTTCAGCAGGTTCGCCGCGTCCACCGAAGTGGACCGTCGGGTGCGGTAGATGGTGATGATGATGCTCAGCCCGACCACGACCTCGGCGGCGGCCACCACCATCACGAAGAAGGTGGCCACCTGGCCGTCCAGGTTGCCGCGGGCCGAGGCGAAGGCGACCATCGCCAGGTTGGCCGCGTTCAGCATCAGCTCGACCGACATGAAGGCGACCAGCGCATTGCGGCGCAGCATCACCCCGGCCGTTCCAATCGCGAAGAGCGCGGCGGCGAGGTAGAGGTAGTTGTCCGGACTCACTGGTCCTCCTCCTGAGCGGTCTCGACCTGGTCGAAGGCCGATGCGGTGATCTGGCTCATGGCCGGTGCGTCCACGATCACACCGCGGGAGACCAGCGTGGGCGAGACCGAGGCATCGCTCACCGAGCCGTCCGGCAGCAACGCCGGGGTGGCGATCGAGTTGTGCCGGGCCAGGACGCCGGAGTTCGGCAAGGTGCCGGGGTGGACGCCGTCGGCGGCGTAGCGACGCATCCGCTCCGCGGCCCGATCGGCCTGGGTGGCCTTCGGCTTGGTGCGGGCGTGCTGGCCGAGCACCATGGCGCCGATGGCTGCCGTGATCAGCAGCGCCGAGGTCAGCTCGAAGATGAACACGTAGCGACCGAAGATCAGTGCGGCCAGCGACTCGACATTGCCGCCGTAAGCGGCGTTGGCAGCGTCCAGGCCGACCTTGGGTCCGCCGTTGAGCGCACCCGCGATGCCGAACACGATCAGACCGAGCAGGCCGACGGCCGCAGCGATCGCCGAGCCCCGCTGCCCCTTCAAGGTCTCCACCATGGAGTCCGGAGTGTCGACACCGACCAGCATCAGCACGAACAGGAACAGCATCATGATCGCGCCGGTGTAGACGATGATCTGGACGAAGGTCAGGAACATCGCATCCAGCGAGGCGTACAGGACGGCCAGGTTGATCATCACGAACGCGATGCACAGCGCCGAGTAGACCGCCTTACGGAAGACCAGCAGGCCCAGGGCAGCCGCGATCACCATCAGCGGTGCCGCGATCCAGAAGGTGATTTCCGCCCCACTCATCGTCCGGCCTCCCGCTCATCGCCGACCACAGGGGTCCGGTTGTCCGGCTGGCCGGTGGCCGGCAGGCCGAGGAAGTAGTCCTTCTCGTCGGCACCGAGCCGACGCGGATGCGGTGGCTGCTCCATTCCGGGCAGCAGCGGCGCCAGCAGCCGATCCTTGGTGTAGATCATCTTCTCCCTGGTCACATCGGCCAGCTTGAAGTCGTTGGTCATGGTGAGGGCTCGGGTCGGGCACGCCTCGATGCACAGCCCGCACAGGATGCAGCGCAGGTAGTTGATCTGGTAGACCCGGCCGTACCGCTCGCCGGGCGAGTACCGCTCGACGTCGGTGTTGTCGGCACCTTCGACGTAGATGGCGTCTGCCGGGCAGGCCCAAGCGCACAGCTCACAGCCCACACACTTCTCCAGGCCGTCCGGCCACCGGTTCAGCTGGTGACGTCCGTGGAAGCGAGGCGCGGTGACCTTCTCCTTGCCCTTCTCCGGGTAGCCCTGGGTGAAGGTCTTGCGGAACATCGTCCGGAAGGTCACCCCAAAGCCGGCCCAAGCATCGAAAGCGCCCATCAGGCTTCTCCTCCGCGGGTCGTATCGACATCGGTCACTTCGGCCGCAGCCGGGGCAACCACATTGCTGAACTCGGGCAGCACCTGGCCGGGCATCGGCGGCACCGGGTAGCCGCCTGCGAACGCGTCCAGCACGACCGGACGATCGGGCGGCGGCTCCTCCTGCTTCTCACCGACGAAGGCGAAGATCAGCAGCGCCAGCACCACGACGCCGACCACCAGGTAGAGCACCGGGCCCTGCAGCAGTCCGGCATTGCTGAGACCGCGGAAGGTGGCCACCAGGGCGACCCAGCCCAGCGAGATCGGGATCAGCGCCTTCCAGCCCAGGCTCATGAACTGGTCGTAGCGGAACCGCGGCAGGGTGCCGCGTAGCCACACGAACAACGAGATGAACAGCTGAACCTTCACGGCGAACCAGATCGGGCCGAGCCACGGGTTGTCCAGGCCGGGCACCAGGTTGAGCGGCCAGAACGGCAGGTAGCCACCGACGAACAAAGTGGTGGCGATCGCCGAAACCGTGGCCATGTTGATGTACTCGGCCAGGAAGTAGATCGCGTACTTGAAGCCGGAGTACTCGGTGATGTAACCGCTGACCAGCTCCGATTCGGCCTCCGGAAGGTCGAACGGGGCGCGGTTCGTTTCACCGACCATCGAGATCACGTAGACCACGAAGGCCGGGATCATCATCAGCCCGTACCAACTCGGCAGCGTGGTGTGCTGACCGAAGAAGATGATCTCGTTGCGCTGCGCCTCGACGATGCCGTGGGTGGACATCGAGCCCGCGAACAAGAAGACCGACACCAGCGAGAGCCCCATGGCGATCTCGTAGGAGATCATCTGGGCGCTGGAGCGCAAGCCACCGAGCAGCGAGTAAGGCGAGTTGGACGACCACCCAGCCAGCACGAAGCCGTAGATGCCGACGCTGGTGACTGCCAGCAGCACCAGCACGCCGACCGGAAGATCAGCCAGCTGCAGGTAGGTCTTGACCCCGAAGATCTCCACCTCGCCGCCGAAGGGCATCACGGCCCAGGCCGTGAAGGCGGCCGTACCGGCGATCATGGGCGCCAGGACGAACAGCACCCGATCGACCATGGACGGAATGAAGTCCTCCTTGATCAGGAGCTTCATGCCGTCGGCCAGGGCCTGGCCCAAGCCGAAGGGGCCGTTCATGATCGGGCCGAGCCGGTGCTGCATCTTGCCGACCAGCCGCCGCTCGTACCAGACGTTGAAGATGGTCCACACCAGCAGGACGACGAACAGTACGACGACCTTGATCAGGACCAACCACCACGGATCGTTCATTCCTCGCCTCCCAGGCTCAGCGCGACCTCGTCGCCGAAGACCACTCCGAGCTCTCCGAGCCCGGTTCCGGCCGAGTTGGTCGGTAGCCAGACCGTCCCATCGACCATGTCGGCGCTGATCGCCACCGGCATCGTGTACCAGCCCGCCGCGGCAGAGATGGTCACCAGCTGGCCGTCGGCCGCACCGAGCCGCTCGGCCAAGGCCGGGCTGATTCGAGCCACCGTCGGCTTCGCGGTGGCCGCCATTGCCGACTCGCCGTCCTGGCCGCGACCACCGTCGATCAGCTGACGCCAGGTGGACAGCTTCACCAGCTGCTCGCCATCGCCGCCGGCCGCTTTCGCCGCAGCCTTCGCGGCTGCCTTACGAGTGGACGCCTTGGCGGCCTTCGTCGGAGCCGCAGGCTGGTAGCCACCGAGCTCGGCCAGCTCGGCAGCGGCCTGAGCCGTGGTGCGGATCCCCAGCGGCGTGCCGAGTCCGTCGGCCAGGGCAGCCAACACGCGCAGGTCGGTCATCGGTGCGCCGGTCCCCCGGATCACCTGGCCGACCGCCCCGGGGCGATGCTCCCAGTTCCAGAAGGTCCCCGAGCGCTCCTCAATCAGGGCGACCGGGAAGACCACGTCAGCCCGCTCGGTCACCTCCGAGGCGCGATTCTCCAGGCTCACCAGGAAGCCCACCTTGTCGAGTCCGGCGCGAACGGCGGCGGCATCGGCGAAGTCGACCGGCTCCAGGCCGGCCACGACCAGTGCGTTCAGCTGACCGTCCACAGCGGCCGCCAGCATCGCCGGAGCCTCCAGGCCCTCGGCGGTCGGCAGCGACTCGACCTCCCAGGCACCGGCCACGTCCACTCGGGCCGCGGCGTCGGCGACGGTACGGCCACCGGGCAACAGGTTGGGCAGGCAGCCGGCCTCGATCGCTCCACGATCACCGGCCCGGCGAGGAATCCAGGCGAGTCGGGCCCCGGCTGCGTCGGCCACCTCGGCTGCGGCGGTCAGCGCGCCGGCGGCAAGCGCGGCACGCTCGCCGACCAGAATCACCGCGCCGGCCGGAAGCTCCAGGCCACGCAGCGCCGCCGCCTCGTCACCGGGGACGGTCGAAATCAACTCAGCGTTCAGCTTGCTGCTGCCGTTGCTCAGCCGGGCCGCGATCACCTTGACCGTAAGACCCTTCTTGCGAACGGCCTTACGCAGCCGCAGGAAGACCAGCGGCGCCTCCTCTTCGGCCTCCAGACCGACCAGGACCACGGTTCCCGCGGTCTCCAGGTCCGCGTAGGTCACCGCATCGCTCAGGGTTCGTCCGGCCACTCGCTCAGCGAGGAAGGTCGCCTCTCCGGCACCGATCGGACGCGACCGGAAGTCGATGTTGTTCGTGCCGAGCACCGTCCGGGCGAACTTGGCGTAGCCGTAGGCGTCCTCGACGACCAGCCGGCCGCCGGTCAGGACACCGACCTTGTCGCCGGCCGCCTTCAGCCCGGTCACGGCCGCATCGATCGCCTCGGCCCACGACGCCGGCTTCAGCTCACCGTCGCGACGCACCAGCGGAGTGGTCAGCCGATCCTCACCACGTCCGGAGACGAAGGCGAAGCGGCCCTTGTCACAGTTCCACTCCTCATTCACCGCGGGATTGATCGCGGCCAAGCGGCGCCGAACCACACCGTGGCGCTGGTCGGACCGCAGGGTGCAGCCGGCCGCGCAGTGCTCACAGGTGACCTCGGTGCTGACCAGGTCGTAGGGCCGGCTGTTGAACCGGTACGACGTCGAGGTCAGCGCACCCACCGGGCAGATCTGGACGACGTTGCCGGAGAAGTAGGAGTCGTAGGGATCATCGGCGTACTTGCCGACCTGCTGCAGCGCGCCGCGCTCGACCAGCGCGATCAGCGGATCGCCGGAGATCTGCTCGGAGAACCGGGTACAGCGGGCACACAGCACGCAGCGCTCCCGATCCAGCAGGATCTGCGCCGAGATCGGCACCGGCTTCGGGTAGGTCCGCTTGACGCCCTGGTAGCGGGACTCCCCCGCACCATTGCTGAGCGCCTGGTTCTGCAGCGGGCACTCGCCGCCCTTGTCGCAGATCGGGCAGTCCAGCGGGTGGTTGATCAGCAGCAGCTCCAGCATCCCGGTCTGGGCCTTGGCCGCAATCGCCGAGGTGTGCTGGGTCTTGATCTGCATGCCGTTGGCAACCTCGAGCGTGCAGGACGCCTGCGGCTTGGGGAAGCCGCGGCCATTGCCGGCATCAGGCACCTCCACCATGCACTGGCGGCAGGCTCCGACCGGGTCGAGCAGCGGGTGATCACAGAACCGCGGGATCGCGATCCCGACCAGTTCCGCGGCCCGGATGGCCAGCGTGCCCTTGGGCACAGCCACCTCGATGCCGTCGATGGTGACCGTGATGGTGTCGACCGCAGCCACGTCCTGGCCGGCCTTGGCAATCACGCTCATGCGTGCGCTCCTGACTTGTCTGCCACCGCGAACAGAGCGCTGCGCCCATA
The DNA here is from genome assembly GCA_023425145.1 of Actinomycetes bacterium. Classification (GTDB taxonomy): domain Bacteria; phylum Actinomycetota; class Actinomycetes; order Propionibacteriales; family Propionibacteriaceae; genus Propionicimonas. Next base: position 205,958 of record JAFADF010000059.1, on the reverse strand, counting down.
CGGGAACAGCTCCCATGCCGGGGTGTGGTACCCGGCCTCGAACTCGGAACGGAAGTGCCGCACGGCGCTGGTGACGCAGGCCACGGCACCGTCGGCGAGGGCACAGAAGGACTTACCACCGATGTTGTCGGCCACGTCGAGCAGCTTCTCGATGTCGCCCTCTTCAGCCTCGCCGGCTTCGAACCGCTTGAGGATCTGGACCAGCCACCAGTTGCCTTCACGGCACGGCGTGCACTTACCGCAGGACTCATGCTTGTAGAACTCGACCCAGCGCAGCGTGGTGCGCACCACCGAGGTGGTTTCGTCGAAGATCTGCAGCGCCTTGGTGCCCAGCATCGAGCCGACACCGGCCATCCCCTCGTAGTCGAGCGGCACGTCCAGGTGCTCGCCGGTCAGGATCGGGGTGGACGAGCCGCCCGGAGTCCAGAACTTCAGCTGATGCCCGGTGCGAATGCCGCCGGACAGGTCGAGCAGCTGGCGCAGGGTGATCCCGAGCGGAGCCTCGAACTGGCCGGGACGACGCACGTGGCCGGACAGGGAGTACAAGGTCATTCCCTTGGACTTCTCGGTGCCCATCGAGGAGAACCAGGCCACACCGTTGCCGACGATCGCCGGAACCGAGGCGATCGACTCGACGTTGTTGATTACGGTCGGGGACGCGTACAGGCCGGCCACGGCCGGGAACGGCGGACGCAACCGCGGCTGGCCGCGGCGGCCCTCCAGCGAATCCAGCAGCGCCGTCTCCTCGCCACAGATGTAGGCACCCGCGCCGGCGTGGACGATGATGTCCAGGTCGTAGCCCGAGCCCAGGATGTTCTTGCCGAGCAGCCCGGCGGCGTACGCCTCAGCGACAGCGGCTTGCATCCGGCGATGCACGTGCAGCACCTCGCCACGGATGTAGACGAAGGCGGTATGGCAGCCGATCGCGTACGAGGCGATGATCATGCCCTCGACCAGAGTGTGCGGGCTGGCCAGCAGCAGCGGCATGTCCTTGCAGGTGCCCGGCTCGGACTCGTCGGCGTTCACCACCAGGTACTTGGGGTTCGGGTTGTCCTTGGGCACGAAGCTCCACTTCATGCCGGTCGGGAAGCCCGCGCCACCACGTCCGCGCAGCCCGGCGTCCTTGACCAGAGTGGTCACCTCGTCCGGGGTCAGCTTGAGGGCCTTCTCGATGGCGGTGTAGCCGCCACTGGCCCGGTAGCCGTCCAGCGTCCAGGACCGCTCGGTGCCCCAGTTGGCCGACAGGACCGGCGTCAAGAGGTCAGTCATCAGGCCTGCTCCCCCTTCGGTGCGCTCCAGCCGTTCTCATCGGCGAGTTGCTTGCCCAGCAGCGAGGCCTCACCGGCGCTCGGACCCTCGTCGGCGCGCCCGTCGGAGTATCCGGCCAGCACCCGCTCGGCTTCACGCCAGCTGGTGATGGCGGCACCGCGCGTGGAGATCACCTGACGATCAGCAGCCAGGTCGTCCAGCAGCTTCTCGGCCTTCTGCGGGGTCATGTTGTCCATGAACTCCCAGTTCACCGTCATCACCGGGGCGAAGTCACAGGCCGCGTTGCACTCGATCCGCTCGAGGCTGAACTTGCCGTCGGGCGTGGTCTCGTCCGGGCCGATACCCAGCTTGTGGCTGACCTGGTCGAGCAGTGCGTCGCCGCCCATCACCGCGCAGAGCGCCGTGGTGCAGATGCCGACGTGATGCTTCCCGCCGGGACGGCGCCGATACATCGTGTAGAAGGTGGCCACGCCGGACACCTGCGCCGGGGTGATCCCCAGGATCTCGGCACAGATTTCGATACCCGCCGGGGACACCCGGCCGTCCACGCTCTGCACCAGGTGCAGCATGGGCAGCAGCGCGGAACGCGGCTGCGGATAGCGGGCGGCCAGAGCGCGCAGCTCGGCAATCGTGGTCTCGTCGATCGAGGTGCTCGGATCGCTCATGTCGACCTCCCCGGAATCGGGGAAGAACGACTGGAACTCGTGTCCGCTCATCGGTCCACGCCTCCCATCACGGGGTCGAGGGAGCCGATCGCCACCACGATGTCGGCCAGCATGCCGCCCTCGCACTGGATCGGCACGGATTGCAGGTGGTTGAATCCTGGGTCCCGCATGTGGGCCCGGTACGGCCGGGTGCCACCGTCGGAGACGATGTGGCAGGCCAGCTCGCCCTTGGGGCTCTCGATCGGCACGTAAGCCTGACCGGCCGGAACCCGGAAGCCCTCGGTGACCAGCTTGAAGTGGTGGATCAGCGCCTCCATGGACTCACCCATGATGTGCTTGATGTGCTCGTGGGAGTTGCCCTGACCGTCCGGGCCGACCGCCAACTGGGAAGGCCACGCGATCTTCGGATCGTCGATCATCACCGGTTCACCAGTGGACGCCTCGAGACGGTCTGCGCACTGCTTGACGATCTTGAGGCTCTCCCACATCTCGTCCAGTCGCACCCGGAACCGTCCGTACGCGTCCGAGGTGTCCCAGGTGATCACGTCGAAGTCGTAGTTCTCGTAGCCGCAGTACGGCTGCTGCTTGCGCAGATCCCAGCCGTAGCCGGTCGAGCGCAGGATCGGGCCGGTCACGCCGAGGGCGAAGCAGGCGGACAGATCCTGGTAGCCGATGCCGCACATCCGGCCCTTGAAGATCGGGTTCTCGTTGCAGAAGGCCGCATACTCCGGCAGATGCTTCTCCAGCCAGTTGATCAGGTCGCGGAGCTGGGCGATTCCGGTCTCGGGCAGGTCGTTGGCGACGCCGCCCGGACGAATGTAGGCGTGGTTCATCCGCAGGCCGGTGGTGGCCTCGAAGAAGTCGAGGATCATCTCCCGCTCGCGGAAACCGATCGTCATCACCGTGAGGGCGCCGATCTCCATCCCGCCGGTGCCGACGGCAACCAGGTGGGACGCGATCCGGCACAGCTCCATCATCAGCACCCGGATGTCGTTGGCGCGCTGCGGGATCTTGTCCTCGATCCCCAGCAGCCGCTCCACCGACAGGCAGTAGGCGACCTCGTTGAAGATCGGGGCCACGTAGTCCATCCGGGTCACGAAGGTCGTGCCCTGGGTCCAGGACCGGTACTCCATGTTCTTCTCGATGCCGGTGTGCAGGAAGCCGATGCCCGGACGGATGCTGGTGACGGTCTCGCCGTCCACCTCCACCATCAGACGCAGCACGCCGTGCGTGGACGGGTGCTGCGGCCCCATGTTGATGATCAGCGTCTCGTCGCCGCGTTCGGCCTGCTCAGCCGCGATGTCGGCCCAGTCGCCGCCACCCATGGCCGTGTAGACGGCACCCTCGGTGACGTCGTCGGACGAGCTGGCGTAGAAGTCCGTCGTTTCCTTCATCAGTAGCTCCTGCGGGAATCGACCGGCGGCACCACCGTGCCCTTGAACTCGATCGGGATGCCGCCCAGCGGGTAATCCTTGCGCTGCGGGTGGCCTACCCAGTCATCCGGCATCAGGATCCGGGTGAGGAAGGGGTGTCCGTCGAACTGGATGCCGAACATGTCCCAGGCCTCGCGCTCGTGCCAGTCGGCGGCCGGGTAGACGGCCACGACGCTGGGCACGTGCGGATCGGCGTCCGGACAGGTGGTCTCGATCCGGATCCGGCGATTGTGGGTCATCGACTGCAGGTGGTAGACCACGTGCAGCTCGCTGCCGATTTCGTCGGGGTAGTGCACGCCGGAGACCGACGCACAGAACTCGAAGCGCAGGAAGGCGTCATCGCGCAACGCCTGCATCACCTCGGGCACCCGCTCGCGTGCGACGTAGACGGTCAGCTCGCCATGATCGACGACCACCTTGTAGAAGGGGTCAGCCACCAGGCTGTTGAGTCGGGTCAGGGCCTCATCGAACCAGGATCCGTAGGGAGCGACCGCCGCTGCCGGCCAGTCGACACTGCGGCGCAGGCCGTTGTAGCCGGAGGTGTCACCGCTGCCCTTGCCCCACATGCCCTGACGGACCGGAGCGGACTGAGCGGCGGGCGCCGGCCCGGCCTCGGGGATCAGTGCGTCGTTGTCGCTCATCGCAGCAGACCCTTCATCTCATGGGTCGCCGGGGCGACCAGGGCGGCGGCCTCGGCCGCGTCCTGGAAATCGATCTCGTTCTGACCGATCGGGCGCTTGGCCACGATGCCCTTCTTCAGCTTCCACATGGCGTCGATCAGCATGTCCGGACGCGGCGGGCAACCGGGGACATAGATGTCCACGGGCACCAGGTGGTCACCGCCCTGGACGATCGCGTAGTTGTTGAACATGCCGCCGCTGGAGGCGCACACGCCCATGGCCATGACCCACTTCGGGTTCGGCATCTGGTCGTACACCTGACGCAGCACCGGAGCCATCTTCTGGCTGACCCGGCCGGAGATGATCATCAGGTCGGCTTGGCGCGGTGAGGCGCGGAACACTTCCTGACCCCAGCGGCCTGCGTCGAACCGCGGCGCACCATAGGTCATCATCTCGATCGCGCAGCAGGCCAGACCGAAGGTGGCCGGCCAGAAGGAGGCCTGCCGCATCCAGCCGAACAGCCCTTCGAGGGTGGTCAGCACCACGCCCTGGGGAACCTTGTCCTCAATGCCCATCAGCGGTTACCTTCACTCCCATTCCAGGCCGCCGCGACGCCAGACATAGGCGTAGGCGACGAACACCGTGACCATGAACAACAGCATTTCGACAAGGGCGAACAGGCCGAGCTTGTCGAAGGTGACCGCCCAGGGGTACAGGAAGATCGTCTCGATATCGAACACGATGAAGAGCATCGCGATGATGTAGTACTTGATCGAGAATCGACCGCCGCCGGTCGCCTGCGGGGTCGGATCGATCCCGCACTCATAGGACTGGTACTTGATCCGGTTCCAGCGACGAGGCCCGACGTAGGCGCTGAGCCAGATCGAGATCGCCATGAACACGGCAGCCAAGACCATGATCCCCAGAAGTGGAATGTAGGGGCTCATCGGTAGCACCGTCCCTTCTTCTTAGTTCCCTGCGGCGTGCACGTCATGCTGAGGGTGCCACCTTTGCCAGACCAGTGATGACCTTGTCCATCCAGTCACCGTCCCTGGTGTCGTACAGATGAGCGAGCAGCTTCATCGTGAATCGCATCAAAGTGGGCCGGGGCAGACCATACCGGGTGCACAGGTGCATCACCTGCGGGTGCTCGATCAGGGATACGAAGACCTGACCCAGCCGGAAGTACCCACCCCACTCCGACTTCAAGCGCGTCGGGTAGCCGCGCAGCGCCGCCTCGGCGCTGGACGAGCCGAAACCGCGGAACTTGGCGTCGGCGATCGCGTCGGCAGCCATCTCGGCGGCCTCCATGGCGTAGGAGATGCCCTCGCCGTTGAACGGCGAGACCATGCCGCCGGCGTCACCCACCAGGAGCAGGCCGCGGTGGTAGGCCGGCTGCCGGTTGAACGACATCGGAAGAGCCGCGCCCAGGATCGGGCCACGCTGGTTCTCCGGCCGGAAGCCCCACTCCTCAGGGGTGGCCGCGATCCAGCGGGAGAACATCTCGCGGTAATTCTGCCCAGCCTTGTCCGGCTTCGACGCTACCGTGCCCAGACCGACGTTCACGGTGCCGTCGCCCATACCGAAGACCCAGCCATAGCCGGGCAGCAGGTTGGACGCCCCGGGCTTGCCGTCCCACAGTTCCAGCCAGGACTCCATGTAGTCGTCATTGCTGCGCGGGGAGGTGAAGTAGGCGCGCACCGCCACCCCCATCGGGCGGTTGGTGAGCTTGGTCAGGCCCATCGACACCGCCAGCCGCGAGGAGTTCCCGTCGGCGGCGATCACGATCGGGGCGGTGAAGCGACGTCCGTCCTTGGCCACCACGCCGACGATCCGATCACTGAGCTGATCGATGATCGGCGCGGTCACGTTGGTGTTCTCGAACAGCCGGGCCCCGGCAGCGACAGCCCGATCGGCCAGCAGCTTGTCGAACTCCGAGCGGGGCTTGACCAGGCCGTACGGCGGGAACTCGGCCAGCTCGGGCCAGTTCAGTTCGAAGGGCTCTGTGCGTCCGCCGTAGATCCGCAGGCCTCGGTTGCGCATCCAGCCGGCCTCAACGGAGGTGTCGATGCCGAGTTTGATCAACTGCTTGACCGCACGTGGGGTCAGGCCGTCACCACAGACCTTCTCCCGCGGGAACGCCGACTTCTCCAACAGCACCACGTCGACGCCACGGTCGGCGAGGAAGGCGGCGGCGGATGATCCACCCGGTCCGGCGCCAACGACGATCACTTCGGCACTGATTGCAGTTGAGCCAGCAGTTGGCGTTGCCGCCTCGGGCTCTGGCATTGGCGCTCCCTGCAGTGTCTGGCTCGGTATCCGTCAGTGTAGGCAATCCGGCTCGGCGAGGCCATTTGGGGCCGATGTGCCGCACAGTCAGGCAAGGTCTACCCTTGCCGGGTGCGTCACCATGAGCCGCTGGGCAGATTGCAGGCTCGAACCATCGAGATCGCCGACCCCGGTGAGCTGACCAGCTATCTACCCGCGCAGGATGCGGTCGCGTGGCTGCGCCGCGGCGAGGGCATGATCGGTTTTGGAGAGGTTGCTCGCTTCAGCGGAGGGACCTTCGCCGACGCCGACGCCTGGTGGTCCGGGCTGTGCGCCGACCTTGAACACGACAGTGAGCTGCTCGACCTCTCCGGAACCGGCCCGCTGGCCTTCGGCTCCTTCCCTTTCGCCGCCGAGCACAGCCGCAGCGAAGGCCTGCTGCTGGTGCCTCGGCTGATTCTCGGCCGCCGCCGCGGACGCAGCTGGCTGACTCTGGTCTCGGAGTCGGACGCCACTCCACAGCTCCCACCCCGGCAAGACCCACCGACAGCACCGACCGGGTTGCGCCGCGACGCCGGCGGGCTGGACGAAGCCGAGTGGCGCGGGATCGTCCGCGCCGCCGTGGCCCGGATCGGGGCCGGAGAACTGAGCAAGGTGGTGCTGGCCCGGGCTGAGGTGCACACCGCAGAACAGCCGCTGGATCCGCGATGGCTGGTCAGTCAGCTGAGCCAGCAGTATCGCGACTGCTGGACCTACGACGTCTCGGGGCTGATTGGCGCCTCGCCGGAGATGCTGCTGCGCCGGGAAGGCGGCCTGGTCACCTCCCGGGTGTTGGCCGGGACGATCCGGCGCAACGGTGCCGAAGAACTCGATCTCAAGCTGGCCCGGTCCCTGGCCCGCTCCGGCAAGAACCTGGTCGAGCACGAGTTGGCGGTGGCCTCGGTGGCCGAGGCGCTGGCCCCGTTCACTTCCGGGATGAATGTGCCCGACGCGCCCTACGTGCTGGAACTGCCCAATGTGATGCATCTGGCCTCCGACGTCACCGCAGTGGTGCGGCCCGGGGTGAGCGCCCTACGGCTGGCCGGCGAGCTGCACCCGACGGCCGCGGTCTGTGGCACGCCCACGGCGGCGGCGGCCGAACTGATCGCCGAAGTCGAGCAACTGGATCGCGGCCGCTACTCCGGCCCGGTGGGCTGGCTGGACGCCCATGGCGACGGTGAGTTCGCCATCGCCCTGCGCTGCGGCCAGATCGACCCGGAACGTCCGGAGTCGATCCGGATCTTCGCCGGCTGCGGGATCGTCGCCGAGTCCGACCCGGGCGAGGAGTGGGCCGAAACCGTGGCCAAGCTGCTCCCGATGCACCAGGTGCTCGGGATCACTCCTGAGGCCAGCTGAGCGACCCTCCCCCGGCCACCTGGAGGCTGAACCTGCTGAGCGGCTCCAGGCTGATCCGCGCGGTGAGCTGCTGGCCACCCCCGGTCACCTGGTACTCGATCCAGCTGTTGTCCTTCCCCAGAACGCTGAGCTGACCGGTGGCCAGCCACGGGTGCCGGCGGCGCAGGCCGATCAGCTGCTGATAGAGCCGGTAGAGCCACCAGCCGTCGGAGGCAAGGGCGTCCGGGTGGTCCGGGAGCGGGGGACGCAGCGGGTCGTCGGCATGCAGTCCGGCCCCCTTGGTGCCGGTGAAGCCCTGCTCGTCGCCGTAGTAGACGCTGGGCATCCCGGGCAGGCTGAACAGGATGGCCGCGGCCAGCGCGGCACCGTCCGGGCCGAGCGTGCTGGCGATCCGGTCGACGTCGTGATTGCCGATGAAGGTGTTCGGCAGCAGCCCGGCACAGAACTCGGCGTGCCGGGCCAGCGCCCAGTCCAGCTCCCACAGATTGCGGTCGGCCAGCGAGCTCCAGATCGCCTTCCACAGCTCATACTGAGTGACCGAGTCCAGGTGGCCGTCGGCGGCGAGGCGGACGTAGTCGCCATGGATCACCTCACCCAGGAAGATCGCCTCGCCGAACTCGGCCCGAACTCGGTCGATCACCTCCCGCCAGAAGGCGGACGGCACCGCATAGGCCACATCGAGCCGCCAGCCGGCGATGCCGCGGCGCAGCCAGTGCAACATCACCTCGGTGACCAGGTCGGCCACCTCCGGACGGCTGTGGTCGAGCAGCGCCAGGTCGCCATGGCCCTCCCAGGGGATCGGCCGCAGCCGTCCGTCCACCTGCTCCAGCCGGACTAGGCCGTGGCCGTCGACCAGCGCGGCGGCCACCAGCGGATGGTCCACTCCCACGTGGTTGAACACCCCGTCCAGCAGGACGCGCAATCCGCGCCGGCGCGCACTGGCGATCAAGTGATCGAAGGCGGCATCGTCGCCGAGCCGGGGGTCGATCCGGAAGTAGTCGACGGTGTCGTAGCCGTGGCTGGTCGAGGCGAACACCGGCCCCAGCAGAAGCCCCGAGCAGCCGAGCTCCACGGCGTAGTCCAGCCACTCCTCCAGCCGGGCCAGCCGGTTCACCGGCGCGTCCTGGCCGGCGTCGTGGATCGGCGCTCCGACTGCGCCCAGCGGGTAGACGTGCCACCAGATCGCATCGTCCAGGCTCATCTGCTCTCCTACTAACGCGGAATCAATAACGTTACTGAGTGTAGCTCAATAGCGACTATGCTGAGCAAGGTGAGTCCACGAACCGACCGTCGCCCTCGGCAGCGCCTGGACACCCAGGAGCGCCGGGAGACGATTCTCCACGCCGCCGGTCGCTGCTACGCGGCCGCTCCCTACGCCGACGTCTCGGTAGCGCAGGTGGCCGAGGAAGCCCAGTCGTCCCCGGCGCTGGTGTTCCACTACTTCGGCAGCAAGGCAGAGCTGTTCGCCGAAGTGGTGGCGGCGTCCATCGCACAGTTGCAGGCAGCCCAGGCGGCCGCCGACGCCGCGCTCTCCCCCGGCGTGCCGGCCCGGGACCGGGTCCGCGCCTCGCTCCACGTCTATCTGGACCACATCGCCAGCCATCCAGACGCATGGGCGGCACCGCTGACCGGGGCCGGCGAGCCGGCCGAAGCCGTCGCCGTTCGCCAAGCGGCCCGCGCCGACTACGTCCGGACCTTGGCCGCCCTGCTGCAGCCAGACACCGATCGCCACGACTATGCCCTGTGGGGCTATTTCGGCTTCCTGGATCAGGCCTGCCTGCATTGGGTCAGGCAAGGCTGCCCCGAGCAGCACCGCCACTCGCTGGTGGACGCAGCTCTGGGTGCCCTGGAAGGCGCTCTGGGTGATTGGGGGCGCCGAGCCTAGGCCGGAAGCTCCGCGGACGCCTTCGCGACCCGCACGGACGGCACTGTGGCCAGCCAGAAGACCGCGGTGAGCACGGTGATCACACCGATCCCGACCAGCCCCATCGGCCCGGACAGCAGCGGATGGCCGCCGGCCATCACCACCCAGAAGAACCCGATCAGACCGTTCAGCGCGCCGTGGAACATCGCCGGAGCCAGCAGGCTGCCCTGCCACTGGCGCAGCCGCCACAGCAGGAAGGAGACCGGTACATTCCAGACCACCATGAAGCCCATCCCGAGGACGGCATAGCCGGGATAGCCATGCCCCAGGAAGACCAGCGGCGCATACCAGATACCGGCCAGGACACCGATCAGCAGGTTCGCCCAGATGCTGCCCAGCGGGCTCAGTTCATCGGCCAACCAGCCGCGCCAGCCATACTCGGCGCCGAACGCGAACAAGCCGTTCACTGTGGCTGCCGCGAGGATCGTGGCCGCCACCGCAACGGCCAGGAAGCCCCACAAGCCGGGGGTCACGGCGGCCAGTGCGGCCACCCCGGCCGCATCGGTGGACGGGCGCCGGGTGAGGATGCTGGCGACCAGGTCGGCCGGGGTGAACAGGATCGTTCCGGCGTCCGGACGGTCCAGCAGATTGCCGGCCAGCCAGGTGGCGCCCACGAGGGCCAGCACCAGGACGATCAGGCCCACGGCCGTGACCAGCACCAACGACAGCCAGTGCCGCAACCAGCCGGCACTGAACTCGGCGCGCAGCCGGTCGGTCCGTCCGTCCCTGCGCTCCAGGGTCCGGGCGGCCACCAGCGGCGCCGGCAGGAAGACGATGCTGAGCAGGACCGGGATCCACCAGGGAGCCGTCGAGTCGTCCAGTGACCGCTGTCCGATCGCGAACAGCGCTCCGGCCACCAGCACCGACCAACCCAGGGTGATCGCGAGGAATACGCCAACTCGGCCCCAGCGAACCTGCCGCAACTTCGTCATGCGCCCAAACCTAGCCCGGATCTGAAGCCGGCCGGCGCCATCCGGCCGGCTGCCGCCGTCACCGCCGAGGCGGCGGGATCTTGGTCTTGGTCCGTTCGGCCTTAGCCGAATCAAGATCGCGCTGAGCCGCTGCCGCCTCGGCGCGCAAGTCCTCGGCATTGAACGAGCCGCGCAGCCCGACGAAGGCCACCACGATCACCGCGGCCGACAGATAAGCCGACCAGCCCAGGATCAGCGGGGCACAGATCAGGGCCACCATGTCGATGCCGCGCAGCAGGTTGAAGATCAGCGCCGGTGGCACTGCCCCGTTCTGGGTGGCCACCATCGGCATTCCGAAGTCGACCTTCTTGGCGGTCACCCAGCGGACGCCACCCAGGAGGCCGGCCGCGGCCGTGATCAGGGCGGCGATCAACGCGTCCGACAAGCTTCGATCGGCTCCGCTGCCGGCGACCCCGACGAACGCCGGGATGGCGGCCAGCGCCCACAACAGGGCCACTCCCGCCGGCACCGCCATCGATGCCGTCCGCAACGCCGAGGTCTTGAACGGCAGACCGCGAGCCAGGCCGCCGGTGCGGCTGAGCACCCGAAGGCCGCCCAGGAATGGGACCAGCGCAGCCACCAGGGCCAGACCGGAGATCAGCGGATTGAGCTGGCTGAGCCGCAGCGCGTCCACGGCGTACGGGACGAACAGGCTCACCGCCAGCCCGATGAACATCTTCGGATTGCGGCGCAGCCGCTCGACGTCGCGCCAGATCAGTGCGGCCAGGCCGAGGCCACGTCCCCTGGTCGGACGGACGTGCCCGATCGCTGCGGCCCGCCGCTCGACCAGGATGTCGCGGATCAGCCCGAAGTCGAGGGCGAACATGGCGCCCTGCATGCCGCTGACCAGGGCACCGCCGGAGGCGAGCCGGGCCCGGCGCAGCTGATTCAGCCGACGGATGGCCAGCACCAGCCAGAAGCTGCCTGCGGCCAGTGCCGCCACGGCCACACCGAGGAAGACCCAGCGGGCCGCGTCCACCCCGGACAGTGCGATCGAGGGCACCTTGTCCGCCGCCACGGCCACGACCAGGCCGATCACGGCCAGTGCTGCCGCACCGGCCAGGTTCTGCAAGAGCGTCGTGAGCCAGGTGCGTTCTGCGGACTGCTGGGCAGCAGCCAGCGCCACCAGAGCCGAGCTGCCGGCAGCTGCGGCCAGCGTCCAGATTCCCACCGCGGGCCAGTCCATCCCGGTGAGCCCTGCGACCAGGCCGGTGACCAGACCCGGCAGCAGGAATGCGCTGAGCAACGGGACCACCAGCCGGCCGCTGAGCAGACGACGTCGATCCACCGGCGCATCCAGCAGCCAGGAGCCTTCGGCGGCCGAGACCAGCACCGGGCCGAAGAGCCGGGCCAGTCCGAGGGTGATCGCGTAGCAGCCCAGCAGCACGGCCGTGGGCAGCAGCAGTCGGCTGCTGGCGCAGGTACCGGTGGTGCAGTCGGCCATGCCGTGCTGAGCGCTGAGCACCGCGGAGGTGATCATGGCGCCGAGCATCAAGATGGTGAACACGGTGACATAGCCGTCGGAGATGGCCTGGCCCAGCGAGCGAGTGGCTCGGCCGTGCCGCCACAGCTTCATCAGCTCATGGAGATCCTCGGCCTCGACCGGCTCGGGCTCGGCGTCCGGCAGAAAGAAGAACTCCCGCTCGACCGGCTCGGGTACCGGAATCGGCGCGGCCACCGCCGCTGCGACCGGCACCGACGGCTTGCCGGGGCCGGGCTTGCGCGTCCTCTTGGCCACCTCAGGCCTCGGCCTCGACGCGAGCCCTATCGCCCAGCCGGATCACCCGAGTGGCCACCTTCTCGACCAGAGTGGGCTCATGGCTGGCCATCACGATGGCCAGGCCACGGTTCCGCTCGGCGACCAAGCGGTCGGCCAGCCAGGCCACGCCCTCGACATCGAGTCGCTGCTCGGGCTCGTCCAGGATCAGCAGCGTGCGCGGACGGACGAAGGCCGTGGCCAAGGCCAGCCGGCGCCGCTCGCCCGAAGACAGGGTCGGCGGCAGCTGGCCGGACTGGGCCACCAGCTGCACCTCATGCAGGATCTCGTCCACTGCATGATCGGGATCGGGGACGCCGTGGGCCCGGGCCAGCAGGTCCAGGTGCTCGACAACGCTCAGATCGGGGAAGAAGTCCAGATCGTCGATCACTGCGGCCACATCGCGGCGGATCTGCGGATTGGTCTCGCTGACCGCCAGACCTTCGACCTGAATCGTGCCCGAATCGGGGCGATCCGCGCCGACCAGGCAGCGCAGCACCGTCGACTTACCGGCGCCGTTGCGCCCGGTCAGGGCCACGGCCTCACCGGCCGCCACGTCGAGGTTGAAGCCATCGATGATCACCACCGGCCCGAAGGCCTTCTTCAATGCGGTGACCTTGAGCACCGGAGTCCGTCGAGCCATGTCGATGATTCTCCCGCATCCGCCAAGCCCCTTCGTCCACCGCCCGCCGACACCGGCCAACCCGCACCCCGATCCCTCGCCGCGCTACCGGTCCAACGCGCCCCGCTACCGTTGCCTCGCCGAGCTACCGCTGCACGGGTAGCAGGGCACCAGTACCGGTAGCGGGGCGTCGCAGCCGCAGGTCTCAATCGAGGCGACAGCGGCCCGGCGGAGCGGCATTGCCGCCGAAAACCTGCCCGCCAGCGGGCCCGATAGGCATCATGTCGGTGAGGCGTGGCAGGCTATGGGACGTGCATGCAGCGAACCAGGTCCGGGCCGATCTGTTGCGAAAGCGGGCCGAAGTCGCCCGAATGTTCGACGAGGTGGCCCCGCGCTACGACGTGGTGAACGATCTGCTCTCCCTGGGTCAGGATCGTTTCTGGCGTACCCAGACGGTCGCGGCAGTCGGTGCCCTGCCCGGTGAAACCGTGCTCGATCTGGCCGCCGGCACCGGCACCTCCAGCCGTCCGTTCGCCAAAGCCGGGGCAGTCGTGGTGGCCGCCGACCTCAGCGAGGGCATGCTGGTCGTCGGAAAGAAGCGAGTTCCCGAGCTGACCTTCGTCAACGCCGACGCGCTCCGGTTGCCGTTCGCCGACGACGCTTTCGATGCTGTGACGATCAGCTTCGGGCTGCGCAATGTCGAGGACGTTCCGGCCGCGCTGGCCGAGTTGCATCGGGTGACCCGCCCCGGCGGACGAATCGTCATCTGCGAGTTCTCCACCCCGGTGTGGACGCCGCTGCGGACCACCTACCGCGCCTACCTCGGTCAGGTGCTGCCGAAGGTGGCCGGCCTGGCATCGTCCAACCCGGTGGCCTACGACTATCTGGCCGAGTCGATCCTGGCCTGGCCCGACCAGCACGCCCTGGCTGACCTGATGCACGCCGCCGGCTGGCGCGGTGTCGGCTGGAAGAACCTCACCGGCGGGATCGTTGCCCTGCACCGGGCGCATGCCTGATGGATTTCACCCTCGACGCGTACGCGGCCAGGAGTTGTCCGGTCAAGACGCACCACCATTTCCATCCGGGAATGGTGCGCTCCAGCGAGCCCGTCGCCATCCCCCGGCTGCCCGGAGCAGCCGAATTCAGCGCTGCGGCGATCGCCCGACTGATCGCCGGTGCCGCTGAGGTCGTCGACCTGCGCGCCAGCGAGGCGAGCGGCAGCGAGGCGAGCGGCAGCGAGGCCGCCGAGGAGGCCTGCCTGGCGGCCATGGAGGCCGGCGCCGAGGTGATCATCGGCGGCCTACTGCCCCGCGACTGGGCCGGCCATCGGCAAGGCCGTCCGGAGTTGCTGGTCCGCGACCCGGCCGGTGGCTACGTTCCGGGCACCTTCAAGTTCCAGCGCATCGTCGACTCCCGCAAGGATGATCAGCCGTTCAGCTATTCGACTCTCGACCACATCACTGACCGGCGCACGGGCACCGGCTGGCGGTATCGCTGGCATTGGCGTTGGGCCAATGCCGTCCAGCTCGCCCATCTGTGGCGGCTGCTGGAGAGCGTGGGTCACGCGGCTGTGAGCGGTCCTACCGGCATCGTCGTGGGCAATGAGGTGACCTGCGGCGATGGCCCGCTGGTTGCCTGGCTGGATCTCACCGAGGCCTGTGTTCCGGCCCCGCCGGCCTTGGCCACCACCAGCGACGGGCCCCGGTCGGTGGGCGCGCTGGAACGCTACGACGTCGAGTTCGCCGAGCGGGTACGGCTGGCCGAGACCGCAGCGGCGGCCGCGCCCGACGATCCGCCGCTGCTGGCACCGGTGGTGAACCACGAGTGCAGCTACTGCGTCTGGTGGACGACCTGTCGCCCGCAACTCGACGACGACGATCTGAGCCTGCGGATCAGCAAATCGCCGCTGGACGCCCATGAGATCGGCGTGCTGCGCGGCGCCGGCATCACCACGGTCCGCGATCTGGCGGTTGCCGATCTGGAGGCCCTGCTACCCGACTACCTGCCGCAGGTCCAGCACCGCTTCGGCGCCGAGGATCGCATCCGGCTGGCTCAGCGGCGCTCGCGGCTGCTCCATCACGGACGCCAGCTGGATCGACTCACCAGCGGCCCCATCGAGCTGCCGCGCGCCGAGTTGGAGATCGACGTCGACATCGAGACCTCTCGGGACGACCGGGTCTACCTGTGGGGCTTCTGGGTCGACGATGGCGTCCACGAGCCGTACTACCGCAGCTTCGCGGGCTTCGAGGATCTGGACGAGGATCAGGAGCAGGAGCTGGCTCGCTCGGCGATGAGGTGGCTGCGCGAGATCGTGGACGGACGTAGCTCACTGGTCTTCCACTACTCCGATTACGAGCTGATCCGGCTGCAGCGGCTGACCCGGCCCGGCGACGAAGTCCTGGAATGGGCCAATGGCTACGCCCGCGAGCACTTCATCGACTTGTTCGCCCTGGTCCGCACCCACTTCTTCGGAGCGAACGGGCTCGGCCTGAAGGTCGTGGCCTCCGCCGGCGCCGGCTTCCACTGGCGCGATGACGATCCGGGCGGCCTGAACAGCATGATCTGGTTCGACGAGGCCGTCCACGGGGAGGACCCGGAGGCCCGAGAGCAGGCCACCCAGCGTGTCCTCGACTACAACGAGGACGACGTGCGGGCTACCTGGGCGCTGCGTCGCTGGCTGCGCCAACTCGACGAGAGCTAGCCCCTCTGCCCCGGGCTCAGCCCAGCAGCAGCCACAGGCCGGCCACGGCCACGAAGGCCGTGATCAGCCGGTCGAAGGTCACCTGATCGATGCGAGCGATGGTGAGCCGGCCCAGCCAGGTGCCCAGGAACACCACCGGCACCATCGCGGCGGCCAACACCGCGGTGCGTGGCTCGATCAGGCCCAAGCCGATCGAGACCGGCAGCTTGGTGAGGTTGATGGCGAAGAACAGCCATGAGGTGGTGCCGAGGAAGCGCCACTTGTCGTACTTCGCGGCCAGCAGATAGAGGCTCATCGGCGAGCCGCCGGCATTGGCCACCATGGTGGTGAACCCGGCCAGGGCTCCGTAGCCGCGTCCGACCCAGGGCCGATCGGCGGCCAACTTGTCCGGCCAGAATCCGGCGACCAGCAGAACCAGCACGATCACCCCGATCGTCCGCTTCAGGACCAGGTCGTCCACCCAGGACAAGAAGCCGGCTCCGGCGGCGATGCCGACCAGGATCGGCAGCACCAACCGTCCGATCAGCCGCCAGTCGACATTCCGGCGGTACGTCCACACGGCAACCACGTCGCCGGTGAGCAGCATCAGCAGCATGAAGCCGGTCGACTCCTTGGTGGGCAGCACCATGGCCGCCAGCACCACGGCGATCATCACCACTCCGCCGATGGCCGTCTTGCCGAAGCCGACCAGGAGTGCGGCGGCGATCAGCACCAACCACGCCCATCCCGGAATCCCGGCCAGCGCTGCGGTGATCAGCTCCATCGGCTAGCCGACGGACGGCCCGGCAGCCAGCCGTGCCTCCAACTCGGCGCGATCTGAGCGATCGAGCCCGACCACCAGCACCTCCAGGCCGGAGATCGGTGCCTGCAGAGCCGAATCCAGCTCGTCGGGGGTCACCCGGCGGGCCGGCAGCCCGTAGCCGGCGGCCAGCGCGACCGGATCCAGTCCGGTCGGGGTGGCGAACACCCGCTCGAAGGCGTCAGCGAACGCCGGGGCGCCGTATTCCAGGGTGGCGAAGATGCTGCCGCCACCGTCGTCGGCCACCACGATGCGCAGGTCCGGACGAGGCTCGTCCGGGCCAATCGCCACACCGCCGACATCGTGGGTGAAGGCCAAGTCGCCACACAGCAGGACACCCGGGCGTGCGGCGGCCAGGCACAAGCCGATCGCCGTCGAGATCGTCCCGTCGATACCGCTCAGGCCGCGATTGGCGTAGCTGGACGGCGCGTCGGCGCGGATCGGAGCCAGGTCGGCATCCCGAACCGGGTTGGAGCTGGCCAGAATGGCCAGTGCGTCGCTGGGAATCGCGGCCCAGACTCGAGCAGCCATTTCCGGCCCGGTGAGGCCGTCGGCCTCAGCCACCGTGGCGTCCAGATGCGCCCGCCAGGCCTGATCGGCGGCCTGCCAGGCGGCCAGCCAGTCCGGGGCCCCCACTTCGACGCGGACGGCCTCAGCCACCAGCCGGGCCTGCCAGCCGGGATCGGGGAAGGCCGAGCGATCACTGACGATGACCACCTCCACGTCCTCCCGGGCCAGGAGCGCGTTCACCGGGCGGGACAAGGTCGGACGCCCGAAGACCAGCACCCGCTGGATCGCTGCCCCCAGCGCGGTGCCCAACACCAGCCGGTAGCTGCTGATCGCATTCAGTCCGGACCGGGCATTGCTGGACGGCTCGGCCAGCAACGGCAACCCGGCTGCCTCGGCCAGGGCTCGGGCGGCGGAGCCGACAGTCGGTGGGGCGTCGCCGACGAGCACCACCGTGCGCGGAGTTCCGGGCAGCGGCACCGGCTGGACGCTCCGCGTGGCCGGCGCCAGAAGGGGTTCGGGCGGGGTTGCCGGCCAGGCTCGCGGACCGGCGGACGGCACCAAGGGCACGCCGAGCTCGAGGTTCAGCTGAACCGGACCGGGATCCGCCCCGAGGGCACCGGTGGCCAGCACCACAGCCCGCGCCGCTTGGGCCCGCCAGGAGGCGGTCGGCGCACTCGAGGCCACTCGGGCTCGATAGCGGACGAAGCCGGCGAAGAGGTCGCTCTGCTCGGTGGTCTGGTTGGCTCCGAAACCGACCAGTGCGGCCGGACGATCCGCAGAGACCACGACCAGCGGAACCGCCGAATGATGGGCCTCCATCACCGCCGGCATCAGGTTCGCCACTGCGGTCCCTGAGGTGGTGATCACCGCGGCCGGGCGCCCGTCGGCCTTGGCCAAGCCGAGAGCGAGGAAGCCGGCCGTCCGCTCATCGACCCGGACGTGCAGCCGGATCGCACCGGCCCGGTCGGCGGCGTGCGCGACCAGAGCCAGCGGGGCGCTGCGAGAGCCGGGGCACAGGACGACCTCGCGCACTCCCTGGGCAACCAACTGGGCCAGCACCGCCTCCGCGCAGGAGTAGGAGTCACTCATTGGCTTGCTCCGCTCGCTCGGGACAGCCGGTCCAGCCAATCCTCGGTCACGGCGGGCTCGGCCCGCCAGGGGCCATTCTCGTCTACCTCAACCGGACGAACCGGGAGGCAGCCCTGCTCGGCGATCAGCGGCGTGGCAGTGACGTCAGCGGTGAACATGACCGCCGTGTTCAGCCCGCAGGCGAACGGAAGCTCCGGCAGAGCGGCAGCCAGAGCCACCCCGGCGGCCAGCCCGAGCGAGCTCTCCAGCGCCGAGGAGACCACCACCGGTAGCCCGAGCCGCTCGGCCAACTCCAGACAACGACGGACGCCGCCGAGCGGCTGCACCTTCAGCACGGCCACATCGGCGGCATCCAGGGCGACCACCCGCTCGGGGTCGCCGCTGCGCCGGATCGACTCGTCCGCAGCAATAAGGACGTCCACGCCGCGGCGGGCCAGCAGCAGCCGCAGTTCGGCCAACTCCTCTGTGCTGGCGCACGGCTGTTCGGCATACTCCAGGCCGACCCGGGCCAGCTGAGCCAACCGGGTGGCGGCCGTCTCGACATCCCAGGCACCGTTGGCGTCCACCCGCACCTTCCCGGACGGACCCAGGGCCGCTCGGACGGCCTCGACTCGGGCCAGATCGTCGGTGGCCGACTGGCCGGGATCGGCGATCTTGACCTTGGCGGTCTGACAGCCCGAGCCGGCCGTCAGTTGGTAGGCAGTGTCCGGGTCGACGGCGGGGATCGTCACATTCACCGGCACCCGGTCGCGGACCGGGGCCGGGAACCCTTCGGTGAGCGCCTCCTGGGTGGCCAGCCACCAGTGGCCGGCTTCGGCCGGGCCATACTCGGCGAACGGGCTCCACTCCGCCCAGCCGAGCGGGCCCCGCAGCAGCAGCCCTTGTCGCACCGTGATTCCGCGGAATCGGTGGCGCAACGGCAGCGCGTAGGCGACGGCGTCCATCAGCGGGCGATCAACAACCCGACCGCGAGTCCGGCTGCGCAGGCCAGCTCGGCCAGACCGGTCTGCTTGAGCACCGGGATCAGCCGCGGCCCACGCACGCCGGAGGCCACCTGGATCACCGGCCCGATCAGGGTGACGGCCATCAGCATGCCCAGCAGCGCCCACCAGGAGCTGGTCGCAGCGACTCCGACGACGGCCAGGCTGGAGAACCCGAGGAGGGCCAGGAAGAAGGCGCGAGTGCCACGGTCGCCGAGCTTGGTGGCCAAGGTCAGCTTGCCGGCCAGCCGGTCGGTGTCCAGGTCCCGCAGGTTGTTGGCCACCAGGATGGCGCAGGCCAGCGCCCCCACGGCGATCGCCGTCCACCAGCCGGCGGGTGGCACCGATCCGAGTTGCAGGTAGACGGTGCCGCCGACCGCAACCAGTCCGAAGAAGATGAACACGAAGACTTCACCCAGGCCAAGGTAGCCGTACGGATGGGGGCCGCCGGTGTAGAGCCAGGCCGCCGCGATGGCGGCCGCACCGACACCGAGCAGCCACCAGTCTCCGGTGATCCAGACCGCAGTCAGGCCGGCCAGCGCCGCGACAGCGAAGCAACCCACTGCAGCCGCCCGCACCCAGCGCGGCTCGACGAGCCCGGAACCCACCAGACGCAGCGGGCCGACCCGATCGGCGTCGGTGCCGCGGATCCCGTCGGAGTAGTCGTTGGCGTAGTTGACGCCGAGTTGCAGGGCCAGCGAGACCACCAGCGCCAGCCCGGCCAGCACGGGATCGAAGCCTCCGGCGAACCAGGCCACGCCGCTGCCGGCCAGTACCGGAGCGACGGCCGCCGGGAGGGTCCTCGGACGCGCGCCCTCGATCCAGTCGCTGATTGTGGCCATGCTCACCCTTCGTCCTGCCAGGCGGCGATGAGGGCCGCCCGATCGATCTTGCCCGTCGATGTGTACGCCAGTTCGGCCACCTGCCGCAATTCCTTGGGTAGCCCGGCCCGGCCGATTCGTCCCCGCAACCGGGCGGTCAGATCGTCCAATTGCCACCCGCCCGTGGTCACCGCCACCACCCGGACGCCCCACTGCGCGTCGGGCACGGCCAGCAACACCACAGGGGGTTCCCCCGGGGCGATCAGCTCGTCACACAGCCGTTGGGCCGCCGCCAGGTCGACCTTCTCTCCCCCGCTGATCACCACGTCATCGAAGCGTCCGAGCACCTGCAGCCGGCCGTCCGCGCCGATCCGTCCGCGGTCATTCGTCCAGACCAGATCGCCGTCCAGGACCTGAGCGGTGAGGTCGGGACGCAGCCGGTACCCGGCGAAGGCCATCGGTCCACGCAGACCGAGTCGTTCCCCGGCCACCTCCACCCCGACTCCGGTCAGCGGGATGCCGTCGTAGACGCAGCCACCGGCGGTCTCGCTCATCCCATAGGTGGTCACTACCGGGATGCCGGCCGCCAATGCCTGTTCCCGCAGCCCGTCGGGGACGGCGCTGCCGCCGATCAGCACTCCGGCGTAGCCGCGCAGCAGGTCGCGCTGCCCGGGGTGCGACATCGCCCGGTGCAGCTGGGTGGCCACCAGGGACAAATAGCTGCGCTCTCCCGGTCTGGGCAGCTCGGACAGGTCTGGTGCAGTGAAGCGCAGCCCGCGGCCGGCCACCACCGAACGCACCACGGTCATCAGACCGGCCACGTAGTGGGTGGGCAGCGCGCAGACCCACTCCCCTGGTCCACCCAGTCGGTCGTGGGTGGCGCGCGCAGAGAACTCCAGAGCGGAGCCGGTCAGGACGACAGCCTTCGGCTCACCGGTCGATCCGGACGTGGCCACCACCACCGCCGCACCGGGCTCCGTCACCGGGAGCTGCGGCCGGACCGCAGCCATCGCCGTTGGCGGCGCCTGCGGAGTCACTGGGGGTCCGCCGGCCAGCGCCTCAGCCAGGGCCGCGGCCAGCCATTCGTCCTCGGTCACCTGCAGGAACACCATCCCAGGCTAGCCAGTCTGCGGCCCGGGACCGAGCCGACGAGCGGCCCAGGCGTCCACCACGCGAAATCGGACGCCTGAACGTAGCCTGAGAGACTCTCATGTGGAAGAATCCGGCCTGTGCCAGCCACGTTGCGCGCAGCGGTGATCGCCTTAGCCACCGCGACGGGACTCGCCTGTGGCGTCCCCGCGTATGCGATGCCGAACTTCGACACCGACACGACCTCAGCGATCTCGGTCAGCTTCACCAGTGAGCCCGCCGCGTACCGCGCGCATCTGCTGGCCGCCGAACAGGCCGCCATCGCTCAGCATCATGCCAGCCTCGAGGCGCTGCATCAGCAGAAGGTGCAGGAGATGGGCTACGAGCCCGGCACCACCGATCCGCGCGAGATCGCCGGCCAGATGATGCAGAACTGGTACGGCTGGGGCTCGGACGAGTTCGCCTGCTACGACCGGATCATCACCCAGGAGAGCCGCTGGCAGGTGACCGCGGACAACCCGCACTCCTCCGCCTACGGCATTCCGCAGGCGCTTCCCGGCAAGAAGATGGCCGCCTACGGCGCGGATTGGCGGACGAATCCGGCCACGCAGCTCGCCTGGGGCCTGAACTACGTGAAGACCCGCTACGGCACCCCGTGCCAGGCCTGGTCCTACAAGCGGGCCCACGGCTGGTACTGAGTCGATAGACGCAACGAGGCCCCGTCCAACACGGACGGGGCCTCGTGCTGTGTCTTGGTTACTGGTGCGGCTCGACCGGCGGAACGATGCCATCCTCGATGGCTCGGCGGAACAGATCCAGCTTGCTGGCCGCCGGACGATTCACATTGGTGTACTTGACCCGGATCCGCTTCAGGTACTCCTTGACGCTGTTCTCGGTGATGGTCAGCCGCTCGGCAACCTCGGGAACCTCGAAGCCACCGGCGTACAGCGCCAGCACCTCGCGCTCGCGCGGACCGAGGTTGGCGGCCACATAAGAGGCGTCGCCCTCGATGGCGGCCAGAATCTCCTGGCTGATCACCACCTGACCCTCGGACACTGCCTCGATCGAGGCCAGCGTCACCGCCAGCGGCTCGGCCTTCCGGCAGACTCCGGCGGCACCGCCGGCAAGCGCCCGGCGCAGCAGTCGGACGTTGTCGGCGATCGAGTAGACCAGCACCTTGTAGCCGGCGTCGATCAGTCGCTCGGTGTTGTCCAGCGGGTCGGAGCCGTCGTCGAGCTGCAGGTCGAGAAGCACGACGTCGGCCGGGACGTCCTGGTCCAAGAACTCATCGACCGTCGCGGCGCCCCCCA
Source organism: Actinomycetes bacterium (assembly GCA_023425145.1). GTDB lineage: Bacteria > Actinomycetota > Actinomycetes > Propionibacteriales > Propionibacteriaceae > Propionicimonas. Next base: position 183,736 of record JAFADF010000059.1, on the reverse strand, counting down.
CCAAGGTCACCTGGTGCCCAGGGTTGGCCTCGAGCGCGGCGGCCATGCCGATTCGAATGGCCTCGTGATCATCAATTACGGCGGTATTGATCATGTATCCCTGCCTACTTCGTGCTTGCCTTGCCGCTTGCATCCAAGCCGATCAGCTCGCTGCTGCCATCCTCACGCACGGCCAGCACCGTCACCACGTCCTCGTAGCCTTCTGGTGCAGCTCTGGCAACCACACGCTTGGTTGAGCTGTCGGTGAGCAAGCGGCCGAGGTGGCGGGTCAATGCCGTGCGAACATCTTCGGGAAGTCTAGTGCCCCGGCTATCCACCAGCCGGACATCCACGCCACGCCCGCGGGCGACTTCGATGGCGTCGGAGGTGAGCTCGGTGACCAGGTTGCCAGCCCGCATGGCGTCGCGCAGCCGGCTCTCCTGAGCCAGGCAGTTGGCCCGCTCCTCCGCGGTCAGCACGTAATCGGGGTCCGCGATGCGATTCAGCAGCGGGCCGACCTGGGCGCGCAACTGGGTGAGCCACACATCGCGCAGGACCAGCTTGGAGAAGCTCTGGGCGATCGCCTTGTTGGCCTGAGCCGACGAGCGACGCGAGGTGTTCATCCGATCGCCCATGTCGATCAGCCAGGCCTGCAGCAGCTGCGCCACCAGCATCCAGGAGAACGGCCCGAAGCCGACCCGCAGGGTGTCGCCCACTTCCAGGCCGCGACTGATCGCCCAGACCGCCGACACCAGCGCATACAGGACGACCCCGGCCCACGCGATCCGTTCCTGGCCGCGAACCAGCACGGCGACCAGCAGCACCATCACCACCGTGCTGTGCCAGGTGGCATAGCCAGGCCAATAGCCCTGCGGCAGGACCGACTGGACGATCAGAGTCAAGGCCAGCAGCATGGCCACCACAGCTGTGGCCCTGCCGACACTCATCGGATGCTCCTCCGAATGCCACAAGGTGACCGCGGTGGCGACCGCGGCCAGGCCTTGGGCCAGGAACACCGGCCAGACGGCGGTGACCTGGTCCAGGCTCGTCCAGCCGAGCAGGAACTGCAGCGCGACCAGCACCCAGACCAGCCGCACCAGCATCGGACGCGACAGGTCCGGAATGTCGGGCATGCCGCGCCGCGGCCGACGTCCGGGCGAACCCTCGGAGTCGGTGGCCACCAGCTCCTCGGTGGGCGTCCAGGTCAGGGTCACGACGGTGCCCTCACCGGGGGCCGAACGAATCTCGGCATGGCCGCCGATCGCCCACATCCGGTAGACCACCGAGACCTGCAGGCCCAGGCGCCGCTTCGGCACCAGATCGGGGTCGAAGCCGATGCCATCGTCGGCGATGGTGATTTCGACCGCACCGTGGGCCGGGCTGGTCAGGCTGACCTCGACCTTCTCGGCCTGGGCGTGCTTGGCCACGTTCAGGGCCACCTCACGCACCACCATGCCCAGGGTGCTGGCCACCGGCTGAGGCACCAGGATGTCTTCCAGTTGCGAGGTGAATCGCGACTGCGGGACGAGCGTGGAGACCACATCGCTGACCAGCCAGGTCAGTTGGTCACCGGTCACCGGCAATCGGGCTTCGGTGGGTGCCTCGGCTTGCGCCAGTCGCTCCACGGCACGTTGGGCCTGCTGAGCCACCGCCTGATCGTCGGGGTGATTGGCCGCCGCGACCAGGGTGGTCATGACTTCGTCATGGACGATGCCGTCCAGCCGATGCCGCTCCTCCAGCAGGGCGTCCTCGATGGCGGCCGCGGTCGCCTCGCGCCGCGAGTTCTCCTCGATCTCGTCCAAGTCCTTGAACGAGTTGCCGACCACTCCGAGGGCCACGATCACCACGGCGGCGTTCATCACCAGGACGATCATGTCCTGGACCGCTCCCAACAGCGGAGCCCCTTGTCCGGACGGGGTCATCCGGATCACCGCGAACAGGATCCCGGCCACGATCGCATAGCCCAGGCCCCAGGCCGTGCCCATGGTCACGGCCAGACAGATCGACGCGACCCCCAGGCACATCCAGATCCACGGACTGCTGGAGGCCGGCGAGCTGGACTGCCAGGCCCACGGCCAGGTGACCAGGCCCACGGTGACCAGCACCACATACGCCATCGCCCACAGGTTCAGACTGCGACCCAGGAAGCTGAACACCATCATTCCCAGGCTGGCCACGATGATCCCGCCACCCACGACGGCCAGCCACCAGGTGGCCAGATAGGGCACCTGACCGGCGGCGGCGAAGGCGGCCGGGATCAGGGTGCCGAGGCAGAACAGGGCGACGCCGCGCTCCACCCAGGCGGAGAGCTGTGCGGTCTTCAGACTGAATTTCAACGGACTACCTACCTGGTCCAATCCACCAGCTGTGCAGCGTTGTGCTCACCCTGCGGCCAGACTGCTCTCTCGATGCCTGCGGCGGCAAGAGCCTTGCGGCAGCCGGGACACGGTGGATCGGTGATGTAGGCGGTGGCGCCCTTGGTGTCTCTGGTGGCGAACAGCAACGCATTCACCTCGGCATGGATGGCGATGCAGAAGCCGGGAGTGCCCGGACGGTCGTAGTCACCGAGTCCGGGCACTTGGTCGTAGCTGAGCTGACCGCGCGGGCAGGCGCCCTCCAAACAGTCGGGATGACCGGGTGCTGCCCCGTTGTAGCCGGTGGCGATGATCCGCCGATCCAGCACCAACACCGCACCCACCCGACGCCGAGTGCACTTGGCCCGGGTGGCCACCGCGGAGGCGATAGTGAGGAAATACTCGTCCCAGCTGGGCACAGTCACAGCGGACACGTCCCTCCTATCTCACCGCGGAATGATCTCTCGCCTCCTCAGAGGGTATCTCCCAGGGTCGGAGTTCTAGCCGAGGTAGTCGTTGCTCATCGCCAGTGTCGGATCCTGGGTGCCCGCGGTCAAACCATTGGCGCCCATGAATTCGGCCATCTTTGCCCATTGCGAGGAATCGAGTTTTCCGTTGATGACTCCGTCGACACCCTTCCAGAGCGGAATCGTGGCGGTGATGGTGGCCTCGGCGGCCGCCTCGGTCGCGGCCACATCCAGGCCGGGGATGTAGTCCGCCGAAATCGTCATGGCCTGGCTCTGGTCGGCGACCACCGCCGAAATCCCGGCCAGGGTGCCGGACACCACCGCGCGAACGACCTCCGGGTGAGCCTTGGCGTAGGCGGTCGTGGTGATCAGGCTGGCCCCGACCAGCGGGACGTCGCCGCTGGTGATCGGAATCGAGCGGGCCGGGAAGTTGGCCAGCGTGGCCTGGACCAGGTCGTTGTTGGAGAAGCCGATGATGGCGTCCACCTTGCCGCCCTGCAGCGCGGCCTGCTGGGTGTAGCCGATCTCCTTGATCTTCACGTCGGACTCGCTCAGGCCCGCGCTGCGCAGGGCGACCTGCAGCCCGAACCAGCTCTCCCCGTACTTGCCGGGGATTCCGATCGAATGCCCCTTGAGATCGGCCAGGCTGGTGATCGACGAGCTGTCCGGCACGATCAGCACCACCGGATAGCTGCGGTAGTAAGCCGACACTGCGACCAGATCCATCCCCTGCGACCGGGCCTGCAGCATCTCGTCCCCGCCGGCCACCACGAACTGCTCCTGACCGGCCACCAAGGCGGTGAACAGGCCCTCGGAGGTGCCGTGGTGGCGCAAGGTGGCGTTCACCCCGGCCTTGGTGAAGCTGCCCTGGGACTCGGCGACGTAGAACGGGCTGAACTGGACGTTCGGGATGTAGGTCAGCCCAATCGTGGCCGCCGGCAGCGCAGCGGAGCTGCTCGAGGTCGTCGAGCTCGGCGTCGTCGAACTCGCCGGCTGCGAACAACCGACGAGGGCGAACACGGCGGCGGCCAGGACGGCCACAAGGATCTTGCGCATAGCTGTTCCTTTCAGGACCTGCGGAAAGACTCGATCACCCGGGAGTTGCGCTCCCAGCGGTGGATGACGGCATAGGCCGACGAGGCGATCAGTGCGAGCACGATGACGGTGCCGATCATCCCGGCGGTGTCGAAGGAGTCGCGTTGGACGGTGAGGACGGTGCCCAGCCCGCCGCCGCCCATCACCATCTCGCCGACGATGGCGCCGGTGACCGAGAGGGTGACCCCGTTGCGGATCCCGCCGAGCACCGAGGCCAGGGCCATCGGGAACTCGACCTGGGTGAGCAGCTGCCAGCTGCCGGCCCCGTCCATTCGGGCCGCGTCGACGACGTCGGCGTCCACATGACGCAGGCCGATCACCGTCGAGATCAGGATCGGGAAGAAGACGATCAGCGCACACAGCACGATCACCGGAGTCAGCCCGTAGCCGATCCACAGCACCAGCAGCGGCGCGATCGCCACCGCCGGAATCGCCTGGGTGGCACCGAGGAACGGGTTGATCGCTGCGGCAGCCCAGCGTGAGCGGTGGATCAGCGCGGCCATCGGCAGGGCGACCGCCGTGCCGAGCAGAGCACCGCCGAAGGCTTCCAGGACCGTGGTCCCCAGGTAGCCCCAGTAGCTGGAGTCGACAATGAATCCGGCCAGCCGGGCGAGTACCGGGCCCGGTCCGGGCAGCAGTGCGGACGGGTTCGCGCTGGCCGTCACCAGCCAGCCGACGATCAGCAGCCCGCCCAGGGCCACCGGAGCTGCAAACTCGCGCTTCATCCAATCCTCCGCCTCAGCTTCGAGGCGGTTCTTGGGATGCGCAACGGGTCGCCGAGGCGATCAGATCGCGTGGCGACGCCGCGTGCTGCCTCCCATCCGGACTTTCACCGTCGGTCTCGGAGTTTCACCGAGTCAACCGCTCCTGCAAGCAGGAACGGGTCGCGGACTATCACCGCCGGTTCGGACTTACACCGACCCCGGAGCACGTTCGGAAACGAGTTTAGCGCCTCGCCAACGGCACTCAGGCCAGGTGTGCCGACATCCGGTCTTAACCGAGGTGTAGCAGACTTTTCCCGGGTCGGGCAGGACCGGCCCTGAACCGAAAGGACGCAAGGATGCGGATCGCCGTACCCGCCGAGGTCAAGAACCACGAATACCGGGTGGCCATCACTCCCGTCGGTGTCACCGAGTTGGTCGGCCACGGACACGAAGTCTTCATTCAGGCCGGCGCTGGAATCGGCTCGTCGATCTCCGATGCCGAGTACCTGGCACAGGGCGCCAAGATCCTGCCGACTGCGGCGGAAACCTGGGCGGCCGGCGAGATGGTGCTCAAGGTCAAGGAGCCGATCGAGTCCGAGTACGGCTACCTGCGCGACGACCTGCTGCTGTTCACCTATCTGCACCTTGCCGCCGATCGCGAGCTGACCGACGCCCTGCTGGCCTCAGGCACCACGGCGATCGCCTACGAGACCGTCCAGCTGCCCAGTGGCCTGCTCCCCCTGCTCTACCCGATGTCTGAGGTGGCCGGCTGCCTGGCTCCGCAGGTCGGCGCCTACTCGATGATGAAGGCTCAGGGCGGACGCGGCGTGCTGATGGGCTGCGTCGGTGGCGTCGCCAACGCCAAGGTGGTCATCCTGGGCGGCGGCACTGCCGGGCAGAACGCCGCCAACGTGGCTCTGGGCATGGGCGCGGACGTGACGATCCTGGACACCGACCTGGACAAGCTGCGCAGCACCTTCTGGCGCTACGAGAACCGGGTGCACGGCATCGTCAGCTCCAAGCTGAGCGTGCAGGAGCAGGTGCTGGCCGCCGACATGGTGATCGGCACCGTGCTGATTCCTGGCGCCAAGGCTCCCAAGCTGGTCACCAACGAGATGGTGGCCGCCATGAAGCCCGGTTCGGTGCTGGTGGACGTGGCCATCGACCAGGGCGGCTGCTTCGCGGACTCGCACCCCACGACCCACGCCGACCCCACCTTCACGGTGCACAACTCGATCTTCTACTGCGTGGCGAACATGCCCGGCGCGGTGCCGAACACCTCCACCTGGGCGCTCACCAACGCCACCTTGGCCTACGCGCTGCAGCTGGCCGGCAAGGGCTGGAAGCGGGCCTGCAAGGAGAATCACGCACTGGCGCTGGGGCTGAACACCCACGCCGGACAGATCACCTTCCCCGGCGTCGCCGATGCGTTCGGGCTGGAGTGCGTGCGCACGTCCGACCTGCTCGACTGAGGTGCTGCTTCGTCAGGTTCGGTTGGTGCCGCTGGGTTCGGCGGCACCAACCGGGCTCGTCGATCTGCGGATCGCCGGTGATCGGATCGCCGCCGTCGGGCCGTCGCTGGAGCGGCTGCCCGGCGAGGACGAGCTGGACGCCGCCGGCCGCTGGCTGATCCCGGGGCTCTGGGATGAGCACACCCATCTGGGCCAGTGGGCCCGGCAAGGGACCCGGCTGGACCTGGCCGGCTCGGCCACTCGAGACGAGGCTCTGGCCCGGGTTCGGGCCGGGCTGGGGGCGACCGGTGAGGTGCTGGTCGGCGGCGGGTTTCGTCCTTCGTCGTGGGCTGAGGCGCCGACCACGTCCGCACTGGACGAGGTCAGTGCGGATCGTCCGATCGTCCTGGTCAGCGGGGACGCACATTCGGGCTGGCTGAACTCGGCCGCGCTGCGCCGCTTCGGCTTGCCTCCCCGCGACGGCCTGCTCCGCGAGGCCGAATGGTTCGACCTGCTGCCGACCGTGCTGGCCGCCGAGGACGCCCAGGTCGGGCCGTCGGCTTATGCCGCGGCCATGCGGGCAGCCGCTGCGCGCGGCGTGGTCGGCATCGTCGACTACGAGTTCGAGCCGGGCTTCGCCCGCTGGCCGCAGCGTTATCGCCAGGTCGGCGTCGGGCTGCGGATCCGGACGTCCAGCTACCCGGTGGACGTGGAGCAGGCGATCGCCGCCGGGCTGCGCACCGGGGAGGTGATCGACGGCGAGCCACTGCTGACCATGGGCGCGCTGAAGATCATCTCCGACGGTTCGCTGAACACTCAGACCGCGCACTGCCGAGAGCCCTACGCCAACGGTGCCCACGGAGTGCAGAACGTCCCGGCCCCCGAGCTGACCCGGCTGCTCGGCCGGGCCAAGGAGTGCGGCCTGGAGATTGCGTTGCACGCCATCGGTGACGCAGCCCTACAGATCGCGCTGGACGCCTTCGCCACCACCGGAGCCAGCGGCAGCATCGAGCACGCCCAGCTGGCCGGGCCCGAACAGGTGGCCGATATCGCCCGCCTTGGTCTGATCGCCAGCGTTCAGCCCGCGCATCTGCTGGACGACCGCGGCGTCACCGAGGTGATCTGGGACGAGGCACGGGCCGCTCGCAGCTTCCCGCTGCGCGAACTGGCCGCGGCCGGCGTCGAGCTGGCGCTCGGCTCGGATGCGCCGGTGGCTCCGTTGGATCCGTGGCTGGCGATGGCGGCGGGCGTCCACCGTGGCGAGCCCGAGGACGCGCCCTGGCACCCTGAGCACTCGCTGACGACGGCGCAGGTGCTGGCCGCGAGCACCGACGGGCACGGCGCACCGATCGCCGGCGACCCGGCAGATCTGGTGCTGCTGGAGGCCGATCCACTGGCCGATGGCGATAGTGCGAGCGTGGCCGAGCGGCTGCGCCGGATGCCGGTGGCAGCCACGATGGTGGCCGGACAGCTCGTCCATCAGGCCTGGTGAACCTGGAGTTGAGCGCAGCTCAGCAGGTGCCGTCCGGCCGTTGACTGAGCTGGTCGATCAGCCAGATGCCGTCCACCCGTCGGAGCTGATACTCCTGCGCCAACATGACGCAGGCCTCGCCGCGCAGCGCCTCCGCCCGGAGTGAGATCGCTGCCCGCTCGCCCTCCCGCTGCGCCGAGTCGACCTGCAGCGAGCGCCAGCGGGTGCCGGCGGCATCGCGCTGCCAGGCCTCGAAGCTGCCGGCGCCCAGCCGGGCCGCCGGGGTGAGTAGTTGCCAACTGCTCGGGTATTGGCCGGCGTTGAGCCCGGCTGCGAGCAGCCAGACGGTGAGCACCGGCTCATCGTCGATCGACTCCTCACCGATCAGCGGCGGCTGTCCGGCAGCATCGGCCTCCCCGGGGCATGGCGACACGGCGACCGGATCCGGCCAACCGGCCAGATGCTCGGCCAGTACTGCTGCCGGAATGGCCACGGTCACCTGAGCGGATCGATCCCGCCAGGGCTTGCCGCCCATCCGGGCCACGATCATGCCGGCGACGGCGCCGGAACTGTCGAGCACCGGGCCACCGCTGTTTCCGGCTGCGACTTCGATGTCGAGGGTGAGCAGCCGATTCATGTCGAAGCCGTTGACCACCACCTGGTCGTCGGTCGAGGTGATGATGCCCTGGGTCACCGACACGCCGTCCTCGCCGAGCGGGTGGCCGAGCAGGGCCATCGGAGCGCCGACAGGGGCGGCCTCGGGGAGCAGGGGCAGCACGTTCGGGAGTTCGGCAGCGGTGCGCAGCAGCGCGGTATCGGCGGACGGGTCGAGTCCGGCCACCTCGGCCATCGCCATGACGCCGCCCGGCAATGCGATGGCCACCTGACGCGAGCCGGTGACGACGTGAGCTGCGGTGAGGAGAAGACCGGGACCCACCACGAAGGCGGATCCGGGAATCGGTCCGGCGTCACAGCGAGTGGCGAGGACTTTGGCCACCGAGCTTTCGGCGGTGGCGATGACCGCCCGCAGCGTGGGATCGTCGGTGGTTGTGGCCGGCGTCTGACCCAACGCTCCGCAGCCGACCAGCCAGACCGCGGTGGCGAGGCCGATCGCGCTGCGCAGAACGGGACGCATGCGACCTCCTTCGGCTCAGGCCAGCTCAGCTGACGTGGTCAGCCTGCCGTGCCGTGGAAGAACACGTCCATCAGCTCGGTGATGGCGCGCGGGTCGGAACTGATGCCCGGCGGGACCAGGAACGGATAGAGCATCCCGAGGAGCACCCACAGCCCCCAATCCGGGTCGAACTGGCGAAGCTCGCCGCTCGCGCTGCCCTCGGCCAGCAGACCCGCGATGGGCTGCAGGAAGCGCTCGGAGTAGGCCTTACCGACGCTGAGCCGGTCGGCTTCGTCGAGCCGGTCGGTGTCGTGGCGGGCCAACCGGATGATCGCCCGTTGCTCGGTCGGCATCTCGAAGATGCGTTCGATGATCCAGCGAATCCGGTCCTCAACCGATCCCGGGCGAGCGCGTCCGGCCTCGACCAGGTCGGCCATCTGGCCGAGGGATTCGGTGAAGATCTCGGCGAGCAGTTCGGCCTTGCCGGTGAAGTGGTAGTACAGCGCCGCCTTGGTGATGCCGCAGGCCTCGGCGATCTCGCGCATGGAGACCCCGTCGTAGCCCCGCTCCAGGAACTGAACGGTGGCCGTCTGCAGAATCCGCTCGCGCATGATCGGACGCTACCGCACGGCCGGACGGGCTTCGTCGCTCTTCGACTTCAGGAACACCGCGGCGACCAGCAGCGCCACCCCGATCCAGCCGATGAAGAAGAACGCGTTGGTGTAGCCCAACGCCGGTGACGTGGCCGAGGCAGCGACGGCACCCACGACAGCTGCGCCGAGCAGCTGGCCGATGCTGGTGAACACGTTCACCAGGCCCTGGGCCGAGGATCGCTCCGCTGCGGTGGTCTCGTTCAAGGTGACGTAGCGAATCGGGGCGCCGAGCAGTGCGGACATGCCGAAGCCGATCAGCAGCCCGGAGGCGATGAACAGCCACAGCACGCTGGCGGTGACGCTCAAAAGGAACATGCCGATAGCCATGATCGCCACGCCGACCACGATCACGATTCGGGAGCCGAAGCGATCCAGCAGGCGTCCGGCGATCGGCGAACCGGCACCCATCGCCAGCACCACCGGCATCAGCAGGAAGCTGCCGACCCCACTGGTCACGCCCAGCGCGGTGACGGCCAGCAGCGGCATGAAGACAAGGCTGGCTTCGCCCAGGCCGGCACCGGCGGTGAGCAGATAGCCCAACCGCAGCTGGCGGCGGGCGAACAGGCCGACCGGGAACACCGGACTGGTCGCGCGCTGTTCGACCAGCACGAGCAACACCCACGCCACCGCGGACGCCAGCAGCCAACCCCAGACTGCCGGGGTGGCCACCGAGGCCACGAAGTGGGCCGTGTCGATGCTGACCAGGCCCAGGTCGAGGGCCGCCAGCGCGATGGCGAGCAGGGCCATGCCCAGCCAGTCGAAGCTGCCGGCTTCGGCGTGCCGCTCATGCGGCAGCACCTTCCACGCCAGCACCATCACCACCGCGGCGATCGGCAGGTTGATCACGAACAGCCACTGCCACCCGGCCAGCAGCAGGACGCCGCCCAGGATCGGGCCGATCACGAACGCGATGCCGAACACGGCGCCGATCAGGCCCAGCGCACTCCCCCGCTTCTCGGCCGGGAAGGTGTCGCCGATGACCGCAGTGGCCACCGGGAAGATGCCGCCGGCGCCGAAGCCCTGGATCGCGCGTCCGATCAGCAGCAGGACGAAGCCGCCGGCCAGCCCGGAGGCGATCACCACGGCCGAGCCGATCGCGAACAGCGCCACGTCGGTGAGGTAGATCGCACGGCGTCCGAAGTTGTCCGACAGCTTGGCCATCAGCGGGGTGCCGATCAGGTTCGCCAGGACGTAGGCGCTGAAGATCCACGACACCGCCCGCGAGTCGAGCCCGAACTGCGCCTGGATCGCCGGCAGCGCCGGCCCCACGATCGCGATGTCGAGCGCGCCCATCAGCACGCCCACGAACAGCACTCCCAGCAGACGGTTCCGCTGCTTCTCGTCCATTGAATCCTCACTTACCTACCGGTCGGTAAGGAGGATAGCACTGGCATCGACAGCTCGGTCACTTTGGGGACGCCGCGTAAGCACATCAAACGGGATGCCGGGACGCCAGTGCCCGCACTAACCGCTTCGGCTGCGCCCCTTGCTGATCGCTGTGGCTTCCGTGCCCAACACAGGGTGTTCGCGGAGGTTCTCGACGATTGCGCGCCCACGCTCTCGTCCGAGCCGGCGGATCGGCCGAAGGAAGAAGATGCGCGACTCACCACGATCCTCTAGGCCCAAGAACTCAATCATGTCTTCGAGCTGCGATGACGTCGCGCAGCCGGACAGTGCGATCGCCGCTGCGTTCGCCTGAGCTTCGCTCGGCGCCGCACGGTAGAAGGCACTCAACCGATCCCAGTGGACGACCGTCTCCTTGATTGCCAGCACATTCCCGATCGCCTCAATCGTCACCTCCGGATAGCCGCCACGTTCCAGGTGCTCAAGCAGCACCGGCACCGCCTGCGAGTAGGGCCACACTCCATGCCGACCCAGGTCCCATACCGAGTCGACATCAAGTCCGGTCGCTCGCAGGGCGTCTGTGAGCGGCCTCTCCGCGCGGGCGGATTCGGCATCACGCGCGTCGCCCTCAGCCGTCCATGCCGCGAGTTCCTGTTGATAGGCCTCATCCGCCGCCAACTCTGAGGCAAGTTCGTCCATCCGACCGCAGCCGCCCACGCCGGAACTCCCATTGGTGCGACGATCGAGCTCTGCATCCGATGCGAGTTGCGCGAGCCAGTGGAGTTCTTCCTCCGTCGCGCGGACTCGTCCCACGGTCGGGTGGTACTCGAATGGGCCCGGCTGATCCACGACGGACATGGTCTGACCCGCCAACTTGGTGGCGAAGCAGTGGTCGCCTAACGCCTCGGCCAACCTGATCAGCGCCAGGTAGTGGCGATAGGAGTTCGCGGGCAGAAAGGGCGATCGCTTGACCGTCCAGGAGTCAAGGAGACGGTACGCCTCGACCAGGGCAGGCTCGCTTCCAGCGGAAATCAGGATCTCCGCCAGCGAAACCTCTGCCATCTCAGTGGTTGCGTTCAGATCTGGATACTCCTCGAGAAGCCTTCGCAACAAGTGCTCCGCCTGGGCGGGATCGTCGGCCCGGACGGCCTCAGCGAGACTCTCCAGCAAGCCCGGCGTCAGAAACCCATCTTCTTCGAGCTCGAGCGCCCGCTGAAGCAGCGGAACTGCGGCACCCATATTGTCCGCGCCCATCAGGGCCGTCGCCTTGATGTGGAGATACTGCGGCCGATTCCACGACCGGGCACGGGCCAGACGACGTTCGAAGTCCTCCTGGTCGGCCTCAGACCAACCCGGACCGCGGCACCAGTCGTCACCCACGCCACAAGTCTGGCAGGCACCGTGCGCCCATCGTGGCGGAACCGCGAACCCAGCACGCCGGGCCGCAGCGCTTGATCCCGCGCGACTCGAGCTGAAAGCGTGCGTGCATGCGTGAAGTCCTCCAACGACAGCTCAAGCTCATGTGGGGTTTCGCGACGCATGTCGTCCTCGACGGCTTGGACGAGACCCAAGCTCTCTGAGAGCCGTCGAACAACGTCGTCACCGTGCACCATCATGCGGACCGCGGGGTTGCCGACTGACCCGACGAGGGGCACAGACTGCTGCCCGACGCGACCATCAGCTGGCTGCGCACAGCGAGGCGGCAACAGACACCACAAAGACTGCCGACAGCCGGGACGCCATCGCCTGCCTCATGCCGGACCACCGCCAGCGGACAAATCACGGCGCATCGCGCCGCACCGGACCGCCGAGGCGTCGGCCTGCGAAGCTTGCGTCCATGGCACCACAGCCTCGCTACAACCCGCCGCCCAACTGGCCCGCGCCCCCACCAGATTGGACGCCCAACCCGGGCTGGCAGCCGGACCCCGCCTGGGGACCACCGCCGGCAGGCTGGGTTCTGTGGCTGACCGAACGAGCCAATCCTCGCCCGTTCCGGCGCGCATTCCTCGCGGCAGGCAGCTGGTTGCTTCTCTCTTGCCTGTTACTCATTCCACTGGCTCCAGCCCAAGCGGACGTCTCTTACCTGGTGGGCCGGCTCACCGTTGGCCCGGTCGTTGCCGCAGTGACCGTCGGCTTCATTGCCCGATCGAGTCGGACTCGATGGGCCATCTGGAAGTACTTCCTCTGGACACTCGTGATCGTGATCGCACTTACGTTGATGTCGTCGGCTGGCTATCGAGGGCCCTAACCTGCATCAATCCGTCGCGAACCGGGCATCCCTGATCCCGCCTGAGCCCAGCAGATGCGCTCGGCCACAGCGGCATCGCATGGGCCGCCTCAGATCAGGAGCTGCGAGACACGTCCGCGAGAGACATGGGTGATGAAGGCGATGTCTGCCAGAGAGAGGCCGAGCGCCCGCAACTCGCGGACGACCTCACGCACTTGACGGGCGGCTGCGGCCTCGGCCTCCTTGGCGTCGGCCATCGCCTTCCAGGCTCCGATCACACGGGTCATCAGGTCGTCACCCACGTCGGGAGCAGCGACGATGCGGACCTCGGACGAGTCGTCGATCTGATGGACGAAGTCCCATGCCCGTTCCTCGAGCCGCTCAAGAGTGGGCGCCTCGGTCGTCCCGACGAGCCTTGCGTGATCGGGGGCATCGGGATCGAATGCGTGGACGTTGACAAGCCATCCGTTCCCCGGCCGCGGAGTGGCCTTGGCCACATAGCCGTGGCCCGTGGGCCAGGTGGCCGGACTTGCTGCGCTGTCGACGTTCATTCTGACTGCTCCCCGATCCGTCGCCGAATGGCCGACGACGACGTCCATGCTAGCGCCCCTATACAGCGTTGCATAGAGGCACTAACGGCGACGGTGAGACCAGTCTCGGCGGCTCAGCGGGGCGAGCCCCTGAGAGGGCTTGGACAAGCTCAGCCAGTGGGCACGAGCACCCCCTGCGCCTGCGGTGGTCCGTCCGGACGTCATGTTGCGCAAAGCCGCACCTGCGAGCAGGGGCGTGATTAGGCTGACGCGAGAGTCCCCCGGCCGGTTGGCCGGGTCGAGACCGTGGGGGGAAACATGACCGAACCGAACGCCCAGCCGGGGCCCTACCCGCCGAGTGGGGCAACGCCCGGCCAGAACCCCGAGTGGCCTACTGCGCCGATCCCCACCGCCCAGCAGCCCGGCTATGACCAGCAGCAATGGCCGACGATGTACCAGCAGCCGTCGGCTGTGCCACAGGGCTACAACCCGTACCCGCAGCCGCCATACCCCTATGCCGGCCAGCCCAACTCCTACCCGCAGGCTCCAGGGCAACCCGGTCCGTACGGCCAGCCGATGTACCCACCCAACATCGTGATCAACAACGTCGTGCAAACCGCGGCCGTGGCCGGCACGGTCGGACGAAGGAAGTCGGTCGGGGTCGCCTTCGTCCTCACCTTCTTCTTCGGCCCGCTGGGCATGTTCTACTCGACAGTCTCCGGCGCCCTGGTGATGCTGCTGATCAGCTTGGTCCTGGTGCCGGTAACCGCCGGAGTCGGCAGCATTCTGGTGTGGCCGGCCAGCATCGTCTGGGGTTGCGTCGCGGCGTCCCGCACCAACTCAGCTGGCCAGATCAACCAGACCAACTTCCGCTGAACCGTATGTGCACCGACGCGCCGAACACCAATGGCCAACAGACCGGTGTGGGTCTCCACGCCGCGAAGTGCGCAAGCGCAGCCGGAATGGCTCCCGAGCGGCTGAGGTCGTGACGCTTGGCCGCCGCGCGCCTCCAGTTCTTCAGCCGTGAGCAGCCACCACTTGCGCCGGTTCGGCACCCCGGCCAGGACGGCCTCGCCCGCGACGCGATTTGCGCGCCAGAAGCCCATCTCCGGCCTCGCGAGGCCCTTTTCGACGGTCTAGCGTGCAAATCACGTCGCTGCCTGCTGTCCGACGACAATCGCTGACTGGTGGGCGGGGACCTTTCAGCCCGGCCCGGCTCACTCAGCCAGGATCACCAACAGCTTCCGGGGGCCATGGACGCCCTCGACCCGGCTCAGCTCGATGTCCGAGGTCGCCGACGGGCCGCTGATCCAGGTCAGTGGGCTACCGGCAGCAACTGAAGCACCCAGCCGTCCGACGGCCTCGGGGACGTCGGAGACCACCTGATCGGCCCGGACCACCACCAGATGCGTATCGGGCACCAGAGTCAGCGCACGGCGTCCCTGGTCGGAGCCGTGATCCAGGATGATCGTCCCGGTCTCGGCGACACCGACGGCAGCGGCGGTCACCACGGCGTCGATCTGGTTGAGCACCATCCGATCTAGCGGCGGATCGTCCTCGCGCACCTCGATGCCAGCTGCGACGATCGCCTTCCGCCAGGTGGGATCGATCCCGCCCGGCAGCACCACCGACGACACCTCGGCCCCACGCAGCAGCGAAGCCACCTGGGCCGGCACCTCGGCCGCGGGCACCCGCACCACCAGCGCCTTGTAGTCCTCGACCGTCTCGACGAAGCGGTCCAGCACGTCCGCCATCAATGTCGGGCGCTGATAGACCCACTCGATCGGCACGTCGAGGGCCGGGTCGGGCTCGGTCACGTCGGCCAGCGCCGTCCGGATCCGGGAGAAGATCTCTTCGCGGGCGTTCATCGCTCGCCCTCCTTGTGATTGTTCTTCCACCACTGGCGGAACGACTCTTGCGCCGGCACCGGCAGGTCGCGGGCGTTGGTCCACGGCGAGGCCGGCCACGGCAACGCGCCCAGGTGGCTGCGCGAGGACAACGTCTTGCCGGCCAGGGTCGAGAGCCGCTCCAGGAACTGCAGGTTGCGGTAGTCGGCCAGCGCCCAGCGGGCCAGCGCGATCGCGGTCGGTTCGAGCTTGGGGACGTGCTTGGTCTGGGCCACCTTGTGTCGCAGGTGCACCAGGATGTCCGGGATCGGAATCCGCACCGGGCAGACGTCCGCGCAGGCCCCACACAGGCTGGACGCGTAGGGCAGCGACTTGTCCAGCTCGGTCTCGATGCCGCGCAGCTGCGGGCCGAGGATTGCCCCGATCGGGCCCGGGTACACCGAGCCGTAGGCGTGGCCGCCGACCCGCTCGTAGACCGGGCAGATGTTCAGGCAGGCCGAGCAGCGGATGCAGCGCAGTGCGGGTCGTCCGACCGGGTCTGCGAGCACCTTCGTCCGGCCGTTGTCGACCAGGACGACGTGCACCTCCTGTGGCCCGTCGCCGGGCGTCACCCCGGTCCACAGTGAGGTGTACGGGTTCATCCGCTCGCCGGTGGACGAGCGCGGCAGCAGCCGGGTGAACACCTCCAGGTCGGCCACCGTGGGCAGCACCTTCTCGATACCGACCACGCTGATCAGGGTCTCCGGAAGGGTCAGGCACATCCGTCCGTTGCCCTCGGATTCGACGACCACCAGTGAGCCGGTTTCGGCGATCGCGAAGTTCGCCCCGGAGATGCCGACCTTGGCCCGCAGGAACTTCTCGCGGAGGTGCCTCCGGGCGGCACCGGCCAGCTCGGCCGGGGAGTCGGAGACGTCCTCCGGCGCCGGGGTGCCGTACTGCTTCATCTCGCGCAGGAAGATCTCGCGCACTTCGGAGCGGTTGCGGTGAATCGCCGGCACCAGGATGTGGCTGGGACGGTCGTGCCCGAGCTGGACGATCAGCTCGGCCAGGTCGGTCTCCCAGGCGGCGATCCCGGCTTCCTCCAGCGCCTCATTGAGGTCGATCTCCTGGGTGGCCATCGACTTGACCTTGACCACCTCATCCACGCCCTTGGCCTGGACGAGCCCGATCACGATCTGGTTGGCCTCGGCAGCGTCCCGAGCCCAGTGGACGGTGGCTCCGTTGCGGGTCAGCGACTCCTCCAGCTGGGCCAGGTAGGTGTCCAGGTGGCGCAGCGTGCGGGTCTTGATCGCTTCGCCGGCCTGGCGCAACTCCTCCCAATCGGTCACTTCGGCCACCCGGGCGGCCCGCTTGGCCCGGATCGTGGTGGTGGCATGCCTCAGGTTCTTGCGCAGCTGCGGGTCGTCGAGCTTGGCCTTGGCGTTCTTGCCGAACTTCGGCATCCCCAGATAGGTGGACGAGGGGGCCGGCGTCCGGCGGGCCTGCGGCTGGGCGGTCATCGCGCACCCGCTTCGGTCTGAGCCAGGATCTGGGCCAGGTGAATCGGCTTGACCCCGGCACGTTCGCGGTGCAGCAGCCCGGTGATGTGCATCAGGCAGGCGTTGTCGCCGGTGACCAGGTACTCCGCCCCGGTCGAGCGGACGTTGCGGGCCTTGTCCGCACCCATGGCCACCGACACGTCCGGGTTCTTCACCGAGAAGGTGCCGCCGAAACCGCAGCACTGATCCGCGTCGGGCAGGGTGACCAGATCCAGCCCCTTCACCTTGCTGAGCAGCTGGTAGGGCCGATCCCCCACCTTGGCCACGCGGACCGAATGGCAGGTCGGGTGGTAGGTGACCCGGTGCGGGAAGTAGGCGCCCACGTCGGTCACCTGCAAGACGTCCACCAGGAACTCGCTGAGGTCGTAGGTACGCAGCGCGACCTCGCGGGACGCCTTCGCCAGCCCGGCGTCCCCGCTGTGATCGGCCAGCATCGGGTGCTGATGCCGCACCGCCCCCACGCACGAGCCGGACGGCCCGACGATGTAGTCGTAGGACTCGAACGCCTTTACGTAGTTGCGGACGTTCGGAACCGCGGCGTCGTAGTAGCCGGTGTTGGTGAACAGCTGCCCGCAGCAGGTCTGCTCCAGCGGGAACTCCACCGTGCAGCCCAGCCGCTCCAGCAGGGTCACGACCGCCTTCGGGGTATCCGGGAACATGACGTCATTGATGCAGGTCGCGAACAGTGCGACTCGGGGACCGGCGGCATCGCTCGGCATCGCTCCTCCTTCGGCCCGTCCAGTCGAGCCCCGGGCTCCAGTGCCCGCCACAGTCGTTCCTATTGGTCTGACCAATTCAGATCATGGACCTGCCGCGTCCTGGCGTCAAGCGACGCCACAGTCGGCGACAATGGCACAGTGACCGTTGAAGAGGATCGATCGGGGCTGCACGCCTACCAGATCGTGCTTCGGCATATCGAGGCAGGCATCTTGTCCGGCGAGCACCGAGCCGGCGATCAGCTCCCCACCGAGCGCGATCTGGCCACCCAACTCTCGGTGAGCCGCTCGGCGGTCCGGGAGGCCATGCGGGTCCTGCAGACCCAAGGCCTGATCACCTCCAGCACCGGCCCCGGCCGCGGCACCCGCATCGCCCCGGCCCGAGGGGACGCCCTGGCCCGGCTCTTCCAACTGCACCTGTCGCTGTCGACGGCCGCCGATGCCGATCTCACCGAGACCCGCATCGCTTTGGAGCGCTCCTCCGCAGCACTCGCCGCACAGCGGGCCACCCCGGAAGCGCTGCTGCGTCTGCAGGCCGTGGTGGACCAGAGCGAACTGGTCGAGGCGATCGACCGGTTCAACGCTCTCGACACCGACCTGCACGTCCTGATCGCCCGGGTGGGCAGCGCCGATCTGACCGCCGATCTCACCGTTGGCCTGCGCGAGGCCGTCCGGGAGCGGATCCGCACCTTGTCCCAGGCGTTGCCCGACTGGCCCGGACACCGCGCCCAGCTGTTGGCCGAACACCGGCAGATCATCGAGGCGATCGCCAACCGGGACGCGACAGCAGCCGCGAACCTGGTCGAACAGCACATCCGGCGGGCCTATCGGACGCTGGGAATCACGCCCGAGGACCACCGGACGCACTGAGCGACCCGGATCCGTCCGGTTACCCCAGCAGGGCCGTGCCGTAGTGGCTGATGATCAGCACAGCCAGGCCCAGCAACCAGGCGACCACCACGAAGGCGTCCACCCCGAGCCGCAGTGCCGACAGTGCGGCCTGTTGGGCCCGTGGCGGCAGGAACAAGTTCCCGTCGCGCAGGTTCACGTGGGTGAGCGTCACGAACACCAAGGTGGTCGACAAGGTGACCAGCAGGCACCACGGGCACAGCGCCCCGATCACGTACATGGCCTGGAAGAACAGCCAGTAGGCGAAGACGAAGCCGATCGTGTACACGACCTGCGCCGCCAGCATGAAGCCCCGAGGGAACTTCACCCCGGCCAGGCTGGCCACGGCGATGGTGATCACGACCGGCTCTGCAATCAGGCCGAGGAACGCGTTCGGGAAGCCCAGCAGGCTGGCCTGCCAGGACGCCCCGACGGTGCCGCAGCTGATCACCTGGTTGATGTTGCAGGCCAGGTTTGCTGACGGATTCCGGGCCAGTTCAATCGCGTCGACGCTCAGCACGAACGAGGCGAGCAGACTCAGACAGGCGGAGAAGAGCATCGTCCCGAACAGCCAGCCGTTGGTCTGCCGGAACCGATGCACCCGCTCAAAGGCGTCGCTCACTTCGCCGCTGCCTCGACCGCAGCCTTGAGAGCTCCTGCCTTGGTCGCGTCACCGGCCAGCTTCTCGCCGTTGATCTTCACCGTCGGAGTGCTGGTCACCCCGGACGCGAACGCCGACTGGGTCGCCTGCACCACTGCGGACTCGTTGGCCATGGACGTGAAGCTGTCGGCGACCGTCTGGCTCACCCCGACTCCGGTGGCCAGCGCCTTGAGCTGATCATCGCTGAGTCCCGCCGTCCCCTCTTCGGGCTGGTTCTCATACAGCGCGGCGTTGAAGGCCAGCGCTTTGTCCGGCTCTGCCTTGTACACGGTGAACAGCGCGTTGGCGGCCCGGGTGGAGTACTTCGCGGTGCCGGACTGTTCGTCGAGGAACGACATTGGGTGAATCACGAGCCGCACCGTCCCGGCGTCGACCATGGACTTCAGATCGGCACCATTGGACCGCTCGAACTGGCCGCAGTAGGGGCACATGAAGTCCTGGAACACGTCGACGCGCACCTTGGCGTCCGCCTTGCCGATGACGACGGTGGACTCATCGACCGAACCGGCCGAGGGCGTGGCCGGGACACTGCCGACCAGGGCGAAGACCGCCCAGATGACGGTGCCGACGACAGCCAGGCCGGCGACGGACATCAGGATGGTACGGACGCGGCGCTCACGCTGGATGCGCTGCTGTTCCTCGCGCAGCCGCTGCCGGCGACTGTCGGGCTGGGGCCGATTGCCGGGCTTCGCCGGCGACACACTCTTCTTGGACATGGTTGCTCTCTTGGTTGCTCGGAGTGCCCGGCAGACGGCCAAGGCACAGTGGGTGCGGCAACCAACGGACCTGGGCAGCGCACAGCCACCCGCCCGCGACGGCGGTCACCGCAATGGTGAGTCAGCAACCACAAGGAGGGCCACGCCGCGACTGCGACGACGGCAGCGTCCGGGCAACCCGGACCGGAACGGCAACCGGGATCAGCGCGCGCTGGGGCGCCATCACCCGCGGAACAAGGCGGACGGCCAGTCGCCGCCGCAGCCAGCTGCGCAGCTGGCGGAGCACGCCGGCAGCCCACCAGCCGACTCCGAGCGCCCCCAGCACCAGCATCGAGCCGAACACCAAGGTCATCACAGAGACAGCGAAGGAGACCTGGACGACCGCGCCGAAGTTGTGGCCAGGCAGGTACGAGCCGTTCGGGCACGCCGCCGAGGCGCTGAACACATGCAGCCGCAGCCCGATCTCTCCCAGACCGCTCGCCGCCGGGTGCAGACATACGCTGGAGTCGATCCGCAACAGCGGAAGCACCTGTCGCAGCCCGATCAGGCCACTGACCGCGAGCAGGCCGGTGGCGAGCAATCGCCCCCAGTTTCGCCTGCTCCGCATGATGTGCTCCTGTCGAGAGTTGCGGCAAGTGTAGCCGGGACCGGCTCCGACCCCAGCTCAGCGTGAGCCGATGTGCCTGCCTGGATTGACACGGGCGCTCACATTTGGCACCGTTCGGCGCAGGGAGAGTTCGATTTCGGGGGAGCGAGCGGGCTCATTTTGGGGGAGCATTCTTTACGCCTTTCCAGATGAGACCAGCCAGGGCATCTTGGACCGGGGGGCCAGATGACTGTGCAACACCCGGGCGGGGCGGTCCGCCCGGAAGGTGGGGGGGGTGTCCGGTACGCCGGCTACGCCTGCCCTACTTCGTATTGCCTTCACCCTGACCAGCATCGGCCAACTAGGCGTTCTCCTCGCCCTCACCCTGGCGACTGGAGCCGTGGCCGGATGGGGATTCACCTGGATCACCAGCGCCGAAAACCCCATTTTCGGCTATCTCTGCGCACTGTTGTGGACGGCACTGGTTCTGGTCGGCTGGGAACTGGCCGCAATCATCGGGAAATGGCTGCTGATCGGACGAGCTCGCCCCGGCACCCTCGATTTGTGGAGCCTTCACCATTTCCGGTTCTGGGCGGCAACCCGGCTGGTTCGCGGCGCCCCCGCTGCCCGGCTGGTGGGCTCGGAGTGGCAGCGCTGGCACCTGAACGCCAGCGGAGCCCGGATCGGGCGTGGCACCGTTCTGCTCTGCGCGACTCCCCCGGTCCCCGACCTGGTTGAGATCGGGCCGCACAGCTTCGTGGGTGAGCGGACGCTGCTGTCCGGCTATCGCCACGCCGATGGGGCGCTGCTCCTTGATCGCGTGCAGCTCGGCGCCGGCGCCGTCGTCGGCGACGACTGTGTGCTGGAACCGGGCAGCTCGCTCGGCGATCACGCCCGACTGGCCGGATCGGCAAGCCTGCAGCCCGGCCAGGCCGTCCCCTCCGGCCAGAGTTGGCATGGTTCGCCGGCCCGTCCGGTCGATACCGAACTGCCGAATCAACCCCAACTGATCGCTCGCCCTCGGCTGGGCACGCCGGCTCGGCGGGTCGGCTATGCGATCGTCCAGCTGATCGTCTGGGTGGCCGTACTGGCTGCCGCAGCAAACGCCGTCTCGTGGCTGGGTCGCTATCTGCTCACCGAGCTATTCCCGGCTGCGGTGGACGGGTCAGCCTTCGGCCTTCCGATCGCGCTGGGCTGGTCGTTGGCCTTGGCCGCGGCAATGCTGCTTGTCGTCTTGCTGGCCATGGTGGTGCTGTCGGCCGCTCCACGGGCCGTGGCCGGCCTGCTCGAGGACGGACGCGTGTTCCCGCTACCGGGGAGCCGGTGGGCGCTGGTGCGAATGGTCCGGACAGCCTCGAACCTGCCCTGGTTCAGCGTCTTGTTCAACGGCTCGGCATTGGCGACTCGGCGGCTGAGGCTGCTCGGCTGGCGACTGCGGCAGCGTCCGGGAAGTATCGAAGCGTTCGGTGAGGGCGTCGGCCAAGCCAATCCCCTGGCCGTCAGCTGGGGCGCGGGCAGCACAGCCGGCGACCGACTGTGGATTGCCAATCTGGAGTGCTCGGCAGACGCGTTCCGGGTGGCCCCAGCCCGGATCGGCGCCGACTGCTCACTGGGCGATGAGGTCTCGTGGCCGAGCGCAGCCCGGCTCGGCGACAGCTGCCAGGTCGCTCCCCGCACTGCGGTGCCGGTGAGCGGACCGCTGCGGATCCGGGTCAGCCTGCAGGGCAGCCCGGCCGTGGAGAGCGAGCGCGAGTCGTCCGAACGCAGCGAGTGGGGCCGCTCGCTACCGGAGCTCTACCGTCAGCTCGGTGACCGGGCCCGTGCGGACGTGGCGACCATCGGCCTGCAACTGCTCGTCGGCTGGTGCTGGCTGTCCCTGGCACTGCTTCTGGTGCAACTCCTGGTGGCAGTCGGGTTGCCGGACTGGCTGGTCGGCTTCGGCATCCTGGCCGGAGCGAACCTGATCCGCTGGGGCTGCTGGCTGGGAGTAGAGGCGATCGTCCGCTCGGTGACCCCGGCCCGCTCGGTCACCTTCGCGGTCCGCGATCCGCGGTTCAGTCGTCACCATCGGGTCCGCAGCCTGGGCCTGGAGCCGCCGAGGATCCTGGACGGCACGGCGCTGCGCGTCGGCTGGTGGCGGTTGCGTGGAGCCCGGGTGGGCCGCTGCGTGTTCGACGACGGCGCGACCCTGAGTGAGCCGAGCCTGGTCCGGATCGGCGACCAGGCCCAGTTGGGCCACGGCGCCTCCTTGCAGAGCCACGAGACCAAGGACGCGGTCTACTCGCTGGCCGAGATCAGCGTGGGAGACCGGACGATGCTAGGCGCTCACGTCCTACTGGTCGCTGGAACCGAGCTCGGCCCGGACAGCTCGGTCGCCGCCGACTCCGTCCTCTTCGCCGAGGTAGGGCCGGCGGGAGGCGCTTGGCTGGGGAACCCGGCGCGGATGATCCTCGACCCGACCAACGACCTGGTAGCCGCACCGAAGCCAACTCTCGCTCCCCCACCCGAGCCACGCCCTGCACCGAGCCGCCCGGCGGCCCGCGCAGTGCCGAAACCCTCGGCTGCGGACCCCGTCCCGTCACCGGTCGCCGCTCCGACCACGGTGCTGTCACCATCTGCCGAACCTGTGACGACCACCTCCACCACCACGGCGACGCAGCCTCAGACAGCGCAGCCACCACGGCCCCGGATCGGCAAGCGACTTCGGCGATCGACCTCGAGCAGCGAGCCGCCCGCCGCGGCGGTCGCTGCGCCGATGCCGCCGGCTGAGCCTCGCCCGATGCCCGCCCCGGCTGTCGGTCAGCACTTCGCCCTGCTGGGCACCAGCTTCGGCGCCGAGCGGATCGCCGTGACCGAGCTGGCGGCCACCATCGCCGTGCTGGATCTGAGCGACACCCCATTGATCGACCTGAACCTGCCGCAGACGCTGGCCGGCTTCGGGATCCCCGAGGAGTGCCTCGAGGACGACCTGAGCCTGCGCGATGCCCCGATCAGCTCCAGTGCCGAGATCCGGTCGCTGCTGGCTCGCGTGCTGCTGCGGCAGCTGCTCAGCACCGCTCACCCGCAGTACCAGCCGGAAGAGTGGGGCTTCATCCGTGCCTCATCGGGCGGGCTGCGTCCGTTCTGGCCCACGACGGACGAGGCGATCAGCATTGGCCGATCGGACGCCGCCGTCGTCGCTGCCATCGCGCCTGGGCCGATCGGGGTGTCGGTGATGGCCGAGTTCGGTGACCACGGCCGGGAGCCGGCGTCGGTGGAGGCGCTCAGTCAGCGCGAGTGGGAATGGTTGACCCACCGCGGGCATGCGACCAGTGGCACCTCGCTGACCCGGATGGCCGCGCTGAAGAGCGCGGCGATCAAGGCGGTCAGCGAACTCGGTCCAGCCAAGGCCACCGAGCTGGACACCATCACGACGCCGAACGCCATTCACTGGCATCGGCCCGACGGGACCGAACTCGTCCTGCCCTGCACAGTCTGGCCGCGGCTGGTCGGTCGGGTGCAGCATTGGATCGCAGTGGTCGGATCCGTCGACAGCGAACTCGGGGAAGACGACGCACGGGGGGTGGTTCACGATGGCTGGACCTGAACGGGTCACCGGGACCCAGTACCGACGCGCCTTGGTCACATTGGCCGCGGTGCTGGTTGTTGGTGGCGCTTCGCTGACTTCACCGTCAATGCTCAGCTCTCACCCGGCTTCGTCCAACAGCAATGCGCCGACCGCGCCGATCGCCAGCCCGACCCCGGGTGCCAGCGCCACGCCGGTTCTCCCGCCCGGGACGGTTGCCGGAACCGCCGATCCGCCTGAGTCGTCCGGGGTCCCGACGATCAATCCGACACCGACGGTCACGATGACCAACGTGCCCGTGGTCAAGGTGAAGCGGGTCAGCGTTCCATTCATGACCGTGACCCGCAAGGACCCTCAGCTGGCCAAGGGCAAGACCAAGGTGTTGCGGGCCGGAGTGACCGGGCTGAATGAGCTCACGTACACCGATGGCAAGCTGACCTCGACCAAGGTGGTCCGCAAGCCGGTGTCGAAGCTGGTCTCGATCGGCACCCGGACGACCAAGCCATGGTTGACCGGCCAACAGTGCGTGTTCGAGCGGCATGCTCCCGTCGTCCGAGTGACGGTCAACGATCCGGACAAGGTCGGCTATCACCTGTGGATCGTGTGGGGCGATAACAAGCGCGACTACAAGGCGTCCGGAACCAAGTCCTTCGAGTTCCAGGCGGAGTGGCAGAAACTGCGCTGGACCAACTGTGGGATCTGGCTGAGCTGATCCTCGGCTGACCGCCGCTACTTGGCGACCGTCACCTTCACGGCCTTGCCGGTGGCGGACGTGGTCAGGCTGTCGCCGGAGTACGTGACGGTGAACTGCCGAGTGCCGGTCTTGTTGAACACGAAGGTGAACTTCGCGACGCCCGCGGAGGTCTTCTTGAGTGTGGCCGTCCGGGCCAGCTTGCCGTCGAGGTACAGCTTGACGGTGCCGGTGGGCTTCGCGGAGCCGGCAGAGACCTTCACCTGCACGGCGAGCTTGGTCTTGAGCAGCTTGGCCTTGGACGACGCCAGCGAGATCTTCGCGGCACTGTTCGCCTTGCCCACCGTGTAGCTGAAGCTGGACGTCTTGGTGACGCCGCCTTCGGAGTAGCTCACCGTGACGGTCCCCTTCGCGATCTTCGCCGAGGAGAAGCCGGAGAGCTTGGCACTGCCCGTCACGGTTCGGCTGGAGCCGTCGCTGTAGCTCGCCTTCACCACCATCCCCGACGTGCTCAGCGAGTCACCGATGCCATAGGCCAGCCGGGACGGCTTGGTGAGGGCGATCGAGGTCAGCTTGGTCGAGGTCGTGGTGCCGGAAGCCAGGGCCTTGTACTGCGAGGTCAGCCCGAACACCCCAGCCACATTCGAAGCCGCATACTCTGCCGACGACGCCGAGAGCGCCTTCTGGCCCGCGGTGGCCAAGTCCGGGTAGACCACGTTCGCCACCGGCTTGATCGACCAGGTCTTGCTGTTCTGCTCTTCGACTCGCACGGTGCCGGCCATGAACAGCACGGAGGCTCGACGAATGTGCGAGGAGTCAGTGATGATCGTGTAGGTGGTGTACCCGCCGAGCTTGTACAGGATCTCCATCGAGTACCGGGCGTTGCCCACGGTGCTGGTCGACTTGGACTCGCTGATGATGCGGCTGGAGGCGACGCCGTTGGCCAGCAGCCAGGACTTCATCACGGCTGCCTCGGTCTTGCCGTTCTTCGGAGCACCGCCGCTGACCAGGATCTTCGAGTTCGGATAGGCCTTCAGCGCCTTCGCAGCCAGCTTCAGCCGGCGCTCAAGTTTGGTCGAGGCCTTACCCGATGAGGTGAGCGCAGAGCCCAGCAGAATGAAGACGTGATTCTTGGTCGGCAGACCGGACGGGACGGCGGTGTTCATCTTCATCCCGGCCGTGACGTCGGCCCAGTCCTCGACGAAGTCGCGCCAGACCTTGCCCTGCCACGACGACTGCTTGGTCAGCGCGGCAACGGCTGCGTCGCGTCCATCGAAGTCGCCCTTGCCCTGCAGGTAGATGGCCTTCGCTCGGAGGCTCGTGGTGTCGGTGCTGGTCGCAGCGGATGCGGGGGCAACCGGACCGGACAGCGCGATCATGCCGGCGAGCGCTGCACTGAGCAACGTCGCAATCAGGCTTCGCACAGTGGCGGACTGCCGCATCGCCTCACCCTCCTCCGTGCTGCTGAGTGGGGGTACTTCAGCAGCTGCTGGCGCGCCCGGGACGGGCGCCACCGGTCTCCTGCTGGGGGCCGGTGTTTGTGAGTCTGGCAGCCGTGACAGGAGTGCACAGAGTTACTTGAGGGTTTGCTGACTAGGGGTTGAGGGTTGTTGCGGGCTAAAAGTGGCCCCCATCCGGGGACGTCGCCGTCCCGTCCAGAGACCATCGTCGCAAGTCAGACGGACGAACTGACAGACTCAAGAACGTGCTGACTGTGACCGTCCCTGACACCGACTTGCTGGACCGCCTGCAGGACCTTTCGGGCCGGGTCGAGCTGGTCTTGTGGGACCTGCTCTCACCCCTGCCCGCCGAGGTTGCCGAACGGGTGAGCATGGTCCAGATCGGCCATTACTGGGTGAAGCCGGACCGTTGGCGCCGCCTCGCTGAGGTGCCGAACTTGCGCTACGTGCAACTCCCCTCGGCCGGCTTCGACCACGCGCTACCGCTGATTCCGCCGGGAGTCACCTTGTGCAACGGCCGCGGCGTGCACTCCACGGGCACAGCCGAGCTGGCGGTGGCACTGATCCTGGCAGCTCAGCGCGGGCTCGCCGCAGCACTGGAGGCTCAGCGGGAAGGACGCTGGTTCAACCCGGAGTTGCCGTCGCTGGCCGATCGCCGGGTACTGGTGGTCGGCGCAGGCTCGGTGGCTCAGGCGGTGATCGAGCGGCTACGTCCGTTCGAGGTCGAGATCACCGTGGTGGGCCGGACGGCTCGTCCGGGCGTGCACGGGATCGATGAACTGGGCGGCCTGCTCGGACAGGCCGACATCGTGGTGCTGACGGTCCCCTACTCACCGCAGACCCACCAGCTGCTCGACGCCGAGCGCCTGGCCGCACTTCCCGACGGCGCACTAGTGGTCAATGTCGCACGTGGACGGGTCGTCGACACCGAGGCCCTGCTCGCTGAGCTGACCAGTGGACGGCTGCGGGCAGCACTGGATGTGACCGACCCCGAACCGCTCCCTGCCGATCACCCCTTGTGGCACGCCCCGAACACGATCATCACCGCCCACCAAGGCGGAAACTCCGATGCCACCTACCCGCGAGTGGCCGCTCTGTTGCGTCGCCAGCTGGAGCATCTGCTGGCCGGTGAGCCGCTGGACAACGTGGTCGCCCACAGCTGACTCACCGGCGGGCCGGCGTGCGCCGAAATTCCTCAGTATGTCGCCCACAGGGGGTCTAGTTGGCCCGCCTCCCGGCTGGCACCCTTGAGTTGTGTCCGCCAACACTCAACCGCGATTTGACCGCGCCCAAACGCCGGAGCAGAGCGCCGTCATAGCCAGGCTTCAGCATGGCTTTGCCGCCCATCTGCAATCCGAACCTCTCAGCGTCACCCGCTGGCTCATGTACGGCCAGGCACGGCTGTATGTGAAGACCCAGACGGGCCGTCCCATCGGATGGGTGGACGTACGCACCGGTGAGCGCGTCATCGAGGTCCCCGAAATGCAGCCCGCCTTCGAGGCGGCGATTGCCGCCGCCCAGCCCGGCATTCCCGCGGCCTACACGCCCCGGCGCGCCCAGCTGCAGTCCGTCACCGCCGGCCGGGGAACCAAGACGGAGACACCGGCACCACGCCGGTTGGTTCCCGACCCGGATCAGCCGGTCTGGTCGGTAGTCACCGAGACCGGCAAGCCGAACACCCAACGTCGCGGACGACGCTCCGCTGCCACGCCCAGCGCTGCCGCCAGCCCGCAGCCCTCCACAGAGCTCGCCGTACCAGAGCCGGAGAAGTTCCGGTTCGGACGATTGGACGCCCTGGCCGACCGGCTCCGCCTGCGCCATGGTGCCACCGAGCAGCAGGCGCTTGCCCAAACGTTGGGCGCCTTCATCGGGCGCCAACCTGGCTGGGACTACCTCGCTGCTGCCGATCTCGGCATCACTGACGCCGCGGTCGACTTCGTCGTTGGCGGGCCAGCCGGCATCTTCGCCATCGATGTGATCACCCCCACCATGTCCGCCTTTCGCGGAACCGGTTTCGCCAAGCGCGCCAGCATGGTGCTGACCAGCGCCATGGAGGCCCCGGTCTGGGTGCGCCATGTGCTCGTCCCGATCGGCTTCAGCACCGCTGAGGTCGCCCTGCTTCCCACCGAGTTGCCGATGGTCTCCCGCCGTCAGCTGCGGGGCTTCTTGCTCCGGCAGCCGCACGTCCTGAGCGCCGGCGACGTGGAACTCGCCCTCGGCTACGCCCGGTTGCATTGGACCTGGCGCAGCTGACCTAGAACCTGCTGCCGGCGGACCCGCGGACACCTGTCCGCCGGCAGCAGAACCACTCAACTCCCCACGGACTCCCGCAGCTGGGCGAGGATTCGGCGCAGCATGCGTGAGACCTGCATCTGGGAAACTCCCAGACGCCGGGCGATCTCACTTTGGCTGCACTCTTCGGCGAACCTCCACTCCACCACCATTCGATCGATCGGGCGCAGTGAGCTGAGCGCATCACGAAGCGTCAAGCGTTCTGGCAGCGACTCCAGCTCCTGGTCTTCGACCGGGAGCACATCGCCGATGGTGGCCTGTGCGCTACGCCCGTCGAGCGGCGCCTCCAGCGACAGCGGATGGTAACCGCCGCCTGCGGACAGGATCTCCGCGACCTCCCGGTGCTCCTGCCGGGTCACGGCAGCAAGCTCGGAGATCCTGGGTGGGCGACCGAGTTCCTGCTCCAGGTCGCGTCCGACCTCGTCGAGGCGAGCTCGACCCTCCTGGATCGACCGCGGCGGGCGGACCATCCAGCAGTGGTCCCGGAAGTAGCGCTTGAGCTCTCCGGTGATGGTCGGAACGGCAAAGGACAGGAACGGCCGCTCGGCTTCAAGTCGGAATCTGGTGACGGCCCTGACCAGGGCCAGCCGGGCGACCTGAACCAGGTCGTCCCGCTCGACACCGCGATGCAGGAAGCGATTGGCTACGGCTTCACACACACCGAGATTCAACTCGACCACCTCTGCGGTGATCGCCGCCCTTCGGCTCGGGTCTTCGACGCGAGCGAGGGTCGAGAGAAGGGACTGCGTTCGACGGTCTCTTCTGGTGGATAGGGCAGTTGGCATGACGACTCCCGAAGGGATCACGCCTGGGGTCAGCCGTTTCTTGACCGCCCCCGACTACTTCGACCCTCACACAGCACTGCCGCCCTCACAACCCCTCTACTCAATCCCTGGTAGTCCTCGGCCCGCCCGACAGGTGCACACCCTGACGGTGCTGTCACACCCCCGCAACGGCCATCGACGAAGGCGAGCCAAGGCCACAGATTTCGCCACCACCTGTTTGGCTCCGGCGACGATGGGTACACCACCGACATCGGTGCACGACGAAAGGAGAACAGCGATGCCTATGGTGGAATGCCCGGTTTGCGGAATGACGATCGATAGCGAATCGGCTCCGGCCAGCGCAACCTTCGACGCGCAGACGTACTACTTCTGCTCTCAGGGGTGCCGGGACCAGTTCCTGGCCGACCCGGGCAGCTACGTCGGGAACACCGGCTCGTGAGCGTCGGCGTACCCGTCCCGGATCAGGAGCCGCTCGAGCAGCAACGGATCCCGACAGATCCGGACCCGCTGCCGGACACCCCGGTCAACCCCCACTGGGGGGACCCGGGTCAGCAGCCGGGCCGCGGCACTCCCGAAGAGCACCCTGATCCGACACAACCGGACGTGGTCTGGCCACACCCCTCAGACCACGTCCGGTTCCTCACCTGTCTGAAGGATGCGCTCGGCGAGTTCGCGAACGCGCAGGTTGCGGTCTTGGCTGGCTTTGCGGAGCCGATCGAAGGCGTCTTCGGGAAGGATCCGGTGGCGCTCGACGAGGATGCCGACGGCCTGACCGACAACGCGGTGGCTGGCCACGGCCTCCTTCAGTTGCGCCTCACGTCCGGCCGCACGCTCGGCATCGGCAAGCCGCTGCACCGCATTGCTGAGCGCCTGGGCGAGAAGGTCGGCGACGATGAGTTCGTCGGGTCCGATCCGGCGCGGACGCGGGAATTGCACCCAGGCTTTGGCCCGCCACTCCCCCGGCACTCCCGGCAGCAACAGAACTCCTGGTCGCCGGGTGATCGTGTCCGGGCTGGTCGTTCCGTTTAGGGCGGTACGGACCTGATCGGTAACATCGCGAGGCCGTCGAAAGAGGCCCTTGGTGAACAAGACCTGTTCGGTGCCCGAACGCACGGAGATCGTCGGCTCGCCGTCGAACAGCCTGCGGAAGCTGCACTCAGCCGCCTCGAGCAGCGACACCAGATCCTCGGCCGTGGCAAGGTCGACCGCGGCCTGCGCTGCGTCACGCCGGTGCTCGAGTGCAGCCCGGTCCCGGGTGAGATCTCGGACGATCCGCAGTCGGGCAACCACGGTTCCATCGCAAGAAACGAGGCCCGCCCCGCGGGACTGAACGACCAGCGGCCGGCGATCGCGGCGGAAAATGACCAGGTCACGCTCCAGGTCCTCACCGGATCCGGTCTCCCGCAAAGTGTTCGCCACTAGCTGATACGCCGCCGGGTCGTCCGTCTCTTTCGGCCACCAGGGGAACGGCGGTTCAAATGGTGCCTCGTCCGGCGAGTAGCCAGTGAGGTCGGCGAATGCCTGGTTGAAGCCGACGACACGGTCGGCGGCGTCGAGGATCACCACCCCGTCGGTGACGGTGTCGGCGATCACCCGCAGCAGCCCGAGCACCTCCGAGACATCCACCGGCACGTCTGTCCAACCCAGCGCGTCCCAGGTGTTGCCGAAATCCTCCTCAAGCGGGACGGCGCTCACCGGTTGGCTGCCTTGCAGCTGGTCTTGATCAAGATGCGCGGCCTCCATCAGTCAGCTCCTTCTCAGGCGGAACGGTTTACCTGGGCGGATGTGGCTTCCCTAAGACGATGCTGAGAATCTACGTCCCCCTCCCAAACCGTTGGAGGCGTAGTTTTCGGCATCTGATCATGCAAAACCCGCGCCGACGCTGCGGCCCGGCGCAAGCGACGAAGTGGCTTCAGCCGCGACGGGACCGCGGGCACAGTCGCACAGTGGACGAGACTTCGCCCAGACGCCGCAGAAATGTCCACCTTTCGACTGTTGAGCGGGCCCCAGGTCCGCGGGGCGCCTGACGCGCGGGTGGACGCTCCGGGATGCGCGAGTCCGCGAAGTCGCCGGGTGGTCGCAATCAGCCCCTGGTACGTGACCTCCGAGTCCACCGAGCGCAGCCCGGTAATGGGGTTCCGGCCAGACGTCGGGTTGCGTCAGGTCGGGTGCCGTCAGCCGCGCCCGCCACGGTGGCGTGTGGTCGACAAGCTCTGTCTCTGGAGGGTCCCATCGAGCTTCCTGAAGTGGGATTACCCAGCTGCACACCGCGCGAAACGGTGCCGAGCCACAGCTGCCCGGCACCAGCAGAAAGCGCTAGGCCAGCGAAAGATCGCTAGCGGAGGCCGCCGGTCTCACGAAAGCGTGGCGACGCTTCGCCCTGGTGGCGGCCTGAGCGAAGCGGGAGAGGGTGGGTTCGTTCGATGGTCGCACTGGCGAGCCTGAAGCCCCCAGGACCTCAGGCCGTCCCGTCCGGCCAGCGGAGTGGCCCGTGCGTCGCCGATACACGGGCCACTGGGGGTGATCGACCGCCGCTGTCAGGTCAGCCGGGCCCCAAGAGCGGGACAGCCAACAGACCAATGGCCATGACGGCCGACACCACGACCAGCGCCGTGAAGATCCACAGCGCGGAGGTCGACAAAGGATCAGCTCTTGCGTTCGTCGGTGAAGTCACGGCCGATCTCTGCGGCCTGATCAGCGGCATCGCGGATGCCGTCCTTGATGGCCTCGCCGGCCTTGCCGACGGCTGCCTTGGCCTGATCCATCTTGCCTTCGGTCTCGAGCCGCTCGTTGTCGGTGAGCTTGCCCCAACCTTCCTTCACCTTGCCCTTGGTGTCGTCAACTGCGTGACGGGCCTTGTCTTCGATTCCCATGACGGGCTCCTCTCGTTGCCGTTGTGGGTTCAGTACCCGAGTCGTCTCCGGCCGAAACTGGTGGGACAACGTCAATCGAAGGTTGCCCTCTGCGAGGCTGGGTACTGGGAGCCATGAGCGAACACACAGCTGCGTCCGGCTTCCCGGCCCAGGAACAGCAGCCTCCGGGCCTGACCGAGCCGATGAGCCCAGTGCCCGATCACGGAGAGCACAGCTATGTCGGCCACGGCCGGATGGTCGGTCTGCTGACGGTGGTCACCGGCGGCGACTCCGGCATCGGACGCGCCGTGGCGATCGCCTACGCCCGCGAAGGCGCCGATGTGGTCATCGTCCACCTGTCCGAGGAGCAACCCGACGCCGATGAGACCCTGCGCTGGGTCGAGCGAGCCGGACGCCGCGGCTTCTCGATCGCGGCCGATCTGCGTTCGGTCGAAGCCTGCCGATCGGTGATCGCGGCCGCCGTCGAGCAGCTCGGCGGACTGGACGTCCTGGTGAACAATGCCGGGTTCCACTACACCCGAGACGGCCGAGGGACGATCGACGGGTTGGATCCCGACCTCGTCGAACGAGTGGTTCACACCAACCTGACCGCCGCCCTGTGGCTGACCCAGGCTGCCCTGCCGCACCTGGGGCCTGGTGCCTGCATCATCAACACCAGCTCGATCCAGGCCTACGACCCGTCCGGCCACATGGTCGATTACGCGGGAACCAAGGCCGCAATCAACTCGATCACAGCCAACCTCGCCCAGCAGCTCGGGCCGCGCGGAATCCGGGTGAACGCCGTCGCTCCGGGCCCGATTTGGACGCCGCTGCAGCCGGCCACCCGAAGCGCCGACGAGCTGAGCAGCTTCGGAACCAGCTCACCTTTGGGCAGGGCCGGCCAGCCAGCCGAGGTGGCCCCCGCCTACGTGTACCTCACCTCTCCGCTGGAGGCGTCCTACGTGTCGGGGAGCATCGTCGGGGTCACCGGCGGTCTGCCGACCTTCTGAGCCCGCAACGACGGCACCCGCCACACGGGGCGGTTTCAGTCACGAGAAAGCGGGTTACTTACTCGAATGCTGCAAAACGTGGCATCCGACAGACAGCTGCCTTGGCAGCAGGACGGAGTTGAGATGAGCAACGACAGCATCGACCCGGGCACCAGCGCCGACGCCTACGAGCTGGACGACACCGAGCCCTCGGTGGCCACCAGCGAGCAGTCGGATAACGACGCTGCACTGGCCGCGAACGACTTTCCCTACGAGAGCGCCTCGGCCGATGCCGAGGAGGACTACCCACCGACTCTCGTAGGGCCCAATGATCCCGCCCAGGACTACGTCGACTATGTCGGCGGATTGGCCGACATCGGCTTGGCGGACCCGGAGATCGACCAGGTGCTCGAAGAGTCCGATTACGGCGAACCGGAGTACTCCAACCCCGAGGATCTCACTGCCGCCGGCAACCCTGGACCGGGCACCCAGGCCACCCCGGAGAACGCCCAGTTCCCTGAGGGCTCGGGCAACCCGGGCCCGAACCTGGACGCCGACGAGCCGAGCGGTACCGCACAGTTCCCGTCCGGCTCAGGCAACCCCGGGCCAGGAAACTCCGAGGTCGTCGATCCCGAGCCGTCCGGGTCGGGCAACCTCGGCCCGGAGGCCGAGGACATCCCTGAAACCGGCTTCGACCTGAGTGAGTTCGCTGCAGCATCGCCGATGATGCCGGGACTGGCCGCCGCGATGCCGCCGTTCCCGCCTGGCGGCGCACTGCCGCCAGAGCCCGGCCCGGACATTCCGGATCCGCACATTCCCGGCGAGGACGAGCCCGAGCCGCCGATCCCCGACACCGAGCTCCCTGAGCCTCCGGTTCCCGGCGGTGGCGCGGGCGAGCCCCTGCCTGCTCCCGGGCTGAGCGGTGAGCCAACCATCCCCCTCCCGGGTGCGCCGGGGCTGACCGGTGGCCCGGGGATCACCGGGACGCGGCCACCGCTGCGCCGCCAGAGCCTAGAGAATGGGCTCCCTCGCGAGACCCTGCTGCTGGTTGCCTCCGGTGTGGCCGCACTGCTGGCGCTTCAGTTCATCTCCATCGGCGTGGCCCTGGGCCTCGCCGAGCTGATCGGGATCACCTGGTCGATGCTCACCGTGGGTGTGGTCTGGTTGGTCGGGGCCGCCGCGTTCGGTCTGGCCAGTGGCAGCCGGCCGGCTCGTCGTGGAGTGCTTCCCGAGGCGGTCGATTCGGTCGGTCTCACCGGCCTACGCGGACGACTGGCCTGATCGTCCGGCGTTCCTGATTCCCGAAGACCCCGGCTCGGCTTTGGCGCCGTCCGGGGTCTTCGTCGGCCCGATGCGGGTCGGGCCTAGCGGTTGCGGATGGCGTCAATCAACTGCTGCTTGCGCATTCGGGACCGTCCCTTGATACCGAGTTCCTTCGCACGATCGCGCAACTCTGCCAGGGTGCGGTCGGGCAGATTCTCCGCCGTGGCTCCCTTGCGTCCAACCTCGCTGCGCGAGGACCTGGCGGCGGCGTTGGCGATCCGGGCAGCCTTCTGTTTGCTGGCTCCGTCGTCGCGTAGCGCCTCATAGAGCTCGGGGTCCTTCACGGAGGGCCCGGGCTGGCGATCTGGCATCACAACTCCTCTCATCGATCGTGGTGGACCGGTACCCGCTTCGCACAGGTTCACGCCGGTGATGGACCCCGATGCCGAGCCCGACCTCGTTGTCGGCGCCGGCACCGGCACCGGCACCGGCACCGGCACCGGGCAGGGCTAGCCGCTCATCGGCGTCCCCGAACGCGAGCTGCCAATAGCCCGCCTTCGGCAAGGCCAAACAGGGAGTCGGTTCCGTCCGGCTGGGCACTGGACGGACGTGGCCAGCCGACCACCCGAACCCGAAGAGGACGCCATGACCGACAACGACTCCCCGACCGAATGGACTCGCCATCCCGACCAGCCGGACGACGCCGCAGAGCTCGCCGAAGGTGAGGTCGTGCGCGAGGGTAAGACCTTCGAGATGAACTGGCTCACCGCTTCTTGGGGATTCCCCTTCTGGGCTTCGGCGCGGCCTTGGCGACGGGAGTGCTGGTTCTCTTCTGAGCCTTCTTGGCCTTGTCTGGCTCGCGATCGCCGTGCCGGGCCTCGCGGGCGCTCTGGGTGCGCGATGAGTTGACGGTGCGTCCGCGAACGATGCCGATGAACTCCTCGATCAGTGGGTTGTCATCGCCCACCCGCCAGGCAAGGCCGATCGTGGTGGTTTCAGCGTCGGTGAGCGGAAGGATGGCCAAGTCCTTGCGGCTTTGGGTGCGAGCCACCGATTGCGGGGTGAGCCACAGGCCGCCTGCCCAGGCCGTCCGATCGGCCGCGTCCGCCGACTCCGGGTCGGGCAGGATCGGCTCGCCGGCCAGGTCGTCCAGGCTGACCTCGTCGAACTCGGCCAGCGGGTGATCCTTGGGGACGACCACCACCGGCTGTTCGTCGTACAGCGGGATGACATGTAACCCGTCGCGGTCGATCGGCAGCCGGACGAAGCACATGTCGAGCCGATCCTGGCTCGCCAGCAGCACATTCCGCTGCTCGGCCCGGGGCACTTCGAGAGTCTGCAGGGTGGCCCGGCGGAACCGCTCGGCCCAAATCCGGCGCCACTTGGTGAGCGTCACGCCCGGGACGAAGCCGATCCTCAGCCCGTCCGGACGTGCGTCGCGCTGGCCCGCCGGCTGCTGGTTCTCCACCCGGTTAGGGTAACCCGGCCGGTAGCCAGCTACGCTGATCCGGTGAGCCAGACAATGAAACCCATCACCGCAGCGGCCAAGCTCGGCATCTACCTGCCCGCGGCCCCAGCCGAGTTCCAGAGCTCACCGATCACCCGCGACGAGCTGGACGCCCTGCGCGACAACCCGCCGGAATGGCTGGTCGAGCTGCGCCGCAACGGACCTTTCCCTCGTGACGTGGTGGCCGCCAAGCTCGGCGTTTCGCGCTCCGGCCTGGTTCGTGGCGGCATCACCGAGGCCCTGACCGCCGACCAGATCGGCGAGCTGATCGCCAATCCCCCGCGTTGGCTGCACGTCGAGCGCGACGTCCACCAGAAGGTGATCGCCGAGCAGGAGCGAATCAAGGCCGCCAACAAGGAGTCGTAAGCCCCCCGGCAGGCTAGTCGCCGCCTCACCTCCTCCGATCCTGAACGACGACACTCTCCGGCCAGCTGTGCTGCCGGAGAGCGTGGCGTCGACTCAGAACCCGGTGATCTCCTTGAACCGAACCTTGCCGATCTCCTTCGGCTCGCCGCTGCACAGTGCCTTGAACTTCCACCGGCCACCGGCGTCGATGGTGTTGGTGTTGGCGAGGCAGGTGCCGGCATTCGCGCCGCTCTTGTCCAGTACATCGAAAGTGATCTGGACATAGGTGTTGATCGGCTCAGTGGAGTTGTTGCGGACGTAGCCGGTAACGAAGATGGCGAACTGGTTCGACTTGTCCACCTTCCAGCCCT
The DNA here is from genome assembly GCA_023425145.1 of Actinomycetes bacterium. Lineage (GTDB taxonomy): Bacteria > Actinomycetota > Actinomycetes > Propionibacteriales > Propionibacteriaceae > Propionicimonas. The sequence goes on along the minus strand of JAFADF010000059.1, from coordinate 147,275 downwards.
TTTCCAAGGTGAGTCGCTCGGTGGCCGGTTCCGGCTCTCCCTGGGTGGGCTGGGAACCCGGCGCCGTGCTCGACGGCGGCGCTGAGACTTCCACGGCAGGCTTGGATTGGCTGGGGGTGGGGGCAGCGGAGCGCTGGCCACCGCCCAGGGCGTTGCCGAGGATTCCGAGCACAATCACGGCCAGCACCCATACCCACCATCTCCTGAACCATGGCTTGGCGGGCCTGGGCGCCGGAGCGGGGGTGGCGGAGCCCGGGTACGGACCGGGCTGGCCGGGCTGAGGAAGGGGCGGGTTGGTCATCAGGACCTCCTAGATTCAACGATTTCGGTTGGCTCTCAGCCAAGCCGTTCCTCGATCGGGCCGGTATCGTCCGATCGGCTCGGAGCACCCCCGCCGATCGGATGCGAAATCGGTGGCCAGGATCACCCGATCGGCCACGGCGCCATCCGCGGCCGAGCCCCTACGATGCCTGTGTGCTGGAGTACACCCCGATTCCTGACAGCGACCGTCCGCCGTGGTGGCGTACGGCTGGCTACCTCGGCGCGACCGCTTTCATGGGCCTGTTCTCGCTGGTGTTCTCCCCGATCGGACGGGCCGTCACTCCGGGGGCGTCCGGCGCCCAGACCCTGATTCTCCTGGTGGGACTGTTGGCCTGTCTGGGGTTGCCGGTGCTGTTGTGCTGGCGCCATCGGATCCCGTTCACTGTCACGTTGGTGACCGCCGCGGTCGCTGTGGTCATGCCGATCGGCAATGCCCTGCTGCTGGTGGCACTGAGCACGCTGATCGGCCGGCGTCGCGGCCCGGCGGTCTGGTGGACGACCGCAGTCGCCGCACTGGCCTCGGCATGGGTGGTCGTGGCCGACAGCCTTGCCCAGCCGCGCGGCGCCTCCTTCTGGAAGGCCTGGCTCGGGCCGCAGCCGAGCGACTACACCCAGCCTTACGACCTGCCGGCGTCCTGGGTGGTGGCGATCATCGTGATCCAGCTGGCCTTGGCAATCGCGCTCGGCCTGCTGGTTGGCTCCCGCCGGGAGGCGCGCAGCGCCGGTGAGGCGGTCACGGCCGAGCAGGTAACTGTGGTGCGTCTAGGCGACGAGGTGGCCCGCCGGGAGGAGCGTGAGCGGATCGCCCGGGAGGTCCACGACGCGATGGGCTACCGGCTCAGTTTGCTCAACCTCCATGCTGGCGCGCTCGAAGCCAACTCGACCGACAACCCAAGGATCGCCGAATCGGCGCGGCTGATCCGAGAGACCGCTGCCGCCACCATGGACGACCTGCGTTCGCTGCTGGAGGTGCTGCGAGAGCCCGTGGGGGCAGAGCAGCCTACGGTGTCGCTGGTCGATCTGGCTCAGGTCGTCCAGGAGTCGTTCGGAACATCCCAGCCGCTGAGTTCGTCAATCTTCATTCAGGAGGCCGAGACTGCGGATCCGGCGCTGGCCCGGGCGGTCTACCGCATCGTCCAGGAGCTGCTCACCAATGCCAGGAAGCACGCTCCGAGCCAGCCGGTCACCTTGTCGGTGTTCGGGAGCCCATCGGCCGGAGTGGTGATCGAGACCCGAAACCGCTACGTCGGGGCAGTCGCCGCACCCATCGGCAGTTCCAGGGGATTGGCCGGTATCAGCGAACGGGCGCAGTTGCTCGGCGGCACCGTCCGCTCCGGCCTGGACGGCACCGACTTCCGGGTCCGGGTCGAGCTTCCTTGGCGATCCTCCGAACGAGGGTAGTGCGGCCCGGCGCGGGTGGGCCGCTAGCCATAGACTGCGGCCGTGCCCACCCAGTTGATGCTTGTCGACGACGATCCGATGGTGCGAACCGGCCTGCGGTTCATGTTGGAGAGCGCGGACGACCTGAGGGTGGCCGCTGAGGCCGGCAGCGGTGAGCAAGCAATCGCCGTCGCTCAAGGTGGCGGCCTCGATCTGGTGCTGATGGACCTGCGCATGCCCGGCATGGGTGGAATCGCAGCGACCTCCGCGATTCGGGAGCTACCCGCTCCCCCGCAGGTGATTGCGCTGACCACGTGGGATGTCGACGATGCCGTGCTGGCCGCGCTTGATGCAGGCGCCGCGGGGTTCCTGCTGAAGACGTCTGCACCGACGGAGATCATCGGAGCGATCCGTGCGGTGATGGCCGGCGATGCCGTCCTCTCCCCGCGCAGCACGCGCCAGTTGCTCGACCAGCTCGGACGCAGTTCCGCGCTCCCCCAGCAGCGCGCCGCACAGCAGGCTGTGGCCCAGCTGACCCAACGCGAGCGCGAGGTGGCGGTGGCTGTCGCTCGGGGGCTCACCAACGCCGCCATCGGCGCGGCGCTCTACCTGGCCGAGCCGACCGTGAAGACCTACGTGGCCGCGATCCAGAGCAAACTCGGGGTGGCGAATCGGGTAGGGATCGCTGTGCTTGCCGAGCGGGCGGGCCTCCTCACCGAAGGCTGAGGAGCCGGAGGATGACCCGCCGCCGGTGGTTATGCTCAGTAGCGAATCGTTCGAGTTGAAGAGGACACATATGTCACAGCGCGAGACTCTGGCCGACGGGGATCCGTCCGCCTACCAGGCCGCGGAGGCGCAGCAGGGATCGCATGCGCGCCGACTGAACAGCCTGCGCGCGGCCGTCCTCGGCGCCAACGACGGAATCGTCTCCACTGCGGGCATCGTCATCGGCGTCGCCGGTGCCACGCTGGAGTTCTTCCCGATCTTCACCGCCGGCATCGCCGGTCTGACCGCCGGCGCCCTGTCGATGGCGGTCGGCGAGTACGTGTCGGTGAGCGCCCAACGTGACACTGAGCAAGCCCTGCTCGACAAGGAGCGGCGCGAACTCGAGGAGATGCCCGAGGAGGAGCTCGCCGAGCTTGCCGGCCTCTACGAGGCCAAGGGTCTGGACCCCGAACTGGCCCACCAGGTGGCCGTCCAGCTGCACGCTCACGACGCGCTGGCTGCTCACGCCGAGACCGAGCTGGGCATCGATCCAAACGAGCTGACCAGCCCCTGGGTGGCCGCGGTGTCGTCCGCAATCTCGTTCACCGTCGGCTCACTGCTCCCCCTGGCCGCGATCCTGCTGGCCCCGACGGACCTGAAGATCCCGATCACCGTGGCCGCCGTCGTCGCGGCCCTGCTCCTGACCGGCTACCTCAGCGCTCGCGCCGGCGGAACCCCGGTCTGGCGCTCGATCATCCGCAACGTCGCTGGCGGCCTGCTGGCCATGGGCATCACCTATTGGATCGGACGCCTGGTCGGCCACACGCTGGGCTGATTGCCTGCGTCGCCAGACGGGCCGGCGTTCGCACTGATAGACCTAGCTCGTGGGCTCGGCTGAACCGCTTCGCGAGGCGATCATCGCCTCGGTGCTGGAGCGTGCCAGCCGAAACGGTGGCTTCGTCACTCGTGCCGACCTGACCTTCCCGATGCCAGGCGGTGAAAGCCTTGCGCTAGTGGATCGCTCGCGCGGCATCCGCAACCCGCGCGAGATGGATGCAACCCTCAGCGTGATCAGCTCCCCCGACGGGCCGTATGCCGATCGTGAGATCGCCGGCGGGCTGTTCCACTACTCCTACCGCGAGGGCTCCATCAACGGCGACAACGCCAAGCTGCGTCGAGCGTTCGAGCTGGGCTTGCCGATCATCCTGCTGCGCAAGACCAGGGACGGCGAGTTCGTCCCATTCGCTCCGGTTTATGTCGTCGAGGACCTTGTCGAGCAGCGCGAGTTCCTTCTGGAGCTCGATGCCAGCGTCCGCTTCCTGGGCGCCCACGATCCCGAGGCCCCCGAGCGCCGGTATGCCGAGCGGGTCGTTCGTCAACGTTTGCATCAAGCCGAGTTCCGCGGGCGAGTGATCTCGGCCTATCAGACGCGCTGTGCGATCTGCCGGCTCAACCACGGCGAACTGCTCGACGCGGCCCACATCGTCCCTGACTCCGAGGAACTGGGCCTGCCGGTCGTCTCGAATGGGCTGTCGCTGTGCAAGATCCACCACGCCGCCTACGACCAGAACATGCTCGGCATTTCGCCTGACTACGAGGTTCGGATCGATCACAAGCTGCTGCTCGAGGTGGACGGCCCAATGCTCCGCCACGGACTGCAGGACATGCACGGCTCGAAGCTGATCGTCCCACCCCGCCGATCCGATCAGCCCGATCGCGATCGTCTGGCCCAGCGGTTCGCGGAGTTCGTACAGCACGCATCCTGAGGGGTACCGCACGCCTGCCGGACAAGGATGGCCCCATTCCCCTACCGTGATGAATAACGTGCCGGCGACGCGACAGCGCCGGCGCTCGTTGCCACCCCAGACAGACCGGTAAGGACCTAACTCGATGCGTGCGGCCAGATCAGCGGAGGCACCCGGTGCTTGCCGGTGAGTCCGCGGGCGCAGAGGCACAACGCCAGCTTGCCTTGGCGGAAGCACACGAACGCGCAGCTCAGGAGGCACGAGGCGCCGCGTCCCGCTACGGCATCGCGGCAGTCACCGAGAAGCAGACAGCGCGCACCCTTTCGCCTCTGGCTGCCATCGGCCATCACCTGCTGGCTGATCGCCGCTGGCCGGGCAGCCAGCGCGCCCAGGTCGACCTGCTCGTGGTCGGTCCATCGGGCGTGTTTATCGTCGACACCAAGGCCTGGAAGGACGTGTCCTTTGTCAACGGCCGGCTCTTTCGAGGGCAGGAGGACGTCACCGACGAGCTGGACGGTCTGGCCGGCCTCGCTGACCTTACTCAAGCGCACCTGGCCGAGATCGGCCTGGCCCCTGGCGAGGTACACGCGCTCGCCGTTCTCGCCGGACGCCAGGGCGTGAACCTCACCATCGGCACGGTTCGGATGGTGGGAGAGAAGGACGCCCTGCGGGCCATCGCCGAGAAGGGCAAGCGGCTCACCCCCGGACAGGTCGATGCCGTGTTGCAGCGAGTCATGGCGATCTTCCCCGAGCTGGACGCTCCCCCGCCGGTTGTCGCGGCAGTGCCGGAGCCGGTGTTGCCGGCGCCACCGCGCGAGATCGCGCAGGACGCCCTGCTAAGCGCTGAGGAGATCAACGACGCACTGCTGGCAGGCATCATGGCCCAGCCCATCGAGGAATGGATGTCCTTCCTGCACCCACAGCAGGCCAAGCTCGTCCGCCGCTCGTTCCCCGGTCCGTGCCGCCTGCGTGGCCCCGCCGGCACCGGCAAGACCGTGGTCGGCCTGCACCGCGCGGCCTACCTGGCGCGGACTCGTCCGGGCAAGATCCTGGTGACCTCGTTCGTGAAGACCCTGCCCGGGGTCCTGCACGAGCTGCTCAACCGGCTTGCTCCGGACGTGGCCGATCGGGTGGAGTTCACCGGCGTCCACGCCTTCGCCGCCCGCCTGCTGCGACAGCGTGGAGTGGAGTTCACGATCGACACGCGAGGTGCCGACTTCGCCTTCCGCCACGCCTGGCAGCAGGTTGGCCACGGCTCGAACCTCGACAACGGTCGGCAAGGTGAGCGCTATTGGCAGGAGGAGATCCAGAACGTTCTCAAGGGACGCGGGATCACCCAGTACGCCCAGTACGCCGACCTCGTCCGCACCGGACGGCGCTACTCGCTGCAGCCGTCGCAACGCGAGACCGTCTGGCGGCTCTATCAGGCGTACGACGCCGAGCTGCGCAAGCGCGGTGTGGTCGACTACGCCGACGTCATCCTGCTCGCCGAAGCGGAGCTGCGCCGCAAGCCGTCGACCGACTACGCGGCCGTGATCGTCGATGAGGCCCAGGACCTGTCGGCGGCGATGATCCGCATGCTGTTCTCTCTCGTCGGTGATCGCCCCGACGGCTTCACACTTATCGGGGACGGTCAGCAGTCGATCTACCCCGGCGGCTACAACCTCGCGGAGGTCGGGATCTCGGTCGCCGGCCGGGGAATCGTGCTGGACGTGAACTACCGCAACACCGCCGAGATCGTTGCCTTCGCCCAGCAACTCGTCACCAGCGACGAGTTCGCCGACATCGAGGGCGTGATCGCGCGCGGCGACCAGCCTGCCAGCATCCCGCGTCGTGGCGCCCAACCCGTGATCACCCTCTACGACGACTGGCCGCAGACCTGCCGAGCCATGATCGATCGGATCCGCACGGTGAGCTGCGAGGTTGGCACCAGCCTGGGCGATGTCGCCGTCTTGTGCACGACTCGCCGCACTGCGCGGCTCGCCATCGATTCACTCACCAAGGCGGGCATCCCAACGATCAGCCTCGAGGACTACTCCGGCTCTCCGGTTGACGCAGTCAAGGTCGGCACGATCAAGAGGGCCAAGGGCCTGGAATTCAAACAGGTGCTGATCCCGGACGTCCCCCGCGCCCAGACGGCCGGCATTCCCCCAGCCGACGAGGCCGAACACGAACGCTGGGACCTGAGCCGGCGCGAGCTGTACGTGGCGATGACGAGGGCCCGAGATGGGTTATGGGTGGGGGTCTCCTGAGACCGCCGCACCTGCGCCCAGGGCCGGTCGACGAAATCCAGAGCAAACCGATTCGAAAGGTGACAGCCCATGACCGCGCGCCGAGGGCGATCCATCAGAAGGGATCTGATAGCGCTGGCGACCGGAATCGGCTTCGTCGTCGCGTACTGGGTGGCATGGAAGGTTGGGCTGGTTACGACCATCGCCAATGCCTTTGCGCAGTGGTTCGTGCACGTGATCATCGGGCAGTGATCGCTCATGGGCCTCGGGGCCCCGAGTAACCGCTCTCGCCTGCGCTTGCCCATCCCTCGTCCCGGCGCGGACGCTAGCCGATGTCAGCGCTCGCCGATACGGTCACAATCAGATCCCAGGGGCGCGCAAGTGCCTGGTCGCGGCAGAAGAGATGGCAGATGGTTCCCACCACCAAGGAAGCGCAGCGGGCTGAGCTGCACAAGACGATCTGGCGCATCGCCAACGATCTTCGCGGCAGCGTCGACGGGTGGGATTTCAAGAGCTACGTACTGGGCATGCTGTTCTACCGGTTCATCTCCGAGAACCTCACCGCCTACGTCAACGCGGGCGAGCACGAGTCCGGTAACACCGACTTCGACTACGGCGATCTCACCGACAGCCAGGCTCAGATCGCGATGCATGGCATTGTCGAGGAGAAGGGCTTCTTCATCTTCCCCTCCGAGCTGTTCAGTAACGTCCGCGAGCGGGCCTCACGCGATCAGAACCTCAACGAGACCCTGGAGCGAGTCTTCAAGAACATCGAGGCCTCAGCGGTCGGTACCGACTCCGAGGACGACCTGAAGGGCCTGTTCGACGATCTGGACGTGAACAGCTCCAAGCTCGGACCGACCGTGGCCAAGCGCAACGAGAAGTTGGTCAAGCTTCTGGACGCGATCGGCGATCTGCCGCTGGGCAACTTCGGCGACAACACCATCGACTTGTTCGGCGACGCCTACGAGTACCTGATGGGCATGTACGCCTCGCAGGCGGGCAAGTCAGGTGGGGAGTACTACACGCCGCAGGAGGTCTCCGAGCTGCTGGCTCGAATCACCGTGGTCGGCAAGACCAGCGTGAACAAGGTCTACGACCCGGCCTGCGGTTCCGGCTCACTGCTGCTGAAGTTCGCCAAGGTGCTCGGTAAGCAGAATGTCCGCCAGGGCTTCTTCGGCCAGGAGATCAACCTGACCACGTTCAACCTGGCCAGGATCAACATGTTCCTGCACGACATCAACTTCGAGAAGTTCAACCTTGCCCACGGCGACACCCTCACCGACCCGGCGCATTGGGACGATCAGCCCTTCGAGGCGATCGTCTCCAACCCGCCCTATTCGATCAAGTGGGACGGGGACGCCAACCCACTTCTGATCAACGATGAGCGCTACTCCCCCGCCGGCGTGCTCGCACCCAAGTCGAAGGCCGATCTGGCCTTCACCATGCACATCTTGAGCTGGCTGGCCGTCAACGGCACCGCCGCCATCGTCGAGTTCCCGGGCGTGCTGTATCGCGGCGGCGCGGAGCGCAAGATCCGCAAGTACCTGATCGACAACAACTACGTGGACGCGGTGATCCAGCTGCCGCCGGACCTCTTCTTCGGCACCACGATCGCCACCTGCATCATCGTGTTGAAGAAGTCGAAGACCGACAACGCGGTGCTGTTCATCGACGCGTCGGCCGAGTTCACCCGGGTGGGCAACAAGAACAAACTCACCGAAGCCCACCAGGCCAAGATCCTCGACGCCTTCACCACCCGCGCTGACTCCGACCACTTCACTCGTCTCATTGCGAATGAGGCGCTCGCGGCCAATGACTACAACATCGCAGTCTCCAGCTACGTCGAAGCCGAGGACACCCGCGAGACCGTCGACATCACCGCGCTCAACGCCGAAATCGCCCGGATCGTCGCTCGGCAAGCCGAGTTGCGGACGCACATCGATGCGATCGTCGCCGACCTGGAAGGAGCCGAGTGATGGCCGAGATGCCCACCTGGGAAGGGTTCATGCATCCATGCCTGGCGGTGCTGAGCGATGGCTCGACCCGGAGCCGGCGCGAGATGAACGCACTCACCGCCGACGCCGTGGGACTGAGCGAGGAGCAGCGCGCCATTCTGCTCAGCTCGGGCCAACCGATGTACGCGAACCGGATCGGCTGGGCATTGTCATTTCTCGCTCGCGTGGGAGCTCTCTCCCGGCCGTCGCGAGGCAACTACTGGCTGACCGGTGCGGGGCGCCAGGTCCTCGCCCGGTTCCCGGACGCAGTGACGGAAAGTGACATCACAGCCCTTGGCGCCGACCCTGAATCGGGGATCCGTCCATATGTCCCTTCCAATCACTCAGAGGCGGTTGCACCCACGACCGACAAGCCGATTGCGGCGCTGGATCCGACCGAGCAGATCGAGCAGGGCGTCGCTCGCGTCCACGAAGCCGTCGCCAAAGAGCTGCTCGAGCGCCTGCGCGACAAGGAGCCCGCCTTCTTCGAGCAGGCCGTCGTCGACCTGTTGGTCGCAATGGGCTACGGCGGCACGGGAGGCGTCGCAGCAGCGACCCAGCTCGTCAATGACGGAGGAATCGACGGCATCATCGACCAGGATGTACTGGGCCTGAACAAGGTCTACGTCCAAGCCAAGCGCTACGCGGCCGGCAACTCGGTTCAACGCCCGGAGCTACAAGGCTTCGTGGGTGCCCTCGTCGGAAAGGCCGATCGCGGAGTCTTCATCACCACCAGCACCTTCAGCAGAGGGGCGATCGAATACGCCGACCGCAGCACGGCCGCCCGACTCATACTCATAGACGGTGATCGGCTCACCGAGCTGATGATCCGCTTTGGTGTCGGCGTCCAGGTCAAAGACACCTTCCAGGTTGTCGAGATCGACGAGGACTTCTTCGAATGAGCCGCATACATGAGCTGGTCGGCCAACATCAGATGCCAGCCTCATCACGTGACCAGTTGCAGGCTGGCCGGCACCCCAACACACCGACCACACGTCGGATGCGAGCGGCTCGGCCATGAGTGACCAGTCGTCCGGCGAGATCGTCGTCTATCAACGCGAGGACGGTTCCCCCGCCATCGAAGTGCGCCTTGAGTCGGGCACTGTCTGGCTGAGCCAACAGCAGCTCGCCGACCTCTTCGGCACGACCCGCGAGAACATCACGATTCATCTGCGCAACATCTTCGATGAGGGTGAACTCGACCCGGCGGCAACCAGTAAGGATCTCTTACAGGTTCGCCAGGAAGGCTCTCGCACTGTGCGGCGCTCAGTGGCCCACTACAACCTCGACGCGATCATCTCTGTCGGCTACCGGGTGAAATCAGCCACGGCCACCCGGTTCCGGATCTGGGCCACACAGCGATTGCAGGAGTACCTGGTCAAGGGCTTCACGATGGACGACGAGCGCCTCAAAGAGCTCGGCGGAGGTCAGTACTGGCGCGAGCTGCTGAATCGCATTCGCGACATTCGCAGTAGCGAGAAGGTGATGTACCGCCAGGTGCTCGACCTCTACGCCACCAGCATCGACTACGACCCGGCCGCGCCGGCCAGCGTGGAGTTTTTCAAGGTCGTCCAGAACAAGCTCCACTTCGCCGCCCACGGACACACCGCTGCCGAGGTCATCGCCGAACGTGCTGATGCCAGCCGGCCGAACATGGGGCTCACTACCTTCGCGGGCGAACGACCACGGAAATCGGACGTCTCGGTCGCCAAGAACTACCTCAGCGAATCCGAGTTGAAGAAGCTGAACACGCTGGTGTCGGCCTACTTCGACGCCGCCGAGTTCCGCGCCCAAAGCCACCAGCCCACGTACATGGCCGACTGGCTGACCCACCTCGATCGACTCATCTCGGCCATGGACGCCCCGGTGCTCTCCGGCCCCGGCTCGGTCAGCCATCGCCAGGCCGTGGACAAAGCTGAAGGCGAGTACGCCACCTTCCGGACGGAGCTGGACGCAGCCCAATCCGAAGTGGAGACGGCCTACCTGGAGACCATCAAGAAGGCCCAGCGCCAGATCGAGGGCAAGCCATGAGTCGCGTGGACGACCTGATCGCCGAGTTGTGCCCGGATGGGGTGGAGTTTGTACCCCTCGCCAATGTCGGGGACTGGTACGGCGGCGGCACGCCCTCCAAGTCGCGGCCCGAGTTCTGGAGTGGCGGCACGATCCCGTGGGTCTCGCCGAAAGACATGGGCCCTGCGATCGTGGGTAAAACAGAGGACTACATCACCGAGGCGGCCGTCAGGAACTCGGCGACAAGGCTGGTGCCACCAACATCGGTGGCAATGGTCGTCCGATCGAGCATCCTCGATCGAGTCTTGCCGACCGCCCTCGTCCCGGTTGCTGTCGCGCTCAATCAGGACATGAAGGCCGTTGTGCCGCGCGGGGACATCCTGCCCAGCTACCTCGCCCACCTACTTCGCTCGCGCGGTGATGCAATCCTTCGCGCCGCACGCAAGACTGGAGGTTCGGTCGCGTCTATCGAAACCACAAGGCTGTTTGAGTTCCGAGTCCCGGTGCCACCGCTGGAGGTGCAGCGGGAGATCGTCAGGATCCTCGACACGTTCACGGCGCTGGAAGCGGAGCTGGAAGCGGAGCTGGAAGCGCGTCGCCGCCAGTACGACCACTACTCCATGCGGCTGATCTCAGCCATTCCCGGCCGCCGAGCCCATCTTCGAGAGCTCGGCCGTTGGCTTGGGGGTGTCACACCTTCGAAGTCGGACCCGCGCTTCTGGGATGGCGGCGAAATCCCCTGGTTGGCATCAATGGATGTCAGTAACCAATCCAGCACCGAGATCCGCGGGCGAGTAACGCGTGCGGCACTCGCAGAGACCTCCCTACGACTGGTGCCAGCGCCGAGCGTTGCGGTTGTCATGCGGTCGAATATCCTGCGGCGGCGGCTTCCCGTCGGTCTCGTCGCCATACCAACGACCATCAACCAGGACATTAGGGCGCTCATTCCGGGCGCCGAGGTAGATGCAGACTTCGTCTACCAGGCAATTCGCGCCCGCAGCGAAGACATCCGGGCAACTTGCGTTCGCACCGATGGCTCAATGGCGGCGATCGACTCGCAGTCCTTCTTCGAGTACGAGATTCCGCTTCCGTCCCTCAGCGAGCAACGTCAAATCGCCCTGGAGCTCCGAGGCTTCGACGCTCTCGTGAATGACCTCAGTGTCGGCCTGCCGGCCGAGTTGGCCGCGCGCCGCAAGCAATACGAGTACTACCGCGACAAGCTGCTGACCTTCCCCGAGGCCAGTTAGGGAAGCGCCGAATGCGGGGCTCGCGAAACAGATCAAAGGTGTGCCACCAGGTGCCACCGGGGGCTACAGTGGGTTCATGAGCATTCCGAGCGAGATCAGCCAGCGTGATCTGCGAATGCGGTCGCGCGAGATCATGGACGCAGTCGAGCAGGGCGAACGGTTCACCGTGACCCGCGACGGGCGTCAGATCGCCGAGCTGGTGCCGCTGCGTCCGCGCCGATCGGTTCCGGCCGAAGACTTCCTGGCCGCCAGTGCGTCCGCACCGAGCTTCGACGAGGCTCGCTTCCGGGACGAACTCGATGCCGCTCTCGATCCGGAGACCGAGGATCGCTATGCCCGCTGACCCCGCCAGCGAGCGCGTCCTGATCGACACAAATGTGGTGATCCTGCGCCGCTACCTACCATCGGGTGCGTTCAGTGGCGAGGTCAGCATCAGCGCCGTCACCCTGGCCGAACTGTCGGCCGGCCCCCATCTGGTCACCGGCAATACCCCAGCCGACATCGAGGAACGCGCCAACCGCACGGCCGTCCTGCAGCGCACCGAGAGCGAGTTCGACCCGATCCCCTTCGGTGCCGACGCCGCCCGCATGTTCGGACGGATGTCCGCGGCCGTCCTCGCCTCCGGTCGCACACCTCGGCGCCGGAACGCCGACCTGATGATCGCCGCCACCGCCGCGGTCGAAGGCATGACCCTCTACACGATGAACCCCGACGACTTCCTGGGGCTGGAGAAGCTGGTGAAGATTGTGGCGCTGCCGAGGCCAAGCCATGACTAGCTCCTCGACGCCCGGGTCGGGTGTCGCCTACGACCCGATCGTGGTCAGCAGCGAGAGCACTGTCGTCGCCGAGTACGTCCCCGATGCCGCGGCCGAAGCGGCCTACCAGTCCGAAGCAGAGCTGGAGGGCGAGCTGATCCGGCTGCTGCAGTCGCAGGCTTACGAGTACCTGCCGATCACCTCCGAAGCCGCGCTGATCGCCAATCTGCGCACCCAGCTCGAGCGGCTGAACCAGATCACCTTCTCCGACGCGGAGTGGAAGCAGTTCTTCGGCGAGCGGATCGCCAGCGCCAACGATGGGATCACCGAGAAGACCGTCCGCATTCAGGACGACCACATCCAGCTACTCAAGCGCGACGACGGCACCACGAAGAACATCAGCCTGATCGACAAGAAGAGCATCCACAACAACCGGCTCCAGGTGATCAACCAGTACGAGGTGCCCGCCGGAACCTCGTCCGAGTCAGTGGCCGAACCCCGGTATGCCAACCGGTACGACGTGACGATCCTGGTCAACGGTCTGCCGATGGTGCACATCGAGCTGAAGCGGCGCGGAGTCGACATCCGTGAGGCGTTCAACCAGATCAATCGCTACTCCCGCGACTCGTTCTGGGCCGGGTCGGGGCTGTTCGAGTACGTCCAGCTGTTCGTGATCAGCAACGGCACGCTGACCAAGTACTACTCCAACACCACCCGCGACCTGCACGTGAAGCAAGGCTCCGGCAGCCAGCGCACCAAGAAGACCTCGAACTCCTACGAGTTCACCTCGTGGTGGGCCGACGCAGCCAACCGTCCGATCCGCGACCTGACCGCGTTCACCCGGACGTTCTTCGCCAAGCACACGCTGCTGAACATCCTCACCCGCTACTGCGTGCTCACCGCCGACAAGACGCTGCTGGTGATGCGTCCCTACCAGATCGTCGCGGCCGAGCGAATCCTGAACCGGATCGAGGTGGCCACCAACGCTCGCACACTGGGGACGGTCGCCGCCGGCGGCTACATCTGGCACACCACCGGCTCAGGCAAGACGCTGACCAGCTTCAAGGCCGCCCAACTCGCCACCCAACTGACCAGCGTCAGCAAGGTGCTGTTCGTCGTCGACCGCAAGGATCTGGATTACCAGACGATGCGCGAGTACGACCGCTTCCAGCAGGGTGCCGCCAACTCCAACACTTCCACCGCGGTGCTGAAGCGGCAACTGGAAGACCCGTCGGCGCGGATCATCATCACCACGATCCAGAAGCTGGCCACCTTCATCAAGGCCAATGCCGGCCACGAGGTGACCGGCGAGCATGTGGTGATCATCTTCGACGAGTGCCACCGCTCCCAGTTCGGCGACATGCACTCGGCGATCACCAAGGCGTTCAAGCGCTACAACCTGTTCGGCTTCACCGGCACCCCGATCTTCGCCGCCAATGCCGGCACCGGCGGCAACCCCCAGCTCAAGACCACCGAGCAGGCATTCGGTGAGAAGCTGCACACCTACACGATCGTCGACGCGATCAGCGACAAGAACGTCCTGCCGTTCCGGGTGGACTACGTGAACACCATCAAGGTGGGAAACGTCACGAACAAGCTGGTGCCCGGGATCAACACCGAGGACGCCCTGCTCGACCCGCGCCGGCTCAACGAAATCGTGGCCTACACCCTGGAGCACTTCGATCAGAAGACGAAGCGGTCGCAGACCTACCTGCACTCGGCAGTGGCGAACGTGGACGAGGTGATCCGGAGTCGCCGGCAGGCCGAGGAGATTCGGCAGTCTCGTCGCGTCCGCGGGTTCAACGCGATCTTCGCCACGGCGTCCATCGAAGCTGCCCGCGCGTACTACAAGCACTTCACGAGCCAGCAACAGCACCTCAGCCCGGACCGTCGGCTCAAGATCGGGCTGATCTACTCTTTCGGGGCCAACGAGGCGGTCGAGGATCTGCTCGACGACGAGGGCTTCGACACGGCATCACTATCGAAGGACGCCCGCCAGTTCCTCGATCAGGCGATCAGCGACTACAACCAGCTATTCGGCACGAGCTACGACACGTCCGCCGACAAGTTCGAGAACTACTACAAAGACCTGTCGATGCGGTTGAAGAACCGCGAACTCGACTTGGTCATCGTGGTGAACATGTTCCTCACCGGGTTCGACGCGACCACCTTGAACACCTTGTTCGTCGACAAGAATCTGCGCGCACACGGGCTGATCCAGGCCTTCTCGCGGACGAACCGAATCCTGAACTCGGTGAAGACCTACGGCAACATCGTCACCTTCCGCGACCTGGAAGAGCAGACCAACGACGCCATCTCGCTGTTCGGCAACAAAGAGGCCCGCGGGGTCGTCCTGCTGAAGCCGTACAGCGAGTACCACGCCGACTACGCCGCCAAGGTGACCCAGCTGCTGGAGCAGTTCCCGCTCGGTGTGCCGATCGTCAGCGAGGTCGCGCAGAAGGTGTTCATCGCCTTGTTCGGGGCGATCCTGCGGCTGGAGAACATCCTCACCTCGTTCGATGACTTCGACGGGCAGGTGCTGCTCACCCCCCGGCAGAGCCAGGACTACCGCAGCCTCTACCTCGACCTGCACGCCGAATGGCGCAAGGACGCCGACGCCGACAAGGAAGCCATCAACGACGACGTGGTCTTCGAGATCGAGCTGATCAAGCAGGTCGAGATCAACGTCGACTACATCCTGCTGCTGGTCCAGAAGCGTCGCGAAGCCCGCGGCGATGGTGACGACAAGGAGCTTCGGGCCGAGATCTCGCGTGCGGTGGACGCCAGCCCGTCCCTGCGCAACAAGAAGGACCTGATCGAAGACTTCGTCGATTCGATCTCACCTCACGGTGCAGTGGACGCCGAGTGGCTGGCCTTCATCGCCGCTCGCCGCGAGGCCGAGCTTTCCGCGATCATCGCCGAAGAGAACCTGCGCCCCGAAGCTACCCACGCCTTCATCGAGTCGGCCTTCCGTGACGGCGCCATCACCGCCACCGGAACGGCGATCACCAAGGTGCTTCCGCCCACCTCGCGCTTCGCCGCCGACGGCAGCCACGCCGACAAGAAGCAGCGCGTGATCGCTCGGCTAAGCGCCTTCTTCGAGAGGTTCTTCGGACTCGGCAACGTCGCCTAACCCACCTTCGACAACCCGGGCCTGAGCGGCCCTTCGCCTAGTCCTTGACCCAGTGCGCCCGCTGCTTGGGCAGCGTCCGACCCTTGAAGAAGGCGGGGGCCTTGATGCGCCAGGCGAGCATCAGGGGGACGGCCAGCGCCATCCCGAGGACGCCGACGATGAACACCGTCCCGACGCCCAGCACCGAGCTGCCCGAGCCGTACTCGGGGTCCATCATGTTGCCGGCTTCGACGACCAGGACGTAGCCGAGCACGATCACCGCGATCGCCGGCAGAATCACCTGGCCGAAGGCCGTCCGCACCGAGGCGAACGCCGTCCGATGGAAGTACACCACCGACGAAATCGACGCCACGATGTAGTACACGCAGATCGAGATTCCGACGCTGTAGACCGAGTCGGCCACGATCGAGCTGCTGGTCAGGCTCAGCCCCAGGTAGATCGCCAAGGTCAGCAGGCCCATCGCCCAAGTGGCCACCTTGGGGGCTGCGGTGGCCTCGTCCACGCTGGCGAAGCGCTTGGGCAGGGCCTTATAGCTGGCCATCGCCAGCAGATTGCGGGCGGTCGGCATCACCGTCGACATGGTCGCCGAGAAGGCCGAGACGGCGATGATCAGCGCGGCGACCACCGCGCCCCACGGGCCGACCGCAGCGGTCGCCATCGAGCCGAACACGTCGTCGATGTTGTCGGGGTGGGTGAGGCTGAGCGGGTCGGTCTCGTCGATCCCGGCGTAGGCCAGTGCCGCGACCGCGAACACCACGTAGGTGACCAGGATGATCATCATCGAGATCACTCCGGTTCGTCCGGCCTGCTTCGGATTGCCGCCGGACTCCTCCGACATGGCCAGGGACGCATCGAAGCCCCAAAAGATGAACAGCGCCACCAGGAAGCCGCCCATCATGGCGTCGTAGCCGTCGATCACCAGCGGGTTGAACCACTCCCACGAGAACGGCTCAGCGGTCGGGGCGGCATTGCCGCTGAGCACCGCGGCCAGCATGACCAGAGCGAACACGATCAGGCCGCCGTACTGGATGATGGTCAGCAGCAGCGTCGTCCGCGACGACTCCTCCGCACCCCGGGCGACCAGCCAGGTCGTGAGCAGAATGAACGCCGAGCCGATCGCCGCCCGCAGGATCATCGGCGGGTCTTCCAGGCCGGCCACCGCGACCACCGCATTCACCGTCACCTCGGCGGCCCCCACCCCGGCCAGTGTGCTGGACAGGAACAGCCCCCAGCCGCCGATCCAGCCGGTGTACGGGCCGATCGCCATCGAGCCCCAGGTGAACACCGTGCCCGAATCCGGCGCCACCTCGGTCATGTGCTTGTAGGCCAGCGCCACGAAGAACATCGGAATCACCGAGATGATTAAGATGATCGGCAACTGATAGCCGGACGCCGCCGCGCCCCAGCCGAGCGCCCCGGTCAGCGAATAGGCCGGCGCCGTGGCAGCCAGCCCGATCGCGACCGCAGCGACCAAGGACACCGAGCCCTTGCGTAAGCCCTTGCCAACGAGCCCTTCGGCATCGACGTCTGCATGCTCGTGACTGTGGACAGCGCCGTCCATGAGCAACCCTTCGGGGTAAGCGGCCAGATGCAACCGTGGCCGGGAGCATATCCGCACCGGCACGCAATTCGGCAAGGGCTGATTCAGCCAGTGGACTGCCCCCTCTGGCTTTCACTCACCGGTTCACTCAGCCGAAGGCGGAGATCTCGATCTTGCCCATCCGCATCAGCGTGGCGTAGGCGTCCGGGCCGGCCATCAGCTCACCCAGGTTGTCGGGGACGAGCTGCCAGGACAACCCGAACTTGTCCTGACACCAGCCGCACTGCTCGGCCTCGGGGACGGCACTGAGCTTGCTCCACCACCGATCAAGCTCGTCCTGCCCGTGGCAGTAGACCAGTAGCGACACTCCTGGCGTGAACGTGAAGTCCTGGTCGGCCGCGTCCATCACCGCAAGCCACTGGCCCAACAGCTGGAAGTCGGCGAACATGATCTGCCCCGCCATCGGGCCGGACTCGGCCGGATATGCCGCGATCGTTCCCGGACGTCCGCCGAACACCTCGAGGTAGTAGTCGACCGCCTCCTTGGCGCGTCCCTGGACGGTGCTGCCGAACATCAGTGAGGGGATGATGAACGGCCGCGGCTCGCCATCGGGGTTGGTCAGCATCAGCTGCCAGTTGACTCCCCACTTGTCCTCGACCCAGCCGTAGCGTTGGCTGTAGGGATACTCCTGCAGCGGCAGCAATACGCTTCCCTCCGCAGTCAGAGCAGCCCACAGCTCGTCCAGATGCTCGCGAGCGTGGTCGTCCACCGAGGGATCGAAGTTGACGAAGAACGACACCGACGGGTTCGGACGAAACTCCGGACCCGCGTTGATGCCGACCATCCGGTAGCCGCCGATCTCGAACTCGACGGTCACCGGCTGCCCGGCGAACTCCTTCTGGAAGTCGGGCAGGCCTTCGTCCGGATAGCGCTGAACATCGACGATCCGCGCCTCAGGAAAGACCGATGCGTAGAACTGAGCCGCCTCCTCGGCGGTGTGATCGAACCAGAGGTTCGGGACGATCTTCTGCATAGCCAGGCCTCCCCTGTGCGACTGCGCCGTCGCAGCCAATCTCGTCCGCCGCGAGACCAGAGTCAATGGGTTCGCGCTACCGGCTTTCCCGAGGTTGGCACTATTTGGCAGCCTTCGCTCAGGACTGCTTCTGGCGCGGCAGGGCCTCGTGCAGGCGCCATTGGAGCTCGGCGATCTCATCGGGGCCGAGCGGGCCGGGCTCGGCTAGGAGCGTCTTCAGCTTCTTCATCCAGAGCACGGCGACGCCCTGCACGGTGAAGGAGCCGCCGATCAGTGGCCAGTCCGCCTCGACGAAGCAGAGCGCACCGGTCACCGGCACCTCCGGGTAGTCCGCCAGCACGCGGCGCACGACGGAGACCTGCTTGTGCATGCCGTCGACGAGCGTGGTGCGGTCTCGTCCGCCGACGATCAACAACTCCTGACGAGGGCGGATGATGCCGCCCTCAACCCGCAACGCCGGGCGCTGGTTGCGGTACCGCTTGGCATCGACCACAAAGACCCCCGACGGGCAGACCACCAGGTGATCCAGGTTCGCCTTGGTGCCGGGTATCCGGCGATCGTGGAGGACGCGCAGCGTAGGTCCGGCCACCTCGGCCAGCATGCCGCCGAGCCGCTCTTCGCCGATGGCACCGGTGGCCCAGGCCGTCGTCGACTGCGGATCGTCGAACACGGCCAGCAGGAACTTCCCGATCTTCGGATGGGCGGCCTGGACGCGCTCCTGCCGCGCATCGTGGCGCCGCTCGAACTCCCGCTTCGCTGAGCCGCCGGCCACCCCGTCTACTGCTTCCAGCTGAGGCGCGGGCTCGGGGGTGATGGCATGCCGGGGTGCCGCAGTAACGGCCGCGGGGTCGTCCAGGGCTCGTCGAGGTTCGCAACTCACACACGAGACGGTCTTGCTGGTCCGGTTGTAGTCGGCCGGCTCGCCCGCGGCGAGTCCGGCACCACAGCGCGCACAGGTGCCCGCATAGCGCAGCTTGATCCGTTTGATGGCAGGGGGTGTCGCCAGAGCATCGCTCACTTCAGTATTGAAGCGTCCTCGGAGCTCGCAGGCGTCCCCGGCGAGCGGCCAGCACCAGGCGAAACCCAGAAGTCGCCGCCCGCAGGCAGTCTGCGGACGGCGACCATCGAGGCGATCGGACGAGGCTAGCGAGCCGCCACCGGCTCACCCGCGCCGAGCAGTGCGTCCGCCCGGTTGGCAACCGAGACCTCCTGGTAGCCGGCCAGGTGGTCGTACAGCTCGTCGGTCAGGACGTTCTTGTGCCGGGTGATCGCGGTGTAGGCCTGGTAGATCAGCACGGCCACGTTCGCGGCCAGCGCGATCACCGAAACCGTCATCAGCGCGGCCGGGTTGTGCGAGGCGCTCACCGAGAACTGCGAGTTGGTGACGAAGTTGGGCACCGCCATGGTGAACATCATCCACAGCGCCAGGGTCGAGGCGCGGTGCTGCAGCCAGGCGCCCTTCTTGATGAAGAAGGCCGGGATCGTGCACGAGATGAGCAGGGCGGCGCCGGCGTAGAAGGAGTGATCGCCGACGCAGTTGTAGACGTAGGCGAAGTTCCACAGGTCGTAGGCGATGATCCAGAACCACAGCATGTCGGGCCAGATCATGTCTTTGGACGCGTCCTTGGAGATGAAGATGCCGAACCAGCCGCAGATCGTGATCAGGTTGATCAGCCCGGCGATGCCGTTGAGGTAGTTCCACGCACCCGACACCATGAAGACGCCGTCCACCATGCCGTTGGCACCCATCGCGCCAACCTGGAAGTCGCGGATACAGGCCTCGGCGATGTTGATCGCCAGGATTGCCGCCGGGAAGATCAGCACCCAGCGGTTGGCTGCAAGCTTGGGGAGGTAGCGGATCGCCATGAAGCCGAGACAGCCGGCCAGTGCGGAGTAGACCTTCACCCAGTGGAACCAGGTTCCGGTGGACGAGCCCGCGCCGGCCGTGATCGGCCACACGAACAGGGTCAGGATCACCGGCAGCGCCACGAAGAAGGCCAGCCCGGCCCACTTCCAGCGGCGGGTCACCTCATTGAGCCCGATCAGGGCTCCGAGGACCACGAACCAGGCGACCCAGGAGTACCAGGGAATCGGTGCGAACAGGAACATCTCTCAACCTTCCGACGGCCGGGGACGATCGGCATCGATCGATCCAGAGGTAACCCGTCCGCCTGCGATACTCGATGCTAGGGACGCCCGACGCGGCCCGGTATAGACAGATCGCGCGATCTGTCGAGTCCCAGCGGAGAATCACGTGACATCGCACCCACCAGCTGCCCCACGAGCCAAACAGGCCCTGGCCACAGCCCTGAAGGACGCGTTGCGCACCACACCGCTGGCCAAGGTCACCGTCTCCGGCCTGGCCAACGCAGCCGGGGTGAACCGGCAGACTTTCTACCTGTATTTCTCCGACATCTACGACCTGGCCGCCTGGGTGTTCACCAGCGAGATCGCCGACCACATCATGGCTCACGCCAGCTATGCGGAATGGGCGGACGGCTGCCGCCAGCTGCTGATCTATCTCAAGCGCAACCGGGACCAGGCGTATGCGGTCATTCGTTCGCTGCGGCATGCCGAGTTGGAGCGGTTCCTGCACCAGTCACTCCGGGCGATGATGAGCGTGATCGTCTCGGAGCTGGAGGGCGACTTGCGACTGGCCCCGGATGACCGCGATTTCGTGATCGACCACTACACGCTGGCCGTCGTCGGCCACGTCATGCACTGGCTGGCCACCGACATGACCGAGGACCCCAAGGTTCTGGTCGGACGGATCGAGTTCGTCCTGCGCGGCTCGGTGCGCGAGTCGCTGGAGCGGTTCGCCGCCCGCCGGATCGGCAAGCGCTAGCCTCCCCGCCGCCACCCAACCCCGGGGACGGTTCCATTACCGTCCACCTTTGCCAGCCCGATTCGTGGGGACGGTTCCATTTCCGTCCACCATTGCCAGCCCGATTCGTGGGGACGGTTCCATTACCGTCCATCGCCGCGGAGGATCCGTCTCACCCGACCAACCCAAGGACATGTCGGGAGAGTTGTGAAAGCGCTCCCATTCTGACTCGATCTTGGCTAGGCTGCCGCGATGACCGACCGCAATGAAGGGGTCCGCCTGCTCGTCCGCGCGGGTTTCGCCTGGGCGCGCCCTGGCGCTGTGGCGCGCGATTGACGCCTACCGGACCGTCGTGGCCCAGGCAACCGGCCTCTACCAAAGCGCCGACTGGCTGATCAACTACGCCGGCGGCTTCGTCCGGCGCGGCCTGTTCGGCCAGTTGTGGCTGATCCTGACCCCGAAGGGGGCCGGCAGTTTGTGGTGGCTGTTCTGGTTCCAGGTCGGCTGCTACGCCGTCATCGTCGCCTTCGTTCTGACCTACCTTCACCGCAGTCGGTACAGCTGGTCGAGCATC
Source organism: Actinomycetes bacterium (assembly GCA_023425145.1). Classification (GTDB taxonomy): domain Bacteria; phylum Actinomycetota; class Actinomycetes; order Propionibacteriales; family Propionibacteriaceae; genus Propionicimonas. The sequence goes on along the minus strand of JAFADF010000059.1, from coordinate 125,780 downwards.
GCGCTGATGTGCGGACCGGCCGCGCTCCCCTTCATCGGCTGGGACGTGGAAGGCGGCTTCCGCAAGGAGATTCTGATCTTCGTGGTGCTCGCCGTGCTGGCCTGGACGAAGCTGGCGACACGGCTGCCCAGCTGGCTGCGCGGGGCCCTGATCGGACTCGCGTTGGCACTATGGGGGCTGGCCGCATTCAGCTGGGAGCCGACGGTGCTGCTACTGCCGGCGGTCTGCTGCCTGCTGCTGGCCGGCAATTCCGGACGGGACCGGCTGAGGGTGTGGCGGTGGATCGCCGCCGGATTGTTCGCCATCGTCGGTGTTGCGGCGATGGCTACGTCCGTCCTAGCCGAGGTCGGTTCGGGAACCACCGGGCAGATCTGTCGAGCGATCGGCGGGCACGGCGTCCGCTCGTCCCTGTTCTGCAAGGGAGCGATCAGCGCTCTGGGCTGGAGTTCGCAGGAAGGCCTCGACCTGGTCCGGACGTCCCTGCCCATGCAGATTGGCTACCTGCCGCTACTGGTCTTGGCGGTGCTCCCTATCGCCGTCTCGCCGTGGCTGCGGCGCAACTGGGGCTGGGCGCTGGCGACCCTGCTCGGGGTGGCGGCACTGTTCATCGTCGGCGTCGACTACGGACGCTGGACGCACATCCTGGTGATGGTGCTGGCCATCTGCATCGCCACCGGCGGTGCAGCGGCCGTCGAATCACGCCTGTGGAACCCGATCTCGGTGATCCTTTTCACCAGCACCTGGGGGCTGCGGCACTACCAGCCACCCGAAGCCGCGCCCGGCGACTGGCCGTTCCTCGGTGCGCTGCGAGTCGTGATGGAGTACCTCTCCGGGCTGCTCCCGCGCTAGCCGGAGAGCTCTTCGGGCGAGGCTGGACTGCTCCCTTGTCCAGCCTCGCCTCGAAGGTTTGATCAGGCTGCGCGACGCGATCCGCCGCGACGATTGCCCTGCTTGGAGAAGGCCGCGACACCACCGGACGAGCCGGCGCGCTGCGGGGCCTGGGAGCGGCCGGACGAACGCGAGGACCTCGGCGCCGAGCCATTGGAGGTGCGCTGACCACCGGCCGGGCTCTTGGCACCCCGGGCCTGGCCACGCGGACGACTGCCTGCGGAGCCTTGACCGCCACGCTGGCCGGAGCGTCCGCTGTGGGAAGACGGGCTGGCCTCGCCACGACGAGCCGCAGCCGGAGCCGCCTCGTCGGGAGCCACCAGCTCAGCAGCCGGGCCGGCGAGCTGGCGCAGCTGCGGGTCATTCGCCGTGGTCGGAACCGGGGCCACGGAGATCTTGGCTGCCCTGGTCAGCGCCTGAAAGTCGCGACGCTGCTCGGGGAGAACCAAGGTGACCACATCGCCGGCGTGACCGGCGCGAGCCGTCCGTCCGGAGCGGTGCAGGTAAGCCTTGTGCTCTGCCGGCGGATCGACGTGGACGACCAGCTCGACGTCATCGACGTGAATGCCGCGAGCAGCGATGTCGGTGGCCACCAGCACCCGCACCTGGCCGTCCGCGAAGGCCTTGAGGCCACGCTCGCGGGCGTTCTGGGAGAGGTTGCCGTGCAGCTCAACGGCAGGGGTGCCCTCGGCGGTGAGCTCGCGGGCCAGCTTGCGGGCCTGATGCTTGGTGCGGGTGAACAGCAGACGCCGTCCGGTGCCCGAGGCGAGCACCTGGACGACCTTGCGCTTCTGGGTGGCATCGGCCACCAGCAAGGCGTGATGGGTCATCGCGGCCACCGGGGACGACTCAGTGTCGACGCTGTGCACCAGCGGATGGCTCAGGAACCGCTTGACCAGCTTGTCGACGCCCGCATCAAGGGTGGCTGAGAACAGCATCCGCTGTCCGCCGGACGGGGTCGCGGCCAGAATCCTGGTCACACCGGGCAGGAAACCAAGGTCGGCCATGTGGTCGGCCTCGTCGAGGATGGTGATCTGGATGGCGTCCAGGCTCAAGTGGCCCTGCTTCATGAGGTCTTCGAGACGGCCGGGGGTGGCCACCACGATGTCGATGCCCTGGCGCAGCCGACGCACCTGGCCGGACTGGTTGACGCCGCCGAAGATGGTCATCACGCCGAGCCCGGCGATCCGCGCCAGCGGCTCGACCGTCTCCAGGATCTGGTTGGCCAGCTCGCGGGTCGGGGCCAGGACGAGCCCCCGTGGGGCATCCGGACGGGCCTTGCCGCGGCGGGCACCGTCCACCAGGCCGCCGAGGCGGGCCACCAGCGGCAGCGCGAAGGCCAGGGTCTTGCCCGAGCCGGTGCGTCCACGGCCGAGGACGTCGCGGCCGGCGAGAGTGTCGGCCAAGGTGGCCTGCTGGATCGGGAAGGCGGATTCGATGCCGCGCTTGGCGAGAGATTCGGCGAGCACGGCGGGAACGCCCAGCGTCACGAAGGACGTCTGAGCAGAGTCAGTGTGAGACAAAGAACTGCTTTCAGCTTGATTGGTTCACCACTGTCCAAGGTCGAGAGGCACTCAGATGGTGTGACCATCGGCGCGAGGCTCGATTGTGGTGCGATGAGGAGCGCGACTGCCGCGCTCACACCTCCAGTGTCCCACACGGTCACAGTTGCGCCGAATCGGACTCCTTCCGCCGGCGCCCGGACCAGCTCCCCCGACCCTCAGCACAACTGTCGATTGGCGCGCTCGTCCGATGAGAGAAGGATCTCCCGCATGGACGAGTACCCGGTCGAGTGCGCCACCGGAAGCCTCCGGCCAAGTGGCCGGGTAGCAACCTCCCACTTCGCCCATCGCTGGACCGATGCGGGCGTCGATGTGGTCGCCGGATTCACCGGCGCGGAGCTCCTGCACGTCGCGGTGGCCGCCTGCGTCCTCAACGACCTCTACCGCGAGGCCGAGAAGCTGGGCATCACTCTGGCCGGAGTCCGGGTGCGGGCGGCGGGCGGCTTCGACGCCGAGTGGGCCTCGACCGGCATCGACTACCACGTGGAAGTCGACTCCCCTGCCGACCCGGGCTCCATCACCCGCTTGGTCGAGCTCGTGGACGAGCTGGCCGAGATCCCCAGGGCTGTTCGCGCCGGCGCGCCTGTGCGCCGCCGCTAGACCTGAGTGGTGACAGGGAGCCGTGGGCCCGGGACGACCCGGTCAGAGGAAGGAAGCTGTGGAGGTCTCGCAGCTGGCCGACGAGTTCGTCGTTATGGAGGCTGCTCCGTAGCTCCAGTCGTGCGTGACGGACGATTTCGTCGCTATCAAGCCGGTTCCCGGGGCGCATTTCGACAACATCGTCGGTCGCACTGACCCGACGCCCTGCCACCCCACTGATAGCGACAAGATCATCGGTCTCACCAAGAGGGCCAGCCCAGCCAGCGCGGCCGCTCGTGCCCAGCGGCAACCCCATGCCAACAACCTCACACTGTCACACGCGACCCGAGCTAGATTCGACGTATGAGTTCTGGGGTGAGCACGTGCCCAGCCTGCGGCACGAAGAATCGCGTCCCTGCGGCGGCCAGCGGACGCCCACAATGCGCATCCTGCCACGGCCCACTGCCCTGGCTGGTGAACGTCGACGATGACGACTTCGCTGCGGCCACCAACACCAACCAGATCGTCCTGGTCGACCTGTGGGCACCCTGGTGCGGCCCGTGCCGGATGGTTGCGCCGATTCTCGAGCGCCTAGCCAGCCAGTACGCCGGCTCTGTGAAGGTGGTGAAGGTGAACGTTGACCACAATCCGCGGACCTCGGCCCGCTTCGATGCCCAGAGCATCCCGACCCTGGTGATCCTGCGTGGAGGCAAGACGGTGACTCGTTTGGTCGGCGCGCAGCCCGAGGCGGTCTTGAAGAAGCGCATCGATGCCCTGCTGGCGTCCTAGGGTTCGGCGGCACGCGCGTCGGTGCAGTCGGCGCGGATGGGCTTAGCGGCGAGTTATCGTCGGAGCATGCGCGCGATTCAGGCAATGCGGGCCGGCGGCCCGGACGTCCTCGAGCTGGTTGAGGTTCCCGAGCCCAGCCCGGGTCCGGGAGAGGTTGTCGTCAAGGCGACTGCGGCCGGCATCAACTTCATCGACACCTATCGGCGAAGCGGCATGTACCCGATGCCGTTCCCACACGTCCCGGGCAGCGAGGGCGCCGGCACGGTGACGGGCGTCGGCGAGGGCGTCTCTGATCTGGCCGTGGGCGACACCGTCGCGTGGGCCGATGCCCCCGGCTCCTACGCAGAGTTCGTCCGGGTGCCGGCTGCGCGCGCGTTGAAGGTGCCCGCCGGCGTGGATCTCGACGTGGCCGCAGCCATCCCCCTGCAGGGGCTCACCGCGCACTATCTGGCCACCTCGACCTATCCGGTGCAAGCCGGGGACACGATCCTCGTTCACGCCGGTGCCGGCGGCGTCGGACTCCTGCTCACCCAGCTGGCAGCCGCCCGCGGAGCCCGCGTCATCACCACGGTCTCCAGTGCGGAGAAGGAACAACTGTCCCGGGCGGCCGGCGCCGCCGAGGTGATCCGCTACGACCTGCTCACGGACCTGCCGGCCGAGCTCCCCCGCATCGTCCGCGAACTCGCCGGCGATGGCCTACCCGTCGTCTACGACGGAGTCGGACGCTCCACCTTCGACGCATCCCTGGCCTGCCTGCGTCCGCGCGGGTTGATGGTGCTGTTCGGCGCCTCCAGCGGAGCGGTGCCACCCTTCGACCTGCAGCGGCTCAACGCTGGCGGGTCGCTGTACGTCACCCGTCCCTCCCTTGGCCACTACATCGCCACCACCGAGGAATTGCGGAGTCGGGCGGACGAGTTGTTCGCCGCCATCCTCGACCACCGACTGGACGTCCGGATCGGTAACCGATTCCCGCTTGCTCAGGCGCGTGCGGCCCACGAGGCGCTCGAAGGACGGGCCACCACCGGCAAGGTAATCCTCGACATCGGCTGAGCCGACTCGACCGCGGGGATCCGACGCGGGTGGGCCCAGTGGGAATCGAACCCACAACCCGCGGATTAAAAGTCCGCTGCTCTGCCTATTGAGCTATAGGCCCCACACGCCTCAGGCGCCTAGGTAGCCTACCTGCGCGGGACCAGCCCTCGCACACCGCAGCGGGGCAGAAAACCCACAGGTTTCACACAGAACTGGTTGAATGGTGAACACCGATTACCGATCGGCAGTCACCACCCCGCACTCTCCAGGAGTCAACCTATGTCTGATCCCACCTTCGTCCAGCCCCCTGCGCCGCAGCCAGCCCCGGCTCCGTCCACCACTGGCAACGGCGTCGGCGTGGCCGCGCTCGTGGTCGGCATCGTTGCCGTCCTCGTCTCCTTCATCCCGATCGTTGGGGCCTTCGCCTTCTTCTTGGGCGGCGTTGCTGTCATCCTCGGCATCGTCGGCTTGCTGATGAAGGGACGCTCGCGCGGCACCTCCATCGCGGGCCTCATTCTTGGGGTTGTGTCCATCATCATCGCGATCGTGATGACGGTGGTCACCGCCGCCGTCATCGGCGCAGCCGGACAGGCCGCGAAGGACCTCGACAAGTCCAGCATGTTGAAGCTCGACGATGGCTGGAAGGTCGAGTCCGAGTCGGGGATCTCAACGGTGGTCGGCACCGTCTCGAACACCTCCGACAAGGCTGTCACCGCAATCGCCACCATCAGCTTCGATGTCCTCGACTCGAGCAGCGCCAACATCGGCACCTGCATCGACACCGCCAGCACCATCGATGCCGGCGGCAAGTGGAAGTTCAAGGCCATGTGCACCGTCGAGGTGACCAACGACGCCACCGTCCGGTTCAAGGACATCACCGGCTTCTGAGCCTGACCCTCTGCCCGGGATCGCCTCATCCAGTGATCCCGGGCAGCTCTGCGTCAGGTCGGCGTGCACACTGGAGAGGTGGCCCCCGCATACCTCGGAATCGTCGCCGTCCTGGTGATCGGCGTAGCCGTGGTGGCCTATGGCTGGCTGTCCGATCGGACGGCGAACCGGCATCGGGCCGCGCAGGTGAGCGGGCCTCCGGACCGGCCGATCCCCGGCCGCCCGGACGACGCAGCCGAACCCACCTACGAACTCGAACCCGATCTGCTCGCCGAGCGTCGCTACCCAGACGCCTTGGACGAGACCGAGCGCAACCACCTCGCCGCCCAACTCGATGAAGCCCCAGCACTGCCCCATGGCTGGGCGGACGAAGCCTTCGTCACCGACCCCGACACCAGCTGGTCAGTCCTGGACTCACCGCTGGTCCTGGTGACAGCGGAGCCGGTCACCACGATGCGCGAACTCCTGCCCGTCCTCGACAAAGCCCGCACCCAGAATGCTGCTCTGCTGATCGCGGCTCCGCGGTTCTCCGACGAAGTGATGGCCACCCTGGCGGTGAACGCTGCCAGCCGGCACCTGCCGCTGTGCGCGATCACCATTGAGCCCGGTGCCGCCGCCGAACTCGCACGGCACACCGGCACCCAGCTGGTGCCACGGTCCGACCTGCAGGCCGGCTATCTGCCGCCGACAAGCCTGGGCCACTGCGACCGGTTCGTGGCCGCACCCAAGCGCTGCTGGGTCCTGACCGACCTCTAGGGCAGCCGGAACGGGCACTGAGGTCTCAACCGGGGCTGGAGGTGAGTTGTGCAGGCTCAGGCGTAGCCCAGATCGTCCAGTTCATGGTCGTCGATCCCGAAGAAGTGGGCTACCTCATGCCACACGGTGATCCGGATCTCGTCGATCAGTTCGTCCTCGTCTGAGACCATCCGCTGCAGCGGCCCACTGAAGATCAAGATCCGATCCGGGAGCGCCCCCGCATACGAGGAAGTCCGCTCTGACAAGGGAATTCCGTCGTAGAATCCGAGCACATCACCGTACTCGGGGCCCGGCTCGTCCTCGACGATCACCACACAGTTCTCGACCAGGTCGAGCAACTCCGACGGGATCTGAGCCAGAGCGGCATCGACGAGTTCGTCGAACCTCTCCGGGCTGACCGTCACTGGCATGCGCCCAGCCTAACCGGGCCGCCGGGACGAGCCCTCCGAGCCGACTTCCCTTGCGCCGATAGCCGAGTTCGTAGTGGGCTCAATAGAGTCCAGTCGATCGAGGCAGGGACGAGTGTGGTGCACGCCACGGGGAAGACTCGTCCCCTGCCTCATCCCTGACGAGCCCGACCCCCCACTGGCCCAGGAGGGATGGTCCAGCCCCGGTCGGCACGCCTTGTCCGCGGAGCCGGCATGCCGGCGGAAGGAATGCCCCGAATCGTGCGAGCAGCCGCCTCCCTGCGCAACCTCACCACCTGGCTCGTCCTGACCGCCGCCCTGCTGGGCGGCGGCATCCTCAGCGCGCTTCCCGCAGGCGCCGCAAACCGCACCTACTCCACCACGGGCACCGTGAACGTCCGCGCCGGCAAGGGCACCAACACCGCTCTGGTCGGCGAGCTCCCCAAGGGTGCGCACGTGCTGGCCACCGGCTCGGCGTCCGGCGACTGGCAGCCGATCCGCTACGAGTCGAAGACGGCCTACGTCCGTCGCGACTACCTGAAGGCCGATGCCAAGGCCGCCTCGACCTTCACCACCGGGCCGAGCGGACGCAAGGCCACCACTGCCAGGGTCTATCTGCGCACCGGGCCGAGCCTGCGCTCCTCGATCGTGCGCACCTACTCCAAGGGTGCGGTGATGCAGGTCACCGGCTTGTCCAGCGGGGACTACAGCCAGGTGAGCGTGGACGGCACCATCCGCTGGATGGCGACTCGGTTGCTGTCGAAGACAACCACCACCCTGCCCGCCACCAAGGCCGGCTACACCGCCACCACCACACTCGCCCTGCGAGCCACCGCGTCGGTGACCGCATCCAGCCTGGCCAGCATCGCTGTCGGCAAACGGGTGGACGGCACCGGCATCCACTCCGGCGGCTACACCCAGGTCGTCTACCAGGCGAAGGTCGGCTGGGTGCTCACCGGATACCTGAAGGCCGTCTCAGGCACGCCGAAGAAGTATGTGCTGCCACTGCGGGCCAAGACGCTCTACACCAAGACCGGGGTGACCCTCCGGGTCGCAGCGGACGCCGAGTCCGACGCCGTGGCCACGCTCGGCAAGGACGAGGTCCTGCGCACCACCGGCGCCACCAAGAACAAGTACTCCGCGGTGATCTGGAATGGCACGATCGCCTGGACCGCCTCCAGTTCGCTGACCTCCACCAAACCGGCGATCGTCGATCTCGGTTCCACGTCACTGAACAAGCTGCAGTCCTACGGCAAGGTCGCAGTGATCGAGCTGCGCCAGAAGTTCCCTCAGCTGAAGAACATCTACGGCTGGCGGACGTCCAGTTCCTACTCCGAGGACCACCCGTCCGGACGTGCCGTGGACTTCATGATTCCCTCCTACAAGTCCAACAAGGCGCTCGGCGACAAGGTCGCCGACTATGTGATCGCCAACGCCAAGCGCCTTCATGTGAACTACGTCATCTGGCGCCAGCGCAGCTACTCGATCGAGCGCGGCAGCTGGAAGAAGATGGACGATCGGGGCGGCGACACCGCCAACCACATGGACCACGTCCATGTCTCGTTCTTCCAAGCCCCCTGAGGTCGCCTGCGGTTTGGGCGCGCTCCGGCGTGGGCCGTATAGTTCACCCGGTCAGGTCCCCATCGTCTAGCGGCCTAGGACACTGCCCTTTCAAGGCAGCAGCGCGGGTTCGAATCCCGTTGGGGATGCCAATGGTCGGCATGGACGCCATCGTCCAGGACCATCCATTTCCCTCAGCGAGGCCCAACTCGTTGCTGCGCACACCCAAAACACCCCGAGACGTGCCGAGCGGCGCGACCGAAGTCGCGCCGCTCACGGGTGGGTAGACGTCCTGGCGTTAGCAGCCAGGCCAGTAGGGGAAGAGCTCGCAAATATCGGGTGCGGTGGCCGCGGTAGCACTGGGCGCTCCCCCCACCAGTACCACCGCAGCGACGAGCGCAGCGGCAAGCGGTAACGCGAGAGCCAACTGCGCTCGCACTCGAATCGTTGTCACCAACACGTTGTCACCAACATGTCCCTGAGGGTGCCAGCAAGGAGAGCTGCCGCCGCTCCCCCGAGCGAATCCTTGGCCGAATGGCCAGCGCTTCTGGCACAGAAAGGGCCAACTGGCCCATCACCAACTCCAGCACGTAGCCGACTGGCCAACGCCTTCAGTACGCGATTGGATATCAGCATGCGGAACCGCCCCTTCGCGAAGCTCGTCAGCGGCGCTGTCGACATCGTCCTCGCAGTCGTGCTCGCCAGCCTCGGTGCGATGCTCGGCCTGATCGCCAACCAGCCCATCGGACTTGCCGTCGATCTGGCCGCCTGCACCGCAGCCGCACTCGCCGTCCGCTGGCCTCGGGCCGCCGGCATCGCACTGGGCTGCATCCTCGCCGTGTACGCCTTCGCCCCGCACCAGTGGGGCCAGATGGGCCAGTACGCGCCGCTGATCGCCATTCTGGGCGCCGGCATGCGCGGCGACCGCCGCCTACGCCTTGGAATGGCCCTGGGCTACTGGCTGATCTACGTGGGAATCCAGTTCACCGTCTACGGGCCCGGCCTGACCCCGGTGTTCGCCTCGCTGATCTGGGCTGCGCTGATCGCGATGATGTGGGCAGTCGGTAACGCCTTCAGCAACTACCGGAATGCGCAGGCGAAGCTCCGGGAGGCCTCACTCACCCAGCAGCGGCTGAGTCTGGCTCGCGACCTGCACGACAGCCTCTCTCGGACGTTGGTCCGCCTGTCTCTCCAGGCCCGGGCCGCAGCCGCGGCCGATGATGCGAGTGCACTCACCGAGATCGCCGACGGCATCGGGCACGCCTCCAGCGAACTCCGTTGGCTGCTCAGCGCACTGCGCGAGCCGGACGCGGACCTTCCGATCAGCACTGGCGGATCGCTGGCCAGCCGGATGAATGAGCTGATCGACCAGCTGGACCGGCGCGGCTTCCCGGTCACCGTGACCATAGACGGCGACCTCGAGCAGGTACCCTCCAGGATCAGCGAGATTGTCGCCACAGTGGCTAGCGAGGCAGCGGCCAATGTCGAGCGGCACGGAGCAAAGGGACGTCCCTGCAGCCTGCTGGCCAGCCTGGATTCCGACTCACTCGACCTGGCGATGATCAACGAGGTCGCAGCCCATCCGGCTACCCCCAACGACACCTCGATGGGCCTGCTTGGCGCCGCCGAGCGTCTGGCGGCCATCGGCGGGAGCATCGAGTCACGCGCTGAGGGCCCGCGCTGGATCACCCGAATCACCGTCCCGCTGGCGGTGGCACGATGACCAGAGTGATCATCGTCGATGACGACCTCTTCGTCCGCACCATGCTCACTCAGCTTCTTGATCGAGCCGCCGGCATCGAGGTGCTGGCCTCCTATGCCAACGGCGCCGAAGCCGCGCTGGCCGCCGCCGAGTCGAAGCCGGACGTTGCTCTGGTGGACATCAACATGCCTGAGGTGGACGGCCCGAAGGCCACGGCACTGCTGCGAGCCGCCTCCCCCACCACCCAGGTGCTGGCACTGACCTCGCTGGCCGATCCGAGCGCGGCCGCGTCGATGCTGCAGGCCGGGGCCCTGGGCTTCCTGCCGAAGGATCTGCCGCTGCCGGCGCTCTTGCATTCGATCCAGGCAGCGAGCCACGGAGTGGCCGTCCTGGCCGGCGGGGCGTCCGGCCTGATCGACAAGCGTCCAGTAGCCGCGGTTCCGGAGCTGACTCAAACCGAGCGGCAGGTGCTCGAGCTTCTGGCCGCCGGGCACACCAACGAGCAGATCGCCGAGCAGCTCTACGTGGCCGTCTCTACCGTGAAGCACCAGGTCTCGACACTGCTCACCAAACTCGGCGCAACCAACCGGGTCACCTTGGCCGTTCGGGCCCACGAGCTCGGACTGGCCGGGCCGGCCGGCGAATCCTGACCGCAACGGAGCCCCGATTTCCGCGCCGGGGAGGGGTTACGTTATAGTTTCCGGGCTGGTCCAGATGGGCCAGAGAGGCCTTACCAAGGCCCCGTAGCGCAGTTGGTTAGCGCGCCGCCCTGTCACGGCGGAGGTCGCGGGTTCGAGTCCCGTCGGGGTCGCTGGAAGCACGATCGCTTCTCCCGGCCAGGTAGCTCAGATGGTAGTAGCGTTCGCCTGAAAAGTGAAAGGTCACCGGTTCGATCCCGGTCCTGGCCACCGCTTTATCTTTCCTAGTCAACCCCAAGTCTGGCAGCTTGACTGCCACCCGTCTGCCCACCCCGGCAACCGACTTGGGCACCCCAAGACCACACTCCCCCACGGTGGCTGCTGCCGACGCAACTCTCCTGCCGATCCGAACCGATCTCGTTGGCTCGCGTCTGGGGTTGCCCGGGCCGTCAGGGACGCTCTGAGGCTCGATCCGGTCCCGCCAATACCAGCGGAGCTTCCGCCACCCTGTGGGGCCCCTTCAGGGGCCGCAGGAAAGGGGACTGTCCCCTTTCCTGCGGAGGCCTCTTCCGCAGAAAAGAGCCCGGAAAGCCAAATGGGGCCGAGCCCGTTGGCCCGACCCCATTCAGCTACTCGGTACAGCTCACTTCACGTAGCCGACCAGCTCCCACTTCGGAACCCGGGCCATGCCCAAGGCGCCGATGTTGGCGAGCTTGGCCCGAACGCCGATGAGCATCGGACGCTGGTACAGCGGCAGGGTGTGGCCGGCCTCCCAGATCGCCTGCGCGACCTGGTTGCCCAACTCCGTCCGCTTGGCCGGATCCATCTCGGTGTCGATCTGCGGCTTCAGCTCCTGGACCTTGTCGATCTTCAGCTGAGCGAAGTTCGAGTCGTTCGGCTCGAACTTGCCGTCCTTCTCGGTGCCGCCATAGATCTGACCGATGTTCAGCAGCGGGTACGGGGTACCGATCCAGGAGAAGGCGATGATGTCGAAGTCGTGCTTGGTAAGCACACCCGGCCAGTCCTTCTGCACATCAACGGTCTTCAGCTTCAGGTTGACCCCGATCGCCTTCAGCGACTTCTGGGCCTGCAGGCCCTCGTTCTCCGAGGCCTTCACACCACCGAGGACGGCGAAGGTGACGTCGAGCTGCTTGCCGTCCTTCTCCCGGAAGCCGGTGGACGAGTTGAGGGTCCAGCCGGCGGCGTCCAGCTTGGCCTTGGCCTGATCCGGGTTGTAGTCGATGCCGGTGGCCTTGGCCTGGTCGACGTAGCCGATCTGGTTGGACACGTACAGGTTGTTGTTCAGCGGGACCTTGTCACCGGGAAGGCCGGCCAGGTCGGACTGGGCGATGATCGTCCGGTCGATGCCCTGGAACAGCGCCTGGCGGACGTTCACGTCCGACAGCACCGGGGACTTGGCGTTGAAAGTGAAGTGCCGGTAGTTCGGGCCGGCGGCGATGCGCACCACGGAATCCTGGGCGCCCTTGGCCTGCGCATAACCGTCAGCGTCCGCACCGATGTCGTAGTAGTCGACCTCGTGGTTGGCGAAGGCGGCGGCCAGGGCGTCGGCCTTGATCTGCTTCCAGGTGAGCTTGGTCAGGTTCGGCTTCTTGCCCCACCACTTGTCGTTGGGGACCATCACCACGGTGCCGCTGGTCTTGTCCCAGCTCTCGACCTTGAACGGGCCGGTGAAGTAGGAATCGACGTAGTCCTTCCAGCCCTCGTTGAACGCCTTCGGAGTCGCAACACCCTCGGCGCGCAGCGGGCCGCCGGAGACGATGGACGTCCAGTCCGGGTAGGTGGACTTAAAGGTGATGATGACTTCCTGCTGATCCTTGCCGGCCTCGATCTTGGTGATCTGATCCCAGCCATCGGTGGAAGCGGCCGCGAAGTCGCCGTTGGAGCCGTTCATGGCCTTCCAGGTGGCGATCCAGTCGTCGGCGCCGATCACCTTGCCGTCGTTCCAGACGGCCTTCGGGTTCAGCTCAAGGGTGACCACCAGGTTCGGCTTGACCTCGGTCTTCGCCTCGAGCAGGTAGTCGTTGTTGATGACGGCCTCGCCGTCGCCCTTGAAGTCGTAGTAGGTGGCACTGATCGGCGACTCGAGGAAGACCAGTTCCTGGTCGTTCCCGTCCACCGAGAAGGAGTTCCAGGTGGCGATCGGGTAGCTGATCGAACCGACGAACTCACCGCCCGCGGACAGCTGATCGTAGGCGGTCTCGTTGATGTCCCAGGCAGCCTCGGCCGGCGCCGAAGCCGAACCGGACGCCGAGGCCGAACCGCTCGCACTGGGCTTGGCGGTGGTTGACGGACCACCGCAGGCGGCCAGGGTCAGCGCCATGGCGGCGGCGACCACAGGCAGCAGAATTCTCGAAGCCTTCACATTTCCTCCGTTGTTGCGTGCCAGGCGGACACCAGGGGCTAGGGCCCGCTCCAGCATGGATTCACGTTACCGGGTAGTCACACAGGATCGGAATCGGCCGCGGTTACGACCTGCTAACAAATCCCGGCGACAAACTCGCCAACTATTGAGAAGCCCGATCACTGAAATGGCAAGCCACCCGATGATCGGAGCCCTTGGCGACCAGCTGCGGCACCTCACCGATACAGCGAGCCTTCTCGGGCTCGCTGAGCATTTGGTGCAAGAAGCAGCGGGTCCGGAACTTGCAGCCCGAGGGCGGATCGGACGGGCTGGGCAGGTCTCCGGACAGCATGATCCGATTACGCGAGCGCTCGGTCTGCGGATCCGGAATGGGAATCGCCGACAGCAATGCCTGGGTATAGGGATGCCCGGGGTTCTCGTAAACCGCGTCGACGTCACCGATCTCGACGATCGAGCCCAGATACATGACAGCCACTCGGTCGGCGATATGCCGAATCACAGCCAGGTCGTGCGCCACGAACAAGTACGACAGGCCGAGCTTGCGCTGCAGATCGTCCAGCAGGTTGATCACGCCGGCCTGAATCGACACGTCCAGCGCCGAGACCGGCTCGTCCAGGACCATCACCTTGGGTTCGAGGGACAGCGCACGGGCGATACCGATCCGCTGCCGTTGTCCGCCGGAGAAATGCTGCGGGTAGCGGTCGGAGTGCGCCGGCTCCAGCCCAACCAGCTGGAGGAGTTCGCGCACCCGCTTCTCGATCTCGTCCTTGGAGTAGCCGTGCACGCCCATCGGTTCGGCGATGATGTCGAAGATCGGCATCCGCGGATCCAAGGAGGCCATCGGATCCTGGAACACCACCTGGAGGTTGCGTCGCAGCGCCTTGCGCTCGCGACGATTCAGGGTGGCCGTGTTCTGACCGAGCACCTCGATGGCGCCGCCGGTCGGCTTCGCGAGGTTGAGGATCTCCATCAGCGTGGTGGTCTTGCCGCAGCCGGACTCCCCCACCAGACCGAGGGTCTCGCCCTCGCGAATGTCGAGGTCGATGCCATCGACGGCGTGGACGGTGCCGATCTGGTGTCGGTAGATCGCACCCTTCATCAGTGGGTAGTGCCGCTCGAGGCCCTTGAGCTCGAGGACGACCGGACGCTGCTCACGCGGCACCTCGGCGAGGTCGGATGCGCTGAGTTCCGGGGCCGGGAAGAGCTCGGCGTGGCTGATGCCGGCCAGTTCGTCCAGACGACAGCAGGCGGCCTGATGGTCGACCGAGGTGGTGGTCACCAGTTCAGGCTCGGCGCTCAGACACCGATCGATCACCGCCGGGCAGCGCGGCGCGAAGGGACAGCCGGGTGGTAGGTCGACCACAGAGGGCGGATTGCCTTCCAGGACCGGGAGCGCACCGTCGGACGCCTGATCCAGACGCGGGACGGTGCCCAGCAGACCGACGGTGTACGGCATCCGCGGGGTGTAGAAGATGTCGTCGACGGTGCCGGTCTCGACCGGTCGTCCGGCGTACATCACCACGACCCGCTCGGACATGCCGGCCACAATGCCCAGATCGTGGGTGATCATGATGATCGCCGCGCCGGTCTCCTTCTGAGCGGTCTTCAGGACCTCAAGGACCTGCGCCTGGATGGTCACGTCCAGCGCCGTGGTCGGCTCGTCGGCGATGATCACGTCCGGGTCGTTGGCGATCGCCATGGCGATCATCACCCGCTGGCGCATACCGCCGGAGAACTCGAACGGGAACGACTTCACCCGAGTCTGCGGGTTGGGAATCCCGACCAGGTCGAGCAACTCGATCGCCCGCTGCCAGGCCTTGGCCTTGGAGATCTCGTAGTGCGCCTGGATCGCCTCGACGATCTGATCGCCGACCGTGTAGACCGGGGTCAGCGCCGAGAGCGGATCCTGGAAGACCATGGCCAGATCGCGGCCACGGATCTTGGACATCTCCTCATCGGAGCGGCCGAGCAGTTCCTCGCCGTGCAGCTTGATCGAACCGGTGATCTTAGTCGTCGGCGGGTGCAGCCCCATCACCGCCAGCGAGGTGACCGACTTGCCCGATCCCGACTCACCGACGATGGCCAGAGTCTCCCCGGCGGCCAGGTCGAAGCTGAGCCCGCGGACGGCGCGCACCTGCCCGGCTTCGCTGGGGAAAGTGACATGCAGGTCGGTGACGCTGAGCACAGTGTCGCCGGATTGGGTCCGGCGGTTCTTCAGCGGCTGGATGTTGCTCATGCCTGGCCTCCCGAGGCCGAACTGGGATCGAGGGCGTCGCGCAGGCCGTCGCCGATCGCGTTCACGCACATGACGAGGAAGACCAGGATGGTGGCCGGTCCGAGGAAGATCCACGGGAAGCTGGTGGCCATGTTGGCGCCCTCACCGATCAACGTACCCAGCGAGGTGTCCGGGGCCTGCACGCCGAAACCGAAGTAGGACAGTCCGGTCTCGGACAAGATCGCGTAGCCGACCCCCAAAGTGGCGTCGATGATCAACAGCGACGAGGCGTTCGGCAGGATGTGCCGAACGATGATCCGAAATGGCGAAATTCCCATGAACTTGGCCGCGAGGACGTACTCGCGTTCCCGGATCGACAAGGTGAGCGATCGGACGACGCGAGCCGACAGCGGCCAGGCGAAGGCGGCCAGCAGGACCACCAGGATCAGCCAGGAGGACTCCCCTTCCGGGGCGCCCTTGGTGGCCACCGCGATCAGGAAGAAGCTCGGCACCACCAGGATCAAGTCGATGATCCACAGCATGGCCTTCTCGTACCAGCCACCGAGGTAGGCCGCGGACGCACCGACCATGGCCGACAGTGAGGTCGAGATGATCGCCACCAGGAAGCCGATCAGCAGTGACTTGCCCAGGCCGCGAACCGTGAGGGCCAGCACGTCGCGTCCGGCCTGGGTGGTGCCCAGCAGGTGCGCCGAGTCCGGCGGGGTCAGGAAGGCATTGGTGTCGATGTCGTCGAACTTCCAGTACAGGAAGTACTGGCCGAACAGGGTCAGCCCGACCAGGAACAAGATGCCCACGGCACCGACCACGGCCACCTTGTTGCGCAGGAACCGCCGCCAGATCAGGCGTCCGCGGGTGAGTCGCTTGGCCGGCTTGGCTGCAGCGTTGACGGCGGTGCTCACTGGAGCCTCACTCTCGGGTCCAGGATGGCGACCATGATGTCGGAGAGGATCGCTCCGACCAGGACGCACACTCCGGAGAAGGCAGTCACCGCGACGATCCCGTTCACATCGCGGTTGGTGATCGCGTCGACGCCGTATTGGCCCAGCCCTGGGAAGTTGAAGATGCGCTCGGTGAAGGTCGCGCCGACGAACATCGTTGCCACCGCGAACGCCACATAGGTGCCGGTCGGAATCAGGGCGGTTCTCAGTGCGTGCTTCATCACCGCCTTGTGCTGCGGGAGACCCTTCGCCCGGGCAGTGCGGACGTAGTCGGCCCCCAGCGAGTCGAGCATCAGGTTGCGCTGGATCCGGCTCATCGAGGCGACCTCAAGAAGGATCAGCACCAGCGTGGGAAGCAGAAGATGTTGCGCCCGATCGACCAGGTCGGCGAACGGGTAGTTGCCCACGTCGCCGGTCTCGCCGATGAACTCGAAGAATCGGGTGCCGGTGGCGTTGTTGAACATGATGGCCAGGATCTGGGTGACGTGGCCGACCACGAACGCCGGAGTGGAGATGACCAGCAAGGACAAGGCCGTGATCACCCGGTCGCTCACCTTGTATTGCCGGGTCGCGGTCCAGGCACCCACGGCGACGCCCATGATGATGCCGGCCAGGGTTCCGATCAGCAGCAGCCGCAGGCTGACCCACATCCGGGTGCTCACCTGCTCCGCCACGTTCAGACCGACCGGGGAGTATCCCCAGTCACCATGCAGAACCCCGGTCAGCCAGGTCCAGTACCGCTCGAACAGCGGGACGTTCTCCGAGAGGTTGTACTGGCGCAGCTGAGACTCCACGATCGCAGGATCGACCGGAGGCTGCCGAACAGCCCAGAGCGCACGAGGGTTCAGCTGGGTGGCGGCCAGCAGGTAGGTCAGCGACACCGCTACGTACAACAAGATGACGTAGTTCAGCAGTCGCTTTCCGATGTAGCGAAGCATGGGATGCAACGTAGTCGAGCCGTCCGCTGACTCCAAGCTGGACGGCAAAGGTGCTTGTCAGAGCAATTCGGGCGCACGGGTGTCCAGAGCAAATCCGGGCCCGACAACCGCCGTTCAGCAGCCAAGGCGACGGATCATTGCTATCGCAGGACGGGTGGGCGACGCCGCCGTGACCCGCCGTTGAGACCAGCGACGGCCGCCACGACCATCACGGGACAGCGTGTAACTTGCTCGAAACATTTGTGCAATGGTCTGGTTACGGCACCTCCGTAGCGTGGAGCCGTTCAATCCCTTTACGTGTGGAGGAAAGATGTTCCAAGGCGCCGACGACCTGTTGGCCTACATCAAGGACGAGGCTGTCGAGACCGTCGACGTCCGGTTCTGCGACCTTCCCGGTGTGATGCAGCACTTCACCGTGCCCGCCGCTTTCTTCGACGCTGACGTGTTCGAGAACGGCCTGTCCTTCGACGGTTCGTCGATCCGTGGCTTCCAGAAGATCCACGAGTCCGACATGACCCTGATGCCCGATCCCACCACCGCCTTCGTGGACCCGTTCCGCAAGTCGAAGACGCTGGCCCTGAACTTCTTCGTCCACGACCCGTTGACCAAGGAGGCCTACAGCCGCGACCCGCGCAACATCGCGCGCAAGGCTGAGAACTACCTCGCGTCCACCGGCGTCGGCGACACCGCGTTCATGGGCCCCGAGGCCGAGTTCTACGTGTTCGACTCGGCTCGCTTCGAGACCAAGCAGAACGCCTCCTTCTACTACATCGACTCCGAGGCCGGCGCCTGGAACACCGGCTCCGAGGAGGACGGCAGCGGCCGCGGCAACCGTGGCTACAAGGTCAAGTACAAGGGCGGCTACTTCCCGGTCGCTCCGGTCGACCACTTCGGCGACCTGCGCGACGACATGGTCCGCAACCTGATCGGTGTCGGCCTGACCATCGAGCGTGCACACCACGAGGTGGGCACCGCCGGCCAGAGCGAGATCGCCACCAAGTTCGACACCATGCTGACCGCGGCCGACAACCTGATGAAGTACAAGTACATCGTCAAGAACACCGCGTGGGCCGCTGGCAAGACCGCGACCTTCATGCCGAAGCCGATCTTCGGTGATAACGGTTCGGGCATGCACGTGCACCAGTCGATCTGGAAGGGCGGCCAGCCGCTGTTCTTCGACGAGGCCGGCTACGCCAACCTGTCCGACCTGGCCCGCTGGTACATCGGTGGTCTGCTGAAGCACGCTCCGGCCGTCCTGGCGTTCACCAACCCGACCGTGAACTCCTACCACCGCCTGGTGCCGGGCTTCGAGGCTCCGGTCAACCTGGTCTACTCCAGCCGCAACCGTTCGGCCTCCATCCGGATCCCGATCACCGGCTCGAACCCGAAGGCCAAGCGCATCGAGTTCCGCTGCCCCGACCCGTCCAGCAACCCGTACCTGGCCTTCCCGGCCATGCTGCTGGCCGGCCTCGACGGCATTCAGAACAAGATCGAGCCGATTGCCCCGGTCGACAAGGACCTCTACGAGCTGCCCCCGGAGGAGCACGCTCTGGTTCCCACCGTCCCTGGCTCCCTGGGCGACGTGCTGGACGCGCTGGAAGCCGATCACGACTTCCTGCTGGCCGGCGACGTGTTCACCTCCGATCTGATCGCAACCTGGATCGAGATGAAGCGCGCCGACATCGACGCCATCCGGCTTCGTCCGCACCCGCACGAGTTCGAGATGTACTACGACCTCTGATCGGTCACTGAGTTCTACCCAGTGGGGCTCCCGGCTTCGGCCGGGAGCCCCACTGGCGTTGTGGGGGGCGGTGCGGAGCCGTCCGGCGATTTCGACTTAGCTGACCGCCGTGATAGCTAATTGAAGTGACTGAACCGAATAGCGCAGCGTCGCTCTCCGCACTGTTGTCCGCGGCCGCCCGAGCCGCCCATGAGCTGGTTGACCAGCCCCCACATCTCCTCCTCGATCCGGACGCCCGCGCCCTGTGCACGCAGTTCAGCCCGTCCCCGCTGGATTACCAACTGGGCCAGCCCGACCATCCGGTGATGGCCACCGCCCGCCTCGCCACCACCACCCGGGCCGGCTTTGCCCGCACCAGCCTCGCGACCAGCGGGCTGCACCAGTGCGTGCTGCTGGGGGCGGGGCTCGACTCCTCGCTGTATCGGGGATTCGACACCGACGTATGGCTCGTTGATCGTCCGGAGGTTCTCGCCTGGCGGACCGAGCTGTTCGCCCAAGCCGGTGTGGCTGAGAGCGGACATCCGGTGCCCGCAGATCTGGCCGGAGACGACCTCGTGCCGGCCCTTGTCGAGGCCGGCCTCGACCTCGACAAGCCCGTCTTCGTCGCCGCGCTCGGCTTGGTGATGTACCTCACCGATTCCGACCTTCAAGCCCTCCTGGGACGGTTGGACCGGCTGGCCGTCGGCTCCCACCTCGTCTTCGACAGCATCGTCCCGGCCGAACTCCGGGACGCGGCTGCCCAGGGGTACGCCGCCGCCATCGCCAGCAGCATCGGCGGGGCCGAGCCCTGGCACTGCACCCCGCACCCTGACGTCCTGTCCGACTGGCTGCACACGGCCGGCTGGCGCGCCACACAGCAGGTGATCGAGGCCGACTGGGTCCCGGACGCCTTCTGGGCGGCCAACCCCGGGCTGACTCGTAACCGGCTGTCCATCCTGGTCGAGGCTGTGCGCAGTCCCGAGTAGGAGCAGAACCGGCGGCGCACCGGCCACCGCGACCAGATCGGCGCTGGGGGGCGTCCGTCGAGCCACGGCGAGGATCCAGCCGGCGGCGGGCCGTCGGCATCACCTCCGCCCGGCCATATCGTTATCGACGGAGGTGCACAGATGGAACAGTTGGTAGCCGTGCTGGGGCGCGGCGTGGTGGCGGCCGATACCCCGCTACTGATCGCTGATGATTTGGGGTTCACCAGGGGCGATGGCTGCTTCGACGCCGCTCGGCTGGTTGTCGCCGACGGCACGAAGAGGGTCGACCACCTCGAGCGACATCTGGCCCGGTTCGCCCGATCGTCGGTTTTGCTCGAACTGCCCGCACCCGATCTGGACGCATGGAAGGCGCTCATCGATCAGGCCGTCGCGGCCTGGGATGTCCCGGGTGAGGCCGTCCTGAAGCTGCTGCGCACCCGGGGACCGGAGCGTAGCGGTGCCGCGCTGACCGAGTTGCTCACCATCACGGTGGCCAGCGATGCCACGAAGGCGCGCCAGGGCGTCCGGGCGATCACCCTCAGCCGCGGCTACGCCAGCGACGCCTTCACCGATGCGCCCTGGCTGCTCGGCGGCGTGAAGACGCTGTCGTACGCGGTGAATGTCGCTGCAAAGCGCGAGGCGGCCCGACGCGGGGTGGACGAGGTGGTGTTCGTCTCCTCGGACGGCTTCCTACTCGAGGGCCCGACCACCGGGCTGCTGATCGCCGCCGACGACCAGCTCTGGACAACTCCGATCGAAGGCACCGGGGTACTCCCCTCGGTGACCATCGAGGCGATCCTCGATCAGGCAGCCGAAGCCGGCGTCGGCGTGCAGCGGGCATTGTTCCGCGCCGAGGACCTCGCCACGTGTGACGGCGCCTGGGTGGTCTCCGCCGTTCGCGGGGTCCTGCCGCTGCTCGAACTGGACGGGGTCGCGCTCCCCCACGATCCGGCGGTCACCGCCCGGTTGGCGGCCGTGGCCGGCTTCTAGCTGTACTGATCGGACAGGTTGGTCGAGTCGTTGTGATGACATGGTCTGATCGATAGCGCGGGGAAGACCTCCCGCGGTTGAGTGGAACTGCTCAAGGTTCGCTCAACAAACAGGAGGTCTTCCATGCCCCACGCTAACGCAGCCCTGACCCCACGTGCCCGGTTCAGGGTCGCCCAGCTGGTCGTCGATCATGGCTATCCGATTAGGGAGGTCGCGGCCCGGTTCCAGGTGTCGTGGCCGACGGTGAAACGCTGGGCCGACCGGTACGCCGCTGGCGAGCCGATGAGCGACCGCTCCAGCAGACCCCACCGGCAGCCAGGCCGGACACCAGCTCCGGTGGTACGGCAGGTGCTGGAGTTGCGGTGGCGCAAGCGCCTGGGCCCGTTGCAGCTGGCCGCCAGGACCGGTGTCGCGGCCTCGACGGTGCACAAGATCCTGGTCCGTAACCGGGTGAACCGGTTGAACTATGTGGATCGGGCCACCGGGGAACCGGTACGTCGCTACGAGCACGATCATCCCGGCTCGTTGATCCATGTCGATGTGAAGAAGCTCGGCAATATCCCCGACGGCGGAGGGTGGCGATTTGTCGGACGTGTGCAGGGCGCCTGGAACCGGCAATCGACCCCTGACAAACCGAAGAACAAGTACTACAACGACCTGATGCGGCACGCGTTCGTGCACACCGTCATCGATGACCACACCCGGATTGCCTACGCCGAAGTCCACGACGACGAAACCGCCGCCACAGCGGCCGGTGTCCTGTCCCGGGCTGTGGCCTGGTACCAAGCTCGCGGCATCACCGTTGAACGCGTCCTGTCCGACAACGGCTCGGCCTACAAATCCCGACTGTGGCAGGCCACCTGCGACCAGCTCAACATCACAGTGAAGAAGACCCGGCCCTACCGGCCCCAGACCAACGGCAAAATCGAACGCTTCCACCGCACCATGGCCGACGGCTGGGCCTACGCACGCCACTACCTGTCCGAAGCCGAACGCCGCCAAGCCCTGCCCGGCTGGCTCCACGAATACAATCACCACCGGCCCCACTCAGCCACCGGAGGCAAACCCCCGATCAGCCGATTAACCAACGTCCCCGATCAGTACAGCTAGGTCACGTTGCTCTCTGGTTCGCCGTCCAGCGACTCACAACGCACTTTCGAGTCCAGGCCTTTCGGATATTTCGATTTTGCCTACACTTGAGTCATGAGCACCCAGGCAAGTGAATCAACGACGGTCCTGCCGCCTGCCGACATGGACGCGATGCTGGATCTCTCGCGTTTTCTTGAGCACGTCAGTGAGCCAGCCGCCTTGCTGGGCCCAGACGGCCAGACCGTCCCCCTTCCCATGGAGGCATTCAAGGTGCTGGTGAAGGTCGTCGCCTCGATGCGGGCGGGTAAGGCCATCACAATTGCACCGCTCGACCAGCAGCTCACTACCCAGGAGGCAGCCAACTTTCTCGGCATCAGCCGGCCGACCCTGGTCAAGCTGCTCGACCAAGGCGAGATCTCCTTTGAGCGTCCCGCATCTGGCCGGCACCGACGTGTGAGATTGGATGACGTCCTGGCCTACCAGCGACGCAAGCGCGCCAGCCGGCGGGCGACGCTCGACGAGCTCACAGAACAGGCCGCCGAAGCAGGCCTCTACGACGCGGTGCCCGACTACGCTGAGGCGCTACAAGCGGCTCGCAAGCGCCAAGCTGGCTAAGTCGTGTCCCGGTTCAGCACATTCCTCGACGCGTGTGTCTTGGTCCCGATTGCGCTGGCAGACACGCTGCTCCGGCTCGCGGAGGCCGGGCTGTACCGGCCGCTGTGGAGTGTCCGAGTTCTCGACGAGATGGTCGACGCGATCGAGACAGTTCATCCAAACCTGACTGATGGCGCAGCCAAGACTCGATGCGACGCGATGCAGGCCGCCTTCGATGATGCGTGCGTGACGGGATGGGAGTCACTGGAATCCGGGATCACTCTTCCCGATCCCGACGACCGCCACGTGGTTGCTGCGGCCCTGCGCGGACGTGCCGACGTGATCGTGACCGCCAACCTGCGCGACTTTCCGTCCGACCTGCTCGGATCCATCGGACTGGAGGTGCAGCATCCCGATGACTTTCTGCTCAACCAACTCGACCTCCAGCCCGATCTCACCATGGCGACACTGCATCGCCAGGCTGCGGCAACCAAACGGCCGGCGATCACCACGCCTGTACTGCTAGGGCACCTCGCGAAGTGCGGAGTGCCCAGCTTCGCGTCGGAGGCGGCACACCAGCTCTGGCGTGGGCGCTGAGCAGCAGCTCACCCCAGGTGGTCATCCTTCTGCCAGGATGACGACGTGAAGAGAGTCCTCAGCTGGCTGGTGGGGGCTTTCATCCTTCTCGGACTCACTTTTGCGTCCATCCTGGCGATCAACGACTCCTACGTGAGTATCACCGCCCTCCGCGGTGAGGGCTCGCCGGGAACGATGACGATCGCCACTTCCGAGCGCAACTGGCACCTCCTCTTCACGACCTGCTACGCCGAAGGCGCCTTCGTGGCCGACGCAGGCGGGCAGCCGCGAGCCGTCGTCCTTGATGTCGACTGCAGCGCTGAGGGCAGTGCGCTGAGGGTGCAGTACATCCCGTCTCTCCGTGACGTCGTGGGCCTGCCGGTGGGCGTCGAGAAGGGGACCTGGGGCGATGTTCTCCTCGTCCTTTCCCTCGGGTCTGTGTTCATCGCGATGACCGTTGCAGCCTGGGCCGCCGCCGTCGGCATGATCCGCGACGGCGAACCCGAAAGTGAATGGAGATACCAGCGGGTTCGGCTTGCGACGTCGGCCGACCAGGACCACTTCGTCGAATGGCTCAGCGAACACGTCGAAACCGCCTGGGTCGAGCCGCTGCCCGATGGGGGCACGTTCGCCAATATCGCCATGGTTGATGGTGTGCCGTTCAGCGACTTCGAGGACATGTCGGCCTTGGGGCAGTCGTTGTCCGGCCTCGGCGCCGAGGCGTGCGTGATGCGATGGCCGGAGCACACTCATTTCGGCCCGGACGGTGCGGTAGCCCACCGGTGGCTGGACTGCTCGTTGTCGCCACAGCCCACCACTGATGACCGGGTGGTGACCGTGGTCGCATGCGCGGACGTATCCGCGCTGTTCTCGGTGGGAGGGCCGGCCAGAGCGGTCCAGCTGCCCGAGTTTTGCGTTGTCGACCAGAACTGCGCGAGCCGGAACTCAGCCGAGGGCGAGGTGGCGGCTCTGGTGATCGCTCTTCGTGGTGGGCGAGTGTCCTTGGCTGTGCATGAGGACGGGGTGCTGGTGGCCCGTGCTGGGTGGAATCATCACGGTCGCGTGGTGGGCGAGGGTAGCCCGGAGGAGCTTCGAGCACTGTGCCCGACCTGGCCGCTGGAGGTTTGGCCGGACGAGTTGGTCGGGCTCGCTGTGCCGGATCATGACCGTCTCGCCGAGCTCGTCATGATGGACGGCGAGCCAGGGGCCGTAATCCGTCAGATCCTGGAGGTGTGGGGCCTTCCGACAGCGGTGATTGTCGATCATTTGACCGGAGCACGGGCGATCGCCGATCTGCCCGAAGCCGTCACTATCTGGCCGCGCACCGGGCGAACTGAGCCTGACTCCGAGTAGCCGGTGCAGCCGTCGCCAGTGGACGGCGGCCCCGGCCCTCTCAGCTATTCGGACGGAATCGCAGCCAGGATGTCAACCACGTAGACCTGGGCGGCGGTGCCGCCTTCTTCGTCGGCCGGATAGACCAGCAGCAGCCGGGAGCCGACCCGCTTGCCGACGGTGATGTCGCCGCCGCCGGAGTCGGTCTGCTGGAACGAGGTGTCCCAGGTGGACGAGCTCTCACCGCCCCACTCACTGGCCACCATGTGGTAGAGCAACGTGTCGGTCTTGGTGATGGTGGCGCCCTTGCCTTCGGCAAGCACGATGGTCTCGGTCTTGGTCGGTTTGGCCGCGTCCGCAGCGATGGTGAGCGTGGGTTCTTGGCCAAGCTCGCCGGTGACAGTGACGCCCGTGGGCAGGGCGGCCTTGGTGAGGGTCGCCGCGGTCAATGCCTCGGTGGTCACCGTGGTGCTGGCCAGGACGTCCACCACGAACACCAGGGTCGAACCGGCAGGGATTGACTCCTGCTCTTGGTCGCCGTAGCCGTAGGCAGGCGGAATGATGAGCTCCAGGCGGTCGCCGACCTTCGCGCCGGCCAGCCCGTACTTCCAACCGTCGACGACCTCACTCAGCGCGAATCCTGCCGGGGTGCCGGAGTCGTAGGACGAGTCGAACTGGGTGCCGTCGCTCCACAGGAAGCCTGCATAGTTCACCTTGACGAAGTCGCCGGCGGCCACGACCGCACCGGTACCGGGCTTCAGCGTCTTCACGGAGATCACTGCGGGCGCGTCCGAGCTGACCTTTGCCATCGTCGGGATGCCCTTGGCGCTGAACGTGATGGCGGGCAGCTCGCCCTTCGGATCACGATCGACCGTTGGCGCGCTTGCAGTGGAATCAGCGCTGGCGCTGGCGCTGGCGCTGGTGCTGACCGAGGCCGACGGTTGGCTCGAGGTGGCGGGGGTCGCCGTGCACCCGGTGAGGGTGAGCACGGCGGCGAGGACGGTGGCGGGTAGTGCCTTGATGGTCATGTCAGGTATGGACTCTCCGCAGTCACAGGTGGAGCTGCATCGGGGCATGAATGACAGATCCCGCCCCATCGGCTTCGACGCGGACGGTGCCTGTTGCCGCCAACGCTAGCCGCTGGGTCTATGGACGACCTGTGGGGAGGTGCTGGTTCGGGCACGCCCACGCTCGTACCCGATGTGCAACCCAGGCCGAGCTCAGGAGTCGACGGCCTTGAGCCCGATGACGCCGCCGATGATCATGGCCAGGAAGAGCACCCGCCACAGTGAGGACGACTCGGCGCCGGTGACCATGCCGTAGCCGACGGTCAGGGACGCGCCGATGCCGACCCAGACCGCGTAGGCGGTGCCGGTCGGCAGGCTGCGCATCGCGAAGGCCAGACCGGCCATGCTCATCAGTAGGGCAATCACGAAGACGGCGCTGGGCAGTAGCCGGGTGAGGCCGTCCGAGCGTCCCAGGGCGACGGCCCAGACAGCTTCGGCGACGCCGGCAAGCACGAGAATCAGCCACGACATGACGAGTCCTTCTGGCCGTCTTGTCGCTGACCGGGTACGGCTCCCTCGTCCGGGGCCCACGAAGGGGACCTGTCCTCCACTGTGCCAGACCTCACGCTGGCAGGCACACGGACGGGCCGGGTCAGCTGCCCTCTTCGGCCAGCCCGATCGCCAGCTCCAGGTCGCGAGCCGCACCTTTCGGGTCGGCGCGGACGGTGCTGAAGGCCGCCACCACCAAGGCGGTGCAGGTCTCGGCCAGCCGTTCGATCGCGGCGCTGCTGCGATCCGGGAAGCGGGCCTGGAGGCCGCGGCGAAGTCCGTCCTGCACGGTGGCGCGATACTCGGCCACCACCTGGGAGACCACGGCGTCCGCGCCGAGCGGTGACGTCGCGGTGTTGATCAGCAGGCAGCCATGGGTGCCACCGGTGTCCCGGGCAGCGGCTTGGACCGCGCGCAGATAGGTGACCACGGCGTCCGGATCGACCGGGTCGTCGTACAGCGGACGAAGCCGCGGCCGGACCACCTCGTCCAGATAGCTGGCGACGGCGGCGTCGAAGAGGCCGCGCTTGCTGCCGAAGGCGTGATAGATGCTGGAGCGGCCCACTCCAGTGGCGTGCTCAAGGTCGGGCATCGAGGCCTCGGCGTAGCCCTGCTCCCAGAACACGCGACGTGCTGCCCGGACCGCCTGTGCGGTGTCGAACTCCTGTGGTCGTCCCATCACACCTCCCTCGGCCATCATCGCAGGCCTACCGCCGATTTGTGTACCGGCCGGTTCAGTATATAAAGTGGAACGGTCGATACACAATCCAGGAGGGTGGACGAATCGTCCGCCTCAACCAGATCGGTGCTCCGCACCGCTGGGTTCACGAAAGGCAGAGCAGTGTCCAACCCCGTTCTTGAGCAGCTCACCGAGCGCCGCTCCGTCCGCGCCTTCACCGGCGAGGCGGTCAGCGAGTCCGACCTGGCCGAGATCATCAAGGCGACCCAGCAGGCGCCGACCTCGATCAACGGTCAGCAGATCAGCCTGGTCGTCGTCCGCGACAAGGAGCGGATCGCCCGGATCGCCCAGCTGGCCGGCCAGCCGGCGATCGCCACCGCTGACACGTTCGTGGCCTTCGTCGTCGACTTCAACCGGACCGCCGAGGCCGCCAAGCTGGTCGGCACCGAGCAGATCGTCGAGCGCAGCGCCGAGGGGATCCTGGTCGGAGCCGTCGATGCCGGCATCGCGCTGGCCACCTTCCAGGCCGCGGCCGCAGCGCTGGGCTATGGCACCACTCCGATCGGCGGAATCCGTCGCAACCCGGCCGAGATCATCGCGCTGCTGGAGTTGCCGCCGCGCACCTACCCGATCATCGGTTCCACCCTGGGTGTGCCGGACCAAGAGCGGATGACGCAGGTGAAGCCGCGGGTGCCGGTGGAGTCCTTCGCCATGCCCGAGCGCTATGACGCCGAGAAGGTGGCCGAGGGGGTCGCCGCCTACGACGAGGTGCTGCGCTCGTGGTGGGACGCTCAGGGACTGACCAAGATGGGCGGCTACGCCCAGGAGACCGCGGGCGTCTACTCCCGGATCTACTACCCGGACGTGGCCAAGACGCTGCGCGCGCAGGGCTTCGAGTTCACCGACTGAGGTCGCGCACGGACGGCGGCTGGACGGGCTTTGAGCCCGGCTTAGTCGCCGTCTTTGTCTGTGCCGGACGAATGGAGTGCCCGACGGCGCTGCTCGGCCCGGGCCCGGTTCCGGAGGATCCGCTGCGCACGGGTGGTCGGCATCTTGGTCCAGGTCGGGTTCGCGACCGTCCAGGCCGGATCGGTGAGCATCCGGGCGATCGCCAGGCCGGCGGCCAGTGCGACGATCACACTCAGGGCGGCCGAAGCGTTGCTCAGTGCACTGAGTGAATCCCGGTTGATCATGGCCACCAGAGCCCGATAGGTGCTGGCGCCCGGGATCATGATCAGCACCGCCGGCACCGAGAGGATGATCCGCGGTGCGGGCAGCCGCTGGCTGGCCCAGCCGGCCAGCAATCCGACAACGATCGTGGCCGCTGCCGCGCACAGCAGCGGGTTCGCCGAGGCGTCCACCGCAGTGAGCCGGGCCACATTGGCGAGCATTCCGATCACCGAGGCGGTGATGGCCGGACGCAGCGGCGTGTTGAAGGTGATGGCGAAGCCGAAGACCCCGACCAGGCTGGCCAGCGCCCGCAGCCCGAGGAGGGCGCCGGGAGCCAGTCCGAGTGGCGCGATCTCGACCGGGGTCAGGCCGAATGCCCAGGCCACCAGCCAGGCGCCCAGTGCCGCGGCCAGCGTGACCATCGTCGCGTAGAGCAGCCGGGACACCCCCGAGGTGAAGTCGAACCGGGCCAGGTCCAGTGCTGCGGTGAGCAGCGGAAAGCCCGGCACCAGGAACAGGATGGCCGAGGTGAACGCCGCCTCATGCAACGGGTGGACGGCCGTGGGCAGCAGCCAGGCCAGGGCCGTCGCACACAGCATGTAGAAGAGGCAAGCCACCGTCGCGGCGAGTCCGACGACAGCCAACTGGTTCAGCCGGAACCGCTGCAGAGCGAGTTGGACGAGCTTGCCGAGCCCGGCGGCGAGCGCAGCGGCCAGGCACTCCTGCCAGCGGCCATTGTTCAAGAAGGCGAACGCCGCACAGGCAGCGGCGGCTCCGGCCACGATGGCCGGTTGCGGGTAGTGCCGAGCCTTGGCCTCGACGACGTCGAGCTGGGATTGCAGCTCTGCTGCGGTCAGGCCCGGGGCCGCTCGCAGCGAGACCCGCAGCAGCGCCGAGATCCGGTCGGCGTTCACCACCGGCACCGGCACTTCGAGCACCTGCGTGCGGAACGCACCCTGGGCGCGGGTGGTGGCCACGATCTCGGTGAGGCTCACTTGGGCCTCGAGCTGCTCGATACCCAAGGCGGCAGCCACTCGTCCCATGGCGGCTTTGACTCGGTAGGAGCCTGTGCCGGCGGTCAGCATCAGCGAGCCCATCCGGCACACTGCGTCCGACTTCTCGGCCAGGGCGGCGTCGCGTCCGGCGGGGGTGAGAGGTGTTGCGGGCTGCAGGTCGGTCATGTCGTCACCTTCCTGGTCGGCCGAGGACGACACGTGCCGGGCTCGGCGGACAACCGTTGGGCTCTGATTGTCTCAGCCGTGGGCGATCAGCTGGCCGGCAGCCCGTCGCACGATCTGGCCGTTGCCGCGCTGCCGGAACAGTCGCGGTGCTACCCGTAGTTCGCGACGCTACCCGTACACCGGTAGCGCGGTGCACTAACGGGTAGCGAGGCAGGACGGAGCGGTAGCGGGGTGCACGTACGGGTAGCGAGGCGGGCTACGACGGACAGCGATAGCATCGCCGGAACAGCAGGACGGGAGTGGTCATGAGGTTCGCGGAGTTGCACCTTCACCTGGAGGGGACGCTCGAGCCGGAGCTGGCCTTCGAACTGGCTGAGCGCAACCACGTCCAGCTCCCCTGGCGCGATGTGGACGACCTGCGCTCCCGCCTCGACTACGGCTGTCTGCAGGACTTCCTCGACATCTACTACGCCAACATGGCGGTGCTGCGCACCGAGGCCGACTTCGCCGAACTGACCGACGCCTACCTGGCTCGGGCCGCCCGTGCCGGTGTCGTCCGGGCTGAGGTCTTCCTCGATCTACAAGCGCATACGGCGCGTGGAGTGCCCCCAGAGGTGGTCCTGGCCGGGGTCAGCGACGCATTGAGCCGCTCCGAAGCCGACCACGGAGTCAGTTCGGGGCTGATCGTCACCTTCCTGCGCCATCTCAGCGCGGACGACGCCGAACGCGCCTACGACCAGGCGCTGGCCACCGGGGTGGAACTGCTCGGAATCGGGCTGTGCTCCTCCGAGGTGGGCTTCCCGGCTGCGCCGTTTGCTCCGCTGTGGCAACGAGCCCGAGCCGACGGGCTGCACACCGTCGCCCACGCCGGCGAGGAAGGCGGGCCCGACTACGTCTGGGAGGCATTGCGTGAGCTGAAGGTCGAGCGCGTCGACCACGGCATCCGCGCCATGGAGGATCCCGCGCTGGTTGCCCACCTGGTCGAGCATCGGATCCCGCTGACCAGCTGCCCGCTGTCGAACGTCCGGCTGAAGGCGGTGCCGAGCCTGGCCGCTCACCCGCTTCCGGCCATGTTGGACGCCGGCCTGGTCGTCACCGTGAACTCGGACGATCCGGCCTACTTCGGTGGCTACCTGGACGACAATCTGGCCGCCGTCCGCGACCAGTTCGGGCTCAGCCAGGATCAGCTGGACATGCTGGCTCGCAACAGCATCGAGGCGTCCTTCCTGCCCGCAGCAGAGAAGACGCGGCTACTCGGCTGAGCCAAGCCGGCCAGCGGAAACTGTACGAACTATCGCGGTGGTCTCGTCATCGCGACGTCCTCGATGCGACTCTTGGCTCGACGAAGCTGCATGCGAGCGGGGGTCCGGCAATGAAGCAGCAGACACGGGTGCCATTCGCGGTTCTGGCCGCCCTCACCCTGACTGTTGCGGGCGCCTGCTACTCGGCACTGCACTACAACGTCGTGGCACCGGTGTGCGGTGAGGCTGCAGCTTCGCAGTTCGCGGCCTCACTGACGGAGCTGAGCGGCAAGCTCCCGGCTCTTGCCGTGGAGCTCAGCCCGGGGGACGGCGAGTGTGGGGCGATCGGCGGTTACTGGAAGCACGCCGATCTGGCCACCCTGGTGAGCTCGGCGCAGAGCATTGGCTGCCGTCTGAACCCGGAGGGCTTCACCAACGACAACGTCGACGTGCTGAGCTGCCCGACCTCCACCAGGATCCTGTCGCTGATACTGCGCGATCCGATGTCCAGTGGGCCGGCCGAAGGCTTCATCGGGCTCGGCTGAGCAGCCCGGCTCCGTGGTCGGACGTGATCGCCGTCCTGCCCTCGGTCGTTGCTGGCAGCAGAGGATGAAACCCCTGATCAGAAGCTGGGGGCGGTGCCCGGCCCGAAGTTCTTCAGCAGCACCAGCGGCTCGGTCGAACTCTCGTTGACCACCCGGACGCCGCTGCGCGCGGACGGCTCGGAGACGACGAACTCGTCCTCGGTCAGCTCGCCGAAGCGAATCAGCGTCGGCGCCGCGGCCGGATGGACGCCGAAGCGTCCATGCCCCTGAATGACGATCACACCGTAGGCATCGGTGTCGGTGATCACCACGCTCGCGCCCGGGCGAGTTCAACAGCTTCGCGATCGCGCCGACTGTGGTGATCCACACCAAGTACTGGTCGCTGGCCCGCGGTGCTCGGGCCGGCGAGTTTGAGGATGCACTGGCCGGTGGCATCGACTTGGCCAGCACCCGCTACTGCTACGGCGACAACTTCACGGTCGCGCATCTGAATGCGGTGCGGCAGCTGAGCGTCCATGCCGGCGGGGCGGAGTTCTGCGCGGCGATTCGCGCGCGGCTGGGCGAGGCCGTCCGCTGCGTTCCCGGACGGGTGCTGGACGTGCCGCGTCCGACCACCATCGGGTTGGGCGACACCTTCGTGGGAGGCTTCCTTGGTACTCTCGTCTGCGGCCCGCTGGGCCTCGAAGTGGCGGGTGAGAAGGCATCATGCTGAAGGGCATCTCGCCGCTGCTGACTCCTGAGCTGTTGGCAACGTTGGCCGAAATGGGCCATGGCGACCGGTTGGCGATCGTCGACCGCAACTACCCATCGAGCAGTTCGGCGTCCCGGGTGCACCACCTGCCGGGCGCCGACACGGCGGCCGTGGTGAGGGCCGTCCTCGAGCTGTTCCCGGTGGATACCTTCGACGATCCGTCCGCCTTCCGGATCGTTCCGCCGGGACAGCTCGAGACCTGGTTCGACGCGCATCGGGAGTTCCAGGCGGAGCTGAACGCTGCCGAAGGACGCGAGGTCGAGATCGCCGCGGTGGAGCGGCTCGACTTCTACGAACTGACCCGGTCGGCCTACGCGATCATCCAGACCGGCGAGCCGCGCGGCTACTCCTGCTTCGTCCTGGTCAAGGGCGTCCTCTAGCACTGCCGTCGAGATTGGCTCTCCCGCCGTGCTACCGCTTCTGTCGCGGTGCTACCGATTCACGAGCCGGTGCTACCCGAAACGCGCCGAGCTACTTGTATATCGGTAGCGCGGTCGAACGACGGGTAGCGCGGCGTCATGGACGAGACGCTGAGGCCTCGGAGTTGAGCCGTCCGATTACCGTTGGCGCATGGATTACCAGCCAGAGTCGATCACTCGGGACGAGGTGGACGCGCTCACTGGAGCAACCGTGCTGCAGTTCGGCACGAACTGGTGCGGCTACTGCCAGGGCGCCGACGCCACGATCGAGCAGGTGCTCGGCGGACGCGACGACCTGACCCGGATTCGGGTCGAGGACGGCAAGGGACGTCCGCTGGGCCGCTCCTACCGAGTCAAGCTGTGGCCGACTCTGATCTTTCTGGCTGACGGGGTCGAGGTGGCTCGGGTCGTCCGTCCCTGGGGAACCGGCGAGCTCAGCGCAGCGCTGGACCAGCTCGACGCAGCAATGCCCGACTAGGTCGGACGACCGGATACTGACCGGCCTGTCCTCAGCGCCCACCCCAGCTCGGCGAATACGCTCGTCCGGACGGCCACGGAGGGACATGAGATGGCGGGACTCTGGCAGCGGCTGCCGGCTCTTGCCGCATCCGCAGTCATCGTCATCGCCGGCCTGGCCCGGATAACCCATTTCGCCGGACGTCCCGCTGAACTGATCACGATCATTCCTGACGACGCCTTCTACTACCTGCGGCTCGCGCACAATCGGGTTGCCGTCGGAGCCTGGAGCTTCGACCAGGTCTCGCCGACGTCCGGCTTCCACCTGTTGTACGGCTACCTGTTGGCGGCGGCGGAATGGCTGTTCGGGCCCGTACTCGAGGATTGGCAGCACAGCTTCGTGGTGATCTCGGTGCTGTCGACGCTCGCGGTGGCCCTGGCCGCCTACCTGGTGGTGCGCAGCGGCCAGCGGCTGTACGGCACGTCAGCAGCCTGGTGGGGGTTGATCGTCCTGGTCGGGCCGTGGACCGTCGCCTTGATCACGATGATGATGGAGTCACCCCTCGTTGTGCTCGGCGCGGCCGTCGTGCTGGCGCTGGCCGTTGGAGGGAATCGGCCGACCTGGCTCGGCGCGGTAGGCCTCTTCACTATTGGTTGGCTGGCCGCACTCAGTCGGGTCGACTTCGCTCTGTGGCCCGGCATGCTCTGGCTGGTCGGCCTCTTCTGTGGCCGCGAGCAGAAGGCTCGCCGGGTGCGGCTCACCGCGATCTTCGCCGGATCCGTGACCGCCGTGGCGACGACGCTGGTGCACAGCTACATCTGGACGGGGCATCTAGCACCGTCCAGTGCCCTGGTGAAGCTGCAATGGTCCTTGCAGGCCGGGACGGGCTCGCTGGCCGGCGGCCTCGGTCTGCTGCCGATGATTCTGCTGGCCTTCGGATTCGCGGCACACAAGCTGGCAGGAGGCTCTGGGAAGCTCGCCTTCGAGCCATTCGCCCTTGCCGGAGCCGGAACGCTGGTCGGCTATCTGGTGATCTTCTACGTGGTCGGCAGCCGCGGCGCGCAGCCCTGGTATCAGGCGCTGTTCCTGGTTCCGTTGGCGGTCTCGGTGATGGCCGTCGGTGCTGTGGTGTGGCCGCGCCTGCGGGCGGTCTCTGCCGTGCTTCTGGTCGGGACGGTCACAGTGGCCGGCCTGGCTGCGGTGCCGGGCACCCTGTGGCCCTGGCAGGCCGGGATGTATCACGCCGCACAGAAGCTCGCCGACCGCACCGCCGGTCAGCCGGTCGGGAGCTGGAATGCCGGGATTCTCGCCGTGGTCTCAGGCCTCCAGATCACCAATCTCGACGGCCTGGTCGACGATCGAGCAGCAGCAGCCTCCGCTCAGGGCACGCTCTACGACTACCTGAGGGCCCGCGGCATCGAGTACATCGCCGACACCGCGAACTCGCTGACCTGGACCGAGTCCGGGAAGGTGGATCCGCGGGTCGCCCAGTGTTACCAGCGGCTGGAACGGCTCTCGGAGCTCGACGATCCGGCCGACCGAACCGGACCGACCACCTTGTTCCAGTTGCGACCTCAGTGCCGCTGAACTGCGGCAGCTGATCTTCCCGCCAAGTCTCCGCACCCTAGATGAAGCCGGGCTCCGCATCGTCCACCCCTTGTCAGGGCGCAGCGCTACGAATTTCGGAACCGTCCCCACGGCGCAGGTTGAGGCGTGAGTACCGCGGTTCGGGCCCGGAAACCGGCCCGCGACCTGCACACTACGATGCTC
This sequence comes from Actinomycetes bacterium, assembly GCA_023425145.1. Lineage (GTDB taxonomy): Bacteria > Actinomycetota > Actinomycetes > Propionibacteriales > Propionibacteriaceae > Propionicimonas. The sequence goes on along the minus strand of JAFADF010000059.1, from coordinate 91,428 downwards.
AAGTGGCGAATCTCGTACTGACTGTCGTAGGTGACGACCGGGCCGGGCTGGTGGCAGCGCTGGCCACAGTGGTCAGCGCACACGGTGGCAACTGGGAACAGAGTCGGCTGGCCGAGTTGGCCGGCACCTTTGCCGGCATGGTCGAGGTGTCTGTTCCGGACGCTCGCAGCGCTGAACTCATCGAGGCCCTCGGTGAGTTGGACGGCCTGCTGAAGATCACCACCCACCCTGGTACCGACCTCCCGGCGCCGGTCTGGCGCAGCGTGGAGCTGAATGTCCTGGGCAATGACCATCCCGGCATTGTCCGCGATGTGACGGACGTCTTGAACCAGCATCGGCTCAGCATCGAGAAGCTGGCCACCCGAATCATCGACGCACCGATGGCCGGCGGACGCCTGTTCGAAGCCACGGTGGTGGCCCGGCTGCCGCAGGAGGTCGACCCCGAGGCGCTGACCTCGGATCTGGAGCGACTGGCCGCGGAGATCCTTGTCGACATTTCGTTGGTCGACTAGCCCGAGCGAAACAGAGGGCTCGGGGAGCGGATCGAACCGCGCCCCGAGCCCCGTCCATGGTGTGGCTACTTCGCCGCGCTCTCCAGGTGTGCGCGGACGAACCACTGGAACTTCTCCAGCGCCCCGGTCTGGCCGATCAGCAGATCCTGGGTGATCAGATCGTCCTCCTCGACTGCGTCGATCGCCTCCCGGTTGTCCGCGATCACTCGGTCGTACTCCTTGTCGAGTGCCGCAAGATGATCGGTAACCAGCGCGCGATCGAGCGGGTAGTCGTCCCAATCGCGGGTCTTGCTGATCGCGCCGACAGTGCCGCGCGGTGATCCGCCCAGGGTGGCGATCCGCTCGGCGACCGCGTCGGCATTGAGCCGGACCTGGTCGACCTCCGGATCGATCATCTCGTGCACGCCGATGAAGCTCGGGCCGACCACGTTCCAATGCACGTGCTTCAGGGTCAGCTGCAGATCGTTGTAGGCGTTCAGTCGTCCCTGAAGGACGTCGATCACCTTCTTCGCGTCCGCGGCGCTCAGGCCTGCAGGTCCGTGGGGAGCCATCTTCTTGGTCGGCATCAGTTCTCCTTCTCCGTCGGCGTCGGTTGTGATCTGCCGACGCGCATCTTCACTCGTGGTGTCATCAGTGACAACGAAAAACGCCTACTCCAGCATTCCACTCGTCGGTCCCGATGCCCAGTAGTACCCAGTTCCGACGAGGTTGTGGCTAGGGTGCTGGACGTGAACGGACTTCGGCTGGCTCTGGGCCTGCTAACCCTGATCCCTGTGCCGGCACCTGACGGAGTCGATCGGGGTGCGGCGCGCCGCGCCATGGTGTTGGCACCACTGGCGCTCCTGCCGATCACGCTGGCCGCTGCTCTGGCCGGTTGGGGCTGCCTCCTGCTGGGGATGCCCGGCCTGCTGGCCGGAGCTGTCGGCGTGGGGGTGGTGCTGCTGGCAACCGGCGCGCTACACGCGGACGGCTTGGCCGACACCGCCGATGGGCTCGGCAGTCGCCGGGATCGGGAGACCTCGCTGGCGATCATGAAGCGCGGGGACGTCGGCCCGATGGGAGCGGTGGCGGTGGTGCTTGTCTACCTCGCTCAGGCGGCCGCGATCCCGGCCGTGCTGTCACGTCCGTGGGGCTGGCTGCAGGTGGCCGTGCTGCTCGCTGCGGCTCGGGTCGCGCTCGCCGTGCTGACCCGGCGCGGTCAAGCTCCGGCTCGTCCCGGTGGCCTCGGCGCCCTGGTCCTGGGGACGGTTCCATTACCGTCCGCCCTTGTCGCAGTGGTGGTGGTCTGGCTACTTGTGGCCGCCTCGGGCTGGTTGACCGGACATCTGATCGGCGGGGTCTTGGCCTTGCCGCTGGCGCTGGTCGCCGTCCTCTGGTTGGAGCGGACGGCCCGAAGCCGACTCGGCGGCCTGACCGGCGACGTTCTCGGCGCCGGCGTCGAAGTCGCCGCCACGGTCTCGCTGGCCGTCGCCTCGATCAGCTGGTAGCCGGGACGTAACAGGAACGCCCCCGCCGGCGGCGGTTCAGATCAGAGGACGAGTGGGCGTCCGGCGACTAGGAGGACGACCTGGTCGCAGGCCGCCGCGATCACCTGGTTGAGCCGTCCGAGTTGGTCGGCGAACACCCGTCCGGCCGGATACTCCGAGACCAGACCCCAGCCGACCTCGTTGGTGACGATCACCACATCGTGCGGGTGGGTGGTGATCACCGAAGCCAGCTCTACGACCTCCTGGTTCAGCCGGGGCTCCCATTCGGCGGACGGCCGCTCCCAAGCGTCCCAAGCGTCAAAGGTCCTGGTCAGCCAGGTGCCCAGACAGTCGATCAGGACGGGCCCGTCCGCCTCGCGAACGCCGTCGGCCAACGCGAGGGTTTCGACGGTGCGCCATGAGGCCGGACGATGCAGCTGATGCGCGGCCACCCGGGCATTCCACTCGGGATCGTCGCCGGTCGGGTAGCCGGCAGCCAGGTAGGTGACTTGCTCGGCGTCGGCCAGCAGTTGTTCTGCGTAGCGCGACTTCCCGCTCCGCACGCCGCCGGTGACCAGAACGTGTGCCATGACCTGAACCCTACTAAGGTCGCCAGCGTGTCAGACCCGTCCGTCGCTCAGGCGCTGGCTGCAACCTACGCCGAGGTGCTGCCGATCACCGATGGTGCGAACGCGGCGATCTACCCCAGCTTGGCCGGGGCCGACCCCGAGCAGTTCGGGCTGAGCGTCACCGGGATCGACGGCGCGCAGGACGAGCTGGGCGACGCCACCGCCGAGTTCGCCCTGATGAGTGCGGCCAAGCCATTCACCTTCGCCCTGGTCTGTGAGGCATTGGGCGCTGCCCGAGCCGCGGACGAGCTGGGCGTGAACGCCACCGGCGACGCCTTCAACGCCGTCGAGCCGGTCCGCAAGCGCCGCGACGGCCGGACGAACCCGATGGTCAACGCCGGCGCGATCGCCACCTGCTCGCGGCTGCCCGGAGCGTCCCTCGAGGAGCGCTGGGAGGGTCTGCGGGCCGCACTCTCCGCGTTCGCCGGACGGGAGCTGGCCGTCGATGCCGAGCTGTTGGCCGATGTGGCCGCCACGAACGTCCGCAATCGGGAACTCACCGAGGCGCTGGCCCTGCGCGGATTGCTGGTCGGCGCGCCGGAGGAGGCGCTGGAGCTGTACTCGCGGCAATCGTGTGTGAAGGTGTCGGCCCGCGATCTGGGCGTGATGGCGGCCACCGTGGCCAATCGCGGACGCAACCCGATCACCGGCGTCGAGGTGGTGCCCGCGGACGTGTGTGCGCCGGTCCTCGCCGTGATGACGACGTCTGGGGTGTACGAACACAGCGGCGAATGGCTCTATCAGGTCGGCCTGCCCGGCAAGTCGGGCCTGGGCGGCGGGATCCTCGCCATCGCGCCCGGACGCGCCGGCATCGGCACCTTCTCGCCGCGACTGGACGAGGCCGGCAACTCCGTCCGCGGGCGGGCGGCGGCGGCGTCCCTTGCCCGACGACTCGGCTGGAGCCTGTTCGGCTGATCAGCGGGGACGGTTCCGATTTCGTCCCAACCTTGACGCTGCGGGAACCTTGGGACGTAACAGGAACCGTCCCCAGGCTCACACGCTCAGCGAGCGCGGTACTCCTCGGTGGCCAGCCGGACGCAGGCAGCAGCCACCGTCATCGCGGTGCGCACCTCCTCGACCGGCGGACGGGTCGGGGCCAGCCGAATGTTGCGGTTGTCCGGGTCGATGCCGCCCGGATAGGTGGCGCCGGCCGGAGTCAGACTCACCCCGGCCGCGTTGGCCAGCTCGACCACCCGAGCGGCGACCGGCTCGGTGGTGAACAGCGAGCTGAAGTAGCCGCCGCGCGGCGTCGTCCAGGTGGCGAAGGTGCCGCCGGTACCCAGCTCGGCGGAGAGCACCTCGTCCACGGCGGCGAACTTGGGGGCGATCAGCGCGGCGTGGGCGCGCATCAGGCCGTCCATGCCGCCGGGGTAGCCCTCGATGAAGCGGACGTGGCGCGCCTGCTCGACCTTGTTCGGCCCGATGCTCTGGGCGCTGAGCAGCTCCGACAGCCAGGCCACATTCGCCGTCGAGGTTCCGACGAAGCCCAGGCCGCCGCTGGCGAAGGTGATCTTGCTGGTGCTGCCGAACACGAAGGCCCGATCCGGGTGGCCGGCCTGCGCGCACAGCTCGACCAGGTTCACCGTGGCGTCCGGCGTACCCAGGTGATGAGCGCGGTAGGCGTCGTCGGCGAAGATCGTGAAGTCGGCCGCTGCGGTCGTCATTTCCGCTAGTCGAGCGGCTTTCTCGGCACTGATGGTCTCGCCGCCGGGGTTGGAGTAGGTGGGGACGAACAGCACGCCGCGCACGGACGGATCCGCGGCGGCCGCCTCGATCGCGGCGACGTCCGGCCCGTCGGCCTCCATTCCGACGCTGATCAGCTCGAAGCCGAGCGTGGTCAGCATCAGGAAGTGCCGGTCGTAGCCGGGGACGGTCACCACCATCTTGGGACGCTCATGCACCCAGCCACCCGCGGAGCCGCGGACGCCGTGCAGCAGCGCGAAGCCGAGCACCAGCGCCTGCAGTTCGAGGGAGGAGTTGTTCCACACCACGACATTGGCCGCGTCCAGGCCCAGGTAGCGGCCGAACAGCGCCCGGGCGCTGGGCAGGCCGGCCACCCCGCCGGGGTAGTTGCGCAGGTCGAGGCCGTCCATGGTCGTGTTGCCGGGGGTGACCGCGGTCAGCAGCCCGTCCGACAGGTCGAAGTCGGCGTCGGAGGGTTGGCCGCGCTGCAGGTTCAACTTCAGGCCCAGCGCGGCCAGCTCGTCATAGGCGGCCTGGGCGGCGGCCAACGGTGTGGTCATGATGATCTCCTCGACTATGCAGCCAGGGTTTCGCGGAGGGTGGACGGTAATGGAACCGTCCCCACCAATCGGGCTGACCAGGGTGGACGGTATTGGAACCGTCCCCGTCAGTAGCCGATGGCGGCCAGGGTGTCCTTGATCGCCTTGGCGGACTTGTTCAGCAGGCTGATCTCGTGAGCGTCCATCGGGAACTCGAAGACGCGCTCGATCCCGGTCGGGCCGACCAGACTGGGCACCGAGAGGGCCACCCCGGACACCCCGCGGTAGTCGGTCAGCACGCTGGACAGCGGCCAGATTTTGCGCTGATCCTTCAGGATCGCCTCCACCAATCGGGCTCCGGCAAGGCCGATCGCATAGTTCGTCGCGCCCTTGCCCTCGATGATCTCGTAGGCGGCGTGGACGGTGTCGTAGGCGACCTGGGCCAGCACCTCTTCAGTGAAGATCCGCTCACCGGACGGGTCGGTCCAGCCGCGGATCGGGATCTGCGCGATCGAGGCGGACGACCAGATCGGGAACTCGGTGTCGCCGTGCTCGCCGAGCATGGCGGCGTGGACGTTCGACAGCGACACCCCCGCCCGACGGGCGATCGCCCAGCGCAGCCGTGAGGTGTCCAGCAAGGTTCCGGTGGACAGCACTCGTCCGTAGGGCAGGTCGCTGACCTTCTGCGCGACCACGGTCAGCACATCGCAGGGGTTGGTGACCAGGATCAGGACGGCGTTGGGTGCCTGCTCGAGCAGGTCGGGGACGAGCTTGGTCATGATGTCGGCGTTCACGCCGGCCAGTTCGAGGCGGGTCTGGCCCGGCTTCTGGCGGGCGCCGGCGGTGATGATGATCACCGAGGAGTCCTTGGCCACGGTGATGTCGGCGCCACCGGTGACTACCGAAGTGGGGGTGAACTGGGTGCCGTGGGCGAGGTCGTGGACCTCAGCTTCCACCTTCTTGGCGTCGATGTCGTAGAGCGCGATCTGGCGGGCGGAGCCTCGGATCAGCGCGGCATAGGCGATGGACGTTCCGACGGAACCCGCGCCGACCACCGTCAGCTTCGAGTTGGCCAGATTGAATGATTCGACGCTGGCTGCGGTCATGCCTCCAGCCTAGTCTGTTCCGCTCTCCGCCGCCCGTCCGGGAAGCACCACAAGGGCTCGGATCAGCTTCTCCATGCCGAGCCTCCAGTTGGACCGACCAGCCCGAGACGTGCCCAGGATCTCCTCCAGCCGCAGCCGCTCGCGGTAGGCGTCGACGGTCACGATGAACTGCTCCATGGGGATCAGCAGCTGCGCCTGCTGGCGGTCGAACGCGTCCTGGATCGCTTCCCGGAACAGCTCGGAGATCTCGTCGGTGGCCGCCCGCAGTGCCGGCCAGAAGCTGCGATTGCGGTAGGCGTACAGGCGCAGCTCGTCGCGGACCACCACCCAGTTGTGCTCGGGCCCGATCTCGGCGTCCACCAGCGCCAGCACCTTGGCCACAATTTCGTCCAAGGAGCCGTCGTCGACGGTGGCGGACGGGATCGCCGCCAGCGCCTGCCGGGTCGACTCCAGCATCAGCGCGCTCTGTTGGCGGACGATGGCCAGGCAGAGCTCCTCTTTGGAGTCGAAGTTGGAGTAGAACGCGCCGCGGGTGAAGCCGGCCCGCTCGCAGATCTCCTCGACGCTGGCCGCCTCGACGCCACGTTCGGCGAAGACGTCGATCGCGGCCGCGACCAGGCGGTCCAGCGTCTGCTGGCGTCGCCGGCTGACAGTCTCGGCGGTCATGATCACCTCTTCCACCACGTTGGATACGCCACTGTATCCAACGTGCCCAGCCTAGTCCGAGGTGGCGAGGTGGTGCAGTGGCTCGTCGACTTCGGTGGCCTGGGCGGACGTCCGGAAGCCGCGGATCGCCAACCACAGCCCGACCGAGAGCTCCCAGAAGAAGATCGGAATCACCGCCACCGCCGACAGCGGCGAGGTTTGCGTGTTCAGCCCGAAGAACGTGGCCAGCACCGACAGCAGTTGCAGCGGTGCCCCGATCAGGCCGAGCAGCGGAATTGCGCTCGGCACCAGCCGGGCTCGCCACAGCGCGGTGCCGAGCAGGGCGGCGTTGATGGCCGGCATCAGACCGGGGCCGAGCAGGAACGTCCAGTCCCGCAGGGCGACCAGGCCGGCGGCGACCGGGAGCAGGGCGTCCGGGGCTGGGCGCAGACCGACCACGGTGAGCAGTGCGATCACCCCGACACTGATGATGGCGGCTTCGATCAGCCGCGACGTGACGAAGCCCAGGGCTCCGACCGGGGCTGTGCGGCGCAGCACCGGGTAGAGCACCACCGCGGTGCCGACGCAGGCGGCCGCGTTGACGAGATCCAGCAACGCGCCCAGCCGGACGAGTGGAGCCGACCCGGTGCCGCTGATGAAGCCGGGATCGTGCAGCACGGGATCGAGCAGGGGCAGGGCCGCGATCGAGGCGGCGAAGGTGAGCAGGTACAGCAGGCCGGCGATCAGGGCCGTGCGACGGTCAGACATCATCACTCCTTTGGTGTACGGCGTACACCTCGCCGAGAACGATAAGGTGTACGCCGTACGCCCGTCAAGGAGGAAGTCATGGCCGACGCTGCGCGTGAGCGACTCAGCCGAGAGCGCGTCCTGGCAGCGGCCGTCGATTTCACCGACCGCAACGGCCTGGACGCGGTGAGCATGCGCCGGCTGGCCGCTGAGCTCGGCGTGGTTCCGATGGCGCTCTACAAGCACGTCGCCGACAAGCAGGCGCTTCTGGACGGGATGGCCGACCTGGTGTTGGCCGGCCTCGGCCCGATTCGCCGGGAACCGGACTGGCGGACCACCGTCCGAGGCCGAATCCTGGCCGCTCGGCAGCTGCTGTTGCGGCACCCCTGGCTGCGCCGAGTGCTGGAGACCCGGCCGCAGCAGACCCCGACGATGCTCGGCTACCTGGACGGGCTGATCGCGGTGTTCCGGGAGGCCGGCTTCAGTGACGTGCTGACCCACCACGTCATGCACGCCATGGGGAGCCGGGCCTGGGGCTTCACCCAGGAGCTCTTCGATGATCCGGACGCCGCAGCGCCACCGCCGGCGCGGGAGGTGTTGGCCCAACTCGCCGCCGCGTTCCCCAACGTGGCCGCGATGGCCTCCGCGTCCGCGCATCAGGGCGATTCGGTGGTCGGGCGGGGCTGCGACGACCAGTTCGAGTTCGAGTTCTCCCTCGACCTGCTGCTGGACGGGATCGCCCGGCTGCAGGCGGCCGGCTGGCAGCCGCCCTCGGCGAGGGACTGACCGCCGTCCCCATCGTAGGACTTGGGTACAGCGATGTATCGCATACAGTTGTGTATCGAGCGCGCCGATCCCGCGGAGACTGCCTCCAGCCGGTGACCTCAAGACAGCACAGTCTCCGGGAAGGTCCTGCATGTCGTCATTCCTGTATCGCGTCGGTCGGGCCAGCTTCCGAGCCCGGCGCCGGGTCGTGGCCGCCTGGCTGCTCGTGCTGGTGCTGATGGGCGCCTTGGCGTTCACCATCGGCGGCAAGTACGACGACAGCTTCAAGATCCCCAACGCCGCCTCCACCATCGCGCTCGATCAGCTGAAGGCCACCTTCCCGGAAGCGGCGGACTCCACCGCGACCGTCCTGATCACCGTCCCCGAGGGCAGCAAACTGGAGGACCCGAAGGTCAAGACCAAGGTCGAGGACTGGCTGAAGGAGTTCGAGAAGCTGAACTTCGTCCGCGGCACCGTCAGTCCGTACAACGAGCATGTCGATGGTCTGATCAGCTCCGACGGTCGCAGCGCCCGAGTGACCGTCCGGGTCAACACGACGTCATCTCTGATCACCGACGCCCAGCGTGAGCAGATCACCAAGGTTGCCGATTCCCTGGCTGAGCAGCTTCCGGGCACGAAGGCCTTCGCCGGTGGCGACATCTTCAGCATTCACGTGCCGCACCTGAGCATCGTCGAGGCCCTCGGCCTCGGAGTGGCCATTCTCGTTCTGCTGGTCACCCTTGGCTCGTTCGTGGCCTCGATGATGCCGATCGGCAGCGCCGTCACCGGTGTCGGCATCGCGGTGATGATCACCCAGGTCGCCGCCGGAGTGATCTCGGTCAGCTCGACCACCTTGATGCTGGCGATCATGCTGGGCCTGGCCGTCGGCATCGACTACGCGCTGTTCATCCTGTCCCGGCATCGCGACCAGCTGGCCACCGGCATGGACGTCGAGGAGTCCGCGGCCCGAGCGGTCGGCACCGCCGGCTCGGCGGTGGTCTTCGCCGGACTGACGGTGATCATCGCCCTGGTCGGGCTGAGCATCGCCGGGTTGCCGTTCCTGTCGGTGATGGGCATCTTCGCCGCGGTCGGGGTGGCCATCGAGGTGCTGCTGGCCCTGACCATGCTGCCGGCCTTCCTCGGCTTCGCCGGCGAGCGGATGCGGCCGAAGGCACCCAAGCCCAAGAAGACCAAGAAGGCGGCTCGTCCGCGGCGCAGCCTGGACGTGGCCGGCGGCTGGGTGCGGCTGGTCACCAAGTGGCCGCTGGTCACCGTGGCCGTGGTCCTGATCGCCTTGGGTGGTCTGGCCATCCCGACCAAGGATCTCTACCTGGCGCTGCCGACCTCGGGACGTTCCCTGCCCGGCACTCAGGATCGGATTGCCGCCGACGAGATCACCAAGGTTTTCGGGGCCGGCGCCAACGGACCGCTGATCGTCACGGCCAATATCGTCGAGTCCGACGATCCGGTGAAGATCATGGACGGCCTGAAGGCCGACATCGAGGCGATGCCCGGGGTGGACATGGTCACCACCTCCACCCCGAACGCCAATGCCGACACCGGCATGGTGCAGATCATTCCGACGACCGCCCCCGACGACCCGGCCACCGCGACCCTGGTCCAGCAACTGCGCGATCATGAGGCGCAATGGAAGGCCGAATGGGGCGTCGACACCGCCGTCACCGGCTTCACCGCGGTCACCATCGACGTCACCGAACGGCTGCAGGCCGCACTGCTGCCCTTCGGCATCTTCGTGGTTGGACTGTCGTTGGTGCTGCTGACCATGGTGTTCCGCTCGCTGTGGGTGCCACTCAAGGCGGCGCTGGGATACCTGCTCAGCCTCGGCGGCGCCTTCGGCGCGACCACGCTGGTCTTCAACAAGGGCTGGCTCAAAGAGGCGATCAATCTGCCCGAGGCCGGCCCGGTGATCAGCTTCCTACCGATCATCGTGATGGGCATCCTGTTCGGCCTGGCCATGGACTACGAGGTCTTCCTGGTCTCCCGGATGCGGGAGGAGTACGTCCACGGCAATACCGAGACCTGGGTCGAGGACGGCTTCGTCCACTCGGCGAAGGTGGTGGCGGCAGCCGGCGGCATCATGTTCGCGGTCTTCGCCTTCTTCGTCCCCAATGGCGAGGGTGCGATCAAGCCGATCGCCTTCGCCTTGGCTGTCGGCGTCCTGCTGGATGCCTTCGTGGTCCGAATGACCCTGGTCCCCGCGGTGATGAAGCTGCTCGGACGCCACGCCTGGTGGCTGCCGACGTGGCTGGACCGCCGATTGCCGTCCTTCGACATCGAAGGTGAGTCGCTGACCCGGCAGCTGCAGCTGGCCGACTGGCCGGCTCCTGGCGACACCGCAGCGGTGGCTGGCGAGGGCCTGACTGCCCGGCTCGGTGATCGGGTCATCTTCGACCGGCTCGATCTGCACGTCGAACCGGGCGAGGTGCTGGTCATCGAGGCTGAACCGGCCCAGCGAAAGGCCTTGCTGATGGCGCTTTCCGGACGCCTCAAGCTCACCGACGGACGGCTGAAGGTGCTCGGCCTGGTGCTGCCGGAGGAGGCTCCGGTGCTGCGTCCGCGGGCCGCGATGCTGTCCGCCGGTACCGCGGACTTCGAGCGACTGCTCAAGCGGCAGCGCGGCGGCCTGGTCTGCGTCGACTCCGCCGATGAGTTGAACCACCGCCGAGACACGCTGCTGGCCGCGTCCCTGAGCGCGTCCGCCACCTCACCGGAACCGATTACCTGGCTCCTGGGGGTCTCCCCCGGCGCCGAGTTGGACGGCTGGCTGCCGGTGCCTCATCGGGTAGTCCGGCTGGCCTCCCACCGCGCGCTGGAAGGAGCGAGCAAGTGAAGACCGAACTGGTGAACTCCACTCCCGCCCGTTGGTGGAGCCTGCTCGGGCTGGTGCTGGTGCCGTTGCTGGTGGCCGGCGGCTTTCTGCTGGCCGGACTGACCTCCGACCACCGCTTCGGCCAGGTCCAGGCGGCCGTGGTGAACCTCGACGAGCCGGTGACCATCGACGGCAAGTACGTCCCGCTGGGCCGGCAGCTGACCGCCAACCTCGTCGACTCGAAGCGGGTCCAGAACCTCGGCTGGCGGCTGGACACCGAGGAGAATGCGCGCGCCGGGCTGGCCGACGGCAGCTACGCGGCCATGGTGATCATTCCGAAGAACTTCTCCGAAGCAGCCACCTCGTACGCCAAGAACGATGCGTCCACCGCCGAGCGGGCCACCATCGAGCTGACCACCTCACCGGTCGCGGGCGTTGCCGACGCCACCTTGGGTAAAGTCGTGGCCCTGGCCGCGGCCGACTCGCTCAACGAGACCCTGACCTCGGGTTACCTGGAGAACATCTACGTCGGCTTCAACGACTTGGGCAAGCAGTTCTCCACGATGGCCGACGGCGCCACCGATCTGGCCAAGGGCAGCGACAAGCTGGTCTCCGGCATCGGCGATGCCGCGGACGGCTCCGCGCAGCTGGCCACCGGTGCCCGGAAGCTGTGCGACGGGCTGGACACCATGGCCACCCAGACCAAGTCGATGCCCAGTGACGTCCGCAAGCTCGCCGACGGAACCGCCAGCTACGTGGCCGGCGCGAACGAACTCGCCCAGTCCACGATCGACTCACTGCCGCAGCAGGTCGCACTGATCGACGGGCTGCAGCAGGCCGCCGACGGCGCGTCCGGGTTGAGCAGCGGGTTGTCGACCTACAAGAGTTCGCTGCTCAGCCAGGCCTCCGACGCCTCGGACGCCGCCACTCAGGTGGAGAACGTGCTGAGCGCGGCCGCCGCCGACCCGGCCACCTATGGTGCGGCGGCGATCGCGGCAGTGCACTCGGCGTGTGGAGTGAGCACCGATGCCGCGCATCTGGCCACCGACGGTGCCGGCTGTGTCGGCTCCTTGAAGGGCGCGGCCCAAGCCTTGCAGGGCGCGGCCGGCGGGCTCAGCCAGGAGGATCCGACGACACATCAGAGCCTGATCAGCGGGGCGTCCGCGCTGGCGTCGAGCCTGACGACTGCCGCCGACCAGGCCGCGGCGGGGGCGCCGGACGTCACCGCCACCACCAAGCAGCTCAAGCAGCTGATCGCCGGTGGCACCCAGTTGGCCAGCGGCACCGACCAGCTGGCCGACGGGATGCCGGCGCTGGCCAAGGGGATCAGCCAGGCTGCGGACGGCTCGTCCCAGCTCGCCGACGGCGTCGGTCAGCTCAGCTCGGGCTTGGCCGATGCCAAGACCGGCGGCACGAAGTTCTCCGACGGGATGTGGAAGCTGGCCGACGGGATCAGCCAGGGCAAGGACAAGGTGCCCAGCTACTCCAGCTCGGAGCGGACCGACCTGGCCAGCGTGGTCGCTCAGCCGGTGGCGACCGCGGGCCTGGACGGACTCGCCAACACCAACATCGGCTGGATCAGCCTGCTGCTGATCGTCGCCCTGTGGATCGGTGCGCTGGCCACCTATGCGGTGGTCAAGGCGATCGGACGGGGTCTGCTCAGTTCGCCGGAGCCGACCGTGCTGCTGATCGGACGCGCGTTGTTGCCCGGCATCCTGGTGGTCGGTGTCCAAGCGCTGGCCCTGGCCGGCTTGGCTCAGCCCGGTTTGGGGCTGTCGTGGCAGAAGTGGTTCGAAGTCACCGGGGTGCTGCTGATCACGGCGTTGGCCTTCGTGATGGTCAACCACGCCTTGGTCGCCTGGCTCGGCGGCTTGGGCCGACTGATCTCGATCGTGTTCGCGGTTGTCACTACGGCGATCTCGCTCGGCCCGGCCACCGACGGCATCCTCAGCTGGCTGCGCGCCTTCTCGCCGCTGACCCCGGCGCTGGATGCGGTGCGGGCCGTGGTCACCGAGTCGGGGGCGGCGACGACGTCCACGCTGACCGTGGTGGGGTGGCTGATCATCGGGCTGGCCGCCAGCGCGATCGCGATCACCCGGCGACGGACGACGACCCTGGCCGACGTGGTGGCCAGCGCGTCCAGCTGAGCTCGGCCGCGGCGTCGACAGGCTCAGCCATCGGCCTTGGGTTCACCCACCGGTCCCTGAGCTTGTCGAAGGGACCGCGTCCCTCAGGCTTCGACAGGCTCAGCCAGCGGAGCTGTCGGTGTCAGCCGTCGGACGGTTGCGCGTCCGGCGGTTCCAGCGGCACCACCGGTTCCGGCGGGCTGAGCGGGACGATCTCGTCCGGCGGCTCGAGCGGGGTCACAGCTTCGACGGTGGACGGTGCGACGCCGTCGATCAGCTCCGGCGGGGCCAGCCGCTGGCTCGACTCGGCGATCGGGGCCGGCTCCGGTTCAGCGCGGACGGCGCCCTCGGCTGCCTGATCGGCTCGGGCCGCCGCCGAGCGCAGCGCGACCGCGCGGGCGAAGTCGGCCTGGGTGGGCATCCCGTAGGCGCGGGCGGTCGAGTCGTGCAGTTCGACGACGTAGCGATGCAGCCGCTCAGCGAAGTGGTTGGCGGTCTCGCCGGGGGTGGCCCGCAGCGGGCGTCCGAAGACCACGTGGACGTGCGGACGTCCGGGCACCGGCACGGTCGCTCCGTACGGCATGGCGGCGTAGGCGCCGACCAGGGCGATCGGCAGGATCGGGGCGTTGCGGGAGATGCTCAGCGCAGCCGCGCCCGGGGTGAAGTTCGCCATGGCACCGGTCCGTGAGCGGGTGCCCTCGGGGAAGATCAGGATCGGTACGCCGTCGTTGACCAGCTTGGCGGCCATGCCGCGCTGTCCGTTGCGATTGGCGTGACCTTGCCGAACCACCGGGAACGAGTTGAAGAACAGCTTGGTCGGAACCGCCTTGTACCAGCTGTTGAAGAAGTAGTCGCCGGCGGTGGCCGCGGCCAGATTCTGGGAGAGCCGCCGCGGCAGCGCACCGTAGATCAGCGGCGCGTCCAGATGGCTGGAGTGGTTCGCGATCACCACGAACGGCGCCTTCAGGTCGTCCAGGTTCCGCAGCCCGTGGAGGTTCACGGTGAGCGCCGACCAAATGTACGGCTTCATCACCAGATGCTGGGCGACCAGGCGGGCGAAGGCCGGAGCCGCAGCCGAATACTGGCTCGTCTTTGGGTCGCTCACCGGTTCCTCTCACAGGTCGTGCGTCGGACATTCTCGCACCGCACGCCGATCCGGACCAGTGAGGTTGATCCATGAACCTCCTAGAAGGGCGGTTTCGAACGACCTCATCCGGCCAGGAGGACCGCCTGTCGCCGCAGGTTTCGCAGCGCATTGCTGCATCGCCAGCGGACGGCTTGGGCACTCAGCCCGAGGTCACGCCCGGCCTCGGCGCTGGTCTTGCCGACCAGGTAGACCGACACCAACGTCTGGTGGGTGAGCTGATCGATCAGGCCGAGCCGACGGGCCTGAGTCAGAGTGTCGGCGGCGTCGAGTTCGGGCTCCGGAGTGGTCGGGGAGGCAGGTTCGGTGAGGAGGCCGCCGATCGGTAGCAGCGTGGATTGCCGTGGGCTGCCGCCCTGCTCAGCGGCCCAGCGGCGCAACGACCAGGCCAGGTTGGCCACGATCGAGCGGGGCCGCCGAGCCAGCGGATACTCGGCGATCAGCAGCCACGCCTCGGCCACCGCCTCCTCGAAGACCTGTGGTCGTCCCTTGGCCAGCCGGACCAGCAGGCCCAGCAACGACTGCAGGATCACCCGTCGGGCCACGGTGGCACTCTCGGTGCTGCCGGCACCGTCGGCGCCCAGCCGGAGCAGAGTGGCGAAGACGGCATCGGGCCGCTGGTGGGCCGCCTCCAGCACGTCGGCCAGGCTGTGACAATCGGCCAGGGACGGCTCAGTCGCGGCCCAGTCGGCGACCAGCCGGGCGCTGGTCTGTTCGAGCTGGGTCCATTCGCGATTCAGGGCGATCAGCATCGGGAAGCTGTGGGTCATGGCGGCAGCCTGGCCGCGGGCTGTTGGCCGCGATGTTGTCCGGCCGGGCACCGGTGTTGTCGACGTGTGTCGGACCCGCTAACGATTTGGCAACGATGCCGTCTCAGCAGTCGTAGAGCCCTGCCTCAAAAAGCTATGATTGCGCTAACCACACGGCAGTAGGCGGCTGCGAAAAACCGCCCCATGATCGCCCAGGTGGCCACTCGGATATCCAGTGGCCACCTGGTGCCATGTTTGGGGCAGATTAGCTAGTCGGCAGGGTTGTAGCGCTGCCGGGCCCGATCCAGGAATTCCGACAGATCGCCGGTCTCGCCGTCGCGTCCACCACGTCCGATCACCAAGGTGGGCTCAGTCGGGAGCACCTTCACGCCGGTGATCCGGGCCAATGGTGAACCAGGGCAGACCAGGTGGAAGTAACGTCCGACCTGGTCGACGGCCACGGTCTCGGCGCGGTTGAGGTACCAGCCGAGCAAACCGGTGCGAACCCGGACGCCGTTGAGCAGCGTCGCCTGCAGTGGTTGCGGCTTGATTCGGGCGGCCCGCAGTTCGGTGACGAAGTCGTCCAGCTGAAGCTGGGCAGCTGCCGCCTCGCGCCGCTGGGCGGCCCGGGCCATCTCCTCGCGGCGCAATGCGTCGGCCTGTCGCTGGTTCTCAGATCGCACCGCGCCAGCCTAAACGCCTCACACTTCCGCTGCGGAACCGTCCGGGTTGTCCGGTGACCCTAGGGTTGATGGTGACACCGAAGGAGTGGCATGCAACCGATCGTTGAACCGAAGGCCGGCAACGGCCTCGGGCATCGGCTTGCCCTCACCGCGCTGGTGGGAGCCTCGGTGTTGTCGGTGGCCGTCGTGGTGCTGCTGGCGATCTACGTCGACCGGATCAGTGACATGGCCACCGGGCTGCGCCGGGTGGACGCGCTGGCCGACTATGCCGGACGTCCGGCCCCGGTCCAGGTCGCCGAGAACCCGGCCATGAACTTCCTGATTCTGGTGAGCTCCGGGCCTCAGCTGCAGGCGGCCGTGGTGGCCAACCTCTCCGGTTCCCGGCGCGACCTCACCCTGGTCGCCCTGCCGGCCGACCTGATCGCGGACGGCTCGTCCCCGACCCTGGCCGATGCGTACGCGTCCGGCCCGTTGGATGCCACCCAGCTGGTCGAGCGAATCACCGGGGCGCGGATGGACCACCAGCTGCAACTCGATCTGGACGGCTTCGCGGCGGTGGTGGACGGCCTGGACGGCCTGCAGCTCAGCGAGGGCCAACTGGACGGAACGGCAGCCGTGGCCTACCTGGCCGGCGCCGACTCGACGCTGCAGCGCTCCCAGCGGGCCGCCGAGCTGATCCGGCAAGCCATGATCGAAGCCGAGGCCAACGGCGGCGTGCTGAATCTGCCCCGATTCGACCGGGTGGTCGGTGCCCTGGGCGGCTGCCTGACCATCGACAGCGGACTGAGCAACGACGCGATCGAGGCCATCCTGGTGGAGTCCCGCGTGCACATCGCCGATGTCGGCCTGTGGCCGGTGACCGGGGCGCAGACCAGAGTGGGCACCCTGGCCGATGCGGGCAGTCTGAACGCCTTGCGTGAGGGACTGGCCACCGACGCCCTCGCTGAGACCCCGCAGTTGAGTCTGTCTGGGCCGGGACGGGTCGGCACGGCGGTCCGCACACAGGCGACCGAGAGCGGAACGCCGCTGCCGGTGCCGGCAGCGTCGAGTGCGGTGCAGGTCAGCGATGTACCGGATCAGGCTCCGGCGGCGACGCCCACCGCATCGGTCGGTGGGGAGAGCGTGGCCCCGACCGATTCCGGCTCGGCGTCTGCCAGCTCGTCCACTCCGGCGCGGACGTCTCGCTGATTAGGCTGTGGTGATGGCGAAATACCTCAGACTCGCTGCCGTGCTGGCCCTGGCCGGCTATGCCGCCTACCGCTACTGGCAAGACCAGCAGTTGGCATCGCGGCAACGCTGGGCGGCCGGTACCGACCCGGTCGACTGATTGCGGTACGCCTCCGTGCAGCGGGGCTCAACACAGACAGCCGGGCTCAGTACAGGTATTCGGCCTCGGGGTCCTCTTCGGCGAGAGCACGATCCAGCGCCTCGGCTACGGCGGCCGCGTGGTCGTCCGGATCGTCCAGGGTGTTCAGCCGGTCGCGCAGCCGCGGATGGGTCGCCGATGTCCAGGTCAGCAGGTCGATCGTCTCGAACTCGGCCTGCAACGGGTTGAGCTGCTCATCGAAGGCCAGCACGAGACGCAGCTGCGCCGGTGGCCAGTCGTCCCCGTAGGCGAACTCGACGCCCAGCTGGGGGTGCTGCCGCGCGAAGCTCTCCGGGTCGGTGGTGAAGACCACCTCGGTAATTCCGCCAGCAAGCTCCTGGGCGCTGCCGAACTCCAGCCCGTAGGGCGCCAAGTTGTCGCTCAGGCTGGCCAGGTAGCCGTCCGGTAGTGCCATGCCTCAACGCTAGCGCGCCCAGCTGAGTGGACGGCTTCAGCCGAGCGCAGCCTGCTCGCCGATTGCTTCGGAGCTTGTGAGGTGAACCGCGACGCGACTCAGGGCTCACCCAGGTCGCGACTCATTACGGGGTGGAGCATAGGGGACTCGAACCCCTGACCCCCTGCTTGCAAAGCATGTGAGCAGGGGTGCGTGAGGCTAGTGATAGCCCTTCTTGTGCCGAAATGAGCCTGGGTTCACGCTCAAGATCATGCCTCATATCCGCGGAAGGGTGTCACGAAGGGTGTCCCCTTCTCGTCGACGCCGCATCGCCCTTGGGAGGACTTCGCTCGGTTCGTCCGAGTCGGGCTGACGAGGCTCGCACTGAAATAGCCAGTAGCTCCAATGAGGTTCGTGAAAGGCACCGGACAATTCACGGACTCGGGACATGCTGCTTCGGCGCGTCGCGCTATTGGACGGTCTTCTCCTGATAGCTGTTGTGCGCCCGCCCCGGGCTCTCGCTCGGCCTTGCTGCGTTGGCGGCATCGCCCAGGACGAAGGTAGACACCATGTTGCGCCTGCCCATTTCTGTGTCCGGTGTTGCCCTGCCTCGTTGGCTTGTGCTGCTCCTTGCCGGCCTGCTTTCGATCGCTTTGAGTTTCGGTTCGGATGTGCCGATGGCTCGTGCGGAGGAGCCTGAGCCGACTCCCGCGGTTGCGGAGGCGCCCCTGTCGGCGGACACGGACGGTGATGGGACTCCTGATCGGCCCGATTTGGTGTCGGCGGCGGTCACTGCCCGGGTGCTGAATGTGGCGGTTGAGGATCTATCGCAGCGCACCGAGTCGGTGCGTGTTCTGGTGAACCCGGACGGGACCTCGGAACAGGAGGCGCATGCCGCGCCGGTGTGGGTGAAGAACGCCGACGGCAAGTGGGTGGATGTCGACTACACGCTGGTGCCGCGTGAGGGTGGCTATGCACCGAAGGCGTCGCCGTCGACGGTGTTGATTGATGCTGGCGGGGCGAAGGAGTTCGCCCGGATGGACCTGCCGGGTGGTGGGTCGACGGTTTGGTCGTGGCCTACGGATCTGCCTACTCCGTCGGTGGAAGGTTCGACTGCGACTTATGCGGTGGCTGATGGTGTGGATCTATTGGTGACGGCGTCTGCGATGGGTGTGTCGACCCGGATCCGAATCAACAGCGCGGATGCGGTGGTTCCGGAGTTCACGGTGCAGGTTCGTACCGATGGTGTTGAGCTCAGCCAGACTGACGCGGGCCAGCTGTTTTTCACCGACGGGAAAGACCGTGCGGGCCAAACCTCGACTTTGACGGCGTGGGATGGTCGCCTGGATCAGTTTGGTGATCCGGTGGAGGTGGTTCCGGTTGAGGCGACCTTGGAGGAGACCGCCTCCAAGGGTGAGCGGACCGACCAGGATCTGACTTTGGCTACGCCGACCGAGCTGGTTGATGACCCTGATGTGGTGTATCCGATCACGATTGATCCCGACGTTGCCCCGCAGATCGCCTCGCAGGACACCTGGGTCCGTAACGGCACGACGACGATCGACACCCTTTCGTATCGGGTGTTGGTAGGCCGTATCGCTTCGCATTCGAACACGAATCCTGCCTATGGGTTCATGCAGTGGCCTTCTGGGGAGATCAGCGGTCGCAAGATCTTGAAGGCGGATGTGCATCTGTTCCAGTACGGTGCCGGGTCTTGTGCGTCGCGCAAGATGAACATCCACCCGCTGGTGGGGGCGTGGGATGAGTCGAAGGTTGTGTACTCGAACAAGCCGTACGGTGCGACCGATACCGGGACGTCGTCGTCGTTGACCAAGAATGTTGGTGGGGATGGCTGCGCGGCTAACGGCTTCATCACCGGTGATCTCACCAAGATGGTGCAGGCGTGGGCGAACGGTCCTGCGAACGGAGGGTTCGCCAACTACGGCATACAGATGAACGTCCCTGCCGCGAACAACAACGACGTGTCCTATGAGCGGCGCTTCTGCTCGATCAACTACGATCCGACTCACACCTCGTGCAACTCGGCAGCACGAGTGCCCTACCTGACTTTGACCTACAACAGTGCGCCGCAGGCTGCAGCGCTGGTGTCGGTCAGCGCGTCGCGCACCTTTGATGGCGGGCTGTGGACGTCAGCGGCTCGGCCGACACTCACCACGTCAGCCTCTGATGCTGAAGCATCAAAGGTCACCTACAGCTTTGAGGTGCGCACGTCCACCTCAGCGTCCACTGTCGCATCGAGCTGCACTAGCGCACAGGTTGCGGCTGGAGCCTCGGCAGGCTGCCAGCTCACGACGGATCTCGCAGACGGGCAGTCGTATGTCGCCCGGGCACGGGCAACCGATGAGCACGGTTTGGTTGGCGACTGGTCGCCGTGGCAGACGCTGGGGTCGATACGAGTGCTCCACCGATTCCGGCAGCTTCGTGTGACGGCTACTCGGATCAGAGCTGGCTCGAAGCCCGGTTGGGTGCGAGCACGACGTGTACCTTCACCTCTGCTGGGTCTGCTGACTTCGAATGGCGACGGACTCAGGCGGGAACTGTCGAGGATCAGCCGGCGGTCATTGCGAGTTCCGGTTCCGGTGTGACGGCGGCCATCCCTGTGCCTACCGCGGGTGTGGTCAAGCTTGAAGTTCGTGCCAGGAACAAGGCGGGTGCCGCGTCGGGGTGGCGTAGCTACACCTTCGGTGTGGGGACGGCGGCGATGACTCAGCCGATGCTCGATGACCGCTCCACTTCGACGTTCCCTGTGCAGGCGATAGCCGCGGGTGGCGCAACGGGTGCCCGTATCGAATGGCGCTACGCACCCGATGACGAGGGTGATCTGACAAGTGGTTGGACGACGGCGAGCAAGCTTCAGCTGAAGTCGACTGGTGCAACATGGACCGGTTCGCTCCAGTCGAGCTCGCCGCTGTCTCAGTTGCCGCTGCTGACCTGGACTCCATCGAAGGAGCCCGGCATCAGCGTTCCTTCCACCGTGCAGGTGCGTGCAGTATTCACCTACCCGGCCGGCGTTGAAATGCCGTCGCCGATGCAGCGGGTGCTGCTGATCCCTCACGCATTCGGGGGCTCGTACCCGACCCAAGAGGTGGGCGCCGGCACCCTGGCGCTGTTCACTGGCGAGTTCCAGGTTTCGGAGACCGACGTGTCAGTCCCCGGCACCGGCGGCAACTTGACCGTGGGCCGCACCCACGGGACCTTGACTGGTGATCTGGCCGGCCCTGCCGGAGTATTCGGCCCAGGCTGGACCGCCGACCTGGCTGGCGAAGGGGCCGGCGTCGCCGGGTACGTGGTCACCGACAACACCGCGCTGGACGGCACGATCATTCTCACCTCGCCCGAGGGCGAAGCCGACGTGTATGCGCACTCCTCTGGTACGAAGGGATCGCTGAAGACTGGCACCTACAAGGGTGTTGGCGAAACGGCGCTGAGCCTCGACAGCCTCAAGCTGGTCGCCGGCGGTGGTACCGGGATCAGCCATACGCTCACCCTGACCGAGGTCGATGGAACGATCACCGAGTTCCAGCGCACCAGTACTGGTGTGTGGGCAACTCATCGAACAATCGAGCCGGAAGACAACTCAACGGTCCAGTTCATCCGAGACTCCAACGGGCTGGTCACCTGGATCCTGGCCCCAGCTCCTGCTGGCGTGACGTGTAGCGCGACGACTCAGAGCAAGGGCTGCCGGGCGCTGAAGTTCACCTACACCACCATCAACGGCGGCGCGCGCCTCACCAAGGTTCAGTACGTCGCGTGGGATCCGAAACCAGGCAGTGACGGTAAGCCCACCGCCTCGGCGGCAATGGCCACGATCGATGTGGCCGGCTACGGCTACGACAGCCAAGGCCGACTCACCGAAACCTGGCAGCCGAACGCCGCTGGTGATATCGGGACGGGCCGCAAGACCACCTACGAGTACACGACCATCAACTCCAAGACAGTCGTGACAAAGGTGACCGACCCGGGGCTAGTGCCGTGGCGCTTCGCCTACGACACAGTCGGCAGGCTTTCCACTGTCAAACGAGCCCTGGACTCGGCGGTCGGGACTGGTGACGCGACCTGGACCGTTGCCTACGACGTGCCACTGTCGGGCAGCGGCCTTCCCGATCTGACCAGCAGCGCGGTCACTGGCTGGGGACAGCTTGAGGCGGACGCCCCGACCGGCGCCACCGCAGTGTTCGAACCAGACCGGGTGCCAGCCGCTACGCCGAGCAGCGACGACTGGCCCTACGCCTCAATCTCGTACTTCAGCCAGGCTGGACGCACCACCAACACTGCGACCTTCGGCGCCGGTCAGTGGTTGATCGACTCCACGCGCTACGACGCTCAAGGCAACACGACCTGGAGCTTGTCCGCGGCCGGTCGGGCGCTTGCGTTGTCCGAGCCGGAGCCGGCCACTGCAGCTGACAAGTACGCGACCCTCACCGTCTACAACACCGCCGGCACCCGGGTCGAGGAGACCTACACGCCGATGCGTGAGGTTGTCCTCGACAACGGCAACACCGTCGTCGCCCGCACCGTGACCAGCACCGTCTACGACGACGAAGCTGATGCCGGCCTGATGCCAGGGCGGCCCACTGCCGATGTGCCCGAGGGTGGCTATCAGCTTGCCATCGAGCAACGCGTCTCGGTTACAGATCGGATTCTGCCGAAGGCCGACGGTAACACCTGGGACACCCGAAAGGTCCGCTACCGCTACGACCCTGTTGAGGCTGGCGACAAGCCCGGCTGGGACCTGCTAGTACCGACGCGCGCCCTCACTCAAGACGGCAGTGGATGGACAACCACCCTGGCCCGCTACGACGCCGAGGGCAAGGTCGTGGAAACCCGCACCCCCGGCGGCACCGCAATCACCAACGGCTCAGCCAACGACACCTACTCAACCAAGACCGTCTACTACACAGCGGACGCATCCGCCGAGGTGTCGAGCTGCCGGTCGAAGCCGGAGTGGGCCGGGAGTGTGTGCCTGGTGAAGACGGCTGGGGATCCGCCTACTGGGTATCCGGTTCCGGCGAAGGCGACGACTGGTTACAGCATTCGTGGCGCGGTCACGCGGCTGGAGGAGACCTCGTCTACGTGGACGCGTGCCACGGTGACTGGCTTCGACTATCTCGGACGCGAAACCTCCAGCAGCACCGGGCTGACCGACCACGCCACGATCAGTGGCACAACCAGCTACGACACGACCACCGGCGCGGTGACCTCTACCACGCGCGGCGGCGTGACCGAAGGCTTCACCTACGACTCGTGGGGCAGGACACTCACCGCGACCGACGGAACCGGCAACACGGCTACCACCACCTACGACACCGCTGGGCGCACCAAGACGTTCAATGACGGGAAGGGCGTCTACACCTACACCTACGACGGCACCGACCTGCGGGGGAATGTCGAGCATCGAGGGCTGACTACCAAGATCGATCTGGGCTATGCCGCTGGCGACACCGATCAGGTGGCGGGCGCCTACGACGCAGCCGGGGCGCTGGTGAAGGAGACGCTGCCGGGCGGCTACGCGCAGGCGTGGACGAGGAACTTGGCTGGTCAGGTCACGGCCACGGCCTACACCCAAACGGTGGGCGGGGTGACGACTCCGGTTCTTGGGTTCACTCAGACCTATGACCATTTGGGTCGGGTTGTGCAGGCGACAGGCCCGGCGGGGAGCCAGCGGTACAGCTATGACGATCGGGCTCGGTTGTCGAAGGTGGAGGACACAGGAACCGAGGGTTGTGTGACTCGGGTGTATGGCTTCGCTGGTGACAGCAACCGCACCAGTCTGACCTCGTATGGGCCGGATGCTGCCGGTGGCTGCCAAGCGACAACAGTGGCAGCGTCGTCGAGCTATAGCTATGACAGTGCGGATCGGTTGACGACGTCGGGGTATGTGTATGACCGGATGGGTCGTTCGACGACGGTTCCGAAGGTGCACACGAGTAACGCTGACGATCAACTTGCCGGTGATTTGGCTGTCACCTATGCGGCTAATGACATGGTGGCGAGTTTGCAGCAGACGGTGAGCGATCCGGCCAGTGGTGTGGCGCAGGTCCGCAGGCAGACGTTCAGTCTGGACGGGTCTGATCGGGTTTCGACGACGAAGGGGTTCACCGACGGGGTCCAGTTGAGCGAGAACCTGGACCATTACGACGGGACCAGCGATAGCCCGGCCTGGACGCTCACGAAGATCCGTCCGGACGCCTCAACCGCGTGGACGTCCTCGTGGAACAGGTTCGTGCCGGATCTGGCTGGTGGTCTCACGGTTGATGTTGACGGCACCGGTGTCGCGAAGTTGCAGTTGGCGAATCTGCATGGCGACATTGTGGCCATCGCAACGCTGGGTCAGGCCGGGATCGACAGCTACACCGAAACTGACGAGTACGGCCAGCCGAAGACGAGCACGTCGGCCCGCTATGGCTGGTTGGGGACCCATCAGCGCGACGCGGACACTGTCGGTGGGCTGACATTGATGGGTGCCCGCCTGTACAACCCGACCACCGGACGGTTCTTGTCGATCGACCCCGTCGCTGGTGGCAACGACAACCGCTACACCTACCCCGCCGACCCTATCAACGGGTTTGACCTAACCGGCGAGGTAGGAGTCAGCGGAATGTACAACGACTTCTTCTCTCCGCGAATCAAGAAGATGTGTGCGAACTTGGGACGTGGCGGATGCGCTCTCTTCAAGACGATCACCTATTTGGCGGTTGAGCTCTCTTTCGATTATCCGGCGAGCGAGCAAAACGCTCTTCGTCACTTCGTCTGGCAAGCAACGCTGACCATGGCCTTCGGGAGTAAGGTGGCCCGCGCGTTTGGCAATGCCCACGAAATCGGCGCCCCTGACAAGATCGATTCCCGCGTTGACCTCTGGAATAACGACATAGCGCGAGAGTATGCAACGACTCACCGCGGACTTCTTTCAAGAATATCGAGAGCGCAAGGACTCTACGGGATGATGAGAATACTTCTAGCACAAGGTCGAGTCTTCTGGAGTAAGGGTATTCTGGCAGACGTTGACATTTGGAAGGGAAAGCGATGAAGGACTCGGCGGTGGCCTGGCTTGTGGCAGGAGCTTTGGCTGCCGGCGTGGCGGCCGGCGGAGCGTGGTGGCTGCAGTCAACAAACGTCCCTCGGTGTGGTGAGGGTAGCGTCTTGGCGCTTCGGGCCGCGATCGGCGAGTTGAAGACGAAGCTCAGCGGGCTCGAGGTCGACGACGATCTCCAGCTAGGGCGGTGTGGCCTGGATGGAGACTCCTATGGTTACTGGACCTACCCGAGCATGGGCGAGCTCCTGTCTGACGGAGCTGCTGCGGCTTGCAAGGAGGGGGACCTTCGGGAACAGAGTCAGGTGATCCTCTCTTGTTCTACGGGGCACGGGGTGGTGGAACTGGCGTTCACGTCTCAGAGTGGCGTGTCGGTCGGAGGGACGCTCCGATTTCGTTAGTGGTGGAGGTCCCGGACTCGCCTCGCTAGTGAATGCAACTCTGGTGGCCCTTCCCGCATGCACGGGCATCAAGACATGAGCCGCTGGTCGGCTCCGGCACAAGGTGCACGCGCCGGGAGCGGAGAGTCTGGGCGGGTCGCCGAGGTGGCTGGAGTCGACGTGGCCCGAGTTCCTGCTGTCGGTCCACCTCTGCCTGCCTTACTGCTCCCATGCAGCTGAAGCCCGATGCCCAAGCGCCCGGCGAGCGCGGATCTGGACCCTCATGTGCAATGAGGGCTTTCGCGCAGTAAGTACCGGCAAGACGCTGCCTAGTCGACGGCGCCGGCAACCCTGTCGGCACGATCGAAGCCCAGACGCTGGCGTCCGCCACGCCCGTCAGCCCGTCCTCATAGTCATCGACCCCGAC
The DNA here is from genome assembly GCA_023425145.1 of Actinomycetes bacterium. Lineage (GTDB taxonomy): Bacteria > Actinomycetota > Actinomycetes > Propionibacteriales > Propionibacteriaceae > Propionicimonas. The sequence continues at coordinate 66,186 of JAFADF010000059.1, read as the reverse complement.
ACCGGCGAAGTCCTATCGACCCACCACATCCAGCCCGTCCACACCGACTGCCGCAACCAACGACAAACCCCGGGCCTGTCCCGATGTAACCCATGTCGCGACTCAGGTGTAACCCATGTCGCGACTCATCACAGAGTGGAGCATAGGGGACTCGAACCCCTGACCCCCTGCTTGCAAAGCAGGTGCTCTACCAACTGAGCTAATGCCCCGTGCGGCGCCCATTGTGGCATCTACGGCCGGGTGGATACCAACACGCCCGCCCGGACGTTCTGGTCCGGCCGGCGTGGACACGTCCGCTCCCCTTCGGGCCGCTTCGCCGCGTTCGCTACCGAAGGGAACTCCCGCTACCGAAACTTCGGCAGCAAAGGTTGCCTTCGGTAGCGGGAACGGGGTGGGCTGGGCGGTCGGTGAGTCCCACCGCGTCCAGGCGGACGGGAGGAAATCGACCATCTTCTGGCCGCCAACTACCCTTGAAGCCATGTGGTCACGGCGAGAGGTGGTGGACTACGCGCTCCAGCGACGCAATCGACTGGCAGCAGCGCGGCGTCCACAACGCTCTTTGGACAGCTCCGAGCTGTGTGATGCCGACCCGCTGCTGTTGCGGGCCGCGCGTCATCACGGAGAGCCTGTCGACCCGCCCTGCCCAATCTGCGCCGCACCCCAGCTGGTGAACCTGAACTATGTCTTCGGTGACCAACTCGGCCAGTACTCCGGACGGATCAAATCCAGCGCAGAGTTGGACGAGATGGAGAATCAGTTCGGTGAGTTCAAGGTTCGAGTCGTCGAAGTCTGCACCGGATGCGGATGGAACCAGATGATCAGTTCCTATCTGCTCGGTGACGGGGTTACTCGACGTCCGCCACGCCGCCAGCCCACTGTTGAGGACATCTATGGCTAAGCCCAAACGTGCCAACGCTGCCACCCGCGCCGCCAAGCCCGCAGGCGGCGCCAGCCGCGGCAAAGGCAAGCGCAAGCGCAACCCGTGGCTGCGCGCCCTGCTCTGGACCCTGGTGGGTCTGCTCGGCATCGCTCTGATCGGGGTCGGCGGCATCGCCTACGCCTACGTCACCATCCAGGTGCCCGACGAGAACGCCGACTTCCTCACCAACACCACCTCGGTCTACTACGCCGACGGCAAGCAGAAGATCGGCTCGTTCCAGGTGCAGAACCGCCAGTCGATCGCCTACGACCAGATGCCACAGTACGTGAAGGACGCCATCGTGGCCGGCGAGAACCGCAGCTTCTGGACCGACCCCGGCATCTCGCCGACCGGCCTGCTGCGGGCCGGCCTGGGTCTGATCGGCATCGCTCCGGCCGACACCACCGCCACCGGCGGCGGCTCGACCATCACCCAGCAGTACATCAAGGTGATGTATCTGACCCAGGAGAAGACCTTCACCCGCAAGGCGAAGGAGATCCTGCTGGCCGCCAAGATCGGCAACGAGCTGAGCAAGGAAGAGATCCTCGGCCGCTACCTCAACACCGTCTACTTCGGACGCGGCGCCTACGGCATCCAGGCTGCCGCCCAGGCCTACTTCAAGAAGAACGCCAGCAAGCTCGACCTGGGTGAGTCGGTGGCGTTGGCCGCCATCGTGAACCTGCCCGGACGCCTCGACCCCGCCACGGGAGACAACGCGGCCGCCGACCTGCTCGAGCGTTACCAGTACATCCTCAACGGCATGCTCGAGATGGGGAAGATCACCCAGTCTCAGCACGACGACATCTACTACACCCTGCCCAAGTTCCCCGAGATTCAGGCCGGCTCCCAGTTCGGCGGCACCAAGGGCTATCTGCTGAAGATGGTCGAGAAGGAGATGCTGGCCAAGGGTTTCACCGATGACCAGGTCACCGGCGGCGGCCTGAAGATCGTCACCACCTTCGACGCCAAGGCGCAGAGCGCCATGGAGGACTCGGTTCAGAAGGGGATCAAGTGGGTGGCCGAGGGCACCGGGGTGAAGGCGAGTTCGCTGCATCCGGGAATGGCCTCGATCGATAACGCCACCGGCGGCGTCCTGGCCATCTATGGCGGGGCTGACTACGTCAAGAACAACCGGAACTGGGCAACCACCACCACCCGAACCGGATCCACCTTCAAGCCGTACACCCTGACGGCCGCACTGCGGGACGGCTGGACGCTCTCCGACACCGTCGACGGCAACACCCTCAAGCTGCCCGGTGCCACCAAGCCGATCACCAATGCCGGCGGGGCGAACTACGGACGGGTGAGCCTGCTGACGGCCACCACGAAGTCGATCAACACCGCCTTCGTCGATCTGGCCACCCAGCTCACCGACGGCTACGGGGCGATTCTGCAGGCGGCCAACGATGCCGGGCTGCCGACCGCAGAAGGCTGGGACGCGGTGCCGACCGCGACCCTGGGCGTCCCCGAGGTCAGCCCGCTCTACCAGGCGGCCGGCTATTCGACCTTCGCCAATGAGGGCGTCCGGCGGGCCCCGCACGTGGTGGCCAAGGTGATCGACCTGCAGGGACGCACCCTCTACGAGGCCGACACCACCGGCACCCAGACCATCGAGCCCGACGTGGCCCGGGACGTCACCTACGCCCTTGAGCACGTCGCCCAGGACGGCACCGGTTCCCGGGCGGCCGCGCTCGGCTACCCGGTCGGCGGCAAGACCGGCACCGTGTACTACACGGTCAACGGCAAGCCGATCACTCCGGCCATCTGGTTTGTGGGCTTCACCAAGCAGATCACCACGGCCATCAACTTCGTCCGCGGTGACAGCGGCACCGAGAGTCTCGGCGCCAAGATCTACGGCTCGAAGTGGCCGGCCATGACCTGGCTGGACTACATGCAGAAGGCCATGGACGGAAAGCCGAAGCTCGACTTCGCCGATCCGTCCGGACGGGTCTCGACCCAGACGCCGTCTGCCAGCAGCACTCCGACGGCGTCCGCCACCCAAACTGCGACTCCGACGGCGACCCCGACCGAGCCGTCCACGCCGACGCCGACGCCGACCGAGCAGCCGACGCCGACATCGACGCCGACCGAGCCGAACCCGCCGTCCACACCGACGGCATCCGCCGCGGGTGCCCGCGGAAAGTCGAATCCTGGTCAATCCGGTGGCTGAGGACCGTAGGATCGCTGGGTGAGCAATCCGGTGCCGACCATCGATCGCATGCTCGGTGGTTCATTGGGTGACCATGCCGCACCGGGTGGGGTCTGGCTTCGTCCGGCGCCCTGGACGTACCTGGCGCTCACCCTGAACTACCTGCTGCTGATGATTCGGCAGCTGCCCTGCCTGTCCGGGGCGAACAACCTGTGGCCGAGCATGTGCTACTCCGACATCAGCGTCCTGTACTACTGGCGCGGCCTGAAGGACGGCCAGATCCCTTACCTGGACAGCCAGGTGGAGTACCCGGTACTCACCGGCTACTTCATGGAGCTCGGCCGCCGCATCGTCCTGCTGTTGGGGGGACGCAGCGAGCCCGGCCTGTCCTCGGCCGACGTGACGACGGCCACATTGATCTTCTTCGGCTCGACGGCCTTCCTGATCTTCGCCCTGTTCGTCCTGCTGGTGCGCACCCACCTGCGAATGGGACGTCCGTGGGACGCCATGATGATCGCGGCCAGCCCGGCCATCGTCACCGCCGGCTTGATCAACTGGGACGCCCTGGTGATCGCCCTGACCGCGCTGGCGCTCTTCTCTTGGGCTCGGAACAAACCGATCTGGACCGGGGTCTGGCTCGGTCTGGGCATCGCAGCCAAGCTCTATCCGCTCTTGCTGCTGGTGCCGTTGGTGGTGCTCGGGGCCCGAACCGGGAAGTACCGCCAGGTCACCCAGACCGTCGCGGCCACGGCGGTCGCCTGGGTGTTGGCCAACCTTCCGGTCTATCTGGCCACGCCGGACGGCTGGTGGCAGTTCTGGAAGTTCAACGCCGAGCGTGGCGGTGACCTCGGCTCGATCTGGTACGTCCTGAAGCTGGCCGGATTCGACCTGGCCGACGTGTCCTGGGCCGAAGGCGCGCTGCTGGTGCTCGGCACCAGCCTGCTGTGCGGGCTGCTGCTGCTCAGCCGCCGCCGAGCCCGGCTGGCTCAGGGAGCGTTCCTGATGGTTGCGCTCTTCCTGATGGTGAACAAGGTCTACTCGCCGCAGTACGTGCTGTGGCTGCTGCCGCTGTTGGTGCTGGCCCGTCCGAAGTGGCTGGAGTGGGGTGCCTTCACCGTTGCCGAGACGCTCTACTGGGTGGCGATCTGGGCGCATCTGGGCGGCGTGCTGGACACCGGGACGCAGCAGGACCGGCTCTACTGGGCGGCCGTGGTGCTGCGGATCGGGGTGACGCTGTGGCTGTGTGCTCGCGTCGTCCGCGACATCGTGGCCCCGCAGCATGACCCGATTCGGGCCGACGGTGCGGACGAGCCGGACGGCGGCGTCTTCAACGAGGCACCGGACGCATCCTGGGTGGTAGCCCTGCGTGATGCGTTCGACCGACGGTGAAGTCGGACGCGCGGCTGGTCGTCCAGACCTGGTTGGGCAGCCGGCTGGTGATCCTGCTGGTCGCGCTGTACCTCGCGGTGACCCAGGGCCGCCCTCTGCCCCAGATGTTCAGCAACTGGGATGTCGAGCACTTCGTGGCCATCGCCGAGCACGGCTATCGCGGCAATGACGTCGCCTTCTTCCCGGGCTGGCCGTTGCTGCTGCGACTGGTGTCGCTGACCGGCCTGCCGACCTGGCTGGGCGGGGTGCTGCTGGCGCTGGTGGCGTCCGGGTTGGCCGCGTGGGCGTTGTACCGGCTGGGCGGGGCACCGGCCGCGATCGCCTGGCTGCTGGCTCCGACGGCGATCTTCACCGTGGTTCCCTATACCGAGTCGTTGTTCTGCGCGGCGGCCTTCTGGGCCTGGGATCGAGCGCTGGCCAAGCAGTGGTGGCCGGCGGCAGCGCTGGCCGCGGTGGCGGCCTCGGTGCGAGTCTCCGGGGTGTTCTTGATCTTCGCCCTGGCCGTCCTCGCCTGGAACCAGGGGGGACATCGCTGGTCGCGGCTGGCCTGGTTGCTGGTGCCGAGTGCGGTGGTGGCCGGGTACGCCACGTTCTTGTGGCAGCTCACCGGCAGCTGGACGGCCTGGTACACCGCGCAGGCCACCGGCTGGGCCCGGGGCCTCACCTGGCCGTGGGTGGCTCTTCAGCACACCCTGGACGCAGCCGCTCCCGGTGCCTATGCCGCCTACCCCGAATGGGGCTGGCTGTTCCGGGCCGAGCTGGTGGCGATGGCGATCGGCCTGGTGGTGACGATCTTCGCGCTATGGAAGCGGCGCTGGGCCGAGGCCGCCTGGGTGGGCGTCCAGGTGCTCGCGTTCTCGATCTCGTACTGGTTCATGAGCGTGACCCGGGCCACGCTGCTGTGGTTCCCGTTGTGGATCGACCTGGGCCGCGGCCTGGCCGGTCGGACCAAGCCTCGTCCCTGGCGGGCGGCGATGCTGGGCGCGCTGGCCCTGCTGGCGTTGGCCCTGCAGGGGTTGTGGGCCTGGCTGTTCTTCACTGCGCGCTGGGCAGGCTGAGCGCGCCGCTGCCGAAAGCCCTCGCCGGGGGGTTTCGGGACGTAACAGGAACCGTCCCCTTTTGTCCCGGGGGTTCAGTTCGCCCGGGGTGGGTTCAGTTCGTCCGGGCCAACAGAGCGGCGTTGCCGGCCTCGGTGAGGGCGTGGTCGACCGGGATCGGACGTCCGTCCACCTCGCGGATCGGCACCAGCATCCGGCCGGACGAGGTCAGCCAGGCGGCGTCGGCGTCCCACAGCTGCTCGGTGCGCAGCAGCACCTGGGCGGTGGCGAAGCCGGCATCGGAGAAGTACTCGAAGGCCGCACCCTGGGTGGTGCCGGGCAGAATCCCCTGCGCAGTGGCCGGGGTCCAGATCTTGTTGCCGAACTTCAGGATCAGGCTGGCGCTGGGGCCTTCCAACAGGTAGCCATCGGAGCTGGTGAACACCACATCGTCCGCACCGCGGCGGGCCGCCTCGCGCAGCACCGCCTTGTTCACCGCGTAGGACAGGGTCTTGGCGCCGGCCAGCAGCCACGGAGCCCGGGCGGCGATGTCGTGCGGGTAGCCCCGATCGAGCAGGACGACCTTGACCCCTTCGGCCCGCTCGGCGGCGAAGTCGTCCGGTGCCTTGAAGGACAACACCCAGGCGGTGGCCACCCCGGAGCCCTCGATGCCACGGGTGACGATCACCTTCACCGAGAACTCCTCATGCTGCTCCGACAGCTCGACGACCTGGTAGATCGCGGCCCGGATCGCCTCCAGGTCGAGCTTCGGCAGGTCGAGCATGGCCGCCGAGACGCCCAGGCGGCGCAGGTGGGCGTCCACGGCCTGCGGCTTTCCGTTGATCACGCCGAGCACCTCGAAGATGCCATCACCCCTGGTCACGCCCAGATCGAGGACGGAAACCTGCGGCTGGGACGGATCAACGACATGCAGTCGGGAGGCCAGCTCCGCTCCAGCGGACGCCTCGACAGGGCTGACGATGATGCAGGCGGACATGCTCATTCCTCTATCTGGCTGGTGGCCAACGTGTTGGCGGCGACCCATTCGGAGTCGACGTCGAACCCGAGGCCGGGTTGGGTGGGGATCACGACGTAGCCGTCGGCGGTGGTTTCGACCACCGGAACGATCACGTCGCGGGCGTAGTACTTGGCCGAGCCGGACACGTCCGACGGCAGCTCGAAGCCGGGCAGCGAACACAGCGCAACGTTCGCTGCCCGGCCGATGCCGAACTCGTGCATACCGCCGCACCAGACCCGGATGCCGGCGGCGGTGGCCCGGTCGTGGGCGGCGACGGCGTTGGTGAGCCCACCCATCCGAGAGACCTTGATGTTCAGGATTCGTCCGGCCTTGAGCTCGATCATGGTGGCGAGGTCGTCCAGGGTTTCGACGGCCTCGTCCAGGCAGACCGCGGTGGCCAGCTGGGCCTGCAGCCGGGCGTGATCGACGAAGTTCCTGGGCGCGAACGGCTGCTCGATCATGGTCAGCTGGTAGCGATCGAGCTCACGCATGATGGCGAAGGAGTTCTCGTCGGCGGGGTAGGCGCCGTTGGCGTCCACGTGCAGATCGTGGTCGCCGAAGGTGGCCCGGACGGCCTTGACCGGCTCGACATCCCAGCCGGGGGCGATCTTCAGCTTCACCCGGCGGTAGCCGGCCTCGATCTGGGCACCGACTTGCTCGACCAGCGCGTCGATGGTCGGCTCGATGCCCAGCGACACCCCGGTGGCCGCCCGATCCCGGGTTCCGCCGAGGGCCGAGGCCAGCGACTGCCCGCTGACTTGGGCGAACAGCGTCCAGCAGGCCATGTCGACGCCGGCCTTGGCGAACTCGTTGCCGCGCACCTTGGCCCACAGCCGAGCCGCCTCGGCCGGATGCGTCCACTGCTTGCCGATCAGCGCCGGTAGCAGGTAGCGCTCGGCGATCAGGGTGGCAGTCTCGACGGTCTCGGCGCCGTAGAACGGGTGTGAGGCGGACGCGATTTCACCCCAGCCGACCGCCCCGGACTCATCGGTGAGCTGCACCAGGATGTGATCCAGATGCCGCTTGGCGTGCGAGCTGGTCTGGAACTCGTGCACCAGCGGCAGCCGGACGGTGTGCAGCGCAGCAGCAACGACTCTCATTCGGCGGTCTCGCTCTCGTCGAGGTAAATGCCCAGCGATGCCGAGATCCGATCCCGGTCGGTGAAGCGGCGCCGGGCACCCTTGGCGCTGGCCGTGGTCAGGGTGGCCAGCAGGTGGATCGTGGCCGCCACCGCGGTGGGCGAGTCGGCGTAGGAGGCCGAGTCAGTGCCGACCTCGACCACCTCGTGCGCGTAGCGGCCCAGCGGAGCGTCCGCGTCGTCGGTGATCGCGATCACGGTGCCGCCCGCGGCGGCGAACTCCCTGGCCACCTCGATGGTGGTCCGCCGGTAGCGGCGGAACGAGAAGGCGATCAGCACGTCGGATTCGCGGACGTCGGAGAGCAGATCCAGGGTGCTCAGGCTGGAATCGTCCACCAGGCTGACCTGGGCGACCGCAGCGGAGAGGTCACTGGCCAGCAGGCTGGCGTAGGCGTGGCTCTTGCCGGCCCCGATCACGAACCGGCGCCGGGCCGCCACGGTGAGCGCGGCCGCGCGGCGCAGGCTGCCGTCGGTGCTCAGCCGCTCGAAGACCTCGGTCAGGTTCTCCAGCTCGGAGGCGATCAGCCGGGCTTGCAGGGTGGCCGACGAGGTCGACTCCATCCGGGCCTGGTAGCGCTCGCCGGGGCTGCGTAGCGTCCGGTTCTGTTCGTGCTTGGGGTTCTGCACGGGCTGTCGAGGCTGGCTCATCGGTCGGCCTCCGCGAACAGATAGACCGACGTCTTGTGGTCCTGCCGGTTGCAGGCGACCGCAACCAGTCCGTCGGCCAGGATCGCGCCGAACGACTCGTCCAGGGCGGCGTTCACCGCCGGAGTCACTTGGTCGCGGTTCACCGGGACGGGGACGGCTGCCAGTCGGTCACGACGGTCGGCCTGGCCCCAGTCGGCGGCGCTGTACTCGGCCCAGGCTTGGGGGGTGGGGTGGGGGTGGGTTTGGTCAAGGTCCCAGTCGACAACCATCCGGGATTCGCCGTCGCCGTAGCAGTCGGGGACGAACCAGCGTCCGACCGCGCCGAGGACCGACAGGTTGAAGTGGGCGTTGCGGGACAGCACCGGGTTGTAGGCCCAGCGCATCCGGTGCAGGCCGTCGGCCAGGGCCAGCCGACGCTGCTCCTGCTTGATCCGGCGGCCGAGCCCGGCGCCTTGCAGGCCGTCCGCGACCACGACGGCCTGGGAGTAGAAGTAGGTCTCGCCGCCGGCGTGGCCGACGAAGCCGTAGCCGAAGGCGACCAGCTCGCCGGACGCCTTCCAGGCGCCGACCATCGAGCCGCCGTTGGCGGCCAGCGCCTTCAGCAGCCGCGGGTTCAGGCTGGCTTCGGGCTTGGTGTAGCCGAAGACGTCCCGGTACAGCTGCGAGGCGTTGGTCAGATCTGCGGTGGCCGTCAGCGGGCCGACGTGCAGGTCGCCGTGGTTGCTCATGGTTGAACTATAGGTTTCGTATCTTTGCTGGTGTCGGCTTTCTCGCAGGGAGAGACAGCGCTTGGAGCCAGAAGATAGGGTACGTAAGACACAGGAGGTCTTCTGATGGGTCAGAGTGCGGCGGATCGGATCCGCGAACAGCTGGACGAGCAGGCGCTGATTGCCGAGCTTGCCGAGCTGATCGAGCTGGAGAGCCCGAGCCACGATCTGGCCACCAGCGCGGAGATCGCCGGGCTGCTGGCCGCGGCCTGGGCACCGCTGGGCGAGACCCGGATCGAGCCGAGTGCTGCGGGCAGTCATCTGCTCATCGAGGTGCCGGCGGTTGGCTCGGCGGCGACGTCCCCGGTGTTGCTGCTGGGACATAGCGACACGGTGTGGCCGATCGGGACGCTGGCCGGCTCGGTGCCTTTCTCGGTGGTGGACGGTGTGCTGCGTGGGCCGGGTGCCTATGACATGAAGTCGGGCCTGGTGGTGATGCTGGCGGCGGTGCGGGCGCTGGCCGCGCTGGAGTTGCCGCACCCGCCGATCCGGGTGCTGATCGCCGCCGACGAAGAGGTAGGTTCCGGTTCGGCGACCGCCTTGGTGCGGGCGGCTTGTGCCGACGCTCAGGCGGTGTTCGGCTTCGAATCGCCGCACCCGGACGGTGCCCTCAAGGTCGGACGGCTCGGCTCGACCCGGGTGAAGCTGAAGGTCATCGGACGTGAGTCGCACGCTGCGCTTGACCCCGAGGGCGGGGTGTCGGCGATCGAGGAGCTTGTCGATCAGCTGTTGGTGCTGCGGCGTTCGGTTGAGCAGGTCGCTGCCGCCCGGCCCGGCGAGGTGCTGGTGAACGTCGGCGGGGTTTCCGGTGGCGGGCGGACCAATGTCGTCCCCGGTGCCGCGGAGGCGCTGATCGGCTTCCGGTTCGCCAGCGCTGAGGCCGAAGCCGACGTGATGGACGTGCTGGACGGGCTGGCGCCGGTGCGTCCGGGGGCTTCGATCGAGCTCGAGGTGCTCAGCTCACGTCCGGCCTGGGCGGCCTCGTCCGCTGATCGCGCGCTGTTGGCCCGGGTCGGCGAACTGGCCGGCGTCGAGGTGCCTGGACGTCCGGCTGCCGGTGCCGCCGACACCAACACCACCGGCTCGCTCGGCATCCCGACCCTGGACGGCTTCGGCCCCCGTGGCGGCGGCGCCCACGCGGTCAGTGAGCACATCCTGATCGCCTCGCTCCTCGACCGGATCGTCCTGCTCGCCAGCGTCCTCACCGGCCTCGCCTGATCTGCGGGGACGGTTCCATTTCCGTCCATCCTTGTCCGCCGGTCTCTTGGGGACGGTTCCATTACCGTCCACGGTTCGGGCTTAGCTCGGGTGGCGGTGTTTCGTCCGGCTGATCCCGAATGCTGTACGGGCCACCCGCTGGACCGAAATGGAACCGTCCCCAGGGCTGAGGTCTGGCTGGCGTGGACGGTAATGGAACCGTCCCTGTTTGCGGAGTCAGGCGAGGGAGAGGCTCACGCCGCCGGTCAGCGGCTGGGACGGCCCATCGCCAGTCTGCACGCGGATTAGGCAGGCCCGCCCGGACGCGGCGACGACCGTGATCAGCATGGCCCGAATCGTCGAGTCGGGCGCCGGGCTCTCGGGTGGACCGCCGAGCCCAGTGGTTGCGGCATACAGAAACGTCCCGATGAGCTTGATCTGGAGTTCCCGGCCTGACGTGCACGGGGCGCCTGTATTGGACTCCTCGATGGTGCCAGCCTGGGCGATGGCCGAGGCGCTCGAGACTGTGGCGCCCTGATCCGCGATCACCTGCTTGGCGACGGCTACAGCCTTGGTCACCTCGTCTTGGCTCGGGGAGGGACCGGTGGCCTGAGCGCCGGTCGAACAGGCGCCGATCACGGGGACCACGATGAGCGCGACGAGTGTCGTCCTCGCTGTTCTCGGCAGGGTGGCCACGCCTCATTGTGGATCGGATGCACAGGCCTCGCGCCTCTTTCGCACGAGTGGGTTCGCCGCATCGTCGACTGCTGCGCTCAGACCCGATTTCGGTCCCGATTCCGAGGGTTGGGGCGAGTCACTCCAACTGATAACCGAGTTTGGTACCCAATCCGGCCCCGCGCAGCTGTCGGATTGGGCACCGAAATCGGGTTTGACTGAGGGAGGGCGTACGAGCCCCGCAGGATCGGGACCAAACTCGGGTCTGAGGTCAGAGGCACCCGCCTTCGTGGGGACGGCCATTACCGTCCGCCCCTGTCCGCCGGATTCTTGGGGAGGGTTCCATTACCGTCCGCCCCTGTCCGCCGCCTTCGTGGGGACGGTTCCATTACCGTCCACCGGCACGGGCCTTGCCCGGGCGGCGGTGTTTCGTCCGGCGGATGCCGAATGCTGCTTGCAGGGACCACCCGCTGGACCGAAATGGAACCGTCCCCAGGACTGGCCTCTGGCTTGGGTGGACGGAAATGGAACCGTCCCCGTGCTTCGGGTGGCGGGGGCGAATGGGTACCTATCGGGAGACGTCGACCATTGACACCTATGGTTACGTAACCGTAGGTTAGGGCGGTCGCGAGCCTCACGATGGGAGTTGCCTTGCCCGAAGCGGTAGCCGCCGAGCTTGCCACCAGCGCTGACGATCACCTGATTCAGCTGCTCACGCCGTCCGGCGAACTGGTCGCTGACGAGCACTTTCACTACACCGGAAGCGATCAGGACCTCGTCGAAGACCTGCGGACGATGCTGCTCACCCGGGCCATCGACACCGAAGGCACGGCGCTGCAGCGCAAGGGCGAACTCGGCCTGTGGGTGCAGTCGCTCGGCCAGGAGGCCGCTCAGGTCGGCTCGGCCCGTGCGTTCCGTAGCAAGGATCTGATCGTCCCGTCCTACCGGGAACTCGGAACCTATTTGGCCCTCGGCCTGGATCCGCTGGAGTTCCTCGGTACCTTCCGCGGCACCGCAATGGTCGACTGGCCGACCGGCCCGGCCAACCTGCACCTGCCCAGCTTCGTGATCGGCACCCAGACCTTGCATGCGGTCGGCATGGCCATGGCCCTGCAGCGCGATGGACGAGTGGGCAACCCCGAGCCGGGCGACAACGGCGCCGTCGTGGTCTACTTCGGCGACGGCGCCACCAGCCAGGGCGATGTGAACGAAGCCTTCGTCTTCGCCGCCGCCGCGAACGCGCCGGTGGTCTTCTTCTGCCAGAACAACCAGTGGGCGATCAGCGAGCCGACCACCGTCCAGACCCCGATCCCGCTGTACCGACGGGCCTCGGGCTTCGGCTTCCCGGGCGTCCGGGTGGACGGCAACGACGTGCTGGCCGTCCGCGCGGTGACCGAGTGGGCGCTGGAGCGGGCCCGCAGTGGCGCCGGGCCGGTGCTGATCGAGGCCTTCACCTATCGGATGGGTGCCCACACCACCTCCGATGATCCGACCAAGTACCGCAGCGCTGACGAGGTCGCCGAGTGGAAGGCCAAGGACCCGATCGACCGGCTGCGGACGTATCTGCTTGCCAAAGACCTGATCGACGACGCCTGGCTAGCAGGAGTCACCGCTGAGGGAGCCACCCAAGCCGAGCGGCTGCGGACGGGCTGCGTCCAACTCGCCGAACCCGACCTGGCCGACAGCTTCGACCTCGTCTACACCAACACCCCGGCCCATCTGCACGCCCAGCGCGAACAGTTCGAGGCCTACGAGGCGTCCTTCGAGGTGAACGCATGAGCACCCTGACTATAGCCAAGGCGCTGAACGCCGGGCTACGCCGGGCGATGGCCAACGACCCGAAGGTGCTGCTGGCCGGTGAGGACATCGGTGCCCTCGGTGGGGTCTTCCGGATCACCGAGGGCCTGCAGGCCGAGTTCGGACGTGACCGCGTCGTCGACACCCCGCTGGCCGAATCCGGCATCGTCGGCACCGCGGTCGGGCTGGCCCTGGGCGGCTACAAGCCGGTCGTCGAGATCCAGTTCGACGGCTTCGTCTACCCGGCCTTCGACCAGCTCGTCTCCCAGGTGTCGCGGCTGCATTTCCGCTCGCATGGACGCTTGTCGGTGCCGATGGTCGTCCGGATTCCCTACGGCGGCGGCATCGGCGCGATCGAGCACCACTCGGAGTCGCCGGAGGCCTACTTCGCGCATACGCCGGGGCTGAAGGTGGTCACCTGCGCCAACCCGTCCGACGCCTACTGGATGATCCAGCAAGCGATCACCGACCCCGATCCGGTGATCTTCCTCGAGCCGAAGCGGCGCTACCACGACAAGGGTGAAGTGGATGTGGACGCGTCCGCCGCTCCCGACCCGCTGTACCAGGCGCGGATCGCCAAGCTCGGGACGGACGTCACTCTGCTCACCTACGGCCCGATGGTGCGCACCTGCCTGGACGCCGCTGCCACCGCCGAGGCCGAGGGACGCAGCCTCGAGGTGATCGACCTGCGCTCACTCTCGCCGATCGACGACGCCACGGTGTTCGCCTCAGTGAGGCGAACCGGACGGGCGGTCGTCGTCCACGAGGCGGCCCGAACGCTCGGGATGGGCGCCGAACTGGCCGCCCGGATCCAAGCCGAGTGCTTCTACGAACTGCAGGCGCCGGTGCTGCGGGTCACCGGTTATGACCTGCCCTACCCGCCAAGTCGCACCGAGCACAGCTTCCTGCCCGACCTCGATCGCGTCCTCGACGCGGTCGACCAGAGCTTGGCCCACTGAAAGGCGTAGCCATGGAGTTTCGACTGCCCGACCCGGGGGAAGGCCTTGTCGAGGCCGAGATCGTCGAGTGGAAGGTCGCCGTCGGCGATGTCGTCGCCGTGAACGACGTCCTGCTGGAGATCGAGACCGCCAAGTCGCTGGTCGAGCTGCCCTCGCCGTTCGCCGGCGTCGTGCAGGAGATCCTGGTGCCGGCCGGCCAGGTGGTGCCGGTCGGGACGCCGATCATCCGGATCGGGGCGGACGAGCCCGCGGGCTCCAGCTCCGATCACCCAGACTCGCCGGACGTCCCTGCCGACGCCCCGGCGGGCGCGTCGCCCGTAGCCACGGCCAAGACCGAAGATTCGGGGGCGGTCTTGGTCGGCTACGGGACGCGTGCCGCGGTCAGCCGACGGGCCCGTCGCCACGAGACGTCCGCGCCCGCTTCGGCCGCCACCCTTGGGGACGGTTCCAATTCGGTCCAACCCGCCGAGGCCAAGGCTCCGGCCGCCGCGGCTGCCCCTGCACTCTCAACCGCCCTGGGACAGAACGGGGACGGTTCCTCTTTCGTCCCAGCGACCGACCTTCCGCGCGCCAAGCCGCCGGTCCGCCGGGTGGCCCGCGACCTCGGCGTCGATCTGGCCACCGTGGTCGGCACCGGCCCGGACGGCACCATCACCGCAGCCGACGTACTCACCGCTGCCGGACGTCCGCCGGAGAACCCCGGCGAGCAGCGAATCCCGCTGCGCGGCGTCCGCCGGGCGATGTTCCAGTCAATGACCGCCTCACTAGCAGTTCCGCAAGCCACCGCCTTCGTCGAGGTGGACGTCACCGCCACCATGCAGCTGATCGACACCCTGCGCCGTCGCCGCGACTTCACCGGTCTGAAGGTGTCGCCGCTGGTGATCTTCGCCAAGGCCGCCTGCCTGGCGATCGAGCGGGTGCCCGAGATCAACTCCCGCTACGACGCGGCCGCCGACGAGATGGTGATCCCGACCGACGTGAACCTGGGCATCGCCGCGGCGACCCCGCGCGGGCTGGTGGTGCCCAACATCAAGCGGGCCAACCAGCTGAACCTGCTCGAGCTCACCCGCGGTCTGAACGACATGGTCGCGCTGGCCCGGGAGGGTCGCGTCCAACCGTCCGACCTTGCCGGAGGGACGTTCTCGATCACCAACGTGGGCGTCTTCGGCGTGGACGGCGGTACCCCGATCATGAACAATGGCGAGGCCGCGATCATGTGTCTGGGGACGATCCTGCGCAAGCCGTGGGTTGTCGGCGAGGGCGATCAGGAGCGGATCGAGCCGCGCTCGGTGTGCACCGTCTCGCTGACCTTCGACCACCGCCTGGTGGACGGCGAAATGGGCTCGAAGTTCCTCGCCGACGTCTCGACGATCATGTCCGACCCCGCGCTGGCCCTGCTCTTCTGATTGGCGGGGACGGTTCCATTTCCGTCCGCCCTTGTCCGGGCGACTCCTGGGGACGGTTCCATTTCCGTCCAGTCGTCCGTCCTGATTCACAACGGGGACGGTTCCTGTTTCGTCCCAACCTGGACGCGGCGTGAACCTTGGGACGTAACAGGAACCGTCCCCTTTCGTGCCGACTGCGGCTGACGTGGGTGGACGAAAATGGAACCGTCCCCGCGACTGGGGCTCACCTGGGTGGACGGTAATGGAACCGTCCCCAAGGTAGAGGGGGCCGGGTTCTAGGCTTCAGGGGTGAGTTCGCGAAGCGATGTGCTGATCAGCGTCAACGACCTGCCCGATGCGGTGAACGAGGGTGCCCAGGTGCTCGACGTCCGCTGGAAGCTCGGCGAGCCGCACGGGGCCGGCTACCAGCGGTTCCTCGAAGGCCACCTGCCGCCGGCCCGATTCCTGGATCTTGAGCAGGTGCTGACCGGGCCACTCACTGATCCCACGCTCGGCCGTCACCCCTTGCCGGACGCCCAACGCCTGGCCGAGGGCCTGGGCAAACTCGGCATCGATCCGAATCGGGAGATCATCGTCTACGACGAGCCGGGCAGCTTTGCTGCCGGACGCGCCTGGTGGGTGCTGACTTGGGCCGGGATGAACGTCCGCGTCCTCGACGGCGGGATCACCGCCTGGCTGGCCGCTGAGGCGTTCCTGCGCGAGGGCGAGCCCGCTCCGATCGCACCCACGGACGTCCAGCTCACCCTTGGCCACCTCCCCACGATCACCGCGGACGAACTGGCCGACTTCGACGGAGTCGTCGTCGATGCTCGAGCCGGCGAGCGCTACCGCGGCGAGGTCGAGCCGATCGACGCCAAGGCCGGTCACGTGCCCGGCGCGATCAACCGTCCGGTCGGCAAACTGTGGGATGACAAGGGACTTCTCCCCGAACCGGACGCCCTGCTGGACGCTCTTGATCTACCCGCCGAGGTCTATGCCGGCACCCGTCCGATCGCCGTCTACTGCGGCTCGGGCGTCTCGGCCGCACAGAGCCTTCTGGCCCTGGCCAGCCTCGGCGTGAACGCCGTCCTCTACCCGCCGTCGTGGTCGGGCTGGTCGTCTGATCCGGCTCGCCCGGTCGCCACCGGAGCGGACGCATGAACTCGGTGGGTCATCCGACGCGGCGCCCGGCGCCCAGCGTCGCCACCACCCGCGGCGACCACATCGTCGTCAACCTGAACGCGATCCGCGCCCACGTGGGCGGACGCCAGGTGCTGGTCGCGGTCAAGGCGGACGCGTACGGCCACGGTGCCATCGAGGTCTGCCGGCTGCTGGAGCGCACCGGTGCGGCCGATTGGCTGGGCGTGGCGACCGTCGGCGAGGGCATCACGCTGCGCGAAGCGGGCATCACGCTGCCGATCTTGAAGCTGTCGATGGCCCGTGGCGATGAGGTGTTCGACGCCGTTGCCGCCGACCTCAGCCTGGTCGTCGTCGATGCCGAATCGATCGCGGAAGCCTCAGCGGCCGCGTCCACCCAGGGCAAGACGATCGCCGTCCACCTGAAGGTCGACACCGGGATGCGCCGGATCGGCTGCCCACCCGAGCAGGCCGTCGAGCTGGCCCGACAGGCCGCCGCAGCGCCCGGGCTGAAGCTGGTCGGCGTGATGTCGCACCTGCCGATCTCGGACGTCCCGGCCGGCGAGGAGTTCACGCGCAACCAGATCGCTCTGTTCGCGAAGGTGGCCGCCGGGGTCGAGGCAGCGGTCGGTCCGCTGATCAAGCATCTGGCGGCGTCCGGCGGCGTCCTGACCTATCCGGAGGCCTGGTTTGACCTGGTCAGGCCGGGAATCATCGCTTACGGCGACTACCCCGATCCGCAGTCGCCCAAGAGCGTCCCGCTGCTGCCGACCCTGGAATGGCGCAGCACGCTGACCTTCGTGAAGAAGGTCGCTGCGGGCGAGACCGTCGGCTACAGCCGGGCCTGGACGGCCCCGCGCGACACCTGGATCGGCACCGTCCCGATCGGCTACGCCGACGGCTACAACCGCCGCTTCTCCAACAACGCGCGGATGCTGGTCAACGGCCGCAGCTGCGAGGTCGCCGGACGGATCTGCATGGATCAGGTGATGATCGACCTCGGCCCCGACGCCACCGACCAAGTCGGCGACGTGGTCACCATCCTCGGCCGCGACGGCGACGAGGAGATCACCACCGCCGAGCTCGCCGAGCGAATGGGGACGATCCCCTACGAGGTCACCTGCCTGATCACGCCTCGAGTCGGACGCGCCTTCGTCAGCTGAGTCGGAGCCCGATCATCCAGGGATCAGGGCTCAGTCCTTGGAGTAGGTCGCCCACAGTGCGAAGGCGCCAAAGACGGCGAGACCGACAGTGGCGATCCAGCCGGGCCAGAAGGTGAGGTTGATCAGAATCGTCCCGACGATGCCCGGATCGCGGTAGCTCGTATCGAACATGCTCGACCCGAATGCTCCCTGAACCAGCGAGCACAGGATGAAGACGGCAGCAGCTGCACCGAGGAAGCCGAAGCCGACCATGGCGCCTTGTTTGGCGTCGACTGTCTTGGCCGGCTGGCTTTCGTCCGAATCGCTCATCTCAGGTGTCCCCTCTCGTTGAGGGAAGACTAATCAGACGATGAGTTCTTCGGGCCGCTTCTGGTGAACTGCCAGCCGACCCGGCTCAGCGCCAGCCGAGCGCCGGTGCCACGTGGGTGAGCAGCGACTCCAGGACGTGGGCGTTGTAGTCGACGCCCAGCTGGTTGGGGACAGTGAGCAGCAGCGTGTCGGCAGCGGCGATCGCCTCGTCCTCGGCCAACTCCTCGATCAGCTTGTCGGGCTCAGCGGCGTAGGAACGTCCGAATCGGGCGCTGCCGCCGTCGATGTAGCCGACCTGATCCTTGTCGTCGCCCTGGCCGCCGAAGTAGGCGTGGTCGCGCTCGTCCACCAGCGGGAAGATGCTTCGGCTGACCGAGACGCGCGGCGTCCAGTCGTGCCCGGCGGACGCCCAGGCGTCCCGGAAGCGCTGGATCTGCTCGGCCTGCAGCTGATGGAACGGCACCCCGGTGTCCTCGGTGAGCAGGGTCGAACTCATCAGGTTCATCCCCTTCTGCGCGGTCCATTCGGCGGTGGCGCGAGTGCCGGCGCCCCACCAGATGCGCTGCCGCAGCCCCGGCGAGTGCGGCTCGATCCGCAGCAGGCCCGGCGGGTTCGGGAACATCGGACGCGGGTTGGGCTGGGCGAAGCCCTCACCCTTGAGCACCTCGAGGAAGACATCGGTGTGGGTGCGGGCCATCTCGGCGTCCGTGCTGCCCTCGGCCGGCTCGTAGCCGAAGTAGCGGTAGCCCTCAACGACCTGCTCTGGCGATCCCCGGCTGATGCCGAGCTGAAGTCGTCCGGCCGAGATCAGGTCGGCTGCGCCGGCGTCCTCGGCCATGTAGAGCGGGTTTTCGTACGCGATGTCACATGAGTAACACTGGTTGAGCTACGCTCCAGGAATGCGCGTCGGAGCCTATGTTCGGTCCTCGAAGGACCTGGGTGGAGAGCGCTGGGGCGTCGAGACCCAGCGTACGGTGATCGCCCAGCACGCCGACAGACTCGGCTGGACGGTCACAGCCTGGTACGAGGACAACGACGTCTCCGCGACCAAGCGGCGCGGCGCCAAGACCCAGTGGGCCGCGATGCTCGCCGCTGCGAAGGCCGACGAGTTCGACGTGATCGTCGCTGTTGACATCGACCGGTTGGTGCGCTCCCTCAGCGATCTCCTGACGTTGACCGAGCTGAAGGTGAAGATCGCCACGGTTGACGGCGAGATCGACCTCACCTCCGCCGACGGTGAGTTCCGGGGCACCATGTTGGCAGCCATGGCTCGCTTCGAGGTTCGCCGGAAGAGCGAGCGCCAGACCCGGAGCAACGCCCGCCGGCGCAACGAAGGCCAGCCAGTTCTCAGTGGCAAGACGCCGTTCGGCTACACGAAGGCCGGTGAGGTGGTGCCGGAGCAGGCTGAGGCCGTTCGCCAGGCGTTCCGCGACTTCCTGGGCGAGCCGGCCCGGCCGATCAGCCGGATCGCCGACGACTTGAACGCCGCAGGTCACCGGACGACCCGCGGGCAGCTCTGGTCGCCCTACGCGGTGCGCTACCTCCTTCAGAACGCCCTCTACGCCGGCCAGATTCGTCACCACGCGACCGGGGAGCTCTTCCCCGTCCAAGGGCCTGGGTTCCCGCCGTTGGTGGCCGCAGATGCCTGGCGGGCCGCAGTGGCGAAGATCGAGAGCAACGCGGCCAAGGCGAATCGTCGCGGCAACACCGCGAAGTACCTGTTGAGCGGGATCGCTCGATGTGGGCGGTGCGGTGGAGTGATGACAGCCGCGGTCGCCAGCAGCGGTCTCCCGACCTACCGGTGCCATGAGTACAAGCACCTGAGCCGCCAGCGAGAGCTGGTCGACCTTCAGGTAGAAGCCGCCGTGGTGCAGCGACTGGCCGACCCGGCGTTGGCTGATCTCATCACCTCAGCCGAGGGGATGGCCGGAGAGGACGCACGGAATCTACGGCAGATCCGTGAGGACGAGCGCCGAGCGCTGCGGACCAGGCTGGATGTGGAGCTGCGGTCGATGCTGACTGATCCGGTGGTCGACATCGCCGTCGTCCGCCAGGCGATGGTTGACGTGCAGCAGCGGATCACCGAGCTTGATGAGCTTCTGCGTCCGGCCGCGACGCACCCGGCAGCTGGTGTGCTCGAGGTGGTTGCGGACAGTCCTGGCAGGGAGCGCGTGGATGTTGCGTTCGAGTGGTGGGAGAGCCTGGATCTGTACCGCCGGCGCGCGATCGTCGCTTCGCTGGTGCAAGTGACGATCGACCCGATTCGCCCCGGTCATGTGCGATTCGATCCATCGCTTGTTCGGATTTCCCCGCTCAGTGGTTTGTGAATCGCCAACCTGTTCGATAAGCTAGGGGTAATCGATCAGGTGCCCGCTACGGCGGTGAAGATCCGGTAACTCGCGACCAAAGCCGCGCATAGCGCCCGACAGCGGAATCCGGGGAGCTTGCGCACCCGAAAGTCCGATCGATGAACCCCCCTGATCCGAACAAGCGCCTGAGCGCCCGTGAGGCGGCCGACTACACCGGCTACTCCGTCGGCGTCATGAGCGTCTGGCGAGGCCGTGGCCTCGGCCCCATTTACTTCAAGAGCGACGGTGCGAAGGCCGGCGTCACCTACCTGGTCTCCGACCTGGACGAGTGGCTCGCGGACCACCGGGTCCTCCCGGCCCGCGAAGCCGCGATCCTCGCCGGCATCCGCGCCGGCCGCGAGTTGGCCGCCACTCCGCTGACCGATCATCAGCGTGAGCTTCTCAGCCGCGTTACCGCGGCGCTGCCGAAGAGGGCTGCAGCATGAGCACCCTCATCGAGCCTCTCAACCCGCCCCCTGCCACAGCCGTTGAAGCCACCAGCACTTCTCGGCCGTACACACGTGACCGTAGGTACGGCTCCAAGAGTTCTGTGGCCTCTGTGCAGAAATCGTCTACGGGTGCGGGGTCAGGGCTTGTCGATGACCCCGCATCACCCGTAGCCACAGCCAGTTTCGACCAGCTCCAGCCCCGCCACCGGAGCGGGGATCATTTTGGGGATCATTTGGGGATCATTTACACAAATGATCCCTCCACCCGTCCCACGGCTCGTCCCAACGGGGGTGGCGACCATGGCACGATCTGAGAACCAGCCGCTGCTGGTGGGGCTGACCCAGTATCTGGAGCCGACGTACTGGGCCTGGGCCGCAAACGACCCGGCGGCAGCAGTCGTGCTCGACCAAGGGGCAACGGTGTTGCTCGCTCATCTGGTCGAGCGATTGGAGGCAGGCGGTGTCAAAGTGGCCGATGCCTATGGGATCGTCCACGACAAGGACACGCGAAGTGTCTGGGATCCGGCGACCGCCGGCTATGTGCTGGAGGTGAAGCCTCCGCACCTCCACGCCGTGTTCAAGTTCGCCACCCGGTCGGATTCGGCAGCGATCTCGGTGCTCGCGGGCCTGTTGGGCGTCGAGTCGCAGTACGTGGAGAAGCCGGGTCGGGGCCGGTTCGCCTACGACAACATGCTCTCCTACCTGGTCCACGTGAAGTACACCGACAAGCATCAGTACGACCCCTCGGAG
Source organism: Actinomycetes bacterium (assembly GCA_023425145.1). Taxonomy (GTDB): domain Bacteria; phylum Actinomycetota; class Actinomycetes; order Propionibacteriales; family Propionibacteriaceae; genus Propionicimonas. The sequence continues at coordinate 44,952 of JAFADF010000059.1, read as the reverse complement.
GTTGCGACCGTCCGTGGTCGGCCGTATCCGGAGATTGCTGCCGAACGATGGCCGGTCTGGCTGAAGGGTCGCGCCTCGGTTGAGAAGAAGGCCGTCGAACTGGAGAAGGACTCGCTGCTGGCAGATGCAATCTACGGTCGCATCTCGAAGCAGCAGGTACTCCTGACCGACGAGATGTACCGGGTCTACGCACGCTATCAACGCGAGTTCGACGACGCCTTTGCTGCCTTCGGCCAGCGTCGAGCGATGCTTGCCGCCGACAAGCTGGAGAAGGGCGACTTCGCGACGACGATCATCTACGTGTACGGATCAGCCGGCATCGGCAAGACGAGTTGGGTGAAGCACCTCATCGCCGGAGCAGTGCAGTACGGAGCCGCGGCGGGCCAGTCTTGGTCGGTCTATCGCGCGGCAACGTTGAACCCCTTGGACGATTGGGTCGGCGAGGAGATCGTGCTGCTCGATGACCTCCGCCCGGGTGCGATGTCGGCCAACGACTGGCTGCTGCTGCTCGACCCGTACAACGCGTCACCGGCCAAGGCCCGCTACAAGAACAAGTTGGCCGTAGCGCCCCGTCTGATCGTGATGACGGCGACGGTCCACCCGGTGGACTTCTTCTACTTCGCTGCGCAGAAGGGCGAAGTGAACGAAGCACTCGACCAGTTCCTGCGTCGGCTCACCAGGCTCGTCCGGGTGTTCCGCACGCCTTCGTCATCACACCTTGAGTATGCGATCGGCACCATGCAGAAGACCGGGCTCTACACCCGCGAGATCGAACTGCTCCGGAAATCCGACTACGACCCTCGGACAGCCAAGGTGATGCTCAGCTATGACAGCACCTGTCCGGTCATCGTGGGCGAGTCGGCGGCCACCGCAGCCGTGCTCGATGAGATCGGCCGGCGGGGTGTTGATCTCCACGACTGGCCCCCGCTGGATCCGGATGCCTCCTGGGAACTGCACCAGGCCGAGCTGGAGGCGAATCCAGCGCTGAACGACTTCTTCATGCAGGCGAGCATCGCCGAACTGCACGAAGAGGCAATGACCGCGTGACCACAACCAAGGAAGGACCTCACTCATGAGCAACAAGATCACGAAGACCGAGGAGCAGATCGAGGCCGAGATGGCCGAGCTGCGACGCCAGAAGCGAGCAGTTCGGCGGGCCACGAAGGAGGCTGCCGAGCGTGAGCTTTCGGACGCCCTCACCGGGCTTGCCCGGTGGCTGGCGGACCGCCTGGAACTGAACACGCCGGCTGACGTCGAACGACTCCGGCTGGTGCTCGATTCCGGCAACAGCATGGACCGCTTGGCCGAGCTGCTCGCGGTCGAAAACTCGACCACCGTAGCGGCTCCGAGCGGCTCGGGTGAGCCCTCGGAACTCGACCACGAGCCGACGGCGTTCGCGCCGTCCGGGTGGTCGAGTTAGCGGGCCACGAAGTGGCTGCTGACAGCCCCGGTACCTTGGTGGTGCCGGGGCTGTTCTTTGTGTTCTTCACCCCCGGAGGGCCCCGGACATTCGGAGCGCAGCGAGGAATGTCTTTACGGGGCTAAATACGTTACTGCTATGCTCCAGGTGGGCGGAGGGCATAGCAGTAACGTGAAGGAGCGCGAGGAACATGGGTGACGAGCCTGTTGGGCGTGCCGGAGGGAACATCCGGCACCTCCGCCATGCCGGGACGCAGCAGACCGGCGACACGAAGAAAGACCGGGCCGCGCTGCTGTACGAGTCGATGCGCGAGCTGAGCGAACGTGCGACGGAGTACTGGGCTGCGGCGAACCCGAACGTGGTGCCGAGCGACACGTCGCTCAACGTCGCGTTGGTGAACGACGGCAACGGCGGCTTCCGCCGGCCGTCGAGCATTCAGGAGGTGCTCGACTACGGAGACGCCCGCATCGAAAACGTCTACCGCGAGTGGAACCCGAACTCGTTCGAGACCACGCTCATCGTGGTGCACCTGCCCAAGTCGATGTGCGACGAGGTCAAGGACTTCTACCCCATCCTCGACGAGAAGACCGGTGAACCTGTGCTCGGCAAAGACGGCCAGCCCAGGATGCGCAGCCGATGGGTCGCTAAGGACCGCGATCAGGCAATGAAGTTCTTCGAGGACGTGCTCGGCTATTACAGCACCAAGGTGCTCAACGGAGGCCAGGCCGCGATCCACGGTGCCGACATCAACTTCGATGAGTCGACCCCCCACATCCAGATCATGGCCGACACGCTCGCATCCGACCCGAAGCACGACGGCTACCTTCGCGTCGAGGCCTCGCAGATGTGGGGCGCGCATCGCGATGTCACCGTCGAGAAGATCGACAAGACGACCGGGCAACCTGTGCTGGACGAGGACGGCCAGCCCGTGCGAGTCATGGAGCAGCCGAAGGCCAAGATGTCGAGATACCAGCGCGGTCTCCGTGAGCTCATGGTGGAACGCGGATATCCGGTGGAGGTCGACTACGACCCCATCCGACACGACCTGTCCGACAGCAAGAGCGGGTACGCGGCAGTGCAGGACCGGCAACGTGAACTCGACGAGCGCGAAGCCGAGGTCGAGCAGCTCACCGAGCAGGCGCGGCTCGACTATGCGGCGGCGGAGGCTGCGCTGAAGAGCGAGGTCATCCAGACCCGCGACAAGGCGTTCGCCAAGGTCGATGAGCTGGCTGCCGTAAGGATCACCCAGGCCGAAGCTCAGGCACAGCAGATCGTCGATGCGGCGGAGCAGGACAGGGCTGCCGCCCAGCGGGTCTGGGAGCAGGTCGAAGAGGCGCTGCGGGAGGTGCAGGCCACCCGAGACGAGGGCTCGGAGTTGCTGGAAGGTCTGCGGGCTGTGGAGCCGCCGTCAGACAAGGATCTAGACCGCGCCATGCCCGACATCGTTCGGCGATTCTTCGAGCAGCACGATCGCCAGCTCGCAGCTGCCGAAGCGAAGGACGGTCGGCCGCGTCAGCGTTGGTCCGACAAGTTCCGGGAGTTCGCCCGGAAGGAGTACGAGGCCGCCAAGCTGGGCCGTGTCGGCTCGCAGCAGATCCATTCTGCGAGCGACTTCGAGACCTGGGCTGCGGTAACCCGCGGAACCATCGAGGACTTCACCCAGCGGCGGCTCGAGGCTGATCGGCTGCACCGCCAGCAGGTCTGGCGACAGCAGCGAGAGGCTGCGCGTGACGACCCTGGTCTGGGGCGGTCGCGGTGACCACCACCTGATCGGCAACTCAACCAGTGTTACTCAGCGTGCATGGCGTAGCGCATGTCGATCACGCCGGTACCGATCTCGATCTTCGACGTCTTGGCGCCGATCGCGGCTAGCAGCGGGAACGGCGAACCGAGCTGCCGGGCGAAGTGGTGCACCCGGAAGTAGGCGCCGTCCGCGCCGAGCTCTTCGGCGGCCACCGCCAGGTCGATCGACTGCAGCAGAGCGTCCGAGGCTGAGCGCACCTGCGAGTGGACCGAGGGCGTCCAGTGGCCGAACGACAAGAACCCAATGTGCTTCACGCTTCAACTAACTCCGTGCCGCCGGAGTTCATTCCCGAGCAATGGGGACGGTTCCATTTCGGTCCAACCTGGACGTTGCGTGAACCTTGGACGGTAATGGAACCGTCCCCGCAGTTGGGGGGCTACTCGGCGGTGCCGCGGGTCAACTGCTGGCGGGCCACGAACTCACGCTTGGTGTAGGCGGCCAGGCCGAAGGTGAGCAGGCCGTCCACAGCGGCACCCACGCCGCCGCCGATCAGCGGGATCCGGCGGACGACCACGACGGCCAAGTGCTTGCCGCCCATCCGTCCGGCCAGCGAACCCATCACCTTCTCCGAGACCAGCCGATCCAGCGAGGTATCGAAGACCGGCGCGGTCGCAATGGCCAGCGGACGAGTGGGCAGCGCGCCCTTGGCAACCAGCTTGCGGACCTCGTCTTCGCCGAGCAAGAGCAGCGTGATCGCCGTCCGCACCCTCGGATCGTCCACGTCATAGCCGCGCAGGTGCGCGATGGCGGCGATCATTCGGACGCTCAGGGTCGCCATGCCCGCGATATTGGCCGGCAGTCCGACCGGAAGCGTGATCAGCCCGCCGACGCTGGTGACGAAGCCCTGCGCCGAGGCCACCCCGACATGCTGAAGCACCAGAGAGTCGATGGCCTGCTCCCGGTCGGTCTTTGCTTCCAATGCCTTGGCGGCCGCAGCCTTGGCGCCCGGGAAGGAGAAGCTGCCGTCGATCGCGAAGTCGACGATGCTGCGCAGCAACCCGCCGGCCACCTCGGGGGTCCGAGTGACCAGCTGCTTTCCGATTTCGGTGGGAGTCGCCATGAGTTGCCTTCCGGTTGCCGCTCCACCAGCGTAGGCGCGCTCCTGGTGGCCGCGCCTCGGTTCAATCCCCAGGACGACCCTGAACCCGTCCCCGGGGACGACTCGTGCGTTCGCAAGCTGTGAGTTATCCGGCGACATCGACGCCTAACTCACAGCTTGGGCGGACGCGGGGCCTCGGGCTCAGTGCCCAGCCGCGGCCCAACCGACGATGAAGCCGAGCAGGAGACCGGCCACCACGACGATGGCCAGCAGCAGGAATACCCGTCGCCGACTCATGTAGATCAGGTTATGTCAGTGCTGCACTGGATCATTAGGGGAAATGCCGCACGGGCGTCCGCACGGTGAACGGCTTTCCCGCAGGAAGGACTGGCAGAATCGGATCATGGCACGTCTGGGCATGTTCGGACCGCCCAGTGAATGGCCTGCTCAGGACCTGATCGCCTTCTCCCGGGAGTTCGACCAGGAGTTGGTCTTGCAGGCCTATCGCTGCGGGGTGTTCCCGATGGCGCTGCACGCCACCGACTTCGGCAATATGGGCTGGTGGTCGCCGCTGCACCGCGGCATCCTGCTGCCGGACGGGCTGCGAGTGACCCGCTCGCTGCGCAAGTCGGCCCGCCACTACACCACCACCATCGACCAGGATTTCGAAGGGGTGCTGGACGGATGCGCCGACCCGCGGCGTCCGTATGGCTGGATCGACGACGACATCCGACGGGTCTATCGCGAACTGCACCACGCCGGCCACGTCCACTCGGTGGAGACCTGGGACGCAGCAGGACGCCTTGTCGGAGGGCTTTACGGCATCTCGCTGGGCGGCCTGTTCGCCGGTGAGTCGATGTTCCACGACCCCGAGCACGGCCGGGACGCCTCGAAGGTGGCCCTGCTGCGGCTCGTCCAGCTGCTCAGCGACGACCATGCCCAAGAGCGCGTGATCGACACCCAGTGGCAGACCCCGCACCTGGCCAGCCTCGGTGTGATCGAGATCGACCGCAGCGACTACCTGGAACTCATCGACGAGGCACTGGAAGTGCCCGAGCCGGCCTGGCCGTCCGTCCCGGAGCGTCGCCGTGCCTGAGCTGCCCGAGGTCGAAGCGCTGCGCGGATTCCTTTCCGAATCGTGCGCGGGCAAGACGATCGCCCGGGTCGAGCTGCTGGCCTTCGCCAGCCTGAAGACGTACGCACCGCCGCTGACCGCACTGTCCGGGCTCGAGGTCGAGCAGGTGGTCCGGCACGGCAAGTTCCTGTGCCTGGAGGCCGGTGGCCTGTGGCTGGTCTGGCATCTGGCCCGGGCCGGCTGGCTGACCTGGCGCAAGGCGCTGCCGGACACCCCGGCCCGGCCGGGCAAGGGCCCGCTGGCGCTGCGGGTGGTCTTCGATGACAGCACCGGTTTCGACCTCACCGAGGCCGGCACCCAGAAGCGGCTGGCCGTCTATCTGGTGGACGACCCGTCCCAGGTGCCCGGCATCGCCAGCCTCGGCCCCGACCCACTGGCCGCCGAGTTCGACCAGGACGCTCTTGCGGCGATCCTGGCCCGGGCCGGGCGGGCCCAGCTCAAGGGCGTCCTGCGTGACCAACGGGTGCTGGCCGGCATCGGCAATGCCTACTCCGACGAGATCCTGCACGCGGCCCAGTTGAGCCCGTTCAAGGCGTCCAATGCGCTCAGTGCGGACGAACTCAGCCGGCTCTATCAGGCGATCAAGACCGAGTTGGCTTCGGCGATCGCGCGCGCGAACGGCCTGGCCGCCTACGAACTGAAGGACGCCAAAAGGACGAACCTGCGAGTGCATGGACGTACCGGCCAGCCATGCGACGTCTGCGGCAGCACCATCGCGGAGGTGTCGTTCGCGGATTCGTCCCTGCAGTACTGCCCGGGCTGCCAGACCGGAGGAAAGCCGCTGGCCGACCGGCGGCTGTCTCGACTGCTGAAATAACGGTCCGATACCAGGACGTCCGCTCGGCTTCGGAGTGGCCGTCGCAGCCGGTAGCCTGCCTGAAGACCAGACGCAGAGGGAGGTGCCGGTGGGCGAACAGGTGGGCAGGGCCCCGGCCTTCCTCCCCGTACCCGAGTTCCTCGACGGACCCTGGTCGCGCAACCATCGGCTGGGGCTCGGCCTGATCGTGGCCAGCTCCCTGCTGGCCATCGGTGTTGCCGCCTGCGGACCGTCCATGGTCGCGCTGCGGCTGGGCCCCCGGGACAATCTGCTGCCACCGTGGTACCTGCCGACCGGCTGGGTGAACCTCAGCGAATGGGTTGCCGTTCCCCTGCTCTGGCTAGGGCTGATTCTCGGGTTGGTCGGGTTGTGGGTGAGCTGGCGGGCGGTTCACGCCGGCTGGCGTCCGCATAACCGCAAGCTGTTCGCCCTCGGAGCTGTGCTCAGCATCGGTACCTGTCTGGTGCCGCCGATGACGTCGGCGGACGTGCTGATGTACGCCGCCTATGGACGCCTCCAGGTGCTCGGCCTGGATCCGTACTCGATCACTCCGGCCGAGATCTTCCGCCAGGAGTTCGATCCGGTCCTGGTCTGGACCGAGCGTCCGTGGCAGGACACCCCGAGCGTGTACGGGCCGATCGCCTCGATGTCGCAGTGGCTGGCCGCCTGGCTCGGCAACGGCAACATGCATAACACCGTCTTCTGGCTGCAGATGTGGGCCTTGCTGCCGTTCCTGCTGATCGGTGCCATCGCGGTCAAGCTCGCTCATGACGACCGGACCACCCAGACTCGGGCCGTGCTGTTCACCGTGCTGAACCCGCTGATGATCTGGGCCGTGCTGTCCGGGGCGCACAACGAGGCACTCACCCTGGTCTTCGCCATCGTGGGGCTGTGGTTCATTCGGCGCAGCCCGTTCGTGGCCGGCATCGCGATCGGTCTGGCCGGCGCGGTGAAGGTGTCCTTGGTCTTCTACGGCATCGCCATGATGTGGGGCTATCGCCGCGACTGGCGCAAGCTGCTGCAGCTGGCGGTCGGGGCGGCCATCCCGCTCGGCCTGGCCTACGGCGTCTGGGTGCCGCGGGCGCTGACCGCGGCCAGCCGGAACACCGGCTACATCTCGTCCGGCTCGTGGGCGCCGCCGGTGCAGGGTGCGTTGTCCTTCTTGATCGGCCACGATGCGTCCTGGGTGGTCACCGTGGCGATTGGCTGGGTGCTGATGGTGGCGTTCGGCTGGATGCTGTCCCGGGTGTTGCCGTGGCGCCTGGTCCCCGGCAATCCGGACAACGACGAGCCACGCCTCGACCCGCTGACCATCACCGTCCGGACGGCCACGATTCTGACCACGGCCTGGCTGGTCGCTTCGCCCTACACCTTGTCCTGGTACGACCTGATCGCCTGGGTGCCGCTCGGCCTGATGACGGCCAGCAGGCTCGACTTGTTGATGATGGGACGCGGCTTCTGGCTGTCGGCCGCCTACGTCACCGGTCGCGCGGTGGAGTTCAGCCCGGCCATGCGGACGGTCTCCAGCATCGTCCGGGATTGGGCCTGCACGGCCTTCCAGATCCTGGTGCTGGTGGCGATCGTCCAGTGGTGGTGGTCGTGGGGCCACCAGCTGCCTCGCTGGCTGTCCCGAGTTCTGCCGGCGAAGCTGCGCACTCCGGTCGGCATCGAACCTCGCTGATCCGCCGGTCTCGGCGGGCGGATTCGCCTGGGCCGTCGGCAGCGGCGCGACCATTAGGCTGAGCAGGTGCTCGGATACTTCGGACCGGCGGGAACCTTCACCCACCAGGCGTTGCTGACCTTCTCCACCGAGGAAGCGATGCCCTTTGCCACCGTGGGGGAGGCATTGGACGCTGTCCGCGACGGCGTGGTCGAGGCGTCACTGGTGCCGATCGAGAACTCCGTCGAGGGTGGCGTCACCGTCACCCTGGACACGCTGGCCTCCGGGCGTCCGCTGACCATCGTCCGCGAAGTTCTGCTGCCGGTGCAGTTCAACCTGTGCGCCCGTCCGGGGACGAAGCTGGAAGACGTCCGCCGGGTGCTGACCCATCCACACGCCGCCGCCCAGTGCCGCGGCTGGATGCATGAGTTCGTCCCGTGGGCCCGGATCACCGAGGGCGGCTCGACGGCAGCGGCCGCGGCAGAGGTCGCCGATCCCTCCTCCAAGTACGACGCGGCCATCTGCGCGCCAGTGGCCGGCGACCTGTACGGGCTGGAGCCGGTCGCCACCGGCATCGCCGACAACGCCGAGGCCGTAACCCGGTTCGTGTTGGCGTCGCGTCCGACCGAACCGCCGGCGCGGACCGGTGCCGACAAGACCACCCTGGTGGCCTACATGCGCGCCGACCGGTCCGGCGCACTGTTGGAGATCTTGGAGCAGTTCTCCAGCCGCGGGGTGAACCTGAGCCGGATCGAGTCCCGTCCGACCAAGACCGGGTTGGGCAACTACTGCTTCAGCATCGACGCCGAGGGCCACCTGCGGGATCCGCGGGTCGCCGAGGCCATGCTCGGTCTGCACCGGATCTGCGCCGATGTGGTCTTCCTGGGCTCCTACCCGCGGGCGGACGGGGTGCGTCCGGTCATCGCCGACGGCTTCACCGACGAGGAGTTCGCCGCGGCCCGAGCCTGGTACGCCTCGCTGATCCACCCCGAGGACTGACTCTCCGGAGCGAAGGCGATCCTCCGGGACGAAAGGGGACGGTTCCTGTTACGTCCCGCTGGACCAAAACTCGGGGACGGTTCCATTTCGGTCCACCCCTAGTCAGAGGGCAGAGCTACGAATTTCGGAACCGTCCCCGTTACACGTCCCCGTTACAGGTGGGACGGCAGGGTCGGGACGCATGCAGAGACGTCCCGTTGTGAGCTGGGCCCCGTGGTGCGGGTGGTTGGTCCGACGGCGACTAGTGCGCGGTATCGACGTTCACCGCGACCACCCCGAGGATGATCAAGGCGATTCCGCCGAGCTTCAGCGCACCCATGGACTCGCCGAGCCAGAAGTAGCCGACGATCGCGATGACGGCGGTGCCGAGGCCCGACCAGATGGCGTAGGCGATGGAGACGTCCATCTTCTTCACGACGACGGTGAGCAGCCAGATGGCGAACAAGTAGCCGGCGGCAACGACCGCTGTCCAGACCGGATTGGTGAAGCCCTCGGCCTTGGGCAGCAGGGCAGTTGCACCCACCTCGACGAGGATCGCAAGCGTGAGCAGTGCGAGTGCCATGGGCATGAAGAACTCTCCTTGATTGAATGTAGCAACCGCTACAGACGGCATTACTGTAGCAGGCGCTACACTGATTCGCGAGATGAGTACCCGACGCGAAGAGCTGACCGAGCGAGCCACCGACTGGGTGCTCGGACATGGCCTGGTCGGGCTGAGTCTGCGGCCACTGGCGGCAGCCATCGGCACCAGCGACCGGATGCTGATTTATCACTTCGGGAGCAAGGAACAGCTCATCGTCGACGTCATTCGATGCTCGGCGATGCGCTCGGCCCAGGAGCTGCGGCTGCTGCCCGCCTCCGCGTCGCCGCACGAGGCCGTCCTGGATCAGTGGCGGCTGCGCACCACCGAACGCCAGGCCCAATGCGAGCGGCTCTACGTCGAAGCGTCCACCCTTGGCCTGTTCGGCCAGCAGCCGTACGCGGACGAAGTTGCGGCCATGAACCAGATCTGGCTCGAGGCCGTCCGCCTGCACCTGGTGGCCTCCGGGGTTGCCGAGGAGCGCAGTCACGAGATCGCCGAGCTGGTCGAGGCCGCGTTCATGGGCTTCGAGCTCGACTTGCCGCTCACCGCGTCCGAGCCTGTCGGGCTGCCTGCGCTGGCCCGCGCCGTGGCCCTCCTGGCCGCCACCGACTGACGCACGGGAAAGGGGACTGTCCCCTCCTTCTGCGGCCCTCCGCTCGGCCGGGATAGAGGGGGACGGTTCGGCGTTGCGTCCCAACCTTGCCGAGAGGTGAACCTTGGGACGTAACAGGAACCGTCCCCGTTTCGTCCCGCGGGGTCTTGGGGCGTCGCGCCGATCCGTCCCCGTTCTGCCGCGTCGGGGGCATCGGCGGCGGGCGATAGGATTTCGGGGTGATCGACCCGAAGCTGCTGCGTACCGACCCTGACCTGCTCCGCCGCGCCCAGGCTGCGCGCGGAGAGTCTCCCGCCTTGGTGGACGCCCTTGTCGCCAGTGACGAGGCTCGTCGAGCAGCGATCGCTTCCTTCGAGAAGCTGCGCGCCGAGCAGAAGGATCTGGGCAAGGAGGTGGCCAAGGCCACCGGCGAGGCCAAGGCTGCGCTGCTGGCCCGGACCAAGGAGTTGGCCGCCGAGGTGAAGCAGGCCCAGGCCGTCGCCGACGCCAACAACGCCACCTTCGACGAGCTGATCAAGCAGCTGCCCAACCCGGTTTTCGAGGACGTCCCCCGCGGTGGTGAGGACGACTTCGTCGTTGTCGAGACCATCGGCACCCCGCGCGATTTCGCCGCCGAAGGTTTCGTTCCCCGTGACCACCTGGAGCTCGGCGAGATGCTCGGCGCCATCGACATGGAGCGCGGCGCCAAGGTGTCCGGCTCGCGGTTCTACTTCCTCACCGGCGTCGGCGCCCAGCTGGAGTTCGCGCTGCTGAACCTGGCCATGAGCAAGGCGATGAGCTGGGGCTTCACCCCGGTGATCCCGCCGGCGCTGGTCAAGCCGTCGGCCATGGACGGGACCGGCTTCCTCGGCCAGGCCGCCCAGGACGTCTACTACCTGCCCGCGGACGATCTGTACCTGGTCGGCACCTCCGAGGTGGCCCTGGCTGCGATGCACTCCGAAGAGATCCTGGACGCCGCCACGCTGCCGCGCCACTACGTCGGTTACAGCCCGTGCTATCGCCGCGAGGCCGGCTCGTACGGCAAGGACACCCGCGGCATCTTCCGGGTGCACTGGTTCGACAAGGCCGAGATGTTCGTTTACTGCGACCCGGAGCAGGCCGAGGCCGAGCACCAGAAGCTGTTGGGCTTCGAGAAGGAGTTCATCCAGTCCCTGGAGATCCCGTTCCAGGTGCTCGAGGTGGCCGCCGGCGACCTCGGCCTGAGCGCGGCCCGCAAGTACGACTGCTACGGCTGGCTGCCGACTCAGGACAAGTACCGCGAGATCACCTCGACCTCCAACTGCACCGAGTTCCAGGCCCGTCGGCTGAACATCCGGATGCGAGACAGTGACGGCGTCCGCTCGCTGGCAACGCTGAACGGCACCCTGTGCGCAATGACCCGGACCATCATCATGCTGCTGGAGAACCACCAGCAGGCCGACGGCTCGATCTACATCCCGGCCGCACTGCGTCCGTTCCTGGGCGGGATCGAGTACCTGCGTCCGCAGAGCTGAGCAGCTCGCCGGGCACGGAGCGGACGGACGCTCGCTGACGCGCCCGCCCACAGCCGCCGGGTGATAATGGCGCCATGAAGCTGTCGCTGAAGCCCCTGGTCGGCGCGCTCGTCGCGGCCCTGAGTCTCGCCTTTGTGGCGCCCACTCCGGCGCAGGCCGCGTCCACTCGGGTCGGTAGCATCACCATCACCGGCAGCACCTACACCGCATGGAAGGCCGCCGGCGGCACGGCGAAGTTCGGCACCCCGCTGGCCTCGCGCACCTGGGTCACCATCGGCGGACGCACCGGCTATCTGCAACGCTTCACCAAGGGTCAGGTCTTCACCTCATCGCTGGGTAAGCAGACGTTCACCTACCCGTCCTCGATCAGCCTGTCCGGTGTCGTCAACGAAAGGGACGCACTGGCCCGCTACGGCTTCACGCAGGGCGTCCTGCTGCGTACCGCGAAGCTGCACGACGCCACCAAGCGGGACAAGCTCAAGCTCGCCCTCGAACTGCGTGGCGGCGTGGTGATCGACCTCCGCACCAGCGGCGTCCGGGCCAAGTACCCGGATCCGTGGCTGCCGAAGGTCGCCCACCTGAACGTCCCGATCAACTCCGATGCGGTCTACCCGCGCTACGTCACCGACGCGACCCGGCGGACGGCCTTCGCCAAGGCGTTGCGGGCGGCCGCCGCAGCCAAGGGGACGGTGCTGATCCACTGTTCGGCCGGCAAGGATCGGACCGGCTGGGCGGTCGCCATGATCATGTACGCGATCGGGGCCTCCGACTCGCAGGTGATGGCCGAGTACCTGCGCACGTCCGGCACCACGGCGTCCACGCTGCAGGGCGGGCTCGACGAGGCGAAAACGAAGTACGGCAGCATCTCTGCCTACCTGCGCGATGGGCTCGGCCTCACCGACACCGACCTGGCTGCACTGCGCCACAAGTTCGCCTGACCGACCTCGCGGACGGTCGCGCGGCCGAGCTAGGGTCTGCTCATGATTCCAATGCGCACGCTCAACGACGGCCATTCGATCCCGGCGATCGGCCTGGGCACCTATCCGTTGGTCGGCCGCCCCGGGGTGGACGCCATTGTCAGCGGCCTGCACGCCGGCTACCGGCTGATCGACTCGGCTGTGAACTACGAGAACGAAGGTGCGGTCGGCGAGGCCGTCCGTCGCTCCGGGGTGCCGCGGACGGAGATCACGATCACCTCCAAGCTTCCCGGACGCCATCACACCTATGCCAAGGCGATCAATGCCGCCCACGAATCGGCCTACCGGCTTGGGGTCGAGCAGATCGACCTGTACCTGATCCATTGGCCGAACCCGATCACTGATCGCTACGTCGAGGCGTGGCAGGCACTGGTCGACCTGCAGCGCGAGGGCCTGCTCCGCTCGATCGGGGTCAGCAACTTCCTGCCTGAGCACTTGCAGCGGATCATCGCCGAGACCGGCGTGGTGCCGGCGGTGAACCAGGTCGAGTTGCACCCGCGCTTTGCCCAGGTCGAGCAGCGCGCGGCTGATGACGAGCTCGGCATCATCACCGAGTCGTGGAGTCCGCTGGGCCGCGGAGACGTCCTGGCCAGCCCGGAGATCACCAGCATCGCCGCGGCGACCGGACGGACGCCGGCTCAGGTCGTCCTGCGCTGGCAGGTGCAGCTGGGTGCGCTGCCGCTGCCCAAGGCGTCCGGTGCGACCCGGCAGGCGGAGAACCTGGCCGTGTTCGACTTCGAGCTCGACGACTCCCAGATGGCCGCGATCACCGCGCTGAGCCGTCCCGACGGACGGCTCTTCGACGCCGATCCGGCCTCTCACGAGGAGATGTAGTCACTGAGGGCCCGCCTTCGCGTCCAGAGCTCGGACGCAGGGACGAGCCCTCGGCGCTAAGGCGAGCCCTCGACGCATCTGCGCAGGGTCAGGGCGAAGGTTCACTTACGGTTCATGAGGGCGTCACAGCCAGCGGGTACCCTCGAACCAAGATGAATAAGAGTGAACTGGCGGCCTGGAGGCCGCGAGTGGTCGCACTCGATATCGACGGGACGCTCGTCGACCACGAGGGAGTGCTACCGCGAAATGTGCGCCGAGCGATTCGGCAGACCACGGCGGCCGGGGTTCCGGTCGTCCTCACAACGGGGCGTAGTTGGCATGCCACACGCCCGGTTTTCGAACAGCTCGACCTCCCGACGGGGCCGGCGATTGCGTCGAATGGCGCAGTCATCGTGCAGTTCCCGCCGCTGGAGTTGTTGAGCGTGCGCACCTTCGATCCGGCAGACGTGATCGAGAAGGTGCTTCGTGAACATCCCACTGCAGCCATCGCGGCTGAGGTGATCGGTGTCGGCTATCGGGTCACCCGGCAGTTCCCTGATGGGGATCTGACCGGCGAGATCGTCGAAGTCAGCGCCGATGACCTGGCCGGGTCCGATGTGACCCGGATCATCGTCCGCGATCCGGAGTCTTCCGATGCCGAGTTCATCGACTTGGCTGGACGGCTCGGGCTGCATGGGGTCAGCTATTCGGTCGGCTGGAGTGCCTGGCTCGACATCGCACCGGCGGGGGTCAACAAGGCCTCGGCGCTGGCCGACGTCGTCCACGACATGGGCTACACGGCTGCCGATGTGCTGGCGATCGGCGATGGCCGCAATGACATCGAGATGCTCACCTGGGCCGGACGTGGGGTCGCCGTCGGCGATGCGTGCGCGGACGTCCAGGCTGCTGCGGACGATGTCACCGGCTGCTTCGCCGATGGCGGTACTGCCGCCGAGTTGGATCGTTGGTTCGCTCCGCGATTGCGCGGACGGGCCTGGGAACCGGCTGCACTCGCTTCCTGAGCGCAGCCCAACGCCTTGTCGGCGCCGTTGAAGCGGGCCCGACGAGGCGTCTTTCTCTTCTGGGGACGGCCATCTGGCCGTCCCCCTTCTGCATCCTGGGACGAAAGGGGACGGTTCCTGTTACGTCCCAAGGTTCACGCAGCGTCCAGGTTGGGACGTAACAGGAACCGTCCCCGGGTTGAGGGGTGGACGGTATTGGAACCGTCCCCGTTTTGTCCCGGGGCTGAGTATGGGATGAATCAGTCGACTGATCGCTGCGAGGCGCCGATTACGGGCGGATGATGGGCCCATGCGGAGGCGGACGCTCGGGCCCGCACTGGCCATCGGGCTCAGTGCGGTGCTGCTGGCCGGCTGCGTCCCGGGGCTGGATCGCAACTCCTGGCCGACTCCACAGCCGACCTCAGAACAGCCCGGTACCCGCCCGTCCAGTCCGGCGACGTCCAATCCGGGCGCGTCCAGCTCGACCACTGCCGCACCCAGTCGGCCCAGTTCGACCACGGTCGGGGCCTACGACGTTCAGCCATTGCCCGACTACTCCGGTCCGCAGCCGCTACCGGCCAGCGACGGCAAGCCGATGCTGTGGCCAGTGTCGACCCCGGTCTCGATGTACTCCGGCTACCAGCAGCTGGTGACCCGCAGCGGCTTCCTCGACGTCACCGGAAAGATGGTCATCCCGCAGCGCTACGAGTCCTATCAGTACTGCCCTGACGAGACCGGACGTGCTGTCCTGCTGATCGCCAATCGGGACAGTAAGGCCCGCGCCGAGGTGTTCGACCTGACCGGCAAGCGGTTGGCCACCCTGCCAACGACCCGGGGTGACTGTGCCGGACCCAGCTACGTGATCACCACCAATGACGGCCTGGACGAGGCATCGACCCGCGACGACGTGAAGAACGGCCTGTACGAAGTGGCCACCGGAGAGTGGCTGATCCCGCCGAAGAAGGGTCGCCAACTCACCAGTCTGCGTCCGGGCCTGATCAACGTCACCGAGCGCGCCGGCGAGTACTTCCTCGATCTGAACACCGGACGGAAGATCCCGCACCCCGGCTGGATCACCAGCAGCGCCGAGCTCAACGCCGGATCACCAGGGTTGCCGGCCGGCACAGCCCGCGACGGCGGCAACGTCGGCTTCGTCGACCTGTCCGGGCATTGGTTGATCAAGCCCACCTTCGCTGACGCCGGCTCCTTCGGTGGCGACCTGGCCATCGTCCAGCCCCGCGAAGGCAGCTCCGTCCTGATCGACGCGAAGGGTCAACCACTCCCGGGGGACTGGACCGAAATCGACGCCGTGACCCGCACCGTGGGCGATGGCACTGCGTACCAGCCCATCGGCTACCTCGCCAGCGGCCCGGCCGGGCAGGCCCTGTGGGATCTCCACGGGAACGCCGTGGTGGCGCTGGGCACCGGCACCATCGACTGCAGCTGGGAGAAGGAAGGCGCCTGCAGCCTGCGGCCGGCCGACGGCAGCGCCCAGCTGATCAGCCTCCCCGACGGCACCCGGACGAACCTGCCCGCCGGCATCGACGATGCGCTCAGCCGCAGCTTCGCGGGCACGGCGCAGAGCGACCCGGATGGTCGTGGGGCCGTGTACTCCCTGGTCAGCCAGAAGCTGATCGAAACCGTCGGACGCTCCAGCTGCACCGGCGCCGGCTCAGACTTCGTGGTGTGCACGCCCGACTCCGACGTCCTGCCCACCATCGTGATCAATGCCGACGGTCCCACCCCGTTCTCCTCGGTGACCCCGCTGGCCGACCCGGCACCGTCCGGCGAGGCCGGCTACTACCAGGTCACCACCTCTGCCTACAGCGGCATCGTCGACGCCTCCGGCGCCTGGCGCTACCGGCAAAGCAGCCACACCAGATTGGACGACTGACATGCGCACCCGCCCCCTCATTGCGGCACTGATGGCCGCCCTGCTCGCCCTGAGCCTGGCCGCCTGCACCCCCGGGTCGGGTGCCTCGTCCGGCGCGACGACACCGACCAACCCGGCCACCTCGGCGGTGACCACGCCCAGCGACGATCCGGAGCAGACCGCGTCGCCACTGCCGACGACACCGGTTGCTGGCTATCCATTCGCGTTGGCCGGACTGCCGCGGATCGACGGCTCGACGGCCAACATCCCGCTGATCTCGCTGGCGATCCAGCGGCTGACCGGGGTGCCGGCTGCGGTGGCCGACAACGCGGTCAAGACCACCGGGACGCCGCAGGCCTACCAGAACCTGGTGGCCGGCGAGACCGATCTGCTGCTGGTCTATGAGGCCGACTCCGACACCAAGAAGCTGATCGACGAGTCCGGGACGAAGCTGGAATACCACCCGATCGGACGGGACGCTCTGGTGTTCTTCACCAACTCGTCCAACCCGGTGAAATCCCTGACCACAGCCCAGTACAAGGACATCTACACCGGCAAGCTGACCAACTGGAAGCAGGTCGGCGGCAAAGACGCGAAGATCATCGGGTACCAGCGCCCGGAGGCGTCCGGCTCGCAGGCGCTGTTCCGCAAGTACGTCGTCGGTGACGCCAAGCTGGTCAAGGCGCCGGCCGATCGGATCTCCGGCGAGATGGGCGAGATCATCGACGGGGTGGCCAGCTACGCCAACTCCGGCAATGCGCTGGGCTACAGCGTCTACTACTACCTGGCCAATATGTATGCCGTCGACGGCATCAAGATGCTGGGTGTGGGTGGTGTCCAGCCGTCCAAGGAGAGCCTGGCCGATGGCAGCTACCCCTACACCAACGACTTCTTCGCCGTGGTCCGGGCCAACGAGCCTGCCGACAGCCCGGCCCGCACAGTGCTGGCCTGGCTGCTCACCGCCGACGGCCGCAAGGCGGTGGCCGACGCCGGCTACGTCCCGGCCAAGTGACCTGGACGGGCTTCGTCCAGCCCTGAATTGCCTAGTCCGGAAGGGCTAAGGCCAACTGCTGGCCGTCCTGTCGTCACCTCCAGGACACCTTTCTTGCGAGTGTCGTACACCCGCGGTTGATTGCCTCAGCGATGGCGGGGGATTCACTCCTCGCCTCCCAAGAAGGCGTCGTTCGGGCAGCCCCGGACGCGATGTCGCCCTGCCCTGAGGAGATCTCCATGTCACCTGTGCCTGATGACGTCCGGCGTGCTCCACGCCGTGGACGTCGTCTTGTCGCGCTTGCGGCGAGCTTCGCCACTGCCCTGACCGTCGGCTCGGCGCTGGCCGTGCCGACGGCGGCCCACGCCGAGGTCAGCGTTCCGTCCGCGGACGTGCTGAACGTCGACTTCCGCAACGGCTCGCCGGCCGACCGTGCCGCCAACCGCGCGGTGGTGACCTATGGCACTCCGAAGGTGACCACGAATGACACCGTCAAGAAGGTGGTGGCCGGCTTCGACGGCAAGGCTGCCGCCTACGTCTACGACATGGCCAATGCCTGGAACCCGCTGAACACGCCGAACCTGACCACAGGCGCCACGATCGAGTGCTGGTTCTCCCCCGTGGGCGCGATGCCGTCCGGCGAGCACGAATCCTGCTCCGGCATTCAGACCGGCGGCTATGCGATTCAGGTCAACGGGACGAAGGTCAAGGCGTCGTTCTACATCGGTGGCGCCTACCGGACCCTGACCTACGCCAAGGATCTGACCCTCAAGACCTGGTACCACGTGATGGCCACCTACGACGGTGCCGCCATGGTCCTCTACATCAACGGTGTTGAGGCCACTCGCCTGGCCGTCACCGGTCTGGTCGGTGCACCGGGCGGACGCTACTTCGTCCTCGGTGCGGACACGAACAGCTCCGGGGCTCCGGAGAAGTTCGCCCAGTCGCAGATCGCGGTCTCGCGGATCTGGAGCTCGGCGCTCACCGCCGACCAGGTGGCTGCGGTGTACGCCGCTGACACCGCGGAGCCGGTGACCGTGCCGGCCGCGGACGTCCTGGACGTCGACGTGGCCGGTGGTTCGTTCACCGACAAGGCGTCCGGGATCACCCCTGATCCGTACGCCGACCCGCAGATCGCCACCGACGTCGCCCTGGGCGCCAAGGCGGCCAGCTTCGATGGCGTCGGCCAGGCTGTGGTCTACCCGATCCCGGACGCCTGGGACGCCACCAAGACCCCGAACCTGACCAGCAGCTTCAGCATCGAGTGCGACTTCCGGTTCAACGGTCCGGTGCCCACGGCGTCCGAGCTGGACGTCTGCTCGGGCAAGAACACCGGCGGCATCTCGGTCTACGCCACCGGCAACAAGATCGGCACCATGGCCTACATCGACGGCGGCTACCGCAGTGTGGTCAGCCCGGTGCTGACCACCGGTGTCTGGCACACCGTGGTGGCCACCTATGACGGCAGCGTCTACAAGCTCTACATCGACGGTTCGCTGGCGGAGGCCGCTGCGGTCACCGGCACCGTCGGCGCCCCCGACGGCGATGCCAAGTACTTCGTGATCGGTGGTGACACCAAGGTCGGCGGCTACCCCGAGTTCCTGGCCCCGTCCACCATCGCCGGGGCCCGGGTCTGGAGCACGGCGCTCACCGCCGATCAGGTCGCAGCCCTGAACTACCAGGTCAGCGGCGCGCGCCAGGTGGACGTCTCACTGAAGTCGACGGTGCCGGCCAAGGGTGTCGTGCTCACCGAGCCGGTCACCTTCACCGCGGCATTCACCAACCAGGGCTCGGCGACCGGCTGGAGCTACACCCTGGACGGCCAGCCGATCTCGCTCGGCCAGGAGGTCGGCGCCGGTCTGACAGCCGGCAGCCACAGCCTGACCATCACGGCGACCGACAACTTCGGTCATCCGCTGTCGTGGACGGTGCCGTTCAGCTCGGCGGCCATTCCGCTGGCTTCCGGCACCGACACCACCCAGGCGAAGGGTTCGGTCACGCTGTCGGCGCTGGCCTCCAGCGCTGACAAGGGTGAGCTGAGCACGCGGTTCGTCCAGGCGATCCCGAACCTGCCGACCGGTGGCTTCACCGGCTCGATCGCCACCGTGCCGAGCACTCTGGACTTCAGCTACAGCGACGGCGCCAACTTCACCGCCGATCAGCTTTCCGCGTCCGATCCGATGGCCAGCCCGTCGAGCCACAACCTGATGCCGTTCCAGCGTTTCGACGTGGCGGTCGGCACGGCCGACGCCGACCGGATGGTCCGCTGGAGTGGAGTGGTCGATCCGCAGCGGGCGGTCACCCTGTACGTCTGGAATGCCGGCTCGTCCACCTGGGTGAAGCTGGACGACGCCGCGGGCGTGGCCGATGGTGAAGTGGTTCTGTCCGGCACCGCGCCGGCCGACGCCGTCGATGCCGGCACCGTCCACGTCCTGGTGGTGGCCCGCGACCCGTTCGCCGACAACCTGTCCGCGCACGACTCCTCGGCCGGCAGCGCTGAGGAGAAGAACCACTTCGAGAAGCCGGAAAGCTACGACTTCTCCTTCGTCCACTGGACCGACCCTCAGTTCATCGCCGAAGGTGCCACCGGCGGCTCCGGCAAGTGGCCGGCCAGCCCGACCTACACCACCTCGTCGGGGGTGCAGACCGCTGACGAGCAGGCGGTGTGGGCCATGGCCTACTCCAAGGCCCTGCAGTGGACGGCCGACAACGCTCAGGACAAGAAGATCGTGTACGCCGCGAACACCGGCGACATCATCAACAACGACCTGTTCAACCCGGACGCCACCAACTCCGATGGCAGCCTGAT
The DNA here is from genome assembly GCA_023425145.1 of Actinomycetes bacterium. Classification (GTDB taxonomy): domain Bacteria; phylum Actinomycetota; class Actinomycetes; order Propionibacteriales; family Propionibacteriaceae; genus Propionicimonas. The sequence goes on along the minus strand of JAFADF010000059.1, from coordinate 24,925 downwards.
GTACCCCGGCCTGAACGCCCATGTGGACGAAGAGAACGCCTTCGCCTCCAAGGAGTTCAAGCGGCTGGAAGGCTCCGGTGTGGTCAACCAGACCATCGCCGGCAACCACGACAATCAGGTGGGCGTCGAGACCGGTCCGACCTCGCGGTTCAGCAAGGCCTTCAGTGCGGCCAACTACTACGCCCAAGCTCAGGGCTGGCCGTCCGGCGCGTCCTACCACGCCTGGGACGAGACTGCGGATTCCGACGGCAAGACCGTCAGCCAAGGCAGCGACAACCAGAACAACTACGTGCTGTTCTCTGCCGGTGGTCTGGACTTCGTGGCGGTGGGCCTGTCCTACGGCGTCACCAAGGCCGAGGCGGACTGGGCCAACCAGGTATTCGCTCGCTACCGCGATCGCAACGGGATCCTGATCACCCACTCCTACCTGGCGGCGGCGACCGCGTCCCATCCGGACGGCCGCGACGTGGCCACCACCGGCGACGGCTCCCGGCTCTACCAGCAGGTGGCCGCAGCCAACCCGAACGTGTTCCTGGTGCTGGCCGGCCACATCCACGGGGTGGGGACGAACCTGAAGACCTACCAGACCAGCACCACCCAGATCACTCATCACACCGTGGAAATGCTGGCTGACTACCAGAACTACACGATGCCGGCGAGCAAGATCTTCACCAAGGAGACCTGCCCGAGCTGCGTGATCGCTCCGGACGGTTCGATCGACACCAATGGCGACGGCACCGTCGATCACCAGGCGTCCGACCAGCTGTTCTTCGGGGCGGCCTACCAGCGGCTGCTGCAGTTCGATGTGAAGAAGTCGACGATGTCGGTGGACACCTACTCGCCGTTCTTCGACGCTTTCGGCACCACCGGCAACGACCCGTCCGCCCGCTACAACGGGGCCGAGGACAACTTCACCGTCCCGGTCGATCTGACTAGCCGGAAGACCTCGTTCGCCACCTCGGCGCTGAGCGTGTTCAGTCCGACGGACACCGTGATCGGCACGGCCACCGCCAAGTCCGGTTTCCCGGCTTCGGTGACCTGGAGTGGGCTGGAAGCCGGAAAGACCTACGCCTGGACCGCAACCACCACCAGCGGCGACGGCACCGTGGTCGGCAGCACCAACCAGTTCGGCGGCGTGTTCACGGCTACCGCCAAGGGCACCGACGTCACCGCGCCGCAGATCAGCTTCCCGACCGACACGACCGTCGATCAGGACGCCGCCTTCGACGCATTGGCCGACGTCTCCGCCACCGACAACGCCGATGGCGATGTCTCCAGCAGCCTGCAGGTGGTCGGCTCCGTCGACACCAGCAAGCCGGGCAGCTACGCGCTGGTGTACTCCGCGGTCGACGCCAACCAGAACGTGGCTCAGGCCGTCCGGCAGGTGACGGTGAAGGCGACTCCGATCCCTGATCGCAGTGCCACCAAGGTCACCGCGAGCAACATCAGCGCAGTCTTCGGCACCTCGCCGGAGCTGTCGGCCACGCTGAGCCCAGACGCCGCCAGCGGAACCGTCCAGTTCACCAGTGGTGAGGACGAGCTGTGCCGCGGCACCGTCACCAATGGTGCGGTCTCCTGCACGGTGAGCTCGCTGCCGCCGGTGGGCACCTACCCGGTGACCGTCGACTACTCCGGTGACGACACCCACGCTCCTTCGCACACCGCGATCGCGCTGAAGGTGACCGAACCGACCCTGGCCAAGGCCGACACCACGGTGAGCGCCCCGGCGCTGACCATCAAGGGGACGGCCGCAGCGACGCTGAAGCTGAGTGTGAGTGGTGGCGGCAGCGTCCCCACCGGCACGGTGGACGTGCTGGAGGGCAAGACCCTGCTGGGTCGTCCGGGCCTGATCGACGGCTCGGGGACGCTCACCTTCACCGGAGGCCGGTTCTCGATCGGCACCCACACCCTCACCCTGGAATACCCCGGCGACGCGCTGCACAACGCGTCCCGGACCACCGTGAAGGTGACGGTGGTGAAGGCGCCGACGGCGACCTCCACCAAGGTGAGCACCACCCTCACTCGGACGAAGCTGCGGGTGACCGCGACGGTGAGCCCGTCCAACTCGACCGGAAAGGTGCTCATCCAGATCGGGTCGAAGACCTACACGATCACCGTGAAGAAGGGGGTCGCCATCAAGACGGTGACTCGGCCGAAGACGAAGAAGGTGACCATCAAGACCACCTTCGTCCCGTCCGACAAGGCCAAGTACAACGGCTCGACGGCCACCAAGACGCTGGCGGTGCGGTGAGCGATCGATTCAGCCGGTTGGCGGGGGTGGGTGGCCACCTCCGCCAACCGGCGTTTCGGCGCAGCCTGCTCGGTGCGGCCCTGGTCGCCGTCCTCGCCGTCGTCGGACCGGTCGGCATGGCCGAGGCGCACCCGATGGGCCCGCCGCAGCAGGTGAGCCTCAGCCTGGCCGCCCCCGACCAGGTCCGGGTGACCTGGAAGGTCGGTGCGCCGGACGACCTGAGCTGGCTGGCCTACGACCTCGGACTGCTGCCGGCCGACCGGATCATGCTGGACGGGGCGATCACCCCGCAGGCCGACGATGCCCGGCTCCTCCAGGACTCTCCGGCGCTGGCCAGCTACCTGACCTCTCGGATCACGGTGCGCAGTGGCGGCCAGGACTGTCGGCCGGGTCGTCCCGAGATCGGGGCGCTGGCGGACGGAGCCAGCCTGGTCTTCAGCTGTGCGGCTCCGGTCCGGCAGGCGAGTGTCGAGTTGGGACTGCTCACCGACCTCGAGGCGTCCTATGCCACCGTCGCGACCGGGGCGGACGGCACTCAGGCCGTCTACAACGGCCACGTGACAAGCCACGATTGGGCCTTCGACCCCGACGCCGCGCCGCGCCCGGCACCGGCCGCAGCCGGCCTGTGGCCCATCGGACTGCCGGGCTGGGTGATCGGCAGTCTGGCCGCGGCCGCCGTTGTGGGGTTGGCCGGCTGGCTGGTCCGACGGCGGTGGGCGGTGGTTCGGTGAGCGTCCTGATCCGGCGACTGTGCGCCGTCGCGCTGCTGATGCTGGCCGGACTGTCGCTGGCTCCGGCCGCCTCCGCCTCGGCACATCCGATCGGAGCCAGTGCGGTCTACCTGACCGTCCGTGCTGATCGGGTGGACGTCGAGCTGGCGCTGCCGCTGGACAAGCTGAATCAGGCCAGCGGGCAGAAGCTGGACGGGAGCCAGACCTCGATCGACTCCGCGCGAGGTCCGTTGGCCCGGTGGATCCTCGCCGGGGTGCGGCTTTCGGACGCCGCTGGCGTCCCCTACCGGCTCAGCCTCGACGCACTGGAGCCGCAACAGGTCAACGGCACCCGGGCGCTGGACGTTCGGCTCAGTGCCGTCCCCACGTCCGGACGGCTGGACGGTGACCTCACCCTCGACTACTCCCTGATCCTGGCCGACGTGCCGGGCCATCGGGCGTTCGTCTTCCTGGTCTCCGATCTGGAGGCCGGCCAGGTGGGGGAGGGTGGCCCGGCGCCGTTGGGCAGCCTGGACGCGGCCACCGAGCAGCTGGTGATTCCCCGCGGCGCGGCGTCGGCCTGGACCGGCTTCGCGGCCATGATCGGGCTGGGCGCAAAGCACATCGCCGATGGCACCGACCACCTGCTGTTCCTGATCACCTTGCTGCTGGCCGCACCGCTGGTGGCCGTCGGTGGCCGCTGGGCAGGGCGGCGTCCGGTGCGCTCGGCGCTGGGGCGGACGTTGGGGATTGTGACCTCTTTCACCGCCGGTCACACCACCTCGCTGGCGCTGGTCTCGTTCGGGTTGATCAGCCTGCCCAGCCAGCCGGTCGAGGTGGCCGTGGCCGGCTCGATCCTGGTGGCCGCGATCCACGCGCTGCGGCCGCTGGCCGGGCGCGGCGAGATCGTGGTGGGCGGCCTGTTCGGCCTGGTCCATGGGACGGCCTTCGCCACCGCGATCCTCGACCTCGGCCTGGATACTCGGGCCACGGTGATCGCCGTGCTGGGCTTCAACGTGGGAGTTGAGCTGGCCCAGCTGGCCGTGGTGGCCCTGGTGCTGCCGGTGCTGCTCCTGCTGGCCAGTCGCAGTGGCTATCGCTGGTTCCGGATCGGGCTGGCCTCGTTCTCGGCCGTGGCCTCGGTCTGCTGGGCGGTGGCCGTCCTGACCGGCACCCAGACCGTCCTGCAGCCGGTCTTCGACCTGATCACGGCCTACCCGCTGCCGAGCTATCTCGCGGTGGTCTGCGCGGTCGTGGTCGGTTGGCTGGCCACCCGTCCGAGGCCGGTATCGCCAGGATCCTCGGACGGGCTGGCCGCCTGAGCGAGGATGGCTCGTCCGTGCCGTTCGGGTGATTGCGGCTGGGCGAGACCGCCCGGCGCGACTACCCTGATCGCGGTAACACATCGCTCGCTGGAAGGGTGCCCGCCGTGGTGCAGCCGTATCTTCGTGATCCGGAGTTCTTGACCCAACTCAAGGACGGCACGACCAAGCAACTCAACCCGTTCAGCGGCACTGAGGTGTGGACGGTGGCCGGCCGCGGGAACCGTCCGCTGGGGGTGCATCTGCCCGATCCGGTGCCGCTCGATCCGGCCCAACATGGACGCCACTGCGCCTTCTGCGATCACCGCAAGCTGGAGACCCCGCCGGAGAAGGCGCGGGTGATCCGGCGTCCGGATGGCGGCTGGGAGACCCGGTACCGCACGCCGGCCGAGGAACTGGACGCGACCGTCGCCGAGTTCCGCCGGATTCCGAACCTGTTCGAGATCCTCAGCTACGACTACTGGCACCTCAACTACGGCTACCAGCTGCCCGAGGGTATCCGGGAGCGTCGCGACACCTACTTGGCCTCGCCGGCCGGCAAGGCGCACGTGTTCTCGGTTGTCGCGGCCAAGTTGGCGGCCAGCGGTCGGACCCCGGCCGAGATCGACGCACTGAGCGAGGCCGAGCGGTTGGAGTACGCGTCCGGCTTCTTCGGCGGCGGCCATGACGTGATCGTCGCCCGTCGGCATTTCGTGGACGGGGCCACCGACAACACCCAGCTGTGTTCGTCCGGCACGCTGACCCCGGAGGAGCATCACCAGTTCCAGAAGTTCACCGTCGAGTCGACCGCCGGACTGTTCGAGTCGAACCGGTACGCCCGCTATGTGGCGGTGTTCCAGAACTGGCTACGTCCGGCCGGGGCGTCGTTCGACCATCTGCACAAGCAGTTGGTGGCCATCGATGAGCGTGGCGTGCAGCACGAGCTGGCCATGCAGCGGCTGCGGGCCAACCCGAACATCTACAACGAGTACGGCCCCAACTACGCGGCCTACAAGAACCTGGTCTTGGCCGAGAACGAGTTCGCCATCGCGTTCGCCGGCTTCGGGCACCGCTACCCGACCGTCGAGATCTACTCCAAGTCCGAGGCCTGCGACCCGTGGAATCACACCGAGGACGAGCTGCGCGCGGTCTCGGACCTGGTGCACGCCATGCATGCGGCCACCGGGGTCGCCGTGCCGTGCAATGAGGAGTGGCACTACCGTCCGATCGACACCGACCTGCCGATGCCGTGGCGGGTGATGCTGAAGTGGCGGACGTCCACGCTGGCCGGCTTCGAAGGCGCCACCAAGATCTACCTGAACACCATCGACCCTTATGGATTGCGGGATCGCCTGGTGCCCAAGCTCTGGCAGCTGCGCGACGCCGGCCTGATCGCCTCGTCCCTGCAGATCGCCACCGAGGCCCCCTGCAAGCCCAACCCGCTGCGCTACCGCGCCAACCGCTCCTGACCCAAGACGGGGACGGTTCCATTTCGGTCCATCCCTTGTCCACCGGTTCGGTGGGGACGGTTCCATTTCGGTCCACCCCTTCGAGCCGGTGGGTGCCCCGTGGACGGTAATGGAACCGTCCCCTCGGTCAGGGGAGGTCGACGACGCGGTCGGCGCCGGGATCGAGGTGCAGGGAGCCGGCTGAGAAGGCGGCCAGATCATCGGCAAAGCCGACGAGGTCGGCTGGCGGCACCAGCACGGTGAACCGGGCGAACTCGGTCCAGGTGGGGGGCTCCAGCACCCCGCCATGACCGGACGCCCAGTCCCGCAGCCAGTTGTCGACGCGTCCGGCGTCGGCAGCGGGGACGTCCACGCCAACCTCAGTGAGCACGGCGCGGCGGACCAGTTGGGCGGCGTCCAGCGCCTCCGACACCGCGGACGAATAGGCCCGCACCAGCCCGCCCGCACCCAGCAGCACCCCGCCGAAATAGCGAGTGACTACGGCAACCAGGTCAGTCACGCCTCGATGCCGGAGCACTTCGAGCATCGGCACCCCGGCCGTCCCGGACGGCTCGCCATCATCGGACGACCGCTGCTGATCGGCGTGCCGACCGACCACCAGCGCCACACAGTTGTGTCGGGCGTCCCAGTACTGGCGGCGCAGCGCGGCGATCTCTGCGTCGGCCTCGTCCACGCTCAACACCGGCACCAGGGTGGCGATGAACCGGGACTTCTTGATCACCAGTTCGTGCTCGACCCGGGCCGCGATCGTGGACGGCAGCTCGACACTCACTCCGGCAGCCTAATCGGGTCGCTGCTGCACGGACGCGCTCGTCGGCGACGCGTGGGCGAGGTCGTCCGCCGGGCCTGGGCACGGCAGGATAGGCGCATGGTCTTCACTCCTGGTGTGCTCGGCACTCCCCTGACAGATTCGGCCACCAAGGTGCTGCTGCTGGGCGCCGGCGAGCTGGGCAAGGAGGTGGCCATCGAGCTGCAGCGCCTCGGCGCGGAGGTGATCGCCGTCGATCGCTACCCGAACGCGCCGGCCATGCAGGTGGCCCACCGCAGCCACGTCCTCGACATGCTGGACGCCGCCGCGCTGCGCGAGCTGCTCGCCGCAGAGGCTCCCGACGTTGTCATCCCTGAGATCGAGGCGATCGCCACCGCCGTGCTGGCCGAGGTGGAGGCCGGTGGCGTCCGGGTGGTGCCGACCGCGCGGGCCACTCAGCTGACCATGGATCGTGAAGGAATTCGCCGATTGGCCGCCGAGGAACTCGGCATTCCGACCTCGCCTTATCGCTTTGTCGACACTTTGGACGAGCTGGAGCAGGCCGTCGCCGAGCTCAGCCTGCCGTGCGTCCTCAAGCCGGTGATGTCGTCCTCCGGCAAGGGCCAGTCGGTGCTCCGGACGCCAGAAGACCTGGCCACCGCGTGGGCCTACGCCCAGTCCGGCTCACGGACGGGCAAGGCCGCCCGGTGCATCGTCGAGGGCTTCGTCCGCTTCGACTCCGAGATCACCCTGCTCACCGTCCGGCATGTCGGCGGCACCGATTTCTGCGACCCGATCGGCCACATCCAGGTGGACGGCGACTATCGCGAATCCTGGCAGCCGGCCGCCCTTCCAGCCGCCGCCCTGGCCAAGGCCAAGGAGGTGGCGGCCAAGGTCACCGACGCCCTGGGCGGCTGGGGGCTGTTCGGCGTGGAGTTGTTCATCGTCGGCGAGGACGTGCTGTTCTCCGAAGTCAGCCCGCGTCCGCACGACACCGGTCTAGTCACCCTGGTCTCGCAGGATCTGTCCGAGTTCGCGCTGCACGCCCGGGCAGTGCTGGGCCTGCCGGCCGGTGGCGGCATTCGTCTGGGCGGGCCGGACGCTCCGGCGGCCGCCTCGTGCGCGGTGCTGGCCCAGGGCAACGGCGTCCCCCGCTTCACCGGCGTGGACGCAGCCCTTGCTGGCCCGAACACGCAGCTGAGACTGTTCGGCAAGCCGGCAGTGGCCGGACGCCGCCGGGTGGCGGTCACCTTGGCCCGTGGCGCCGACGTTGATCAGGCCCGGCAGCGGGCCCGCGATGCCGCCGCGGCGCTGACCGTCCACCTCGACTGAGCCGGGCGTCCGCCGAATCGAGCCGGGCCACGGCGCAAAACTGAGTCCCGACCAGGGAGTTCTCCGCAGCGGGTGGAGACTGTCAGAACCGATAGGTACGGTGATCCGGTGCCTGTCATCGAAGCCCACGCCCTCACCAAGACCTACGGCGAGCTGACCGCGGTCGACGGGATCGACTTCGAGGTTGCGCCAGGGGAGTCGTTCGGGCTGCTCGGCCCCAACGGCGCCGGCAAGTCCACGGCGATGCGGATGATCGGCGGCACCAGCCTGCGCACGTCCGGGACGCTGCTGGTCAACGGCCTCGACCCGGAGACCCACGGCCCCGAGGTGCGGGCCAGCCTGGGCGTCGTCCCGCAGACCGACAACCTGGATCCCGAGCTGAAGGCGCGAGACAACCTGCTGATGTACGGACGCTACTTCGGCCTGCCCTACTCCTACCTGCGGCCGAAGGCCGACGAACTGCTGGAGTTCGCCCAGCTCACCGACAAGGCGGCCGAGAAGGTCGACAACCTGTCCGGCGGCATGAAGCGGCGGCTCACCATCGCTCGCTCGCTGATCAACGACCCGAGCATCCTGCTGCTCGACGAGCCGACCACCGGCCTGGATCCGCAGGCCCGGCACATCTTGTGGGATCGGCTGTTCCGGCTCAAGGAGACCGGCGTCACCCTCATCGTGACAACGCACTTCATGGACGAGGCCGAGCAACTCTGCGATCGGCTGGTGGTGATGGATCGCGGCCGGATCGTCGCCGAGGGCAGCCCGGCGTCCCTGATTCGGCAGTACTCGACCCGCGAGGTGCTCGAACTGCGCTTCGGCTCGGAGCGCAATGCCGCCCTGGTCGACCGGCTGCGCGGCTTCGCCACCCGGATCGAGGCACTGCCTGATCGCGTCCTGCTCTATGCCGAGGACGGTGAGGAGGCGCTGGCCGCCGTCCGCAGGGACGGCCTGGAGCCGGTCACGTCCTTGGTGCGCCGCTCATCGCTGGAGGACGTGTTCCTGCGGCTGACCGGACGGAGCCTCGTTGAGTGAGCTGACTCTCCCCGTCTCGCCGCCCGGCACTGATCGGGTCGCGCGCGCCGCCCGACAGGCCGCCAAGGTGCGTCGCTGGGGCTGGTGGTATCAGGCCGAGTGGCGATTGTTCAGCATGAAGGCCTACTGGACCTCGATCTTCGGCTGGGCAGTGCTGGTGCCGCTGCTGTACGTCCTGGCCATGGGCGTCGGCCTCGGCGCCCTGGTGGACGGACGCAGTGGCGGTATCGACGGGGTGCCCTATCTGACCTTCGTCGCGCCCGGCCTGCTGGTCTCCACGGCGGTGATGTCGTTCAGCAACGAGATGATGTTCCCGGTGATGAGCGGCTTCAAGTGGCAGGAGCTGTACTTCGCCCGAGCCGCGACGTCGGGCAGTGCCAGCCAAGTGGCGATCGCCGAACTGGTTGCGGTGACCATCCGCTCACTGGGCGAATCGGCGATCTTCTGGGTGGTCCTGGTGAGCCTTGGGGCGACCAGTGGGGGCCTCTCGGCGCTGATGATCCCGATCGCCGCGCTGTCCGGGCTGGCCCTGGGCGCCCCGATCGCCGCCTACTCGGCAACCCTGGCCAACGAGGGCTTCCAGTTCTCGATGATCCAGCGCTTCGTGCTGAACCCGATGTTCCTGTTTGCCGGCACCTTCTACCCGTTGGCCACCATGCCGGTCTACCTGCAGTGGATCGGCTGGATCTCTCCGATGTGGCATGGGACGCAGCTGGCCCGAGCGCTCAGCTTCGGGCTGCCGCTGTCCGGGGCCGAGATCGCGTTCCACTTCGGCTTCCTGATCGTGGCCGCCGCCACTGGTTGTGCGCTGACCATCCGCAACTTCCGACGGAGGCTGACCAAGTGAGCGCCACCACTGTGCGTCCGGCCGGCGGCGGCGTCCGCGGCTGGTTCGCGGCGAACTCCTCGGGCAACGTTCGCGCGGTCGTCGAGCGCGGCTTTCGGGTGGTCGGCAGCCAGAACTGGGCGATCATCGTGTCGGGCTTCTTCGAGCCGGTGTTGTACCTGCTCAGCATGGGCTACGGGGTCGGTGCCCTGGTCGGCGACGTGACCGGGCCGGGCGGACGTCCGATCACCTATGCGGCCTTCATCGCGCCGGCGCTGCTGGCGACGTCCGCCATGAACGGGGCGCTGTACGACTCCACCTGGAATGTGTTCTTCAAGCTGCGCTTCGCCAAGCTCTATCAGGGCATGTTGGCCACTTCGCTCGGCCCGCTGGACGTGGCCGCCGGCGAGATCTTCATGGCCCTGTTCCGCGGCTTGCTGTACGCGATCGGCTTCACTGCAGTGATTGCCGCGCTGGGCCTGGCCAGCAGCTGGTGGGCGCTGGCCATGATCCCGGTGGCGCTGCTGATCGCGCTGGGCTTCGCCTCCCTGGGCATGGCGGTGACCAGCTACTTCACGACCTTCCAGCAGATGGATTGGATCAACATCGTGCTGCTGCCGATGTTCTTGTTCTCGGCCACGCTGTTCCCGATCTCGGCGTTCCCCGAGGCCGTCCAGTGGTTCATCATGGCGCTGCCGTTGTGGCACGGCGTGGAGCTGATGCGTCAGCTGTCGGTGGGCCATTTCGAGGCGTCCACCGCGGTCCATCTGACCTACTTTGTCGCTCTGTCGGTGCTCGGCATCGCCTTCACCACTCGCCGGCTGCGCTCGCTGTTCCTGCGCTGAGTCCACCCGTTGGCTGAGCTTGTCGAAGCCAGCGGGTGTCCCTTCGACAGGCTCAGGGACCGGGATTGGGCTCGGTGGCCGGTCGCGTCGGCGTGTCCTACCCGGCCGGGGACTGCACTACCAACAGCTGTTCACGTCCCTGCCGCAGGTCAACCTCGACCACAGAGCCGACCCCGACCTGGCGTCCGCGCCGAGTCTCGACCTCGCCGTCGACCCGGACGGCCCCGTCGGTGATCAGCGTCTTGGCCTCGGCACCGTCGGCGACCAGATTCGCGAACTTGAGTAACTGGCCCAGCCGGATGACGTCCTCGGCGATCTCGATCTCCACCCCGCCAGTGTGGACCCCTGCGTCGCTCGGTGCCTATTCAGGGGTGAGGCGGCCGGGACGATCGGGTGCATCGGGCGGGGGAGATCCTCTCTGTCGTCCAGCGCCTTCTTGAACGCCGCTGATCTGCCTGGCGGGATATCTCAAGCGGCCAGACACCGACCCGAGGCGTCGAGGCGGCAGGTGAAGGACGGCGCGGCCGGACAGATCGCGGTCGTTCTGGGGCGGGTGGGACGGCGGATCGCTACCGTCGAACCGTGACCGATCAGCAGGCGGGAGGGACACCCGAGCCAGCGAGCCGCGGCAGCGGACGAGATGCTCCACTCGGGGTGACTGGGCTGCTCTTTGCGGCGATGGTCGGCTTCGCGCTGGTGACCATGGCCGACCGGGCGAATCCGTGGGGAGTGACCACCGGGGTTCTCGCGTTCCTCGCCCTGACGACTGCTGGGGTCGACTACCTCATGGGTTCTCCGCACCCGGTGCTCGCCACCATCGCCCGCGTTGGGTTCGCGTTCTGCGGCCTGGCTGCAGCGGCTTGGGCGCAGGCTCGTCCCGAAGACCTGGTCGGCGGACGGTTGCCGTCGGTACTCGCGGTTCGAGTCGCGGGGATCTGCATGGCTGTCTGCGTCGTGGTCGCGACCATTGGGACGTTGAGGGCTCGGCGACGCGCTCGCGCTCGTGCCGCTGACTCCTCATTCGACACGCAGCGAGGGCCGTTCGTATCGCCACACCAGTGCGACGGCGCCATCGACGACCAGAGTGTCGAACCTGAGTCCCAGCCGGTCGACCTCCTCGGTGAGCCCGATCTCCGCGCCGTCGATGGGGAGCAACGCGCACAGGAAAGGGGACAGTCCCCTTTCCTGTGATGTGGTGTCAGCAGGAAGAGGCCTTCCTGCGGGAACACCGGTTGGGACGTAACAGGAACCGTCCCCGTTTTGTCCCGGGTTGGGACGTAACAGGAACCGTCCCCGTTTTGTCTCGGGGAGCGCTACTCGTTGATGGCTTCGATGCCTTTGGCCCTGAGTTCGGCAAGGTGGTCGAGCATGTGCTGGAGGACGTCCGGCGGATGCGGCTCCCAGTCGACGACCTCGCCGACGACCAGCAGTGGCTCGCGGGTGCGGTAGGAGCGGGTCGGGTTGCCCTCGAAGCGGGTGTTGGTCAGGTTCGGATCGTCCTCGAAATGCCCAGTGGGCTCGACCTGGTAGATCCGTCCCGGGCCGTCCCCGGCGGCCAGTTCGGCACCCCAGACTGCGGCGTCCATGGTGGCGGTGAAGTAGACGAAGTTGGCCCGGTCGCCGCGTCCGAAGTTGGACGCGTAGCCAGGCGCGATCGATGCGCCGAGGCTCAGTGCGGCCTTGGTGCCATGGAAGAACGGTCCGGTGTCCAGCGGTGCGGATTCGTCCATTCGGCTCCGATCGGGGTGGAACTGCCAATCTAGTTCGCCCATTGCTCCTCGTCACGGGGTCGGTCGGGGCACAGGCGCCCGGGGCAGCACAAGCGCGTATTGCCGGGCCGTTCAGCGGCCGTTGAAACTAGCTGCGCCGGGCCGGGCACCCCACGGCCCCACAGGGAGGAGTGAGATGGACGTCCGCATTCTCGTGGCCGGGCTGGCGCTGGCCAGCCTGACCGCCTGCAGCAGCCCCGCCCCGATGACCCCGACCACGATGGCTCCGATGCCGGAGTCATCGAGTGCGTCGGCACCCACCGAGGCGGCTACGTCGACTCCGCCGACGGCACCGGTGGACAACCTCTCCGACATCAAGACCTACGGGCCCAGTTCGAAGGAGTGCACCTCTGCCTCCGACAGTCTGCAGGCAGCCCTGAAGATCGGCATTCTGGCTAGCCAGGGCAAGGTCACGCAGGCCGACTTCGACAAGGCCTACGGCGGGACGGAGTCGAACAACCTGCCGATCGAAGCCGTGCCGCTGTGGGCGGACCTGAAGACGGCCAGCGCGAAGGTGGTCGGCCTGGACGTCCAGAAGGCCCAAGAGCACCTCGGCGAGTTCTCGACGGCACTGGGCACCTTCACCGCGGCCTCCCAGAAGATCTGCTCCTAGGCCGGAAGCGCCTGATTGCCGAGGACCGGCTCAGCCGACGACGGCCAGGGCGAACGGCAGCACCTCTTCGGCTCCGGCCTCACGCAGCAACCTCGTCGCCACGGTCAGTGTCCATCGCGAGTCGGCCAGGTCGTCCACCAGCAGCACCGGACCGTGAAGGCTGGCCAGCGCGGCAGCCAGTTCGGGGCCGACCGCGAACCGGCCCCAGACGTCCGCGAGCCGGAAGGCGCTGTTGCCACCTGGCCCGGACGACTCCGCCCGGACCAGGTCGATTGCTCCGAGGTACTCCAGCCGGCCGACCTGGGCCAACCCGCGGGCCAGGCTGTCCAGGAGCTGCGGACGGCTCGCCGACGGCATCGCCACCACTGCCACCGGGCGCTTCTGCCACGGCCACGCCGCTAGTACCTCGACGCAGGCCGTTGCGAGATTCGCTGGCACCGGGGCGTCCGGTGCGGCGAACAGTGAGCGCAGCTCGGATCCCCAGCCCAGGTCGGTCAGCCGAGCCACCGCACGCCCGGACGCGGCCGCGTCCTTCGGCGCGATCTTGCCCTTCGAGGCGACCCCCAGCCGGTCCATTCCGGTCGGCCACAGTGTGCGCGGCTCGAGCTCCACCCCGAGTTGGGCGAGCTGTGCCTCGGCCAGCGCAACCTTCGACTCGTCGATGTAGGTGTCGAACCAGGACGGCTGGCCGGCAGCGGCCAGGCAGGTGTCGCAGCGTCCGCAGTCGGCGGCGGACGGATCGTCCAGCGCCTCCTGGAGGAAGCGCATCCGACACTGGCTGGTCGTCTCGTAGGCGACCATCAGCTGCTGCTCGCGTTCCCGCGCCGCGGCGACCCGCTCGTAGCGCTCGGCGTCGTAGCTCCACGGACGCCCGGTGGCCACCCAGCCGCCGGATACCCGCTGCACCGCGCCTTCCACATCGAGCACCTTGAGCAGCAACTCCAGGCGCGAGCGGCGAATGTCCACGACGGCCTCGAGTGCGGCCGTCGACAGTGGACGCCCGGCTTCGGCCAGCGCCCCGATCACGGCCTCGGCGCGCTCCTGCTGCGGCATCGACGAGGTGGCGAAGTAGTGCCAGATCTCGGCGTCCTCCCGACCGGGCAGCAGGACGACATCGGCGCGCTCGGTGGCGCGGCCGGCGCGTCCGACTTGCTGGTAGTACGCGACCGGCGAGGACGGTGCTCCCAGGTGCAGGACGAAGCCGAGATCAGGCTTGTCGAAGCCCATTCCCAGGGCGCTGGTGGCAACCAGTGCCTTCACCTCGTTGGCGCGCAGCCGTCCTTCGAGCAGCTCCCGCTCGGCGGTGTCGGTGCGGCCGGTGTAGGCGGCGACCTCATGGCCGGCCGACCGCAGCGAGCGGGCCAGATCCTCTGCTCCGGCCACGGTGAGCGTGTAGATGATGCCGCTGCCCGGCAGGGCGGCCAGGTGGGTGTGCAGCCAGGCCAGCCGCCGGACCGGGCTGGCCATGGGCAGCACTCCTAGTCGCAGCGAGTCCCGGGCCAGGCCACCGCGGAGGGTGAGCACTTCATGGGACGAGCCGTCCGCCCCGACGCTCAGTTGCTCGGCGACATCGGCGACTACCCGGGCATTGGCCGTGGCCGTGGTGGCGAGCACTGGGGTCGAGGCGGGCAGGTCGGCCAGCAGATCCTTGATTCGCCGGTAATCCGGACGGAAGTCGTGTCCCCAGTCGCTGATGCAGTGGGCTTCATCGATGACCAGCAACCCGCACCGCTGGGCGAGGTCCGGCAGCTGGTGCTCACGGAAGCTCGGGTTGTTCAGTCTCTCGGGGCTGACCAGCAGCACGTCCACCGCGTCGGCGCGCAGTGCCTCGCGGACCTCGTCCCACTGGGTCGCGTTCGAGGAGTTCAGAGTCACCGCGCGGATCCCGGCCCGTTCGGCCGCACCGATCTGATCGCGCATCAAGGCGAGCAGGGGAGAGACGATCAGCGTCGGCCCGGCCCCTTCGGTGCGGCGCAGCATGGTGGTCACGAAGTAAACCGCCGACTTGCCCCACCCGGTGCGCTGCACGACCAGAGCCCGCCGCCGGTCGGCCACCAGCGCCTGGATCGCCTCGGCTTGGCCGTCGCGGAACTCGGCGTCGGGGCTTCCAACCAGCAGCCGCAGGGCGGCGAGCGCATCCAGCTTCACTCGACCACCGTACGGGGCGGTGCAGACAGGCCGGGCACTCGCTCGCTCCCGGCTACCCGGCCGGTGACTGTGTCAGCGATTCGGCGGGGCCGGCCAGTCGGTCGAGGCTGCTCGCCAGGGCGGAGGTCAGGACGTCCTGCTCGGGCCAGACCGAGCGATCCAGCCGGACGGTGACCCGTAGCGTTCCGGCGTAGCTGACCACGGCGAAGACCACGGTCACGTTGCCCAGCGAGGGGCTGAGTGCGGTGAGCGAGGTGACCTCGGCGCCGAGTAACTGCAGGGGCTCGGACGGGCCGCGCAGGTTGGTGAGCAGGCTGGTGATCGCCCGCTGCCGGCTGAACAGCGGACGGTACCAGCCCAGCCGACCCAGCAATGCGAGCACCCCGGCGAAGGCGCCGGCGCTGGGGAAGCCGTGGGCCAGCAGCTTGCGCCAGCGGGTCCGTCCGGCGATCCGGACGAGCTGAGCGGCGTCATCACGTCCGTGCTGATCGGGGATGCCGACCACCATGGCGGCCACCTCGTTGCGTCCGATCTGGTGCCCCGGACGGGCCTGACCGGTGACCGGCACGCTGAACACCACCCGTCCCAGCTGCTCGCCGCGGGCCGCAGCGACCGCACGCAAAGCCTCGGCACCGGCCAGCAGCAGCGCGTCGTTCACCGTGGCGCCGTGGCGACGGGATGCCGCCTGGAGGGGAGCCAGTGCAGCGTCCACCGTTGTCAGCCGGAAGCCGGCGGTGATCGGGGCGAGTAGCGAGGTCTTGGCAACCCCGGCGTTCACCCCGGCCAACAGCCCGAGAAGGCCCAGCGGCGACCGTCGCCGCGCCGGGACCGGGGGCAGCTGGAGGTCCGCGCCCAGCAACGAGCCGACCACGGTGACGGCAGTGGCACCGTCGAGCAGGACGTGGTGCGCGGCGAACAACAACGCGCAGGTCTGCGGGCCGCGCAGCAGGATCAGCCGCCAGGCCGGTATCTCATGGCCAAGATCGGTGCTGACCAGCTCGGTTGCGGTGGCCAGCGGGTCGGAGGTCGGCACGTCGTAGACGTGCTCGTCGACCCGAAGCTCGACAGTCTCCCAGGACGCCTTCCAGGTCGCCGGCCCGTCGCGCACCACCCGGCGGGCCAGGATCGGCTGGCCGGTCAGTCGTTCGGCGATCAGAGTGCGCAGCGCGTCCAGTTCGATCGGACGATCCAGCTCGGCCAGCACCCCGATCAGGCGAGGGTCCGGTCCCACGTCGCCGGCCAGTTCGGCCGCATCGCCCAAGCTGAAGCGCTCCATCGTCGGCTACTCGGGCCGGGGCAGCGTCAGGTCGATCCGGTCATCACCGGCACCCAGCGCGAACTCGATGGGCGCCGAGCCCGGACACTGAATCCGATAGTCACCGAAGAATCCGCGGAGGGCGAAGCAGCCGTCGGCATCGGTGACGACTCGCGTCGGCGCCACCCACCACTGGCCCTTGATCAGCCCGTGCAGCGCGTCGTAGGAAGGCTTGGTGCTGCCGTCGGCCCGCAGCAGCCCGATCGGGGCGCCCAGCCAGGCGTCCGCGTCGGTGATCCCCCAGTAGGCGATCGCGGCCACACTCGGGTGGGACACCAGCGTCCGGTAGTGCCGGACGAGCTCGTCGGCCTGCCGGGCTTCGCCCTCGGGGGTGCTCGGCCAGGAGTCGACGACGTAGTCGTTGAGGTCGACGATGTGCTCGGGCATCAGCTCGCCGGAGACCAGGGACGTCTCGGTGAAGTGCAGCGGCAGGCCGAACCGGGAGAACCGGCTAAGGATGTCGGCCAGGTCGTCCTCGCCGCGGAAGCCTTGGTGCATGTGGGTCTGCAGCCCGATGGCGTCGATGCCGACGCCCGCCTCGAGCAGCTCCTCGATCAGGTGCTCATAGTCGGACGACAGGTCGAAGTCGTTGATCAGCAAGGTGGCGGACGGATTGGCGGCGCGGGCCTCCTCGAAGGCCAGCTTGGCCATCGCCAGGCGTCCGTTCTGCCTTGCCAGAGGGGTGATGGCGTTGTCCTCGGCGGTGAAGACCGGCATGATCACCAGCTCGTTGATGGCATCCCAGGTGTCGATCAGGCCGGCGAAATCGCTCACTTCGCGGCGGATCCGTCCACGCAGGGCACGCTCGACCTCGGCCGACTCGGCGCCCAGCAGCCACTGCGGCGCCAGCGTGTGCCACACCAGCGGATGCCCCTTCAGCCGGACGCCGTGAGCGGCCAGCCATTCCGCAGTGGCTCGCAACTCCGCTGTGTGAGTCGAACCGGGGGTGGGTTCGAAGTTGCGCCAGTAGAACGGCAGGGTGGCGGTGTTGAACAGCGCCAGCCAGCGCTCGGCCAACTCAGCATCGCCGGGCCGCGGACGACCGTTGGCCAGCCCGATGAAGTCGAAACCGATGTTGGCGAAGGCGAAGTCATGGCTGCGCTGAGCCACCACGAGTTCGGCATTGGCCAGCGGGTGTCCGTCCGTCCCGGTCAGGCGGACCCGGACCTCCGCGACCCGATGTGTTGCCGATGTGTCCGGCGCGGCGACAACCTCCATCGCCGGGTCAGGCCTGGCTGGGCGCAGCCCAGAGGTTGATCCCGCCCTCGACGGCGTGGACGTCGATGGCGGCCAGCTCGTCGTCGGTGAAGGCGAGGTTGGCCACAGCACCGGCGCTGTCCTCGAGCTGAGCGGGGCTGGAGGCACCGATCAGCGCCGAGGTGACCCGGGCATCGCGCAGCACCCAGGCGACGGCCAGCTGGGCCAGGCTCTGCCCGCGTCCGGCGGCGATCTGGTTCAGCGCCCGGATGTGAGCCAGGTTCTCTTCGCTGAGCAGCTCGTTGCCCAGCGACTTGCCCTGGGTCAGTCGGGAGCCGGCCGGCACCCCGCCCAGGTACTTGTTGGTGAGCATGCCCTGGGCCAGCGGGGAGAAGGCGATCGCGCCCAGACCGGTCTCGGACAGGGCGTCCAGCAGGTCGGCTTCGATCCAGCGGTTCAGCATCGAGTAGGACGGCTGGTGGATCACCAGCGGCGTCCCCAGCTCATGGGCGATGGCCGCAGCCTGCCGGGTGCGCTCGCCGGAGTAGGACGAGATGCCGACGTAGCGGGCTTTGCCGCTGCGGACGGCCGTGTCCAGCGCGCCGATGGTCTCCTCCAGCGGAGTGTCCGGGTCGAAGCGGTGGTGGTAGAAGAGATCGACGTAGTCAAGGCCCATTCGGGCGAGCGACTGATCGAGCGAGCCGAGCAGGTACTTGCGCGAGCCGAAGTCGCCGTAGGGGCCGGGCCACATGTCCCAGCCGGCCTTGGTCGAGATGATCAGCTCGTCGCGGAACGGCCGGAAATCCTCGCGGAAGTGGCGGCCGAAGTTGGTCTCGGCCGAGCCGTAGGGCGGGCCGTAGTTGTTGGCCAGGTCGAAGTGGGTGATGCCCAGCTCGAAGGCCCGGCGCAGGATCGCCCGCTGGTTGGCGAACGGGACGTCGTCGCCGAAGTTGTGCCACAGCCCCAGCGAGATGGCCGGCAGCTTCAGGCCGCTGCGACCCAGCTTTCGATACGGCATCCGTCCGTCGTAGCGGTTCGGATCGGGGGCGTACGGCTCGAGCAGCGGCATGGTGAGGTCCCTTCTAGGCGGCGTCCCAATCTATCGCCGCCGGGCCTCGTCCCACCTGTCACGGGGACGGTTCCTGTTACGTCCCACCGGGCCCCGGTTTCGCCGCGGGACGAAAGGGGACGGTTCCTGTTACGTCCCAGGTCAGCACTCGATGACGTTGAGGGCCAGCCCGCCGCGGGCGGTCTCCTTGTACTTCACACTCATGTCAGCCCCGGTCTGGCGCATCGTCTTCAGCACCGAATCCAGGCTGACGATGTGATGCCCGTCGCCACGCAACGCCGTCCGGGCCGCGGTGACCGCCTTCACGGCAGCGATGGCATTGCGCTCAATGCAGGGGATCTGGACGAGTCCGCCGACCGGGTCACAGGTCAGCCCGAGGTTGTGCTCCATCCCGATCTCGGCCGCATTCTCAATCTGACCAGGGGTTCCGCCCAGCACAGCGGCCATCCCCGCGGCCGCCATCGAGCAGGCCGCGCCGATCTCGCCCTGGCAGCCGACCTCGGCGCCGCTGATCGAGGCCAGCTCCTTGATCACCACGCCGATCGCGCCGGCGGTGAGCAGGAACCGGATGATCCCGGCGTCGTCGGAGCCGCCCACGAAGCGGCGGTAGTACATCAACACGGCCGGGACAACGCCGGCCGCACCGTTGGTGGGGGCGGTGACCACCCGTCCGCCGGCCGCGTTCTCCTCGTTGACGGCCAGCGCGTACAGAGTGATCCAGTCCATGCCGCGCAGTGGATCGGTGGTGTCGGTCTCGACCTGCAGCCGGTGCAGCAACTCCGGCGCGCGGCGGCGCACCTTCAGCCCGCCGGGCAGAACGCCTTCGGTCTGCAGCCCGTGGTGGATGCACTCGCTCATCACCTGCCACAACTGCAGCAGCCCGGCGTCGATCTCGGCGTCGGTGCGCCAGACCCGCTCGTTCTCGCGCATCAACCGAGCCGGCGAGAATCCGGTCTCCTGGCAGTGCGCCAGCAGCTCGGCTCCGCTGCTGAACGGGTAGGGAATGACCGTCTGGTCAGGGGCGATGGACGCCCCCGCCTCAGTCTCGGTGCGGACGAAACCGCCGCCGATCGAGTAATAGTCGCGGCTCACCAGGACGTCTCCGGCCGCGTCCATGGCGGTGAACCGCATCCCGTTGGAATGCAGCGGCAGCGACTTGCGCCGGTGCAGGATCACGTCGGCATCCGGGTCGAAGCCGATGGTGGTGCCGCAGGACAGGCCGAGCTGGCGCCGTTCCCGGCAACCGGCCAGCAGCGGCGCGGCCGAGGCCGGATCGACGGTCTGCGGATCGGCGCCGGTCAGTCCGAGCAGAACAGCCGGGACGCTGCCGTGGCCGTGCCCGGTCGCGCCCAGCGAGCCGAACAATTCGACCCGCACCGAAGCCACTCGGCCGGCCAAGCCGTCGGTCGCCAGGGATGCGGCGAACGCGGCGGCGGCCTTCATCGGCCCCACGGTGTGCGACGAGGACGGGCCGATGCCGACCCGGAACAGATCAAAGACGCTCAGCGCCATGGCTCGACCATAGCTGCCGTCGGCCCGACGACGTGCATCGCGAGGGGGTCGGGCATTGCCGAGTTTGGGCCGAATCCAGCCCAGGTCGGCGCTGCAGCCGATGGTGCGCGATGATGAGGACATGGACGTCGTGCTTGCGGCAATGGTGGTGCTGGCTTCGGCGATCGCGGCTGTAGTGGTGCGTCGGCAGACTCGTGATCAGCGATATCGGGGATTGGCGGACGGTGAGCGCCCGGCTCCGGGAGCGCCGGCGACGACCGAGTTCGTCGACCGCCACCCCGCGGACGAGCTGACCCGCCCGGTGCCCCCGGACGTGCTCAGCCCCGGGCTGACCGGCGTCGTCCTGGACGGACGCGCGAACCCAATCGAGGTCGCCGCCACGTTGATCGACCTGGCCGAGCACGGCCGCGTGGTGATCACCGAGCGGCCGGCCCCGGCCGACAGCCCGCTCAGCGCCGACTGGCAGTTCACCCGGGTGGACGGCCACGAACCGGCCCCTGTCGAGTCGTCCACCGATTCTGCCGAGGCGGACGCCGCCTCCCCGGACCCGGCCGTCCCGGCCTCCCCGGAGGAGGCGCTGCTCCAGGTGCTGTTCGCCGACGCCAACGACGTCCTGCTCAGCGAGCTGACTCTCGACCAGCGCCGCGGCCTGAACCAGGTCACCGATCTGCTGCTGATCGAGGCCGAGCGACGCCAGTGGTTCCGGCGGCTCACCCACCCGGCCGACACGTCGCTGCGGTTGGCCGGCCCGGTCGTCCTCCTGCTCGGCGCGGTGGCCATCGTGATGCTCAATCAGCCCTGGCTGGGCGGCGGCCTGATGCTGGGCGGGGTGGTGCTGTGGGCGCTCACCCAGGGGCTGCCGAACCCGCCGGTGACAGCGGACGGCTACGCGCTGCGGGCGCAGGCCCGCCAGTTCGGAAACTGGCTGAGTCGAACCGATCCGGCCACCCAGGCCGAGGTGTCGGTGGCCGATCAGGTGCGGTATCTGCCGTATGCCATGGTCCTGGGTCAGCTGGAGGCCTGGCGGAGCGGACTGGCGCAGACGGCGGGGACGGCCGCGCCGGACGGTTTCAGCTGGCTGGTGCCGCTGGCCGCCGACCGGCGACTGCTCACCTCCGACGGGGCGATTCCGCGGCTGGTCGCCGATCTCGCCCAGCAGCTGGTCGCTGCGCGGGCGGTCTCGGACGTGGCGGTCGGCGCCAACCTGATCCAGGACGCGGCCGCGTCCCCGCAGAAAAGGGGACAGTCCCCTTCTTTGTGAGGGCGGAACCGGCATCGCGGCCGGGGTAGGGCTGCGGTCGGGAAACTCACTGCCGGGTGATACCGGAGGGGTAGTCGTGCGGGCGAACGATCTCGTCCCTGCGGACGAGCACGCCGACCGCTGGGGAGGACGCGCCGGCCGCGGGCCCCGACCTAGCGTGAAGTCATGCTCACAACATCCCCGACGAGGTCGGCGTCGCGCCGGCCTGCCTCCCCTTGTCCGGCCATCGCTGCGGCAGGGGGCCAGCGGTGACGGCCACCGTCGCCGTCGACCATGTGGTCGCCGCGCAGGCGCTGACCAAGGTCTATCGCAGCGGTGAGGCCGCCGTGCACGCCTTGGACGGCGTCGATCTCGGCTTCATTCGCGGCTCCTTCGCCGCCATCATGGGCCCCTCGGGCTCTGGAAAGTCCACGCTGATGCACTGCCTGGCCGGACTGGATCGTCCGACGTCCGGCGAGGTGCTGATCGATGGACGCCAGCTCTCCGGGCTCTCCGATCGCGAACTGACCCGGGTCCGTCGCGACCAGGTCGGCTTCGTGTTTCAGGCCTTCAATCTGCTGCCGACGCTGACCGCCGAGCAGAACATCATGCTGCCGCTGGAGCTGTCCGGTCGGCGGGCCGACCCGGAGGTCTTCGCACAGCTGGTCGACTCTCTGCGGCTGGGTGATCGGCTCAAGCACTTGCCGTCCCAGCTCTCCGGTGGCCAGCAGCAGCGGGTGGCGATCGCCCGGGCGCTGATCGGCAGGCCGTCGGTGGTCTTCGCCGACGAGCCCACCGGCGCCCTCGACTCGCGGGCCAGTCAGCAGCTGCTCGACTACCTGCGGCACACCAGCCAGGTGCTCGGCCAGACCATCGTGATGGTCACCCACGACCCGAATGCGGCCGCCTACGCCGACCGCACGGTGTTGCTGTCCGACGGACGAGTGGTGGACGATCTGTCCGCGCCCACCGCGGACACCATCTTGGCCACGATGAAGCGTTGGGGGTCCTGATGTTGCATCAGGCCTGGTCAGAGGTGCGTCGGCATCCCGGCCGATTCATCTCCACGATGCTGGCCATCGCGATCAGCGTCGCCTTCCTGGCCGGATCGTCGGTCCTGGTGGCCACCGAGGCGCAGGCCCAAGGCAAGGCGGCCAACCTGCCGATCGCCATGGCCGATCTCGTGGTCAGCACCGAGGAGCCCGTTCCCGGTCTGACCAAGGTCATCGCCGGCGTGCCGGGGGTGGCGATCGCCAGCCCATCGGCGGCGAGCAATGAGGTCGTCACCAATGGCGCGATCTCGCAGCTGCTGCAGTTGTTCGTCCCGCCGCCGGAGCCGTTGCGGTGGTCGAAACTGACCGAGGGTCGCTGGCCGACCGGAGCCGACGAGATCGCGCTGAGTTCTGCGGTGTCGCGCGCTCTCAACGTCGGTATCGGCCAGGGCGTCCGAGTGGCCGGAAGTGACACCCAGCTGACCGTGGTCGGGCTGACTGACGAGCCGGCCGGCATGTTCGTCAAGACCGGCTACACCTCGATCGCCCGACTCTCCCAGGGTGGCTGGACCGAGGACTTCGCCACCGAGTGGGCGATCAAGCTGGCCCCGGACGCGAATGTCGATCAGGTGCTGGACGCGATCAACGCCGAGCTGGCCACGGTTGCCCCGAAGGCGAAGGCCGAGCTGGCTCAGGTCGTCCGGGATCGGCAGGCTTCCCGGGTGGCCGGCGAGCTGGACGCGTTCAACGTCGTGCTCTGGGTGGGTGCGGCTGCGTCCGTGATCGTGGGCATGATCACCATCGCCAACACCTTCACCATCACCCTCGCCCAGCGCCGCCGCCAGATCGGGCTGCTGCGTGCCGTGGGGGCCAGTGCCGCGCAGGTGCGGTTCCGCTTCCTGGCCGAGGCCGCACTGCTCGGCGTGATCGGCTCCCTGATCGGGGTGCTGGCCGGGATCGGGATCGCGGTGGCGATCACGTCCTGGTCGTCGGCGCTCTACTGGGGGCTGGCGCTGCCGTGGCCGCGGATGGCGTTGGCCTTCGGGATCGGGGTGATGGTCGCGGTGATCGCCGCCATCGTCCCGGTGATGCGGGGCACCAAGGTGGCCCCGGTCGAGGCCCTGCAGCCCGAGCTCTCCATGGACGAGCGGAAGCGGGCCGGTGTGGTCCGCGCGATTATCTGCGGCCTGCTCTTGGTGGCTGGGCTCGGCCTCGCCGCCTTCTCGGTGAGCCGTCCCGATCCGAACGCCTTGCTCTACGCCATCGGCGCGGCAACCCTCATTTCACTAGGGGTGCTGTTCGGGGGGCCACTGTTCGTCCCCGGCCTGCTCGGGCTGGTCGGACGGCTGGTCCGCCGGCTCGGCACGGTGCCGCTGCTGGCGGCCAACAACACCGAGCGCAATCCGCGGCGGGCCACGGCGACGGCAACCGCACTGATGCTCGCGGTGGGACTGGTGGTCACCATGCAGGTCACCACGGCCAGCATTCGGGCCAGCATTCTCGGCGAACTCGAGGTGCGGTTCCCGGTGGACGTCCAGGTGGCCTGGACCGACGCCGACGGCAATCCGACGGCGGTCCCTGAGGACGTCCGGACGAAGCTGGGGACGGTGCCGGGCGTGGTCGACACGGTGGAGTTGCCCGCCGGACTGGCTCACCTGGGCAGCGCGGACGACGCTCGGCTGGTGACTCTGCTGGGGGCGCAGCCCACGGTTGCGTCGGTGGTCGGGATTCCGGTGAGCGTGAGCGATCAGCAGGTGCTGGTCGATCCGGGCACGGCCAAGAACCTGCCGTCCCGCATCGACGTGAGGGGCGCGGCCGGGACGGTGAAGCTGCAGGTGGTCGGCTCGAAGGTGGTCACCAGCGATCAGGCCATGGTCTCGGCGGCGAACCTGGCCAAAATCAGCAAGGCCGCCCCGGCTGCGGTGATCTGGCTGTCGGTGCCCGACCGGAGCCAGGCGCTGAACGTCCTGGTCGGGGTGAACGAGTTGGCCGCCGACCAGAACCGGGTGACCGGGTCGCTGGTGGAGGCCTCGGCGTACGAGTCGCTGATGAACCTGCTGGTGGCGATCACCACCGGCCTGCTCGGAGTGGCGGTCGTGATCGCTCTGATCGGCGTCTCGAACACGCTGGGGTTGTCGGTGCTGGAGCGGACGCGTGAGTCGGGGCTGTTGCGGGCCTTGGGGCTGCAGGCGTCCTCACTACGGATGATGCTGACCATCGAGGCGCTCGAGGTGGCCGTGGTCGGGGTGCTGGTCGGTACCGCGGCCGGGGCGGGTTTCGGTTGGCTGGCGATCACGGCGCTCGGCCGAGCCTCCGACGTGCAGGAGCTCAGCTATGCCGTGGACGGTCCGCAGACGCTCGGCATGCTGGGCATCGCCGTGCTGGCCGCCGCGCTGGCCTCCTATCTGCCGGGTCGGCGGGCGGCCAAGACGGCACCGACGGAGGCGCTGGCCGAGTTGTAGGACTCCGGGTCCCGTGTCTGGACGGGCATCGACCAGGCCGGATGGTGCCCGTCAGGGGCCCGAGGTGGACAGTGGCGGCGCCGGGAGTCCCCGGCGC
>JAFADF010000040.1:0-2968 GCA_023425145.1 Actinomycetes bacterium | reverse complement strand
CTGAAACAGTATGAAGTAGCCAACGAATTGCGAGATATTATTGCCAGCATCCCAAGTCTGGCGATTTATATAGACGAGGTTCATCACGCTGCTGATGGTGATATTAAGCTCCGGCAAGTTGTAAATGGGTGGACGCAAAAGCACACATTCAATTCAGTTCTTGGTTTCTCAGGAACGCCTTATCTTGACGCGGCAGAGCGCGTTACTTTAGCAGAACAGTTCTCAATCAGAAACACTGATTTGGCCAATGTCGTTTACTACTATCCACTGATAGACGGTATCGATAATTTCTTGAAGAATCCTACTGTAAAATACGCAGATTCAGATACTTCAGAGATAGTTTCTAATGGCGTTAAAGAGTTCCTCGATAACTACAGGGATTTGGAATACGACAATGGCACTTGTGCCAAACTGGCCATATATTGCGGTCGGATTGAAACGTTAGAGGAAAGCATCTATCCACTTGTTGCAGAAATAGTCAGCACGTATGGCCTTATTCCCACAAGTGTCATTCTGAAATACCACGAGGGTAATAAACAATATCCGAAGCCGGAAGGTTCGGAAATAGCCTTTGCGTCACTGGATACCACCTTGTCCAAAATAAAGATTGTCCTTCTTGTCCAAATAGGCAAGGAAGGTTGGGACTGCAAGAGTCTGACGGGAGTGATACTTCCGCAAAGAGGTGTTTGCCCGACTAATATGGTCCTTCAGACTAGTTGCCGCTGCCTTAGACAAGTCATCCGAGGCAAGAAAGAAACTGCTTTAATATGGATGAACCTATTCAACGCGGACACGCTGAATAAACAACTCAAGCAACAGCAGAATATCACATTACAGGAGTTCAACAGCAAGACTTCAGGTGATGTCGGGCAGATTGAGCGTTATTCTCGCATGGATTTCTTGAGAGTCCCTCCCATTGATTTCTACCAGCTGAAGGTAAGCTATGAAACGCTGATTGTAGAGGAAGCCAATGATCCCGCCGCACGCCTCACAGACCCAAAGGTTCTGGCCACAGCGTCCAATACTCTTGTGCACCAGCAAGATATGACTGGAAAGGAGCTAAAGGTTGATGAGTATAGCTCTGACGAAAGAAAACAAGTATCCTTCCAGTGGTGGCTCCATACGATTTCCAAAGAAAGTTTTGGCTCGTTGTCTATTGCTATGTTAATAAGCTGTGAGGAACAGCTCCGGAGCATCTTCAACAAAATCACAAAGAGCGAAGGTGATGTGCTTATTGAGGATAGTCAGTATGATCAAGCAAGGATTCGCTCTTTAATTCGCCAAGCTTTCCTTCCTATTCGTGACTATAAAGAAAAGGTAGAGATCTTGTCATGCCAGGCGAGTCTATTGCAGATTGAACGGCTCACTTCTCCCGTTGCAGATAACACAGACTATTATCCGTCACAGAAGGACGTCAAAGAAATCGTTGACTGGGATGCCAATCCAAAAGACAAAGCGCTTACTCCAGATCAACTTGCGCTAATTGAACAGCTTAAAGCGCAAGGTCTTGATGTTTCAGGAATCATGCCCCAAAAGGACCCGCACCCAGAGCGTTCTCAGACTTATCACTATCTTCCTTACCGTTTTGATAGTCCCTTTGAGCGTAACTTTTTGAAGGAGATTTTGCCCATAATCAATGGAAAGAATCTTGAGGTATATTTTAATGGAGATGATAATCTTACGGAATTTCGTATCAAGTGCTTTAAGCGGTCTGGGGCCCATTGGAGTTACCTTGGTTACTATTTCCCCGACTTCCTTCTTATTAGACGTAATGCTCAGGGAGAGATACACCAAATAGCGATTATTGAAACAAAGGGTGAAGGCTTCGCCGCCAAGTTTGCAGACAAGCGTAAGTTTATGGAGACCGAATTCGTTAAGAAGAACAACGAGAGATTCGGTTATAATCGCTTCGAATTCCTTTATCTTGAGGACACATTGACTAAAGAGCAGCGTCAGCAGAAAACGCTTCATACTATACAGAATTTCTTCACTGAATAAACCCTAATATTATGGCGGTTAAATATATACCATATTTCCCAGATTCATTAGAAGGCCAGGCTCTTCTTGATAATTTTGTTAGAACAAAGCGTGTTCTTAGATATCGTGATAACGATCAGGTGATAGAGCGAATTGAACGCGGAATGCCCCTCTATGAAATGGATGAGATAGAGGAGGTTGGCGAAAACAGTGATGGAAACCTTGTAATACGAGGCGAATGTATATCTGCTTGCGCTTTCCTTAAGGACAGGGGAATCCAGGTTGACTTGGTCTATATTGATCCTCCTTTTGCAAGCGGGGCGGACTATGCTAAGAAAGTCTATGTTCGCCGTAATCCTAAAGTCGCCCAGGCAATAACTCAAGCAGAAAGTGAACTTGATATCGAAGAGCTTAAGGCATTTGAGGAGAAGATGTATGGAGATGTTTGGGACAAAGAGCGGTATCTTAATTGGATGTATGATAACCTTATGGCTATCAAAAGCATAATGAGTGAAGATGCTAGCATCTTTGTCCATCTTGATTGGCACATTGGTCATTATGTGAAAATCTTGCTTGATGAGATCTTTGGTGAGGATAATCTTCGCAATGAGATTATTTGGTGCTACTATGGCCCAGGTTCGCCAGGAATGAAACAGTTTAATAGAAAACATGATACCATTTTCTGGTATTCTAAATCCGCAGATTACCATTTCTATGACCAGCAGATCCGTATAGCCCATGATTCAAAAACATTAGAGAATTTTAAGAGAGGTCTTGAAGGTTCTGGTTTTGTAAGCGAGAACTATGATTTGGACGCAAAGGGTAAAATCCCTGAAGATTGGTGGGAGTTCGCCATAGCCGGTAGGTTCCCTAAAGACGGCGTGAAAAGAGTGGATTATGCTACGGAAAAACCTTGGGACCTTATTGAAAGAATTGTGAAGGCTAGTTCTGAAGCTGGGATGTGCGTCGCTGATTTTTTCGGTGGAAGCGG
>JAFADF010000011.1:0-3950 GCA_023425145.1 Actinomycetes bacterium | reverse complement strand
CTCACGGGTCGTGGGTGTTGGTGGTGTTTGTGTGTGGTGTGCGGGGTGGTCTGGAAACGACAACACCCCGCAAGCCGTAGCTTGCGGGGTGTTGTAAATGTCCGGCGATGTCCTACTCTCCCACAGGTTCCCACCTGCAGTACCATCGGCGCTGAGAGGCTTAGCTTCCGGGTTCGGAATGGAGCCGGGCGTTTCCCTCTCGCCATGATCACCGAAACTCTATTGAGTTATGGCAGAGCTCACCTTTCGGGAGCTCCCGACCGTTACTCGGGAACCGCACAGTGGACGCGTAACATCTTTGTAGGTAACAAGCCCTCGGCCTATTAGTATCGGTCAGCTCCATGCATTGCTGCACTTCCACATCCGACCTATCAACCCGGTGGTCTTCCGGGGGCCTTACCAGATTAACTCTGTGGGAACCCTCATCTTGAGACGTGCTTCCCGCTTAGATGCTTTCAGCGGTTATCACTTCCAAACGTAGCCAACCAGCCGTGCTCTTGGCAGAACAACTGGCACACCAGAGGTTTGTCCGTCCCGGTCCTCTCGTACTAAGGACAGCCTCTCTCAAGATTCCTACGCGCGCAGCGGATAGGGACCGAACTGTCTCACGACGTTCTAAACCCAGCTCGCGTGCCGCTTTAATGGGCGAACAGCCCAACCCTTGGGACCGACTCCAGCCCCAGGATGCGACGAGCCGACATCGAGGTGCCAAACCATGCCGTCGCTATGGACGCTCGGGCAAGATCAGCCTGTTATCCCCGGGGTACCTTTTATCCGTTGAGTGACGGCGCTTCCACGTGCCACCGTCAGATCACTAGTCCCGACTTTCGTCCCTGCTTGAGGTGTCCCTCTCACAGTCAAGCTCCCTTGTGCACTTACACTCAAAACCTGATTGCCAACCAGGCTGAGGGAACCTTTGGGCGCCTCCGTTACTCTTTGGGAGGCGACCGCCCCAGTCAAACTACCCATCAGGCACTGTCCCTGATCCAGATAATGGACCTAGGTTAGATATCCAGAACAGCCAGAGTGGTATTTCAACGTTGACTCCACAAGAACTGGCGTCCCTGCTTCAAAGTCTCCCACCTATCCTACACAAGCTGTACCGAACACCAATACCAAACTATAGTAAAGGTCCCGGGGTCTTTCCGTCCTGCTGCGCGTAACGAGCATCTTTACTCGTAATGCAATTTCGCCGAGTTCGTGGTGGAGACAGCGCCCAAATCGTTACTCCATTCGTGCAGGTCGGAACTTACCCGACAAGGAATTTCGCTACCTTAGGATGGTTATAGTTACCACCGCCGTTTACTGGGGCTTAAGTTCGGTGCTTCGCTTGCGCTGACACTTCCCCTTAACCTTCCAGCACCGGGCAGGAGTCAGTCCGTATACATCGTCTTTCAACTTGGCACGGACCTGTGTTTTTAGTAAACAGTCGCTTGGGCCTGGTCTCTGCGACCCTCAGTGCGGCCAGCTGCAAGAGCCTTGACACATCAGGTCCCCCTTATCCCGAAGTTACGGGGGTATTTTGCCGAGTTCCTTCACCACGATTCTCTCGATCGCCTTGGTATTCTCTACCTATCCACCTGTGTCGGTTTAGGGTACGGGCGGCTAACAACTCGCTCACGAAGATTTTCTAGGCAGCATAGGATCACCCACTTCAGCAGTCGAAGAACGACTACCTCGCCGTCATGTCTCAGGCTATATGAGGTGCGGATTTGCCTACACCTCGCCCTACGCACTTAGCCCGGGACAACCATCGCCCGGGTTGGGCTACCTTCCTGCGTCCCTCCGCAGCTTACCTAATACAAGCTTGGGTCACAGACTTAGTTAACCTCAGACCGAAGTCCTCCGATAACCTCGCGTGCTTAGCATTGCTCGCCTCGGCAGGGTCGTTGTTTCGCCGGTACGGGAATATCAACCCGTTGTCCATCGACTACGCCTGTCGGCCTCGCCTTAGGTCCCGACTTACCCAGGGCAGATTAGCTTGACCCTGGAACCCTTGGATATTCGGCGGACGGGTTTCTCACCCGTCATTCGCTACTCATGCCTGCATTCTCACTCGTGTGCTCTCCACGGCTGGGTCACCCCGCCGCTTCACCGCGCACACGACGCTCCCCTACCCATCCGCGCGCCTGGACCACAAGGGCCTGGCTATTACGCGAATGCCACAGCTTCGGCGGATTGCTTGAGCCCCGCTACATTGTCGGCGCAAAATCACTTGACCAGTGAGCTATTACGCACTCTTTCAAGGGTGGCTGCTTCCAAGCCAACCTCCTGGTTGTCTATGCAACTTCACATCCTTTTCCACTTAGCAATCTCTTAGGGGCCTTAGCTGATGATCTGGGCTGTTTCCCTCTCGACTATGAAGCTTATCCCCCACAGTCTCACTGCCGCGCTCTCACTTACCGGCATTCGGAGTTTGGCTGATTTCGGTAAGCTTGTGGGCCCCCTAGACCATCCAGTGCTCTACCTCCGGTAAGAAACACGCGACGCTGCACCTATATGCATTTCGGGGAGAACCAGCTATCACGTAGTTTGATTGGCCTTTCACCCCTATCCACAGCTCATCCCCTCGGTTTTCAACCCAAGTGGGTTCGGGCCTCCACGACGTCTTACCGTCGCTTCACCCTGGCCATGGATAGATCACTACGCTTCGGGTCTAGAGCATGCGACTAAATCGCCCTATTCGGACTTGCTTTCGCTACGGCTTCCCCACACGGGTTAACCTCGCCACATACCACTAACTCGCAGGCTCATTCTTCAAAAGGCACGCCGTCACCCTTGCAGGCTCCGACGGATTGTAGGCAATCGGTTTCAGGTACTATTTCACTCCCCTCCCGGGGTACTTTTCACCTTTCCCTCACGGTACTTGTCCGCTATCGGTCACCAAGGAGTATTTAGGCTTAACGGGTGGTCCCGCCAGATTCATGCGAAATTTCAGGGGTTCCGCATTACTTGGGGTGACGCTCGGGAGAGATCAACTTACGTCTACAGGGGTATTACCTTCTGTGCCGGAACTTCCCAGAGTCCTTCGACTTCATTGATCTTTTTTGACTCCCTGACCGGTTAACAGCCCGGTCGGAGCGGCCCCACAACACCCAGCATGCAACGCCTGTTAGCTATCACACATGCGGGGTTTGGCCTCTTCCGCGTTCGCTCGCCACTACTTACGGAATCACGGTTGTTTTCTTTTCCTGTGGGTACTGAGATGTTTCACTTCCCCACGTTCCCTCCAACTACCCTATGTGTTCAGGTAGAGGTCGCCGGACATTACTCCGGTTTCTTTCGAGGTTTCCCTATTCGGAGATCCCCGGATCGAAGCTCGTTTACCAGCTCCCCGGGGCTTATCGCAGGTTACAACGTCCTTCATCGGCTCTTGGTGCCTAGGCATCCACCGACTGCCCTTAGTAGCTTGTTATTTCACTACAAAGATGCTCGCGTCCACTGTGCAGTTCTCAAGAAACGGGCGGGCCCAGGTACACCGCGCCACAAGGCTCGTCATAACTGGTCCGCACTGAAGGCTTGTTGCCAGGCAACCGACCCTTCAGGGCCCAACAGCGTGCTTGGGTTCGTTCAACGGCACTCGAGGTTCCACTCCGCCGGCAAGCCGACGATTGTACTGTCTTGTGGGTTGTACACGAACTTAATGGTCAATGTTCCACTGAGGTGCTTGCTCCCGCCACCGACGTATGCGATGGAACGGAAAGCGCTGGACAGGTTGATTACGCCTGCCAAAAGCTCCTTAGAAAGGAGGTGATCCAGCCGCACCTTCCGGTACGGCTACCTTGTTACGACTTAGTCCTAATTACCGGTCCCACCTTCGACGGCTCCCTCCACAAGGGTTAGGCCACCGGCTTCAGGTGTTACCGACTTTCATGACTTGACGGGCGGTGTGTACAAGACCCGGGAACGTATTCACCGCAGCGTTGCTGATCTGCGATTACTAGCGACTC
>JAFADF010000042.1:0-2568 GCA_023425145.1 Actinomycetes bacterium | reverse complement strand
ACATAGAGGATATGAAAAAAGCCGTAGTGAAGACGACCGGGAGCGGGAAGTCAATCACCCTGGATGCAATCGCTGACATAAAAACAGGTCCAAAGACCCCTCGCCTGGGCGTTGCTTCCAACGATGGGAAGCCGGCGATCGTTCTGACCGTCACCAAGCAGCCTAACGTTAATACTTTGCAGCTGGACACAAAGCTTGAATCCGCCCTGAGCGAACTGCAAGTGAATATGCCGGCTGACGTGAAGGTCAATTCGGAGATTTTCCGCCAGTCGAAGTTCATCCGCAATTCCATCGACAACGTGAAAAAATCGCTGATTGAAGGAGGCATCTTCGTAGTCATTGTATTGTTCATATTCCTGATGAACTGGAGAACCACGATCATTTCTCTGATTTCCATTCCGCTTTCCATCGTGATCGCATTGCTTGCGATAAGGTGGATGGGGCTCACAATCAACACGATGAGCCTCGGCGGCATCGCAATAGCGATTGGTTCGCTGGTGGATGACTCAATCGTGGACGTGGAGAATGTGTTCAAGCGATTGCGTCAAAACCGACAGAAACCCACCGAAGAGCAGCAGAGTACCCTGCGAGTGGTCTATGAAGCCTCTAAGGAAGTCAGAATGCCGATGCTGAACTCCACTCTCATAATCGTAGCGAGTTTCCTGCCGCTTTTCTTCCTTTCGGGAATGGAAGGCAGAATGCTGAAGCCTCTGGGCATCACGTTCATAATTTCCTTGTTTGCTTCAACCCTAGTGGCTCTTACCGTGACTCCGGTGCTGAGTTCCTACCTGCTTGGAAATGCCAATAGCGATCGCAGCGGAAAGGAACCTGGCCTTGTGATATGGCTGAAAAAATATTACGAGAAGGCCCTGAAATGGTCTCTGAACCATAAGGCTGCGATTCTGATGCCTGTGGCAGCATTGCTGGTCATAGCGCTGGTTATGTTCTTCTCGATTGGCCGCAGCTTCTTACCTGCGTTCAACGAGGGTTCGCTGACGGTAGCGATTAGCACCGTTCCAGGGATATCTCTGGACGAATCCGATGCGCTAGGCCATCAGGCTGAGGAAATCCTGCTGAGCATACCTGAAATCAAGACCGTTGGAAGGAAGACCGGTCGCGCTGAGCTGGCGGAACATTCTTTCGGCGTGAATACTTCGGAATATGACTGCCCGTTCGAACTAGGGAAGAGGTCCAAAGCAGAATTCGTGGCTGAAGTACGACAGAAACTCTCCATTCTTCCAGGGGTGAACATCGAAATCCTTGGGCCTATTGCGCACAGAATCGATGAGATGCTGTCAGGAAGCAAGTCCAACATAGCAATCAAGGTTTTCGGAACGGATTTAGGCAAGATGCACTCTCTGGGCTCTCAGATAAAGACTGCTATTTCAGCCATTCCCGAGATTACAGACATAAACGTGGAGCAACAGGTCGAGAGGCCGCAGCTTAACATCGTGCCGGACAGGGAGATGCTCTCTCGTTACGGGATCTCGCTTCCAGAGTTCTCTGAGGCCATTTCAACAATGTTGGAGGGGCAGGTCGTCTCGCAGGTTTACGAGGGGAACCGCTCGTTCGACCTGACGCTGAAAGTTTCCGACGATGCAAAGTCGTCGATCGAGAGGCTTGCGGACCTGACTTTGGATGCTTCCGACGGCAAGAAAGTTCCGCTAAGCTATGTCGCCGACATAGTTTCTTCGGCGGGCCCGAACACAATCAACAGGGAAAATGTGAACCGCAAGCTGGTGGTTTCGTGCAATGCCACAGGCGGCGAGTTGACTAAGGCAGTGGCGGCAATCAAAGAGGCCATTGCGCAGGAGGTTCAATTGCCTGAGGGTTACCATATTGAATATGGCGGCCAGTTCGAGAGCGAACAGAGGGCCTCGAAGACGATAGCCCTCGTAAGCTTATTCAGCATATTTATAATATGCATGCTTCTATTCGGGGAATTCAAGAACATGATGCAGACTCTTGTGGTGCTGCTGAATCTGCCGCTTGCCCTCATCGGTGGCATCATTTCCATCTATTTCACCGACGGCATCCTATCCATTCCGGCCATCATCGGGTTCATCTCACTGTTCGGCATCGCAACCCGCAATGGAATGCTGCTGATTGACAGGTACAACGTGCTCACCAGCCGGGGAACTTCGAAGATTGACGCAGTGATGACTGGCTCCCTGGACCGGCTGAACCCTATCCTGATGACTGCTATCACGTCTGCCTTGGCACTGCTGCCGCTTGCCATCGGCGGAGACCTGCCTGGCAACGAGATCCAGTCCCCGATGGCGAAAGTCATTCTCGGCGGACTGTTCACATCCACCGTCCTAAACGGTTTCGTCATTCCGATAATGTATATTATCACCAAGAAAAAGGCTTCCGCTTCTGAAATTTAATTTTTCATGAATATGTTGACAAAAATATTAGAATGCCCTGCATTCCGCTCTGTCTTGGCTTGCACCCTCGGAGTGATTATCCTGGCACCCGCCGCCCTTGCTCAATATTCCATAAAAGAGGTTCCGAAAGATCTCCCCATAATTCCGATGCACATTCAGGAAGTACTGGACAGCATTGAGA
>JAFADF010000005.1:0-2985 GCA_023425145.1 Actinomycetes bacterium | reverse complement strand
CCATAGCCACGAATCAGGCCCTCAACTTCCTGCACAAGCAGAAAATCCGGGCAGCCCTGAAGTTCAAGTCTCTTTCCGCCGAAATGGAGAACAAGATTGACGAGGATCCGTATTTCAACGGCGACGAGGCGCAAAGGCTGCTGCTGAAAGCAATAGGACGGCTGCCTGAGAAACAGAGGACGGTTTTCAGCCTCAGATATTTCGAGGGCCTGTCTTACGAGGATATTTCCGAAATCCTAGGCACCTCCGTCGGGGCGCTAAAAGCCTCGTATCATTTTGCCGCCGAGAAGATTAAAGACGAAATAAAAAAATATTCCGAGCCGGATTAAACCACTTTAACTGATATCTGTCAAAGATTGCGTAATGAACATGGAAAAGGACATATTAGATAAACTCAAGAAACCAAGTTTCAGCACGCCGGAAGGCTATTTCGACAAGCTGAAGGCTAACCTGGAAGAAATCCCTGGGAAAGATGTTAAGGTTTCTACGTGGCAGCAATCGAGACCTTACCTTGTCATGGCTGCATGTTTCCTGCTCTCGCTTATCGTCGGCACGGGAATATTGAAGATGACAACGGGACAGAGAGCCTCTGACGCAGACCAGTTCTACTACGACCTCGGCTATGCGGACCTTATCCCCGTAACCTATGCCGATCCTTCTCTTTACGAGAACGAAGGAGCTGCAGAGCTTTCCAGTGAAGACATAGAGGATTACCTAATTGAGACGGGGGTGTCTGTTGACAGGCTGGCATATTCTGAAACATTAAATGGGAAATGATATGAAAAAGTTTTTTTCAGTAGCGCTTTCTGCCATGCTCCTCCTCGGGGCGTTCACCTGCCTGGCTCAGGGCAAGCCTGACAAAAAGGAATGGCAGGAAAAGATGAAGGCAGAGAAAGTTGCCTATCTTACGGATTATATGGACCTGACAAGCGCGGAAGCGCAGAAATTCTGGCCGGTTTATAATCAGGCTGAATCTGAGAAGATGGAAGGCTTCAAGAACACGATGGATGCCTTCAAAGCCTTGGAGACCGCCATTGATGAGAAAAAGAGTGACAGTGAGGTGCAAAAGGCCTTGGACAATTATCTTTCGGCTCAGCAGAAAGGCAGCGAGATTGACAAGAAATATTCCGAGAAATATAGAGAGATTCTTCCTGGACAGAAAGTTGCGAAACTTTATCTTGGCGAGGAGAAATTCCGGCGCGAGCAGATTCATCGCTGGCATCGGGATGGAGACGGGCCAAAAGGGAAGAATAACAAGTAGTTAGAGGTAATAATCTTTCGTCAGGGAGGCGTGCTCGACGGTGCGCCTCCCTTTCTCGTCCAGGAGCACAAGTTCCTCTTCAACAGGCATCGTCTTGCCTTTCCTGAATGCGACGATTATCCTGAACGGAGGTTTGCGAACGACAGATTTAATTCTTAGCATCTTGTACTCCTCAAATCGAAGCATCCTGGCATAGCGTAAGAGTTCTTTCTCCTGATCAGCTGGAAGTATGAGCCATAAAGACCCATCTTCCGCCAAATGCGCTTTGGCATATTCAAGGATTTCCTTGTATGAAAGAAACCCTTCTGAATAAGGAATATTCATCAGGGTACCTCCTGTGTGCCTGGCCACATTCCTTTTAACATTCGGAGCTTCCAGAGAGTTGTCGTAATATGGCGGATTCGAGACGATTAAGTCGAAGCTCATCTCTGGGGACGTCGCTTCTAAGGCTTTCAAGGACATATTCATTGAGCAAAGGTGGCTCCTCCACGGAGATTGCCTGAAATTCACTTCCGCATCTGCAGCTGCTCCCTCTTCAATGTCTATCCCCGTCACGCGGAAAGCCTCGCTTACTTGAGCGAGCCTCTGGGCGAGCATTAAGGCAACCAGGCCGCAGCCTGTGCCAATGTCGAGGGCAGACGTAATGTTCATGGAAACTTCTGTCGCTGAGCCCAGCAGCACTCCGTCGGTCCCGACTTTCATCGCCGACCGATCATCACAGACATCGAATTTCTTGAAATGGAAAACGCCCATGTCTCAACCTTGGAGCAATTGCCAAACCTTTAAGTGCTGGTGACCGGATACCAATCACAGCGAATCCACGAACAGTCCGTCCCTCATGTAGAGAGTTCTGTCGCACATTTGCGCCAGAGACGGATCATGAGTCACTATGACGATTGTCTGTCCGTACTTGTCCCTGAGGTCGAAGAAAAGCTGATGGATGTCAGCCTTCGTCTTCGTGTCCAGGTTGCCTGTCGGTTCGTCAGCGTAAAGAATCGCAGGATTATTTATGATGGCTCTTGCGATGGCGACCCTCTGCTGCTCTCCTCCGGAAAGCTCGGCTGGCTTGTGGTCCATCCTGTCTTTCAGGCCGATGTCTTCAAGCAGACGTGCCGCATTCTCCCTGGCATCTTTGTCGGAGCGATGAGCGATGAAAGCCGGAATCATCACGTTCTCCATGGCCGTGAATTCTGGCAGAAGGTGATGGAACTGGAACACGAAACCAATCCGCCTGTTTCTGAATGCCGACAATTCCTTGCTTCCAAGATGCAACACATCCGTCCCATCTATGTTCAGGCTGCCTGCATCTGGCGTGGACAAAGTTCCAAGAATCTGAAGGAGAGTGGATTTCCCCGCTCCTGAGGCACCCATGATGGCCACAACCTCTGATTTCTCGGCAGTGAAGTCAATGCCCTTCAGGACGTTCAACGCCCCGAAGCTCTTCTGGATTCCTTTTGCTTCAATGATGCTTGCCATTGCTGTTTTCGAATATGTTGTTCAAAGATAACGCTTAAACTCTATAACTCAAAGAAAGAAACCCAGCTTCAACGAAGTCTCTACGGAAAAATCGAAATATATTTTTGTTTTGAAAATAAAATTATTAATTTTGCAGTCCAATCCAACGGGAACGAATGCTATTGGATTCGTTGTCAGGAAAGGCCTGAGGGGTTAACCCGAAGGAATGTTATCGGGGTGTGGCGCAGTTGGCTAGCGCATCTGGTTTG
>JAFADF010000057.1:0-11084 GCA_023425145.1 Actinomycetes bacterium | reverse complement strand
CTTTACCCTCTCTCCAAGAAAGTTTAAGGATGTAAATGGTCTTATGGCTGAGCCAGATAAAGGGTTTAAATTAACAACTGAAGTTTTAAGAAGAAAACCAGATTCAGCCTTAATTTGGTACGAGGACTTTCGGGATCCAAACCCACTGCCATCTAGTTACTGGAATATTTTAAGTGGAAGCTGGGATGTATGGAGAAACCCCGATGATCCATCAAATAGGCCTTACTCTCAACTTGAAGGTTCGGGGGAGCTTGCTTGGAATTATAGTAATTTTAAAGATATACATTTAAGAGCCAGGATTGCTTTTTCTGCAAGTGCTACTGGTAGGGCAGGAATATTTTGTGGCGATGTCTTTTGCTGCCTACACTACAACACTCAGAGAATCGAACTTTATAGGGGTTCTAGTCTTTTAGGTAGTTATAATACAGAAATATCTAGGACACCATCGGGGGTGATCCGATCAAACCCTAGTATGTATACTATTGAAATGAGAATAAGGGGAAATCGTGTAAGAGTTTATTCT
Source organism: Actinomycetes bacterium (assembly GCA_023425145.1). Lineage (GTDB taxonomy): Bacteria > Actinomycetota > Actinomycetes > Propionibacteriales > Propionibacteriaceae > Propionicimonas. Next base: position 10,561 of record JAFADF010000057.1, on the reverse strand, counting down.
GGAGCAAGTAATGTTCTAAGATTTACTGCTAATCTAAGTGGCTTCACTGGTGGTTATGCAGGAATTAAATCCGAGGGCAAGGTTTTATGTGAACTTCTTAGAATGGGAGATGCCTGGGTTTATGAACCCTATGAAAGATTTGATGTAGTCTTTCCAGATGGAAGTAGGACAGAATACGGAAGGTTAAATAGAACTGGTGTTACATGGGATAGCGAATATCAAGTCTTTACAGTAAACAATGATGTAGAAGAATCAGCTACTAGAAGTGAAGATATATCTATGGATTATGACTTCTTTCATTCTCATCTTTTACCTTTAAGCTGTGGCAATGATTATACAGTAAAAATAGTTCCAAAGGATATAAATGTTTGGTTATCAAGATTATTTTTAGGAGATGCTGATGGCTTTTCAATCCTTTATTATCAAGATGTAGATAGCCTGGTTTACTGGGCAAATGAAGCGGCCTATAGGTGGAGGCTTAGAGGGGTTGCCATCTGGTCTTTAGGTCAAGAAGATATGAGACTGTGGGAGGCTCTTCCCAAACAAATATAATAAAAATTTAGGAGTACTTGCTAACAACGCAGGTGCTCCTTTTTTATATAAAAAATTATTTTAAGGAGGTACTTATAATGAAGGAAATTTGGAACTGGCTACAATTTGCCCTTGCTGCCCTCGGTGGTTTTCTGGGTTGGTTTTTAGGAGGCTTTGATGGGTTTTTATATGCTTTAGTAGCTTTAATGGTGGCGGACTATATCACTGGTGTTATGTGTGCCATCGTGGATAAAACCCTATCTAGTGAAGTTGGCTTTAGAGGCATTTTTAAGAAGGTGCTTATTTTTATCTTAGTCGGTATTGGCCATATCATAGACACTCATCTTATTGGCGATGGCAGTGTCCTAAGAACAGCTATTATCTTTTTCTACTGCTCTAATGAGGGAGTTTCTATGCTTGAAAATGCTGCAAGATTAGGACTTCCTATCCCTGAAAAATTAAAAGATATCTTAGCACAATTGCATAATAAAGGAGGAAATGAGTAATGAATTTAAGAAAACTAATCTTTGTAAATAATGAATGCTATAAAGCGGGAAAGACTATCACTCCAAAAGGAATTATGGTTCATTCTACAGGTGCCAATAATCCCAATCTTAAAAGGTATGTTGGTCCAGATGATGGTCTTTTAGGAAAGAACCAATATAATAACCATTGGAATCAGCCACGCCCAGATGGTAGGCAGGTTTGTGTCCATGGTTTTATTGGAAAACTTGCTGATGGCTCTATTGCAACTTATCAGACTCTGCCTTGGAATCATAGAGGCTGGCATGCTGGTGGCAAGGCAAATGATACTCACATTGGCTTTGAAATCTGCGAGGATAACCTAAAGGATGCTTCTTATTTCAATAAGGTTTATAAAGAAGCTGTGGAGCTATGTGTGCATCTTTGCAAATTATATAAACTTACTGAAAGGAATATCATTGGCCACTATGAAGGGTATAAACTTGGTATTGCAAGTAATCATGGTGATCCTAGTAATTGGTTTCCAAAGCATGGTAAGTCCATGGACACCTTTAGGGCAGATGTAAAGAAACTATTAGTTGAGGAAAGTAAGCCTGCTACTAGTACCCCTGCTACAAAGAAACTCTATAGAGTCCAAATAGGAGCCTATTCCATTAAAGCTAATGCTGAAACTCAACTAGCAAAAGCTAAAAAAGCTGGCTTCACTGATGCCTTTATAAAATATGATTAACATATAAAAGCCTGTGGGAAAACTCCTGCAGGCCCTTTTTATTTTATGCCCTTTTTTAGATATATTTTCTCAAACCTCAACTTATAGCCTTTCCTGTGGCTATTAAGTAGGAGGTAATGCCATATGAAAGAAATAGAAAATAAAAAGACAAGTAAAATATCCAATGCAATTTTAGAAGAGGAAAATTTATCTGCAAGAATATCTGATGATCAGCTGCAAGGAGAATTTAACTATTCACAGGCTGATAAAATCTTAAAGAAGATGCTTGAAAAGGGGTTAATAAATGAGGTGGAATTTAACAAAATTGATGAATTAAATCGTAAAACTTTCTCGCCTATTCTAAACAAGATAATGCCTGTAAATCGTTGATATATAAGGGTTTTAACGGTAACATGTGACCTACCAAAGAGGAGGTGAGACAATGAGAAAGATAACAAAAATTGAAGCAAATAGACCAGATCCGTTTGCTAATCCCAAATTAAGGGTTGCTGCTTATTGTAGAGTATCTACAGATAGTGATGAACAACTTGAAAGCCTAAAAGCACAGACAACTCATTATGAAAAACATATAAAAGCTAATCCTGAATGGGAGTATTTAGGTGTTTACTACGATGAGGGCATTAGTGGGACAAAAAAGGAGAATAGGGAAGGACTACAAAAGCTAATATCTGACTGTGAAAATAAGAAGATAGACTTAATAGTAACAAAATCTATTAGCAGATTTGCAAGGAATACTACGGATTGCTTGGAGATGGTTCGAAGGTTGGTCGAAATTGGAGTGTTTATATATTTTGAAAAAGAAAATATTAACACTCAGTCCATGGAAAGTGAACTAATGCTTTCTATCTTAAGTAGTTTAGCGGAGAGTGAGTCAACATCTATTTCAGAAAACAATAAATGGGCAGTCCAGAAACGATTTCAAAATGGGACTTTTAAAATTTCATATCCACCATACGGCTATGAAAATATAGATGGCCAAATGGTAGTAAATAAAGAGCAGGCTGAAATAGTAAAGTACATTTTTAGTCAGGCCCTAGCTGGTAAGGGAACTGGGAAAATAGCCAATGCACTCAATAATAGAAACATTCCTTCTAAAAGAGGAGGCAAATGGTCAGGGACTACTATTCGTGGGATTTTAGTGAATGAAAAATATGTAGGTGACGCTCTTTTTCAGAAAACATATACGGATAGTAACTTTAATAGGCATACCAACTATGGAGAGAAAAATAAGTACCTTATTCAAGATCATCATGAAGCAATTATAAGCCGAGAAGATTTTGAAAAGGCTGCTTTAATCCTAGAACAAAGAGCAAAGGAGAAGGGAATTGAAAAAAGAAATTCAAAATATCAAAACAGGTACAGCTTCTCAAGTAAGATTATTTGCTCCAAATGTGGAGGGACCTTTAAAAGAAGAATCCATTCTACAGGCAAAATCAAATATGTGGCTTGGACTTGTAATACGCATCTGAGGCATAAAGAGGAATGTTCCATGCTCTTTATCAGGGATGAGGATATAAAGAATGCTTTTATAACCATGATGAACAAGTTAATCTTTGGCAGAGATTTTATTTTAAAACCTCTCCTTAATAAACTTAAAATAATGAGCAAATCAGGCAACCTTTCAAAGATTGAGACTCTAGAAAAACAAATTGAAAGCAATAGAAAGCAACAAGATTTATTAGTAGGCCTTATGGCAAAAAAATATTTAGAGCCTGCTCTTTTTAACAAGGAAAAGAATGAACTTCGAATGGAAGAAGACAACCTTATAGAAGAAAAAGAAGGTCTAGTCCAAGACTTAAATGGAGAGTTATCAAAAGGACAAGAAGTTAGTAGCCTAATAAAATATACAAACAAAACGGCTATGCTAACAGCCTTTGATGATGAAACTTTTACTCAGCATGTGGATAGAATTATAGCTTTTTCAAGAGAAGAGACAGGCTTTGTTTTAAAGTGTGGAATTACACTTAGGGAAAGGATGTGAGGTTTATGGGACATACACCTTATGGATACAAGATAGAAGATGGTGCAGCTTTTATTGATGAGGAAAAAGCTAATAGGATACAAGCCTTTTTTAAGGAATATTTATCTGGACTATCCTTAAGTGCTGCAGCTAAGAAGGCAGGTATTAATGCTTACCATGGGACAGCAGGAAATATGCTAAAAAACAAAAAGTATCTAGGGGATGGATTTTACCCAGCCATAGTTGACAAACAAGTATTTGAACAGGCGGAAATTGAAAGGCAAAAAAGAGCCAGGAAGCTAGGCAGAATATATGGAAGTAAAGAAAAAGAAAAGCCAGAGCAAGAGTTTGATTTTACTATAGGTTCCATAGATGAAGATTATGAAGACCCTTTTACTCAAGCTGAATATGTTTATGGCTTAATAAGAAGAAAGGAGCGTTCAAATGACACCTAATAGGAATGTAGTTATTATTCCAGCAATGAAGCGAGCTGGTAATAACGGTAATAAAGATAAAACACCTAAACTTAGAGTAGCTGCATATTGCCGTGTTTCTACAGATAGCGAAGAACAATCCAGCAGCTACGATGTGCAAATAGAGCACTATACTGAATTTATTAAAAAGAATAATGAATGGGCATTTGCAGGTATTTTTGCTGATGATGGTATAAGCGGGACAAACACTAAAAAACGAGAAGAATTTAATAAAATGATTGATGAGTGTATGGCAGGAAAAATTGATATGATCATTACAAAGTCAATCAGTAGGTTTGCCAGGAACACCCTAGACTGCTTACATTACATCAGAAAGCTTAAGGATAAATATGTGGCAGTTTATTTTGAAAAAGAAAATATTAATACTCTGGATGCTAAAGGTGAAATAATGATAACTATAATGGCATCCTTGGCACAGCAAGAAAGTCAATCTTTAAGCCAGAATGTTAAACTGGGATACCAGTACAGATACCAGCAAGGTCAAGTTATGGTCAACTGCTCTAGGTTCTTAGGCTACACAAAGGATGAGAATAAAAAACTGGTTATTGTTCCAGAAGAAGCTGAAATTATTAAAAGGATCTACAGAGAATATCTTGAAGGCTCTTCTATGGATAAGATTAAAAAAGGGTTAGAAGCTGACGGAGTGCTTACAGGTGCAGGAGGTAAAAGATGGCATACCAGCTCCATTAGAAAAATTCTTAGTAATGAAAAATATATAGGGGATGCACTTCTACAAAAAACCTATACCGTAGACTTTCTAACAAAGAAGAGGGTAAAAAATAACGGGATAGTTCCTCAATACTATGTTGAAAATAACCACGAAGCAATTATACCACGTGAAATATATATGCAAGTCCAAGAAGAACTTGTCCGCCGAAGCAGGGGCCATATAAGCTCAAGTGGTAAAAGAAGAAACTTTAGTTCAAGCCACGCCTTTTCACAGATTGTCTTTTGTGGGGAATGTGGTGAAATCTTTCGCAGGGTTCATTGGAACAATAGTGGAAAGAAATCAATTGTCTGGAGATGTGTGAGCAGGCTTGAGAGTACAGGCTTATCTTGTAATGCTAGGACAGTAGCTGAAGATATCCTATACGAAAAGTCTGTAGAAGCAATTAATATATTGCTAGGGCAGAAGAGTGATTTTTTACCTCAACTAAAGAAGAACATAGAAACAGTAGTATTCGAAACCAGCAATGAAGCAGTAGAGAAGATAGATAAAAAGATGCTAGAGTTACAAAAGGAACTGCTTCAAAAAGCTAATGCCAAAGAAGATTATAATGATGTAGCTGGAAAGATTTATAGGCTTAGGGAAGAAAGGCATAGGGCTTTAACTGAACAGGCTGAAAGAAAAGGATCTAAACAAAAACTGGAGGAAATGGAGAAGTTCTTAAATGAGCAAGATGGTCTACTAGAAGAATATGATGAAAGGCTGGTTAGAATGCTGATTGATAAGGTAACAGTTTTTGATGATATGCTTACAGTAGAGTTTAAGTCAGGTGCAGAAATAGAGGTATAAGAGAAGATTTACAAAGGCCGCCAACTGGGGATACATTCCTTGGAATGGCGGTTTTTCTTATGTACAAAATTATAAACCTTGAAATGTCTGGTTCAATGCTTTATAATTAAGGTTGTATAGAATTAAAGTTATGAGGTGATTAGTCAAAATGATCATATAATCTTATCCAGTAGTTTTTCAAGTTACAGTAGAATAGGTAGAGTAGAGCATATCTCTTCATTTTGCGGTATGTCGCTTTGTGCTGGCCTAGACTACTATAAGTTTTGGATAGGGTTATAGTGTCAAAATTTAAATTATATTTATAGGGTGCTAAATGATGTTTTCATTTTTAGAGTAGATTTTTTTGTGCTAGCCCTAGATATATTATGATACGTAAACCTTTCCGAAGCTTGATAAATTGGAAAGGTTTTTTGTATTCAATTATATAATGAAAGGATGATAAATAGATGAGTATAAAGATAAAAGAGTATACCCTGCCAATGAAGAAATCAGGGCCATATGGAATTACTGTTGGGCCTGATGGAGCTTTATGGTTTACAGAAAATGCAGGTAATAGAATAGGAAGAATTTCAACAAACGGTGAAATAACAGAATATATAGTCCCGACTCCAGATGCAGGACTTTCGATAATAGCAATTGGAACTGAGGGTCACTTATGGTTTACAGAATATAAAGCCAATAAAATAGGGAAAATTACAATAGAAGGCAAAATAACAGAATATGATATACCAACTGCAAATGCAGGCCCATATGGGATAGTCTTGGGTTCTGATGGTGCAATGTGGTTTACAGAGATTACTGGTAACAAGATTGGGAGGATTACTACTAGCGGAGTAATTAGTGAATATGATTTACCTGTTCAAGGCTCATTTCCTTCAATGATTGTATCAGGACCTGATGAAGCACTTTGGTTTACAGAGAATCAAGGTAATAAAATAGGAAGAATTACTAGAACAGGAGATATAGATGAATTTGATATACTAACTGCAGCTTCTGGGCCAGTTGGTATTTGTAAAGGGATTGATAATTGTCTTTGGTTTGTTGAAATAATGGGGAATAAAATAGGGAGAATTACTACATCAGGTGAATTAGCTGAGTATCCCCTACCAACAGAAAATGCTAAGCCACATGCAATTACTTCAGGCAAAGATGGGGATCTTTGGTTTACAGAGTGGGGGAGTAACAAAATTGGTAGGATTAGGATATGTGGCGAAATTTTAGAATACCAAATACCTACACCAGAGGCAGAGCCACATGGTCTTGTACTTGGACCAGATGGTGCTATATGGTTTGCCGAGGAGGCGAATAAGATAGGACAGTTAATCTACTAGACGCACGAAAATATCATAAAAGATATAAACCACAATAAGAAATAAATAAAAGTATGAAAGTGAGGTATATTCTATGCTAGGACCAGATAAAAAGAAACTATATCCAAATGAAAACATCAAAACGGTTTGTTATATAAGTAATTTACCAAAACGACTCAATGTAGAAATTGGTGAATATACCTATTATAGCGATAATAAAAAGTCTCCAGAGAAATTTTACGATAATATAGAGCATCATTACGAATTTCTGGGGGATAAACTGATAATAGGTAAGTTCTGTGCAATTGCAGAGGGTGTTAAGTTTATTATGAATGGTGCAAATCATAGAATGGATGGAATTACAACCTACCCCTTTAATATCTTTGGCTGCGGATGGGAAAAAGTGACTCCTACAATAGAACAACTTCCTTTTAAGGGAGATACTGTGATTGGCAATGATGTCTGGATAGGTCAAAATGTAACCATTATGCCAGGTATTATAATTGGTGATGGTGCGATTATTGCCGCTAATTCAACAGTAGTGAAAAGCGTTGATCCATATACAATATATGGTGGGAATCCAGCTAAGTTTATCAAAAAACGCTTTAGTGATGAAAAGATTGAATTCTTGCTAAAGCTTCAATGGTGGGATTGGGACGAAGAGAAGATATTTGATAATCTTGAAAAGTTAACATCAGAGGCTGGATTAGAGCAATTAATGAAAAAATAGGAGGGCAATCAATGTATATAGAAAAGGTAATTAAAGAGATGAAAGAAATATTCAAAGAAATTCCTTTTGGAATTGATCATACTTTCAAGGTTTTAAAAAATGCAGAAGAGATAATGGAAGGTGAAAATATTGGAGCAGAAGAAAAAGAATTTATCAGTATTGTTGCTATACTACATGATATTGGTGCTGTTGAAGCACAAAAAAAGTATGCTTCAATAGATGGTGCTTATCAAGAAAAAGAAGGACCAGCAGTAGCACGGGGGATACTACAAAAGGTAGGCTATGACAAAAATATTGATAGAATATGCTTTATAGTAGGTAATCATCATACTCCATCAAAAATTGATGGTCTTGATTTCCAAATACAATGGGAAGCAGATTTGCTTGAAAATTTGACAATTATGGATAAAGAAAAAGAACAGGAAAAGATAAAAAAATGCATAGATGATAATTTTAAAACAGTTACAGGAAAAAAGATAGCTTATGAACGTTTGATTTTAGGCTAAATTTTTGCTGTATATTAGTATTACTATATGTAGTAAAACTCTTTATAGATTGGAATTTGAACGGAGGGATTACATGGTAAGTAAAACTGATGCCATTGAGATAATAACATACGCTGAAGAAAATGGAATTAACATATGGATTGATGGCGGTTGGGGAGTAGATGCATTATTAGAAGAAGAAACAAGAGCACACAACGACATTGATTTATTTGTGGAAGAAAGTAATAGTAAAAAGTTTATTGAAATATTAAAAGAAAAAGGCTTTGCTGAAGTTACCGAAGCATATACCACCACATCTCACACGGTTTGGAAGGATAGTAAAGGCAGGATAATTGATCTTCATATATTTAAATTCAACGAACAAGGATACATTGTTTTTGAAGGAGAAGCATATCCTCCAGAAGTGTTTAGCGGCATTGGGAAAATAGGCGATAAAACGGTAAGATGTATTGATGCTGAAAACCAAATATTATTTCACTTGGGCTATGAGTATGATGAAAATGATGTGCATGACGTAAAACTATTGTGTGAGAGATTTAATATTCCTGTTCCGAGTGAATACAGGTAACCAACAGATTCTAATTTAAATAGGCAAAAATTTAAGTAACGAAGGAAAGTATGTGGTCTTCCTAACTAATGGGAAACAGGCAATTGAAAAGCTAAGCATGAATTAGATTTCGTTTCTTAAGTCTCATAAGAAAATATTTTAAATAATAGCCGACTATACTGTGCACAGATTGTCGGATTAGTAAGCACATCCTTTGATAATATTGATGATGAAAGGAGGTTATTCAATGGATTCTTTGAAAAGTATGAATAATGCATTAGCATATATTGAAGAACACTTAACTGAGGAGATTGATTATAGTAAAATTTCTAAAATTGCTTACTGTTCAGAGTATCATTTCAAGCGGATGTTTTCTTTTTTATCAGGCATAAGCTTATCAGAATATATTCGGAGAAGAAGACTAACGCTGGCAGCACTTGATTTGAAAGATAGGGATTTGAGAATAATTGATGTAGCCGTCAAATATGGCTATAATTCGGCTGATTCATTTTCCCGTGCTTTTCATTCCCTGCATGGTATTCTCCCTTCTGAGGCAAGGAGTGAGAATACACAATTAAAAGCTTATCCTCGAATGACCTTTCAATTATCAATTAAAGGAGGATGCGAAATGAACTATCGTATTGTTGAGAAAGCGCCTTTTAAGTTAGTAGGATTTAAGAAGAGAGTTCCAATTATTTTTGAAGGTGTCAATCCAGGGATTGCAAAAATGACCGAACTTTTAACACCAGAGGTTATTAAACAATTAAAAGCAATCTCAAATGTAGAACCAACAGGTATTATTAGTGCTTCCACTAATTTTTCAGAAGGAAGAATGGAAGAAAAGGGTGAGTTGGATCATTACATCGGGGTAGCAACTTCAGGTGATGAAACAGCAGAATTTGATGTATTAAAAATTGATGCTTCTACCTGGGCAGTATTTGAATCGATTGGACCATTCCCAGAAACACTTCAAAATGTATGGGGTAGAATATACTCAGAGTGGTTTCCATCTTCAGGATATGAGGTAGTTGAAGGCCCTGAAATTTTGTGGAATGAGAGTCCAGACACTGGAAATTCAAAGTATCGAAGCGAAATCTGGGTTCCAGTAAAGAAAAAAGATATTAAATAGATATGGTAATTGACTAGGTTGACTTGTTCCCGCTTACCTATACCTCAAATATAGTCGTAGACTTATTCCCGACTACCACCAAAACTAGAAAATACCAGAATACACTAGGAAGAGTAAGGAACTGTAAAAAACATCAATCCGAACGGGTCGTTGCATGTGGAGACGGTATGTCTACTGTCTCGAAACAAGTAAAAAAGTACAGAAATAGGCTTAAAATAAGGGATTTCGAGAGATTTGCTGAAATTAGCAGTCTCCTGGAATCCTTTTTCTTTTTGCTTTGACAATAGCTTCATAGTCTGCCTTTTGATAGAGTTGAGACAATAAACTACTTTTTTCGCTGTTGAGACAATAGGACTATTGTCAGCATGAGCTGTGGAAATAGTCCTACAACACGCAAAAAGTAGGGCATAACTTTGGCAATATCACATACTAGTACACCGAATATTAAGTAATTGGCAGTTTGACTTGCCTATTCTCCTGATAGCACTACTCCCCAAGTATAAATGCTAAGATAATAATGTACAGAGTTGCTAATATGTCTATGTATAATAGAAGGTAAAATTTAGCACAGTATTAATGGTGATTAATATGATTTATATGATAAACATTAATACTGAAATATTTT
>JAFADF010000009.1:0-181856 GCA_023425145.1 Actinomycetes bacterium | reverse complement strand
GGCCTCGACGTCCTCACCAAATCACAAGCCACCGGCACCGAGGAGGTGAACACCGAACCCATCCTCCAGGCCCTCACAGCCTGAACCCCGAAGGATCAGCCATACACCACCCCGCAGGACTTGACCCCTGTTGCTGACCTACCCTCGGTGGCGCGATGGACTATCCCTGCCGGGGATGGATCCGCTTGCTGAGAACGGTTCCCTGCAGGAGGCGCAACTTCTTGAGGTTCGATTCGACGCCGTTCGATCCACGGCTGGCCTGCTGTTCGACCTGCGGGGTGCGTTGCAGCTCCGAGAGGCCAACACCGGCGTGCTGATCCTTCGAGGAGTGCAGACGCTGTCTTGGCTAGCGGGCCCGAGAGAGGCCGGCCGGACGGCATGGACGGTGGGAGGTTCGACTGTCACCAGAACCGACCGATTGTTCGTGCTGGAGGTGGGGCTGTGGCCCGTCCCCGGAGCCTTGTTGACCGTTAGTGCAGAAGGTGCGACCTTCTTGGCTGGCGATGTCCCGGGACTGGACCGAATCGCCGACTACACCGATGACGATGAGCCGACTCTCCAAGCGCAAACGGCCTCGTGGCAGTCCGAGTTTGAACCGGTCTGTGTTTCGGTTTACCCGCCTGCGCCGCCAGGGTCGACGTGAGCATGGCCAACGTCACTGGCAGGTCAGACCTGAAGCTTGAACGGATGGAGGAGCCCATACCGGGCGCGGAGGTGAGTTGGGTTGTCGACTGTCCCACGCGTGGCGTGGCCATATTGGATGTTGAAGTAGGCCCGCAGTCACGTACGCCGCTTCATTGGCGAGGCGGCGATTGGGTCAAGCCCCCGCTTGACGTGCGGCTCAACGGTGAGGGAGGGCTGGAAGGCCTCCAGTTCGTCTTCCAGGACGAGAGTGTGGAGCCCGGCGAAGCTCCCCTTTCGCTCACCAGTGCGAGCGCCCGTCCGGTCTTCGACGTAGCAGCGTGGCCCCCAGGATCGCTATCGCGACGCTCAGCTTCGAGTTGCGGTGAAAAGACTTCCATCCGATTTGTTGTATGCGTGGATCGGTGACTCGCAGCCGCGCGAGGCAATAGGCCTCGCTGGAGGCTTACAGCTCCAGTTCGACGCAGGAGGTGCCCTGGTTGGTATCGCAGTGGGCCCGCTGTCCGCGACGGAGTGGCAACTGATCGGCGGCGCGGCCCCTTCATGAGCGGGCTGCCGTCGAGTCTCGGGGTTTCTCCGGGGCCCCGCGACAGGGGCAGGCGAGCCGAGGTTCAGGCCTCCAGGCTCATCGGGCCGTAGACGAGGCGTCCCTCTTCGTAGAGGGAGACTTCGCGGACGCCCAGGTCGTCCAGTTCCAGGTAGTGCTCGGTGAGCCAGGTCTCGGCGGAGCCCTGGTCGGCGAAGTCGACGTCCAGGTTCAGGCCGGCATCGTCGGTCGGCTCGGGGAGCAGCGCCCAGGAGTAGGCCATCTCAGATCTTGTCGCCCGGCTTCACCCGAGCAGCCGGCATCCGGAAGCGACGGAAGTTGATCGAGCGGTTGATGCCGTAGGCGAGCTGGCCCTTCAGCGGCACCCGAGGCAGGCGCTCGCGGTGCAGTTTCTTGTAGCCGGCCCACATCACGAACAGGTCGCCGATGATGGCGAAGATCACGATGTAGGGCAGGAAGGCCGAGATCGTCGCCAGCTGGGTGTTCACATAGACCAGCGCCAGCGAGACCGCCAGGCTGATCATCAGAGCGGGCATGGACCACTGCGAGAAGCCCTTGCGGGAGTCGATGTAGTCACGCATCAGAACCCGCTCCGGGGTGTTGTCGGCCTCGGCGAAGGAGCGCTGACGAGCGGCGGCTTGAGCCTGCCGGTCGGCCTTGCGCTGCTGGGCCGGGGTCAGGCTGGGGTGCAGCCGCTCCCGACGAGCCGCCTCGGCCTCCTTGCGGGACGGCGTGGGCGCATCCTTCTTGGCCGGCTGGGCAGACTGCTGCGTGGCGCCGGCGGCGGTGCCGGTCGGCTCGGCGGTCTCTTCAGACCGCTCGTACGGGCGGAACAATCCCACTTCAAACCTCGGTGTGGTGCGACGATGTCCGCAACATCCTAGTGGGCGTAGAGCGGACGGAGTTCAGCGATGTCGGACGAGCAGGCGGAGGTTGCCGCCGAGCGGGAGTACCAGGCTCGGCTGCTGGCTCTGCACGACGCCCGGGCTCGGCTGAACGCGGCCACGGCTCAGCTGCGCCGCCAGCAGCTGGACAGCCGGCTGTCCGGTTCCGCGATGGCGTCGAACGATGCCGAGTTGCGGCGCCAGATCGAGGCCTTGACGACGCTGGTGGGCCAACTGCGAGCCCACGCCGAGGCGCAGCGCCAGCTGCTGCGTCGGCTCACCGACGCCGACTACGAGCCGATCGAGGTTGCCGAAGCTGAGCTGGACATCGACCACTTCGAGCAGCCGCCGTTCCAGGAGGAGCAGTGAGTCGGCTGCGGGTGGTGGTGGCCACCGACCGGATCGGGACGCTGGATTCGCTGGCCGCCGGGACGGCATTGGCCCGCGGCTTCGCCGATCACGCCGCGGTCGCTGTGGTGCCGCTGGCTGCCGGAGGGCCGGATCTGGCGATGGCCGTCGCAGCCCTGCTGGGTGCGGAAACCCAGCTCGAACGCCACCGCTGGTCGGTCCAGACCTCCGAGCTTGCCCTGTTCGGGCAACAGGACGCCGACCCGGATTCGGCTGGTTTCGGGCGCTGGATCACGGCCGCTCTCAGCGAGGCGCGCACGGTCGTCCTCGACCTCACCGGGCTCGGTGCACTCGATGGGGGAGCGGGCCTTCTCGAAGAGGCCCGGACGGCGCTGGCCGGCCGTGACGTGATCGGCATCGTCGACACCGACGACCTCGAACTGCCCGCTACGGGAATCAACTCCGGACACGCCAAGCGGGCCTACGCCGCCGGGGCCGACATCGCCGATGTGCTCGCCGCGGACGCCCGGCTGCGCGCCTGGGCCGAGAGCCTCGGTGAGGGCCTGGCCACCCGTCCCGGTGGCGGAGCGGCCGGCGGGGTGGCCTTGGCCGTCCTCGGTCTCGATGGACGGATCGCCACCGGTCAGCACTATTGCCACGACCTGGCCTCACTAGGGCAGACGATCGCCGCGTCGGACCTGGTGGTGACCGGCACCACCAGCATCGGCGCCCTGGAACGCGGTGGCCCGGTGGTGGCCCAGGTGGCCGCCTGGGCGGGCGAGGCTCTGCGTCCCTGTCTGGCTTTCACTACCGGTGATGCCCTCTCACGTCGTGAATTGCGGACCTTCGGCATCGAGGCGGCCTACTCCCTTGAGCCGGAGCCGCCGGCCGAGGAGCTCACCGCGCTGGCCGCGCGGGTGGCGTCCGGGTGGGCTGGTGGGGCTGCGGCCGACGCGTAGAATCGTCGCACCGAAGGCGGAATACCAGGCCCCGACCAGGGGTTTTTCTGGTCGTCATCTGTATCCGGAAGGAACTGTCAATGTCTGTTGATGCCAAGCCGACTACCGGCGTCATCCTCACCGAGGCCGCCGCTGGCAAGGTCAAGGCACTGTCGGCCGGCGAAGAGAACGCCGACCTCCAGCTGCGCATCTCGGTCGCTCCCGGCGGCTGCTCCGGCCTGCGCTACCAGCTCGCTCTGGACGACCGGAAGCTCGACGGCGACATCGTCAGCGAGTTCTACGGCGTCGAGGTCGTCACCGACAAGATGAGCTCGCCCTACCTGATCGGCGCCACGATCGACTTCGTGGACACCATCGAGCAGCAGGGCTTCACCATCGACAACCCGAACGCCACCGGCTCCTGCGCCTGTGGCGACAGCTTCCACTGAGCCGAGCCTCGGCCACAGCGGACGCGACTAGCCGAGCTTCGAGCTCGGCAAGCTGATCTGAACCCGAAAGCCGCCCTGGGGAACCGGGGCGGCTTCGGCATGTCCGCCCACTTCGGTGACCAGCCGGTGCAGGATCCGCAGCCCCTGGCCGGAGGTGCCCCGGCGCGGTCCTGACTCGACCGGTTCGTCGGCCGGGCCGGTGTCGGTGATCGTCAGCACCGCCTGGCCTCCCACCAGGTCCAGGCTCACCGAGAAGCTGGTGCCTTCTGCGGTATGGGCGAAGACGTTGTCGATGCCGATGTCGAGGGCATCGCCGAGCCCGAGCGCGCTGAGCGGCACCGGCACCGGCTTTTCCGGGAGCCGGACGTCCAGCCGGCGTCCCTGGTCCTCGGCCAGCGGCGTCCAGAACTCGATCCGCTCGGCCACCACGGCACGAGCGTCACAGCCGGCCGGAAGGTCTTCGCGCAGCGGCTGTCGCGCCTGGCGGACCACCGTGTCGATCGCATCCTGGAGTTCGCCGATCGACTCGGTCAGCGCGGCCGCACTCTCCGGATCGGACACCTGTTCGGCCTCCAGCCGCAGTGCGGTCACCGGGGTGCGCAGTCGATGCGCGAGGCCGGCGACGTTGTCACGCTCGGCAGCCAGCAGCTGTTCGATGCGGGTGGCAAGGCCGTTCAAGGCTGCACCGAGCTCGACGGTCTCACTGGTGCCGGCCAGCGGGGCGCGGGCACCCAGATCTCCAGCGCGCAGCCGGTGGGCGGTCGCCGTCACCGCAACCAGCGGACGGCTGATGCTGCGTCCGGCCAGGGAGGCGACTCCGATCGCCGCCGCGCACAGAACAAGCCCCAGCCCGATGATGATCGCCCAGGCCAGACCCACCCCGGTGTTCAGCTGGGCATCGGTCATGGTGGCCCGGACCACATAGACACCGGACTCGACGATCACCGGGGCGTAGGCGCGTCCGCCACTGGCATCGCGGACGGAGAAGGACTCACCGGCCGCAGCCCGCAGATAGTCCGGGTCGGTGGCCACCGACGGCCAGGCCGTCCCGATCACCGTCTGATCAGCCAGGACGACGCTGGTCTTGGCCGGCGACCCGGCGATGCTGGGGGCCAGCAACTCGGCCAGCTTGGGATTCTCCTGCAGGCCGGCGGCAGTGGTGGCCACCAGGCTGGCCTGCTGCCGAGCCAGGGCCATGCCGCGATCCTCGGCGCTGGTTCGCACCAGCACCAGCAGCGGAATCACGAAGGAGGCGACGATCGCGGTGCTGATGATCGCCACCATGGCGGTGATCCGGCGGCGCACCTCAGACCTCGGGCTCCGGAGCGACCAGCTTGAGCCCGACCCCGCGGACGGTCTGCAGATAGCGCGGCTCGGCCGCAGTCTCGCCCAGCTTGCGGCGCAGCCAGCTGAGGTGGACGTCCACGGTTCGATCACCGCCGCCATAGGGCTGATGCCAGACCTCGGCGAGCAGCTCATGTTTGGTGACGACCTCGCCGGCGCGGCTGGCCAGCGTCCACAGCAGATCGAACTCCTTGCGGGTCAGTTCGAGGGCGACCCCGTCCAACTCGGCTTCGCGGTTGCTGGGGTTGATGCTCAGCCCGCCGATCACCAGTGGAGCGCCGGGCTCTGCCGCTGCTCCGGCGCGACGCAGCACGGCCCGAATCCGGGCGCCGAGTTGCTCACTGGCGAACGGCTTGACCAGGTAGTCGTCGG
Organism: Actinomycetes bacterium; assembly: GCA_023425145.1. Lineage (GTDB taxonomy): Bacteria > Actinomycetota > Actinomycetes > Propionibacteriales > Propionibacteriaceae > Propionicimonas. Next base: position 176,332 of record JAFADF010000009.1, on the reverse strand, counting down.
CGCCGGAGTCGAGAGCCTGGACGACCGTCTTGTCGTCGTCCTGGGCGGTGACCACGATCACCGGGACGCTGCTCACCGCGCGCAGCATGCTCAGCACCTGCAATCCCGACAGATCGGGCAGGCCCAGGTCGAGCAGCACGATTTCGGGCTGCTCGCTGATCGCGGCGGTGAGCCCATCGGCACCGGTGCGGGCCAGGCTGACCACGTCGCCACGGTCGGTCAGGGTTCGCTGTAGCAGCCGTCCGATGTTCGGGTCGTCCTCGACGACCAGTACCCGCGTCACAGCAGAAAGTTACCCCCACCCGTCCGCCGGAGATGGGATCATGGCAGGGTGCGCATGCGAGGGGTGTTGGTCGGGCTGCTCTGGATCGTCACCGTCGCCGGCACCTCCGCACTGGTCTGGGCGGTGATCTCGATCACCGGCTTGCGCGGTGGTAACTCGGTGCTGATTTCGCCGGCGTCGGCCGACCCGGACGGCAATGCGGTGCCTGGCCTGTGGCGCGGGGCGGCCGGACGAGTGAGCGCCACCTGCAAGGGTGACGACATCTCGATCGGCACGGCTGTGCCGCAGCCGGGCTACACCGTCGATGTCCACAACCGTGGCCCGCGGCAGCTCGAGCTCGAGTTCGAGCCGAAGGGCGAGGGAAGTGACGTCTACCTGGTCGTCCGCTGCGTTGACGGGGCGCCGAAATTCCAGCATCAATGAGCTTTGGCCGGACTTAGCCGACGCTTGAGGTTGGCTTGAGGTGGGTCTTCTTACGCTCACCCTTGTGACGACACTTGACCTGAACATCTTTGACTCCATCGCCGGACTTCCGGTGCACCCTCTGGTGGTCCACTTTGCGGTGGTGCTGCTGCCCCTGGCCGCGCTGGCCCTTGTGATCCTGGTGATCGTTCCGCGCTGGGCCGACCGCTTCGGCTGGGTCACCCTTGCCGCGCTGGCCGGGGGCACCGCAGCAGCTTTCGTCGCCAAGGAGTCGGGTGAAGCTCTCGCCGCCAAGATCGGGGAGCCGGCCGCTCACGCGACCTATGGGGACTGGCTGCCGCCACTGGCCGTGGTGCTGTTGCTGGTGGCGGCAGGCTGGTTCATCCTGCATCGCCGCGCCTCGAAGGCCGGACGGGGCCGCACCCCGGCCACGATCGTTGCCGGTGCCCTGGCTGCCGTGCTCGCGCTGGCCGTCACCGGCCTGACCGTCGCTGTCGGCCACACCGGTGCGCAGGCCGCCTGGGGCGACGTGGAGTCCGAGGCTGCTGCGGCGGCACCGATGGAGTCCCCGACCGCCTCCGATACCCCGTCTGCTTCGGCCACCAGCTCTGCCTCGGCCAGCCCGACCGCGTCCGCCTCGCCGTCGGCCAGTTCGACCACCGGCAGCTACACCCTGGCCGACGTGGCCAAGCATGCCGATGCCAACTCCTGCTGGTCCGCGGTGAACGGCAAGGTCTACGACCTGACCAAGTGGATCAATCAGCACCCGGGCGGCCCGCGTCGGATCCTGGCCATGTGCGGCAAGGACGCCTCGGACGCCTTCAACGGCCAGCACGGCGGCCAGGCCCGTCCGGCCAAGGAACTGGCCGGCTTCGAGATCGGCATCCTGAACTAGGCCGGCTTCGAGATCGGCACCCTCAACTGAGCTAGGAGGGATGGTTCCCGCCCCACGGCACCGGGGCGGGACACCGAGCGGGGGACGGTTCCTCTTCGCACCGGGGGTGGGCGAGGGGAGCCGTCCCTCTCTGCCTTCTGGGACGAAAGGGGACGGTTCCTGTTACGTCCCACGTGCCCCGCAGGAAGAGGGCACGGCCCCCCTTCCTGCGGCCGTGGACTGAAACGGGGACGGTTCCATTCCGGTCCGCCCCTCGTCAGCGGGCTGAACTACGAATTTCGGAACCGTCCCCGTGACAGGTGGGACGGGGCGGACGCCGAACTCGAGGCGGGTTCGCACGACGGCTTCACGGCAGCTTCACGGACGCTTCACACATCCCGGCTTGGCTGGTGCCACCAGCAAGCACCGGAGGAACGAGTTGTCCATCGATGAGCGCGCCGTGCGGCGCCGTCCGACCAAGGCGCAGCAGCGCAAGGGACGCATTCGCAACACCCTGTTGGCCCGGCGACTGACACAACTGGGCTTCGCTGTCGTGATCATCGTGGCCGCGGTCCGACATCAACTCGAACCGACGGCCGGCACCTCGGCATCGGTGGACGCTCTGTGCCCGTTCGGCGCCATGGAAACCCTGATCACCTGGCTCACCACCGGAACCCTGATCAGCAGGATCCACCCGTCCAACCTTGTCCTGGGCGGCGCCCTGCTGATCGCCACGCTGCTGGCCGGCAATGCCTTCTGCGGCTGGATCTGCCCGCTGGGCAGCGTTCAGGATCTCCTCTGGCGGCTCGGCCGCTGGCTGCACCTGCCGGAACTGAAGGTACCGACCCGGCTCGACAAGCAGCTGCGCTGGGGACGATACGTGATGCTGGCCCTGGTGATCTGGTTCAGCGTGAGCGCGGCCAAGCTGTGGTTCGCCGACTACGACCCCTACCTGGCCATCTTCGGGCTGGATTGGCTGTTCAACCCCGGTGGCATGGCTGTCGCCGGAATCATCACCGCGGCCGTGGTACTGGTCGGGTCGAGCCTGATGAACCGGCTGTGGTGCCGTTACTTGTGCCCGCTGGGCGGGGTCTTGTCGGTGCTCTCCCGATTCAGCTTCCTGCGAATCCGCCGCAACGAGAACGCGTGCACCGACTGCACGCTGTGTGACCGTCCCTGCCCGGTCGGGCTGCAGGTCTCCACGGCCGCTCCGGCGGTCAGCGCCGACTGTATCGGTTGCCTGGATTGTGTGGCGACCTGCCCGGTGAAGGGGGCGCTGAGTCTGGCGGGGCCGGCCTGGAGCGGCGCCGGACGGGTCGACCTGGTCTCCGCCGATACCGGAGCCGCCGGGCGCCGCCGCAGCGAGACAGCCGAGATGAAGCGAGAGGCACGAGCATGAAACTGAGTCGTTGGTGGGCGCCGGCCGTGGTGGTCGTCGTGATGTTGCTGGCGGCGCCGGTCGGCCAGGCGGCCGGCTGGTGGTCGACCAGCGGTCGCACCCAGGTGGTGGCGCAGCAGTTGAGCGTGGACGACGTGAAGGGCTGGATGACCATCCAGCAGGCCGCCGACGGGCTCGGGATCCCGGCCCAGACGCTGATCGATGCCCTCGGGCCGGAGGCGGCCGGCTTGGCCCCGTCCACCGCTTTCAAGGACGTCGAGGTCACCGTGAACGGCTTCGAGCTGAGCACCTTCCGAGATCAGTTGCGCGAACTCGTGGCCGATCCGTCGGCAGCTGCGGAGCCGTCCGCGACCCCCGAATAGAGCGGGACCACCTCACAGGAAAGGGGACAGTCCCCTTCCTGTGAGCCAACTCGGCTGGACCAAAAAGCGGGGACGGTTCCATTTCGGTCCACCCCTAGTCAGAGGACTGAACTACGAAATCCGGAACCGTCCCCGTGACAGGTGGGACGAGTGGGGAGGCGTCACCAGCTGGAGTGCAGCGGACGTCCCTCGTTGTAGCCGGACGCGGACTGGACACCGACGATGGCCTGGTTGGCGAACTCGGTCAGATCGCGGGCACCGGCATAGGTGCACGAGCTGCGCACACCAGACACGATGAAGTCGAGCAGATCCTCGACCCCGGGACGCTCCGGATCCAGGTACATCCGTGAGCTGGAGATGCCTTCCTCGAACAATCCGGCGCGAGCCCGCTCGAAGGCCGACTGGGTCCGGGTGCGGGCCCGGACGGCCCGGGCAGAGGCCATCCCGAACGACTCCTTGTAGGGGCGTCCATCAGAGGCGTACAGCAGTTCACCAGGGGATTCGTGGGTGCCGGCGAACCAGGAGCCGATCATCACCGCGCCGGCCCCGGCAGCCAGGGCCAGGGCCACGTCGCGGGGGTGCCGGACGCCGCCGTCGGCCCACACACTCTTGCCGGACTCACGCGCCTCGGCCGCGCACTCCAGCACCGCCGAGAACTGCGGACGCCCCACCCCGGTCTGCATCCGGGTGGTGCACATCGCGCCCGGTCCGACGCCGACCTTGATCACATCGGCACCGGCCTCGATCAGGTCGGCGGTGCCGTCCGCGGTGACCACATTGCCGGCCACGATCGGCACACTGCGATCCGAGGCCTCGACCACCGAGCGGCACCGCTCCACAGCGGAAATCATCCGCTCCTGGTGGCCGTGCGCGGTGTCCATCACCAGCACGTCTGCGCCGGCCTCGAGCAGCGCATCGACCCGGGCCTCGACATCACCGGAGATGCCGACGGCGACCCCGATCTTCAGCCGTCCGGACGCATCCAGCGCGGGGGTGTACAAGGCCGCCCGCAGGGCGCCCTTGATCGTCATCAGACCGACCAGTTGCCCGTCCGCCACGGCCAGTGCTGCCCGGTGCCGATGCGCGGACAGCTCGTCGAAGACCTCGGTCGGGGTGGCGTCCGGCGAGACCAGAGTCAGGTCCGAGCTCATCGCCTCGTGCACCTGGTTGAACCGGTCCATCCCGGCCAGGTCGGCCTCGGAGACGGTCCCGATCGGGGCGCCGCTCTCGTCCACGACCACCACCACCTGGTGGGCCCGCTTGGGCAGCAGCATCAGCGCCTCACCGACGGTGGCGTGCGGGTCGATAGTCAGGGCGGTGTCGAAGACGGTGTGTGCGGCCTTCACCTTGTCGATGGCCTTGGCCACGATGTCGGTGGGCAGATCCTGCGGGATCACCGCGATCCCGCCACGGCGGGCCACCGTCTCGGCCATCCGGCGTCCGGAAATGGCGGTCATGTTGGCCACCACCAGCGGCAGCGGCAATCCCAGCCCATCGGTGCTGGTCAGATCGACGTCGAGTCGCGAAGTCACCGACGAGCGGCGCGGCGCCATGAAGACGTCGTCGTAAGTCAGGTCGTAGTCGGGCTTACCGGTCAGGAATCTCACCGGGAAAGATTACCGGGTGGCCACTCAGCCGGCTCGGAAAGGGTGGAGAAGTCGGTACTCGGAGCCCGTGGCGAGGGACGGCTCGGGGAGGGGCGGACGAAACGGCTACGATGACGGAACCGGCTGAAGTGAACAGGACGAACCGATGAGCGAAGACCGCACCAGCACCGCGCGGGTGCTGCTGTACTCCGACGATCGCACCGTGCGTGAGCAGGTGCGGCTGGCCCTCGGCGAGCGGCTTGCCGCCGACCTGCCCAGCCTGGAGTTCGTCGAGGTGGCCACCCAGCCGCTGGTCCTGCGCGCGCTGGACGCCGGTGGCTTCGATCTGGTCATCCTCGACGGTGAAACCGTTCCGTCCGGCGGCATCGGGCTGAGCCACCAGCTCAAGAACGAGCTGCTCGACTGCCCGCCGATCCTGCTGCTGGTCGCCCGCGTCGCCGACGCGTGGCTGGCCACTTGGGCCGAGGCGGACGCCATTGCGTCCTACCCGATCGATCCGCTGCGCCTGCCCGAGGTTGCTGCCGGCCTCCTGCGCAGCCGGTTGGCTGAGCAGGCCCAGGCGTGAGTCTGACCTGGCCCCAGCTCCTGGCCGACCTGGTCGCCAGGCGTGACCTGACCCCGGACGCGGCCACCTGGGCCATGGATCAGATCCTCGGCGGTGACCTCACCGCCGTCCAGATCGCCGGCTTCGCGATCGCGCTGCGGGCCAAGGGCGAGACCGTGGCCGAGATCAGCGGCCTGGCGCAGGCCATGCTCGATCGGGCCACGCCGCTGTCGGTGAACCAGGAGGCCGTCGACATCGTCGGCTCCGGCGGCGACCGGGCCAACACCGTCAACGTCTCGACCATGGCCGCGATCGTGGCCGCCTCAATGGACGTCCCCGTCGTCAAGCACGGCAACCGGGCCGCCTCCAGCGCCTGTGGCACCGCCGACTGCCTGGAGGCTCTCGGGGTGGCCCTGGACCTCCCGCCGTCCGCGCAGGCCGGGGTGCTTGCCGAGGCCGGCATCGTCTTCTTGTTCGCCCCGCTGTACCACCCCTCGCTACGGCACGCGGCCGTGGCCCGGCGGGAACTCGGCGTGCAGACCACCTTCAACTTCCTCGGCCCGCTGGCCAACCCGGCCCAGCCGAAGGCCCAAGCCGTCGGAGTGGCGGACGCTCGGATGGCCGCTCTGGTCGCCGGGGTGATCGCCGGGCGGGGCCATCGCGGCCTGGTCTTCCACGGCAGTGACGGCTTGGACGAGTTGACCACCACCACCAGTTCGCAGGTGTGGCTGATCTCCGACGGCGAGGTCGCCGAGGCGAGCCTGGATCCGACCGACCTTGGCTTGGCTGCCGCGCAGCCGTCCGACCTTGTCGGAGGCGACTCGGCGCACAATGCCGGAGTGGTCCGGAGCGTCCTGGCCGGTACTCGCGGGCCGATCCGCGACATTGTCACGCTGAACGCGGCGGCTGCCGCGCTCGCCTACGCCGGCCCCGTGCTGGATCAGCCGGTGGCCGCGCAGCTCGCCCCGATGCTGGAAGCGGCTCAGGCCGCGATCGACTCCGGCGCGGCTGCGGCGACTCTCGATCGCTGGATCCGGATCAGCCAGGCCGCCCGCGAGAACTGAGGACGGCCCGGCCGAACCGGTTTCAGGGCACCAGGTGCCCGGCGGCGACGCTCAGCTCGTACCACTGCGCCCGGGTGAGGTCGACCTCGGCCCCGGCTGCTGCATTCTTCAGTCGCTGCGGGTTGGTGGTCCCCAAGACGACCTGCATCTTCGCCGGGTGGCGCAGGATCCAGGCGGTGGCGATGGCCTCCGGCGTCACCTGGTATTCGGCGGCCAGCCGATCGATCACCACATTGAGCGCGGCGTAGTCCGGGTTGCCCAGGAACACCCCGGTGAAGAAGCCCGCCTGGAACGGTGACCACGCCTGCACGGTGATGTCGTGCAGCCGGCAATAGTCGAGCACCCCCAGGTCGCGGCTGATCGACTGATCGACCCCGATCATGTTCATGGCCAGGCCTTGGGCCACGATCGGGGCATGGGTGATCGACAGCTGCAACTGGTTGGCCACCAGCGGCTGGCGGACGTAACGCTTCAGCAGCTCGAGCTGAGCCGGGGTGTGGTTGGACACCCCGAAGTGACGCACCTTGCCGGCTCCGGCCAACTCGTCGAAGGCCCGGGCCACTTCCTCGGGCTCGACCAGGGCGTCCGGACGGTGCAGCAGCAGGACGTCCAGATAGTCGGTGCGCAGCGCGGCCAGTGAGCCGTTGACGGCCTCGATGATGTGGTCGTAGGAGAAGTCGAAGTACGGGCCTTCCTTGACGATGCCGGCCTTCGACTGCAGCACGATCTGCTCACGCTCGGACGAGCTGAGTCGCAGCGCCTCGGCGAACCGCGCCTCGCACGCGTGCGCCGGAGCCGAGCCGTAGATGTCGGCGTGGTCGAAGAAGGTGACCCCGGCGGCCAGGCTCGCGTCGTACAGGGCGCGAACCTCGGCGTCGGACAGTTCCTCGATTCGCATCATGCCGGCCACGACGGCCGGCACCTGCAGGTCACTGGTGCCCAGCGGGAAGCTCTTCATCACTTCGACAGCCGATCCAGCTCGTCGGCGGACAGCACCAGTTCCGTGGCTGCAGCCGAGTCGGTGATGCTGGTCGGACGGGACGCGCCCGGAATCGGGATCACCGTGTCCGACAAGGACAGTTCCCAGGCCAGGACGACCTGCTGCGGACTGACTCCGTGGGCCGCGGCCACCTCGCCGAACGCCTGATGGCGTGCGCCGACTTCGGCCGCACCGCGGATGCCGTCCAGCGGGCTCCACGGCAGGAAGGCCAGGCCGAGCTTCGCGCAATGATCGAGCTCGGGGCGGGTCACCTGGTGGCGCGGCGAGAACTGGTTCTGCACCGAGACCAGCCGTCCGCCAAGGATCTGGTTGGCCTGATCGATCTGGGCCACGCTGGCGTTCGAGACACCGGCCATTTGGATCCAGCCCTCGTCCAGCAGTTCGGCGATGGCGCCGATCGAGTCGGCATAGGGCACGGCCGGATCCGGGCGGTGCATCTGGTACAGCCCGATGGCTTCGACGCCGAGCCGCGTGGCCGAGGCCTTGCAGGCTTCCTTGAGGTAGGCCGGGTCGCCGTTCTGGGTCCAGGTGCCGTCGCCGGGACGCAGGTGGCCGCCCTTGGTGGCGACCAGCACGTGCGAGGTGTCCGAGCCGTAGCTGCGCAGTGCCTTGGCGATCAGCTGCTCGTTGTGGCCGACCTCACCGGCGTGCAGGTGGTAGGCGTCGGCGGTGTCGATCAGGGTGACGCCGGCGTCCAGCGCGGCGTGGATGGTGGCGATCGAACGGTCCTCGTCCGGACGTCCCTCGATGGACATCGGCATGCCGCCCAGTCCGATGGCGCTGACCTCACGCGGGCCGATGTAGCGGTACTTCATGGTGACGTGTCTCCTGCCTGGGCCCGGATTCGGACCAACTGACGCCCACCATAGGCACCCGATAATCTAGAAGTCCAACAAGCTGCATCGATCTATTTCAGAAGGGCGTGGCATAAATGGATCTGCGCCAGATGGAGTACGTGCTGGCCCTGGCTGACGAGCAGCATTTCACCCGGGCCGCCTCGGTCTGCGGGGTGACCCAGTCCGGGCTGTCCGCCTCGATCCGGGCTCTGGAGGCCGAGCTCGGCGCCGAGTTGTTCCATCGGACGACCCGTCGGGTCGAGCTCACCGACGCCGGGCTGGCCCTGCTGCCGCACGCGCGGGAACTGCTCAGTCAGGCCAGCGCCGGCCGGGACGCCGTGGTCCGGGTGACCCAGGCGTTGTCCGGGCAGCTGCGGGTCGGCGCCGAGCAGTGCCTGGGCGCCATCGACGTCCCCGCGCTGCTGGAGCGATTCCATCGCCGCTACCCGGCGGTCACCATCAGGTTCACTCAGGCCGGCTCGCTGGAGCAGCTGGACCTGCTGCGCGCTGGAGATCTGGACGTCGCCTTCGTGGCCACCAGCGATCATCTCGGCGGCCTGGACCGGATCGAGATCGGGCGACGTCCGGTCGTCGCCCTGTGCCCGCCCGGCCACCGGCTGGCCGGAATGACCCGGGTCGGCTGGGCTGATCTGGACGGGGCCGACTTCGTCGATCTGCACGAGTCCTGGGCGGTCCGCCAGATGAACGACGAGCTGGCCCGCTCACACGGCGTCCACCGCCGGGTGAGCTGCACGGTCAACGACGTCCACACCCTGATTGACCTGGTCAAGCGCGGAATGGGGGTGGCCCTGGTGCCGCAGAACATCGCCAACAAGCCCGAAGCGGCCGTGCTGACCCAGCTGCAGCTGCCCGCGGGCGCCCAAGAGTGGGTGGTCTCTGCGGTGTCGGCCCAGCGCAGCGCCGGCTCGGTGTCGGCGACTCACCTGCTGGAGTTGCTGGACGATTCGCTGTCCTGCGCCTCCTGAGCCCCCGCCCTGGCTGGGGCTACCCCTGGATGGACGGTAGGTCCTCGTCTTCGGGGTTCTGCTGGATGTCAGTGGCACTGAGGTCGGCTTGGCCCAGCCAGGTATGGGCCGTCTGACGCGCCGTGCGCAGCGGTGCCTCGAACCGCGCGGGCCAGCGTGTGGCCAGGCCCTCGTAGAGGGTGATGGCCTCATCGATGGCCCGCTGAGCCGCGGCCGTTCGGTCCAGTTCCGCCAGCCGGTGGGCCTGGTTGGTCAGTGAGTCGGCCAGGTCGGGCTGGACGGCGTCGGGACGAGTGGTGGCCAGTCGGCGCCGAAGCATCACAGCCTCGTTGATGGAGACCAGGGCTTCTTCGGCTCGGCCCAGCTGGGCCAGGCAACTCGCCTGGTTGGTCAGCGCATCGGCGAGTCCGGCGGTGAACGCATCAGGCCTGGTCTGGGCGAGTTCTCGATAGAGGGTCACGGCGGGGATGCTGGCGGCCAATGCGTCAGTCGGGCGGCCCAGTTCTGCCAGACGCTCAGACTGGTTGTTCAATGACATGGCCAGGTGAGGGGTGAAAGCGTCGGGCCGGGTGTCGGCCAGGTTCTGGCAGAGGGCGACGGCTTCGTCGATGGCGGCCAGAGCTTCTTCTCGCCGACCTAGTACTGCCAGGCGTTCGGACTGGTTGTTCAGCGCCATGGCCAGCTCAGGGTTGACGACGTCTGGCCGGGTGCCGGCCAAGTGGCGGCGCAGGACGACGGCTTCGTTGATGACAGTGAGGGCCTCATCGGGGCGGCCCAGTTCTGCCAGACAGTTCGACTGGTTGCTCAACGCTCGCGCCAGTTCGCGGCTGAACCGCTCGGGCTTGGCGCTGGCCATGTTTTGGTAGATGGAGACGGCTTCGCTGATCGCGAGGAGGGCCTCGTCGCGGCGTCCGAGCTCGACCAAGCAACTGCCCTTGTTGTTCAAAGCCATGGCCAGCTCGGTGATCTTCGAGTCGGGCCAGCCGGTATCGAGGTCTCGGTAGAGCATGACGGCCTGGCTGATAGCGGCGAGGGCTTCCTCCTGGCGGCCCAGCCCTGCGAGGTGCTTGGTGTGGTTGACCAGAGCGGCAGCCAGGCTGGAGTTGAACTTGTCAGGTCGAAGGCTGGCCAGCCTTTGGTAGATGGCGACGGCTTCCTCACCGACGGCGAGGGCCTCTTCGCGACGACCGAGTTCGGCCAGGTGATAGGCCTGGTTTCTCAGCGAGTTGGCCAGCCCCGGAGCAAACTCGTCGGGTTGGGTGCTAGCCAGGTGCCGGCGCAGGGCGACGGCGTAGGTGACGGAGCTGAGCGCTTCTTCGCGCCGCCCGAGCTCCGCTAAGCGGACGGACTGGATGTTCAGCGACCTCGCCAGTTGTGGAGCGAATACGGCGGGCCGGGTGCTGGCCAGGTCTTGGCAAATGCTGACGGCTTGGTTGATCGCGGTCAGTGCCTCTTCGCGCCGGCCGAGGTTTGCCAGCTGGTCGGACTGGTCGATCAGCGACGCCGCAAGGTCTGGGTTGGGCTCGTCGGGTGCGCTGCGTCCCCGGTCTCGGCGCTGCCTTCGCCAACCGGAGAAGCGGTCCGATTCGCCGGTGAACAAGGCAGCTGCAGTCGCGGCAACGGCAACCACAACCCACACGCGAGGGTTCCCTTGGGCGTTCAGGGCCAGCACCATCAGGCTGCCGATCGCTCCAACCACGAGGAGTGCTTGGAGGCCCCGCGTCAGTTTCCTCATCACAAGATGAAACCTAGGAGGGAACAGTGGCGCCCATGGTGTCAATCGCGCGACTCGGCACTGATCTGGCCGCTCAGCTCAGAGGAAGCCGATCAGCTGTCGGACGATCAGGGCCAGCGGCAGGCCCAACAGCATGGACGGCCCGTACGGGTAGGGGACGCCACGGGCGCGGGTGGCGACCAGGCCCCAGACCACTCCGACCAGGGAGCCGAGCAGGAAGGCCCAGAACATCAGTGGCAGTGAGGTGGCGCCGGTGATCACGCCCAACACCGCGGCCAGCCGGACGTCCCCGAACCCAAACTGGCCGCCGCTGAAGGAGGAGACCAGCCAGAACAGGGCGAAGCCGCCGACGCCACCGATGGCCGCCCACAGCAGGATGCTCGGGTCCATCGACAGCCAGGCGGCCAGGCCGGCGCCGGCGACGGCAATGCCCAGCCCGATGTAGTTCAGCCGCCGCGGCAGCAGGCCGGTGTGGCCATCGATCAGGCCGAGCAGCGGCCCGGCCAGCACCAGGGCAGACCAGGCCAGCCACAGTCGCGGAGAGGTCAGATAGAAGGCGACCAGCCCGGTAGCCAAGGCCGTCGCTGCGGCCGCGATCCGGAACCCAGGGGAGAGCAGGTCGGCGTACGGCCGCGCGTCCGGTTCGTCGGGCGGGACCGGCAGCCAGCGCAGGATCGGTCCGGTGAGCGCTGCCACCAGGCCGGCCAGGACCAGCGCCACCAGTGCGGGAGTGATCGCTTGCCAGGTCACGGCGGCAGCCTACGCGCTCGCTCGGGCCGCGAGTGGGGCACCCGCCGCAGTGCGAGGCGGCCGCGTCCTGACCGACTGCCCGGCCACCGGCCGCAGCGGACGCCGCCATTGCAGCCGGGCAGCCCCGACCAGCAACTCGGTCAGTCGGGTGCACAGTGCCGCATCGAGCAGGCCGATCAGCTCCGGTTCGCTGAGCCGGCAGTACCGGGCCAGCGCCGCCGGCGAGCAGCCCGTCGCGAGCAGCTCGGTGACGGTGATGGCGGTGGGTTCGGCGCTCACCCAGAGCCGACGCTGGCCGAGCAGGCGATCGGCGTCCAGAGCCAGCAGGGCCCGAGCCGCCGGTGCCGGCAGCCGGTTGCGGTGGCGTCCATCCCTGCCGAAGAGCAGATTGCGGATCAGTGCGGGGGAGAGGCCGGTGGCCAGCGCAACCACCGGCCAGGGCAGGCCGGTCTGGTCGAGCAGCCGACGGACGTGCGCGCGGAAGGGTGCCGCCAGCACCCACAGATCATCACTCACACCCTAGATAGACGAATCCGGGGCCCGACTGTGAGTCGGACCCCGGAGTTTCTCCTGCGATGTGATTCAGCTCAGCGCTGCGCCCTGGTGAAGCCGGCCGCCTGAGCAGCCTCTTCGCTCTCGAACCAGACCTCGGCGATGGTGCGGTCGTAGGCGGCCATCCCGGGGACGTGGTACTTCAGCGAGCGATCATTGCCCTTGATCTCGAAGCCGGCCGGCGGCTCGTCGCCCACATAGGAGCCAGGGCCGTAGGGGCTGGACGAGGCTTCGGAGGCCGTCGGGGCGGCTGCGGGCTCGGCCTCGCTGACCGGAGCGGCCTGCGGCTCGGTCTCGTCGTCGCCGAACAGGTCGTCATCGTCCAGCGTCGGGTCGGCCACGTAGGTGCTGTTCTTCGGGACGTGGTTCTCCCAGCCGGTCGCCGGATCGGCGAAGAGCTTGCGGACGGCCACGAACACGCCGCCGAGCAGGGCGCCGGCCAGCAGGACTCGTCCGAAGACCTTCCAGCCGGAGCGCTTCTTCTTTCCGGAGGCCTTCTCCAGTTGCGCAGCCAACGCCGTTGCTGCGGCCGCAGCCTGGATCTCCTTGGCCAGCGGCTGGGCAGCCAGCTGCCGCAGCTGGGCGGCCAGCGCCGGCAGGACGTCGTCCTGGACGCGCTCGCGGGCGTACTCGACGGTCGGCGGGATCCGCTCCAGGACGTCGTCGACGGCCGGACGGACCTTCTTCACGGTGGCGTCCACAGCGGGAGAGACCCGGCTCAGTGCATCGTCGATGGCCGGCTGAACCTTCTCGAAGGTGTCGGCGGCCAGTCGTGCGCTGCGGATCTGGGCTTCGCGCAAGCCGGGGCGCAGTTTCGCGTAGGTCTGGTCGGCGAACTCGCCACCTTCGCGCAGCGCCTGCTCGACATAGGGTGACAGGCGCTCCACCGCAGCCTGGGTACCCTCTTCCACTGAGTGGAGCAGTTTCTTGGTCTTCATGTGCCTCCGATGCTCAGCTCACAAGTCGTGCCTAGTCGTTAGTGACCACCGTACCCGCCCAGGGCATCGGCTACCCAGCATCTGCAACGATGGGGGCGAACAGAAAGGAAGGCCCGCATGGCCCAGACCGCAACTCTGCACACCAATCACGGGGACATCGTGATCGAGCTCTTCGCCGATCACGCGCCCAAGACCGTGGACAACTTCGTGGGGCTCGCCTCCGGGACCAAGGAGTACGCCGACCCCCAGACCGGCGCGCCGACCACCGGCAAGTTCTACGACGGGCTGATCTTCCACCGGGTGATCGACGGCTTCATGATCCAGGGTGGCTGCCCGCTGGGCACCGGCACCGGCGGCCCCGGCTACCGCTTCGCCGACGAGTTCCACCCCGAGCTCAGCTTCAACAAGCCGTACCTGCTGGCCATGGCCAATGCCGGACCCGGCACCAACGGCTCGCAGTTCTTCATCACGGTCGCGCCGACGCCGCACCTGAACCGTCGTCACACGATCTTCGGTGAAGTGACCGACGCCGCCTCGCAGCGGGTCGTCGACTCGATCGCCACCACCCCGACCGGCCGGATGGACCGTCCGGTGGAGCCGGTGGTGATCACCTCGGTGGAGATCACCGAAGCCTGATCAGCGTGTCAGTGGGACGAAAGGGGACGGTTCCCCTTTCGTCCCACTGCTGCGTTCGGGACCGGTGGGGACGGTTCCTTTTCGGTCCGCCGAGTTGGTGGGGACGGTTCCATTTCGGTCCGCCAGTCCGGGGGACGGTTCCTTTTCGGTCCGCCAGTCCGGGGGACGGTTCCATTTCGGTCCGCTGGGAAGGGGATTCGCGCAGGGTCACCGGCTGGAGCCGCGGCGCTACCGGTAATCGTGGCTGTGCTACCGATACAGGTGCGGCGCTACCGGTAGACGGGTAGCTTCACGACGGACGGGTAGCGCGGCGGACGGACGGGTAGCGCGGCGGGTCAGCCGCCGATCGAGAACGCGGCTTCCAGATCGAGCTTCGAGTACGCCTGGAAGGCGATATGGGTCTCGGTGCTCAGCACGCCAGCCACCCGATTCAGCTTGTCGGCCACGGTGGCGGCGACCGCGTCCACGGTCGGCACCCGGACCAGCGCGATCAGATCGACCTTGCCGGTGACCGAATAGACCTCGGAGACGCCGTCGAGATCGGCGATCTCCTGGGCGATCTCTGGGATGCGGGCAACCTCGGCCTCGACGAACACAATCGCGGTGATCATGGGCCTGATCTTAGGCCGTCGCGAGCACGACCGAGTCGGACGCCACCGCGTCCGCCTTCTCGGCGGACGGCTGCGCCTCCGCTGCCCCCACCGGTGTCGGTGTTGCTCGCAGCTGCTCGCCGGCGCTCGGGCCCACCCCCAGCGGCCAGCACCAGTCGCCATCGATCTCGATCAGCCGGACACCGGGCAGCTCCAGCCAGTCGGCGATCCGCTCGGTCTCCTCGATGATCGCCGCCGGGGCCGGTCCGGTCGGGGCCGGCACCCACTCGGCCGTGGCCACCGCGTCCCGGGCCACCTGCTGTGGCACCTCGCCGGGTCGAGCCAGGGCGGCGGCCACCAGCCGTCCGTGCCGGATCACGTGGATCTCCCAGCCGTCGTCGGTGCGCCGGGCGGCCACGATCTGGGCACAGCCGGCCAGGCTGGCCAACCGGTGATGCCGGGCCACCGCCCGTCCGAAGCTCTCCAGGCGCTCGGTGAGCAGGCCGGCCTCCTCGAAGCGCTCGGCGGCCACCAGTTGGGCCAGCCGCGGCCGCAGCGCGGACACCAGCGGACGGAAATCCCGGCTCAGACAGGCGCGGACGCTCTTGACCAGCTCGCCGTACTCCTCGCGACTGATCGTGAACTGACACGGGGCAGGGCAGCGTCCCATCCCGGCCAAGGCGCAGGCCGGGCTGGCTTTGCGGGCCGACAACCGGGCCGAGCACTGCCGCAGCCGGAAGGCGTCGTAGATGGCCAGCATGGCCTGTTCGGCGGCCTCCCGACGCCGGAACGGGCCCAGGTAGGTGGCACCGTCGCCGGCGGTGCGGACGATCGACAGCCGCGGGTACGGCTCATCGGTGAGCTTGAGCCACAGCTGGCGTTCGGGGAACTTGGAGCGACGGTTGTAGCGCGGGGAGTGGGCGCCGATCAGGCGCAGCTCCAGGACGTCCGCCTCCAGCGGAGTGCGGCACACCGTGGTTTCGACCGAGGTGGCGATCCGGACCATCTCGTCGATCCGGGAGCGGGTCTCGGCCGCGGTGAAGTAGCTGGCCACCCGCTTGCGCAGGTTGCGGCTCTTGCCGACGTAGAGCACCTGACGGCGCGGACGTCCGTCCGGCCCGGGCAGCTCGGCGATGAACTGGTAGATGCCCGGTGCGGAGGGGACGTCCTTGGCCAGCGTCCGCTTGGCCCGGCGCTGCGGGGAGACCTGCCGGGTGAACTCGAGCAGCTCGGGAAGGGTGTGCGCGCCCAGATTGCCGATCCGCTCCAGCAGCCCGTGCAGCACGTCGACGGTGGCCTTGGCGTCGTCGAGGGCGCGGTGATTGGGGGTGGTGGTGGCTCCGAAGTGGGCGGCCAGGGTGCCGAGCTTGGCATTGGGCACCTCGTCGCGCAGCAGCACCTGCCGGGCCAGGGCGAGCGTGTCGACGACGGCCGGATTCGGCCAGGCGTAGTCGTAGCGCTGGCAGGCCCGGCGCAGGAAGCCCATGTCGAAGCGGGCGTTGTGGGCGACCAAGACAGCGCCGGCGGCGAACTCCAGGAAGGCCGGCAGCACCTCGGGCAGCTTAGGGGCGTCGGCGACCAGCTGGTCGGTGATGCCGGTCAGCACGGCGATCAGCGCCGGGATGTGGGCGTTCGGGTTGACCAGGGTTTGGAACTCGCCGATCACCTGGCCGCCACAGACCTTCACCGCACCGATTTCGGTGATGGCGTCCGCCTCGCCGCCGCCGGTGGTCTCCAGGTCGACCACACAGAACGTCACCTCGGCCAGCGGCTGGCCGAGATCGGCGAAGCTGGGCTGAACCAGAGCTGACGGACTCACCTTCGTGACGCTAGCCGCCGCCACCGACAGCGGTGGCCTGGGCCGGGCGCGTGTCGGGGTTTCCTCGGCGGGCCGACCAGTGGGGACGGTTCCTACGAATGGCTCTGACCAGGGTGGACGGTTTTGGAACCGTCCCCTTTCCGGTCCGCCGGGCGGCGGGGACGGTTCCTGCGAGTGGCTCTGACTGGGGTGGACGGTTTTGGAACCGTCCCCATCTCGGTTCGTCAGCAGGGGCCGCGGTCGATCTGCCAGAGCGTCCGATCGATCAGGACGTAGAGCCGGTCTCCGACGGCGGCCATCGCTCGCACCGTGGTCTGCGCGGACGGGCCCGGCGAGTTGCTCTGACCAGGCTGGACGGTAATGGAACCGTCCCCGGGGAGGGGGAGTTCGCGCCAGCCGGCGTTGCAGCGGACGAACAGGTCGGCCTGAGGGCCGTTGCCGGCCAGCACCGGACGACCCTGCCAGAGGCCGATCTCGGGCACCGGGTCTGTCGAACCGGAGGCGGTGCCGGTGGCTGACCTGGTCGGGGCCTCGGCGGGCCCGACCGACGGGTTGGCCCCGGTGGTGATCGTCCAGGTCAGGAGCTGCCTGTGCACCCAGCCGGCCACCCAGCAGGTGCCGCCGTCGGCCGAACAGGTCACCGCCTGCGCCCGGGCCAGGCCGGAGCCCTGCACGCCGGCGATGGTCGGTTCCAGTCGCGTCCACGCCCCGCCAGGGCTGCCCACCCAGACCAGCGGACGCTGCTGCAGCGGCTGGGTCAGCAGGACCTCGTCCCCGGCGATCACCAGCTGCTCGCCGCTGCTGGCCAGCGCACTGAAACCCAGTTGTGAGGTCTTGGTCGAGGCCAGCTCGGCTGGTCCCTCGGACGACTCGCGCCAGGTGGGGCCGGTGCTCTGGTAGAGCGCGGCCCGGGCTCCGCTGGCAGTCGTCCGGCTGCCCAGAATCGTGGGTTGCGCAGCCACCCAGTCGACGCCGAGCAGTGGACCGGCATCGTGGCCGCCGAAGGTGAAGAACTCCTGCGGGTGGCTGGTCATGCTGTTGGCGGCCAGTGAGCCGTCCCAGACTGTCCAGCGCGGGTTGGAGTGAGCGCCGCTGATCATCGTGCCCAGGGCCTGCACCTGGTCGCCGTGCACCGCAAGCTTCACAAGTTCGGCCGCCTCGGCCTCGGGCCCGTCCGGATGCAGGGCGAGGAGCGAGGCCTGGCCGATGGCGGTGATGACCGCCATCGCCGGTGCGCCGGACGTGCTGCCGCCGACCAGCAGTTGGTCGCCGGCGCCGGCCAGGCTGGCCGGCTGGAGCGTGCCGGGCTCGACCTGCCGCCAGCTGGGCGAGGTCGAGCAGCCGCTGACCAGGACTGCCGTGGCGGCGAGCCACAACCAGCTCGACTTCATGCGCGCACCCTAATCGCGGACGATTTCGGCAAAGTGTCAGTGGCAGCACAGATGCTCAGGACATGGACGTGATGCGAGTGGATTGTGGGACGTGCCGAGCGCGCGGCCCGGCTTGCCAGGACTGTGCGATCTCGGTGCTGCTGGGACCGATGCCGGACGAGGTCTTGCTGGACGGCCCCGAGCGGGCAGCGCTGGCTGCCCTGGCCGGCTCCGGGCTGCTTCCGCCGCTGCGGTTAACAGTCAGTGAACGAACCGTGTCACCCGTTGGAGTTGTCTTTCCGAGGACAGCCCCTTAGGATTTTCTCAGTTTTACTTCAGCGACTCTCAGGTCGCGGGTACTGGGAGGTTCTACATGCCGGTTGGCTCCAGGTTGCGAGTACTTGTCGTCGTAGCCAGCGCCACGGTGTTGATCTCTACCTCGGTTGCCAGCGGGATCGCTCAGGCTCAGCCGACGCCCAGCCCCGCGCCGAGCCCGTCCGCAAGCAGCAAGGCCGTTGCGGCACCGCGCACCGCGGCCGAGGCCAAGGCGCAGGTCAAGGCCCTCACCGAGAAGGCCAGCGAGATCGGCGAGCAGTACGACGAAGCCACCGACGCCCTGGCGGACGGCAAGGCCCGACTGAAGAGCCTGCAGGCCGACATCGCCACCCAGCAGGCGAAGGTCGATGCGCTGACTGCCGACGCGCGCAAGATCGCCCTGATGCAGTTCCGCAACCGCGATCTCGACCCGACAGTGCAGGTCTTCACCAGCGGTGATCCCGAATCTTTGATGTCCCGGCTGTCCACCGCCGACAAGGTCGACGACAACATGGAGAGCACGTTGGCTGAGCAGCAGGCTCAGCAGGCGAGCCTCGACGACCTCAAGCGCGCGCTCGACGCCGAGGTTCAGGCGCTGGCCGATCAGGAGCAGAAGCTGGCCGACCTGAAGGCGCAGATCGACGACAGCGTCAAGCAGGCGCAGCTTCTCTACAGCCAGCTGGACGAGCGCGAGCGGGCTGCGCTGGACAGCGATGAGGGCGACTCGACCACCTTCGACCCCGGTGAGCTTTCCCCGGGCGAGGCGAGTGCCAAGGCGCTGTCGGTGATCAAGTACGCCACCTCCAAGGTTGGCAACTCCCAGTACGTCTGGGGAGCATCCGGCCCGCACTCCTTCGACTGCTCGGGTCTGATGCTGGCCGCCTACCGCACCGTCGGCATTTCGCTGCCGCACTCGTCGCGGGCCATGTCGCAGATGGGACGCGCGGTGTCCCGCGCCGACCTCAAGCCTGGCGATCTGATCTTCTGGTACAGCCCGGTTCACCACGTCGGCATGTACATCGGCAACGGCAAGATCGTCCACGCTCGCAACGTCCGCTCGGATCTGGTGATCCAGAGCCTGGCCAGCTACCCGGCACCGTGGGCAGGCGCTCGCCGGATTCTGGGCTGATCACCCGGCAGCTTCGGCTATGGCCAGCAGCGTTGCTGCTGGCCATGACTGCATGTAGCGCCGCACCGGCATCCACCGCGGCACCCAGCCGGACATCGCTCGCGACCGCACCGGCACAGCAGCTCGCGACGGCGTGGGCAGCGAAGGACGCTTCGGCCTTCTCGTCCGTTTTCGGTGGTGCTGCCCCGGCCACAGCTCAAGCCCAGCGCTGGTTCCAGCTGTTCACCGCAGTCGATGGACGCCTGGAGGCCACCGGCGCCGGACAACTCACGGTGACCACCCGGTTCCCGGGCGATCGGCGTCCGGCCACCGAGTCGGTGTCGCTGGCATCGACGACCGAGGGTGGCATCGCCGTGGTGAGCGCCCCGGGGACGCCACTGTGGGCGCTCGAGCCGGCGCGACTGACCAGTTCGCCGGCCGGTAGCGTCCTCACCGCCGCCGACGCCGAGCAGGCGACCGCCTGGCTGAGCGTGGCGGCGCGCGCGGAGGCCGCAGTCCGCGCCTCCGGAGTGGTGGCCGACTGGTCGGGGGAGTTGGTTCTCGAACTGCCGAGCTCGGCGGAGGACTTCACGTTGCGCACCGGCAGCGGCTCCGATCAGGCCTCTGCGGTCACCAGTTGCCGCTCCGGGACGCCGCGGATCGTGGTCAACCCGGTGTTGGCCGACTACGACCCAGACGTCCGATTCGCCACGCTCACCCACGAGGCCGTCCATGCGGCCACCGACTCACCGTGCCGAAACGGCCTGGCCTGGGCGGTGGAAGGGCTGGCCGAGTCGGTGGCGGCCGCGGCTGATCCGGCCACGGCTGCGGCCAATCGTCAGCTGGTGGTGGATTATCTGGCGAGCCATCCGGTGCCGTCCGCCCTGCCTGAGGAGCTGCGCACGCCGACCGACTATGCGCTGGCTCAGTTGGCCGCTGATCAGGTGCGACAGCGGCTCGGGAAGCGGGCGACGGCGTTCTTCGCCCGGGCCACCGATGCCCAACTCAGCACCGCGGAGATCACCCAGGCGACACGCTGGTATCGCGAAGCCCTGCGCGTCCTCGCCCGCTGATTCCGGCGCCACCGAGGGCTTCCCTTGTCGTCGAGCGCCTGTCCCCAGGCACGAGCCCTCGACGAGAAGGCGAGCCCTCGACGTGCTCAGCGGCGATGCTCGTCGATGAACTCCAGGGTGCCGCGGAAGACGGTCTCCTTGTCGTGATCCATGGTCGCTACGTGGTAGCTGTTCATCAGGATCCGCTCGGAACGCTCCTCGCTGGAGACGTGGCTCATGATGAACGCCGTCGAGGACGCCGGGACGACGTGGTCGGTCGCCGAGCGGTAGACCACGATCGGGCAGCTGACCAGATCCAGGCAGGCCCGGACGTCCGCCCACATCCGCAGCATCGACGCGGCCGCCTTCAGCGGCGTCCGGTCGTAGGCGTGCTCGTCGGCGTCGGGGTCCTTCAGGTCTGAGCCGATCGCTGACATCGACGGCACGAACTTCGACAGGAAAGGCGCGAAGTTGGTGTTGAAGAAACCCAGCACAGCCGGGTTCACCAGGACCAGCCCGGCCACATCGTCGGGATAGTGCTCGGCCAGCCGCAGGGCCAGCGCACCGCCCATGCTCAACCCGGTGACGTAGACCTGATCGCATTGGGCCCGCAGGCTGAGGAACTCGCGCTCTACGCAGCTATACCAATCCTGCCAACCGGTGAGGTTCATCTCCTGCCAGCTGGTGCCGTGGCCGGGCAGCCGCGGCACCGCAACCCGATGTCCGGCGGCCTGGGTGGACTTCGCCCACTCCAGCAGCGACCACGGCGAACCGGTGAAACCGTGACAGAAGAGGACGCCAATCGGCCCAGTACCGGCGTGGTACGGCCGCGCGAAATCGCTGACCTGCATTGGCTCATCGTAGGCTGTTGGCCAGTTTCACGGGCGAAGGGCGCGGATGTACGACTTCTTCAAGACGCTGCTGTTCATACCGCTGGTGCGATGGGGCTTTCGGGCATCGATCAGCGGCGCGCAGAACCTGCCGTCGACCGGCGGTGCGCTGGTGGCCAGCAACCACCTGTCGGCCGGCGATACCTTCATCCTGCCCGCGATGCTGAGCCGCAAGCTCACCTTCCCGGCCAAGGCGGAACTCTTCCGCGGAGACCGTGGCGTCGGGTCGAAGGTGGTCGCGTGGTTCCTGAAGACGATCAAGATGGTTCCGCTGGATCGCTCCGGCGGCCGAGCCAGCCTGGACGGGCTGGCGCCGGTGCTGAACGTCCTGCATGAGGGCGGCCTGGTCGGCATCTACCCCGAGGGCACTCGCTCGCCGGACGGACGGCTCTACAAGGGCCATTCCGGCGTGGCTCGGATGGCGCTGGCCGCGAACGTCCCGATCATTCCGGTGGCGATGTTCGACACCCAAACCGTCCGTCGACTGGGCATTCCGTGGGTCAGCCGGCCGCGGATCGTGATCGGCGAGCCATTGGACTTCTCCGCCTACGCCCACCAGCACGAGGACCACGCGCTGCTGCGCTGGGTGACCGATGAGGTGATGGCGGCCATCCAGGAACTCTCCGGGCAGACCTATGTCGACGCCTACGGATCGTCGGTGAAGCGGGGCACCTTGAGCGCCGCCGAGGCCGATGCGCGAATTCTGCCGCGTCCAGGCTATGGAGCCACCCCGCCCCCTGCGGTCTCCGGCGGGCTATCCTGACCGGCGTGTCCGAACCGATTCCGTCGCTGGCCGAACTGCATGCCTTGGGCGCTGCCCAACAGCCGGCCTATCCGGATCCGGATGCAGTCGCCAAGGTTGTAGCCGAACTGCGGAACCGTCCGCCGCTGGTTTTTGCCGGTGAGTGCGACGAGTTGCGCGGCCGGATTGCCGAGGTGGCGGCCGGACGTTCGTTCCTGCTCCAGGGTGGCGACTGCGCCGAGACCTTCGAGACGGTGACCGCCGGCAACATCAAGAACAAGCTCAAGGTGCTGCTGAGCATGGCCGTCGTGCTCACCTACGCCGCGCAGGTGCCGGTGTTGAAGGTCGGCCGGATCGCCGGCCAGTACGCCAAGCCGCGCAGCCGGGACACCGAGACCCGCGGCGGGGTGACCCTGCCGGCCTACCGTGGCGACGCGGTGAACGCACTGGCCTTCGAGCCGGCGGCCCGGCAGCCCGACCCGCGCCGGCTGCTGGACGTCTACAACCACTCCGCGGCCACGCTGAACCTGCTCCGTGCCTTCGTCAAGGGTGGTTTTGCCGACCTGCGCGCCATGCACAACTGGAACGCCGACTTCGTCCACAACTCCAACGTCGACTCCCGCTACGAGGAGCTGTCCGACGAGATCAGCCGGGCGCTGGCCTTCATGGTGGCTTGTGGCGTGGACAACGACCAGTTCCGGACGGTCGACTTCTACTCCAGCCACGAGGCGCTGCTGCTGGAGTACGAGCACTCGCTGACCCGGATCGACTCGCGCACCGGCTTCCCGTACAACACCAGCGCACACCTGGTCTGGGCCGGCGAACGCACCCGCCAACTGGAGGGTGCCCACATCGCCTACCTGAGCCGCCTGCGCAACCCGCTGGGGCTGAAGGTCGGTCCGAAGACCACCGGAGCCGAGGCCCGGGAGCTGGTCGAACGGCTGGATCCGAACGCGGAACCGGGCCGGCTGACGGTGATCAGCCGGATGGGCGCCGGGATGATCCGCGATGCGCTGCCGCCGATCATCGAGGCCGTCGAGGCCACCGGACGCAAGGTGGCCTGGGTCTGCGACCCGATGCACGGCAACACCTTCGAGACCGCCACCGGCTACAAGACTCGCGCGTTCAGCCAGGTGGCCGAGGAGCTGAACGGCTTCTTCGACGTCCACCACGAGCTGGGCACCTGGCCAGGTGGGGTCCATGTCGAACTCACCGGTGATGACGTCACCGAGTGCGTCGGCGGGGTGGACGAGCTGAACGAGGCCGACCTGGCCAACCGCTACGAGACCGCCTGCGACCCGCGGCTGAGCCGCAACCAGTCGCTGGAGCTGGCCTTCCTGATCGCCGATCGCTTGACCGACGGACGCATCCACCGGGTGAACCCGGTGCAGGAGTTTCAACCGGAGGATTTCTGACGTGATCGACCTACGCAGCGACACCCTGACCCGACCGACACCAGGGATGCTGCAGGCGATGACCGCTGCGCCGGTCGGCGACGACGTCTACGGCGAGGATCCGACGATCAACGCCCTCGAGGCCAAGGTGGCTGCGCTGCTCGGCCACGAGGCCGGACTGTTCGTCACCACCGGTTCGATGGGCAACCTGCTCGGCGTGTGGTGCCTGGTTCAGCCGGGCCAGGAGGTGGTCTGTGACGTGCAGGCCCACATCGCCCGGGCCGAGATGGGTGCCCACGCGGCCCTGCACGGCACCACGATGCGCACCTGGACGTCCCCGGACGGCGTCACCGACGCGGCCACTATCGCCTCGGTGATCACTCCGGACGCCGGCCCCTACCTGGTTTCCACCGCTGCGGTGGCCCTGGAGAACACGCACAACTTCGGCGGCGGCACCGTCCAGCCTTATCAGCACCTGGTTGAGGTGGCCGCCCTGTGTAAGGACGCCGGGGTCGGGATGCACCTGGACGGCGCCCGGCTCTGGAACGCCCACGTGGCCACCGGAGTCCCGCTGGCCGACTACGGGCGCCTCTTCGACACCGTCAACGTCTGCTTCTCCAAGGGCCTGGGTGCGCCGGTCGGCTCGATGCTGGTCTCCAGCGCTGAGAACATCGCCAAGGCCCGGGTGCAGCGCAAGCGGCTGGGTGGCGGCTGGCGGCAGGCCGGAGTCTTGGCCGCCGCGGCTGACTACGCGCTCGAGCATCACCTGCCCCGGCTGGGTGAGGATCATGCGGCCGCGAAGGCGTTCGCCGAGCAGGTTGCCGCCATCGCCCCGGACGCGGTGGACGTGTCCAGCGTGGCCACCAACATCGTGGTGCTGAGCACCGGTTCACGCCCGGCCGGTGAGGTGGCCCAGGCGGCTGCTGAGGCCGGCGTGCTGGTCTCCGCGCTGGGGGCGCACATGGTGCGGGCGGTCACCTACCAGCAGATCAGCCTGGATCAGGCGGCCAGCGCCGGACAGCTCCTCGGCCGGATCCTGGCGGCCTGACCTCGACGGGCGCGCCTGTCGAGGAGTCTCAGCCGACCGATCGGACGAAGTCGGCGACCTCGTCCAGCATCTCCACCAGGTGCTCGGGCTGGCCGGTCCAGACCTGACGGGCGGTCGGCAGTCCGGCCCGGATCATCGAGGCGGCCAGGTCGTCCACGGCCATCCCGCGAGGAGCCGGACGGGCCGCGATCTCGGCCGCGCGGACGCGCAGCTCCGGGCTCAGCTCGTCCCACCAGGTCTGCAGAGTCTGCGCGTGGATCACGCCGCCGATTCTCCCATGGCGGCGGGCGCTCGAATCCTGGTGCGGGCCATGTGACAGCATGTGAGCCGTGAAAGCTGCCGTCCTCGGATCCCCGATCGCGCACTCGCTGTCGCCGCTGCTGCACCGCACCGGCTACGCGAGCCTCGGCCTGGACGAGTGGAGCTATCAGCGCTTCGAGCTGACTGCCGACGCGCTGCCCGGCTTCCTGGCCGGGCTGGACGACGACTGGCGCGGGTTCAGCCTGACCATGCCGCTGAAGCAGGCCTGCCTGGAGGTGGCCGACGAGGTTAGCCCGCTGGCGGCCCGGGCCGGCGCCGGAAACACCTTGGTGCGCACCGAGTCCGGCTGGCGGGCCGACAACACCGACATTCCCGGACTGGTGGCCGCACTGCGTCCGGCCTGGCAGGGGTGGACGTCGGCGGCCATTCTGGGCGCCGGCGCGACGGCCCGCTCGTCCGTCCTGGCCCTGGAGGAGCTCGGCGTCACCACGGTCACGGTCTACGCCCGCCGCCCGGAGCAGGCCGATGATCTGATCTGTTGGGCCGCCTCCGCCGCCCCCGGCGTGCGGTTGACCGCGGCCGACCTGGGTGCCTGGGCTTCCGGTGGTGAACCGGCCGTGCTCTCCACTTTGCCGGCCGGGGCGATCGACGGGACCGGCATCGTCCCTGGTGACGGCCTGCTTTTCGACGCTGTCTACGCCGGCTGGCCGACCCCGTTGGCCCGCTCCGCCGAGGCGGCCGGACGCACAGTGGTCGGCGGAGCCGAGCTGCTGCTGGCCCAAGCGCTGCTGCAGTTCGAGCAGTTCACCGGACGCCGGCCGGACGCCGGGCTGCTCCGCGCGGCCCTGGCCGCAGCCATCGAGCCCAAGATCGTCCTGGTTGGCTTCATGGGGGCCGGCAAGACCACGGTGGGGCGAGCGGTGGCCGCCCGGCTCGGGCGTCCGTTCGTCGACACCGACGAGCTGATCGCCGCCGTCGCCGGACGCAGCATTGCTGCGATCTTCGCCGAGGACGGGGAACCGTTCTTCCGCAGGCTCGAGGCCGAGGCCATCATCGAGGTACTCACCGGGGCGCCGGCCGTGGTGTCGCTGGGCGGGGGAGCGGTCGGCTCTCCGGCCGTCCGTGAGGCGCTGGCCGGGCATCGGGTGGTGTTCCTCGACGTCAGCTATGACGAGGCGTTGGCCCGCGTCGGGGCCGACTCCGGACGTCCGGTCCTGGCCCGGCCGGATCTGCCCCAGCTGTACGCGGCTCGCCAGGAGCTCTACCGCGAGGTGGCCACGGTGACGGTGTCGTCGGAGGGCGAGCCGGACCAGACCCGCGCCGAGCTCAGCGACCAGATCACCGCCCGGGTCCTGGCCGCCCTCGGCTGAGCGCCGCGGACGCCTCGTCGGCGGGACCAGGCACCGCCGTCCCGGTCGGCTACCGAGCTCCGGCCGCTTCGGCCACCTCGATCAGCGCTCGCATGGCCGAACTCGGCTGACCCAGCCACACCGCGCGCAACTGCCGGGCGATGGCCAGGTCGTCCACCATCACCGCACGCAGCATCCCGCCGGCCACCGATGCGCGGACGGCGAGCTCGCTGAGCACCGCCGGTCCGGCCCCGGACGCCACGGCGACCCGCACCGCCGCATTGCTGGCCAGCTCCAGCGCCGGTGGGGCGAGCCGTCCGTGGCCGGCCACGGCCTGTTCCAGGCTGACCCGGGTGCCCGACCCCGGCTCGCGAACCACCAGGGGAGTGGCCAGCAACTCGTCCAGGCCTACCGGACGAGTCCGCCGAGCCCACTCATGGTCGGCGGCCACGACCACCACCAACCGATCGGCGGCCACCACCTGGCTGGAGGCGCCGGTCGGCACCGTGGCGGGCAGTTCGGGACTCTCCACGAAGCCGAGCACGTCGGCGTCGATCAGCCGCCCGACCTCAGTCGAGTTGGCCACGGTGAGGGCGATCTCGACGTCGGGCCACTCGCGGCGGAACGTGCCCAGCCAGCCCGGCAGCAGCTCCTCGGCGATGGTTTGGCTGGCCGCGATTCGCAGCGGAGCCGATGCCGGGCGGGTGAGCGCGGACGCGGCGGTGAGCAGTCGCCGGTTGGCCTCGACGACATCGCGGGCCCAGTCGATCACCAGCGCTCCCTCGGTGGTCGGGACGCTGCCGCGGGCCCCGCGGCTGAACAGCCGCACGCCCAACCGCCGCTCCACCCGGTGCACGGCCCGGCTGGCATTCGGCTGAGCCAGCCCCAGCGCGTGGGCCGCCAGACTCAGGCTGCCGAGCTCCGCGGTCTGGATCACCACCAGCAGGTCGTCGACCAGTGGATAGTCGTGGAGGCGCTCAGTCATGCGTAAAACGTATCGCTGAGATGCGCAAATCGGGACTACTGCATATCGGTCACCGCATTTAGGCTGGCTGGGTGCCTGAGACTGCCGCTCGCCCCGTTCCGTCCGCCACTGCTACCGGTTCGTCGATCTGGGTCGGGATCGGCCTGTCCGCGGTGGCTGCGGGCATCTCGTGGGGAGTGGGCCTGCTCGTCCCCGGGCTCAGCGCCATGCTGGTGGCCATCTTGTTGGGGGCGGTGCTGGCCAACGTGTTGCCCACCGACCATCGGCTGATGGTGGCCGCTCGTCCGGGTCTGGCGATTTCGGCGCGGCGACTGTTGCGCGCCGGGGTGGTGCTGCTCGGCCTGCAACTGGTGCTCGGCGACATTCTGGCGTTGGGCTGGCCGACCGTGGTCGGGGTGGTGGTGATCGTCGCCGGCACGATGGCTGCCACCCTGGCGATGGGACGACTGCTCAGAGTGGGTGGCACTCAGACCCTGCTGATCGCCGGCGGGTTCTCGATCTGCGGCGCCGCCGCCGTCGCCGGCATCGACGGGGTGCTGTCCAAGCGCAAGGACGAGGAGGCCGCCACCGCGGTCGCCCTCGTGGTGGTCTTCGGGACCCTGATGATCGCGCTGATGCCGTCGCTGGCCTTCGCGCTGCACCTGGATCCGCGCACCGCCGGCATCTGGACCGGAGCGTCCACCCATGAGGTGGCCCAGGTGGTGGCCGCAGCCGGCATCATCGGCCCGGACGCGCTGAAGGTGGCCGTGCTGGTCAAGCTGGCCCGAGTGTTGATGCTGGCTCCGGTACTGGCAGTGATCTCGTTCCGGCAGCGTTCGGCCGGGCTGGAGCCCGGCGCGGCTCGTCCGCCGCTGGTGCCGCTGTTCGTGGCGGGCTTCATCGCCATGGTCGCCGTCCGCAGCCTGGGGGTGCTGCCGTCGTCCGTGGTGGACATCGCCAAGCTGGTCCAGGGCTGGCTGTTGGGGGCCGCCATGTTCGCGCTCGGCACCTCGGTGCACGCCAGCGTGCTGCGCCGCACCGGAACTCGTCCGGTGATCCTGGCCGCGGCGGCCACAGCCGTGGTGTTGCTGATCGGCGGCGTCGTCGCCTTCGTGAGCCGCTAGTCGCGCCCTCGTCGGCAGAGGAACCCGCCTGTGGGAGAGTTGGACGCATGGACGTGCTGGTCATCAACGGGCCCAACCTGAACACTCTCGGCACTCGCGAGCCCGAGATCTACGGCAGCACCACGCTGGCCGAGATCGAGGCCGGGCTGCGCGCCCAGGCGTCAGCGGCCGGGCTCAGCCTGGATACCTTCCAGAGCAACCACGAGGGCGAGATCATCGACCGGCTGCACGCCGCGCGCACCGATGGCACCCGCTTCGTGATCATCAACCCCGGCGCGTTCACCCACACCTCGGTGGCGATCAGGGACGCCTTCGCCGCGGTCGCGATCCAGTTCGTCGAGGTGCACATCTCGAACGTCCACGCCCGTGAGGAGTTCCGACGGCACTCCTACCTGTCCGACCTGGCCGTGGGCGTCATGGCTGGCTTCGGTGTTCAGGGGTACGCCCTCGCACTGGAGTTCGCGATCGCTCGACTGGGTAAGGAGTCTTGATGCAGCTCACACACTTGGGGCATTCGGCGGTGCTGGTCGAGCTCAACGGCCTGCGCTTCCTGCTCGATCCGGGCAACTTCTCCACCGCGTGGCACGGTCTCACCGACCTGGACGCCATCCTGATCACGCATCTGCATCCCGACCACGTCGATCCGGCCAACGTGCCGGCCCTGATCGCGGCCAACCCGGGCGCCCGGGTGCTGGTCGAGCCCAGCGTGATTGCGGCTCATCACGTGGAGCGGGCTGAGCCGATCAGCGCCGACACCAGCATCAGCCGCTCGGGGGTCACCGTGGCCGCCGTCGGCGGGCTGCACGCCGTCATTCACCGGGACATCCCGCAGATCGGCAATGTCGGCCTGGTGATCAGCGCCGAGGGCGAGCCGACGTTCTTCCATCCGGGCGACTCGCTGGCCGCGGTGCCGTCCGGGGTGGACGTGCTGGGCGTCCCCGCCTACGGACCTTGGGCTGCCATGAAGGAGACCATCGACTTCGCTCGGGCGGTTGCTGCCCCGCAGGGTTTCTTGATTCACGAGGGTCTGCTCAGCGAGCGCGGTTGGGGTCTGGTCTATGGCCGGATCGGCGACATGACTCCGACCCAGGCCGTCGACCTGCGCGACGGCCGTCCCTGGACCCCCGCCGGATAGCTCGGGGACGGTTCCATTACCGTCCAAGGTTCGCTCAGCGTCTAGTTCGGGGACGGTTCCATTACCGTCCAAGGTTCACGCAGCGGCAAGGTTGGACGGTAATGGAACCGTCCCCACCAATCCGGCTGACGAGGCCGGACGGTAATGGAACCGTCCCCTCTTGTCGCCGAGTGGTCCGGACGTCCCCTTCTCCGGGTTCTCGCTACCGGATGGAACTCCTGCTACCGAAATTCTGGCAGCAAGAGTTGCGATCGGTAGCGCGAACTGGGTTGAGGGCGACGAGGCCGGACGGTAATGGAACCGTCCCCAAAAAGGTGTTGGCGGCCGAGCCGAAGCTCGACCGCCAACGATGCTCGGGCCCCTCTTGGCCGTGAGCCATACCTGCCCGCCAGCCGGTGAAGGCTCGGGCCGGATTGGACCGGTCCCCCCGAATCGATCCCATCCGCAGCGTTCCGGCTCCCCCAAGGGCCATCCCGCTGATGACTCGCAGAATCCCCATTCCGCGAATCGGGTGGCCGACGCTCGACACCCCCGCGCGAGCTGTTGCCGGCCCGGGCCACAAGTGACCCGTTCACCAATTAAGACACTAGCTCGTCGTCACGATGACGCAAGCTCACAAAGTTTCTGTGAGAAACCTCCCCGTCCGCCGCGACGAACTCGGCCTCAGCCGATGGACAGGGTGATCTCGGAGCCGGTCTTCGCCTTCTCGCCCTCGGCCGGGTCGGTGCCCAGCGCCGTGTTGCCGAACCAACTCTCCCGCTTGACGTTCACCTTGAAGCCCAATGCGGTCAGCTTCTGGGTAGCCGCATCGCCGCTGAGCCCACGCACCGGCGGCACCACGGTGAACTCCGGACCCTTCGAAACGATGAAGGTGATCGTCGAGTTCTTCTCGACGTTGCCCTTCTTCGGGTCCTGAGACACCACCGAGCCGGACGGCACCTTGTCGGAGAACTTGTCGTCACCGCGCTGCACGACCAGACCCGCATTCTGGTAGTAGGTCTGGGCGTCGGTGAACGGCTTGCCGACATAGCTGACGATCTTCACCGGTGCCGGACCCTTGGACACCTTCAGATACACCGGCGTCCCCGGCTTCACCATCTGATCGGCGGGCAGCGACGCACTGATCACCTGTCCGGCCGGCGCCGAGTCGTCATAGACCTCGTTCGTCTTGCCGAGGGCCAGATGGTTGGCTTCCAAGGCGATCTTGGCATCGTCCACGGTCCGACCGACCAGGGACGGCACCGGATACCGCTCCGGACCCTTGGAGATGGTCGCGGCCACCGTTCCGCCACGCAGAATCTGGTCGTCGGCCTTCGGGTCGGTGCTGATCACCTGGCCGGCCGGGACGTCCTCGCTGTAGCCGGGGCTGAACGTGATGCTCAGGCCGTTCTTGGCGGCCAGGGCCTGCGCCTCGGCCTGGGTCAGGTTGCCGAAGTCCGGAGTGGTGGTGAACCGACCGCTGAACCAGTACCAGCTGCCGGCCCCCAGCAGCGCCGTGATCACCAGGAACACGATCAAGGTGATGATTCCGCGGTGGCGCCGCTTGACCTGGCGTTGGGCCAGCGGCACGGCCGCCGGTGAGGGCACCTGGCGATCGAAGTAGGGCATGCCGTCGGTGGCACCCGGCTGGCCGGGGCTGAGCGGCGTGGACGGGGTGAATCGCAAGGTGGCGGTCTGCTGGATGCTCGACGGCATCGCCACCACCGGAACCTGAGCGGTGAGCTGGTTGCTCGGGTCCAGTGAGGTCTCCCGCATCCGCGCGGCCAAGGTCGGGTCGGAGGTGATCCCCGACTCCAGGGCGGCCCGGGCCTGGCGCAGGTGATCCAGCAGCACGGAGGCGTCCGCGGGACGATCGGCGGGGTTGCGGGCCGCGGCGGCCAGCACCAGGGCGTCCAGATAGTCGGGGATCGCCTGACGGGTGTTGCGCCACTGCTCGGGGGCGGCCGTGGACGGCGCCCGCAGGTCGTTGTGGACGTGGCTGTAGGCCACCTGGATCGGGGTGTCGCCGGTGTGCGGCTTGGCCCCGGTGAGCATCTCGTAGAGCACCACGCCGAGGGCATAGACGTCACAGCGGGCGTCCGCGCGTCCGTGGGTGACCAGTTCGGGGGCGATGTAGGAGACCGTCCCGATCAGCATCCCCTGGGCGGTCGCGGTATGCGCGGTCACTGCCCGGGCGAGCCCGAAGTCGGCCACCTTCAGCTGGCCGCGGGTCGACAGCAGGACGTTCTCCGGCTTCAGGTCGCGGTGAATGATCCCGGCCTCGTGGGCGGCGGCGACCGCGGCGGCGATCGGCAGCATCAGGTCCAGCGCCCGCTGCGGCGGCATCGGGGACTCCCGAGTGATCACGTGCCGCAGAGTCGAACCCTCCACGTACTCCATCACGATGTAGGGACGCCCGGAGTCGGTTCCCTGGTCGAAGACGGCCACCACATTCGGGTGGGAGAGCCGCGCCGCGGAACGGGCCTCGCGGTCGAAGCGGCTGACGAAGTCGGCGTCCGAACCGAGGTTCTCGTGCATGATCTTCAGCGCCACGGTACGGGTCAGCCGCAGGTCATTGGCCAGGTAGACCGTCGCCATTCCGCCGCGAGCCAGCTTTCGAACGACCTCATAGCGGCCGTCGACCAGATGGCCCACTAGGGCGTCAGTGTTACTCATATTCGGCTACTCGGGCTCCGGACCAGTCGGGGAAGTAGGCCGTCCAGACCTAACCGCGATTGTAGAGCCCGTCCCGAATCGCCCCCCGCCGACCCGCCGCGCGGCTAACCTGGGCCAATGACCGCACTGATGGGGTTGGCCACCCGACTCGGACTGGCCCGATTGATGCTGATCACCGGCACCCGGTCGGGGGCCGACGAGCTGGCCGGCTTCGCCGACGCGGCCTTCTCCGGAGGGGTGGACCTGATCCAGCTGCGTCAAGCCGGGGCCGAGGAGGACGAGCTGCTGGCCTGCCTGCAGGCTGTGCGGGCCGTTGGCTACCGCTACCAGGGCCTGGTCAGCGCCTACGAGTCGGGGCACCTGGCCCGGCGTTTCGATGCCGACCTGCTGCAGTTGCCCGAGCGGGGGATGGCTGCGGCCAAGGCGCGCAGCTACCTGCATGAGTACGCGCTGGTCGGACGTTCCTGCCACGGCCCGTCCGCGATCGACGCGGCACTGGCCGATCCACAGGTGGACTTCCTCACCGTCGGGCCGGTGTTCCCCGACGCCGGCCCAGGGCTGGCGCTGATTCGATATGCCGAGCAGGCCGCTCCGCGCTCCGATCCTGCGGCCAAGCCATGGTTCGCGATCACCGGGATCACCATCGACAACCTCGATCAGGTGCTGGCCGCCGGTGCCCGCCGGATCGCGGTCTCCCATGCCATCACCGGAGCCGACGATCCGTCCGCCGCGGCCCGTGCCCTGAAGGATCGGCTGCGCCAGGCCTGGAACGACGATCCGGCGATGCAGGAGTTCACCTTCCGAGCCTTTCGGCGCTGAGGCGTCCAGGCTGGCTTCGACAGGCTCAGCCAGCGCTAGTCCGGTCCCTGCGCGGGTCGAAGGGACGGGGCCGGCCGAGTTGCTCCAGCCAGGGTGAGCCTGACACGCTGTTCAGCGCATGTTGACCTTCGGATACCCGGTCGCCCGCTGATCCTGGACACCACAGCGCGTCAGTGTGATTCGGCGCGCCTTGGGACGGCCCGGATTCCCCGGGTGTCCAGCAACAGTCCCGCTCTCTGATCCGGCCGGACCCCTGCGTCCGGTCGCGGGAACACAAGGAACAACATTGTCCGAAATCATCATCACCACCCTCGATCCGCAGCGCCGTCATGAGGCTGCGGGCATCGTCCGCGACGCCTTCTGGGATCTGTACCGGCCCGGCTGCGTCGAACACCTGATCCTCGATCTGGCTCGCACGGCCCCGGAGTACCTGCCCGGGCTGGAGCTGGCCGCCGACCTCGACGGCGACCTAGTCGGGGTCGGTCTGGCCACCTCGGCCACCGTCATTGCCGCCGACGGTCGTCAGACCGCTGTCGGCTATCTGGGGCCGCTCGCGGTCACTCCCCAGCACCAGCGCATCGGGATCGGTGGGGCACTGTTGCGGGAGTTGCTGCGGCGCTGCACCATCCTGGGGCTGCCCGGAGCATTCCTCTACGGCGACCCCGGTTACTACGGACGGTTCGGCTTCGCCGACGCGGCGAAGTGGTGTGTGACCACCCCGGACGGGGCGAACTTCGACGCCTTCCAGGGAATCGAGCTCCGGCCCGGTGCCCTGGACGGGATCGGCGGACGCCTGGTGGAGTCCTCCATCTTCGAGGTCACCACCGAACAGGCCGACGTCTTCGACTCCGGCTTCCCGCCGCGGGAGAAGCACGTCACCGACACGCAGTTCTAGGTCCGTGGGGGCGGTTTCGGCCGCCCCCACGCCCGGCTTCGGTAAGGCTCGGCCAGCGGGCTTCCCCGGTCCCTGAGCTTGGCTTGCCCTGAGCCTGTCGAAGGGTCGAAGGGACGGCTCAGGCGTCGCGCTGGGTGGCCAGGACGACCAGCCGGCGCAGCGCCGTCCGGGCCGGTTCGGCGATCTGCTCGTCCAGCACGGCCAGGGCCTGGGCGGCGGCATCGGCGATCTCGGCCTCGGCGGCGGCCAGCGCCCCGGATTCGACGATGATGGCCTGGGCCTGCCCGACCTCGTCCGGGCTGAGCGGACGACCCAACAGCCCGGCCAGCTGCTCAGCGTGAGCCCGTGGGGCTCGGGCGATGGCATTGGCCACCAGTACGGTCAGCTTGCCCTCGCGCAGGTCGTCACCGGCGGGCTTCCCGGTCACTGCGGCATCGCCGAACACGCCCAGCACATCGTCGCGGAACTGGAAGGCCCGGCCCAGCGGGGAGCCGAAGCGGCCCAGCAGGTCGAGCAACTCGGTTGATCCGCCGCCCAGCGCGGCCCCGATCTGCAGTGGACGGATCACGGTGTAGCGAGCGGTCTTGAACTCCACGACGCGGCGGATCTGCTCGTCCACCGATTCCGGGACGTTCAACACGTCGGCCAGGGCTCGGCCCTGCGCGGTCACGTCCAGATACTGTCCGGCGGCAACCTCGGCCCGGACCGCGGCCAGCAGCGGCTGCGCCTGAGCCAGTCGCTCGGCCCCGGAGGCGTCGGCCAGTTCCACCGCCCAGGCCAGCAACAGGTCGCCGAGCAGGATCGCGCCACTGCGGCCGAAGGCGTCGGCATCGCCGCGGCCATGATTCGCAGCGTGCCGGGCCGCCAGCTGGACGTGGGCGGCCGGCAGTCCGCGCCGGGTCGCCGAGCCGTCCAGGACGTCGTCGTGGACCAGTGCCGAGACATGCAGCAGATCGAGGCTGGCGGCCACCTTGAGCACCGACTCAGGCACCTCGGTGCCCCCGGCTGCGGCCAGGTAGCCCCAGCAGCAGAAGGCCGGACGCAGCCGCTTGCCGCCGGCGGTGAAGGCTCGGGCCAGCTCGCCGAGCTCGCTGATCGCCGGTCCCACCTCGGCCAGTCGCGCCACCGAATCGTCCAGGAACTCAGTGATGGCGTTGCCGACGGCAGCGGGAAGACCGCCGGCAAGCGGCTCGGATGCGTCCAGGGTGACCACGCACTGAGCCTAGGCCACCCAGAGCGGGCCCGGGTGGCCTAGCCTTGCCGCCATGTCGTCGCCACAGCCGTCCATCGCCCAGCTGCTCGCTGACGGTGGTCGCCCGACGATGTCGTTCGAGTTCTTCCCGCCCAAGGACGATGCCGGCGCCCAGGCCTTGCTGGCCGCGATCGACGCGCTGGAGCCACTGGCCCCGGACTTCGTCTCGGTGACCTACGGCGCCACCGGCTCCAGCCGGGAGCGCACCATCGAGGCCACTCGGCTGATCCAGCCGCGGACCAGCGCGATCACCGTCGGCCATCTGACCTGCGTCAGTCAGTCGGTGGACGAGTTGAGCGCCGCTGTGGACGCCTATGCCGAGGCCGGGGTTCGGCACATCCTGGCGGTGCGCGGCGACCCGCCGGGCGGCCCGACCGCGGCCTGGCAGCGGCATCCGGACGGCTTGGACAACGCCACCGAGCTGGTTGAGCTGGTGAAGTCGCGCGGGGACTTCTGTGTGGGGGTGGGCGCCTTCCCGGACGCTCACCCCGATCGCAAGGACTTCGAGCTGGACGCCCGGATCCTGGCCGCCAAGCAGCAGGCCGGGGCCGAGTTCGCAATCACCCAGCTGTTCTTCGATGCCGATGCCTACTTCCGGCTTGTCGAGCGGGCCGCCCACTACGGCGCCGACCTGCCGATCATCGCCGGGATCATGCCGGTGACCAACATCGGCCAGATCGAAAGGTTCGCCGGCTTCTCCGGTGCCGACCTGCCGACGGCGGTCACCGATCGGCTCTACGCGGTGGCCGACGATCCGGTCGCGGTGCGCGAGGTCGGCGTCCAGATCGCCGTGGAGCTGTGCGACCGGCTGCTGGCTGGGGGAGCGCCGGGGCTACAGTTCTTCACCCAGAATCGCTCCAAGGCCACCGCCGAGATCCTGGGACGTCTGCGCCGAATCCCGGCGCACAGCTGAGCCCGTCCGGGCTCGGGCCTAGTCCGACAGCGGCTCGCGCCAGCTACCGGCGCCATCGAGGTCGATGGTGACCAACCGCTGGGTGGGCCGGGTCAAGGCGACGTACAGCACCCGGATGCCGCCCGGGGATTCGGCGACGATCTCGTCCGGACCGACCACCACCACCGCGTCGTACTCCAGGCCCTTGGCGTTCAGCGGGCTGACCAGCGACAGCCGCGGATCCTGGGGCAACGTGATCGCGTCCAGTCGGGACGGTGCAGCAATCACGGCCACGGTGCCCTCGACGGCTGCCAGTTGCTCGGCCAGCACCCGATTCAGCTCGTCGGCCAGGCCGGCCGAGGTGGTCTGCAGCAGGGCCGGCTCGATCCCGGTGGAGCGGACCGCAGTGGGCAGATCGGCCTCCGGGAAGTGTGGCTTGACGATCTTGGCGGCCAAGTCGAACACCTCGGCCGGCGAGCGATAGTTCGTCGACAGCCGGAACCGGCGGCTCGGCGCGGTTCCGATCAGCTCGGTCAGCGCCCGCTCGGTCTCGGTGACGTCGGGCCAG
This sequence comes from Actinomycetes bacterium, assembly GCA_023425145.1. GTDB lineage: Bacteria > Actinomycetota > Actinomycetes > Propionibacteriales > Propionibacteriaceae > Propionicimonas. The sequence continues at coordinate 140,101 of JAFADF010000009.1, read as the reverse complement.
GAGCTCTGCGCCGGATCGCCGACGATCGTCCAGCTGGCCGCCGGGCCGCGCCGACGAAGCATCCGCCACTGCATGGGCGTGATGTCCTGGGCCTCGTCCACCAGCAGGTGGGCGAAGGTGTCCTGCGGGTCGGCGTGCGGGTCGACCTCGCGTCCGCGGCTGAGCTGGTCGGCGACGGTCACCAGCTCCTTCACGGCAGAGCCGTCGGGGAGGAAGACGAGGTCTTCGGGCTCCTCGGCGGCTTCGATCGGTCCGAGCAGAGCTACCAACTCATCGAGCAGCGCGATGTCGGCCACCGAGAAGTCGGGGTGGACGAAGCTGTCGGCCAGTGCGGCACGCTCGTCGGCGTCGAGGATGCCGGCGGCCACCTGATCGACCACCCGACGATCGGCCAGTCGACGCAGCACCTGGGTGGCTTCCAGGTCGGGCCACCAGGCGGCCAGGAATCCGCGGACGTTCTCCTGGGAGCTGATCAGATCGTCGATGGTCTCGTCGTCGAGCTCCCACTCCGGCGGCACCTGGCGGCGCAGCGCGGCCAGGATCGCCGCGGTGGCCTCCCCACGGGCCAGATTGGGACGCTGCCGAGCCAGGATGTCGCGCCGGATCCGGTCGACCTGAGCCACCGACAGCTTCAGCACTTCGCCCTTCACCGAGGCCCAGACCGCCGGGAGGCTCGGGTCGAACTCGATCATCGGGAAGACGACCAGTTCCTTGAGCACCTTCAGCATCCGGGTGGAGCCCTTGATGGTGGCGGCCAGCGCAGCGTCCTGGCGGGAGGCGGAGAAGCCGAGCACGTCGACGGCCACCTGGCCGATGGCACGCAGCATTACCGAATCCTCGCCCAGGCTGGGCAGCACCCGCTCGATGTAGTTCATGAACAGCCCGCTGGGGCCGATCACCAGGATGCCGCCGCGTTCGAAGCGGCGCCGGTTGGAGTAGAGCAGGTAGGCCGCCCGGTGCAGGGCCACCACGGTCTTTCCGGTGCCCGGGCCGCCGGCGATCACGGTGACGCCGGAGTGCTCGGCGCGGATCGCCTCGTCCTGCTCGGCCTGGATGGTGGCCACGATGTCGCGCATCTTCGGGCCGCGGGCCCGCTTCAGGGCGGCCATCAGGGCGCCTTCGCCGATCACCGGCAGGTCGCTGCGAGCGGCGGACGAATCCAGCAGGTCGTCCTCGATGCCGATCACGATGTCGTTGCGGCAGCGCAGCACCCGGCGGCGCACCACGTCCATGGGGTCGTTGGCCGTGGCCCGGTAGAACGGCTCGGCTGCCCGCGCCCGCCAGTCGATGACCAGTGGCTCGTAGTCGTCGTCACGGACGCCGATCCGTCCGATGTAGCGGATCTCGCCGTCGTTGTGGTCGAGCCGGCCGAAGACCAGGCCCTCATGCTCGGAGTCGATGATCGCCAGCCGCTTGGCAGCGGCGAAAGCAAACGCGTCCCGCTCGAAGAGCGCGGTTCCGTCCTCCTCGCGAACCCAGGTCTCCCGATCGGAGCGGTAGATGTCCTGGCCGGTGGCGGCGACCCGCTTGGCCGAGCGGGCTGCCTTCTCCAGATGTTCGTAAACCAGATTGACGTGGGCCTGTTCAATGGCCAGTTCGCGTTCGAGAGCGGAGTGGGGTGCCCCAGCTGAATCCACGTGGTTTCCTTCGCCAAAGGTGAGCGACGGACAAGTCTACGCCAGCGAGCCAGCCGCCGTCTCGCCTCTGTCCGGACGGCTTGGGGACGGTTCCATTACGGTCCGCCCTCGACAGTTCCCGCTACCGATCGCAACTCGCGCTACCGATTTTTCGGCAGCGAGGGTTCCATTCGGTAGCGAGAGCGGGGAGGTGGGGGACGCCGAGCTCTCCGAAACGCCTCGCGGACGGTCGGCCTCGCAGAAATGGGGACAGTCCCCATCTTCTGTGAGGGCCTTCGCGAACCGCGGTGATCAGTGGGGAACGGACTGGCCGACTCCGGCCCGCTGTGCGCGCAGCCGACGCTCCAGCCGACGGACGAGCACCCCGGCGGCGATACCGAGATGGGTGATGGCCAAGTAGCCGGCGACGAACAGCGGGCCCTTCTGGCTCCAGTCGAGTTCCAGCCCGCTCACCGGCAGCAGCGGCTCCGGAAGTGCCAGGCCCACGACCAGGCAGACCACCAGAGTCACCGGGTCGTAGCCGCGGCGCAGGCCGAGGATCGCCGCGCCGGTGAAGGCCAGTGCCGGGAAGACGAGGATCCTCATGGTGATGTAGAGGCCCTTGTAGTCCAGCGGTCCCCACGGGTTGTCGGGCTGGAACTCCGCCCACCAGGCGAGCAGGTCGTAGGCCCACAGCAGCCCGAACAGGCCGACAACGCCCAGCGCGTAGGGCCAGCTGTCGATCACCCTCTTCATTGAGACCTCCGCAACCAGAACACGGCCAGACCGGCCAGCCCGATCACCGCTACTGCGATGCCGAGCAGGCCTAAGGCCGTCACCCGGCTGTTGAGCAGGGCGTACAGCCCACCGACCGACAGGGCGACGAAACCGAGCACCACCCCGGCCAAGATTGCGATCGCCCCACCGGTGATCGGCTGGCGATGGGCGCGCCCGAAGTCGGCGGCGGCTTCGGCGGGGTCACCGAGCTCGGCCAGCGTGGCCGCCACCGCGGCGGACGGCTCTGCACCCGCCGCCAACGCTTCCTGATACCGGCTGTTGGCGTGATCGAGGAGTTCGGTCACGGCCTCGGTGCGCTCCTTGGGGTCAGCAATGGCGGCGGTCGCGGCCCGCGCGTGCGTCACGAACTCGGCAGGCTCGTCGCTCCCGGCCGGCACCACCGGTGTCCGGGTCGCCCGGGCACCGATCAGCAGCCCCAGGAAGACCGGAACGCAGTAGCCGAAGACCAGCAGCGGGATCGCCAGCGGGTACCAGCCTCCGCTTCCGGTACTCAGGTCGTGGATCACGCTGCCGGCCAGCGTGGCCGCCAGCGCCGCGGCACAGGTCAGCCAGGCCGTCCGGTGGTCCCAGCCCCGGCGCACCCCCAGCACCACCCCGAGGATGGCCAGCCCGGCCGGGGGCACCAGCAGCAGCGGGGTGGGGAAGTGGAGCAGGTCGGCCCACTCGCTGGTGCTGAGGAGTTCGGCGAACACGCCGAAGCCGCTGCAGACCAGCGCGGCCGCAAGGGGATAGGGCCAACGCCGTCGGCCGCTGAGCTCACGCATCTGGGGCCTCCTCTGCCAGGACGGTCTCGATGGCGGCTGCGAAGGCGCGCCACTGGCGTCGCCGCGCCGCCAGCTCGGTTCGGCCCCGAGCGGTGATCGCGTAGTACTTGCGCTGGCGGCCGGAGTCGGCGGACTGCCAGTGGGCGCTGAGCAGGCCGTCCCGCTCGAGGCTGTGCAGTACCGGATAGAGGCTGCCTTCGGAGAAGTGGAAGGCCCCTGCGGAGAGCTCGTCCAGGGACTTGATCAACTGGTAGCCGTAGAGTTCGCCGCGGTCCAGCAGGCGCAGGACGAGCAGCGGTATCGTCCCCTTCAGCAGCTGCTTGTCGATCTCCATCGGCCCTCCGGTGATGCCTCGGTTGCCAAGGTATCGCTTTCCGAGGTATCGCGGAAGTGCTTTCGATTTGGGGACGCCCGTGCTCCTGCCGTACGCTTGACCCTTGCACGACCTGTGCTTGCAGGCGCGTGCGCTCATTTGGCTTCAGCGATTGGGAGTAATGGCGAAGAAGGAAGGCGCCCTCGAGCTCGAGGGGACGGTTGTCGAGGCACTGCCGAACGCAATGTTCCGGGTGGAACTGTCGAACGGTCACAAGGTGCTTGCGACGATCAGTGGAAAGATGCGGCAGCACTACATCCGCATCATTCCGGCCGACCGTGTCGTCGTCGAGCTTTCTCCCTATGACCTCAGCCGTGGGCGCATCGTCTTCCGGCACCGGTAGTCACCGCAAGAATCCACCACCAGTCCGATCGCAGGGGGTTCCCCTGTGCCCGGCGATGAGTCAGAAAGTTGCTCGATGAAGGTTCAGCCGAGCGTCAAGAAGATTTGCGACAAGTGCAAGGTCATTCGCCGGCACGGTCGCGTGATGGTGATCTGCGATAACCCGCGCCACAAGCAGCGCCAGGGCTGAGCTTCGGCTCATCCGGGCCCCGTAGTCGCGGGACGCGGACACCGGCCTTCGGGCCATGTGCCAACTGAATAGCCCCGAGAGGGGACGGGTCGAAAGACCCGAGCGGCTTCGGCCGCACACCAGACAACGTGATCGCAACGGCGAGGTTCACCTCGGCGACACCCCCGGACGAAGGCCGGGGCCCCTACTGAGAGGTAGCGGGACGCATCACGCCAGACACCTTCGCGAGTCGGGAAACCGGCTCGATTACCTGAGAGGTATGTGCATGGCACGCCTGATCGGGGTCGATCTGCCGCGCGAGAAGCGCCTCGAGATCGCCCTCACTTACATTTTCGGCATTGGCCGTACCCGCGCCAAGGAAACCCTGGCGGCCACTGGCATCAGTGGCGACATCCGTGTCCACCAACTCACCGACGACCAACTCGTTGCGCTTCGCGATCACATCGAGGCCAACTACGAGACGGAAGGCGATCTGCGACGTTCCGTCGCCGCCGACATTCGGCGCAAGATCGAGATCGGCTCCTACCAGGGCCGTCGTCATCGCATGGGCCTGCCGGTTCGTGGTCAGCGCACCCGGACCAACGCTCGCACCCGCAAGGGTAAGAAGAAGGCCGTCGCCGGGAAGAAGAAGGCCCGCTGACCGCGGTCCTGACACAGGAAACCAGGAGTAACTGAGTTGGCTACTGCAGGACGTACCGCGGCCCAGAAGGCTGCGAAGACCAAGCTGCGTCGCAAGGAAAAGAAGAACGTCGTCGCCGGACAGGCGCACATCAAGAGCACGTTCAACAACACGATCATCTCGATCACCGATCCCACCGGTGCTGTGATCGCATGGGCCTCTGCCGGCACCGTCGGCTTCAAGGGCTCCCGCAAGTCCACCCCGTTCGCTGCCGGTATGGCCGCTGAGGCCGCCGGCCGCCGCGCCATGGAGCACGGCATGAAGCGGGTGGACGTCTTCGTCAAGGGTCCCGGCTCCGGCCGCGAGACCGCGATCCGCTCGCTCGGTGCTGTCGGGCTTGAGATCGGCCCGATCGCCGATGTCACCCCGGTGCCGCACAACGGTTGCCGTCCGCCGAAGCGCCGTCGCGTCTAGTACCTGAGCCGAAGAGGAGATAGAACATGGCCCGTTACACCGGCCCGATCACGAAGAAGTCCCGCCGGCTCGGCACCGACCTGGTGGGCAATGACAAGGCCTTCGAGCACCGTCCGTACCCGCCGGGTATGCACGGCCGCGGCCGCACCAAGGAGAGCGAGTACCTGCTTCAGCTCAAGGAGAAGCAGAAGGCCCGTTTCGCCTATGGCGTGCTCGAGAAGCAGTTCCGTCGTTACTACGAAGAGGCCAACCGGCAGTCCGGCAAGACCGGTGACAACCTGTTGATCATCCTCGAGTCCCGTCTGGACAACGTCGTTTACCGTTCCGGTCTGGCTTCCACTCGTCGCCAGGCTCGGCAGCTGGTCGTCCACGGCCACTTCCTTGTCAACGGCAAGAAGGTGAACGTTCCCAGCTACCGGGTGAGCGCCTACGACGTGATCGACATCAAGGAGAAGTCGCTCAACCTGACCCCGTTCGTCGTGGCTCGCGAGACCCACAACGCGCAGGTCGTTCCGGGTTGGCTCACCGTCCGCCCGAACAAGGGTCGGATCCTGGTGCACCAGCTGCCGGTCCGCGAGCAGATCGTCATCGACGTCACCGAACAGCTGATCGTCGAGCTCTACTCCAAGTAAGACCCTGATGCTCCTCCCCACCGCTCGGCGGGGAGGAGCATTGGTGCAAGACCCGTCGTCGGTCAGAGCGGCCGGCGGGGAGTAATCACCGTCAAATGGTGGGCGGTGGAAAGGAAGTCACATGCTCATTGCCCAGCGTCCGATCCTTACTGAAGAGGTCGTCGACGAATTCCGCTCGAGGTTTGTCATCGAGCCCCTGGAGCCCGGCTTCGGCTACACCCTTGGTAACTCGCTGCGTCGCACGCTGCTGTCGTCCATCCCGGGCGCTGCGGTGACCAGCATCAAGATCGAGGGCGCCCAGCACGAGTTCTCCACCCTTCCCGGTGTCGTCGAGGACGTCACCGAGATCATCCTGAACCTGAAGTCCCTGGTCCTGTCCAGCGAAGAGGACGAGCCGGTGCTGATGTACCTGCGCAAGTCCGGCGCTGGTTCGGTGACCGCTGCCGACATCGCCCCGCCGGCCGGCGTGGAGATCCACAACCCGGATCTGCACATCGCCACCCTCAACGAGGACGGCAAGATCGAGATGGAGCTGGTCGTCGAGCGTGGCCGCGGCTACGTCTCCTCGGTCCAGAACAAGAACCCGGACGCCGAGATCGGCCGGATCCCGGTCGACTCGATCTACTCCCCGGTGCTCAAGGTCACCTACAAGGTGGAGGCCACCCGCGTCGAGCAGCGCACCGACTTCGACAAGCTGATCGTGGACGTCGAGAGCAAGGCCTCGATCAAGCCGCGTGACGCCGTCGCCTCTGCGGGCAAGACCCTGGTCGAGCTGTTCGGCCTGGCCCGTGAACTCAACGTCGATGCCGAGGGCATCGAGATCGGCCCGTCCCCTGTGGACGAGCAGCTTGCCGCGGATCTGGCGCTGCCGGTGGAGGAGCTCAAGCTCACCATGCGCAGCTACAACTGCCTCAAGCGCGAGGGCATCCACACCGTCAGCGAGTTGGTCTCCCGTTCCGAGCAGGATCTGCTGGACATCCGCAACTTCGGCTCCAAGTCGATCGAGGAAGTCAAGCTGCGTCTGCACGAGATGGGCCTCTCCCTGAAGGACAGCTCGCCGGGCTTCGACCCGCTGGGTGCCCTGTCCAACTACGACAGCGACGTCGACTACGACGACTCGTACTGAGCAACAGGAGACATTGAACATGCCAAAGCCGACTAAGGGCCCTCGTTTCGGCGGTAGCCCGGCGCACCAGCGGATCATCCTGGCCAACCTGGCCACCCAGCTGTTCCAGCACGGGAAGATCACCACCACCGAGGCCAAGGCCAAGCGCCTGCAGCCGCTTGCTGATCGGCTGATCAGCAAGGCCAAGCGTGGCGATCTGCACAACCGTCGTCTGGTGCTGCAGACCGTCACCGACCCGGGCGTGGTGCACATCCTGTTCGCCGACATCGCTCCGAAGGTTGCCGAGCGCAACGGTGGCTACACCCGGATCACCAAGATCGGGCCGCGCAAGGGCGACAACGCCCCCATGGCCGTGATCGAGGTCGTCACCGAGACCGTCGAGGAGTCCCGCAAGGCCAAGGAGAAGGGTGCGGCCAAGAAGGCTGAGCCCGCCAAGGCTGCTGCCAAGGCTCCGGCCGCCAAGAAGGCCCCCGCCAAGAAGGCTCCGGCCAAGGCTGAGGTCGTCGAAGAGGCTGTCGTCGAGGCCGTTGCGGACGAGGCCGTCGAGGCTCCCGTCGTCGAGGCTGCTGCCGAGGAGGCCCCCAAGGCCAAGAAGGCTCCGGCCAAGAAGGCTGCTGCCAAGGACGAGGCTGAGGCCGAGGCCTGAGTCGCCGAGATAACCACAGACATCGCCCGTCCCCTCTGGGGGCGGGCGATGTCTGTGTGTGGCGACTGGATCGGCCAGTCAGCACCGGCGCAGCCGGTGGGTCTTAGTGGGCGACGTGGAAGCGGCGCCGGGTGTGGGTCGGCTGTTCGATCTCGTCCAGGACGGCCAGGGCCAGGTCGGCGGCGGAGATCTCCGACTTGCCGTTCTCGTCGGAGATCAGCACGTCGTCGCTGATCCGGTAGTTGCCCGTGATCGGGCTGGACAGCCACGACCCGAACTCGGCCGCGGGGCTCACGTAGAACCAGTCCAGTTCGGCGGGCGCCTGCTTCAGGGCGTCCAGCTTGCGCAGGCCGACCAGGATCTCGGGGAGCACGTCGGCGGGCGGGTTCATCACATCGAACAGCCGGGGACCGTCGGGTGCCACCAGAACGGAGGAGACGCCGCCGAGGACTCCGTAGCGGAAACCCTTTTCGGCAGCGAGCCGTCCGGCCTCGCTGAAGACGATCTCGGCCTTGTCGGCCATGTCGCCGCGCGGCGAGAGCGCCTCAAAGACCACGTCCGCGCCGTCGACCGCCTGGGTCAGGAAGTCGACATCCAGCAGGTCTCCGGTGAGGTAAGTGACCCCGTCGATGGCCTCCTTCGGTACTCGACGGCTGACCGCCGTCACCTGATGCCCTCGCTTGGCCGCCTCGGCCGCCACTGCCGCGCCACCGTACCCGGTGCCGCCCAGCACTGTGATCTTCATCGTCCTGCCTTTGGTTGTCGGTTCACTTGTCCAACCACGCCCGGCCGGACGGTATTCCGGGTGGTGCCGGCAGAGGTGGGCTATGCCCGACGTTCGATGAGTTCGTAGAACCGCCCGTCGGGGGCGACGAAGTGGGCGTAACGCAGTTCGGAGTTGCCGGACGGCTCGTCGTCGGTCTGGATGCCTCGAGCGCGCAGTTCGGCGATGGCGGCGTCCAGGTCGTCCACCTCGAAGCCGATCGAGCGGTGGGTCTCACCCAGCTGGCCCGGCTCCGAGACGGCGAAGTAGCTGCCGTCTGCGAGCCGGAAGAACTCGGCGGTGTTGCCGTCCAGGCGGACGGGGTTCAACCCGAACACTTCACTGAGGAAGGCGCTCATCTGCTGGTGGGCGGCGGTCGCGGTACCGGCGAAGCTCAGGCCGACGATCTGCATGGGCTCAGGCTAGCGAGCCGGCTGCGGCAGCGACCAGCGCGGGCAGCTCGGCGAGGGCGACGTCGCGGGCGACCGGCCCGTGACCAGGGATCAACCATTGCGCGTCCAGGCCGGTCAGTGCGGCGAGAGCCTGTTGCGCCTGGTCAGGCTCGTCGGTGAATGGCGCCGGGGCCAGGCCGCGGCGTCCGGTGAGCGCATTGCGAGTGGTCAGTGCGTCGCCGACGAACAGGGCGCCGACGTCGGCGAACTCAAAGGCGACGCTGCCCGGAGAGTGGCCGGGGAGTCCGATCACCTGTGGCCGGCCGGGGACGTCCAGGATGACCGGAGCCTCGAAGCTGGTCACCTCGGTCAACCACTCGGTCTTCAGCCCGCCGTGGGTGGCCGCGTAGCCGAGGAACTGGGCTACCGCGAGCGGACGGGTCCTGCCCCAGCCGGTCTCAGGCTTGGGGCCGCCGGTGGCGCGGCCGGCATCGGCGGTGTGGACGTAGACCGGCACGCCATGCTCGCGCCGCAGCCGTTCGGCGAAGCCGATGTGGTCGGAGTCGCCGTGGGTGAGGATGACGGCCGTGATGTCTTCGGGGTCGGCTCCGATCAGGCTCAGCTCACGCTGCAGCGCCGACCAGTGGCCGGCCAGGCCGGCGTCGACCAGCGTCAGGCCGTCCGGGGTGGCGATCAGATGACAGGCGACCAGGTCGTTGCCGATCCGGTGCAGTCCTTCGGCGAGCTTCATGCGAACTCTCCGGTGCGGGGGCCGATCAGCAGCAAGGCGGCCTGGTTGGCGATCAGCAGTGCGCCGAAGCCCAGCCCCAGCCACAGCTGGCCGGCCGCTGCCAGGCCGGCGGCCACGGCGAGCAGCAGGACGGTGCCGATCAGCTCACGGGCCGTCAGTGGGATCGGGCTGTTCGCCTTGGGGGCCAGGAAGATCCCCCAGACTGTGGCCAGAGCAACGGCTCCAGCGATCCCGCCGACCAGCCGCCAGCCGGACGGGACGATGTAAGAGCCCAGGTAGGCGGCCGCGGCAACTCCGGCCAGCTCCAGGGCGAATCTCATGGCGAGGTTGATCATCGAGTCTCCTTCTTGTGATGGCTACGCTACCTAGCTATCATGGCTACGAGCAATAGCCAACCTGGAAGAGGAGCAGCAATGCCTACCCCGGCGCGTACGTCCGTTGACGAGATCCTCGCCGCCGGAAGGCGCCTGGTTGCCACGGACGGGCTGGCGGGCCTCACCATGGCCCGGGTGGCCGAACTGGTGGGCGTCCGAGCCCCCTCGCTGTACAAGCGGGTGCCGAGTCGAGCGGCCTTGGTCCGGCTGGTGGCCACCGACCTGCTGGCCGAGTTGGGGACGACGCTGGCCCAGGGGGTGGGGGCCGGCGACCCGGAGGCGGACCTGCGCGAGATGGCGCGGACGCTGCGGCGCTTCGCGATGTCCGAACCCAGCGTGCTGGTGCTGGTGTTCAGCCCGCTGCCCGACGGCATGGCGCCCGACCCCGAGGAGGTCGTTCGCAGCGTGGCACCGCTCCTGGCGGTGACAACGCGGCTGGTCGGTGCACAGCGATCTTTGCCGGCCGCCCGCACCCTGACGGCGTGGCTCACCGGCTTCGTCCGGATGGAGGGGCAGGGATCCTTCGGCCTCGGTGGCAGCGTCGATGAAGCCTTTGAGTTCGGGTTGGACGTGATGTTGGCGGGCTTGTGGGGTGTGGCCGGCGCGAGCTGACAAGGGTGGACGGTAATGGAACCGTCCCCGGGGTTTGGGCTGAGAAGGGTGGACGGTAATGGAACCGTCCCCGGGGTTCGGGCTGGGCGGGGATGGGGTTCTGCTTGAGGTTCTTCGAACGGTCTCCTCGCCCCGACTCCGTTGTCCGGCGGGTACCTCCGCCTGAGTGGGGGTAGTTCGGGGGAAAGGCAACGCCCCCAGGCCGCTCGGGGGAAGTGTCGGTCTGGGGGCGTTGGATCAGGTGGTCAGCGAGTGGCCTTCTTGCCGCAGCCACCCCAGGGCTGGACGCCACGCTTGGCGTAGAGCCGGTTGGCGACGGTGATCTGCTCGGCCTTGCTGGCCTTGTGTGGCTTGGCGGCGAAGTCGCGACCGCCAACCGCGCGCCAGGTGGCCAGGTTGAACTGGAGGCCGCCGTAGTAGCCGTTGCCGGTGTTGATGTGCCAGCGGCCGCCGGACTCGCACTTGGCGATCTTGTGCCACATCTTGGAGCGAGCCGTGTTGATCGCCTTACCCTTGGTGCCGACCTCGATCACGGCCGTCACCGGCGCCACCAGGACGTTCTCGCTGACCAGCAGCTTGGCCGTGGTCTTCCCGTTGGTGGTGGTGATGGTGTAGGTCCGCTCGGCCGAACCGAGCTGGCCGGGGGTGATCACGTTCTTGGTGCCCTTGCGCATGGTGTCGTTGGGGACCTTGGTCACCTCGAAGGGGATCGTCTCGGTGACAGTCGTCGTGGTGGTGACCACCCGGTAGACGGTGATCTTCATCTTCTTCTTCAGCACCGTATCCAGGGCCGGCTTCACGTAGTCGTCGGTGCCGAGCGTGATCTGGCGATCCAGCAGCAGGTCGGCGACGGTGACCGCGCGGGTCTTGAGCCACTTCGCCTTGCTGGTGCCCACCTTCAGCCGGATCCACTTGGCCTTGGCGGTGAGATTGGCGGTGGCCTCGCTGCCGGTCACGACGGTGGTGGCGGCCACGGTGGCGGTGTCGATCGGGGCGATGGCCTCGGCGATTGTGGCGGGCGCGCCGACCAAGGAGAGGGTCAGCGCCAAGCCGATCAGGGTCTTCTTCACAGGTTCCGTCCGGGGGTCTCGAGGGGCGAAGCGCTTTTCAGCCTGCCCCATCCTGAGAGAATGGTCAAGTTTTCTCAGGAAACTTCCGAGGTCCTGGCTCAGGCGCAAGTCCAGGGACGAGTGCCGGCCTTGGCGTAGTAGCGGTTGGCAACGGTGATTTGTTCGGCCCGGCTCGCCTGGTGCGGGTAGGCCGCGAAGTCGCGTCCGCCGTTGGCCTTCCAGGACGCCAGGTTGAACTGCAGGCCGCCGTAGTAGCCGTTTCCGGTGTTGATCGACCAGTTGCCGCCGGACTCGCACCGGGCGATCCGGTCCCACATGGACGCACGGGCCAGGTTGATCCCAGCTCCGTTGCCGGTGACCTTGGTGCCGACGGCGATCACCTGAGTGACCGGCTTGGCCAGAATCGTCTCGCTGATCATCTCGCGGCTGGCCTGCTTGCCGTCGATCACGGTCGTCCGATAGACACGGGCGGCCTTGCCCTTCTTTCCCGTGCTGACTACGCGGGATTCACCGAGCCACAGGCTGGAGTCGGACTTCTTGGTGACTGAGAACGGCACCGACTCGGTGGTGGCCTTCTCCGAGATCGAGACTCGTCGCAGGACGACCTTGTCGCCCTCGGCGAGCACCGCCGTCGGTAGCGGGCTGACCCGATCGGCCAGGGAGGTGGTCAGACCCTGCTCGGTGAGCAGGTCGGCAACCGTGTTGGCATTGGTGGTCAGCGTGCGGGTCTTGCCGTCGGCGACCAGGCGCACCTGCTTCGGGGTGCTCACCGTGACCTCAAGGCCGGAGCGCGGCACCGGGCTGGCCAGAGCCACGGACGTCCAGGCGCGGTTCAGGTCGGGAACCCGGGCGGCCAGCGCATCGGCCAGCTCCACCTCGGTAGTGATGAAGGTGCCCTGCGAGCCGTCCAGGGTCAGCGTGATCGGCTTGGCGTAGCGGACCGTGATCACTGAACCATCGGCGACGGAGCTCTGTGGGGCGGGGGAGACTTCGTCCTGTCCGGACACCGTGACTCCATTGGCCGACAGGACGTCGGCGACGGTGAGGGCGAAGGTGGAAGCGGGGCGCTCCACTCCGTCCACGACCAGCCGGACGTCCTTGTGCAGCGCGGCGCCGGTGGCGATGCCGCCGCCGGTCAGAGCCAGCGTCACCGCAGCAGTGGCGAGGTGCTTGAAAGCCAAGAGAAATCCCCCAGGGATAGGCAACTGGTTCAACCAGCGTGCCCGATCCTGAGAGATCGGTCAACTTCTCTCAGGAATCTCCCTGGGGGATTCGGTGTCAGTCAGCCCTCGGTCAGAGGATGTCGGCGGCCTTCGCCTTGGCCAGCCGCTGCGCGACATCGGCCCAGTTGACCACGTTCCACCACGACTTCACGTAGTCAGCCTTGACGTTCTTGTACTGCAGGTAGAAGGCGTGCTCCCACATGTCGAGCTGGAGCAGCGGCAACTGGCCGACGGGCAGGTTGTTCTGCTGGTCGTAGAGCTGGTTGATGTTGAGCCGCTTGCCCAGCGTGTCCCAGACGAGCATCGCCCAGCCGGAGCCCTGCAGGGAGTTGGCGGCCGCTTCGAACTGGCCCTTGAATCCGGCGAAGGAGCCGAAGTACTCGTCGATCGCGGTACCGACCTCACCGTCGGGTTCGCCGCCGCCGTTGGGCGACATGTTCTTCCAGAACACCGAGTGGTTGATGTGGCCGCCCAGGTGGAAGGCCAGATCCTTCTCCAGCTTGGGGATGGCTGCGAAATCGGCCTTGTCGCGGGCCTCGGCGAGCTTCTCCAGTGCGGTATTCGCGCCGGCCACATAGGCAGCGTGGTGCTTGCTGTGGTGCAGCTCCATGATCTCGCCAGAGATGTACGGCGCCAGTGCGCCGTAGTCGTAATCGAGATCGGGCAGCGTGTAAGCCATCTTCGTTTTCCCTTCGTAGCGGTCTATGGCAATCATTCGCCTCAACCCTGCTACCTGGGTGTCTATTCCGATCGCGTCGGTGCGGCAATTGCCTCCGCGAAGGCGGCCGGACGTGCGGCCCGGCGCAGGACTCGCAGCAGCGGGATTCCCAGCAGGACGATCAACACGGCATTGGTGAGCGCCCGGCCCAGATTCCACCCCATCGAGGTGGCGACGTTGTACAGCACGAACCGATGCAGGTTCTCCAGCGGTCCCAGCGTTGCGTCGAAGGAGATCTGGGTCTCGTTGCCGATGCCGAACGGCCAGAACGAGAAGTCCATCACCCAGCCGTAGGCGAAGGCCGAGACCATGCCGTAGCCGGCCAGCAGCCAGATCTCGGTCCAGCCTCGCGCCTTCGGCAGCAGCCCGGCGAACAGGCCGACGAAGCCCGCCGCGAGCATCTGGTAGGGCAGCCACGGTCCGACGCCGGAGGTGATCAAGGCCGAGGTGAACAGCGTGATCGCGCCCAGCGCGAAGCCGAAGCCGGCCCCGAACACCCGACCGGCCAAGATCATCAGGAAGAAGATCAGCTCGAAGCCTGCCGTCCCTGCGCTCAGCGGGCGCAGCACCGTCCCCACCGCAGCCAGGACGCCCAGCATGGCCAGAGTGCGGGCGTCCATCCGTCCGCCGGCCACCTCCGAGAGCACCACGGCCAGCACGGTGGACAGCGCGATCGCGAACATGATCGGCGCCTGGGTCGGTGACATCCCCGACTCCGGGCGCAGGAACAGCGGCCAGCTGAAGGCGACCGCACCGATCACGACGGCGGCAGCCATCGCGACCTGGGAGCGTCGGGCCTCCATCACAACCCCCGGGCGACGTCGTCAGGGGTGAGGATCCGGGCTGGGGCGAAGACCTTGGCCATCTGCGGGGCATAGGCAGGCGAGGAGGTCAGCAGGGCGGCGGTGGGGCCGTCGGCGATCAGCTCACCGTCGGACATCAGGATGGTCCGCTGGCTGGTGGCCGCCGCGAACTCGACATCGTGGGTGCTGATCAGGACGGCCACGCCGGTGCCGGCCAGCTCGGCGATGATCCGGCGCAACTCGGCCTTGGCCCGGTAGTCCAGGCCGCGGGTCGGCTCGTCCAGCAGCAGCACCGGCGGTCTGGCCGCGAGCTGGACGGCCAGGACCAGAGCGAGCCGCTGTCCTTCGGAGAGGTCGCGTGGGTCCCGGTCCGGATCCAGTCGCACCCCCAGCGAGTCGAGCAGTGCGGCGGTGGTGCCCGGATCGGCTTCGCTCTCCCGGTCGGCCTGGTCGCATTCGGCGGCCACGCTGGGTAGGTAGAGCAGGTCGGCCGCGGTCTGCGGCACCAGGGTGACCAGCCGGCGAGCCTGGGCCGCGTTCAGCCGGCGCGGGTCCTGGCCGTCCACCGAGATCTGGCCTGCGCTGGTCAGGGCCCCCTGCAAAGCCCACAGCAGCGACGACTTGCCGGCGCCGTTGCGGCCGAGCAGCGTGGTGATCGAGCCGGCCGGCAGCTCGAGGTCGACCCCGGCGACTGCGGTGGTGTGGCCGTAGTGAACCTCGATGCCGTGGGCGGCCAGTGCGATCGGTCCGGTCGCGGCCGGCCGCGGCGGAGGTGGTGAGGGGAGGATCCCTTCGGCGAGCACTCGGCGGCGGGCTTCGCGGACGCTCAGTGGCACCTCGGCCCAGCCGGTGGCCCGGGCCAGTTCGGCCAGTGGCGGGCGGACGCTGGCCTGGGCCAGGACCTGGCGGGGGTCGCCATGAACCAGGCTGCCGTCGCCGGGCAGCCAGATGATCGAGTCGGCGGCCTGCATGACTCGCTCGAGCCGATGTTCGGCCAGCACCACGGTGAGGCCGACCTCGTGGACCAGGGTCGAGATGGCCGCGAGGACATCCTGGGCTGCGGTCGGATCCAGCGCCGAGGTCGGCTCGTCCAGGACCAGCACCCGCGGCTGGGCGGCCAGCACGGCGGCGATGGCGACCCGCTGCTGTTGGCCGCCGGACAGCTCGATCAGCGGACGCCGCCGCAGCTCGGCGATCCCCATCAGGTCGAGGGTCTCCTCGACGCGCTTACGCATCGCCACCGGGTCGATGCCCAGCTGCTCCATGCCGTAGGCCACCTCGTCCTCGACGGTGTCGGTGACGAAGCCGCGCAGCGGATCCTGGCCGACATAGCCGACCACATCGGCCAGATCGCGGGGCCGGAAGCTGGCGGTGTTCCGGCCGTCGACCAGCACGCGGCCGCGGAGCAGCCCGCCGGTGAAGTGCGGCACTAGGCCGTTGATCGCGCCGAGCAGGGTGGACTTGCCCGAGCCGGTGGTGCCGACCACCAGGGACAGGTCGCCTTCGGGCAGGACGAGATCGACCCGGTCGAGCACCGGGCTGGAGGCTTCGGCGTAAGTGACCGACACCTGCTCGAAGCGGATCACTGCCGGACCAACTCCCGATCGACCCGTGGCCGCAGTGAGCGGACCTGGATGTCGTTGCGCACCGACTCGGTCTGGACGAACGCCCGGGCCCGGCTCAGCGGGATCGGCGCCAACACCAGGCCGACCACCAGCAGCATCGGCAGGCTGAGTGTCGGCCAGGACAGCGGGTCGGTGGTCGGGAACAGTGCGGACGGATCGAGCAATCCAGCCATGGCCGGGCTGAGCGTGTCCGGATTCAGCCAGCCCAAACCGAGCACGGTCACCGCGGCCAAGATTCCGCTGCCGGCGATCAGTGCATCCCGGCCGCGCCAGGGCATCGGCCGGTAGCTGGTCACGTGCAGCCGGCGTCCGGCCAGTCGGAGGCCGAGGGCCGAGCCGATCAGCCCGACCACCAGCAGCAGGCAAGCCAGCTGCCAGTAGTCGGTGCTGAGCAGCAGAAAGACCCCGATGGTGGCGGCCATCGAGGAGCTCAACATCAGCGGCAGAGTGCCCTTGGTGGGCAAGCCGCGGGTACGGGCGAAGCCACGGGATTCCATGCCGGCTGCCAACGACATCGATCGATCGATGGCATCGGCCAGCACCGGCATGGCGATGGTCGCCAGCGCCTTGAGGTTGGTTGAGGAGTCGCCGCGCAGCCGCCGCGCCCTGCGGACGCGCTGGACGCTCTCGATCAGCTGTGGAGCCACGCTGAGCGCGATCACCACGGCTACGGATGCTTCATACAGGGCGGCGGGCACCGATCGCAGCGCCTGGCGCGGATTGGTCAGGGCGTTGGCCGCCCCGACGGCCAGCAGCATCACGGCCAGTCGCAATGCGTCATACAGGGTGCCGGTGAGGGCTTCGGCGGTGACGGTGCCACCCAGCTGGATGCCCACTGCCCAATCCGGCAATGGGATCCGGGGCAGTTCGATGATCACCGTCTCGCCGCGTCCGCTGCCCAGCACGATCTGGAAGAGCATCCGCATCCCGATCACGAACGCGCTGAGCAGCAGGTAGGCCCGGACTGAGCGCGCCCAGGGTGCATCGCTGCGCCGCAGCATCACCACGGCGACCATGGCCGTGGCGATCAGGGCAAGCAGCAGCGGGTTGGTGGTGCCGCTGACGGCGATCCCGATTCCGATCGCCCAACACCACCACGCCCAGGGATGCACTCGGTTCAGCGGCGTCGTCCTCTCAGGAGCCACCAGCCACCCAGGCCGCCGGCGGCGACCAGGATGGCGACTCCGGCGGCGATGGTGCCGACCGGGGTGCCGGAGGCGGGTGGGGGAGCGATGGCGGACGGCGCCTCGGCGGCCACGGCCGAGACGTCTGTGCTGGGGGTGTCCGCCGTAGCGGAGGTGGCAGTCGCGGTCTGTGCAGGGCTGGGGGTCGGCGTGCCCGTCGCTGTGGAGGCGCTGCTGCGCGGTGTCGCTGTTGCCGTGGCTGAGGCGGACGTGGTGGCCCGACTGGTGGCCTTCTTGGTCGGCTGCGTGCTGGCCTTGGTGGAGGACGGCGACGGCTCGGCAGCCACCGCGGTCGGTGCGTCGGCCTGGGGTGCGGCCTTGCCTTCGCTCAGCGACTGGTACCGCCAGCCCTCGGCATTGCCCTGGGTGGGGTGGTAGTCGTCGGCACCAAGGTTGGAGTAGTCCCAGGCGGAGTAGCTGCCGTCGGCCTGCCGAGTGGCGTGCCAGTAGGACCAATACGCCTTGTTGGGGTCGGGGTTGCTCGGCTTTCCACCGATCTTGGAGATGAAGCCGCCGTCGATCACCACCGAGAACCCGGCGCTGCGCAGCGCCTTCGTGCCGCTGCTGAAGCTGGTCGCGCACTTGGTGCTGGTACCACCGAGTGCGCCATAGTCGACGACCACCCAGACGCCGGTGCACGTCACCGCGGCAGGCAGGGGTGCAGCCTGCGCGGGGACGGCCGCCATCGGGCCGGCGGCGACCAGCGCCGCCAGCCCCATGGCGATCAGGTGATGCCTCACTTGGTGACCTTTGCCGAAGCCAGCGAGGTCTTGCTGACGGTCTGGAAGCCCGCTCCACTGGCCGTGACCTTGACGGTGATCACCTTGTTCAGATCGCTCTTGCCGACCTTGTAGGTGCTCTTGGTGGCCTTGGAGATGGCCTTCCCGGAGCGATACCACTGGATGGCCACCTTGTCCGGGGTGGGGGTCCAGGTCCCGGGTGTGACCGTCAGCGTCTGACCGACCTTCGGGGTGGTGTTGTCGATGGTCGGAGTCGGTGCGTCCGCGTAGCCCTTCGGGGGCTGGACGAACGACGCCGTCTCGGAGTAGCCGCCGTAGTACCAGCCCTCGACCGAACCCTTCACCGGGTGCGCGTCGGCCGCACCAACCTGGTAGGACTCCCAGGCATTCCAGGTCCCGTCCTCATTGGGGCTGGCGTGCCAGTAGCCCCAGTACTTCGACCAGCTCGTGTCGATGGTGTACGGGAAGCCCTGCATGCGGTTCACGAAACCGTCCTTCGCCTCCACGCTGAAACCGGCGCTCTTCAGCGCCTCCAGGCCGGTGCCGTACTTGGTGGCGCAACGAACGGTCTCCTGGCCGTTGCCACGGTCGACCACAACCCACACGCCGGTGCAGCTCGCGGTGGCCTTCGGCAGCGACGGCGGGTTCTTCGGGCACTTGCTGAGGTTCAGCGAGACGTCAGACAGCGTCTTGCCGTTGAGCAGCCACAGAGCGTCCGCCGTGGCCATCAGATTGCTGGTGCTGCCATCCCGAGTGGAGGCGAAGCCGCCATCGGCCAGTTGCTTGGTGCCGAGCCAGGCCTTCGCGTCCGCCGACGCGGAGGTCTTGCCCACCTTGTTCAGCGCCGAGCCGAGCAGGCCGGCCGAGTCCACCGGGGAGTAGTCGTTCGGCCAGGAGCCGTCCTCGAGCTGGGCGCTGAGGGCCCAGTTGATGGCCGAGTCCAGCTGCGGGGCCAGGTTGCCCACCGCGTCCAGGCCGAGGATGGCCAGGGACGTAGTGTCGGGGTCGGAGTTGAAGCCGCCCATGTCGTAGCCGAAAGCGCCGCTGCTGTCCTGCAGGCTGAGCAGCTTGGTGAGCACGGTGACCGGCGTCGTCGCGTCGGCCCGATCCAGCGCGATCAGGGCCAGGCTCTGGCTGAAGGCCGAATCGGCCGAGCCGATCCGTCCGTCCTTGGGCAGGCTCTTGGTGACCAGCGAGACCAGGTCGTAGCCGGCGAACTTGCGCGGGTTCAGGCCCAGCGCCTTCACGGTGATGGCCAGGTTGGCGGCCCGTGCCGGGTTCAGCTTCTTGCTCGGGTAGAGGTAGCCCTTGGCGCCCTTCTCCAGTTGACCGACCAGGGTGCGCAGCGCGGGCGCATAGGTGCAGTCACCGGACGTGGCCAGCCCCAGCGCCGCGGTGATGGCGGAGCCGACGCTGTCCTTGGGCAGGTTCTTGACGATGTAGTTGGCGGCCTTGGTGGCGTCGGCGGTGGCGGTCGGCGCGGCCTGCGCAGTCAGTGGGGCGGCGGTGAGGCCGACCAGTGCGACGGCCACTGCAGACCCGGCAGCCAGCCATCGGCGGAGAGAGTGGAACACCTGAGAGTCCTTTCGCGCGGGGCAGATGAGGACTCCGGCCCACGAAAGGCGCGTCCGGCTCACCCCGTATGCCTCGACGGGTTGATGTTGAGCCAAAACCAGGCGGGCATTCCGACTTGGCCGGTCAAAGCCGGCGTCACGGCTGCGGGTCAGTCCCGGATTCTCACCGGGTTCCCCCACGTTGGTTCAGGTGATGAAACCATAACCCAGATCTGTCCCGGTGCCGAGTGAGGCAGGCAAAACGGGCACCGGCGAACCGGTGCCCGTCTCAGGTGGTGGGGGTGGGTTAGGACTGCGGTTTGTCCTCGCCGTCGATCAGTCCCTTGATGGCGTTGCTGGCCTCATCGGCCGCCTTCTTGGCATTCTCGGGGAAGTCCGCGGCGAAGTCCTTGACTGCCGTGCTGGCGTCGTCTGCGAACTTCTTGGCATTCTCCGGGAGATCTCCGGCCAGGTCCTTGGCCTTATCGACTGCCTCACCGGTGAATTCCTTGGCCTTGTCGAAGGCGTCTTCGGCGAAGTCGCCGGCCTTCCCGCCGAACTCCTTGGCTTTGTTGATCAGGCCTCCCAGGAAGCCTTCGGTGTCACTCATGCCGCACCTCAATTCGTGATGTGGAGAATCTAGCCCAATTCTAGACGGCGCGGCGAACCTCCAGAAGGCGGAAACCCTTCGCACTGCCGATCCGTTGACAGCGGAAACCGGACTCAATCAGCCAGGTGTGCAGCGAGTCGGCGCCGAGGTTGCGTCCGACCACCAGGACGGCGCGTCCGTTGGGGGTCAGCCGGGGCAGCCAGGTGAGGAGCAGCTCATGCAGGGCCTGCTTGCCGATCCGGATCGGCGGGTTCGACCAGATCTCGTCGTAGCGGACGTCCGGGTCGACCTGCTCGGGCAGCATCGGACGCACCCGATCGGCGACCTCATGCAGCTTCGCATTGGTCGCGGTCAGGGCGAGGGCGCGTTCGTTGACGTCCACTGCGTCCACCTCGACCCCGGGGACGGCGCTGGCCAGGGCGATCGCCAAGACGCCGTAGCCGCAGCCGAGATCCAGGGCGCGGGTGGCATCACTGGGCGGAATCATCTCGCGCAGCAGAACGGCGGTGCCCTGGTCGAGGCCGTCGTAGGAGAAGACACCGTCGGCTGTGGTGAACTCCCAGTCGGTGTCCCAGAAGTGGGCGGTGATCTGGCGGCGGTGCTCCGGCGTGGTTGGTGTCTGGAAGTAGTGGCTCATCAGTCCTCCAAGCTGCGGCGGGCCTTCGCCTCGACCACTCGTGCGGCCAGCTCATCATCGCTGGGGTAGCCGACCTGCTCCAGAGTCAGGCCGTTGGCCGGCATCACTGGCACCTCGCCGCTGCGCTGCTCGGCGGACAACAGGCCGGCCAGCCAGTCGGGGCTGCGCCGTCCGGTGGCCACCTCGACCAAGGCTCCGGTCAGCGAGCGGACCATCGAGTGGCAGAAGGCGTCGGCGCGGACGTGCAGCTCCACCCGTCCATCCGGCAATCGGTGGGCGGCCAGCTGCTGCAGCTGCCGGACGCTGGTGGCGCCCTCGCGGAATCGGCAGAAGGCGACGAAGTCATGTAGGCCGAGCAGTGGCTGGGCGGCCCGGTTGAGCAGCTCGAGGTCGAGTGGCCGGGTGATCCGGGCTGTGGTGAGCCGGTCCAGCGGGTCGAGGTCGGCGTCGGCGAGCCGATAGACGTAGTGCCGCCAGATCGCGGCGAACCGGGCGTCGAAGCCGTCCGGAGCGATCGAGACGCGCCGAACCACCAGATCCTCGGGCAGGGCGCCGCGCAGCCGCCGCTGCAGGGTGGCCACCACCTGCTCGGGATCGGGCAGGCCGAGATCGAGGTGGGCCACCTGGCCACGGGCGTGCACTCCGGCGTCGGTGCGTCCGGCGCAGGTGAGTTCGGGTGCCTCCGGCAGCCGCAGCACCCGGCCGATCCAGGTCTCCAGCTCGCCCTGGACGGTGCGCAGCCCGGGTTGGCCCGCCCAGCCGTGGAAGCCGGTGCCGTCGTAGCCGATGTCGAGGCGATAGCGGGTCATCGGCGGTAGCTCAGGTCGAAGATCTCGCGGCCGGCCGTGCGTCCGCGCTGCTCGTACTTGGTGACCGGACGCAACTCCCAGCGCGGCGCCCAGCCGTCGTGCTCGTTGACCAGGCTCGGCTCGGCGTCCAGCACTTCGCGCATGGCCTCGGCGTAGTCGGCCCAGTCGGTGGCCAGCCGCCAACGCCCGCCGGGAACCAGTCGCGAGCCGACGATTGCGGCGAACTCCGGGCTGACCAGGCGCCGCTTGTGATGGCGGGCCTTGTGCCATGGGTCGGGAAAGAACGTCCACAGCTCGCTGATCGAGGCCGGTTCGAAGACGGTGGCCAGGGCTTGGGCGCCGTCGGCGATCACCAACCGGACGTTGCCCACGCCGTGCCGGGCCAGTCGGCCCAGGGTGGACGCCACGGCAGGGGTGTAGACCTCGAAGGCGATCACGTTGGCGTGGGGGTGTGCCTCGGCCAGGGCGGTGACCGCGTGCCCGGTGCCCGAGCCGATCTCGACCAGCAGTGGCGCTTCGCGTCCGAAGACGCCGGACCAGTCGATCTGCGCATCGGTGGCGATCGAGGTGACCCGTTCGCCGGCCGGCAGGTCGACAACCCAGTCGTCGTGGTAGAGGTCCCAGGCGCGCTGCTGGGCGGCGTTCATCCGTCCGCTGCGCCGGACGTAGCTGACCACGTCGCGGTGGATGCGTTCGGACATGGCGGTCATTCTAGGGTGGCGGCCTGGTGTGCATACTGTTTATAGTGTCTATACACAGACGTAGGGAGTCCTTGATGCGGGTCGTCATCTCGAACACGGCGGAGAGCCCGCTGTACGAGCAGATCGCCGAGCAGGTGAAAGCGGCGATTCTGACCGGTGAGCTGGCCGACGGCGACCAGCTCCCGTCGGTGCGCGGGCTGGCCCGCGACCTGCGGATCAGCGTGATCACCACCAGCCGGGCGTACGCCGAGCTGGAGGCGTCCGGCTTCATCACCAATGTGCAGGGCCGCGGCGCCTATGTGCTCCCGATCGACTCCCAGCTGGTTCGCGAGCAGCTGCTGCGTCAGATCGAGACCGCCCTGGGGCACGCCGTCGATCACGCGCGGCTGGCCGGGCTGGATCGGGCCGACCTGGTGGCCATGCTCGACGCCCTGATGGCCGAGGAGGCGCACTGATGAGCGAGTACGCACTGCGCCTCGACGGCGTCCGGGTGCAGCGGGGGAGCTTTGAGCTGCAGGTCGATCTGGAGCTTCCCGAGGGCTACATCATGGGCTTGGTCGGCCCGAACGGAGCCGGCAAGACCACCACCATCCGGACGATCCTGGGCATGCTCACTCCCGCCTCGGGCACCGTCGAAGTGCTCGGTCAGCGGCTACCGGCCGCGGCCGGGTTGCGCGAGCAGATCGGGGTGGTGCTGGATCAGGCCAGCCTGGTCGAGCAGTGGCGGCTGAGCCAGGTCGAGCAGGCGCTCGCGCCGTTCTATCGGAACTGGGACCGCAACAGCTACGCCGGACTGCTCAAGAGGTTCGGGCTCAGTGCGTCCGCGCGAGTGGGGGAGCTGTCCCGCGGCATGACCATGAAGCTGCAGGTGGCGATCGCCCTGTCCCACGATGCCCGGCTGTTGGTCTTGGACGAGCCGACCTCCGGACTGGATCCGGTGGCTCGCGATGAGCTCACCGGGATCCTGGGGGAGTTCCTGGTTTCGGAGCGACACAGCGTGCTGTTCTCCACCCACATCACCTCCGACCTGGAGCAGGTGGCCGACCAGATCACCTTCCTGCACGAGGGACGGGTCTGGTTCAGCGGCGCCACCGATGAACTGCGGGACGCCTACCGACTGGTCCGCACCGGGCCGGACGGCATCGATCCGGCGATCGTCGAATGCCACGGGCTGCGCCGCAGCCCGACCACGGCCGAGGCACTGGTGCCGTCCGCCGAGGTGGGGCTGCTCGGCTCGGGAGCCGTGGTGGAGCGGCCCAGCCTGGATCAGATCGTGGTGCACCTGGCCAGCAAGGAGGTTGTGGCATGAGCGGTATTGCCATCTCGGAGGTGCGCGGCGGCGGCCTGCAGGGGCTGAGCGCGGCGATGCGGCTCGACCTGTGGGTGCTTCGTCCCTATGTCCGGCAATTGGGGGCCTTCGTGGCGGCCATGCTGGTCTTCGGGTTCTTCACCGGCTGGGGGAGCAATGGTCTGATCATCGCGGCCATCTATGCCGCACCGCTGGCCAGCTACCCATTTGCGGCTTCGGAGAAGAGCCGGCTGGAGACCATGTACGCCTCGCTCCCCGTGGAGCGGCCGACCTTGATTCTCTCGCGATACCTGGTCACCACCGGCATCTGGGTCGGCCTGACCGCGGCATTCGCGGCCTTGGGCATGATCGGTGGATTGGGTGGCCGCACCGATGATCCGCAGGCGTGGGCGATGCTGCTCCCGCTCGCTGCGCTGCTCTATGCAGTGCTGGTCGGCATCCAGCTGCCGGTGATGTACCGCTATGGCTACACCAGCTCGCGGCTGTTCGCCTATCTGCCGCTGCTCCTGGTGGCCGCGGTCATCGGGTTCACCGGTGCGGTCTCGCCGAAGCTCCTCGAAGGCTTCTTCCTGGGCTGGTCGGCGTTGCCGTCCTGGTTCGGCTGGCTGGTGGCAGCCGGTCTCTTGGCAGCCTCCTACGCCGTCTCGGTCCGCACTGCCCGGCTGTCTGGCTGAGCTCGTTC
Source organism: Actinomycetes bacterium (assembly GCA_023425145.1). GTDB lineage: Bacteria > Actinomycetota > Actinomycetes > Propionibacteriales > Propionibacteriaceae > Propionicimonas. The sequence continues at coordinate 115,965 of JAFADF010000009.1, read as the reverse complement.
CCGAACCCTTCCCCCTCTCCGCCCGTCCGGGACAGAAGGGGACGGCTCCTGTTACGTCCCAGGTCCGGGACAAAAGGGGACGGTTCCTTTTTCGTCCACCCTTGTCCGCCGGTTTCGTGGGGACGGTTCCTTTTTCGTCCACCCGGGTGGTGGGTGCATCATGCCCGCCCTCGGCCTGGTGCCCACCCGGACGGATCGTTCTCGGCCTCCGCGATCGGGTGGGTTGTGTGGGTGCGGTGGGGTGCGGCTCGGGGTTCAGGGATACGGCTGTCGAACGATCCGTCCGGGCCGGCAACTTTCGTGGTCGCTCACTCTGGGCGCTGGCTTGCCTGTTCGGGACGAAGGGGACGGTTCCTGTTACGTCCCAGGTTCGGACGAAAGGGGACGGTTCCTTTTTCGTCCACCCCGGTGGGGGCATCATGCGCGCGTTCGGCCTGGTGCCCACCCGGACGGGTCGTTCTCGGCCTCCTTGGTCGGGTGGGTTGTGTGGGTGCGGTGGGGTGCGGCTCGGGGTTCAGGGATACGGCTGTCGAACGATCCGTCCGGGCCGGCACCTTTCGTGGTCGCTCGCTCTGGGTGCCGGCTTGCCTGTTCGGGACGGAAGGGGACGGTTCCTGTTACGTCCCAGGTGTTGGGCCGGGGAGGTCCTGTTGGATCGTTCTCGGCCTGGGTGATCGGCTGGGTTGTGTGGGTGCGGTGGGGTGCGGCTCGGGGTTCAGGGACACGGCTGTCGAACGATCTATCCGGACTGCCACCTGGGCTGGACGGACGGGGGAAGGCGCCGGGGATTCGCCGCGGACGGCGGCTCGGATCTAGGCTGACGGGATGGTCTTCGACCTCAATCTGTTTCTCACCACCGCGGTGACGCTGTTCGTCATCGTCGACCCACCCGGTCTTCTGCCGGTGTTCCTGGGCCTCACCAACTCCTTCACCGTCGAGCAGCGCAGGCGCGCCGGCGACAAGGCGTCCGCCGTGGCATTCGGTGTGATCGCCCTGTTCGCCCTGTTCGGACGGCAGATCCTCGACTACCTGCAGGTCTCGGTTCCGGCCATGCAGGTCTCCGGTGGCCTCTTGCTGCTGCTGATCGCGCTGGAGCTGCTGATGGGCCACGGCGAGGATCCGGTGCTGCACGACAACGTGAATGTGGCGATCGTGCCGCTGGGCACTCCGCTGATGGCCGGCCCGGGCGCGATTGCGGCCAGCATGCTGGCCGTGCAGAAGGCGCCGGGGCTGGCTGGCTACGTCACCGTCGGGCTCGCCCTGGTCGTGGTGATGTTCCTGGTCTGGCTGTTCCTGCGCTTCGCTGAGAGGATCCGCTCGGTGCTGCGCGAAGGCGGCACCGTGCTGGCCTCACGAATCGCCGGTCTGCTGCTGAGTGCGATTGCCGCGCAGATGATGGCCGACGGCGTGTTCGGCTTCATCGCCGCTCACTGAGGTCTCCCACTGACGGGGACGGTTCCATTACCGTCCACCTCGTCGGTTTCCCAGCCCGCAGAAAATGGGGACTGTCCCCTTTCCTGCGGGGCCGGAGGCCCGCTCAGCAGCCGTCGATCCCGCAGGACGGGTTGTCCGAGGCGGCCGCCAGGGTGATCAGCGGCTTCGGGTTGAGTTCGTTCCACACCTGCTCGATGGCCTCCGCGAAGGCCTCGACCGGCTGGGCGCCGGAGACGCCGTACTTGTCGGCGAAGACGAAGGTCGGCACCGCCCGGATGCCGAGTCGTCCGGCCTGGACGATGTCGTCCTCGACCTCGGCGTCCACCTCTTCGGAGTCGAGTCCGCTCAGATCACTCAGCCCGACCGAGGCGGCCAGGTCGCGCAGCACGTCCTCATCCCAGACCGACTTGCCATCGGCGAAGTGCGCGGTGAACAACGCCTTCTTCAGCGCCCAGGTGGTGGCCCCGGACGGGTCCTGGCGCTCGGCCAGGTGCAGCAGCCGGTGCGCGCGCCGCGAGTTCGCGACAGCGAGATCATCGAACGCGAACGGCAGGCCGTCCGCAGTGCCCACGGCGGCGACCTGGTTCATCATGGCCGCTGCCCGGGAGACGTCCAGCCCCTTGCTGGCGGCGAGATACTCGGCCTCGCTGCCGTCGAACGACTCAGGCAATGTCGGGTCCAGCTGGAACGAGCGCAGCCGAACAGTCACCTGATCGCGGTGTTCGAAGCCGTCCAGGGCCTGCTGGAAGCGGTTGAGCCCGATGTAGCACCACGGGCAGGCAATATCTGACCAGATCTCGATCTTCACGCCGACAGGAACACCTGAGCGTCACCAGGGATTCCCGCTGCGGCGGGCATTTCTCCCGATCTTCCTATGACGTCAGCGGGTTTCGATGGCCGCGCGCCTGGGTCGGTGGGTGGGACGTAACAGGAACCGTCCCCTTTCGTCCCGGGGGCGGGTGGGACGTAACAGGAACCGTCCCCTTATGTCCCGGGGTGCCGTCCCCACCCCCTAGGACAGGGACGGCACCGGTCGCTAGTTCGCCTTGGTGAACTTCTCGGTGAGGTTGGCCGGCAGCGCCTCGTACCCGTGGAACTCACGGGTGAACGATCCCGAGCCGTGCGCGATGCCGCGCAGGTCGATGGCGTAGCGGGCCAGCTCCAGCTGGGGCACCAGTGCGCGGATGATCGCCTTGTGTCCCTCGGAGTCGGTGCCGAGCAGCTGTCCACGGCGTCCGGTGAGGTCGTTCATCACCGCGCCCAGGTACTCCTCGCCGACGGTCACCGTGACCAGATCCAGCGGCTCGAGCAGGGCCACCGTCTTGGCATTGGCGGCCTCCTTCAGGGCCAGCGAACCGGCCAGCTGGAAGGCCATGTCGGAGGAGTCGACCGAGTGCGACTTGCCGTCGAACAGGGTGACCCGGACGTCCACCATCGGGAAGCCGGCCAGCACACCCTTCTCCAACTGGGTGCGGACGCCCTTCTCGACCGACGGAATGAACTGCCGCGGCACCGCCCCGCCGACCACCTTGTCGACGAACTCGAAGCCACCGCCGCGGGGCAGCGGCTCGATCTCGAGATTGCAGACCGCGTACTGGCCGTGGCCGCCGGACTGCTTCACGTGCCGGCCGAGCGCGGTCACCTTGGTGGTGAAGGTCTCCCGCAGCGGGATCTTCAGGTCCTCCTGCTCGACCTTCACCCCGTAGCGGTCAACCAGCCGAGCCAGCAGCAGATCGGCGTGGGCCTGACCGGTCGTCCACAGCACCAGCTGATCGCTGCCACCGCGATCCAGCCGGACCGTGGTGTCCTCGACCGCCAGCCGCTGCAGGGCGCCGGACAGCTTGTCCTCGTCGTTGCGGGTGGCTGCTCGGATCGCCAGCGGCAGCAGCGGCTCGGGCAGCGCCCAAGGCTCGACCAGTGCCGGGTGGTCCTTGGCCGACAGGGTGTCGCCGGTCTCGGCGGTGGTCAGCTTGGGCACCATCACGATCTCACCGGCGATCGCGGTGTTGCGTGGCTTCAGCTCGGTGCCGACCGCGGCCTGAATCAGACCGATCCGCTCCTCGTTGTCGTGGTCGGGGTGCGCATCGTCGGCGGACGCATGGTGGCCACTGACGTGCACCAGTTCTTCTGCCTTCAGAGTCCCGGAGAAGATCCGGACCATCGACAACCGGCCGGCGAACGGGTCGGTGGTGGTGCGAATCACCTGGGCCACCAGCGGAGCCGACGGATCGGTCGGCGGATTCGGCAGTTCGCCACCGGACGGGGTGGTGGCCGACGGGTTCGGATGCAGCGACGGGGTCGGGAAGCCGTGCTCGATCAGCCGCAGCAGCTCCTCGACGCCCACGCCGGTGTTCGAAGCCACCGGCAGCACCGGGTACAGGTTGGCCGTGGCGACCGCCTTGCGCAGGTCGTCCAGCAGGTACTCGGAGTCGAGCTCCTCGCCGGACAGGTAGCGATCCATCAGCGAGTCGTCCTCGGCCTCCTGGATGATCGCCTCGATCAGCGGTCCGCGCCAGGTCTCGACGTGCGAGTCGTCGGAGGTGAGCTTGCGGTTGACCACCTCGCCGCCGGAGTAGTCGTGCTCCTCCAGGCTGAGCAGCCCGATGTTGCCGGCGATCACGCCCGGTGCCGACATCGTGGGCACGTGGGTGGGCAGGACGCCCTCGCCGAACTTGGCCTGCGCCTCAGCCACCGAGGCGTCGAAGTCGGCATGCCCGGCGTCCAGCTTGGTCAGCGCGATGATCCGGGGCAGGTTGGCCGCCGTGCACTCCTCCCACAGCGCCTGGGCGGCACCGTCGATGCCGTCGGCCGCGGAGATCACGAAGATGGCCGCGTCGGCGGCTCGAATGCCGGCCCGCAGCTCACCGACGAAGTCGGGGTGGCCAGGGGCGTCCAGCAGGTTCACCAGGACGTCCCCGGTGACCAGGCTGGCCAGGTAGAGCTGGGCGGCGCGCTCGGCGTCCTCCTTCTCGCCGCGGTAGCCGACAAGGCGAGACTTGAGGAGTTGCTCGAAGAGTGAGGTCTTTCCCGATCCTGCGTTTCCGATCAGGACCACGTTGCGGACGTCGTCGGGACTGGACACCTGCAGCGAGGCAGCGCTCATCTTTGAACTCATGGGGACTACCTAACTACTCGGTTTCAGCCCCCGCAAGCACTTTTCGGGAAAGCGATGGACGCCCTCAGCCGCGCGCCTCCATCGGCACGTAACTGCGGGTCTGATGGCCGGTGTAGATCTGCTTGGGCCGAACGATCTTCTGCTCCGGGTCGGTGATGAACTCCTGATACTGAGCCGCCCAGCCGGACGTCCGGGGCACCGCGAACAGCACGGTGAACATCTCCGGCGGGAAGCCGAGGGCCTCGTAGATCAGGCCGGAGTAGAAGTCGACGTTCGGGTACAGCCTGCGGGAAACGAAGTAGTCGTCCTCCAGGCCGTGCTTCTCCAACTCGAGCGCCACCCGCAGCAGCGGGTTCACCCCGGTCACCTCGAAGACGTCCTCGACGCTCTTCTTGATGATCTTGGCGCGCGGATCGTAGTTCTTGTAGACCCCGGTGGCCGAAGCCCATCATCCGGGTCTTGCCGGCCTTGACGCCCTCGATGAACTCCGGCACCCGATCGACGGTGCCGATCTCGCGCAGCATCTTCAAGACCGCCTCGTTGGCGCCGCCGTGCAGCGGCCCGTGCAGCGCGCCGATCCCAGCCGAGCAGGAGGTGAACAGGTCGTTGCCCGAGCTGGCCACCGAGCGCACCGCATTGGTCGAGCAGTTCTGCTCGTGGTCGGCATGCAGGATGAACAGCACCTCCATGGCCCGGATCAGCCGCGGGTCGGCGTGGTAGCGGCGCTCGTTCTGCTTGAACAGCATCTGCAGGAAGTTGTGGCAGTAGCCGTAGGAGTCGTCCGGGTTGATGTACGGCTTGGCCTTGCCCTTGCGGTAGGCGAAGGCGGCCAGGGTCGGCATCTTGGCGATCAGCCGGGTGATGTTCAGGTAGCGCGCCTCGGGGTCGTCGAAGTTCTGCGCGTCGGGGTAGAAGGAGAAGAAGGCGGCCACCGAGGCCATCAGGATGGTCATCGGATGCGCGTCATAGGGGAATCCGGCCAGCACCGTCTTCAGCTTGTCCGGCAGCATCCGGTGTTCGGTGACCTGCAGCTCCCACTCGGCGAGCTGGGTGGCATTGGGCAGTTCGCCGTGCAGCAGCAGGTAGGCGACTTCCAGGTAGGTGGAGTGCTCGGCCAGTTCCGCGATCGGGTAGCCGCGGTATTCCAGGACGCCCGCCTCGCCGTCGATGTAGGTGATCGAGGAGTGGCAGACAGCCGTGTTGACGAAGCCGGGGTCGAAGGTGGCCAGCGGCTCACCGTCGACGACGATTTTGCGCAGTTCGGGCGCCTTGATCGTGGCCTCCGTGATCGCCAGGTCAGCCTCGACGCCCGTGGCGGGGTACCGGATCTGGAGAGTGTGTGCCATGGGTTTCACCATATGAGGTATCCGTTACGGTCAGGTGTCATCTTGCTTCGATGCTGGATCCGGGGCACCATGCCTGGTACAGGCGGAACGGATGGGTCACTGCCGGTGTCGGCTCAGGCCGATAGGGCCACTGCGGCTCGCTCGGTTTTGACCCCCTCGATCGTCCAGGGTAGCCTTAGGCGCTGTTGCGCTGCGGTCTGCCTTCGCCGGTCGACCCCGCACGATACGAAGCGATACAACTTATGGAAGCAGGTCACAGACCCGTGTCTACGTACAGCCCCAAGCCTGGTGAGATCACCAGGGCCTGGCACGTGATTGATGCCGAGGATGTCGTCCTTGGCCGGCTGGCCGTCACCGCGGCGACCCTACTGCGCGGCAAGCACAAGCCGCAGTTCGCCCCGCATGTTGACGCCGGCGATTTCGTGATCGTGATCAACGCTTCCAAGATCGCCCTGACTGGCAACAAGGCCAAGGACAAGCTCGCGATCCGGCACTCCGGACGTCCGGGCGGCCTGAAGTCGGTGCCTTACGGCGAACTGCTGGCCAACGACCCGCGCAAGGCTGTCGAGCGTGCGGTCTGGGGGATGCTCCCCAAGAACAAGCTCAGCCACCAGCTGATCAGCAAGCTCAAGGTCTACGCCGGCCCGGAGCACCCGCACGCTGCACAGAAGCCGCAGCCGTACCAGATCACCCAGATCGCTCAGTGAGCCAAGGAAACAACGTGACCGAGACTGTCGAAGAGACTGCTGCCGACGAGGTCGTCCCCTTCGTTGAGGACGATCGTGAGATCGCTTACCGCGCCGAGGCTCAGGCCAGCGCCCCGCAGCCGGGTGGACGCCCGGCCGTGATCGCCGCTGCTGGCGCCACCGGTCGCCGCAAGGAGGCCATCGCGCGAGTTCGGATCGTCCCGGGTGACGGCAAGTTCTCGATCAACGGGCGCACGCTGGAGGACTACTTCCCCAACAAGCTGCACCAGCAGACCGTCAATGAGCCGCTGGTCACTGCCGGTGTCGTCGGCTCCTACGACGTGATCGCGACCATCGTCGGTGGCGGTGTCACCGGCCAGGCCGGCGCGCTGCGGCTGGGTGTGGCTCGTGCGCTGAACGCGGTCGACGCTGAGGCCAGCCGTCCGGCTCTGAAGAAGGCCGGTCTGCTCACTCGCGACGCGCGGGTCAAGGAGCGCAAGAAGGCTGGTCTGAAGAAGGCCCGCAAGGCTCCCCAGTACAGCAAGCGCTGATCCTGGTCGGGCGATGGCTCGACTGTTCGGGACGGACGGGGTTCGCGGCACCGCGAACCTGGATCTGACTGCGGAAATCGCGCTGGAGTTGTCGATCGCGGCCGCCCACGTGCTGGCCGAGGCCGGCGTGTTCGGTGCGGGGCATCGTCCCTTCGCTCTGGTCGGACGCGACACCCGGGCCTCCGGGGAATTCCTGGAGGCTGCCGTGGTGGCCGGGTTGGCCTCGGCAGGGGTGGACGTGGTGCGCCTGGGCGTGATTCCCACTCCCGGTGTCGCCTACCTGGTCGGGGCCATGGGTGCCGATCTGGGCGTGATGCTCTCGGCCAGCCACAATCCGATGCCCGACAACGGCATCAAGTTCTTCGCCCGCGGCGGGGTCAAGCTCGATGATGCCATCGAGGACATGATCGAGCAGCGGATGGGCGAGCATTGGGATCGTCCGATTGGTTCCGGGGTCGGTCGGGTCACCGAGGATCGCGGTGCCATCGAGGCCTACATCGCCCATCTGGTGGCCAGCCTGGGCACCGACGCCAGCCTGGAAGGGCTCAAGGTCGTCATCGACTGCGCCAACGGCGCAGCCCACCTGACCGCACTGGCCGCCTTCGACGCGCAGGGCGCCCAGGTCGTCCCGCTGCACGCCAGCCCGGACGGCCTGAACATCAACGACAACTGCGGTTCCACGCATCTGGGTCCGCTGCAGGCGGCCGTGCTGGCCCACGGTGCCGATCTGGGGATCGGTCTGGACGGGGACGCGGACCGTTGCCTGGCCGTCGATCATCGCGGCGAGGTCGTCGACGGCGATCAGATTCTGGCCGTGCTGGCCCTGGCCATGCAGCAAGCCAAGACGCTGCATTCGGACACGGTGGTGGCCACCGTGATGAGCAACCTCGGCTTCCTCAAGGCGATGAACGCCGCCGGAATCCGCGTCGACCAAACTAAGGTCGGTGACCGCTACGTGCTGGAGGCGATGAACGCCAACGGCTTCACCCTGGGTGGCGAGCAGTCCGGCCACGTGATCATGAGCGAATACGCCACCACCGGCGACGGAGTGCTGACCGCCCTGCACCTGGCCGCCCAGCTGGCCCGGACCGGACGCCAGTTGCAGGATCTGGCTTCGGTGGTGACCCGGCTGCCGCAGGTGATGATCAACGTCCCGAACGTGAACAAGGCCTGGGCCGGCATCGATCCGGTGGTGAACTCGGCAGTTTCGGCGCAGATCAAGGCACTGGGTGATTCCGGACGGGTGCTGCTGCGTCCGTCGGGCACCGAGCCGCTGGTCCGGGTGATGGTCGAGGCCGACACCGAGGAACGCGCCCGCGAAGTGGCCGAGCAGCTGGCCGAAGTGGTCAAGGAGCGGCTCAGCCTCTGAGCCCCGGCGGCGTGCCGCCGAGCGGGGACGTCAGTCGATTCGGCGACCCAGCACCACGCAGTACTGCGGGATGTAACCCAGGTGGTCGTAGAAGGCCAGCACGGCGTCGTTCTCGGTGCGCACCATGAACTGGATCTTGGGAGCTCCGGCCGCTTTCAGCCAATGCTCGGCACCGGCCATCAGTTCCTTGCCCAGGCCGCGTCCGCGGTGCGATTTCGCGACCGCCAGGTAGTAGACCCAGCCGCGATGCCCGTCGTAGCCGACCATGGCCGTGCCGACCAGGCCTCCGCCGTCACGGATGCCCAGCACCGTCGAAGAGGGGGATTCCAGGGCCCTGCGGAAGTCGGCCGTGGCGTCGTTCCACGGCCTGGTGAGATCGGCTTCCTGCCACAGAGCGACCGCTGTCTTGGCGTCGTCGCCGCCGAGTGCCTCGATCACCTCACACCTTTCGGATCCGCACCCAACTCACCTGATGGTTAGGACCTTTTCGAAGGATAGCGGTGGCTCGGCCCCGGGTCGGACGGATGTTCAGCTCGAGATTGGGACCGTTGATGGCGTCCCAGATTCCCCGGGCGGTCTCAATGGCGTCGGGCTCGCTGAGGGCTCCGTAGCGGGCGAAGTAGGAGTGCGGATCCTGGAATGCGGTCTGGCGCAGATGCAGGAAGCGGTTCACGTACCAGTTGCGGACGTCGTCGGAGGCGGCGTCGACGAACACCGAGAAGTCGAAGAAGTCGCTGACCGCCAGCCCGGTGGTGCCGTCGGAGCGGCGCCGGGCCGGCTGCAGGACGTTGAGGCCTTCGATGATCAAGATGTCCGGACGGGAGACGACCGTCCGCTCGCCGGGCAGGATGTCGTAGGCGAAGTGCGAGTAGACCGGTGCACTCACCTGCGGCGCGCCGGACTTCACGTCCATCACGAACTGCAGCAGCGCCCGCCGGTCGTACGACTCCGGGTAGCCCTTACGCTCCAGCAGCCCCAGCTCGGCGAGCTTGGCATTCGGGTAGAGGAAGCCGTCGGTGGTGATCAGGTCGACCCTCGGCGAACCGGGCAGCCGGCGCAACAGCTCGGCCAGCAACCGGGACGTGGTGGACTTGCCGACCGCCACCGATCCGGCCACTCCGATCACGAACGGGGTGCGCTGGCCGGACAGCCCCAGGAACTCGTGGCTGGCCTGGAACAGGTCGCCGGTGCGCTCGGAGTAGAGGCTGATCAATTCGGTCAACGGGAGGTAGACCTCGCGCACCTCGCTGGCGTCGGTCGGGTCGCCGATACCGCGCAGCCGCTCGAGTGTTCCCTCGTCCAGATCGGCCGGACGGGTGGCTGCCAATGCCGCCCAATGCTGCCGGTCCAGGGTCAGGTACGGCCCGTACGGGTTGTCCTCCGGGGCCACGGCGCCCTCGTCCACTGTGCCTGTCATCGCCTCCGACTCCTGTTGGGCCAGTTGCCCTAGTGTGCCGGACTCGCCGGTACAGTGACGCCTATGTGCGGGATTATCGGCTATGTCGGTGCGAGAGACGCTCGTGAGGTAGTGATCTCTGGGCTACGGCGAATGGAGTACCGCGGCTACGATTCAGCCGGAATCGCCGTGCTGGATCAGGGCACGATCCAGTGGCGCAAGAAGGCCGGCAAGGTCACGAATCTGGACGCCGAGCTGGCGGACCGTCCGCTGCCGGTATCGGGAACCGGGATCGGCCATTCCCGCTGGGCGACCCACGGCGGCCCCACCGATCAGAACGCGCACCCGCATCTGGGGGGCGCCGGTCGAGTGGCCCTGGTGCACAACGGGATCATTGAGAACTTCGCCGCACTGCGGGCCGAGCTCGGCGCCCAGGGTGTGGTCTTCACCTCCGAGACCGATACCGAGGCCGCTGCCGCGCTGCTGGGCCGCGAGCTCGAGCAGGGTGCCGACCTGGCCGAGGGGATGCGCCGGGTGTGCCGCCGGCTCGAAGGTGCCTTCACCTTGGTGGCCGTGGACGCGGCCGACCCGGGACGAGTGGTCGCGGCTCGCCGCAACTCGCCGCTGATGGTCGGCGTCGGCGAGGGCGAGAACTTCGTAGCCTCCGATGTGGCGGCGTTCATCGAGTTCACCCGGCACGCCATCGAGCTCGGCCAAGACCAAGTAGTGGACGTCCACGTCGACTCGATCGTGGTCACCGACTTCGAGGGACGGCCGGCACCGACCAAGCCCTTTGAGGTGACCTGGGATCTGTCGGCCGCCGAGAAGGCCGGCTACGACTGGTTCATGCGCAAGGAGATCTTCGAGCAGCCGCAGGCGGTCGCCGACACCTTGCTGGGTCGCTACACCGCCGAGGGCGCCTTACAGCTGGACGAGCTGCACATCGGCGAGGACGAACTGCGCCGGATCGACAAGATCATCATCGTGGCCTGCGGCAGCGCCTACTACGCCGGGCTGGTGGCCAAGTACGCCATCGAGCACTGGACCCGGGTGGCCTGCGAGGTCGAGATCGCTTCGGAGTTCCGCTACCGCGACCCGATCATCGACGGCTCCACCCTGGTGGTGACCATCTCCCAGTCCGGCGAGACCGCGGACACGCTGATGGCGATCCGGCACGCCCGCGAGCAGGGGGCCAAGGTGATCGCGATCTGCAACACCAACGGCGCCACCATCCCGCGCGAGTCGGACGCAGTGCTCTACACCCACGCCGGTCCCGAGATCGGGGTGGCCTCAACCAAGGGCTTCCTCACGCAGGTGGCCGCCTGCTACCTGCTGGGGCTCTACCTGGCCCAAGTGCGCAGCACCATGTACGACGACGAGATCGCCGCAGTGATGGACGAGCTGGCCGCCACTCCGGCCCTGATCCAGCAGGTGCTGGACTCCCTGGATCCGATCCGTGAGCTGGCGACCCGGCTGGTGGACGAGGATTCGGTGCTGTTCCTGGGCCGGCACGTCGGCTACCCGGTGGCCCTGGAAGGTGCCCTGAAGCTGAAGGAGATCGCCTATCTACATGCCGAGGGTTTCCCGGCCGGCGAGCTGAAGCACGGCCCGATCGCTTTGGTCGACGACGGCGTCCCGGTCTTCGTGGTGGTGCCGCCGCAAGGCCGCGATCAGCTGCACGACAAGGTCGTCTCGAACATCCAGGAGGTCCGGGCCCGCGGCGCGTTCACCGTGGTGGTGGCCGAGGAGGGTGACCCCGAAGTCGCCGCCTACGCCGACGTGCTGTTCGGCCTGCCGAAGGTGTCCACCCTGTTGCAGCCGTTGCTGGCCGCCGTCCCGCTGCAGATGTTCGCCTGTGAAGTGGCGACCCTGAAGGGCTACGACGTCGACCAGCCGCGCAACCTGGCCAAGAGCGTGACAGTCGAATGATCGTCGGCATCGGACTCGACCTGACCGAGGTGTTCCGGTTCTCCCGGGCCATCGAGCGCAATGGCGTCCTGGAACGGCTGTTCACCCCGGCTGAGCTGAACAACGCACCCAAGGAGCGGCTGGCCGGCCGGTTTGCCGCCAAGGAGGCGATCGCCAAGGCGATCGGCGCTCCCAAGGGCCTGGTCTGGACCGATGTCGAGGTTCTCGCCGACGAGTGCGGCCAGCCCTACATCACCTCGTCCGGGACGGTGGCGGCCCGGCTCGCCGAACTGGGCGTGACCAAGGTGTTCGTTTCGATCACGCACGACGCCGGAGTGGCGGCCGCCATGGTGGTCTGCGAGGCGTGATGGACGGCTACCGGGTCGCACAGATTCGGGCCGCCGAGGCCGTGGCCTTTGCCAGCGTCGATCCGGACGTTCTGATGCAGCGGGCTGCGGCGGGGCTGGCGGCGGCGATCCTGCGTCGCCTGGACGGGGTCTACGGCTCCCGGGCATTGCTGGTGGTCGGCTCCGGAAACAACGGCGGCGACGCGCTGTGGGCCGGGGTTCGGCTGGCGCGCCGTGGCGTGAGCGTCCGGGCCTGGCGAACTGGGACGCAGGTCCACGCTGCCGGCTGGACGGCCTTCCTGGCCGCCGGCGGACGAGAGGTGTCCGCCGCCGAAGCGCTGGCCGACCTGGGCCGCTACCACTTCGTGGTGGATGCGGTGGCCGGGATCGGCTCGCGTCCAGGGCTGGACGAGCCGGTGGCTGGCTTCGCCGAGGCCTGTCGGACGTCCGGGACGCGAGTGGTCGCCGTCGACCTGCCCTCCGGGCTGGCCCCCGAGCCGCCCTTCGTCGACGCGCCGCACTTCCGGGCGGCCCTCACCATCACCTTCGGCGGCTACAAGCTCTGCCAGCTCACCGAGCCGGGACGCTCGGCCTGCGGCGAGGTGGAGCTGGTCGACATCGGGCTGGAGCTGGGTGAGCCCGAGGTTCATCAGTGGACGCCGGCCGAGGTGGCCGCTGCCTGGCCGGTTCCCGATCAGGCAGCCGACAAGTACTCCCGCGGCGTGGTCGGTCTGGACACCGGCTCGCCGGACTTCCCCGGCGCCGCCGTGCTGAGTGCTGCCGGTGCCATCCATGCCGGTGCCGGCATGGTGCGTCATCTCGGTCCGCAGCCGGTGGTCACCCGGGTCCTGGACGCCTTCCCGAACGTGGTGGCCGCCCAGGGCCGGGTGCAGGCGCTGGTGATCGGCTCGGGCTGGGGGCAGCGCAAGGACACCAAGACCGTGGCCAAGCTGATCGCCACCGGAGTGCCGCTGGTGATCGACGCGGACGCGCTGCGCCAGCTGCCCGAGACCGGACGTCCGACCGCCCTGCTCACCCCGCATGCCGGTGAGCTGGCTTATCTGCTCGGTGTGGAGCGCTCGGCGGTGCTGGCCGACCCGTTGGCTGCCGTCCGCCGGGCCGCCGAACGCACCGGCTGCACCGTGCTGCTCAAGGGCGCCACCCAGTACGTCGCTGGCCCCGAAGGTGGCACCGTCCAGCTGGCAGTGCCGGGACCTGCCTGGACGGCACAGGCCGGCTCGGGGGACGTGCTGGCCGGAATCGCCGGCACCCTGCTGGCCGCCGGATTGGCCACGCCGACCGCGGCCGTCCTGGCCGCCTCGGTTCAGGCCGTGGCCGCATTCCGCAGCCCCGGACCGGTGCCGCCGCAGCAGCTGGCCGCCACCCTGCCGGCGGTGATCTCCGCGCTGCTGGATGCCGGGCCGTCGGCGCGGTTGGCATAGAATCGTGGGGTTCGCCCGGCGACCGCCAGGCGGGGAGGAACGTGATGCAGCGCACCGTGCTCGCTGAGAGTCTGCTCGGCGACGGTCGCACCCTGCAGATCGTGACCGCCGAGCCGTGGGACGCGCAGGCGCTGAGTGCGGTGATCCTGGACGCCTTCGGTCATCGGCCCGTGATCGACCCGCCGCCGCCTGCGCTGGCTGAGACCCCGGACACCGTCATCGCCGCGTTGGCTCAGGGCTTCGGCGTGCTGGCGCTGGTCGACAACGAACCGGCCGGAGTGGTGATCGTCAGCGTCGAGGGTGATACGGCCGGGATTCACCGGGTGTCGGTGCGCCCGTCCTTCCAGCGGCAGGGGATCGCCTCGGCCATGGTCGCGGTCGTGCTCGAGTCGCTGGCGCTGCGTGGCGTCCATCGGGTGGGGTTGATCGCGCGCGCCGAGTTCCCGCCGGTGGTGGCCTGGTGGCAGCGGCACGGCTTCGTCGAGACCGAGCGGCACGGCACCTCGCTGCGCCTGTCCCGGGAACTGCCGGTCTGTGTGATGGCCCGAACCGCCGAGGAGACTCAGGACCTCGGTCGGCGCCTGGCCGGCCTGCTCCGGGCCGGTGACCTGATCATTGCCGCCGGTGACCTGGGTGCCGGCAAGACCACCCTGACTCAGGGGATCGGGGTGGGGCTCAATGTCTCCGGAGCGGTGATCTCGCCGACCTTCGTGCTCTCCCGGGTGCATCGGCCGCTGGCCGACGGCCCGGCCCTGGTCCACGTGGATGCCTACCGGCTCGGCTCCCCGGCCGAGCTCTACGACCTCGACCTGGACGCGTCGGCCGCTGAGGCGGTCACCCTGGTCGAGTGGGGCACCGGGATCGCCGAGGGGCTGGCCGATGACCGGCTGGAGATCGACATTCGGCGCAGCCTGGATCCCGAGGACGAGACCCGCTGGATCTTCCTGACCCCGATCGGCGAACGGTGGACCGCCGTCCGTTCCCTGCTGGAGGCGCTATGAGTTCGATCGTGCTGGGCATCGACACCGCCACCGATGTTCGCGTCGGCCTGGCCGTGGACGGTGCCGTGGTGGCTTCGGCTGCCGTGGCTGACACCCGCGCCCATGCTGAGCAGCTGATGCTGCTGGTGCAGCAGGTGCTGGCCGAAGCCGGTCACACGGTGAGTGAGCTCACCGGAGTCGTCGTCGGGATCGGGCCGGGACCGTTCACCGGGCTGCGGGTCGGAGTGGCGGCCGGCCACACCCTGGCCGCAGCGCTGGGCGTGCCCGTCCGTGGCGTGTGCAGCCTGGACGTGGTGGCGGCCGAATGGGTCCGCCGGGGTGACGCCCCCGCCGAGTTCCTGATCGCCAGCGACGCCCGTCGCAAAGAGGTCTACTGGGCCCGCTATGACGGCTCCGGACGCTGCCTGGACGGCCCGTCGGTGAGTGCTCCGTCCGCTCTGCCGGCACTGCCCTTGGGCGGCCCCGGTGCCCACCTGGTCGCCGCCGAGGTGGCCGGCCCGGACGCCATCGACGCCGGCCTGCTGGCCGCCCTGGACGTCCCCGACGCCGGGCTGGAGCCGCTCTACCTGCGCCGACCGGACGCAGAGGTGCCGACCCGGGTGAAGTCGACGTTGCTGCAGCCGCGGCTGGCCGTGACGAGGCAGAAGTGATCATCTCCCACGCCACCGCCGCCGACCTGGACGCCATCTGCGAGCTCGAAGCCGTCGGCTTCGCCGAGTTCGAGCGCTGGTCGCGGCAGTCCTGGGCTGACGAGTTGGCCGGCGACCGTTGGGTGATCACCCGGCTGGACGCGCACGCCCGGGTGATTGGCGTGGCCAGCTTCGGAGTGGCCGAGGAGATGGCCGACCTGTATCGGGTGGTCGTCCACTCCGACGCGCGCGGTCAGGGGATCGGCGCCTCGCTGGTCAACGCCGGCCTGGACTGGGCCGCCGCCGTGGGGGCTCGCCGGATGCTGCTGGAAGTGCGCCCGGACAACCCGGCGGTCGGGCTGTACCGGCGACTGGGGTTCGAGGAGATCAGCATGCGCCGCGACTACTACGGGGCCGGTCACGACGCCCTGGTGATGCAGCGCGGCGTGGGCAGTGAAGACCGATGGGCGGTGGAGAGCGCATGAGTGGACCCTTGGTACTGGGCATCGAGTCGTCCTGCGACGAGACCGGGGTGGGTATCGTCCGCGGTCACGAGTTGTTGGCCAACGAGGTGGCCTCCTCGGTGGAGGAGCACGTCCGCTTCGGTGGGGTGGTGCCGGAGGTGGCCAGCCGCGCCCACCTGCAGGCGATCGTCCCGGCCCTGCAGCGGGCCCAGGAGAAGGCCGGCATCGACTTGTCCGAGGTGGACGCGATCGCGGTGACTTCCGGGCCGGGCCTGATGGGTGCGCTGGTGGTCGGCCTGGCCGCGGCCAAGGCGCTCGCTGTCGCGCTGAACAAGCCGCTGTACGGGCTGAACCACCTGGTCGGTCACGTGGCGGTCGACCTGCTCGATCACGGCCCGCTGCCGATGCCCTGCGCGGCGCTGCTGGTCTCGGGTGGACACACCTCGCTGCTGCACGTCCGCGACATCACCGGCGACATCACCGAACTCGGCGCCACCATCGACGACGCTGCCGGCGAGGCTTACGACAAGGTCTCCCGGCTGCTCGGCCTCGGCTACCCGGGCGGCCCGGTGATCGACAAGCTGGCCGCCGACGGCAACCCGAAGGCGATCGCCTTCCCGCGTGGCCTGACCGCCCAGAAGGACCTGGTCAACCACCGCTTCGACTACTCGTTCTCCGGCTTGAAGACCGCGGTTTCGCGCTGGGTGGAGACCCGGCGCCGGGACGGCGAAGAGGTGCCGATGGCGGACGTGGCCGCGTCCTTCCAGGAGGCGGTGGCCGACGTGCTGACCGCCAAGGCTGTGGACGCCTGCGACTACCTCGGCGTGGACACCATCCTGCTCGGCGGGGGAGTGGCCGCGAACAGCCGACTCCGCGGTCTGCTGGAGGAGCGGACGGCAGCCGCCGGCATCACCCTGCGCCGGCCGCGGCCGGGCCTGTGCACCGACAACGGCGCCATGATCGCCGTGCTGGGTGCCGAGGTGGTGGCCGCCGGGCGGCGTCCGAGTTCGCTGGACATCGGGGCCGACTCCGGGATGCCGGTCGGCACCGTCGTGGCCTGATGTACACCCCGATCGTCGGCACGCTGGGCTATCTGCTCAGTGACGACGGTGAGCGGGTGCTGCTCGTCCATCGCAGCCGGGACGGCGACGTCCACGCCGGCAAATGGAACGGCCTGGGCGGCAAGCTGGAAGCCGACGAGGACGTCTACACCTGCTTATGCCGGGAACTGCGCGAAGAGGCCGGCATCGAGGTCACGTCCGCCCGGCTGCGCGGCACGGTCTCGTGGCCGGGCTTCGGCCCCGACGGCGAGGACTGGCTGGGTTTCATCTTCCTGGTCGACGCTTTCACCGGTGACGTGCCCGAGCGCAACGAGGACGGTCCGCTGGCTTGGCATCGGATCGACGAACTCGAATCGCTGCCGATGTGGAGCGGGGATCGCTACTGGCTGCCGCTGCTCTTCGACGACGGCCCGGCCTTCCATGGCGTGATGCCGTACGAGAACGGCGAGCCGGTCTCCTGGAGCTGCAGCCGCCCCTGATCGGCACTACTGCGGGCATCGCGGGCCGGGGCTGGCGAATTCCCCATCACCGCACCCTAGGGTGCTGCCATGATCGGGCTTCCCTTCGCCGGCAATGGGCTGGTGCATGGCCTGTTCATGGGGTTGGGCATCCTGGCCGGACTGGGCGTCTTCGCGTTCGAGGTGCGTCGCCGCCGGCTGGCTGATGACCGGCTGTGGGTGATCGCCGGAGTCACGGTGGCCTTGGGTGCGGTCGGATCACGGCTGGGCACGTGGTTCCAGTTCATCGATCCGCGGCAGAACGAGCCCATCGAACTGTGGTGGACCGACGGCAATCGCAGCGTGCTGGCCGGACTCTTCTTCGCCTGGATCGGGGTCTACCTCGGCAAGCTGATCACCGGCTATCGCCCGTCCACCGGTGATCTGTTCGCCCCGGCCGTCGCGCTGGCCATGGCCATCGGACGAGTCGGCTGCCTGCTCACCGAGCTGCCCGGCCACCCGACCGGGGCCGACTGGGGGATCGTTCTCACGGCCGACCAGGCGGCGGTTCTGGGCGGTCCGGCTGGCGTCGGCCTGCACCCGAGCTTCGCCTACGAGATCGTCTTCCAGGCCGTCGCCTTCGGCTGGCTGTGGCACAACCGGGAGCGGCTGCCGCGTCCCGGTGACCTGTTCTTGTGCTACGTGGCCGGCTACGCGGTGTTCCGGTTCGGCGTGGAGTTCCTCCGCGCCAACGAGCAGGTCTGGTTCGGGCTGACCCGTCCCCAATGGTTCCTGGCAGCGGGCATTCCGCTGCTGGCTTTCCGTGTCGTCCGGATCTGGCGGACGACCCCGGCAATGATCGGAGGATCTGATGACTGAACAGCCACCAGGACCGGGGTACCTGCCACCCGGCCAGCAGCGGCCGGCCGGCCCCGGACCCGTGCCGCCGTCAGGGCAACAGCCACCCACCGGGCCCGGACCCGTGCCGCCAACCGGCCAGCAACCACCCGTCGGCCCGAGTGGTCCGCCGCTGCCACCGCCTGGCTTCCCGCCCGGGGCGGGCCTGCCTCCCGGCATCCCGCCGTACCCGCCGCAGGGGATGCCGCCCGGTCCGGCGTATCCGCCGAGCCCATCGGCCCGCCGGCGTGGCCGCGGCTCGATCCTGCTCGGCATCGCGATCACCTACGCCACCTTCGCGGCGGCCTGGTTCTCGTTCATGTACGCCTTCAGCTCCGACGTCTTGGCTGGGCCGCTGTCGACCCTGTCGGCGGTCCTGCCGCTGGCGTTGATCGTGGTCGGCATCGTCCTGGCCGTGCTGCCGAAGACCACCAGGACCGGGGCCGGGATCCTGATCGGGATCGGCTCGTCGATCCTGATCGCCGGCGGGGTCTGTGTGGCGCTGCTGTCGGGGCTGGGCCAGTGACGTCCGGAACGGTCGCAGGCACCACCCGGGTCGAGCTGCCGCTGCGGCCGGGGACGCTCGGGCCCGGCCAGCCACTGCGCGGCGATCGGATCCACCGCTACGTCACCGCCTACTGTCCGCAATGCCACGACCCGGACGCCGAACTGGCCGATGTGCAGCGGCTGTCCGGAGCGCTGCTGGTCCGCGGCGACCGGGTCTGGCTGCAGCGGGCCTGCCCAACCCATGGCCTGGTCACCACCCTCTATGACGAGGATCCGCAGATTCTGCGCTACCTCGAGCAGTGGCAGGCGCCGACCAAGGTGCACATCCCCGACCATACCGACAACTTCCGTCCGATGCCCGAGGCCTTCGCCTATGGGCTGCCGGCCTTCCACACCCAGCACACCTGCATCCTGCTGGAGGACATCACCGAGCACTGCAATCTGAAATGCCCGACCTGTTTCACCGCGTCCGGCCCGGCGCTGGTCGGAGTGGCGCCGCTGGCCGAGGTGCTGGCCAATGTCGATGCCAAGCTGGCCCGCGAGGAGAATCGGCTGGACGTGCTGATGCTGTCCGGTGGCGAGCCGACGCTGTACCCGCAGCTGGCCGAACTGCTGGACGAGCTGGTGGCCCGCCCGATCGTCCGGATCATGCTGAACACCAACGGCCTGCTGCTGGCTCAGGACGACGCCCTGCTGGAGCTGATCGCCTCCCACCGGGATCGCCTGGAGATCTACCTGCAGTACGACGGGCCGTCCGCCGAAGCCTCGAAGCATCACCGCGGCGCCGACCTGACCCGGTTCAAGGAAGCGGCGATCGCTCGGCTGTCGAAGGCCGGAGTGTTCACCACCTTGGTGATGACCGCCGCGCTCGGCGTCAATGACGGCGACATCGGGGCCGTCGTCCGCAAGGCACTGGACACCCCGTTCATGGGCGGGGTGGCCATCCAGCCGGTGTTCGGCTCGGGACGCGGCCAGGGCATCGACCCGCTAAACCGGCTCACCCACACCGGCGTGCTGTCCCGGCTGGGGCCACAGACCGACAACGTCGTTCAGTGGCATGACCTGACCGCGCTGCCGTGCTCACATCCGCACTGCTCCTCAGTCGGCTACCTGCTCAAGGACGACTCCGGAGTCTGGCGCTCGCTGACCGCCCTGGTCGGCCATGACGAGCTGCTGCGCTGGCTCGAGCTGGATCCCGAGTCGCTGGCCAACCGGGTCGCCGACCGTGATCTGCCGCTGCAGCTGCGGGAGTTGATGAAGAGCTCGCTGCTGGACTTGCTCAGCGAACAGGCCACGCTGAGCAGCCCGCGAACCGGCCAGCTGTGGAAGAACATCTGCACGCAATGCGATTTGGGGATCAGCACGTTGGCCACGCTGGCCTCGTCCAAGCTGCCCGGCGGCGCGGAGCGGATGCGCAATCTGCTCGGTGAGCGGGTCAAGCGGATCACCATCAAGCCCTTCCAGGACATCTCGACGATGATCGAGGAGCGGCTGATCCAGTGCTGCGTCCACGTCGGCACCACCAGCGATGCCGGTGATCATCAGTGTGCCCCGTTCTGCGCGGTCCAGGCCTGGGGCAAGCTGGGCGCACAACGGCTGAGCAACCCGAAGGGCGGACGGCGATGAGTGAGGTTCCCGATCAGGCGGCCCGGATCGCGGCCGGGCCACGTCCGTCCGACTTCCTGCCGGGCGCCCCGGCCCCGGACGGAGCCGTCGAAGCCCCCTTCGACCCGCTGAAGCTGTGCATCTTCGCCACCATCGCCATGCTCGGCTGGATCTTCGGTCCGGCTGCCGTGGTGGTGTTCGCCGTGGTCGGCTTCGTCGGCTACTGGAAGGCGCATCAGGCCGGGCTCACCCGCTCGAAGTGCTACCTGCGTGACACCCGGCTGGTGCTGGCCTACCTGGCCGCCTTCGTGGTGGCCGGACTGATCGGGGTCGGTCTGTTGGTGGCTCGCTGGCTGGGCTGGGCCTGAGCTCAGGCCTGCGGCGCGACCGGAGCCTTACGCGGGCCGGCCAAGCCGAGCCCGGTGAAGAAGCCGCCAAGGATCCCGATCCCGAACGCCAACCACAGCCAGGGGTACGGGTTCGCGGGCGGCACGCTGTTCTTGGGCTGCATATTGCCCCAGACGTCCAACACGCCCCAGGCCATCAGTCCGATCGCGGTCAGCAGCCCGATCACGCCGATGGTCAAGCTGACCTTGGAGAGCACCTTCATGGCCTGATCATAGGCATCGTCGCCGGTGTCTTGCGGGCGCCGGACCGATCCGGTCGAGGCGAATCAGGTGGCCGACCGGCTAGGTTTTGCCTCATGGATCCGCAGTTGGCCGCCTGGCTGGTCTCCCCGGAGGCCGAGCCGGCGCTGGTGGCGGCCGCGGCACAGCCCGATCCCGACTCAGTGGCTGCCGCGCAGCGACTGCGCCGGGAGTTTCCGCCCGACCAGGCGGCGGCCGCACTGACCCAGGCTGCGCTGCGCCGCAAGGCGACTGCCAAGTTCGGCGAGCGGGCTGGGCGGCTCTTCCTCACCGCAGCCGGCCTGGAGCAGGCGACTCGAGCCGAGGTGGCCGGCTGGCGGGCGTCCCGCTTCGTGGCGGCCGGCGCGACCCGGGTCGTCGATCTGGGCTGCGGGCTCGGCGCGGACGCCCTGGCCTTCGCCGATGCCGGGCTGGACGTGGTGGCCGTCGACGCCGACCCGGTCACGGCGGTCTTCGCCTCGGCGAACCTGGGTCGTCCGGTGGTCTGCGCGAAGGCCGAGGAGGTCGTCGGGCAGCTGCTGACCGAGGCGGACGGGGTCTTCCTCGACCCGGCCCGGCGGACCTCGGCCGGACGCACCTGGCGACTGGGCGACCTATCGCCGTCCTGGGAGTTCGCCACCGGCCTGTTGGACGGACGGCTGGGCTGCATCAAGGCCGCTCCCGGGCTGCCGTCCACGGCCATCCCGCAGCGGGCCGGGGCCACCTGGGTCAGCCACAGCGGTGACCTGGTGGAGACCTCGGTGTGGAGTTGGGGGAGTCGGGTCGCCGTGCTCCTGCCTGACGGCCTGGAGCTGGCCAGTGGGCCACCGCCGGTGCTCGGCGAACTGGGGCGCTACCTGTGGGAGCCGGATCCGGCGGTGATTCGGGCCGGTGCGGTCGGCCGGCTGGCCGAGTTCCTCGATGCTCGCTCGATCCAGCCGGGAATCGCCTACCTGACCGGCGATGCAGCGATGACTACCGGTTTCGCCACCGGTTTCGAGGTGCTTGAGGTACTCACCTTCGACGAGCGGACGCTGCGGGCCTGGGTCCGCGAGCACGGCATCGGCATCCTGGAGATCAAGGTCCGCGGCCTCGACGTCGACCCGGCCGTGCTGCGCCGCCGGCTCAAGCCGTCCGGTGCCGGCTCGGCCACGGTCGTGCTGACCCCGACCCCGGCCGGCGCCCGGGCTCTGGTCGTCCGCCGCCTCTGAGCGGCGTCCACCCCTCCACCGTCCGCGACCCACGGTTCGCGCTACCGAACGGAACTCCCGCTGCCGAAATTCCGGTAGCAAGGGTTGCATTCGGTAGCGAACGCGGGGGAGGTGGACGCAGAAAGGCCCGGCCGGATCAGATCCGACCGGGCCCTCCTGAGACCGGAATCAGTCGTTCAGACGCTCCTGGGTCTTCTCGGAGAAGACGTGGAGCTTGGCCGGATCGATCGCGTTCAGCTTGATGGTGATGCCACGCTGAGACGGACGACGGGCCGAGACCCGGGCCACGATCTGCTGTGCGTTCAGCTTGTCCTCGGCATTCAGGCCGGACATCGTTCCGTAGATGTAGCCGTCAGCACCCAGCTCCTCGACCAGATCCACGTCGAGGCTGAAGCCCTCGTCGGCAACGCCCAGGTTCTCCGGACGGACGCCAATGGTGAGAGTCTCCTCGCCCGCGGCCTTGGCCAGCACCTCGCGGGCAACCGGAACCACGTAGTCGCCGATCTGGACGCCACCGGGGACGACCTTGCCGCTGAGCAGGTTCATCGCGGGCGAGCCCATGAACCCGGCAACGAAGAGGTTGACCGGCTTGTCGTACAGGGCCAGCGGGCTGTCGACCTGCTGCAGGATGCCGTCCTTCATCACCGCAACCCGGTCGCCCATGGTCATGGCCTCGACCTGGTCGTGGGTGACGTACACGGTGGTGACGCCGAGTCGGCTGACCAGCGCGGAGATCTGGGTACGGGTCGAGACGCGCAGCTTGGCGTCCAGGTTCGACAGCGGCTCGTCCATCAGGAAGACCTGCGGCTGGCGGACGATCGCGCGGCCCATGGCGACGCGCTGACGCTGGCCACCGGACAGCGCCTTCGGCTTGCGGGACAGGAACGACTCCAAGCCGAGCAGCTTGGCGGCGTCCATCACTCGCGAGTCACGCTCAGCCTTGGGAACGCCGGCCATCTTCAGGGCGAAGCCCATGTTGTCGGCGACGGTCATGTGCGGGTACAGCGCGTAGTTCTGGAACACCATCGCGATGTCGCGATCCTTCGGCGGCAGATCGGTGACGTCACGGTCGCCGATGCTGATCCTACCGGCGTTGACCTCTTCGAGGCCGGCCAGCATGCGCAGGGAGGTGGACTTGCCACAACCGGACGGGCCGACGAGCACCATGAACTCGCCATCACCGATCTCGAGGTTGAGCTTGTCGACGGCCGGGTGATCCGATCCGGGGTAGATCCGGGTTGCGTCGTTGAAACTAACGGTGGCCATGCCAAATGATCCTTTCCACGGGCAGGTACGTGCCCGACGATCCGTAGTGGAATATGGCCGCTCCAGCGGCCGACTCCCATACTTGCACGCCGCCCGCACATTAGCGAGTGCGATCTCGGTCCCTAGCCACCTGGTGATCAGATGGTGACCCTCCGGCACCGGGTAGGCTGCGCCGGGTGAGCGAAGCGCCGAATCCGGAGCCGGCTGCCGAAGCCGAGTGGTGGGACGATCCGTCCCTGCCATGGCGGCATCAGCCGACCAAAGCTGACATCGCCTGTTTCAGCTGGCTCGGAGTGGCCGGCGTCTACGGCCTGATCATGCTCTGGCTGCGCATCGCCCTGATCGACCTGAGCCCGGAGACCCTTGCCTCGCTCGGCTCGTGGTCGGGGATGGTGCTGGTCGGCGCGGGGGCGGCCACCGGTCACCAGTGGTGGCCGCTGATCCTGTTCCTGGGCACTTTCGGCCTCGTCAAGTTCGACTGGATCTACTGGTGGGCCGGACGCCTCTGGGGGCGCAACTTGATCGAGGTCTGGTCGGGACGCTCGGCGCGAGCCCGGCGGGTCAATGAGTGGGCCGAGCGATTCGCCCGCAAGTACGACATCCTCGCCCTGATCATCTCGATGATTCCGTTCGTCCCCGGACGCGGCGTGGTGGTGGCGGTGCTGGGCGAGGCGGGGACGAGTTTGCGCAAGTTCCTCACCGTTTCGATCCTGACCTCCGCCGTGGTGAATGCCGCGCTGCTGTGGCTCGGCTTCCAGGTCGGCAAGCCGGCCAAAGACGCCATGGACACCTATGGGAGCTACCTGTTGTGGGTGTCCGGCGCCATGCTGATCGCCACCATCGTCATCGTCTACCGCCAGCAACAGGGCGCGCGGCAACGTCGCGGGTGAATTCTTGACGACACATGGTCCCAACTGGGCAAGCGGCTCGGGAGTAGGCGTTACGCTCGCCTCACGGCGGGGCACCCCACAAGCTGGCTGAGACCTTCATTTCGGACCTTCGGGTCCGGGAGCCACTCGAGTCGAGGAAGGTCGAGGCCGGAACCCACCCTCCGGTGAGCGGGTGCCTGTCGATCGATCCCCCAACCTCCCTGGGCAGGCGCTGCAGACTCCCGGAGGGTGGGCTCAGCCGCACCGAGTCGAGAGTGATGCCGCGAGCGCATGATGGGACTCGCCGGTCTGGGTGGTGGGGAAGCCTGGCTGGGAGCCTCCGACAGGAATCGAACCCGCGACCGTCCGCTTACAAGGCGGGTGCTCTACCAACTGAGCTACGGAGGCAATGGGCGTGTGCGCCCGCGCTCATTGTGCCGGTTGCCGGACGCGGCTGTCGAAAACGCCGCCGACGGGTGGCTCGCGGTACCGGTGGACGGTAATGGAACCGTCCCCGTCGATCCGGCTGACGAGGGTGGACGGTAATGGAACCGTCCCCGCCGACCCGGCTGACCAGGGTGGACGGTAATGGAACCGTCCCCGGGGTAGGGGCGGCGAAGTCAGCCGGGGATGACCAGGTCGGCCAGCAGCCAGGGCCGATGGTCCTGCCAGTGAGCGACCTCCTGGGCAGCCCATTCGTCCCAGTGGCCGGCGAACATGGCGCCGTCGCGGGCCAGCGCCCGCCGCCGGCGCAGTGGCTCGTCCAACTCGACCCAGATGGCCAGGCCGGCCAGCGCCCGGCTGGCCTCGGTGATGGCGCCGCATCCCTCGACAATCAAGGGCAGAGCACGGTTCAGGCCGCGCCGTGAGCCCGGACGTCCATGCGCCCAATCCCAGGTGACGAAGCCGCTGCCCTTGATCAGCCGAGGCACCTCTGCGGAGCCGCGGGCCAGTCCCTGCCAGCCGGGGTACACCTCGTCCAGGCTGACGGTCTCGACCCGTCCCGGCCATTCGCCCGCGATCTCGGCGGCCAGCGTGGTCTTTCCCGATCCGGCGCCGCCATCGATCAGGACGACCGGACGAGCGCTGGCCGAGCGCAGCTGGACCAGCTCCCGACGCAGGCTTGCGGTGAGCACCTCAGCGGACGCCGGCGGCGGTGACGAAGAGCAGGCCGTCCCCTTCGATCGTCGGGGTCTCGTCTGCCGCCAGCAGAGCGGACTCACCCGATCCCAGCTCGAGGTCGATGCCGTCGGCGTGCAGCCGAGCTGATCCACCCACCATCAGCAAGACGCGCGCCGAGCCGGTGCCGGGCACCGGAGTCGGCAGCGGATTGGCCCGGATCCGCCACACGTCGAACTCGGGGCATTCGGTGGGGAAGTGCTCCACCCCCGGGGCCTCCACGAGGGGCGTGAGCCGAGTCGGGGTGATCGCCTCGAACTCGACGACCTTGACCAGCTCGCCGACATCGACATGCTTGGCGGTCAGGCCGCCGCGAATCACGTTGTCGGAGTTGGCCATCACCTCGACGCCGGTGCCGGACAGGTGGGCGTGCATCCGTCCGGCCGGCACATAGGTGGCATCGCCAGGAGCCAGCACCACTTTGTTCATCAGCAGTGCGGCCAGGATTCCGGGGTCGCCGGGGAAGACCTCGTCCAGCTCGATGACCGTGCGGGCGAAGTCACCGAGCTCGCCGGGGGCGTCCTTGTGCTTCATGGCGGCCGCGCAGACAAGTTCGGACAGCTCAGCGCGCTCGCCGCTCAGACTCAGCACGTCCAGGAACACCTCGGCCATGGCGGCCGCGCCCTTGCGCTCGGTCAGCGGGCCGATCACCGAGGCCAACTCGGTGCTGACCCCGAGCTGGTCGAACAGCCAGGCGGTGCGGCTCGGCTCCCGAAAGCCATTCAGACTATGGAACTCCGACAGGGCGACGAGCATCTCCGGCTTGGGCCAGTCGTCGCGATAGGTGCGTTCCGGGGCGTCCAGTGCGATGCCGGCGGCATTCTCCCTGGCGAAGCCTTCGATGGCCTGTTCACGGGAGGGGTGAACCTGCAGGGACAGCGCGTGCCGGGCCGACAACACCTTGACCAGGAACGGCAGTTGGTCGCCGAACTGTGCGCGGCTCGAATCGCCCAGAGCCTCTGGACGTTCAGCCAGAATCTCGTCCAAGCGGCGACCGTCGACGGTGGCGGGAGCCAGCGGGTGGGCGCCCAACCAGTACTCGGCGACCGGCTCGCCATTGGCGGCGACGCCGAGCAGGTTCGGGATGGCGTCGGTGGTGCCCCAGGCATAGTGCTGGATTGCGCCGCTCAGCCGCTGCATGGGCATTCCTTACTGTGGGGGGTGGCCCGGAACGAGCCCCAAAAGAGTCTAGCCACGCTGAGATGCCCTAGTCCGAGTGGTTCGGCCAGGTTGTCCGGCTATCGACCGACGCGCAGCGTTGATCCGGTCCTGGCTGCCGCAATCATCTGAATGACACCGATGTGATTCGCGGTCTAGAATCGGGGCATGGCCGAACTGATGGCGATCACCACCGCTGAGCTGAGCGAGCAGCAGGCAGCCCTCCTCGATTTCGAGAAGCAATGGTGGTCTTTGCCCGGTTCCAAGGAGACCGAGATCCGTGAGCGGTTCGACATCTCCCCGACGCGGTACTACCAGCTGCTCAACGCACTGATCGACTCCGATGCGGCTCTGGCTCACGACCCACTTCTGGTCAAGCGGCTGCGTCGGCAGCGGGTCGCTCGGCAGAAGGAGCGCACCGCGCGTCGGCTGGGCGTCAGCCTGCACAGCTGAGCCGTCCTCATCGTGGCGACGGAGTTCGTCGCAGCGCGGACGTGATCCGGTGTAGCCCGGCGTTGTTGCGGGGCAAGTCGGGATAGCCCCCGCGGGCCAGATCTGCGGAGGATTCGAAGAAGTTCGCGGCGGCCGGATGCCCGGTGCGCAACCAGGACCAGGCCGAGGCGAGCCCGTAGCCGACCAGGAACGGCAGGCCCAGGCAGTAACACCATTGCCAGGCGTGGACGGCCTCATGTGCGGTGGTCCCGGGACGCCGCTCTTCCAACTCGGCTAGGTTCCCGGCGGGCACGATGATCACATTGCCCACGGTGAAGGCGCCGGCCTTCGGCACCGTCAGCGCATACCCTTCGGCCAGCAGCAGGGCGTCTGGTCCGCGGTGGAAGCGGGCTCGTCCGACCACGCCGACGAGCACTCCCAGTGGAGTGGACAGGTTCACCACATTCAGGGCGGCGCGGACGGCTGCAGCTGGTGACACGGGCACCGCTCCATTGTGCCGGGCCGTGGCCGCAGAGGCTGTCGAAGTCGGGCTCGACAACCCGTCCGAACGTTTGCACTCTCTGGGTGCGAGTGCTAAACATGGTGTTAGCACTCTCGTCGTGAGAGTGCCATTGTCTAGCTCGATGAGATCCATTGGATCGTCCGTCGCGGGCATCGAAGCGACCAAGACCTGGAAGTTCACCAGTGGGGCCTAGCCCCCGAGACGTCGAAGGATTGCCGAACAGACATGGCGAAACTGATTGAGTTCAATGTCGAGGCGCGCCGCGGCCTGGAGCGTGGGATGAACACCCTCGCCGACGCCGTGCGAGTGACCCTCGGCCCCAAGGGCCGCAATGTGGTCCTGGAGAAGAAGTGGGGCGCCCCCACGATCACCAACGACGGCGTGTCGATCGCCAAGGAGATCGAGCTGGAGGACCCCTACGAGAAGATCGGCGCCGAGCTGGTCAAGGAGGTCGCCAAGAAGACCGACGACGTCGCCGGTGATGGCACCACCACCGCGACCGTGATCGCTCAGGCAATGGTCCGTGAGGGCTTGCGCAACGTCACCGCCGGCGCCAATCCGATGGGCCTGAAGAAGGGCATCGAGAAGGCCGTGGCCGCGATCGTGACAGAACTGGGCAACCAGGCGATCGACATCGAGACCCGCGAGCAGATCGCCGCCACCGCGTCCATCTCCGCCGCGGACACCACGGTCGGCGAGATCATCGCCGAGGCCATGGACAAGGTCGGCAAGGAAGGCGTGATCACCGTCGAGGAGTCGAACACCTTCGGCCTCGACCTGGAGCTCACCGAGGGCATGCGCTTCGACAAGGGCTTCATCTCGCCGTACTTCGTCACCGACGCCGAGCGGATGGAGGCCGTCCTGGACGATCCCTACATCCTGATCGTCAACTCCAAGGTCTCCAGCCTGCGCGACCTGCTGCCGCTGCTGGAGAAGGTCGTCCAGTCCGGCAAGCCGCTGCTGGTGGTGGCCGAGGACACCGACGGCGAGGCGCTGGCCGGCCTGATCGTCAACAAGATCAAGGGCACCTTCAAGTCGGTTGCTGTCAAGGCTCCGGGCTTCGGGGACCGCCGCAAGGCAATGCTCACTGACATCGCCATCCTGACCGGTGGCCAGGTCGTCTCCGAGGAGGTCGGCCTGAAGCTGGACGCCGTCACCCTCGACCTGCTCGGCCGGGCTCGCTCGGTCAAGGTCACCAAGGACGAGACGATCATCGTCGACGGCGCCGGCGAAGCCGACCAGATCGCCGGACGGGTCGCCCAGATCCGTCGCGAGATCGAGAACTCCGACTCCGACTACGACCGCGAGAAGCTGCAGGAGCGGCTGGCCAAGCTGGCTGGCGGCGTCGCCGTGATCAAGGTCGGCGCGGCCACCGAGGTCGAGCTGAAGGAGCGCAAGCACCGCATTGAGGACGCCGTCCGCAACGCGAAGGCTGCGGTCGAGGAGGGCATCGTCCCCGGTGGTGGCGTCGCGCTGCTGCAGGCGTCCGCCGCTGCCAAGGCTGCTGTCGAGTCGCTGGTCGGCGACGAGGCGACCGGTGCGCAGATCGTGTTCACCGCCTGCTCGGCTCCGCTGAAGCAGATCGCCATCAACGCCGGCCTCGAGGGCGGCGTGGTGGCCGAGAAGGTCGCCAACCTGCCTGCAGGCGAGGGCCTCAACGCGGCCACCGGCGAGTACGTGAAGATGGTCGAGTCCGGCATCATCGATCCGGCCAAGGTGACCCGTTCGGCTCTGCAGAACGCGGCCTCCATCGCGGCACTGTTCCTGACCACCGAAGCGGTCATCGCCGACAAGCCGGAGAAGGCTCCGGCCATGCCGGCCGGCGACGGCGGCATGGGCGGCATGGACTTCTGATCCGAACGTCGTTCGGCTGCTGCCGTCAATCGGCAGCGAGTCATTCCGCTGACACACGGAGCGAGGGCGGTCCCATCCGGGGCCGCCCTCGTTGCGTCCCAGCTCCGCCCGGTTCTCGTCGAGGGCTCGCGTTCGCGCCGAGAGCCTGTGCCCAGGCACGAGCCCTCGGCGGCAGGGCGAGCCCTCGGTGGTGGTCGGGAATGGAACCGTCCCTCGGATCGTTGGAAACCAGGTGAGTAGTGAAAGAGGCACGACCGTCGGGTTCCGCTCCGAGCGAGGGGCGGTGCTGCTGGCGCTGATGCTCTCCACCGGGCTGATCGCCATTGATGCGACCATCCTGGCCACCGCGGTGCCGTCCGTGGTCGCCGAGCTGGGGGAGTTCAATCAGTTCCCGTGGCTGTTCTCGGTCTACCTGCTGGCCCAGGCCGTCTCGGTGCCGATCTACGCCAAACTCGCCGACACCATCGGACGCAAGCCAATCATCCTGGTCGGGGTCGGACTGTTCCTGCTCGGCTCGATCCTGGCCGGCTTCGCCTGGAGCATGACCGCACTGATCGGCTTCCGGGTGTTGCAGGGGCTGGGTGCCGGGGCCGTGTCGCCGATGGCCATGACCATCGTCGGCGACATCTACACAGTTGCTGAGCGCGCCATGGTGCAGGGCTACATCGCCAGCGTCTGGGCGATCTCCTCGGTGGTCGGTCCGGCACTGGGCGGCGTCTTCTCCCAGTTCCTGTCGTGGCGCTGGATCTTCTTCGTGAACGTCCCGCTGTGCCTGATCGCCGGCTGGGCACTGATTCGCTCCTACCACGAGAGCATCGAGCGCCGCCGCCACCGGATCGACTTCGCCGGGGCCGGCCTGCTCACTCTCGGTTTGACTGCTGTGATTCTGGCCCTGCTGGAGGGCGGCAATGCCTGGGCTTGGACGTCCTGGCAGAGCCTGGCCAGCTTTGGTGTCGGCATCCTGGCGCTGGTGCTGTTCCCGCTGGTCGAGCGGCAGGCCACCGAGCCGGTGCTGGAGCTGTCGATCCTCACCCGTCCGCTGATCCTGACCACCACCCTGATCTCGCTGGGCATCGGTGCGCTGATGATCGGCATCACCAGCTACGTCCCGACCTATCTGGAGAACGCGCTGAACGCCGTTCCGTTGGTCTCGGGAATCGCGGTGGCTGCGCTCACCCTCGGCTGGCCGCTGGCCGCCGCTCAGTCCGGACGGATGTACCTGCGCTACGGCTACCGGACCACCGTGCTCTCGGGCGGCCTGATCGCTCTGCTGGGTGCCATCGCCCTGGCCATCAGCGGCCCGTGGCCCTCGCCGTGGACCGTGGCGATCATCGCCTTCGTGATCGGCTTCGGCCTGGGCTGGACCGCGGCACCGTCATTGATCGCGGCCCAGGCCTCGGTGAACTGGGACGAGCGGGGCGTGGTCACCGGAGTGAACGTCTTTGCCCGCTCGGCCGGTAGTGCCGTCGGCGTGGCCATCTTCGGCGCCATCGCGAATCAGGTGATCAGTTCCGGCCGGGGCGAGCACGACTTCGCCACCATCGTCTCGGCCTCCACCTGGGTATTCGTGGCCGTCGCTGTGGCCGCCGCCTTGATGGTGCTGGCCAGCCTGTGGCTGCCCCGCGGTGGGGTGGACGCCCCGGCCTACTCGGTGGCGGCGGCGAGCCCGGACCTGGAGCCGGTCGGCATCGACGAGGCAGAGCCCGCCAGCGCCTGAGCGTCCGCCCGGCCTCGTCTCGCTGCGAACCGCGACACCCCCGCAGGAAAAGGGACCAGGAGAGGGGACTGTCCCCTTTTCTGCGGACCTTCTGTGGCAGATCGGGGTGGAAAAGGCGCGGGCGCCGCGCACCACGGGTGCGGGCGTGTCGGGGGTCGGACGGACCCGCGTCGCCCCATCATTGAGCCATGAGCGGTCTGCTCGAGGTGGTTGCGCTGAGCGTCGCCGACGCCGAAAGGGCGGAGGCGGGTGGCGCCGACCGGGTCGCCGTCCTCGGTGAACTCGACGACGGCGGACTCTCGCCGACCCCGAAGCTGGTCGCCGACATCCGGCGGGCCATCAGCATTCAGGTGCGAGTGATGGCGCGGCTGCGGGACGGCTACAGCACCGATGGCGGCGAAGCCGTCCGGTTGCGCGGCCTGATGGCCAGCTACGCCGAAGCCGGCGCGGACGGGATGATTCTCGGCTTCCTGAACGGCCTGGGCGAGGTAGACGTCCCGCTGATCGAGGAACTGATCAGCGACGGAACCTGGCCCTGGACCTTCCATCGGGCCGTCGATGCCACCTTGGATCTCGATCGTGCCTGGCTGGCGCTGCGCAGACTTCCGCGGCTCGACCAGGTGCTGACGGCCGGCTCGGCGCGCGACGTCGAGAACGGGCTGACCGAGTTGGTCGCTCGGGCCAAGGCCGACTCATGGGCGCAGGGCGTGATGATGGCCGGCGGTGGGCTGCGGGCCGAACACGTCCCCTGGCTGACCCGAGCCGGGGTGACCGCATTCCAGATCGGCTCGGCGGCTCGGCTGGGTGGCGACTACGACAACGGCGTGGACGAAGGCCTGGTGCGCTCCTGGCGCAGCCTGATCAGCCAGGAGTCGCGGCACCGTCCGTCCGGCTAGCTGCTCGCCGCCGGGATCGGTTCGATGTGGACGAAGGTGGTCGTCCCCGGCAGTGCGGCTTCGATGGCCGACTCGACCTCATCGGCCAGATCGTGGCTGTGCTGGACGGTCCAGTCGCCGGGCACCTCCACGGTGGCGTAGACGAAGCGCTGACGCCCGGACTCGCGAGTGCGCAGCTCGGTGACCTCGGCCTTCGGGTCGGCGCAGGCGTGGGCCAGCACCGCCGAGACGATGGCCAGCTCCTCTTCGGGGAGCGCGGCGTCGAGCAGCCCCACCACCGAGCGACGCACCAGCTGATAGCCGGTGAACAAGATGTTGATGCCGACCCCGATCGCCACCAGCGGGTCGAGCGGCCCCCAGTTGGTCAGGGCCACTAGCCCGATCCCGACCAGAACGCCGGCCGAGGTCCACACATCGGTGAGCAGGTGCTTGCCATCGGCCTCGAGGGTGATCGAGCGATGAGCCCTCCCGGCCCGCAGCAGGGCCAGACCGACGCCGAGATTGAGCAGGCTGGCCACCACCGAGATGGCCAGACCGATGCCGAGCTGTTCCAGGGGTTCGGGGGTGATCAGCCGGCCGATGGCCGAGTAGATGATGGCTGCGGCAGCCACAAAGATCAGCGACCCCTCGACCCCCGCCGAGACGTACTCGGCCTTACCGTGGCCGAAGTCGTGATTGTGGTCGGCGGGCTTGGCCGACAGTCGAATGGCCCAGGCTGCGACGAGCGCGGCGACCAGGTTCACGATCGACTCGGCGGCATCCGACCACAATCCCACCGAGTTGGTCAGGTACGCCGCCAGCGCCTTGATGGTCACTGTGGCCACGGCGGTCGCGACGGAGATCCAGAGGAATCGCTCAAGCAGCCGCTGACGGTCCTCGGGATGAGGGTGGCTGGGGACGTCGGCTACCGGGGAGGACACCGGGTCATTCTACCGGGACGCTGGACTCCTCGATGCGACCCAACTGCAGCGGAACGGGGGCACCTCGGTGCGCGACCAGTCGCCCGATTCCGTCCGGCCACACCGGCTCCGGCAGCGAGTTCAGGTCATCCAGGCGGTGCCAGGCCCAGCCGTCCAGTCGCTGCTCCTCGGACGCGGTCAGCCCGGTCGGTGCCGGCTCGAACGGAGCGTCGACGACCAGAACGAAGAAGCTCTCGTCCTGGGTCAGGATCCGATCGGAGTAGCCATGGACGACCTCGCGCTGCGCCACCGGCCCGATCAACTCCTTCGGTTCGATCATCAGTCCGGTCTCCTCGGCCAACTCGCGGACGGCAGCCTGACGGTCGCTCTCACCCCGGTCGATCCCTCCGCCCGGAGTGACCCACCAGCGGCTGCCGCCGACCCCCGGGTCGGTATCGGCCAGCAGGAGTACCGACACCAGGTCGGTGACCACCACTCGCGTGCCGCGCCGCCGGTGCCGAGGTCGCGGATTAGTGCCGGTCACGGTGCGCTCAGCTCTCGCTCGGCCACGCTGGCCAGGCTCTCATCCAGCAGCCCGATGGCGGCGGCGCCGGCCGGGAGCGTGAAGCCGATCTGCCCGGTCACCCGGGAGCCGGCGGTCAGTTGATGGTGGGTGAGCGGCTGGGTGAGCCGAGGGCCGTAGCTCGGTCCGGTCCAGCCGCTGCTGGTCTTGGCCCGCAGCCACAGACCGTCGACCGCCAGGCTGCCCTTGCTGCACTCGATGTCCACGGTGATGATCAGGTAGCGCTTCCCCGGCGGCGGGGCCGCCTCACCGTCAGTCGTCCACTCGGCCGCGGTGATGCTCAGCCAGCCGTTGCCGTTGCCGGTCGCGAAAGGTACCCGCTCGCCCAGGTCGCCGCCGCTGAGCTGCTGGGACTGGCCGGTAGCCAGCGACGTGGCCAACGAAGTGGCGCCGGTTGTCGCGGTGAGCTGTGGAGCCTGCTGCCGGACCGGGGCAACCCAGCCGGCGATCAGCACTGCGGCCAGCGCGATCACCAGGACGCCGGCCAGCGCGAGCAGCAGGGTGCCGCGCCGGGTGAGCCGTGCCGGACTCATCGGGCTCGGAACGGCTTCTCGCCGGCCCGCAGAGCCGAGCCGACAACCAGAAGCAGGGCGACGGCGACGATCCAGCTGGCCACCTGGCAGGTGGTGGCCAACGTCGCGAACAGGGCGTCCAGGTCGTTGCCCGCGCCGGCGATGCTGACCATGCCAATGGCCAGCAGTCCGAAACCGGTGAACTGCCAGGTGCGATGGACGGCCTCCCGCCGGTATCCGATCCGTGAGCTCAGCACGAAGGCGATGACCAGGGTGAACGGAGCCGCCCAGCCGAACAGCATGCCGATCGCCAGACTGATCGCCACCCCAGGGGTGAGCCCAGTCAGCAGTTCGCGGACGCCCGCGCGGGGCTGGTCCGCCGGGAAGGAACCCGGCGGCGGGGTGAACCACTGCGGAGTTCCCGGCGCCGGAAACGGGGCGGGGTTCACCCGCACCGCCGCCTGTGGAGTCGGCGGTGCCAGGTAGCCGCTGAGCGGGGCGCCGGCCACGCCGAAGGGTTCGGTGGGCTTGCGGGCCGCGGTGCCGGCCAGCGGCGTCGTCTGCGAGACGAAGGGGAGATTCGGGTTGCGTCCCGGTGCTGCGGACGGGACCAGCGCAGCCAGCGCGGGCTGCTCCCGTTCAGGAGCGGTGAAGCGGGGCTCGTCGGCCGGCATCGACGCCGACGGCGAGGGGGGAACGGGGTCGATCTGCAGCGGCTCGACATCTGGCATCACGAAAGCTGCCGGACGCACCAGCGGCGCGTACTCGGGTCCGTCCTGCCAGCTGGCCATGGCCCAATAGTAGGCACAGTGGACCGCAGCGGGGTCGGGTCGGCAAGGTAGTGCTGCTCCCAGCGGTGTGCTCGCTGGCCGGGTATTGGTTAGGCTGGAGGCTGGTCGGGAAGTCGATCACCAGCAGGTTGTGGGAGTTGAGGCGAAAATGCCAGTCGGCAAGGTGCGTTACTACGACGCGGAGAAGGGATTCGGGTTCCTCTCCAAGGATGAGGGCGGGGACGACGTCTACGTCCGCGCTGCTGCGCTGCCTGACGGCGTGACCAGTCTCAAGCGCGGCCAGAAGGTTGAGTTCGGCGTCGTCGACGGAAAGAAGGGTGAGCAGGCACTGTCGGTGCGGCTGCTCGACCCGCCGCCGTCGTTGTCGAAGGCTGCCCGCAAGTCTCCGGAGGCGATGGCGATCATCGTCGAGGACCTGATCAAGATGCTCGACAACGTCGGCAACGGCTACCGCAGGGGACGCCACCCTGATGCCAAGGTGGCAGGCAAGACCGCGGCGGTTCTGCGCGCGGTGGCCGATGAGCTGGAGCTGTAGTGGCTGCCACTTTGGAGTTGGACGCGGTCTGCGCCGCGGCTGTCGAGCTGGCTCGGGCCGCGGCGGTGCGTCGCGCCGGAGTGCTCGAGGTCGGCGAACACCTCGGAGTGGTTGCTGAGGACACGCGGGTTGCCACTCACCGCTTTGCCTGCCTGCATCCGGGCTACCCGGGCTGGCAGTGGGAAGTCACCGTGGTCCGGGCGGCCCGCGCCAAGGATGCGACCGTCAACGAGGTCACCCTGCTGCCGGGCGAGGGCGCATTGCTCGCGCCCGCGTGGGTGCCGTGGAGTGACCGGATCGGTCCCAAAGACCTCACCCCTGGGGTCCTGGCTCCGACACCGGCCGACGATGTCCGGCTCGAGCCGGGATACACCGGTGGCGAGCATGCCGCCGACGCCGATCCGGCCGAAGCCAGCCAGGTGCGGGCATTGGTGGCGGAGTTGGGCCTGGGCCGCGAGCGAGTCTTGTCGGTTGTCGGACGGGACGATGCCGCCGAACGTTGGCTGGACGGTCCCGGCGGTGCCGACAACCCGATGACTCAGCAGGCACCGGCAAACTGCGTCACCTGTGGCTTCTTCATCGGCCTGAGCGGCAGCCTGGGCCGCGTCTTCGGGGTGTGCGCGAATGAACTGTCACCGGCCGACGGCTCGGTGGTGAGTGTCGATCACGGGTGCGGCGGCCACTCCGACGTCGTCGAACCGGCCCGGGGTGTGGATCTGTCAGTCCCGATCTGGGACACGATCCGAGTCGACTCCGAGATCTTCGACTGAGTCGTCCGCATCGCCCGACTCGGTGCCGGCACGCTTGCGGCGCTGAGAGCGGAAGATGCCGAAGCTGAGCCCGAGGATGCCCATCCCGGTCCCGGTGGCGGCGACCCAGAGGTGCCAGAGCTGATCGGTCGCGATCAGCTCCGGAATGGCCGTCCACAGGATGCCAGTGGCGACCGCAAAGGCGATCGTCCCGACGCTGACCACGGCGACGCCGTCCGGGTCCAGCGCGCGCACGGGCGCTTGCACCAACAAAGGCCGGTGGTGGTGGGCGTTTTCGATCACGGACACCACCCTATGGCCTGGCTAAGAGCCCCTACCATTCCGCCATGGCGAACCCTGGTTCTTCGACGGCTACTCCGTCCTCTGCAAAGGTAAGCGGCTTCGACGCCTGGTTCGAGCTCACTAAGCGTGGCTCGAACCTGGGTCGTGAGATTCGCGGCGGCCTGGTGACGTTCTTCACCATGGCCTACATCATCGTTCTCAACCCGCTCATCATCGGCACCACCCCCGATGTCAACGGCAACCTGATCATCGGTGTCCCGATCAGCGATGCTGCCACCCACGCCTCCGTCGGTGCGGTCGCGGCGGCAACGGCGCTTGTCGCGGGCATTCTGACGATCATCATGGGCAGCTACGGACGCTTCCCGATCGCCCTGGCCGCCGGCCTGGGCATCAACGCGGTCGTGGCCTACACGATCGCTCAGAAGATGAGTTGGACCTCGGCCATGGGCCTGGTCTTCTGGGAGGGCCTGATCATCACGATCCTGGTCTTCACCGGTTTCCGGAAGGCCGTGTTCAACGCCGTCCCGCGCAACATCCGGGCAGCCATCTCGGTCGGCATCGGCCTGTTCATCGCCTTCATCGGTCTGGTCGATGGCGGCGTCATCCGTCCGGCAAAGGGCACCCCGGTCGAACTGGGCATCTTCGGCAGCCTCAACGGCTGGCCGATCGCGATCTTCGTGATCACCCTGCTGCTGCTGATCATCCTCTACGTCAAGCGGGTCAAGGGTGCGATCCTGATCGCCATCCTGTCCGGCACGGTGCTGGCCGTGATCGTCCAGGCGATCGCCGGCATCGGGTCGAAGTCGGCTGACAACCCGACCGGCTGGATGTCGAACATTCCGGCCTTCGGTGGCTGGACCGGCGTCGATCTGAGCCTGGTCGGAAAGGCATGGCTGAACCCGGGCGAGTTCTTCTTCGGTGGCTTCGCCAGCCCGGTCGGCCCGATCGCAGTCGTTCTGCTGGTCTTCTCGCTGCTGCTGGCCGACTTCTTCGACACCATGGGCACCATCGTCGCTGTCGGCGCCGAGGGCGACATGCTCGAGGATGACGGCAACCCGCCGCACACCCAGGAGATCCTGATCGTCGACTCGGTGGCCGCCATGGTCGGCGGCCTCACCTCGACCTCGTCGAACACCTCCTACATCGAGTCGGCCTCCGGCGTCGGTGACGGTGCCCGGACCGGTATCGCCTCGATCACCACCGGTGTGGCGTTCCTGCTGGCCATCGTGCTCTCGCCGCTGGTCAACATGGTCCCGGCCGAGGCTGCCGCTCCGGCGCTGGCCTTCGTCGGCTTCCTGATGATGTCCCAGGTGGTTCACATCGACTGGACCGATCCGGAGGAGGGCATCCCGGCCTTCTTCACGATCATCTTGATGCCGTTCGCCTACTCGATCACCGTCGGTATCGGCGTCGGATTCATCCTGTTCGTCGCCATCAAGGCGATCGTCGGCAAGGCGAGCAAGGTGCATCCGCTGCTGTGGGCTGTGGCTGCGGCCTTCCTGATCTACTTCGTCCAGGGCCCGATCCTGAGCGCTCTGATCGTCAAGTAGTCGTCAACCAGCAACGGCGCCGTCCCCGGCTCGGGGGCGGCGCCGTTGGCGTTCTTGTTCAGGGTTGGAAGACGGCAACCAGATCGGGGGACGGGTCGGGATCGGTCCAGCCGGAGTGGGCCTCCAGCCATTCCAGGACGGTGTCGGCCAGCTGGCGACGGTCCTCGACCAGCTCAGCCAGGCAGGCGCGCCAGGCCGGCGCGATCAGGGCGGCCCGCTCGGCCGGCACCCAACCGGCCGCCCATCCCGGACCGGGCGCCAGCGGGATCCCCAGCCCGGTCTTCAGTAGGTCGGTCAGGCCGAGCCGAGAAGGCACCCCGCTGCAGGTGAGGTCGAAGTCGAACTCGCTGAGCTGGGCGGCGCTCACCGAGAGCCTGAGCGGATCCGGTGCCACCTCCTCCAGCCAGGCGAGCAGCAACACCCAGGCGGCGCTGAGTCGGTCCGGCGGAAGGTAGCGGCTGGCCAGGAGGGCGTCCACCTCAAGGGCGGTGGGCACGCCCGGGCGGATGATCGGGGCATCGGGCGGACGACGGAAGGCCGGGCCCAACTTGCCGAGCAGCCCCGGGGCGACCGCTGTCTGGTCGGCGAACGTGTTGGCCGCCACGGTGCGCAGCCGGTCCGCGAGCGAGGGGTCCGCGCCGAAGATGCCGCGAACCTGATCGATGTCCACCGCGTAGAGCCACAGTGTGCTCATGCACCAACGGTAGTCGTCCGGCCAATCTCGGCGGCGGATCTGCGTTGGGCGGTGAGTCGCCCGTGGGCGGGGAATGGCTGGTTCGTGGGTTGATTGTCGAGCCCGGTAGGCTCGTCCTCATGATGTCGGTGGTGCGCCGTGCGTTGGCGGGCGTTGTGGCAGCCGTAGTGGTGCTGCTTGGAGTGTCGGTCCCGTCCGTGGCTATGGCGCAGTCGCCGTCGCCGTCAGCGAGCGCGACGACGGGGAGCACGCCCACGGCCAGTGCCACGTCGGCCGCCACCGATGCCGCCGACGCGAGCGATGATGGCTCAGGTCCTGACGACAGCCAGGGCGCGGCACCCGATGATTCCCGTCAGGCGTGGGCACTGGGCGCGGCCGGGCTGCTGGCCGTGATCGCTGCCGCCGTCGTCCTGCTTCGCCGCTAGCCACGCCCCGCTGGCGGGCCGGTCGCTAGGCCAGCTCGTTCAGGGCGATCCGCAGCTGCCGGTAGCGTTCGCCGAAGTCGACCAGCACCGCCCGATTCGGGTCGGGGACGGCCCATACCGGTCCCATCCGCAGCTGCCGCAGTCCGGCGAACTCCTCGTGGCCCAGAACCTCGTTGACCGCTGAGGCGTCACCTCCGGTCACCACGGCGTCCAACCGGCCGACCTCCGGCAGCAGGAACTCGGCGACATCGGCGGACGCCTCGGCGAAGGCGTGTCCGGCCTGGTTGGCCCGCCGCCGCGCGTAGCGCTGCTGAGACCAGCCGCCGGCCTTGGTTCGGCCCTGCACGTAGTGGCTGGCGTGATGCCCACTCACCAACGCGCTGCCGTCGAAGATGCCGACCGCATGGGCGCGACGCCGGACGATCACGGCACCCACTCGCCGTGGCCGCTGCGAGCCGGCGATCAGCTCGGCCAGCGGGTCGATCCCGGCCAGCGGTCCCCAAGGCAGGTGGACGACGGCTCGAGCACCGTCCGGAGCGTCCAACGCGATGGCTTCGGTGCTCAGAGTGACTCCCGGCTGGCCGTGTCGTTCGGCGAATCCGGCCAGCCAGCCGGGGAGTCTTTGCGGAGCCACCAGCACCTGACGGCCCATTTGTGGGTGGGACATGGCTATAGTCTGGCTGGAATCGCGGGGAGGAGTCAGATGAGCGATCTCATCGATACCACCGAGATGTATCTGCGGACCATCTACGAACTCGGTGAGGAAGGCGTGCCGCCGCTGCGCGCCCGGATTGCCGAGCGGCTGAGCCAGAGCGGGCCGACGGTTTCGCAGACCGTCGCGCGGATGGAGCGCGATGGTCTGGTCTCGGTGCATCCGGATCGACATCTGGAACTCAGCGAGCGCGGCCGTCAGCTTGCCGAGCAGGTGATGCGCAAGCATCGGCTCGCCGAGCGGTTGCTGGTCGATGTGATCGGTCTGGATTGGCAGCTCGTCCACGAGGAAGCCTGTCGCTGGGAGCATGTGATTTCCGACCAGGTCGAACGCCAGCTCCTGGTGCTGCTGGACAGCCCGGTGCACTCGCCCTACGGCAACCCGATTCCGGGCCTGACCGCGCTGGGTGCGTCCGCTCCCGCCGAAGACTTCCTGGACGGCGTGGAACTGCTCTCTCTGCGGCTGGCCGATGGCCAGACCCATGAAGTGGTGTTCGCTCGGCTGAGCGAGGCTCTGCAGGCCGACGTCGAGCTCCTCGGGCAGCTCGCTGCACTCGGTGTGGCCGACCGGCGTCCGGTGGCTGCGCAGCTCCGCGGCCGCAAGGTCGTCCTGGGTGATCAGGAGCAGCTGGTGCTCCCGGCTGAGTTGGCCGACCAGCTGTTCGTGACCGCGAACTGACCGGCTGGAATAGCCCGCTGCCCGTTCGGCGTTATCCGTGACTGAAACCTACTGAAGGAAGCCATGGCTACCACCACTCTGACTGCCGCCGATTTCGGCAAGACCATCGAGTCCGGCATTGTCTTCATCGACTTCTGGGCGACCTGGTGCCCGCCGTGCCGGATGTTCGGCCCGATCTTCGAGGCGGCTTCGAACAACCATCAGGACGCCGTGTTCGCCAAGGTCGACACCGACGCCGAAGGGGAGCTGGCTGGCGCCTTGGAG
Source organism: Actinomycetes bacterium (assembly GCA_023425145.1). Lineage (GTDB taxonomy): Bacteria > Actinomycetota > Actinomycetes > Propionibacteriales > Propionibacteriaceae > Propionicimonas. The sequence goes on along the minus strand of JAFADF010000009.1, from coordinate 75,344 downwards.
ATCAGTTCGATCCCGACCCTGATGGCCTTCCGTGACGGCTATCTGGTGTTCCGTCAGGCCGGCGCGCTCAGCAAGTCGAGCTTCGAGAGCGTGATCTCGCAGGTCAAGGAACTCGACATGGACAAGCTCAAGGCTGAGGCTGCGGCCAGCGCGGCCGAATAAGCTGCACGATTTCCCGCCATGTCCCCCATAGGAGTGACATGGCCGCCGACTATTGCCTATAGTTACGCGCAGGGTTCCTGCCCCATCCCCCCGGGCAGGAACCCCTTCCAATTTCGTCGGGCACTCTGGCTTCACTAGGGTTGTCGCCCCGACTGGATGCGTGCGCCGGTGGCGACCTGTACTCTCTGATCAAACGATTTAGCCACCACGTGGGACCGCCGGGGTCCCGCTCGGGCGTGGAGGCCAAGGAGAGCGCATGACAGTCAGTTTCCCGGTCGTCAGCGACCTGTCTGCAATCCCCGTCGGCGACATGCCCGGGGACAAGGTGCAGATCAGCGAGGTTCACCTCAGCAAAGCCGAGCACATCTTCCCCCGGCTGGTAGAGCTGCTGGCTCCGACTCTGCAGGCCGGCCGCCGAGCCGTCGTCTCGGTCTGTGGGGGATCCGGCGTCGGCAAGTCTGAGACCGGCGCGCTCCTGGCCTACGGGCTGGCCCAGCAAGGCATCGGCTCCTACCTGCTGTCGGGCGACAACTACCCGCGCCGGTTCCCGGAGGCCAATGACGCCGAGCGGCTGCGCGTGTTTCGGGCGGCCGGGCTGCGGGGCCTGGTCGAGTCCGGCGCGTACGACGGCCGCGTCCGCGACCTGCTGGCCGGGCTGCAGGCCGACGGCACCGACGCCGATCCGTCCCAGCTGTCCGCCCAGCCGTGGCTGGCCGACTACCAGCGCGCCGGGCGGGCCGCCTTGACCGACTACCTGGGCACCCCGGCCGAGATCAACTTCGCCGAACTCAACGCGATCCTGGCCGACTTCCACGACGGTGCGGACGCGCTGATGCTGAAGCGGATGGGACGCGCCGACGGGCAGCTCTGGTACGACCGGGTGGACTTCTCCTCGGTCGCGGTGCTGGTGGTGGAGTGGACCCACGGCAACTCCGACCATCTGGTCGGCGTGGACGTCCCGATCCTGCTGAACAGCACTCCGGCCGAGACGCTCGCACATCGTCGCTCGCGTAGCCGGGACGGCGCGGTCGACTCAGCGTTCACCACCATGGTGCTCGAGCTCGAGCAGGCCAAGCTGGCTGCTGCCGCGCACCGGGCCAAGATCATCGTGGCCCGCTCGGGTGAACTGCTCGACTTCGCGTCCTATCAGCGCTCGATGGGGCTGGATCTCCCGGGTGCCGGGCCGATGCTGAACGCCTATCCCGACAGCCTGGCCGGCCGGCTGGGTGGACTGGTCGGCTTCCTCCGCTCGCCGGAGGCGGATGGGGCCTTCGAGTCGGCCTATCTGCTGCCGAGCGTGTTCAACACCGACTTGGATCGCGGCTTCTCGGTGATCGACTACGAGCTCAGCCAGACCCTGGTCGGCCCGGACGACCTGCCCGCGCTGAACGAAGCCGGCATCGATCTGAAGCTCGATTTCATCCTGAATCATGCTTCGGTGCTCTCCCCGCAGTTCCAGGACATCCTGGCCCGCGGCGACCGTTCGCCCTATGTGGACTTCTTCATCGACTGGAACAAGTTCTGGGCCGGGCACGGCGACCTGACCGAGGGCGGGTACGTGCAGCCTGACGACTACCTGATCAAGGACATGTTCTTCCGCAAGCCGGGCCTGCCCATCTTGATGGTGCGCTTCCCGGACGGCCGGGAGGTGCCCTACTGGAACACCTTCTACCAGGAGGTCCGCTACCCGCTGCCCGACCCGCAGGACCTGATGGCGGCCGCCGGGCTGCAGTATGGACGCGCCGAGCAGCTGGCCGCCCGGTTGGCCGCCACGCTGAGTGCCGGTGGTCGTCCCGGGGAGGCAGACTTCACTGGCTTCGAGGACGCCCGGGACGCCGTGGTGGACGCCGTCGAAGCCCGGCGGCGCTACCTGGGCCAGATGGACCTGAACATCACCTCGCCGCTGGTCTGGCAGTTCTACGCCGACACCTTGGACAAGCTGGCCGGCTACGGGGCCAAGATCGTCCGGCTGGACGCGTTCGCCTACGCGCCGAAGGCTCCGGGGCAGCGCAACTTCCTCAACGAGCCGGGCACCTGGGAACTGCTGGCCAAGGTCAAGGACCTGGCTGATGCCCGCGGGCTGATCCTGCTCCCGGAGATCCACGCCAGCTATGCCGAAGGCATCCATGAACTGCTGGCCGGCAAGGGCTTCCTCACCTACGACTTCTTCCTGCCCGGGCTGCTGATCGACGCCTTCGAGAGTCGCGATGCCAGCACTCTGAAGCGTTGGATCACCGAACTGCTCAGCAAGGGCATCCACACAGTGAACATGCTGGGCTGTCACGACGGGATTCCGCTGCTCGATCTGGGTGGGCTGCTTCCGTCATCGCGGATCGAGTCGCTGATCGAGATCGTGAAGGGCCGCGGCGGCTACGTGAAGGACCTGCACGGCGCGAAGAACATCTACTACCAGGTGAACGCCACCTACTACAGCGCGCTGGGGGAGAGCGACGCCCGGCTGCTGCTGGCCCGGGCCATCCAGTTGTTCATGCCCGGCAAGCCGCAGGTCTGGTACCTGGATCTGTTCGCCGGCCCGAACGACCATGCTGCGGTCGAGCGTGCTGGCGAGGGCGGGCACAAGGAGATCAACCGGACGAACCTGACCGCCGAGCAGGTGGCCGACGGACTCAGCCGTCCGGTGGTGCAGGCGCAACTGGAGTTGCTGAAGTTCCGCAACAGCTTCCCGGCCTTCGGCTTCGATGCCGAGTGCCACCTCGCCCAGACCGGTCCCGAGCAGTTGGTGATCACCTGGATCAAGGACGGAGCCAGCGCCACGCTGAGTGCCGACCTGGCCGCCGAGAGCTACCGGATCGAGGCAGTGGACGCCGCTGGCAACGAGGTTGCCTTCGGCTGAGCGCTGGCATCTATGCGGGCCGAGTCGGTCTGCTGGCGGCTCAGGGTTACCGCGAGGATGTGTTTGCACGGACCGCGGGACCCGTGGTGCTTGTCCTCCCAAGGGCACTCGCAGCGTAGTTCGCTCGATACGCGATAGTGCCCGTTGGTCCCGTGGACCAGCCAGCCGTCGCCGGTGGGTGCTACGGCATGCCGTTCCACGAGCCTCTGGGCGCTGACCAGGCGCGGGTTGCGGCTCAGTACCTTCAGTGGGTCGATCGGCAACTCGCGGTGGTACCAGCTGTGCTCGGTGAGGTCGTATCCGAGGCGTCCGGATGCGGCCAGCCAGGCCAGCCCGGCGGTGACCTGCTCATCCGAGCGCCCCGAATCGCGAGCCAGTTGGTCAGGATCGATGGAGGAATCCCAGCCAACCAGCGCCAGGAGTTCGGTGCCGAACTGCTCGGCCTGTGGGTGGGCCAACAGGTCGAGCAGGGTGCCTTCGCCGGAGAAGCCGCGCAGCGGCTCTGGGCTCAGGGTGAGGGTGAACCGCGCGGCCGGTAAGTCGAATGCCCAGGCGGACGCTCCACTGGGCGCCGCAAACACCTCAAGGCTCGTGACGAGGCGGATCAGGCGATCGACGCCGCGCAGCCGACTCGCCCCGGCCAACCGGGCAGCGCCCGGGATCGGGTGCTGGGCGGCGAGCCAGCGCGGGCGGCGTGGAAGCAGGTAAAGAGTGGGTCCTGGTGGGGTGACCCGCGGCAGACTGCCAAGGAACTGGCTGACCTGTGGGCCGACCAGCCTGCCCACAGAGTGCATCGAGCGGCTGATCGCGGGGACCTCGGCAAAGCCTCGAACCCAGCGGTCGGGAAGCTGGACCTTCCGCTCCACATGGGTTTCGGCCAGGGTGGAGGTCCGCAGTTCGTCGCGACCGACGCTGACGTGCATCGCCTCGTGGCGTCCGACGGTCGCCAATGCCGTGCGCAGTGGCTGGTTCACGTCGATATTGGTTGTGCCGAAGCCCGCACGGTTCCCGCCGAGCCCGCCGGCCAGCAGGTCGAAGTGCGCGTAAACGCCGTTGCAGGCCGAGAACGACTCGAATCGGAGCCGGTCCCCGCTGCCGGTGACCACAGGGTCAAGGCTGGACAACCTCGCCGCCAACCCGGCGTCGGCGTACCGGGCCGCGGCCACATCGGCAACGGCGAGAAGCCCGGCAGCGAAGACGTCCGGCCGATCGACGAAGCCAGCGAAGAACTGTGGATGATCGACCAGGCCCATCGGGGTCGCTGCGAGCGCCGTCGCCAGATCAAGTCGCGGGCCAGTGTCGGCGGCAGACAGCGTGGACTCGACGAGATAGGAGCTCATCAGTCCTCCAGTGCCGCGATCAATAGGCGAGCCTGGCCGACGTCGATCCCGATGTCTTTCTCGAGGAGAGTCGCCAGGAGTAGGGGGTTTGCCCTACCTGTGTTGGGGGGCTGGCCCCGACGCGGGGCGTGGCCTCTGGGCACGAGGCTCCACTTGTGCCCCTCACCGATACCCGCTGCCGGCTGTGGACGCTTCTGATCGGCGGTGTGCTCATGGTGGCCGCGCTCAGCTTCCATATCGTCGCCACCATCGCTCAGCCCGGCTGGCGCTGGGGGATGGCCGATCTTGAGGTCTATCGTGCGGCGGTCGCTGCGATGCTTCAGGCACAGCCCCTCTATCAGGAGGGGTTCACTCCGGCGAACCTGCCCTGGCTCTACCCGCCGTTCGCGGCCGTGCTGATGATGCCCTGGGCTGTACTGCCGGAGGTTGCAGCCAAGACCGTGATGACGGTGGCCAGCGTTGCAGCCTTGGTCCTACTGATGGCGCAGAGCTGGGCCGCCACCGCGGTTCCACGGGCGTGGCGGCCCGGACTCGTCCTCACCTGCGCCGCGGTGGTGCTGGTGAGCGAACCGATGCAGCAGAACCTGATCATGGGCCAGATCAACGTCTTGCTGGCCGCCGCAGTAGTGCACGACTTCCTGCGGCCTGCCGGAGACCGCCGCCGCGGTTGGCTGGTGGGGCTTGCTGCCGGCGTCAAGCTCACCCCGGCGTTGGTCGTGATCTACTACGCCTTTCGCAGGGACTGGTCGGCCGTCCGCAATGCATCCTTGGCGTTCGTGGGCTCGGTGGTCATCGGCTTCGTCGTGGTGCCGGGGGAGAGCTGGACGTACTGGACGCGGGCGCTCTGGTCGTCCCGGATCGGCCCGGATCATTTGGGCAATCAGTCGCTGCTGGGCACCCTGCTGCGCCTGGCAGCCAACACCGGCTGGACCTCGCTGTTCTGGTTGGTGTCGGCAGGGGGGCGTTGCGGTGGCCGGCATATGGCTGGCAGTGCAGCGCCAAGCCGATCCGCTCGCCTCCTATTGCACGCTCGCCGCGGCAATCCTGCTGATCTCGCCGTTGTCCTGGACCCCACATTGGATCTCGCTGTCGCCGGTCTTGATGCTCGCCATGTCGCGCTGTCGCCGTCCGGCCGGTCTGATCAGTGTGCTGGCGGCCTATGGACTGTTCATGTTCGCCTGGCCAGTGGACGGAGTCTGGTAGGGGCTGATCTGGACGGTCTACCCGGCCGGCTTCTGGCCCGAAGGCCCGCCAAGCCTGCGCGTCGCTGGACGGATCCTCGTCGGCAGCTCCTACACAGTTCTGGGGCTCGCGGTGCTCGCCGTCGGGTTCCGAAACGGTAGGCGCGGTCCGGCAGGTCTGAGCTGCGCCGCCGTCGGTTCGCCGGTCTTGCCGGGCGAAGCGGACGGGCTCAGCTGGCGACCCCAGCAAGATTCGAACTTGCGACACAAGGTTTAGGAATCGCGTTCCATTAGGGCCGTGACTAGCACATATAGCACGCCCAACAGGGGTCGTGCGATGGCCGTGCCATAGTGAATTTCGAAAAGTTGAGCACCCCTCGCGGGCCACGAATCGGCTCGATCCGAGGGCCGACGGCGCCCCATGGCCATCCTGCCACGGACCTTGTCCCGGGCTCACTCGTAGTGGGTCCACATGCGCAGGACGTGGACGGTGTGTTCCTCGGCGAGCACCTCGTAGACGAGGCGGTGCTGGATGTTGATCCGCCGGGAGTAGCACCCGGCCAGGTCGCCGACCAGCTTCTCGTAGCGAGGCGGATTCGCGAACGGGTCTTCGCCGATGATGGCCAGGAGTTCCTGGGCCTTCGGCTTCAGTCCGGAGGAGGCGAGCTTCCTGGCGTCCTTCTGGGCCGCCTTTGAGAACACCAACCGCCAGGTGGTCACCAGTCGAGTTCCTCCGAGCCCTGATCGAGCCCCTCGGCGCGTGCCTGCCGGATCGACTCGGTGAAGCCCGGGACGTTCGCCAGGAGCAGCGTCTCCTGAATGGCGCGCCAGTCGTCCTCGCCGATCAGAACGGCGTTGCCCCGCTGACCGGTGATGGTCAGCGGCTCGGACTCCTCGTTGACCTGATCGATCAGGCGATACAGGTTCGCCCGGGCAGCGGTCGCACTCACAGCAGTCATCTCTCCACCTCCGTAATCAGCGTACGTGATCACGTACGAGAATCCAAGGTGGGTTGATTGCGACGTCACGAGGCCCACCAGGTGGCGTTCGGGACGGGCGTGAAGAGCTGCTCCAGCGCCGGCGCCGGGATCCGGATCAGCCGGGCGCCGCTGTGGACGGCAGGCAGGGCGCCGGAGCGGATGCGGCGACGCAGGGTCATCACGCTGACGTGGTACCGCTCGGCGGCCTCCTGCAGCGTGAGGTACTCGACGGGCTGGGCGGCTACATGACGGACGCTCATGGTTGTTCTCCTCTGGTGTCGGGTTTCAGATGGGGATGCCTCGGTCGTGGTGGTGGTCGATGCCTGGGACTGGTGGTGGTGGCCGGCGTGGGGTGGCGTGCTCGTGGGTGGGGGCGATGTGTTCGCTGGTGTAGTCGTGCCGGTGGACTCGCCATTCGAGGGTGGCGGCGATGCTGCGGACATGGACGGGGCCGTCGTGGAGGGCCAGGTCGAGGATGGCGGCGGCGTCTCCGCCGAGTCCTTGGATGTCTTCGAGGTGGGCGGCGAGCAGGGGGAGCGCGGGGTCGCCGGCGAGGTGGCGGGCGAGGTGTTGGAGTTGGGGCCACCAGGGGGTGATGTCGGGCATGCCTGCGTCGGTGAGTCGGTGGTCGAGCTGGTGTTGCCAGCGGGTGCCGGCGGTGGTGGTGGCGGGTGGCCCGGTGGGTCGGAGGTCGTGATCGGGGACGTTGTTGGCGGTTCGCCAGGTGCGGAGGTCGGCGGCGAGCTGGTCAGGGAGTCTGAGTCTGGTCTGCCAGGCAGGGGTCTGTTCGGGGTCGGGGTGGCGGAGCTGGCCGGCCAACTGGGTGACCTGGTCGGTGCGGGCACTGAGGTAGGGGCCCCAGGTGGGGTCGTCGGTGAGCTGGTGGGGGATGCCGGGGAGCCAGGGGAGTGGCCCGACCGGGAGGTGTCGTGTGGGGTCGATGCGCCAGTCGAGGACGGCTGCGGCGTCGTGGGCGCCATCGAGGCTGTCGGTGTTGGCGGCGTCGCGGAGCACCGCGATCGGGTCAGTGCCGGTGGCGGCGATCTGAAGGAGATGCGCGCGAAGGGTCGGCCAGGCGGGTTCGCTGGTGAGCCACAGCACGACCTGGTCTGCCTGCTCGTCGAGGGCCTTCACTTTGTCGGGGCCGAGGTGGTGTTCGCAGGCTGCGCCGAGCCCGTCGAGGTACTTCGCGACCGCCGGGGCGAGTTGGGTGGCGGGGTCATGGGCGTGGCGCTGCTGGCTGCTGGCCGACAGCGCGGTCTCGTCGTGGGCAAGGACGTGCTCGAGGACGTCTTCGGCGGCCCGCGTGGTGAGGGTGTCGTAGTCGACGGGGTCGGGCAGCCCGTCGCCGGTGACGGTGATGTGGAGGTGGTTGGCGTGCCGGCCGCGGCTGGCGGCGGTGTAGAGCTGTTGGCGGGTCTCGCCCCCGGTGATGAGGGTGTGGCTGGTGTCGGCGGTGACGCCTTGGGCGGTGTGAATCGTGGTGGCGTAGCCGAGTTCGGTCCAGGCCTCCACATAGTCGGCGGGTAGCCGGACGCTGCGAGCGTGGTGCAGGTCGGTGGCGGTGAGGGAGCCGTCGGGGTGGATGCGCTGGATGGTCCAGCGGTCGCCGTTGGTGACCCAGTTGCCGTTCCGCGTCCTGAGTGCCCGGTTGTTGCGGCGCGTGATGATCACGTCGCCGGCGCTGGCGCGGTTGCCGTCGGCCAGGGAGATCTCCCGACCCGGCGATGTCCCGTTGAGGCGGAGGGTGCGGGCGTGGTGGTTGAGTTGGGCGACGAGGTCGCGGGTGGGCGCGAGCATGATCGCGTCCAGACCGGCGCGCCGGTCACGGGTCCAGGAGTCGAGGATCTGGCTGGTGATGCTGGCGGCGTCGGCGGGGTGGAGCCGGTTGTTGTCGGCGTAGAACGCGATCGCGGCCGGGTTGCCAGTGCGCAGGGCGAGGCTGGCGGCGGCTTCGGCGGGGTCGCGGAACCGGAGGACTTCTTCGAGGCGAACGGTGCCGGGTGTGTGGGCGAGGTCGGTGAGGATGCCGCCGGCGGCGACGGCGGTGAGTTGGTGGTCGTCCCCGATGAGCCGGACGCTGCCACCGAGCGCGGTGATGTGGGTGACGATCCGGTCCAGGGTGGGGGTGTCGGCCATCCCGGCCTCGTCGATCAACACCAACGTGTCGCGGCCGATCATCTGGGTCCAGTCGGGGGCCCGGTCGGGGTGGTCGAGGCTGTCGAGGAGTTTGGCGAGGGTGTCACAGGGTGCGGTGTCGAGGTGTTCGGCGAGGACGTGCGCGGCGGCGGCGGAGGGCGCGAGTCCGATGATGGTGCCGCCGCCGCTGGTCCAAGCGTCGGCGAGGACTTCGAGGGCGGTGGTCTTGCCGGTGCCGGCCGGTGCGATGGCGAGCTGGAGTTGGCGTCCCGAGGTGGCGAGTTCGCGGACCAGCCGGGCCTGCCCGTCGTTGAGGCTGGTGCCGTTGGCGACGGATTCGAGCAGGGCCAGCTCGACGAGCTGGGGGTCGATGGTGCGTCCGGTGGTGAGCTGCGCGGTGGCGAGGAGGTTCTTCTCGGCGGCGATGATGCGTCCGGAGCTGTAGGTGGTGGCCCCGGCCAGCTCGTACACGCTGTGTCCGTCGCGGCGGCGCAGCAGGTCGGGCGCGGTGACCGGGTCGTCCGGGTCGAGCTGGAACGAGTTGTTGTGCAGGACCAGGTCGACGATGTGGTCGACGACCGGCTCGATCTGCTCCGGTGCCAGGCCCAGGCCGGCGAGTTGGCGCAGGGTTTCGGCGCGGACGTGCCAGCCCTGCCAGGTCGCCCGGCTGGCCTCGACCTCGGCAGTCACCGATGCGGCGAGCTGCTCCAGCCATTCGGGGCTCAGGATCACCGCCGGGTGAGAGCGGGGCGTGAGTGCCTGCCGGAGCATCTGGTCGACACCCTGCGGGCCGAGGTGCTGGTCGGCCTGGGCGCGCCAGGTGGAGCGTTGTTCGGCGAGGGTGCGGGGTTCATGTTTCGGGTCTCGGGTGGCGAGGTTGGCCTGCTGGGCGAGGTGGATCATCTCCAGCCCGGTCGGTGGGCGTCCGTGCGCGGTGCGGAACTTGGTCGCCAGGTTCGCGGCCTCTGCCTCGATGTCGACCCGCCGCGACGACCACCGGGCGCACAGGGTGGGGTCGATGCCGTCGATCTCCCACACGGGACGCCGGCCGTTGCGGGAGGGGCGGGCGACCCAGCGGACGCCGAGGGTTTCGGTGAGGTGCGCCCGCAGCATTGCGTCGTAGGTTTCGGAGGTGGCGACGTGCGACTTGTAGAAGATCCGGCCGTCGATCGCCAGCCAGCGCCCGTCAAGGGACTGGACCTTGTTCGCGACGGCGACGTGGGTGTGCAGGTCCGGGTCTCCGGCGCGGGAGTCGCGGTGCACGAACGCGGCGGCGATCATGCCTCGGGTGTCGACCTGCCGGACCCCGTCGGTCCCGGTCCGGGTGAACAACGCATCCCGCTCCTGATACGACAGGGCAGCACGGACGGCGGCCTGGTGACAGCGCTCGATCAGCGCGGCGACCTGCGGGTCCGCCAACGCCCACAACGCCGAGACCGACTTCGGTGGGGAGAACACCTGGTCGTACCCGGCGACCGTCACCGGCGACTTCTTCGACCAACGGGCGATCTCACCAAGCAGTTCGGTCTCGCCCACCGGCTCCCGGCCGTGGGCACGCAGGAAGCACTCCCGGCCCACCTGGGTCCGCAGCGCAGCCTTCACCTCCTCCGGCAGCCGGGAACGGACGGGACGTCCCGCGGCCGCATTCCACGCCCGGCAGCGGGCCGCCAACTCCTCGGCGAACTCGTTGCGGACCGGCTCGCGTTTCCGGAACGGCGCCCCCAACCTGCCTGCGGCCTCGACCTCGGCCGGTGACAGGCCCGCGGCGGCAGCGGCCGTCCGCAGCTGGTCGGCGTTGGGGTGCTCGCCGGTGCCGAACAGGTGGTTCATCTGGGCCTCGGTGACGATCTCGCCGGCGCTCATGCCCAACCCGTCCAGGCCGGCACCGATCCATGTTCCGGGAGCCTCGCCCCGCTCGGTGTAATACGAGGTCAGCCCGCCGGCCGGCACCCGGGCATCCTGCACCGCGACCTGCCGGATCAGGTAGTCATACACCGGCCCGCCCGCCAGCTTCTTCACCGTCATCACCACCGACCACCTCCTCTGCCTTCCCTAAGCCCTGTCCCGCGCCGATCAGGACGCCCGCCGGCCGGGTTCTTCCCGACTTCTCACCCCACTAAGCCGAAAACGGCACCCCGATCCGGACAAACCGGCCCGGGAGCTTTCACGACCCGTCGACCCGGGTCGCGAGCCGTGGACGCTTCCTTAAGCCGTCCAACCGGTCCGTTCCGGACACCGAACCGGTCGAGAAGATCGCCCCATCTCGGGTGCGGAACCTCCTACCCTCCCTAGGCCAAACCGGAAGGCGATCGGGACGCGACCAGGGTCAACTTCTGCGCGAAGCTGAACAGGCCAGCGTTACCGAGAACGTTCCCCTGCCTTGAGAAGGGCGGGGCGTGACCGCAGACGATCGGGCGTCAGGGCTTGCCAAAGGCGCGTTCCCCACGTTCCCCCGCTCGCAGCGGGTCAGGCTGCCGACAGGGGTCGAGGGTAGGGAAGTGCGCCCCTTCGGTGTTGAGGAGGAGTCGACCACGGAGGTCCAGCTGGGTGACGGCGAACCGCCGACACCGCCGGATCAGGCAGCCCCGCTGCCTCCAAGACCGGCTTCACCGAGCCGCCCAGGCCGCAGGAGTCAGCGAATCTGAACTCGCCCGCGAAGCCATCGACGACTACCTCGCCAAGGAGCCTGAACCCGCCCTCCGTCACGTCCCCCACCGGCAATGCACATTGTGTATCTCGATGGGGATGGGGTCTGGGTCGGTGTCGGTACGGAGCGGGAGCTGTGGAGTCCGGGGGACGGGGAGGGGCTTGGGAGGTCGGAGAGGGGCCGGGCTGGGGGCCGGGCTGGGGCGGACGGGTGGCTCTGGAGTCGGCGGCCCGATGGTGCGAGGGTGCGGGAGTCGTCCGACTCAGTCTGACCTGGGCGAGCCACGTTCCCACCAGTCGGTCGGCGGTTCAGCCCGGATGATCTTTGCGGCGATCTCGACCGGTGTCAGGTTGCAGAACTTCCACAACTCCTTCGCCGAGCGCGAGTAGTGGTACAACACGTGATCGACATCGAAGGGATCCAGTTCGCCGGCCCGATGGCGGTCGATCGCCTCCCCGACCTTGGCGACGAGAGCAGCCAGCTGGGCGCTGTGGAAAGCCACAACTTCTGCTCGGGCCGCCTGACGCATCGACTTGTCGGACACAACCCGAGCGTACTGGCGCGGTCTGTGGCAGCAGACGCAGCTGCGGTCCTGACCGCGAACTCGGCGGCAGTTCAGGACGATTCCGGCACGTCGCGACGCCCACCCGGAGGCCATCCTTCGGGCCCTGGCGAGAATGACCTCCGTGGAGCGAATAGGAGTCAGTGGTGCTGATTCAGTGCCACTGTCGTCCTGAGGCGGCTTCAGGGCTCATCGGCGGGCCGAGCGACGCTCATTGCCCCGGGTAGCCGTAGGCGCGGAGCGTGCCGTCCTGATCTGCGGCGTAGCGCTGGAGGAAGCCATCGACGCTAGGCGGGGTCACAACGAGAGCGTGCTGGCCGGCAATGGGGGTGCCTTCTGCGATCAACTTCGGGCCCTCGCTGATCTGCACGCGGTCCGGGTCGAGGTCGCCGGGCGAGTGGTGATGCGGATACCACAGCACGATGAACACTTCATAGGACTTCCCGGGCACCATCTCGGCGTTGTCGGCGGGCTCGGTGCCGTCCATCTTGACCGCTGACACTGCGCGAGCACAAGGGCGATCACGATTTCAAGAGTTCTGGATCGGCCATTCAGGATCGTTTGAAGTCCCGCTGATCTCGAGCATCGGTCCCGCGTTTGCGCTGCTGCCAGCTGAGAATGTCTTCTAGGGTCTGGCTGCTGCGTAGGAGGACGTTTCGCGGTGGATCTGTTCGCCTCGGGTTCTCCGGAGCAGTCGGGTGAATGGCCGGTAGGTGCCGGTTTCCACGATCCATGGGTTGGCTGGGTCCGGTCCGCTCCGCAGGGTGGTGAGCACGATCTCGCTGCCAGCCCGCTCGATCTCGATGATGGTCGGGCCCCGCAGGATCGTGACCACCTGGCTGAGGAACTCGGACAGCATTTCGGCGTTGGCCTGGAACAGCGGTGAAGAGGAGGAACTCTCGAAGCCGGCGAAGCGAAACGAGAATTCCCGCAACGTGCGCCAGCGCCGACCCACGACTCGCACCTGGGCTGTCCGTGCCGGGTCCTCGACCAGCCACAGGTCAACAACAAAGCCGCCCGACGCCTGCCCGGCCACCTCCCAGCCGATGTCGGGGCGAGCCGCCATCAAAGCGGGCACCCCGGTGACCAAGTCGGCGTCGATGCCGGTGCGATGGGCCACCCAGCGGTCATGGAGTGCAACCCAGGTGATGTCGAAGATCATGGTGATCGCCCCGACGCCCATCAGACCGATCCCGATCCAGGGCATGCCCGAGACGGGCCACGTCCCTGGCCCCCACTCGATCAAGGCGGTCTCGACCCCTGCGATGGCCAGCCCCGCCCAGAAGAACCACCAACCGGCCCAGCCCCACCGGGTTACGGGGGCGCCGTTGGGCAGCATGCTCGTGCCCAGCATGCGCCCGCCACGTTGGCTGCCGGAACGTTGCCTCCCCACCCGCCACAGGCTATTCGGTTCACCGTGGCCAGCTCGTCGATCGAGTAAATCGAGCCTGCTCGACCACACGATGGCCGCCCGTCCGGGCGGCCGTAAGCGAGTCATGGCGGCGGGCCCTCACGACCAGTTGCTCAGATCCAAGCGGCGCCACGGACCCTGATGGTGGGTGCGGATGTAGTCGCGCACCCTGCCCAACACATCGTCGTATTGCTCGCGGCAGAACTCGATCTGCCAACCCGGGGCGAACACGTCGTCTGTTCTGGAGAAGTGGCCATTGTCCTGGGCGATGTCATCCCAGACAACCCGGTCTCCTGCCTGGCGCACGCCAACGCTGATCTGGAGGCACGCCGGATCGTGGCACTCGGGACAAACCAAGACCGAAGCCCTCCTGGCGGCTGACAGTGCCTCCAGATCCGCAAGTCGACCGAGCAGGTAGTCCTGGCCTGACCCGTGCTCCAGGAATGACATGAAGGGCCCCCGTTGTGCCCAGCCATTGTGAACACGGACGAGCTCGCCGAAGGGCTCGTCATCGACCAGCCAATCCAGGACGATGTGATCGCCCTCGACGCCTTCTCTGCGCTCGACACCCAGCACAGCGCACTTGCTCATGCTGGGGCTTCCTGTTGGCGTCGACACATTCCCCATCCTGCCTGACCCGCCCGACCAGCACTGGACGACCTGCGGATCGAACCGCCCCGCATCTACCCCGTTCTCGCCGCTCGAGGGTTGTTCTCAGACCTCTGGGCGTCCAGTACGACCCCGATGCGGCGCTAGCTATCAAGGCGTCCTGCAAAGAGCCGTCATGACAACTCTCAGCGGCCACCAAGCACACCAACGAGCAGGTCTCGGCAAGCTGGACCAACCGAGAACTCGACGAGCGCACCCGGCACGATCGACCGCGCCGGGTGCGGCTAGAACCGGATGTTCAGCGCCACAGGTCTGAGTCCTGGTTGCCCACTGTCTCCGGAAGCGTGTGCGACGATTCCTGCTGTGGTCGATTGGTTCCGGGGTTGGTTCCAGCGGTGGTTCGGCGACGATGAGCCTCCGGACTACGATCTGCCGGACCCCGACTTGGCAGCCTACGATCACGGTTTGGGCGAGCTCCGCCTCAATGGCGAGCTGAAGGGCTACCTGGCCAGCGTGCGGCTGGAGATGTCGTTCCCTGCTCGGCAGTGGTGGCCTTGGTTCGTCATCGTCTGGACTGACAAAGGCAAGGACCGCGCCTTCGAGGACTACGGTCCCAAATGGCTCACCGTTCGCGAGCTCGACGCGGGGTACTTCGAGCACTACCCAGACAGTGGCGGGGCCGAGGTGTACGAGTTCAGTTGGCTTACGCCCGACGAGGCCCGCGTCAAGTGGTCAGAACTCGGCTTGGCCGAGGACGACTTCTGACCAGCCCTGTCCCGCCGCGGCATCAGCGTGACTTGCGTACCCCTCAGGGTGCTCTTGATTGGGGGGATCAGGGCGACCATCCTGAGCGTATGACAGCTCGGGACGAGATCCTCGAAGCGATTCCGGCGGTCGCACGCTCGGACGGCACGTTCACTGTCGAGGCAATCGCCCGTGAACTTCGCCGGCGCGGCTCTAGCTATGCAGAGTCGACCATTCGTACTCATGTGATCAGTCGAATGTGCGCGAACTCTCCAGGGAATCATGCGGTCACCTACAACGACCTTGAACGACTGGGGCCGGGCGTCTACCGCCGGCTCTAGCGAACATCGGAGAGCAGCAGATGCGCGCGATCCGTGCTCAACCCAGGGACATCTGCTGTAGGCCGAAGATCGTGATGGTCGAGGCAAGGACGAGCATCCCGATCAGCACGTCGGCAGCGAGGGTGGGTGTCGCGTCATCACTCAGGAGCTCGCGCAGCCCATTGACCGCGAACCCGGCCACCGCTGCACTAAGGAACATCGCTGGCAGCCATCCCCACCAGCGAAGATCGACCCCGCCGGCCTCCAGCCAGGCGAAGGCAAAGACGATCGCGGCTGCGGGCACCGCCATGGCGACGAACCATGTGATGGCGGCCATCAGGCACAGTCCCGACGGGGACTCTCGATTGATGCCCCGCCACTCGCTCAGCGAAGTCCGCGTTTCATGTCGACGTTTGGTGGCGAGGTCCAGGATCCAAAGGCCCAGTGTCGCCATCGCCATGGAAGCCGGGCCCAACGCCGCGCGGTCTTCTGTTCTGCGCTGCGCCACCCAGCAAGTTTCGCATGGCCTGCCTCGTTCGAAGCGTGCGACAACAACTCAAGCGGACCGCGGCATTTAGGTTGATTGGTGCCTCGGTGAGCGGTCTGATCTTGCGGCTGGGACACGGTGTGATCTCTTTCTATTGAGCGGTCGCCACCGGGGCGCTTCGATGGGGAGCGGTGTCCCTGTTCAGGAACTTGGAGCCGGTCGGATTCCTACTTGCCAATGTCTGGGCGTGCCGGTCCCGGGTCGAAGCAGCCCTGTCGCGACTCGAGGAACCGGAGCCTGTTATGCCGATGACGTTGGGGATCGATCTGGCTTGCCGAGCAGCGCACGTGGCGTCGCTGGCGGGCCCGGATGGCGTGCTGGTCTGGCGAGGTCGGAGCTTGTTCACCCGGCCCGCTGACCTGGAGAGGCTGTGGCACGACATCGACTGTCCGCCCCAAGAGTTGACCGTGGTTTTGGGGCCGACCCGGAATGTGTGGATCGTGGTCGCGGCCTGGTTCCGCCGCCGGGGTGCCCGGGTCGTGCTGGTGCCCACCACCCAGTCGGCTGACCTCCGGGCCTACTTCGCCAAGCACACCAAGAACGACCGGCTCGACTCGGCGATCCTGGCCCGGTTGCCGTTGCTGCACCCGGAAGGGTTGAGGGAGTACCGCGGTGACGGGCCGGCGGACCCGTTGCGGCGGATCGTGAAGCAACGCTCCTCGCTCGCGAAACGGCGGGCGGCGATCTTCCACCGCCTCGATGCCCAGCTCGAACTCCTCGGCCCGGCCTGGTACGACGCCCTCGGCACCGACTATGGCCACGCCACCCTGCATTTCCTGGCCCGCTACGCCGACCCCAACCTGGTGATCCGGCTCGGACAAGCCCGTTTAGGCCGGTTCCTGCGCCGCTACTCCCACGGCCATTGGCGTGAGGGGAAGGCCGCCGAGCTGATCGCGGCCGCCCATCAGACCCTGCAGCTGTGGGACGGCGACGGCATGGACTTCGCCGAGCTCGCCGCCGATATCGCTGTCGAGGCCGAGCAGGCCCAGGTACTGACCGCACAGATGGCCGACCTGGATGCGCGGATCGCGAACCTGTACGCCGAGGCCGACCCGGCCGGCATCATCCGCTGCGCCCCTGGTGTCGGCCCGGTGATCGCCGGGATCATCGCCGGCCGCCTCGGCGACCCGCACCGGTTCACCAGCCTGGCCACGATCCGTTCCTACGCCGGGCTGGTACCCAAGGTGAACCAGTCCGGAACCGCTGACCATCCCGGCGGCCTCACCAAAGCCGGCGACCCGCTGTTGCGCCAGGCCGCTTGGGTGGCCGCCGAGCAGGCACGCAAGTTCGACCCCCAGCTCGCCGCCAAGTACCAGCGGCTGATGGCCGCCGACCGGCACCACGACTCGGCCGTGTGCCACATCGCGACCATCCTGCTCACCCGCATCGCGACCTGCTGGCGCCACGGGCAGCCGTACCAGATCCGCGATCTCGACGGCACACCGCTGACCATGGCCGAAGGCAAGAAGATCGTCGCCGAACACCACCAGGTACCGAAGAAGAAGGCCAAGGCCCGCTACTACCGGGCCACCAACCACAAGGCAGACCGGGAGCTTCAGAAGTCGCCAAGCGCTCCAACATCCCGGCCTGCCGAAACCAAGCCTAAACCGCCCCGAGCAGCTTGAAATTCCGTAGGAACTCAATTCCGGATGTACCTCAGCGATGCGGACTCGGAGATACAGCATCGGAGATACTTGAACCGTGACTGACTCGCTCAAGCCGCCGTCCGGCGACCAGCAGCCGAGCTGGAAGGATCGCACCCTCGACTCGGTCGTGGGTTGGCTGTTTGGCGACACCGGATTGGGTCCGGGCGGCGCCAGGATGAGTGGGCTCGGACTACTTGCCTTTGCAGCGATGCTCGCCTTCGGCGCTGCCTGGGCCATCGCCCCAGCCGCGGCGGACCTGTTCCAGACGCTGTTCTTGGTCAGTCTCGGGCTTGTGATTGTGGACTTGATCGTCTGGGCTTGGCCCGTCCGACGCCGCTGAGTCAGCCGTCGTCCCTCGGAAGATTGGCCCGTGCCAGGTGCGGCAGAACAGTGCGTTGTTGCAGCGTCAGGTTGGACCGCGGAGGGCAGCCGCGAGCGACTGGATCCAACGGCGCCATGCCGGGGAGACGGCTACTTGCCAAGTAAGCCGTTCGTTGGCCGCACGGGCATCAAGCTCATCGAGGCGCACCCTGGCAACGGAGGTGGATGGCGCGAGCTCGGTTGGCCACCGAGTTGCCCGCCGCATCATGGTGGCGGTCCAGTCGGAGGTGAGCCGAGCTGAGCATCCCGCCTCGAAGGCCACCAGCTCAGTTGAGGTGGCAACATCGCGCAGGGGGAATCCCCATCGGCCAGCCTCCTGCGGGTAGCCGGCAGCGCGGTAGATGGACACCAACTCAGCCCTGACCGCTTCGCACCCTGGCATGTCGACGAGATGCCCGCGCAGTCGATGACAGGCCAAGCGCCAGTCACCCGCCGCGAGGTCGTCCCGGGAACGATCAAGAACGGCGTCGGAGTGGCTCACAGATCTGGAGTCTAGGCGAGGCCCCGGTGCGAGGCCCCAGAGGTGTGAGCAACCCAACCCGAGGGACTCGGTTGAGGGCGTTAGCGACTGGTGGTGCCCGACGCGTCCGTCCTGGGCATAGCGGACTTGAACTCCCGTACGCTGCGCCGGATCCTGTCCGGTCGGCCGGACGCCAGCGCAACCCGGTGCCGTACACCGTCATGGCGAAGCACTGCCACGGACCGCAGGAAGCCAGCGATGAAGAAGCCCGAGAACTCGACCATTTGCACAGTGCGAACGTCGCGGAGCGGGATCGTCCTCGTAGCGAACAGCTGCCGGCACACGACCGCGGTCTCGGTCAGAAACACGCCCGCCCTGGCTGCGCGCACCGCCAACAGCGCCGAAACAGCGCCTCCAGCCATGAGGAGAGCGCTCGCCATCGACCCGTTTCCCTGCTCGATGGCCTGGCTGGCGAAGATCACGGACATCGCGCCCAGCCAGGCCGCCGCAACCGCTCGACAGCCCCAACTCACGCAACGGGCGACTATCACGAGACCATCCTTCTCTGCCGAGACACGAACGCCAAACACGCGGCATGTGCGTGCATGGGCCTCGCGGTCCAGAATGCTTGTGTGATCGAGCCGCCTGGGGAGTACAGAGCTTTCCTCGACGCCGCCGGGGTGTTGTGCGGGTTGATCGAGTCGGTCGCTGAGCCGTCGGTGAATGAGCGGCCATCGGTGAACCGGGTTCGAGTCGCGGTGGCCGAGGTCCTCGCGGCGGGGTGGCGGCTGCCGGAGGTCGAGCCCGCTACGGACGAGTTCGAGGTTCCCGAGATCTCACACGAGGAGTGGCACCGCGTGTTCGCCGGCGTCCAGGAATGGATCGGGGAGTTCGAGTACTACTCGACGAACCAGGTGCTTCGGGGCCGCGGCACGCGGAGGGTGACGGTGGGTTCGGTTGCCGATGACTTGGCCGACATCTGGCGCGATCTACGGAGCTCTCTGGAGGCAGAGCGGCAGGGCATCTCGTGGCGGGACGCGGTCTGGCAGGTCAGGTTCGACCTGGACACCCACTGGGGAACCCACGCCGTGGAAGTCCTGCGAGCCCTGCACAGGCTCTGACCGAACGTCGACCTGCATGTTGCACATCCCGTACCCCGTTCGGCGGTTTGTGTGCGTTGTGCTGGTCAGGCGGCGATGTCGGTGTTGGCACCGGCGAAGCTTGCGAAGACCAGAAGGGCGTTGGCGAGCATCACGATATAGACCACGCGGTCGTCTTCTCTCGGTGCGGAGCATTCGAGCATCATGTTGTCCAGGACGTCCCAGCCGGTTCCTTCCTCTTCTGGGATGAGCGGCCCGTCGATCTGGATGTCGGTCAGCCCCGGGAACTCAAGGAATCGGCTGCCGCCAGAGTCCAAGCTGAAGCCCAGGGTCAAGGTGTCCGGGGCCGATACGCGAAGCAGGAAGAGCCCCACCACGCCGGAATCCTCCAGGTTCAGCGCTTGCTCGTGTTCGAGGTTCCACCCAGGCACGAATCGTGCCCGGTCAGGGTTTCCGGGGAACCACCGGTTTTCCTGAGCTCTCTTCCGACGCCTCACTGGCCATGCCCTTCCCGACGATCGTCGCCGCGGAGGGCAACCGTCAAGCTTCCACCTCGAGGCAGGGTCTGTCAAGAAGTTCCCCCTCGTGACACAAGGCGCTTGGCGTGCATCGACTCCGCTGGCGACAGCAACAAGTCTTCGGCCGGTACGCTCAACGAGGTGGGAGCAGATTCGACGCACACGCAGCGATTTCTTGTCGAAGTGGAGGCGCAGCGTGTCCGGGCGGCTGCGGAGGCCCGGCGTGCGATGGAACACCTGAATGACGGGGAGCCCATGGACACCGAGCTCCGTGCTGCCGGGTTCAAGTCGGTCTGGCGTCTCGATCCGCGCGAAGGGCCCTATTTGGAGGCACTGCCGATCTTGGTCGCTCATCTTGAGCGTGGTGGCTATCCGGACCTGACCACGAACCGCATCGGTCAGGCGCTGCACGTGAAAGCGGCAGTGGTCTACTGGGATCGGCTCAAGGCCATCTGGCTGAACCCCCGCAACCCTGCCGAGGAAGAGGCTGCGGCGATCGCCATGTCCGGGTGCGCCGGCGGCGCCCAACTCGATGACCTGATCAGCTTCGTCAACATGAATGACCGCGGAGACTCGCGCATCTATTTCCTCCGACCCATCCGCCGGATCGGCCGCAAACGCGTCCAGGATCTCCTGGAGCGCCTCCAGACGGATCCCGTGCTCGGAGTCGAGGCAACCAGAATCCTCAAGGGCCGCAGCCCAAACGACTGACAACCAACACGCGGCAGGCTCGCCGGCGACCACCCCTGCCCCGAGCTTCAGGTGTCGTGCCGACCAGTCGGCCCTGGGCGCAACGAGTGGCAACGGCGACGGCACGAGAACATCCTGCATTCGGCATGAAAGTGACGTTCTGCGCTACCCCCCCACGAGCTTGGACAGTTGCTTGGCAAGCTGCCGATCGCGCCCCTTGGCGGCGTGCTGGTAGATCATCGCGGCGTCCGCCGTCGTGTGGCCGAGGCGGGCTTGAAGCTCGGCCGTGGTGGCGCCGGCCTGGGCGGCGAGGGTCGCTCCGGTGTGGCGGAGGTCGTGAAAGCGTAGGTCGGGGCGTCCGGCTGCCTTCCTGGCCTTGTTCCAGTGCCGGTAGACAACGGACTCGTGGAGGTGGCCGCCGGAGTCGGCGGGGAACAGCAGGCTGTCGCGTCCGGGCTTGGTGTGCTCCTTGAGGTGGTCGCGGAGCGCCCGGTGTAGGTGCGGTGGCACGGCGACATCACGGATGCCGGCGTCGGTCTTCGGCGGCCCGACCGTGGTTGCGTTCGGGGTGAAAGTGACGGCTCGCCGCACCTTGATCACGTCGTTGGTCAGGTCGATGTCGCGGCGGCGCAGTTCAGCCAGTTCGCCGTAGCGCAGGGCGCACCAGGTGGCGAGCAGCACCATGAGTCGTAGCCGCTTCGGCATCTCCGCGACGATGGCGTCCAGTTCCTCGAGTGTGGCCGGCTCGATGCCGTGCTTGCGGCGGGCGACGCCTGCTCCGCGAATGCTCACCGGGTTCACGTCGATCAGCTCGTCCTCGACCGCGGCGTTCATGATCGTCCGCAGCACGGCGTACGCCTTCGCCTTCGGACGGTCCTTCACGCTGCGCAGCAGGTTCGCGTGCCAGTCGCGGATGTCGGAGCGGGTGATCTCGGTGATCGGCCGCTCGCCCAGGTGAGGTGTGATGTACAGCCTCAAGGCGCGCTGATAGTCGATCACGGTGTTCGGACGCAGCGGCTCGCCCTTCACCCGCCGCTGGACGATCCAACGGGCGGAGTACTCGCTGAGCGTTTCGGTCTGGACGGCGCGCCGGATCTCGGCCTCCCGGACGGCGGGCGGACGCCAGCTGCCCGACTCGACGACCTTCCGCTCCGCGCCGAGCCAGGACTCGGCGTCCGCCTTGGTCGTGAAGGTCGTCGGCGCCACGTGCCGCTGGAGATCCGGTCCCGCATAGCTGGCCTGGTACCGCTTCGACGGCAGCCGCCTCACGTAGCCGAAGCCTCGCCTGCCCATGGCAACCTCCCGAGCGTCCGGGAGCCCCGGCAGATCGCACGTCGTGCGATATACGTGCGATATCTCCCGCCACGAGCGACCACTTGTGTTGTCTGGTGATCACTTCAGAGGGCTTCTGAGGCTCCGCGTTTGTGCTTGTCAGAAGCATATCTCACGCTCAGGACAGATGGCGACCCCAGCAAGATTCGAACTTGCGACACAAGGTTTAGGAAACCTCTGCTCTATCCCCTGAGCTATGGGGCCAGGCCTCGCTGAGGAGGCTGAGCAAGCCTAGCGCCTCAGCCGGGTCGGTCGCCGGAGCGGTAGGGCGCCCACCGAACCTGGCCGTAAACTGTGAGCTTGCCCTCAATGTGGCCCTCCGTGTTTTCATTTCTCCCTAGCTTCCGCTAAGGTCGGTAACGAGAGTGACGCACGCGATGTTGTCTCCTGGGGGTGGGTAGACGGCTTAATGCCCTTCGAAGTGCGTCACTCTCACTTTGTTTTCTGACCAGGCCCTCGGCGTTCTCGCCGGGGGCCTGTGGTCTTGTTCCGGCTGCCGGTGAACCCGCGCATCCCCGCCTTGGCTAGCATTCCTGGCATGAGCGCAGACGCCCTCCAAGACTGCTTGGACAAGATGGTGACCGCGGGTATCAGCCAGCTGGCCATCGACAACTTCGCCCACTACTGGCGCCAATGCGCCGACGGGGTGACCGGGGTGATCCCGGAGGCCAGCATCCGCCCACTGACCGACGTGGCCCGGTTGGCCGAGATCGAACTCAGTGACACCGAAGCGGCGGACGCCCTGGGCAAGACCGTCATCATCAAGCTCAATGGCGGTCTGGGCACCTCGATGGGGCTGGACCAGGCGAAGACCTTGCTGCCGGTCCGGGACGGCAAGAACTTCCTCGACCTGATCATCGAGCAGGTCCGCAGCGCCCGCCGGACCCATGGTGCCCGGCTGCCCTTGGTGTTCATGAACAGCTTCCGGACCCGGGACGACACCCTGGCTCATCTGGCCGGTTATCCGGATCTGGCGGTGGATGGCTTGCCGCTGGACTTCCTGCAGAACGCCGAGCCCAAGATCCGTACCGACGATCTGAGCCCTGTCCAGTGGGCCGAGGATCCCAGTCTTGAGTGGTGTCCGCCCGGTCATGGCGATATCTATCCGGCGCTGTGGGGCAGCGGCCTGTTGGATGCGCTGATCGCAGCCGGTTTCCGCTATGCGTCCATCGCCAACGGGGACAACCTGGGCGCTGCCCCGGATGCCAAGTTGGCCGGCTGGTTCGCGGCCAGCGGCGCCCCGTACGCCGCAGAGCTCTGTCCGCGCACTGTCAACGACCGCAAGGGTGGGCATCTGGCCGTCCGGATCGCCGACGAGCAACTGATCCTGCGCGACACCGCCCAGACCGCACCCGAGGAGATGGACTACTTCACCGACGAGTTCCGCCATCCCTACTTCCACACCAACAATCTGTGGGTGGAGTTGGTCGCGCTGCGCGACCTGCTCGAGCAGCGGCGCGGAGTGCTCGGGCTGCCGCTGATCCGCAACGACAAGACCGTCGATCCGGCAGATCCGACGTCGCCGAAGGTCTACCAGCTGGAGAGCGCGATGGGCGCTGCCATCGAGGTCTTCCCCGGCTCGACCGCAATCGTGGTTGGCCGAGAGCGGTTCCTGCCGGTGAAGACCACCAATGAGCTGATGCTGCTCCGCTCAGACCTGTTCGAGTTGGCCGCGAACGGACGGCTGGTGGCTCAGGCGCCGATTCCGGGGATCTCGCTGGACGGTCATTACAAGCTGGTCGACGACTTCGAGCGACTGGTGCCCGTGGTGCCCTCGCTGCGCGAAGCCACCTCGCTGATTGTGAAGGGGGAGTGGCACTTCGACGCCCCGGCGGCTGTGGTGGGCGAGGTCGTCCTCGAAGACGCCGGAGAGCCACGGCAGTTCCGATGAGCTCACGCTGGCAGGCCGCAGTGGGCTTTGCCCTGGTCGGAGTCGAGCTGGCCGTGGATGAGTCGGGTCGTCCCGATCCGGAGGCGCTGGTTGAGGCCTTGAGCCAGGCCGGATGGACGGCCGATCGGATCGGTGATCACGCCCGCTCGCTGGTGGCCGCCGAGCAGGTCTGGCCGCACCCGGTTCCCGCGGCGCTGCGTTCGGGTTGTGGCGCCGCCCAGTTCGCCGCGGCGTTGGGCCGAACCCGGGCGCTGCTCGGACTGACCACCCTAGAGACCAGGGCCCCGTCCACCCGGACCACCTACAACGCCGACGAGCTGCGGTTGCTGCGCGAGGTGCCGCCGCACCACGGCTCCTGAGCCTCAGCGCAGCGCGAAGCTGACCCCTCCGAGCGAGGTCGCCGCCAGAATCGCGGATGCCTGCGTGGCGTCGACCTCGAGCAGAACCGGTCCGGCCTCGGCGCCTCCGAACGGCCCGGACGCCGCCGCATCGGCCACCACGGTGATCACTCGCACATCGGCAGCCACCACCTGGTAGCCGCCGCTGCCGGCCTGCGGTCCGAGAACGTCGATCCGGACCCCGGTGCTGAGCAGGGCCACCGCCTGGCTGTGCTCGAACTGAACCGGAAGCGCCAGTCGGCCTGCCCCGAGCCCGCCTTCGCCGCCGAGCAGATCGGATTCCACGATCACCCGACGACCGGGCAGTGCTGCCTTGGTGGTCTTTCCCAGCAGCAGTGCCGGATCGGTGAGCGCACCCTCGGGCACCGCATCGGGCGGCAACTGCGCCAATCGCAGGTCGGCCGCGACCACGGTGGCGCCCCCGGTGATCGAGCGGGCGGCCACCACGACCTCGCGGCGGTTGGTTTCCTGGGCGTTGATGGCGTTCAGGCCGGCGAGCACGGCGATCGCCGCGAGGATGGCGGCGAACCAGCGTCGATGCCAGCGAAAGGCGCGCAGCAGGGGAGTGACGACACGGGACTGCTTCATGCCCTCACAGTGGGCATCGGCGGACGGAGTTGTTCAGTCGTCCACAGCCTCAGGCTGCGGTGGTCGACCCTGTGGACGGCGTGCTTGCGGCCGGCTTGCTGTCGACGGGCTTGGGCTCGGCCGGCTTGGCGGCGTTCAGCTTGCCCTTGGAGCGGTTGTCGGTGGCGTAGAAACCCGAACCCTTGAAGACGACGCCGACGGCGTTGAACACCTTGCGCAGGTTGCCGTCGCACTGTGGGCAGACCGTGAGCGGGTCGTCGGTGAACTTCTGGACGACTTCCAGTTCCTCATTGCACGAGGTGCAGCGGTACTGATACGTGGGCATGCGTTCTTCCTGGGAAGTTGCGGTTTCATTCGGATTCTACCGTCGCCGGTTCCAACGCTCGAATCGGCGTCCGCTATTCCGCACCGACCCGGATCGTCCGGCACTCGGTGACCAGCAGGTCCACCGGAAGATCCCAGCTCTGGGTGGGCACCTCGGCCCGTACTTCGCGGTCGAACAACAGCAGACCGCGGACGGCGTCGGGCCGGGCCTGGCCCAACGCCCGGTCGTACCAGCCTCCGCCGGTACCGAGCCGGCGCCCATCGGCGGTTCCGGCCATTCCGGGCAGCCAGATCCAGTCGGCCAGGCCCAGCGCGGAGCCGCCCAGCCCCGGCCCGGGCGGTTGCCGAATCCCGTGGGGGCCGGCGACCAGCTCGTCGAAGCCGGTGAACCAGGCCCAGTCCGGATCGCGCCGCAGCACCGGCACCAGGACCCCGACACCGTCGGCCACCAGTTGGTGCAGCAAGGCGGTGGTATCGGGCTCTTCCGGACGGGACAGATAGCACGCCACCACTGCGGCCCCGGCGCACGCGTTCAGCGCCCGAGTCGTCCGCGCCTGGCTCGCGGCGGACGTCTCGGCGTGGTCAGCTCGGGCTGCCGCCAATTCGGCACGCAGGAGATTCTTCGCCGGGTCGACACCCGCGCGCGGCTGGCCTTCCGTCCCGGGAACCTGCATTGACCTATGGTAAACGCATGCCTTTGTTTGCCCGCCCCAAGCGCAATCCGGAGCCGGAGGCCGCCGCCTCTGTTCACGACTCCGCCCGGATCGCCGCCGTTGCCGAGCGCTCGATCGCGGATTACCGCGACTATCTCCTCGGTGAGGTGGTGCCGCTGCGTCCATTCGGAATCGGTCTGATGGACGCGGCTGGACTGAACTTGTGTGAGTCCCTGTCGGCCGATCTGGACCTGCCGATTCGTAGCTTTGCCGCCGCCTCCGGATGGGGAGTCCGTGCGGCCAACATCGTGGGCGCCAGCCCTGATCATCCGGTGGCGCTGCCGGTGCTGGACGAGATCGGCGTCGGCGAGTTCCCCGGTGAGCCGCTGCCCCCGGGCGCTGCGGTGAAGGTTGCCGTCGGCGCGCCGATTCCGCACGGGGTGGACGCCGTGATCCGCGACGACATCGCCACCGTGGTCGGAGAGACGATCCGGGTCACCGGCGAGGCGCGAGTTCAGCAGAATCTGGTGTTGGCCGGTTCCCGGATTCTCGACGGTGATCGAATTCTCGACAATGGCACTGAGCTCAGCCCTCGGGCCCTCGGCCTGATCGCCGAAGTGGGCCACGACAAGGTGCTGGCCCGACCCAAGCCACGAGTGGTCGTGGTGTCGATCGGGGACAGCCTGGTGGAGCCGGGGTTGCCGCTGACCCGCATCGACCAACGCTACGACGCGTCCACTGTGATGATCGCTGCCGCGGCCCGCGCCGACGGTGCGCACACCTATCCGGCCGGAATCCTGCCGACCAGCTCCGACCAGATCGCGACCAGCCTGGGCGAGCAGCTGGTCCGTGCCGACTTGGTGCTGGTGAACTCCGAGATCGGGCCGGCTGTGCGGGACGCGCTGGCCGAGCTGGGCCGCTTCGAAGTCTGCCGGGTGGACGGCTTCGGGAATGCCTTCGCGTTCGGCCTGGCCGGAGCTGAGCAGGTGCCGACACTGGTGCTGCCGGGCGATCCGGTGGCCGGCTTCCTCGGCTATCAGCTGTTCGCCCGGCCGCTGGTCGAGCAGTTGGCGGGACGTTCCCCGTCCGAACCCGAACAGGTGTCGGCGAGGCTGGCTGCCGACGTGGCGGCAGACCCGCAACGCGCCACGATCCTCCTGGCCGACTACACCGGCGAGCTGGTTCGCCCGCTGCCGGCTTCCGGTGAGCAAGGTGCCATCGAGCTGGCTGCGGCCAACGCGGCGATCCTGGTGGGTCCGGCATCGGCACCGATCGCCGCACAGTCCGACGTGGATTGCTGGTTGCTGAGCTAGTCTGCGCTGCGTGGGGAGAGCCACCTGGCCGGTGCGCCTGACGCATCGGGAGATCACTTTGCGGCCACTGCGCCGGCGCGACGAGGCTGCCTGGGCGCAGATCCGAGACCGCTCACCGCAGTGGTTCCGGCCCTGGGACTCCACTCGTCCGCGGGACTCGCAGGAGCCGGCGTTGACCTTCAGTCAGCTGGTCAGTTCGTTCAGCGAACGGGCTCGACGCGGACTGCTGCTGCCCTGGGCGATCGAGTATCAGCCGCCGGAGGCGCGCCGCCCGGTGTTCGCCGGCCAGCTCACCGTCTCCGGGATCACCTATGGGTCGGCCAGCTGGGCGCATGTGGGCTACTGGATCGATCCGCAGTGGGCCGGGCGCGGCATCGTCCCCACCGCCACGGCCATGGCGATCGACTACTGCTTCGACGTCCTCGGACTGCATCGGATCGAGATCGCCATCCGTCCGGAGAACACCAACAGCCTGGCCGTTGTTCGCAAACTCGGGCTGCGCTACGAGGGACGCCGGGAGCGCTACATGCACGTCGACGGTGACTGGCGTGACCATGAGGTCTTCGTGGCCACCCCCGAAGAGATCCCCGGTGGTCTGCTGGCCCGCTATGAGCAGCGCCATGGCTTGTCTTCCTGGAGTTGATTCACCGACACTCCGCCGCTGGTGGCTGGGATCACCGAGCCGGACACATACCGTTGCCCCATGGGTCTCACCGGTCTGATCTTCGGCGCCATTGCGGCGATCTGGCTGGTTTTTCTGGTCCCGTATTTCTTGCGTCAGCGCGGCGACGATGTCGAGTCGGGCGAGTCGGAGGCTCCGTTCAGCGACGCGGTCACCATCGTGACGCCGGGTGCCTCGCTGGCTGAGGCCGACCCTGGCATGGCCGAGGTATCCACACCGCTCACCCGTCGTGCCCAGCTTCGCGAGCTGGCACAGGTGGACGCCCGGGCAGCGCTGCGTCGTCGCCGGGTGTTGCTGGTGCTGCTGCTGGGACAGTTGGTGGTGGCCACCTTGGTGCTGCTTCAGATCCTGCTGTGGTGGACGACGCTGATCCCGGCTGGGCTGGTGGCAGCCTTCTTGGTGGTCGCCCGGTTCAGCGTCCGGGCCATGCGGGCCGATCTTGCGCGCCGGGCCGCGGCGATCAGGGAATGCCCGTCCGAGGACACCATCGCCATCTCGCTCAGCCCCGCTGACATCGCCACCCACGCCCACGCCGTTGAGCTCACCGGGCCGATCACTCCGGTGGGATCGCTGTGGGAGCCGATCCCGATCACTCGTCCGACCTATGTCTCCAAGCCGCTGCCGGCCCGGACCGTGCGGACCGTCGATCTGTCGGCTCCGATCCTGGCCCCGGCGCTTCCGGTGACTGCCGATCCCATCGTGGCCCCGGCCGCCGATGAGCCGACCATCACCCAAGAAGATGTCGGCTGAGTCGGGAGCCTCGGACGACGCAGCGTTAGGCGGGGTCCGTCCGCCCGAATTGATCGACCTGGGCACAGTGCAGCTCTACCGGGTGCGCTCCCAGGACGGCCCGGCCATGGCGTCGGCGACCAGGGCGAATCAGGCACACATCGGCCGGCACATTCGCTGGGGCACGATCGAGGGCACGTCGCTGGAGCACCAGCAGGAACGCTGCGATCAGGCAGAGCAGGGCTGGCAGGACGGTTCGCTGCTCGCCTGGGCCATGCGGGAACAGGCCGACGGTCCGATCATCGGCACCTTCAGCCTGCACGCCCGAGTGGGGCCGGGGTCCCTGGAGATCGGCTACTGGCTGGACGCCGAGCATGGCGGACGCGGTCTCGCCACCGCCGGAGCCCGCGCACTGACCGAGGCGGCGCTCGCCCTGCCGGGAATCGTCCGCGTCGAAGTGCATACCGACGAAGCCAACCTGGCCAGTGCGGCGATTCCCCGGCGGCTGGGCTACCGCCTTGCCGAGACCCGTGATGCCGAGCCGTGGGGAGCCGAGGACTCCGGCCGGGTGCAGATCTGGGTCACTCCGTAGCCGAGCGCGGTCTCTCGCTGGGACCAGGACGGCCTCTGGCGTAGTCTTCGGCACGTGGAACCGCGCACCCAAGTCATCTCGTACCTCGTTCTCGGCGTGCTCGCGCTGTTCGGCGGCGGCTTTCTGGTGATCACCCAAGGCGGCCAGCTGCTGGACTGGCTGCTGGTGGCCGGCGGGGCCATTTCGATCTACCTGGGGATCCGCGACGGCCTCCGGATGCGCCGCGAGGGCTGACCGCTAGCCGATCTCGAGCAGCAGGTCGCCGCCTTCGACGGCCTGCGCGTGACCGATGGCCAGCCGCTTCACCGTGCCGGTGACCGGGCTGGTGATCGCCGCCTCCATCTTCATTGCTTCGATGGTGGCCACCTGTTGGCCGGCGGTGACCTGATCGCCGACTTCGACGATCAAGGTGACCACCCCGGCGAACGGAGCTGGCACCTGTCCGGGGATCTTCGGATTGGCCTGCTCGGCGGTCGCCACTGTCGAGGTGACCGACTCATCGCGGACCGAGATCACCCGCATCTGGCCGTTGACCGTGCAGATGACCTGGCGCATGCCTCGGTCGTCGGGCTCGCCGATCGCCGAGATGCCGAGCAGCAGCGACTTGCCCCGCTCGATCGCCACCTCGACCTCTTCGCCCTGCTTCACTCCGTGCAGGAACTCCTTGGTGGGCATGGCGGTCAGCCCCGAGTACGCCTCGAAGGACTCCTCGTAATCGCGCAGCGGACCGGGGAACAGTAGGCGGTTCAGCGTCCGGCGCGGGTTGGACGCCAGGTCAGCTGCCTCGTCGTCGGTCAACTCACTGACCACCGGCTTGGCGGTCCGTCCGGCCAGGGCCTTGGTCCGGAACGGCTCGGGCCACCCGCCGGGCGGGTCACCGAGATCACCGTTGAGGAAGCCGATCACGGAGTCGGGGATGTCGTACTTCTCGGGGTGTTCCTCGAAGTCGGCCGGGTCGGCGTTGCGTCCGACCAGGGCGAGCGCGAGGTCACCGACCACCTTCGATGACGGGGTCACCTTCACGATGTTGCCGAGGATCTTGTTCGCCGCGGCGTACATGTCCTCGATCGCCTCGAATCGGTTGCCCAAGCCCAGCGCAATCGCCTGCTGGCGCAGGTTCGACAGCTGCCCGCCGGGAATCTCGTGGTGGTAGACGCGTCCGGTCGGCCCGGGCAGGCCCGACTCGAACGGTGCGTACAGCTTGCGGACGGCCTCCCAGTACGGCTCGAGCGCCTCCACCGCGTCCAGGCTCAGCCCGGTGTCGCGGTCGGTGTCCTCCAGTGCGGCCACCAGCGCCGACATCGACACCTGCGAGGTCGTCCCTGCCATCGACGCCGCGGCGACGTCCACCGCGTCCACCCCGGCATTGATCGCAGCCAGGAGGGTGCCCAGCTGGCCGCCGGCGGTGTCGTGGGTGTGCAGGTGGACCGGCAGGTCGAAGTTCGACCGCAGCGCGGTGACCAGCTTGGCTGCGGCCGGCGCCCGGAGCAGACCGGCCATGTCCTTGATGGCGAGGATGTGCGCCCCGGCGTGGACGAACTGCTCGGCCAGATGCAGGTAGTAGTCGAGGGTGTACAGCTTCTCCGACGGCGAGGTCATGTTGCCCGTGTAGCACAGCGCCGCCTCGGCAACGGCGTGGTCGGTTTCTAGCACGGCCTCGATCGCCGGACGGATCTGCTCGACGTTGTTCAGGGCGTCGAAGATCCGGAACACGTCCAACCCGGACCGGGCGGCCTCATGCACGAAAGCCTTGGTCACCGCGAGCGGGTAGGGGGTGTAGCCGACGGTGTTGCGGCCGCGCAGCAGCATCTGCATCGGGATGTTCGGCATGGCCTGATGCAGCGCGTCCAGCCGGTCCCAGGGGTCCTCCTTGAGGAAGCGCAGCGCCACATCGTAGGTGGCACCGCCCCAGGCTTCGATGCTGAGTAGCTGCGGCAGCGTCCGGGCGATCACCGGTGCGACGTGCATCAGGTCGCGAGTGCGCACCCGGGTGGCCAGCAACGACTGGTGAGCGTCGCGGAAGGTGGTGTCGGTGACCGCGACGGCGGTCTGGGCGCGCAACTCCGCAGCCCACTGGGCGGGGCCGACCTCGAGCAGTCGTTGGCGGGAGCCGGACGGAGGCGGTGCCGCCAGCGCGTCCTTCGACAGCCGGGGCAGCTTCTCCTGCGGCCGGATCAGCGAGCCTGCCTCGCCGTTGGGCTTGTTCACGCTGACCTCGGCCAGGTAGGT
The DNA here is from genome assembly GCA_023425145.1 of Actinomycetes bacterium. Lineage (GTDB taxonomy): Bacteria > Actinomycetota > Actinomycetes > Propionibacteriales > Propionibacteriaceae > Propionicimonas. Next base: position 44,322 of record JAFADF010000009.1, on the reverse strand, counting down.
GAGCAGCTTCGTGCCCCGGTCGGCGGGGATGTGGTAGTGCAGCAGGTGCGGACGATCGTCGATGAAGCTGGTGTTGGTGCGTCCTTCGAGGAAGTCCGGATCGGAGATCACCGCCTCCAAGAACGGGATGTTCGTCGAGACGCCGCGCACCCGGAACTCGCTCAGCGCCCGGTAGGCCCGCCGTGCTGCGGAGTGCAGATCGGCTCCGCGGCAGGTGAGTTTCACCAGCATCGAGTCGAAGTGCGCGCCGACGGTGGCCCCGGCGAAGACCACTCCGCCGTCCAGGCGGACGCCGGAGCCGCCCGGCGTCCGGTAGACCGAGATGGTGCCGGTGTCGGGGCGGAACCCGTTCTCCGGATCCTCGGTGGTGATCCGGCACTGCAGGGCCGCGCCGCGCACCACGATGTCGTCCTGAGACAGCCCCATTCCGGCCAGGGTCTCGCCGGCGGCGATCCTGATCTGGCTGCTGACCAGGTCGACATTGGTCACCTCTTCGGTGACGGTGTGCTCCACCTGGATGCGGGGGTTCATCTCGATGAAGACATAGCGTCCGTCCTCGCCGACCAGGAACTCCACGGTGCCGGCGTTGACATAGCCGATCTGCCGGGCGAAGCGGACGGCGTCGTCGCAGATCTGGGCGCGCAAGGCCGGGTCGAGGTTCGGGGCCGGGGCGATCTCGACGACCTTCTGGTGGCGCCGCTGCACCGAGCAGTCCCGCTCGTGGAGGTGGATCACCGAGCCGGTGGCGTCGGCCAGCACCTGCACCTCGATGTGGCGAGGGTTGATCACGGCCTGCTCGAGGTACATCCGGGAATCGCCGAAGGCGGACTCGGCCTCGCGCATGGCCTCGGTCAGGGCGGCCGGCAGCTTGTCGGCGGTCTCGACCCGGCGCATGCCGCGTCCGCCACCACCGGAGACGGCCTTCACGAACAGTGGGAAGCCGACCGCGTCGGCGGCGGCCAGCAGGGCGTCGACGTCGTCGCTGGGCTCGGAGCCGGTCAGCGTCGGCAGACCGGCGGCCCGAGCGGCCTCGATGGCGCGAGCCTTGTTGCCGGTGAGTTCGAGCACCTCGTGCGGCGGACCGATGAAGGTGATTCCGGACTCCTCGCAGGCCTGAGCCAGGTCGGGGTTCTCCGACAGGAAGCCGTAGCCGGGGTAGATGGCGTCGGCGCCGGCATGCTGGGCGGCCTCGATGATGCCGGCCACGTCCAGGTAGGCGCGGACGGGGTGGCCATGCACACCGATCTCGTAGGACTCGTCCGCCTTGAGGCGGTATTCGGCGTGCCGATCCTCGTAGGGGAAGACCGCGACGGTGGTCACGCCCAACTCAGTGGCTGCGCGGAACGCACGGACGGCGATCTCGCCGCGGTTGGCTACCAGGATCTTTCGGAACACCCGGCCTCCTCAGGGGGTCTGGTCTGCTGTGGCGTCGATTCTGTCGAACTTCCGGCCGAGCCACCAGCGTCCGTGGTCGTCGGTGGGCAATCCCCGCAACCTGACTGTGCCCGTGGCTATTCCGCGTCTTGGGCCCGGCGCGCCGCCGACCACCGAAAACCCGTGTCCGTGTGCAGATGCTCGGTGGACCGAAACGGGGACGGTTCCATTCCGTACCACCCCTAGTCAGAAGGGTGCACCACGAAATTCGGAACCGTCCCCGTTGCAGGTGGGACGAACCGGCGAGGCCGCAGAAAAGGGACAGTCCCCTTTGTCTGCGGAGCGCAGCCGAGTGGGGGAGTTGGGTGGGCTGGGACGTAACAGGAACCGTCCCCTTTTTTCCCGGGGGAGCTGGGTGATTAGGAGGGGTCGCGGGGCTGCAGGTAGCCGCGGGCGACCAGGCGCAGTTCGGCGAGGATCTGCGAGCGTTCCGGCTCGGCGACGGCGAAGGCTTCGTGGAGGAGTGCGTCGGCGGTGGTGAAGGCGACCGCCGCGATCAGCGCCGTCGGCGGTCGGCCGGAGGAGGTGACGCCGGCCACCTCCAGCAACTCGGCAACCTTGGCGGCCATCCGGGCCCGGTGCGCCTGGCGCTGCTCGTCGAGCGAGGGGAGTCCGGCCGAGTCACGCAGTGAGCGTGCCGACGCCTCTTCGCGATAGATCTCGGCGACCGCATCGATCACGTAGTCCACCGGGTTCGAGCGGGGTGGACGGCGCCGCGCATCGGCCACCACCTCGTCCAGGAGCGCCTCGAGTCGGGCGTGGTAGCGCCAGCTGAGAGCGGCCAGGATCGCGTCCCGATCGGGTAGGTATTGGTACAGCGCACCGACGCTGACCTCGGCCCGCTCGGCCACGCTGGACAGGTTCACGGCCATCACTCCATCGGTAGCCACGATGTCGTCGGCCGCCTTCAGTGCCCGGATCACCTTGTCCCGGGAGCGCGCCTGACCGGGCACCCGGCGTAGCGGCAGGTGCTCCCAGTTCACTTTGAACGAATCCGGCATCCAACTCCTGAAAACAAACTTGATTTTGGTTTGGTACAAGCCTCATGCTGAGCATATGACAGAGTCGTCGAACTTCACCGAGCTGCGAGGCGCGCTCGTCCAGGCATGTCACAAGCTGGCCGCCGAGGGTCTGTTCATCGGAACCGGCGGCAACCTGAGCGTCCGGCACGGCGACGTGGTCGCCCTGACCGCGACCGGGGCCGTCCTGGGCGAGATCACCCCGGAGCAGATCACCATCACCGATCTGGCCGGACGCATCGTCGACGGCGAACTGGTGCCGACCTCGGAATCGCCGCTGCACCTGGGCATCTACCAGTTCGCACCGGCCGAGCAAGTGTGTGCCGTGGTGCACACCCACTCGATGATGGCCACGGCGCTCTCGGTGGTGCTGGACGAGGTTCCGGTGCTGCACTACCAGCAGCTGGCCCTGGGTGGGCCGCTGCGAGTCGCCCCTTTCCACGCGTTCGGCAGCAAGGAACTGGCCAGGGCCGTCGGTCAGGCCTTGGACGGCCGGCTGGCCGCGCTGATGGCCAACCACGGCGCTGTCGCGCTGGGCTCCAGCCTGACCAAGGCCGTCGAGAATGCCCTGCTCACCGAATGGTTGTGTGAGCTCTACCTGCGGGCCAAGACCATCGGCGAGCCCCGGGTCCTGACCGCGGAGCAGCTGCAGGCAGTGATCGCTGCGGCTACCGCGTCCGGCTACGGGACGACCCGGAAGGCCCAGTGATGACCACCGAACAGATCGGACGGGGCCGCACCTCCGACGTGTTCGCCTACGGTGAGGATCGCGCGATCAAGCTGTTCCCGGACAGCGAGGATCGGGCCGGGATCGAGCAGGAGGCCGCTGCGGCGACCTTGATCCACGAGCTCGGCGTCCCCAGCGTCCGCTGTGATGGACTGGCGGAGGTCGATGGCAAGCTCGGCATCGTCTTCGAGCGGCTGGACGGAATCAGCTTCAACGACGTCGCCGAGGCCGATCTGCGTCAGTTCGGCCAGGTCTGCCGTGATCTGGCCGACTGTCACGTCCGGATGCACGCCGCGCATACCCGCGAGCTGCCCGACATCCGCGAACTGGCCCTGGCGCTGCTCGACGCCGCTCCGCTCGACCAGCTCTCACAAGCCGAGCGCACCGCTCTGGCCGAGCACTTGAAGGGCTTGCCAGAAGGCGATTCGGTGCTGCATCTGGACTACCACCCGCAGAACGTGTTCCGGCACCGGGACGGGTGGGCGGTCATCGACTGGCATTCGGCCTGCCGCGGCCCGGCCGCAGCGGACGTCGCCATGTCGGCGCTGATGATGAGCGAAGTCGAGCTGTTCCCGGGGACGCCGCCGCTGAAGTTGCTGCTGTATCAGATCGTCCGCGGCCTGATGCGCCGGCTCTACCTGGCCCGCTACTTCGCCACCACCGAGCTCACCGCGGCCGAGGTGGACGTCTGGATGACCTGCGCCCGGGTGCTGCGTCTGGGGCTACTGAACGTCGAGAGCGAGCGGACGCGTCTGCTCCGCCGAGTACAGAGAGTGTTGAAGGTGATTCCCGCGTGAGCGTGACCAGGATTGTCCGAGCAGGTTTCGAGGGTGCCGACGAGTTCGACCTGTTGATCATCGGCGGTGGCATCACCGGTGCCGCACTGGCTCATGAGGCGACCAGTCGCGGCCTGACGGTGGCACTGGTCGAGAAGGGGGATTTCGGTGCGGCCACCTCCTCGGCGACCGGCAAGCTGATTCATGGCGGCCTGCGCTACCTGAAGAAGCTTGAGGTGGGCCTGGTCCGCGAGTCGCTGGCTGAGCGACGCAACCTGATGCGGATCGCGCCCAACCTGGTCTCGCCGATTCCGATCGTGCTGCCCGAGACCGGGCTGGTCGAGGTGCTTGGACTGACCGCCTACGACGTGCTCTCTTTCGATCGCAACCGGCTCTCCGACCCGTCCAAGAAGATTCCGGCCCATCATCGGCTCAACCGCAACGCGTTGGACGGGCTCGGCCTCGACTACGTGGGCAAGGGGATCCTCTACTACGACTCGATGATGCTCTCCCCGGAGCGGCTCACTCTGGCTTTCCTGCGGACGGCGGTGGCTGCCGGTGCCCAGGTGGCCAACTACGTCCGGGTGGATCGGCTGGTGCTGGATGGCCAGCGGGTCACCGGCGCCGAGGTCACCGACCTGGTCAGCGGGAACGCGGGGCTGATCCGGGCGAAGGTGACGGTGAACGCCACCGGCGCCTGGGCCCACGACCTGCTCTCGGCGACCCCGGCGACCCAGGCTCTGGCCGGCCCGCCGCCCAAGGTGCGCTCGGAAGGCATCTACCTGGTCACTCGCAAGCTCAGCGACGTGATGGTGCTCACTGTGGGTAAGCACGGCCACTTCAGCTTTGCTCCGTGGCGCGGCCACAGTCTGGTCGGCCCGACCGAGACTCCGTACCACGGGCCGGTCGACGAGTGGCGGCTGACCAGGGCGTCCATCGAGACCTTCCTGGCCTCGATCGCCGCCAACAACACCGCCGGAGTGAAGCTGACCATCGATGACGTGGTGTCGGCCTATGGCGGGTTGCGGCCGCTCACCGAGAGCGCGGAGGTGGACACCTACACCGCATCCCGGGCCTCGGAGTTGATCGACCACTCCCGACAGGGAGTCACCGGTCTGGTCTCGGCCATGGGTGGCAAGTACACCAGCTCACGCGCCTTCGCCAGTCGGATTGTCACGGCGCTCGGACGCCAGCTCGGGGGTGGCGTCCGAGCGTCCCGGACCGCGGTCACGCCGCTGGACGGCTGCCAGATCGCCGAGCTGCCTCGCGAGGTGGCCTGGGCGAAGGCGGCTGCGGTGGCTGACGGGATGCCGGAGTCGGCCGGGGAGGTGCTGGTTCAGCTCTACGGCTCGCAGTTGCCCGAACTGCGCACCCTGATGGAGTCCGACGATCGGCTGCGGCTGCCCGGAACTCCGGACGGCGAGCCGTTGGCCACCGTGGCCTGGGCGGCCAAGCATGAGGCCGTGGTGCACCTCACCGATGCCCTCCTTCGCCGCACCGGGATCGGCCAGTTGGGAGATCCCGGAACCGACGTGCTGGAGGCTGCGGCCGACATCGTCGCCATCGAGCTGGGCTGGACGGCCGAGCAGCGAAGCCAGGAACTCGAACAGGCCCGCCGGGCCGTCTCGCTGCCTGACGACTGAGCCGGACGGCCGGTGCTCGCGCCTGGTCAGAAGTCATGTCCGTCGCAGAGCCAGCGCATGTCGCTTTCGATCGGGACGAGGCAACTCGCTCTAGCCTGGCCTCATGAGCTTCGCTGCAGGTGAGGAGTCGCTGTGCTGATCGTTGGGTTTGTGATGGCTGCGTTGGCGGCCCTGCTGCACGTGTTCATCTTCTATCTGGAGTCCGTGGCCTGGACCACCGAGCGGGCCCGGGCGACCTTCGGCAACAGCCTCGATGAGGCTCAGGCGACCAAACAGATGGCTTTCAACCAGGGCTTCTACAACCTGTTCCTGGCCTTGCTGGCCTTCGGTGGCATCGTGGCCTTCGCTGCGGGTACCGCGGCCATCGGCCTGACCCTGGTGTTCGCCGGCGCGGGATCGATGCTGGCTGCCGCACTGGTGCTGCTGATCTCGTCCCCGAGCCATCGTGGCGCTGCCATCAAGCAAGGGACGCTGCCGCTTCTGGCTGTGCTGAGCCTGGTGGTCGGGCTTCTCTGGTAGCTCGTATCGATCCCCGGCGCGGCAACGGGTCCTGGTTACGGCTGTGCGGCGGGTTGTCGTCCAGCGACTTCGTTGAGGCGTTCGAGACCCTGGTGATGCTCGGCCCGCCGATCGGGATTCAGCTGATGTGGGTGCGCGCCGGCGTTCGGTTTCCCCGGCGGAGGTGTTCAGTATCGGTTCAGGCGTAGCACCATGGACCTGGTGACATCGGCGACCCTACGAGAGATCGACAATGACGCGAGCAGAACTGAAGCAGGGGCTCAACGAGCACCGAGTCAACCCAGATCTCTACAGCCTCGACGGCGAGGTGCGGCACAACTGCATCTGTCTGCTTCCGCAGGAGGGCGGGTGGGCGGTCGTCTACTCCGAACGCGGGGACCGCGACGTCCTGGGTGTGTTCGAGACCGAAGTTGAGGCGTGCGACTACATGGCCGGTGTACTTCTCAACGACTCGGCATACACTCTCCCGAACTCTTGACCCTGAGCCGCATGAACCGCCCCGGCATGTCCGGAGACTCCCATCCTTGGGAAGGTCGGCGCCTGTCGGGGAGCGCGAACAAGCGGTGCCCCGGCCGAGCTGAAGGCTTGGGCGTAACCAACAACAAAGCCCGGGCCGATGGCCCGGGCTCAAGCTGTAACCCATGTCCCGACTCAGGTGTCACCCATGTCGCGACTCATCACAGGGTGGAGCTAAGGGGATTCGAACCCCTGACCTTCTCATTGCGAACGAGACGCGCTACCAACTGCGCCATAGCCCCAGGTGCCCCGAAGAGCCCGATCAGATTAGCATCCGGCGGCCCGAGTAATCCAAACCGATGGGCCGGTTCTCCTTGCCATCCGAGCCCGGAGGCGTACACTGACCGACGGTCGGTCAGTGAGAGGTGGCAGATGGCCAGAGTTGTGAAACGTCCCGATGTGCGGCGCGATGAGTTGCTGGACATCGCCCAACGCCTGATCGCCGACGTGGGCTACGAGGCGATGTCGGTAGAGGCGGTCACTCAGGCCGCGCAGGTAGCCAAGGGCACCTTCTATCACTACTTCTTGTCCAAGGAAGACATGCTGGGCCAGCTGCTCGACCGGCTGATGGACGGGCTGTTCGCCAGCTTGCAGGAGCGTCGAGAGGCGGCCGGCGGTGACGCCATCGCCAAGCTGTCCGCCATCCTCGAGGCGTCCAGCCAGTACAAGGCGATGCAGTTGCCCAACTACTTGTCCAGCGCCAGCCTGTATCTCCCCGAGAACTACGCGCTGCGGCATCGGCTCTTCGAGCGCTGGGAGCGGGCCGTCCGCAGCATCATCGCGCCGGTGGTGGCCGACGGCGTTGCCGAGGGCAGCTTCCACGTCGGCTCAGTCGAGTTCGCCACGGACGTCCTGATCTCGCTGTGGTTCGACACTTCGCAGCGGATCCTCGATCGCGCCGTCGCCGAGAGCGACGTGGCCGGCTTCGTGAAGGTACTCGAGCGTGACACGGCCGCACTGTGGGCCGCTCAGGAGCGGCTGCTCGGAGTGCCGGCCGGAAGCTTCGTGGTGCCGATGCCGGCCAATGCGGAAACCCTGTTCGAACCCATCTACACCGAGCTGCTGGAGGTCATGAAGTGAACCGCAAGCGAGTGATCACGATCGCGGTGATTGCGGCGGCGGTGGTCGCCGCCGGCGGTGGGGTCGCCTATGCGAGCCTGAACAACACGGTGCAGGTGAAGGTTGCCACCGCGGCCTCGTCCACGCTCGCGGTCAGCGTGGATGCTCCTGGCACGGTGACTGAGGCCGGCCACCGCGGGGTCTATCCGCCGGCGGTCGCGACGATCGCGAAGGTCGAGGTGGCCGATGGCGACCAGGTCAAGGCCGGTCAGGTGTTGGTCCGTCTGGACGCGGCACCGCTGAAGTTGGCCGTCGCCCAGGCGAAGGCTGCCCTGGCGACGGCGCGGGCCCAGGCCGATGCGACCAGCAATGCCGCTCCGACCAGTAGCGAGTGGTCTGCCGCGAACCGAGCGATCAGCGCGGCAAACTCGGTGCTGAGCACCGCGAAGAAGAACTACGCCGACTATCTGGCCGACTACAACGCCGCCTCGCCCGCCGACCAGGACGTGATGCGTCCGACCCTGCGCACGCTGAGCAGTGCCCGTGATCAGGCTTCCGCCACGCTGGCTCTCGCCAAGGCGAACCGTGATCGGCTGTCGCGTTCGGGCCAGAACGGCCTGGCCAAGGATGCCGGATCACTCTCGGTGGCGGCAGCGAAGCTGGCCTTGGCGCAAGCCGAGGCGAACCTGGACGGCGCGACCCTGACCGCGCCCGTCGATGGGACGGTGGCCGTTCCGAGCACGGTTGAGGCTGGTGCCGGCGTGACCCCGGGAGTCGCAGTGGTCACAGTGAGTGCGCCAGGCGCCCTGGTGTTCGAGGCCAGCGTGGATCAGGCCGACATCTCCTCGATCTCGTCCGGGCAGGCCGCGGTGGTCACGCTCGATGCTTTCGCCGGGCAGAACCTGACCGGGAAGGTCCTCAGCCGCAGTCAGAGTGCCTCGACCACCGCGACGGGTGGAGTTGCCTTCATCACCAAGATCAGCCTTCCCTCCGGTGCGGTGCAGCCGCTGGCTGGGATGGGTGGGTCGGTGTCGATCACCGTGAAGAACCTGACCGATGCCCTCACCGTCCCGGCGGCCGCGGTGGTCAGCAACGGCGAGCAGCGCTATGTCTTCGTGGTCTCCGATGGCACGGCTCATCGGACGGTGGTGCGAATCGGGGCCGAAACGGACACCGCGATTCAGATCACCGACGGCCTGGCCGCCGGTGCGCAGGTGGTCGTGACCGGGGCCAGCAGTCTGGCCGATGGCCAGTCGGTGAAGGTGGTCCAGTGAGCCAGCAGCCGGACGTCCCCGTCCTCGAACTGAACGGGCTGCGCCGGGTCTACGGGAGTGGCGCCACCGCAGTGACGGCGCTGGACGGGGTCGACCTCAGCCTGCGCGAAGGGGAGTTCGTTGCGGTGATGGGGCCCAGCGGTTGCGGCAAGTCGACCCTGCTGAACCTGATCGGCGGGTTGGATGCGGCCGACGAAGGCACCGTCCGCCTGGCCGGGACGGAGCTGGGCAGTCTCGACGACGATCGGCTCACCGAGTTGCGCCGCCGCGAGATCGGCTTCGTGTTCCAGTTCTTCAATCTGATCCCGGTGCTCACCGCGGCGGAGAATGCGGCCCTGCCGCTGCGCCTGGACGGACGCAATGACGCCGAGGAGTTGGCCCGCAACTGGCTGGACCGGGTCGGTTTGGGGGAGCGCATCAATGCTCGTCCCGATCAGCTGTCCGGCGGCCAGCAGCAGCGGGTGGCGGTAGCCCGAGCGCTGGCCACCGACCCGGCTCTGCTGCTGGCCGACGAGCCGACCGGCAACCTGGACTCCAAGTCGGCTGCCGAGATCGCCGGCCTGCTGCGCCAGACCAGCCTGGAGTGGAACCGGACCGTGCTGATGGTGACCCACGATCCGGTGATCGCCAGTCATGCCACCCGGTTGGTGCTGATGCGCGATGGCCGGATCCTCGACGACCTGCCGCTGGACGGCTCGCTGCAGGCTCCGCGACTGGCCCTGGAGAGAGCCGGCCTGCTGTGAGACTCACCCTGACCCTGGCCTCGCGCTACCTGTTCGGTCGTGGCGCCCGGTCGCTGCTGACCACGCTGGCGGTGTCGCTGGGCGTGATGCTCACCTTCGGGCTCAACGGAATCACTCCGGCCATGCAGGAGGCGTTCACTCGCAACCTGTTGTCCAGCGCGGGAGCCGTCGACCTTTCGGTCGAAGATGCGTCGGGCCAGCCGTTCGCTGCCGACATCGCCGACCGGGTGGCGCGGACCGCGGGGGTGGCCGCGGTCAGCCCTGAACTGCAACGGATGGTGATCCTGCCGCAGACCAGCGGGAGCAGCGTGGAGCAGCTGACCCTGATCGGGGTGGATCCCAGCCTGGCTCCCGGCGTGCGTGATCTCACTGTGGACGCCGGACGTGGATTGGCCCCCGGGGACATGGCGGCCATGGTGGTCACCGCAGACCTGGCCGGACGCCTCAATCTGACTATCGGCGACTCGCTGGCGGTGCCGTCGGCTACTGGCAGCACCAGGCTGCGACTGGTCGGTCTGCTGGCCGGCAGTGGGATTCCCGGCGAGAACCAGGCCTTCATCCCGTTGGCCGAGGCCCAGCAGCTGTTCTCACTGTCTGGGCGGATCACCTCGGTCCAGGCCCGCGCGGTTGACGGCACCGACCGGGTCGCGCTGGAGAACACCGTCAAGGCTGAGCTGGGCACCGACTTCACCGTCGGCGGCCTCTCGGCGAACACCAGCCTGCTGGCCTCGCTCCAGGTGGCCAATCTGACCTTCCTGATGTTCTCGCTGTTCGCCCTGGCCACAGCCGGTTTCATCATTCTGAACAGCTTCCGCACCGTGGTGGCCCAGCGCCGTCGAGACATCGGCATGCTCCGCGCTGTCGGCGCTCGGCGCCGGACCATCCTCGGGCTGTTCCTGGCTGAGTCGGTGCTGCAAGGCATCGTCGGCACGGGCATCGGTCTATTGCTGGGATGGGCGATGGCAGCCGCCTTCCTGGCCGCGATCGAACCGATCGCCAGCTCGATGATGCACCTGCAGGTTGACGGGCCGCTGTTCACCCCGCAGACCTGGGCCACGGCGATCGTGCTTGGCGTGGGGGTGACCATTGCGGCCGCTCTGGTGCCGGCCCGAGCGGCCGCCCGAGTGTCGCCGCTGGAGGCGATGCGTCCGCCGGTGGCAGAGGTCAGCGGTCATCGGCTCGGGGTGAGCACCTGGATCGGCGTGGGTGCGTTGCTGGTGGCGACCTTCGGACTGTTCAGCGGTGCCACCGGCTTCGTGGGCTTTGGCTCGGTGCTGTTCCTGGTCGGAATCGCGCTGGTGGCCTCGGCTCTGGTGGTTCCGGCGGCCCGCTGGCTCGCCCCGCTGCTCGCCCTGCGCTATCCCCGCGAGGGTCCGATCGCTGCCGGGAACCTGCAGCGCAACCCCGGACGCAGCGGTGTCACGGTCACGGTGGTGATGCTCGGCTTGGCTGCCATCGTCGCCATGGTCACGGTGGTCAACTCGATCACGGTCGGCTTCATCGGCTATCTGGACCGCTCGATGTCAGCGAATTACCTGATCATCCCGCAGTCGATCGTGCTCTCTCAGGGCAATGTCGCCGCCGGCCCCGAGCTGGCCCGCCGGGTTGCGGACGTCCCAGGCGTGTCGGCGGTCACGACGCTGCGCCTCGGTCAGGCTCGTTCGGACGGCGGGGACGTCCAGGTGATCGGCATCGACCCGGCCAGCTACCTCAAGGTCGGTGACTTCGACTGGAACGCCGGATCTTCGGATCAGGCGGTCAGCCAGTTGCGCGCCGGTCGCTGGGTGATCGCCAATGGCGTCTATGCGGCAGCCCATCAGCTCGTCTTGGGCCAGCAGCTCACCCTGGAGACACCCAACGGCGCTCGCAGCTATCTGCTCGCCGGAATCGGCAACGACTATCTGAACGCGAAGCTGGCCACCCTGTACACGTCCCAGGTGAACCTGGCTCGCGACTTCAATGTCAGTTCCGACCTGATGGTGATGGCCAATCAGGACACTGCGGCCGATCCGGCCCAGGTGCAGGCCGCCCTCCAGCGGGTCACGGACGCCTATCCCGCCTTCACGCTGTATCAGTCCTCGGCCTGGAAGGCGGATCAGCTGGCCATCTTCAACACCTCGATGGTGTTCTTCGACGTGTTGATCGCTGCGCTGGCCCTGCCGTCCCTGCTGGCGCTGATCAACACGATGGCGATCAGCGTGCTGGCCCGGACCAGGGAGATCGGCATGCTGCGGGCGGTCGGAGCCACCCGGCGACAGGTGCGTCGAATGATCACGGCCGAGTCGGTGCTGCTTTCGGTGATCGGAACGGTTCTGGGGGTGGTCGCCGGCTTGTGGCTGGGCTTCGCCATGGTCTTGGCGATGGGCTCGGTCGGCTGGCAGATGCCGTTCAGCTTCCCGTGGACCGGGATCGCGGTGGCCGTGGTGGTCGGGCTCGTGTTCGGCGTCCTGGCCGCGCGGACCCCGGCGCGCAACGCCTCCCGGCTTCAGGTGGTGTCCGCACTTCGCCAGGAGTGAGCCGACTGCGGCTTCGGCAAGAGCCGCGAGGCATTGGTGGGTGGACTCTACGCTGGGCCTGTGAGGAGCATCGACGCCAGCGCGCACCCCGTGATTCGAGTTGTCCTGCTGATTTTCGGACTGGGGCTCGGAGCGAACGCGCTCTGGCTGGCGGCCGTGGCCAACCTGACCCTGGGCACCCTCCTGGTGGGCCTGCTTGCGGTGGCCTTCCTGGTGTGGGCAGGGGTGTTCGGCCGGTTGACCGGGCTGGCCAATGGTCTGATCGTCGCGGCCCTGGTGGCGTTGCTGGCCTGGTCCGGCTTCCTGGCCTGGTTCGGGAACCACAACACCGTCGACGGTCACGAAGATGCGGTGATCGTGCTCGGTGCCGCCGTCCACGGCAGCACGCTGTCCAACACCTTCAAGGAACGGCTGGACACCACGGTCGCTTACCACGCGCAGAACCCGGACGCGTGGATCGTTGTCACCGGCGGCCAAGGCCCACAAGAGGACCTCACCGAGGCCGATGCTGCCGCGACCTATCTGGAGAGCCAGGGCATCCCCGGCGATCAGATCCTGCGGGATGAGAAGTCGACGTCGACCGAGGAGAACTTCCGGTTCGCCAAGGACCTGCTCGACCGACAGCTGGGAGCGACCTACCGCGTCGGCTTCATCACCGACGACTTCCACGTCTTTCGGGCCGAGAGGCTGGCTCGGGCGGCCGGTCTGGATCCGACTCACCTGAGCTGCCACTCACCCTGGTACTTCTGGCCGGTCAACTACGCCCGGGAGAGCGTCGTGGCGCTGTGGAATCTGCTCGCCGGGTCCTGACTTCTCTCGTCGATCCGCGACCGAACGCACAACGGCCCCGCTCGCCAGGCGAGCGGGGCCGTTGTATCTAGAGGCTTACAGGGGGGTGATGTTCGAAGCCTGCGGGCCCTTCGGGCCCTGCGTGATCTCGAACTGCACCTTCTGGTTCTCGTCCAGGGTCCGGAAACCCGAGCTAGCGATCGCCGAGTAGTGAGCGAAAACATCGGGTCCGCCGCCGTCGGGGGCGATGAAGCCGAATCCCTTCTCCGCGTTGAACCACTTAACGGTGCCAGTGGCCATGCAACAACTCCTTCTTATGGGTGCGGCCCCGACTGCCGAGACCGCCTGTCGTCTCCGCACCCTTGCTAAAGCCTGGCCTCGTCCCGCCTCGGGACTCTGCCGGTACATCGACTACCGCACTGACGATACCGGTCGGCCACCCGATTGGGGAGTAAAGCAGCGGATGGGTGTCAATTTGTGACCTTTGTGAGACGAAAAATGCCCGTGTTACCGCGATCATGCCGGGTTGGGCTGCCACGCACCCCCGTACAACTCGCCGGTCTCGCGGCGCCGGGCAGCGGCCAAGGCCCGCTGAAGACGCGGACGGTTGTAGCGCTGGATCAGGATGAACGGCAGGTTTCCGGTCACTGCGATCGCCAGCACGAACAGCCACGAGGGCAGCGGCGTCCACAGCTTCATCACCACCACCGAGAGCACCGCACGGACGTGGTGCGACTCGGCTCGGCAGGTCTGGACGACGAATTCGTTGAGGTACTCCGGGTCGCTGGTGGTCAGTCGCTTCTTGGAGAAGCTGCCGCGCCGAGTGAACGAGGGCAGCCGATCCTTCCAGCGGTCGATCTGCAGCTTGCGGTAGATCCGGCCCCGCTCTTCCCAACCCCGGCTTCGGTAGGCCGGACGCATCGGATCGAACCAGGAAGCGGGCAGGTAGGGGTCGATCACGATCCGCACTACGGTGGCTGCCCAGTAGAGCATGAAGTTGAACCAGAACAGCTGGTCAAACATCGCGAACATCCCGATCACCTCTCCGATCCATCCTAGTCGTCTGGTTTTCGGCACAGATGCGGGCACAATGGGTGAGAGCGGCGGCAGACGCAGCCGGATCGGGAAGGGGTTCACCTTGATCGCAGTGCTGCTGACGATCTGCACAGTCGGGCTCGTCATCAGTGGGCTTTACGGGGTGTACCAGATGGTGGTGAGCATCCGCTTCGGTGGCAAGCTCCCCGCTCTTCCGGAGGCCGAGGGTAGAGCCCATCGGTTCGCCATCCTGATCTTCGCCCGCAACGAAGAGGTCGTGATCGGCCAGTTGCTGGCCAGCCTGAACGCCCAGGACTACCCGTCCGACGCCTACCGCGTGTTCGTCACGGCCGACAACTGCACCGATCGCACAGCCGAGATCGCCCGCGAGGCGGGCGCGGTGGTCTACGAGCGATCCAGCGGCGGCCCGGCCGGCAAGGGTGCGGCGCTCACCTGGTTCTTCGCCGAGCACTTCCCCGACGATTTCGACGCCTGTGTGATCTTCGACGCCGACAATGTCGTCGACCCCGGCTTCCTGGCCGCCATGAATCGGCAGTTGGCCGCCGGACACCAGATCGCGGTCGGTTACCGGATGGGCAAGAACCCGTCCAGCTCGTGGGTGGCCGGAGCGAACACGATCTTCTGGCTGCTGCAGTCCCGGTTCATCCATCTGCCGCGGGCTCGCTGGAACCTGCCGTGCACCACGGTGGGCGGCACCGGCTTCATGTTCGCGCTGCGGGTGCTGGGCTCCTCCGGCTGGCAGACCAAGAGCGCCTGCGAGGACATCGAGTTCACGCTGAAGGCGATCGCCAACGGCTGGCATGTCGCCTTCGCCGACGATGCGCTGTTCTTCGACGAGCAGCCGCTCACCTTCAGCCAGTCGCTGATTCAGCGCTATCGCTGGTCGGTGGGCACGATGCAGTTGGTCCGAACCGCGGTGCCGCAACTGCTGGCCAGCGTCCGCCGCGGCCAGCTGAGCGCCATGGACGGTGCGCTCTACATCATCGGGGTCACGGTCGGTGGCCTGTCGAGCATCCTCTGGGCGGCGACCGTCGTGCTCGGCCTGGCCAGTGGTGCCGGCCTGAACGACACCCTGCTCAGCCTCGCCTTCGGCACGGTGGCCGGCTATCTGGTGCTGCTGGCTTTCGGACTGTTGGTTGTTCGCTTGGAGCGGGCTCGTTGGACGGGCATGGCCAAGGCGATCTTCGGCTTCCCGGTGTGGCTGTTCGCCTGGTCGATCATCAATGTGGTCGTGCTGTTCTACCGAGATCCGACCTGGCACATCGTCAACCACACCGAGAGCCTCTCGCTGGCCGAGTCGGTCCGGCTGAGCTCGCTGCCCACCCGCAACTCCTGATCTCGGCGAGAGTCGCTGTCGCGCTCGCGGGCGTCCCGGACGCCTCTGCGTGGGTAGCGGCGCTCGGCGGCCGAGGACGAGCCGGTCAGGGCAGGCCGAAGAACCGTCCGGCCGCTGCCGCCAAGGCGCCGGCCAAGACCACCACCAGGTAGGGCGCCTTCAGCTTCAGCGCGATTGCGCCGGCGGCGAGTGCCAGCAACCGGGAGTCGAGGGCCAACGCCTGTCCGCTGGCGACGGTGTTCATCGTGGTCAGCGAGGCCAGAAGGCCGACGGTCATGGCTGCGGCCAGCTCGGTTACCGGTGGACGGTCCAGCAGCGACTGCGGCAACAAGTAGCCGGCCAGCTTGATGGCGAACGCGGTCGCGGCCCCCAGCAGAACCCAGGACAGGATGCTCATTCGGCGACCACCTTCCGACGCCGCTGCAGCGCCCAGACCGCCGCCGTCACGGCTGCTGCGATCAGCACCGGGATGCCCGGCGGCACCAGCGGAGTCGTGATGATCGTCACCATCGCGGCCACCACGGCGATCGCCACCGGATCCTTGGCTGAGAGCCGTGGCCAGAGCAGCCCGAGGAAGGCTGCCACTGCGGCCCCGTCCAGGCCCCACTGCTTGGGGTCGCCCAGGGCGTCCCCGGCGAGGGCGCCGATCAGGGTGAAGGCGTTCCAGGTCAGCCAGACGCCCAGTCCGGCCGTCCAGAAGCCGCGGACCCGCTCGTCATGGCCCTCCTGCGCAGTCGCGGTGGCCGTCGACTCGTCGATGGTGAGCTGGGCCATGGCCGGGATCAGGCGAGCCGGTGGGCGGATCAGCGCTTTGAGCTGCATTCCGTAGATGCCGTTGCGGACGCCCAGCAAGGTGGCGGCCGCCCAGGCTGCTGCGCCGGTACCGCCGCCACCGATCACGCCGATGAAGGCGAACTGCGAGCCGCCGGTGAACATCAATGCGCTGAGCAGGCAGGTCTCCCAGACGCTCAGGCCCGCAGTGACCGACAGGGCACCGAACGAGACTCCGTAGACCCCGACCGCGACGGCGATCGACAACCCCATTCGGGTGGCCGGGGTGAACCAGGCGGCTCGAGTCGTTGGCACCCGAGCCAAGCTAGCGCATCGGCGCGGGGCGTCGACGATCCGGCTCAGCGCGCGGGCAGTGGCCTTACTTGGCGCGCTGGTTTCGGCCAGAATCGAGCCAGCCGAGCAGTAGGAGACCCGCATGAGCCGCACCCTCACCCCGTCCCGGATGGCCGACCGGATGAGCGACGACCGCAGCGTCCTGGACGCCGTCCTGGACGAATCCCTGGTCGGCTACCTCGGGATCAGTCTGGACGAGGGGCCGCTGGTGCTGCCGGTCAGCTACGCCCGCGACGGGGACCGGTTGTTGTTCCACGGGTCCACCGGCTCGCACCGGATGCGGGCGATCGCGGCCGGCGCCGAGGTCTGCTTCAGTGTGGCCGTCATGGACGCCCTGAAGATCTCCCGCACCGGTGAGGGAACCGGGATGCGCTATCGCAGCGCCGTGGTGTTCGGTGCGTGCACGCGGATCGACGAGGCCGAGAAGGAGCGGGCGCTGGACGTCTACCTGGATCGCTACCTACCCGGCCGCACCGCCGAGGTGCGCCGTTCCACCAAGAAGGAACTCGCCGCGACCATGGTGTTGAGCCTGCCGATCGAGCAGTGGTCGGTGAAGACGGCCGACGGTTTTCCGTCGGACGAACCCGAGGACATCGCAGCCGGCGGCTGGGCTGGCGTGGTGCCGCTGCGCATGGTCTGGGAAGCACCGATCCCCAACCCCGATCTGGGGCTGGG
This sequence comes from Actinomycetes bacterium, assembly GCA_023425145.1. Lineage (GTDB taxonomy): Bacteria > Actinomycetota > Actinomycetes > Propionibacteriales > Propionibacteriaceae > Propionicimonas. Next base: position 27,115 of record JAFADF010000009.1, on the reverse strand, counting down.
GATCGATGTTCCCGCTTCGGTCCTTCAGTTGACCCGCAATCAGGCCAGCGGCTCCGCCTCGTAGGCGGGGAAGCTGACCTCAGCCTTCTCGCCGATGTCGGTTCCGCGCGCCTTCGCGATGCTGCGCATCAGGTGGTAGAGCACCAGTGCGGTGATCGTCCCGACCGTCACGCCACCGAAGGTCATGCCGCCGAGGGTGAAGGTGAAGTTCGCGATACCCATGATCAGGCCGACAGCGGCCGGGATCAGGTTCACCGGGTTGGTGAAGACCACCTTGTTCTCGATCCAGATTCGGGCACCGAGGAGCCCGATCATGCCGTAGAGGACGGTGCCGGCTGCGCCGATCACGCCGCCGGGAATCGTGAAGATAGCCGCGCCGAACTTCGGGATGAACGACAGCAGGATCGCGAAGCAGCCGGCGATCCAGTACAGCGCCGTGGAGTAGACCTTGGTGGCCGCCATCACGCCGATGTTCTCGGCGTAGGTGGTGGTACCCGAACCGCCGCCCAGGCCGGCCAGGGTGGTGGCCACGCCGTCAGCCAGCAGGGCGCGTCCCATCGTCTTGTCGTAGTTCTTGCCGGTCATCAGCGAGACCGACTTCACGTGGCCGACGTTCTCGGCGATCAGAACCAGAACCACCGGCAGGAACAGGGCGGCAACACCGAAGTCGACCTTCGGCAGGGCGAAGGCGGGCAGGCCGAACCAGGCGGCCTCACCGACGGACTTGAAGTCGACCTGGCCCTGGAGTAGCGCGGCCACGTAGCCGACCAGCACACCGAGCAGGATCGACAAGCGTCCCAGAAGGCCCTTGAACAGTACGGCGATCAGCACGATGGCGATCACGGTGACCCAGCCGGTCAGCGGAGCTGCCGCGAAGCCACCGGTGATCGTGGTGGTGATCTGGCAGCCGGTGACCGGGTCGGGGGTGCACTTGCCGGCCGCGTCCAGGGCGACCGACTGCGAACTGCTCATCCAGGCCGCACTGGCCAGGTTGAAGCCGATCAGCATCACGATGGTGCCGGTCATCACCGGCGGCATCAGGGCGTCGATCCAGGCCGAGCCGGCCAGGTGCACCACGGTGCCGACGATGGCCAGCAGGATGCCGGTGAGCATGATGCCGAACAGGGCGCGGCTGAAGTCCTTGCCGGCGCTGGAGGCGATCACCGGAGAGATGAAGGCGAACGACGAACCCAGGTAGCTGGGCAGCCGGTTGCCGGTGATGAGGAGGAACAGCAGCGTGCCGACGCCACTGAAGAACAGTGTGGTGGTGACTGGGAAGCCGGTGATCAGCGGCACCAGGAAGGTGGCGCCGAACATAGCAACGACGTGCTGGGCGCCGAGCCCGAACATCTTGCCCCAGCCGAGTCTTTCGTCGGGTCCGACAACCTCTCCCGGTTGTACGACACCATTGCCGTGCAACTGCCAAATAGCCATATGAGTTCCCTTTCGCCAGCGGCCGAGCGCAGCCTATTGAGCGGGGGACGTTGTTGGGCCGATGTTCACTTTTGCGAATCTCCTGCACAGCCGGTCCGGATCGGCTATGCGCCCGCTGTGCAGGAGGCGGGCACGGGCTCCAGGCCGGTGTCGGGCGATCAGGCGCGACGCAGCAGGACGCCGCCGAAAGGCTCCAACTCGAGGATCGTGGTGTCCGGCTCGACGGCGCTCTCAGTCGGCAGGGCCGGGACGAAGAAGGAGCCCTCGGCACGGGACAACGGGCTGTAGTGGCCGGGCGGGAAGCCGGGCACGGTGCTCAGGTCGAGGCTGTGCGGTGCCGCGGTGAAGTTCACGATGGTGGCCAGCACGGTCCCGTCCTCTGCCCGGCTGACCAGGACCAGCAGCCCCGGGTGTGTCGGCTCGGGGACGTCCACGAGTTCGGCGGTGGCCACGCCGGAGTCGCTGCGGACGGCCAGGATCTCGGCCAGCTGGGAGGCGAACGATGTCGGATCCGCCAGCTGGGCCGGCAGCGGGCCGTATAGGCAGCGGGCCCGCGGCAGTCCGGAGTGGGACGCGGTGGCGTCCGGGTTGGCGCCGAGCAGGTCATAGGCGCCGCGCTCGATCCAGCGGGTGTCGCCGTCGGCGATCAGCTCGGCCACCTCGTCGGACGGCAGTGGCAGCGCGCCGACCAAGTCCCAGCCGGACAGAGCGAAGACCCCTGGCTGCCAGGCATTGAACCGGCAGGCCAGCAGGTGGGCCCGGCGAATCAGCTCCCGCTGAGCCGGTTCGATCGCGTCCAGGTCGGTGATGCCCAGTGCGGCTGCGATCACCGAGGCCGTGGTGCAGGCGATCCCGTTCTCCACGAAGCGGGCGTTGTAGCCGAGCTCGGGGTCGAGCAGGACGTCGCGCAGCTGCTGGCGGATGTGCTCGGCCAGCTCGCGTCCGCGGTACTCGACACCGGCCAGCCGGTAGTGGTCGTCGGCACGGTTGTTCTCGAAGTGGACCAGTTCGTAGGTCAGCTCATCGTGGTTCTGCAGCGCGTGCACCAGCGAGGCCTGGTCGATACCGATCGCACGAGCTTCGGACAAGGTGAGCCTCAAGAACTCGGTATCGCCGGTGCACAGGGCCAGCTGGTAGGCGGGCCGGGTGACGAAGTCGTAGGACAGGTCCGGGCCGTCCGTACTCGTGGCCCGGATGTCCTCGATGCCCAGGTTCAGCTCCTGGAAGGTGAAACCGCCGAGTTTGCGCACCATCGAACCGATCAGCTGGTTCGCCGCCCGGGACAGCGGATGGCCCTCCGACCAGGCCGGACCGTCCGCGGTCGGCTCGAGGCCGAGGAAGCCGTTGGCGTCCAGGCGCAATCCTCCCGAGCCCAGCGAGAGCAGCGAGTGGGTGGCATCACCGAGGACGAGCCGCGGCCCGGCCAGGCTGGGATCCAGCCAGTTGATGCTGGGCTGGCCGTCCTTGAAGTAGTGCAGATAGGCCCAGCGGCGGACGATCCCGTCCACGCCGGTGACTTCTCCGGTCACCGACCAGTTGGTCTCTTTGACTCCCGGCTCGTAGAAGATCACCCGCTGCAGGGCACCGATCAAGTAGCCGGCTTCGGCCAGCTTCATCTCGGTCTCAGGGTCGAGATTCACCGAGTCTGCACCCTCGGGCACCGTGGGCAGCCAGGCCCAGGTGTGTGGCGGGAGTTCGATCAGGTGGTAGATCCCCGGGTAGTCGCCGAAGCCGAGCTCGGCCAGGCGGAAGTCGGCACCCTTGCCGGTGTGGCCAGGGATGATGTCGTCGATGACGGTGCCACCGCTGGCGGCCGCGGTGTCACACAGGCTGCGGAACTCGGCTTCGGTACCGAACTGCGGATCGATGTCCATGCTGATCCGGTCGAAGCTGCCGTCGATACTGGGCGTCCGGTTCCAGCCGCTCAGTCCGCCGGAGGCCTTCAGTGGCCCGGTGTGGACACCCTGGATTCCGATCTGAGCGAAGACCTGCCACAAGGCCGGATCGCCCAGCGAACCGAGGAAGCTCTGGCCGGGTGCGGTGATCTGGGAGAGCGGATAGGCGGTGAACCAGACTCCTGCCTGCCGGACGGCGCGACGAGGGTCGGGGGTGGCGAACGACCTCGACCACAAGGCCGGATGGCCGGCCACTTGCCGAGAGAGTTCCCGCGCGTCTCGCAGCATCGATTGGCTCTCCAGCCAGGCCACATAGGCCGGATTGTCGGCCTGGGCGGGGCCGTCCGACTGGGTGAGGACGGCTGGACGACGCTGCACCCGAGGACGGGTGTCGGGAGCCTCGGCGGAAATCACCGGATCAATGTAGCCGGACGTCGCCGACTGCAAACCGATCCGCACCAACTCCGCCGCCGCCACTCTCGCCGAAGGCCTCCGTTCGCGCCGAGGGCTCGTACCGGGGCACAGGCTCTCGACGTTTTGGCGAGCCCTCGACGAAGGGGAGCCTCAAGGCGACGAACCTAGATCCAGGAGCGCAGCCACATTCGCGACAGCCAGTCGCGATAGACCAGCAGCTGGTCGGTGAGCACCGGATAGATGTAGGCGAAGTTCAGGGCTACCAGGGCAACGGCCACTCCGACGATGATGGCGCCACGGCGTCGATGGGGGCCGTCGGACGGGCCGAGAATCAGGCCCAACATCATCGCCAACAGCGTCACTGTGAACGGGATGATGCAGATCGCGTAGAAGAAGAACACCGGCCGATCGGCGTTCGGGAACCACATCAGGTAGGTCGACATGGCCGCCACGATCGGGACGCCGAAGCGCCAGTCGCGGCCGGCGATCCACCAGATGAAGGCGGCCAGCAGCGCGATGAAGGCCATCCACCACAGCGCCGGCGTGCCCATGGCCGAGATCACTCGCAGGCAGGTGTCCGGACTGTTGGCCGGGCAGCCGTCGGTGCCCTGCTGGATGCCGTTGACCGCGTCGATGCCGATCGGACGGGCCATCACCAGCCAGCCGATCGGATGGGCGTCATACGGGTGGGTCTGGCTCTTGATGTAGTCGCCGGTGTGGAAGTTGTAGATGTCGATGTGGAAGCGGACGAAGGAGCCCCACATCGGGCCGAGATACATGGCCAGCGGGTCGGTGGGGTTCTTCGTCGCCCAGTCCCGGTCCCAGCCCCCGGAGGTGGTCAGCCAACCCCACCAGGTGAGCACGTAGACGACGGCGCCCACGATGACCAGCTTGATGAAGGCCAGGCCGCCGTCGATCAGGGCCGCCCACCACGCACGCCAGTCGGAACCGGCCAGCCGGCGGGCGCCGACATCCCAGAACACGCCCAGCACGCCCATCGATGCCAGGACGAAGATCGAGTTCCATTTGCAGCCCATGGCCAGCCCGAACAGCACCCCGGCGACCACTCGCCACGGACGCCACCAGAGCACGGGACCGAAGCGTCCGCCGAAGTCAGGGATGCCGCGTGCCTCCAGCTGGTCGGCCAGCCAGCCGCGGTAGTAGTCGCGGTCGGCGATCACCGCGGTCACGGCGGCGACCAAGAAGAACGCCTGGAAGATGTCCAGCAGGGCGATCCGCGACATGACGAAGGACAGTCCGTCGAAGGTCAGCAGCAGACCGGCGATGGCTCCGACCAGCGTCGAGCGGGACAGCCGGCGGGCCATCCGGATCGTGATCAGCACCAGCAAGGTGCCGAAGATCAGCGGCAGGAACCGCCAGCCGAAGGAGTTCATCCCGAACCACTGCTCGCCCAGGCCGATCAGCCATTTGCCCAGCGGCGGGTGCACCACGAACTCGGGCTGGTTCAAGAAGAGGTCGGTCTGGCCGGCCACGACCTTGTCGTTGATCTTGTCGGGCCACTGCTTCTCGAAGCCGAACTTCCACAGAGTCCAGCCGTCCTTGGCGTAGTAGGTCTCGTCGAAGACCAGGTTCTTCGGGTAGCCCAGGTTCACGAACCGCAGGACGAAGGCCAGGGCGGTGATCGCCAACGTGATCAGCCAGCTGGTCAGCTCGTCGCGGAGTAGCTCCTGGCCGTCCCGCAACCGCTGGATGGTGGTCAGCTCGGGCTGCTCGACGCTGCGCCGCAGGCGGGGCAGCGGAATGAGTCGACGCGGGGCGGGCCCGACGACCGACTCCGATACCGATTCCTCGGCCCCGGACTCGGCGACCACCTCGACATCTGCCACGCGGTCATCCTAGGCGGACCGCGACGGATCGTGGCGAAGGCAGTCGGATCGGGAATACTGACCTGCGTGGAATCTGACATCGGCAGCGGACGGTTGGTCCTGGCCGGCACTCCGATCGGCAACTCCGAGGACGCCTCACCGGCACTGCGAGCCGCGCTGACTGATGCTGATCTGATTGCCGCCGAGGACACCCGGCGACTCCAATCGCTGCTGGGTCGGCTCGGCCTGACCACCTCGGCCAAGGTGATCTCGTACTTCGACGGCAACGAGGCGTCCCGGGTGGACGAGCTGCTCCGCGCCATCGCCGATGGAGGCACGGTGGTGGTGGTCTCCGACGCCGGGATGCCGACCGTCTCCGACCCCGGCTACCGAGTGGTGGTGGCAGCGGTGGCTGCCGGCCACCCGATCAGGGTGGTGCCCGGGCCGTCCGCGGTCCTGGTGGCTCTGGCCCTGTCCGGCCTGCCCACTGACCGGTTCTGTTTCGAAGGCTTCCTGCCCCGCAAGGGCGAACAGCGTCGGCGCCGGCTGGCCGAGTTGGCCGCCGAGCCGCGCACGATGGTCTTCTTCGAGGCGCCGCACCGGCTCAGTGAGTTCCTGGAAGATGCCCGCAACGCGTTCGGCGACGACCGTCCGGCCTCGATCAGCCGTGAACTCACCAAGACCTATGAGGAGACCAAGCGCGCAGGCTTGGCCGAGTTGGCCGCCTGGGCTGCGGACGGCGTCCGTGGCGAGATCACGGTGGTGATCGCCGGCGCCGTGGCCACCGAGCTTTCGGTGGCCGATGCCGTCGAGCTGGTCACCGAACGGATCGCCGCCGGTGAGCCGCTGTCCGCCGCAGTGGCAGCCGTGGCCGGTGACACCGGGGTTTCGCGCAAAGCTCTGTACGCGGCGGCGCTGGCCGCCCGGAAGGAGGCCAAGTGAGCGCGGAACTGCCGCCGGGGCCCGAGCGGCTGCCGCTGGCCACCACCGATGCGCACACCCATGCCGGCTCGGTGCGGGAGTACTCCGGGCTGACTGAGGCGGATGCGCTGGCTGCAGCGGCCGCAGTGAATGTGACCCGGCTGGTCGAAGTCGGTACCGACGTGGCGTCGTCGCGGGCCGCGATTGCGCTGGCCGAGACCTATCCGCAGGTGATCGCCTCGGTGGCCATCCACCCCAACGATGCGGCTCGGCTCGGCGCGTCCCTGCCCGCTGCCCTTGCTGAGCTGGAGTCGCTGCTGGGCATCTCGGATCGGATCCGTGGGGTGGGCGAGACCGGACTGGACTACTTCCGAACCACCGATGACCAGGGACGACGCCTTCAGCGGGAGGCCTTTGCGGCTCACATCGCCTGGGCCAAGCAGTACGACCTGGCGCTGGTGATCCATGACCGGGACGCCCACGCCGACGTGTTGGAGGTGCTGGCCGCCGAAGGTTCGCCTTCGCGGGTCCAGTTGCACTGCTTCTCCGGCGACGCCGACTTCGCCCGGGCCTGCCTGGATCGGGGCTACTACCTCTCCTTCCCGGGCACGGTCACCTTCAAGGCCAACGAGGCGTTGCGAGAGGCGCTCGATCTGACTCCGGACGATCGGCTGCTGGTCGAGACCGACGCGCCCTACCTGACCCCGATGCCGTTCCGGGGCAAGCCGAATTCCAGCTATCTGCTGCCGCACACTCTGCGGTTCATCGCCGATCGGCGTGGCGCCGACCTGGCCGAGCTGTGCCGACAGGTTGCCGACAATGCGTCCGCGCTGTTCGGAGACTGGGGGAGTGATGGCTGAGGGCCTGCTGGATCCGCGGACGATTCGTCAGTTGGCTGACGAGATCGGGCTGCGTCCGACCAAGCAGCGTGGGCAGAACTTCGTCCACGACGCCAACACGGTGCGCCGGATCGTCGCCGCCGGCGGCGTCACCGCCGACGACGTGGTGCTGGAGATCGGCCCGGGCCTGGGCTCACTGACGTTGGGTCTGCTGGAGGTGGGCGCCCAGGTGGTGGCCATCGAACTCGAGTCGGCGCTGGCGCAGCGGCTGCCGCGGACGGTCGCTGAGCGGCTGCCGCAGGCGGCCGGCCGGTTCCGCGTGATCGAGGCGGACGCACTGGACGTCGACGTCCTGGACGATCCGCAGCCCACCCGAGTGGTGGCGAACCTGCCCTACAACGTCAGTGTTCCGGTGCTGCTGCATGTGCTGGCGCGCTTCGACAGCCTCAGCGCCGGGCTGGTGATGGTGCAGGCGGAGGTGGCTGATCGGCTGGTGGCGCCGCCGGGGTCGCGCACCTACGGCGTTCCCTCGGCGAAGCTGGCCTGGTATGCGTCCGCCCGCCGGGTGGGCAGCGTGCCGCCCACGGTGTTCTGGCCGGTGCCCAATGTGGACTCGGGCCTGGTCGAGCTCATCCGGCGCGACCCGCCGGCCACCTCGGTCGGCCGGGAGGATGTCTTTGCGGTGATCGACGCGGCCTTCTCGCAGCGGCGCAAGATGCTGCGTTCGGCTCTGGCCACGCGCTTCGGGTCGTCCACTGCGGCCGGTGACGTGCTGGAGGCGGCCGGGGTCGATCCACAAGCCCGCGGCGAGGTTTTGGGCATCGCAGAATTCGCCCGAATCGCTGAGGCTGCGACCCAGCGGCTGCGGTAGCCTCGCCGCATGGCATCACCGGCGATCGAGGACCAGGCGGTCCGGGTCCGCGTCGCGGGCAAGATCAATCTGACCTTGCGCAGCGGCCCGCGGCGCGCCGATGGCTACCACTCGTTGGCCACGGTATTTCAGGCGGTATCGCTGTTCGACGAGATCGAGGCCACCCCGGCCGAACCGGGGGAGTTCCGGGTCACCGTCCATGGTGACCAGGCCGATCTGGTCCCCGATGGCGCCGACAACCTCGCCGTCCGGGCCGCCCGGCTGCTGGCCGAGCAGACTGATCATCCGGATGCCGGGGTGAACCTGGTGATCCGCAAGTCGATCCCGGTGACCGGCGGGATGGCCGGCGGATCGGCGGACGCGGCCGGCGCCCTGTTGGCCTGCTCCGTGCTGTGGGATCTGGACATCACTCCTGATGAGCTGCGGGTTTTCGGCGCTCAGCTGGGTGCGGACGTGCCGTTCTGCCTGGCCGGGGGGACGGCGCTGGGCACCGACCGTGGCGACCGGCTGGTGCCGGTGCTGAGCCGCGGCAGCTACCACTGGGTGCTGGCCTTCAGCGATCGCGGCCTGTCCACGCCGTCGGTGTTCTCCAAGTTCGACGAGCTCGGTTGTGGTGGCTCTGAGCTGGAACCGCCCGAGGACCTGCTCAACGCGCTGGTCTCCGGCGATCCGGTGGCCCTGGGCAAGGCTCTGGCCAATGACCTGAGCGATGCGGCGTTGGCGCTACGTCCGGACCTGAACCGGGTGATCGAGACCGGCACCGAACTGGGTGCGATCGGCTCGATCATCTCCGGCTCCGGACCGACGGTGGCCTTCCTGGCCGCGAACGAGTCGGCGGCGGTGGATCTGTCGGTGGCGCTGTCCGGCTCGGGGGCCTGTCACGGCGTCCGGCGGGTCACCGGGCCGGTGCCCGGTGCCCGACTGCTCGGCTGAGCCGACGAGTTAGCTGTTCACCGGCTCTTTCGCTTCGGCCGCGTGGTCGAACTCGCGCCCGGGCAGGATTCGGGCCAGCACCAGCAGCCCCAACAGCAGGACGGCCGGGACGAACATCGTGTGCTGCACGCCGACGCTGCCGACCAGAGTGCCCATGATCGCCGGGGCGATCAGGAAAGTGGCGTAGCCGAAGGTGACCACCACGGCCAGGCCACGTCCGCCGGCCAGATGCCCGGCCGAGGCGTAGACCTGCGGGGCGATCATGCCGATGCCCAGGCCGACCAGGCCCCAGCCGAGCAGGACCACCGGCAACGCCTGCGGCACCGGGACGGCCAGGGCCGCGATCAGATAGCCCAGCGCCGAGCAGGCGCCGCCGAAGCGGGTCACGGCGCGACGTCCGAAGCGGGCCACCAGGAAGTCTCCGAGCAGCCGGATGATCACCATCGCGCCGGCCAGCATCGTCACCCCGAGTGCGGCCGTGCCGGCGTCGGCGCGGGTCACGGTGGCCACGTGCAGACCCGACCAGTCCATGGCGGTACCTTCGCCGATCCCGAAGGCGATGGCCATCAGGCCGAACAGCCACACCACCGGCGGCAGCTTGGCCTTTGGGCCGCCGTCGCCGTGGTGGCTCACCGGCACTGTCTCCGGCACGATGAACCAGCCGAGGATCAAGGCGGGAATCCCGATTCCGGCGGCGATCGCGGTCGCCCAGTGGACCGTCGGATCGGCCTGCTTGGCCAGTAGCGGCGACAGCACCACCAACAGCCCGGCGCCGAGGAAGTTGCCGATCGACCAGGTGCCGTGGAAGAAGCTCATGATCGGACGTGGCCGCAGCTTCTCGACCTGGACTCCGACCGCGTTCATGGCGACGTCCACCCCGCCGTTGCCGATGCCCAGGATCACTCCACCGGCGAACATCACCGGCAGGCTCGGAGACCAGCCGATCATCGCGACACCGATCGCCTGCAGCGGGATCATTGCCAGACTGACTCGACGGGCACCGAACCGGTCCGACAACCGTCCGACGACCTGCATGGACGCGATCGCGGACAGCCCCATCGTGATGAAGAACACTGACAGGAACTGCGCCGACAGATCGAAGCGTGCTTTCAGGGTCGGAATGGACGCCGCGTAGGCGCCGATCACCAAGCCGTTGTAAGCGAACAGGGAGACGACTGCTGCGGCCGCCTTGCCGGAGGTCAGTGAGTTCACCCCAAGGACTCTAGCGATGCCCCCCGACAGTTATGCAAGCGCTCTCAGTGAGCGGGGCTCAGTCGTCCTGCGCCGGATGGGTGAGCAGCTTGGGATCCGGACGCAGGTTGCGCATTCCGTACCAGGCGAGATTGACCAAGTGGGCGGCCATGACGGGCTTGGCCAGGCCCAGTTCGTCCCGGGTATCCATCCACCACTGTCCGGCCAGCCCGACCAGGCCGACCAGCATCTGCGAGTACAGCGGCGCGCTGGCCGGGTTCAGGGAACGCTTGGTGAACTCGTCGGCCAGCAGGTCTTCGACTCGGGACGCCACGTCGGACAGGATCGTCGCGAAGGAACCATCGGGCGAGGTTGCCGAGGAGTCCCGGGAGAGAATCCGGAAGCCATTGGGGTGGTCGTCGATGTAGTCGAGGAGGGCAAGCGTGCCGAGTTCGATCAAGGCCCGCGGTGTGGTCTTAGGAGTGGTGATGGCGGCATGGATCGCGTCGTGCAGCGTCCGCACCTCGCGATCGACGACCACCGCGTAGAGACCTTCCTTGCCCCCGAAGTGCTCGTAGATCACCGGCTTGCTCACCCCGGCGTGAGAGGCGATCTCCTCGACCGAGGTGCCGTCCAGCCCACGCTCGGCGAACAGCGCCCGGGCCACGTCGATCAGCTGCTCTCTGCGCTCGGCCCGGGTCATCCGGACGCGGCTGCGCCGCGCGCGCTGATTCGCCGGTACCGCCTGGGACATAGGCCAAGTCTGGACCGCCGTCCGCGCCATTGCGAATCCCTCTCGCTACGTGTCGCGCTCGACGCGTCCGCGTCGCCGAGTCGCGAGCGCCGTCGCGCACCCGTAGAGTTGGCCCCGGCCACCGCGCAGTGGCCGTTCCCCGGTTGGTCTGCCGGCAGGGCCCGCCTGACTTTGAATCAGGACTAGCGACGCAGGTTCGACTCCTGCCCGGGGAGCTCAGGTCGTCCGCCTGCCCGCCCGTGAAAGCCGCAAAGTGGACTCGCTTTCGGCGAGACGGCGAGGAACTGTCCACTTCGCGACCGTTCGGGCTGGGGACCGGCCCAGAGTGTCGGCCCCGGCTGGCACGATGAAGGCATGCGCTGGCCGGAGTGGATGATCTATCAGGTCCCGGCTGCTGCCACGTCCGGGTTCGGCAGCAGGCGTCCGAACTCGCTGCGAGACGGGGCCCGGCAGGTGCTGGCCGCGATCAGTGGGACGGCGCTGCTCGGCCCCAAATCCGGCGTCGTGTGGCGTGGGCACGCAGATCTCTCCTGGCGGTTGGAATCGAAGGCGTCCCGGGAGCACCTCAGTGCCGATGATGTCGCCACTCGCGAGCAGGAGATGCTGCGTGAGGCCCGTCGGCTCGGCGTGGACGGCGCCCAGCGAATGGGCGACTGGGAGATCCTGGCCCGGCTGCGTCACCACGGCGCGATCACCCGGCTGATCGACGCCACCACTGATCCGTTCATCGCCTTGTGGTTCCTGTGTGAGGACGGCGACGCCGACGCTCGGGCCGCGGACGGATTGTTGCTGGCCATCCAGCGCAGCACCTTCACCGAGATCCAGCAGCCCTATCGCGCCGACAGCTACCCGGAAATGCTCGCCAAGCCGCCGGCCGCCCTGATCTACTCCACGCCGCCGATCGATCCCCGGATTGCCGCCCAGCGTGGCCTGTTCGTCCTGCACAGCCAGCCGTTGAGCGCTGGGGAGTCACCGGCCTCCGAGCTGGGCGAGCTCCGTCCGCCCTCGAAGACTTGGCCGGCCAAGTATCAGGAGTACCTGACTCGGGTCTGCGGCTCCGATCCGCTCACCGAAGATCTCGGACGTCCCCAGTTCCAGTTCCCCGACATGCTCGGCATCCAGGTCCCGGCCGCGGTCAAGCCGGTGCTCTCCGACATGCTGCGGCACAACTTCGGCTTCAGCCGCAGTTCGATCTTCCCCGACTTCGCCGGCCTCGGCGAGGTCTACTCCCGCCCGCTGGGCTAGCCACGAACCAGCCTCAGTTGATGGCGTTCTGCCGTCCTCAGGCGAGCTAGAGGCCCACCGCATCGACTCCGTGCACGGCTTGTTTGTGGGTAAAGCCTTCGAACTCCAACTGCTTGATCAGGCCCGATCGTGAGAACGATGTGTAGTCCAGGTACTCCTGGGCCTTGAGCGCTGCCTGCTCGTTCCAGTCGACCTCGATGTGCTCCACCGCGAAGGTGGCGTCCGCCTTCGAGAAGCCCTCGAACTTGAGCTGCGCGATCAGGCCCTTTTCCGAGAAGGCGGTGTAGTCGAGGTACTCGTTCGCCTTATCGATTGCCTGTTCCTGGGCCATCGTGTATCCGGGGTCGTCGGCGGTCGCATCCTCGTCCTCGGTCATCTCATCGCCCTCGTCATCGGACGGGCTGGCTGTGGTGTCTTCCGAGCGGGGAGTGTCGCTGACCTCGGGTGATGAGGCCTCATCCGGCGTCGCAGACACCTCCGGGAGCGCGGGGGACGAGGTGGTCGCCACGGCGGAAGCGCTGTGGGCAGGCAACGCGGTGGTGGAGAGGGCCATGCCCAGAGTGGTCATTGTCGAGGCGAGCAGGGCGAGAGCTCCCAGAACGATGCCGGCGATTGCCATACCCCTGGGCTGACGCTGGCGCAACGCGAGGATTCCGAGTACAACGGCGGCGCCGCCGGCAAGGATCCCCCAGACCGGGGCCAGGCCCGTCACGAAGGCCACGATTCCGGTGATGAGCGCCGCGATGGCGATGCCCTGAGTGGTGGGGGCCGCCGGTGGCGTCGGAGCGTAGGTGGGTGGCCACTGGGTAGCTGGCGGGATGTAGGTGGGTGGTTCGGTCGGCGGCACGCCGTCGGAGGTCGGCGGGATCCTGGTCTGCTCAGTCCAGGCCTGGCCGTCGAACCAGCGCTGTTGCCCAGAGCCGTCGTCGTACCAACCGGCGGGGTGCTGCTCGGTCATGCGGGAACCTCTCTCGTCAGCTCGCCAAGAAATGGTGATGCCGGGCCAGACCCGTCCGAGGAGTACTCCGTTGGCGGACCGGCTCAGGCCAAGTTGAGCGTGTCGGTCAGCGCTTGGGGGGACGCGTGTCCGAGGTGGCCGCTTATTGGCCACTCCGGTTGCCATTCCGTAGACCAGATGTGGGGGCTTTGACCTAGAGGGCAGCCGCCGGAGGGCTGGCTCGGATATCGTGAGAGTCGCCCTCCGGAGCAGCTCGCGCTCGATCATTGATCCTGCCCGCGGGCCGGGGAGAGCGTTGGTCTGGAACTGAAGCGGGGAGCGCCAGTGGCTGAACAAGACAGCGTCGTCGAGCCGGTTGCGGCGGTCGTCATCATGGCGGCCGGTGCAGGCACCCGAATGAAGTCCGACACCGCCAAGGTGCTGCACAAGGTCGCCGGGCGGTCGATGATTTCGCTGGCCGTCGACACTGCCGACGCGTTGGCACCCGAACACCTCGTCGTGGTCGTCGGTCACCAGCGCGAACAGGTCGGGGCGCACTTGGCCGAGATCGCCCCGCACGCCACCCTCGCCGTCCAGGAGCAGCTGCTGGGCACCGGCGATGCGGTTCGCTCGGGGCTGGCGGTGTTGCCCGGAATCACCGGTGAGGTGGTGGTCACCTCCGGTGACGTCCCCTTGCTGCAAGGCGAAACGCTGCAGGCGCTGGTCGCAGAGCATCGCGGCGCAGGCAATGCCGTCACCGTCCTCACCGCCGAAGTGCCCGATCCGACCGGCTATGGACGAATCGTTCGCGACTCCGTGGGCGTGCAGCGGATCGTCGAGGAGCGGGACGCGGACGCCGCCACCAAGGCCATCGCCGAGATCAACTCCGGAATCTACGTCTTCGATGCCGAGGTGCTCAGCGCCGGCATCGCCTCGCTGAGCGCAGCCAACGCCCAAGGTGAGCTCTACCTGACCGACGTGGTCGCCTTCGCCCGGGCGAACGGACGCGCTGTCGGAGCCTGGCTGCTGGACGATCACCTGCAGACCGAGGGGGTCAATGACCGCGTCCAGCTGGCCGAGCGCAATGCCGAACTGAACCGCCGGATCCTGCACAAGTGGATGCTGGCCGGTGTCACCGTGATCGATCCGGCCACCACCTGGGTGCACGCCGGGGTCGAGCTGGCCCAGGACGTCACCCTGCTGCCCGGCACCTCGCTGGAAGGGGCCACTTCGGTGGAGTCCGGCGCCGTGATCGGCCCGGACACGACTTTGATCGACGTCGAGGTCGGTGCGGGCGCTCATGTCACCAGAACCCACGCCGAACTGGCCAATATCGGTGCCGGTGCCACGGTCGGTCCATTCAGCTACCTGCGACCAGGTACCGAGTTGGGGGACAGCGGCAAGATCGGCGCCTTCGTCGAGACCAAGAAGGCGATCATCGGCGAGGGTGCCAAGGTGCCGCACCTGACCTACTGCGGCGATGCGGTCATTGGCGAGGGCGCCAATATCGGCGCCGGCACGATCTTCGCCAACTACGACGGGGTGACCAAGTCGACCACCCACGTCGGCGCACACAGCTTCGTGGGCAGCGATTCGGTGCTGGTGGCCCCGGTCGACATCGCCGACGGTGCCTACGTGGCGGCCGGCTCGACGATCACCGGCCCGGTTGGTCCGGGCGAGTTGGCCGTGGCCCGCGGACAGCAGCGCAACATCGCCGGCTGGGTGGCCCGCAAACGTGCGGGAACCAAGACCGAGGCGGCCGCCAATGCGGCCAAGGCGCGGCTCGCGGCCGGGGAGGACGCGAAGTGAGCGGCATCACCCGTCCGAACAACAAGCATCTGATGCTGTGCACCGGACGGGCGTTCCCCGAGCTTGCCGAGGAAGTCGCCGACCTGCTGGGCGTCGGACTCGTCCCGACCCGCTCGCTGACCTACGCCAACTCTGAGATCTACGTCCGCTTCGAGGAGTCGGTGCGCGGCGCGGACGCCTTCGTGATCCAGTCGCATCCCGCACCGGTCAACGAGTGGCTGATGGAGCAGCTGATCATGATCGACGCCCTGAAGCGGGCATCGGCCAAGCGAATCACCGTGGTCTCGCCGTTCTACCCCTACGGACGCCAGGACAAGAAGCACGCCGGACGCGAGCCGATCTCGGCCCGGCTGATCGCCGACCTCTACAAGACCGCCGGCGCCGATCGGCTGATGTCGATCGACCTGCACGCAGCCCAGATCCAAGGCTTCTTCGACGGTCCGGTGGACCATCTGCTGGCCCTGCCGGTTCTGGTCGAGTACATCAAGGCGCACTACGACGTCTCGGAGATGACGGTCGTCTCCCCGGATGCTGGGCGGGTCCGGCTGGCCGACATGTGGTCCGACGAACTCGGCACCCCGCTGGCGATCATTCACAAGCGCCGCGACCCGAACAAGGCCAACGAGGTCGCTGTCGGCGAGGTCGTCGGCGATGTGGCCGGACGGGTCTGCCTGCTGGTCGACGACATGATCGACACAGCCGGGACGATCTGTCAGGCCGCGACGGCGCTGAAGAACTTCGGAGCCAAGGCGGTGATTGCTGCGGCCACCCATCCGATCCTGTCCGGACCCGCACCGCAGCGGTTGAACGAGTCCGCCTTCGAAGAAGTGATCGTGACCAACACCTTGCCGATCAGCGAGGACATCAACATCCCGAAGCTGACCGTGTTGTCGATGGCACCGCTGATCGCGGCCGCGATCCAGGCAGTCTTCGAAGATGGCTCGGTGGCCTCGCTCTTCCACGGAAACCACTCGGGGTAGGAGACGACGATGGGCGGCATTGAGTCGACGCGGTCGATCGCTGTGGATCGCCCATTGGAGCAGCTGGGTGCCGTCGTCCGGCGCTGGACGGCTCGCGTGCTCACCCCCGTCGTGTCCGCGCTGCGCTCCTGGCCCTGGTGGCTCCAGGTGGCGGCGATCTGGCTGCTCGGACGGCTCGTGACGGCGTGGCTGTTCGTGATCGTGGCCAACCGCCAAGACGCCAATCCGTGGTCGCCGGCCCAGCCCGGCTATCTCGCCTACAGCAACGGCTGGGATGCCGGCTACTTCCAGGAGATCTTCCGCAACGGCTACCCGGCCGTGTTGCCGCGGGATGCGTCCGGGCTGGTCGACAACAACGCCTGGGCCTTCCTGCCCGGCTATCCGATGCTGGTTCGCGGCCTGTCCGCGATCACCGGTCTGGACTGGCTGGTGGCCGCACCGCTGGTGTCCTGCCTGGCCTCACTCGGTTTCTTCCTGCTGGCCTACCGCCTGTTCACCACCCGGTTCAGCCAGGGGACGGCGCTGTTCGCGCTGACTCTGCTATCCCTGGCGCCGGCCGCCGCCATCTTCCAGATTCCGTATTCGGAGTCGCTGGCCCTGCTCCTGGTGGCGGCCATCCTGCTGGCCTGGACGCGTGAGCGCTATCTGCTGAGCATTCCGCTGGTGATCCTGGCCGGGCTGACTCGTCCGCTGGCGGCGCCGCTGGCCCTGGCCAGCGGACTGCTGTTGATCGCCACCTGGTGGCAGTGGCGCCGCGGCGCTCAGGTGTCCGCCCGCCGCTGGTGGTCGCTGGCCGCTCTGGTGGTGGTCTCGGTGGCGGCCATCGGGCTGTGGCCGGCGATCGCCGCTGCGGTGACCGGGGTGCCCAATGCCTATTTCCTCACCGAGGCTGCCTGGCACGGGGGCGAGAGTCAGCTGCCGTTCAAGCTCTATGCGCGCTCGATGGTCACCTACTTCGGGCCGGTCGCCGGAGCGCTGGTCGGTATTGTGTTCGCACTCGTGGTGGCGAGGGCCCTTCTGTCGAGGGCTGTGTTGCGGTTGGGGATGGTGGTGTGGGCGTGGGTGCTCAGCTGTCTGGCCTATCTGGCCGTGGTGGTCCCGGTGAACACCAGTCTGATCCGGCTGCTCGCCCCTGCCTTCCCGCTCGCGTTGGCGGTGACCGGTCTGTCCCGCAGCCGCGCCTATCGCGGCTTGCTGCTGATCGGGGCCGTGGCCGCGCAGGTGGTCTGGATGGTCTTCGTGTGGCGCTGGACCGGCTCGAACGTGCAGGCGCCCTGATCGTGCCGGCCTCACCCCGGTGCCGGCCGGAGGCGGGGCGATGAGTGGGGTCGCGGCGTCCGAGGTCGGTCGACCCGGCGTGGACGATGCTCTGGCCGGTATGGGCGGGTTCGCCGACCGTGGCGTCCGACTGGCCCGGTGGCTGCGCGGACGTCTCGGTGCTCTGCCCTGGTGGGCTCAGGTCGGTCTGGTCTGGCTGGTCGGCCGTCTGTACACCCTGTTCTGGACGCTGGTCGTCCTGCAGCACCAGCCATCGCTACCGGCGCTGCCGAACCCGGGCAGCTACTTCGACTACGCGAGCATCTGGGACGGCGGCTTCTATCGGCAGATTCACGACCAGGGCTACCCGAGCACGCTGCCGCTCACTGACAGCGGACGGGTCGACGGTAGCCAGTGGGCCTTCCTGCCGGTCTATCCCTTCCTGGTGCGAGGGGTGACCCTGCTCACCGGGCTGAGTTGGCCGGTGGCGGCCACCAGCGTCTCCGCTCTCGCCTGCCTGGGCTTCCTGCTGGTCTGCTACCGGCTCTTCCGGTTCCGGCAAGACCACTCGACGGCGCTCTTTGCTGTCGCCATGATCTCGGTGGCCACCACGGCGCCGGTGTTGCAGTTCGCCTACGCCGAGGCGCTGGCCTTCTTCCTGGTGTCGGCCGTCCTGCTGCTGATCAGCCATCGGCACTACCTCGCCGCCGCCCCGCTGGTGGTGCTGGCCGCGCTCACTCGTCCATTGGGCGCTCCGCTGCTCGGGACGATCCTGGTGGTGACCGTTGCGTCTGTGATCTCCGCCCGGCGCGCCGGGGACCGGCTGCAGCTCGGATCGCTGGCCGTGCTGGTGGCCGCTGGGGGAGTCGGAGTGGTGGCCTGGCCGCTGATCGCGGCGATGGTCACCGGAGTCCCGGACGCATACCTGGCCACCGAGGCTGCCTGGCGTGGCGGTCTGATGCTCGGCCCGCTGGAGGCCTACAGCGGGTCGCTGGCCGCGATCTTCGAGCAGGCCGCCCCGGTGGTCGGGGTGGTCGGCGTGCTGGGCGTCGCCGCCGTGATGCTGAGCCGTCCGGTGCTGCGGCTGGGCTTGGTGTTGTGGACCTGGATCGGCATGGTCTTGGGCTATCTGGTCCTGGTGGCGCCGCTCTCGACCTCGCTGCCGCGGTTGTTGGCGGCGGCCTTCCCGCTGGCCGCGGCCGCGTCCGGGGCCTCGCGAAGCCGCGCCTACCGCTGGCTATTGGTGGTCGCTCTCGCGCTCTCCCAGATCGTCTATCTCGCCCTGCTGTGGCACCTCAGCGACGGTGTTCACGATCGCTGGCCGTAGCCTCACGTCCGATTTAGCCGCAGGGCAGCGGACGCGATAAGATTCCGAGGTTGCCTCGGCGAGGGGCCTGGAGCCCGTGATCGACAAGGTGCGCGCAGTGCGCGCCGCCGGTCCTGGAGTCGTCGAGGTTGAAGCTGACGAAGTTAGGGAGTTGGTAGGCAAAGTGTCTGAGAACAAGATCGCGGCCCAGTCGCGTACCGAATTCGGCAAGGGTGCGGCCCGTCGGGCCCGTCGCGCGGGCCTGGTGCCTGCGGTTCTCTACGGCCATGGCACCGATCCGGTGCATCTGTCGCTGCCCGGTCACCAGGTTCAGCTGGCCCTGCGCACCGCGAACGCCGTGCTGGAAATCACCGTTGATGGTGGGAAGTCCCAGCTGGCGCTGGCCAAGCAGGTGCAGAAGAACCCGATCAAGGGCGACATCGAGCATCTCGACCTGGTCATCGTCCGCAAGGGCGAGAAGGTGACCGTCGAGGTTGCCATTCTCGTCGTGGGTGAGCACGTCACCGAGGGCATGGTCGTGATGGACACCCAGGCGGTCAGCCTCGAGGTCGAGGCCACTCACATCCCCGCCGACATCGAGGTGGACGTGACCGGACTCGAGGTCGGCACCACCATCACTGCCAAGGACCTCGTCCTGCCCAAGGGTGCGTCCTTCGCCGGCGACCCGGATCACCTGATCCTCTCGATCGCGGCCACCCCGTCGCAGGAGGCGCTGGACGCGTCCCTGAGCGGCGAAGAGGCTCCGGCTGAGGATGCTGCCGAAGGGGCGGCCGACGAGGCCTGATCTTCTCATGGCGCCCTGGCTGTTGGTCGGACTCGGTAATCCGGGTCCGACCTACGCACATCACCGGCACAACGTCGGCTACTTGGTGGTGGACGAGCTCGCCCGGCGGGCGTCGGTGACGTTCAGTCGGGCCATCGGGCTGCGTGCCGAGACCGCCCAGACCCGGATCACTCCCGCCGGGATCGGCGCGGTCGGGGCACCCGCCGAGCAGGTCGTCCTGCTGAAGTCACGGACTTTCATGAACGAGACCGGGGTCGCCGTCGGCAAGGCGTTGGCCTACTACAAGGCCACTCCGGCGCGGCTGGTCGTCATCCACGACGAACTCGACCTGGACTTCGGACAGCTCCGGCTGAAGTTCGGCGGCGGCGACAACGGGCACAACGGCCTCAAGTCGATCCGGGCCCATGTGGGCAGCGGAGACTTCTATCGAGCACGGTTCGGCATCGGACGTCCGCCCGGACGCCAGCAGCCGGCCGACTTCGTGCTCACTTCCTTCCCCTCCGGCCAGGCCGACGACCTGGCCGTCGAGGTGGCGCGCTGCGCCGACGCGGTCGAGACACTGCTCACCCAGGGCCTCGAGACCGCCCAGAACCGCTTCAACTCCTGAGACCCGCCCCGCAGAAGAGGGGACTGTCCCCTTTTCTGCGGGCTTGTCGCGCGGGTCGGGCAGTCACCCGCATAGGGGACAATGGTCGTCGCTCGATAGGGCTACAAACCCAATCTCTCAACATCGACTCTAGAGTGGTGAAAATCGGATTCGATCCCTTTTGTGGTCGTGGATTCGGCCCGGCGGGATCGAGGCCGGGGTGGCATGAGGGTTCCCTCTCGTCCGCGCCAGGGCGTCCGGTGCCCACCTGCTAAGGCGCCACAGTGCGCGGCGAAAAGCCTAGTCAAAGCGTCATTCGCGGCCGTTGCTCACCCGGTGCTCGGGTGAGTTGCCAGACCCTTTCATCGATGGTGGACGCTCCCGCCGGGGCTCAACTGAGGTATTCGTGGGGCCTGTGAAAATGTCCCCCAGCCGGGGGACAAAATAGCTGTCCCTCTATTGGGGGACTGGCGAATTCGATGATTTCCCACGGTTGAGGAATGACTTAGGCTCCACTTCGTTGACCTGCTCGGAGGGGCCGTAGGCGGGTCGGCATGATCCCTGGTTTTACGGCCCCATTGAGGTCGGATGATGGCGCTCATTCCCTCAGGTGACTTTGCCTTGCCCTGCCCTGCGAAGGGTCTGCGGAACGGCTTTGCCCTGCTCATGAGCCTGCTGTTGGCCGTCGGGGCGATTGTCTATGGACCAGCTGCTCCCGCACAGGCGGCAGCAGGCGATATTCGTTGCGGTAGCGCGTACATCTATGGCCTGCGAGTCGGGGCCAACAACAACACCGACAACGCCTCGCTGCTGCGGTTCACCGCAAGCAGCGGGACGTGGGGCCAGATCGGCAGCTTCAACAGCGGCACTGCCGCGCTGAACGCGCTCGGCATCGATGCCGCCGGCGACCTCGCCTATGCCATGGGGCCCGCCTCCAACGGCGGCGCGAACATGTACCGCTACCGGGACAGCAGCGGTGCGGGTGACGCCGCAGTGGCACTGACCGGGTTCAACACCGGCATCAGCTCCTTCCTGGCCGGCGCCGTCGACCCGACCACCGGCCTGTACTGGGTGGGCGGCATGGCGTCCACCACGGCCTTCTGGGCGTACTCGATCAACCCGTCCACCAAGGCGGTTACCTTCCGGTTCAACGTCACCGTGCCGTCCGGCTCCAACGCCGACATGGCCTTCGACTCTCAGGGCAATCTGTACCTGGCCGTGTCGCCGGACAGCACCAAGGGCGAGGTTCGGCTCTACACCGCCGACGCGCTGACCCGCACCGACCCGCCGGGCGTCACCCTCTCCAGCCTGGACGCCTCCAGCGGCGGCTACCCGGGCATGGCCTTCGCCTCCGATGGCTTCCTCTACCTGTCCTCCGGCAGCGCGCTGAAGAAGGCCCGTCCCTCTACCGGTGTGGTGGAGCAGACGATCACCACCGGCTACGACAACCGCATCTCGGATCTAGGCTCCTGCGCGACGCCGACGGTCGTCTACGCACTCCAGAAGAAGGTGGTCAGCCGCAAGGCCAGCACCGATCAGTTCACCCTGACCATGACCGGCACCAAGGTCAGCAAGTCCGCCACCACGACCGGCACTGCCACCGGCCTGCAGAGTGCGGTGGCCGGACCGGTGCTGGTGATCGCCGGCGAGAGCTACCAGATGTCCGAGGCGGGCAGCGGCACGACGAACCTGAGCAACTACCTCAGCTCCTACAGCTGCACCGGCACCCGGACCGGCACGACCGCGGGCACCGGTACGTCCTTCGCCCTGACCGCCCCCGCCGCCGACGACGACGGCAAGGGTGACAACATCACCTGCACCTTCACCAATGAGGCCAAGAACCCGGCGATCCAGGTCGTCAAGAACGCCGCGGGAACCCCCACCAAGGCCGGTGACAAGGTGAAATACACCTTCACGGTGACCAACACCGGTAATCGGGCGCTGACCGGCATCGCGCTGAGCGATGCCAAGCTCGCCCCGGCCACTCTGTCCTGCCCGGCCACGACGCTGGATCCGGGCAAGTCGATGGACTGCACGGCATCGGCCGACTACACCGTGCTGCAGTCCGAGATCGAGGCCGGCAAGGTATCCAACACGGTGTCGGTGGTGGCAACTCCACCGACCGGTGAGGGTGCAGCCGGCTCGATCACCGACACCGACACCGTCGATGTGGCCATCACCCGCACGCCGCAGCTGAAGCTGGTCAAGACCCTGACCAGCGGCAACCCGTTCGTGGTCGGCGACACGCTGACCTACGCCTTCACCCTGACCAACACCGGCAACGTCCAGGTCACCGGTGCGGGAGTGGACGACCCACTGCTGACTGGAGAGAGCTGCCAGGCGACCACGCTGGCCCCCGGCGCCTCCACCACCTGCACGGCCAACCCCTACTCGGTGACTGCCGCCGATGTCAGCGCCGGCAAGGTGGTCAACACTGCCAGCGTCACCGGCACCAGCACGGCCGGCGCGGCGAAGCTCGACCCGGCCTCGGCCAACCAGGTGATCACGAAGCTCGGCACCGTGCCGACCGCAGGGGACGACGCGGCATCCACCAAGCAGAGCATCGATGCCACGATCGGCCTGCTGGCCAACGATGCAGCGGGGACCTCGGGGACCGGCGAGAAGTACTCGCTGGTGCCGTCCTCGCTGGTCTTCACCGACGCCGATGCGGCCAGTGACGGCAAGAGCCTGACCGTGCCCGGCCAGGGCAGCTACACCATCGACGCGTCCGGAGTGCTCACCTTCGACCCGCTGCCCGGCTTCAGTGGCACCGCGACGCCGGTGCACTACCGGGTGACCGACTCGCACGGGCTGACGGCCAACGCCACGGTGACCCTCACCGTGACCGCGATCGTGCCCGACGCCAAGAACGACACCGGCTCGACCGGCTACCGCTCGCCGACCACCGTCGATCTGGTCGCCAATGACTCGGCCGGCGATTCCTCGGCCCCACTGGTGCCCAGCAGCGTGGTGTTCACCGCCGCTGCGGCCACCGACGGTGGCAAGTCGCTGACCACCGCCCAGGGCAGCTACTCCATCGACAACTCCGGCGTGGTCACCTTCGTTCCGGCAGCCGGCTTCGTCGGCACGGCCGGCCCGGTCGGCTACCGGATCGCCGACACCAACCAGAGCACCGACACCGCGACCCTGACCATCACCGTGGTCGGCCCGCCGGCACCAGCCGCGTCCAATGACTCGGGCTCCGGCCTGCAGAATCAGGACGTCACCGTCGACGTGCTGACCAATGACCACGCCAGTGGCACGGCCACCCTGGATACGGCCTCGGTCCGGCTGCTGGGGACGGGTGTGTCCACCGACGGCAAGACCCTGGTGGCCAGCGAGGGCACCTGGCGGGTCGGCACCGACGGCAGGATCACCTTCGACCCGGCGGCGGCCTTCTCCGGCACCGCGACCGCAGTGACCTATCAGGTTGCCGATGACCTCGGCCAGACGGCCACCGCTACTCTCACCGTGTCGATCGCAGCTGTGGTGCCGAGTGCGGCCGATGACGTGGTCGCCGTCCCCTACCGCCACCTGGCAACGCTGAGCCCGCTCGCCAATGACTCCGGCAACCCCTCCGCCGCACTGGTCGACGCCAGCCTTACCCTCACCGATCCGGACGCCGCGGACGGCAGCCTGAGCGTGTCCGGCAAGGGCACCTGGACGGTCGCGGGCAGCCAGGTTACCTTCACCCCGGTCGCCGGCTTCAGCGGGACGGTCAGCACCGGCTACCGGGTGGCCGACACCAACGGCACTCCTGCCTCAGCCACCCTCACCGTGAGTGTGGGGACGGCTCCGACCGCGACCGCGGATGCCGGCACCGGCCTGCAGAACCAGAACATCACCGTGGCCGTCCTGGCCAATGACGTCCCCGGCAGCGACGGCGACGGGCATTCGGGCAGCTTCGATGCCGGTTCGGTGCAGCTGGGTGCGTCCACCGGAGCGGGCACCTTCCGGATCGAGGACGACCAGCGGATCACTTTTGATCCCGATCCGTCCTTTGTCGGTGAAGCCAAGCTGGCCTACACCGTCACCGACTCCTTCGGGAATACTGCCGCGTCGACCGTCACCTTCACCGTGGTCGGGGTCACCCCGCAGGCCGCGGACGACACTGCCCACGCCGGTTTCGCCCATTCGGTCACGGTGCCGGTCCTGAACAACGACCTGATCGGCGACGCCAGCGCCCCGCTGGACGCGTTCAGCGTGGTCCTGCTCGGTGCGGGCGGGACAACCGGCAAGAGCCTGGTCACCGCCGACGGTAGCTACACCGTGGACGGCACGTCCGGTGCGATCACCTTCACCCCGGCGCCCGGCTTCTCCGGGCAGGCGAGCCCGGTCCGCTACCGGGTCGCCGACCTGAACGGCACCACGACGACGGCCGCATTGACCGTCACCATCGGCGCCGCCCCCAACGCGGCCGACGACTTCGGCAGCACCAAGCAGGGCCAGCCGACGACGGTCGATCCGCTCGACAATGACACTGCCGGCGATGATGGCGCCGGCGTTCCGGGCAGTCTGATCCCGGCCACTGTGATGTTCACCGACGCTGCGGCCACCGACGGCGGCAAGACGCTGGTCGTCCCCGGCCAGGGCACCTGGACGATCGGCACCGATCACCTGGTCGAGTTCGTCCCGGAGCCGTCGTTCACCGGCACCGCTCGGGTGGACTACCAGATCACCGATGCGCAGCTGAACTCCGACACGGCCACCATCACGGTGACGATCGCCGCCGTCACCCCGTCGGCAACCGATGATGCCGGGCACACGCCGTACCTGACCCCGGTCACCACTGACGTGGCCGGCAACGACACGGCCGGCGACGAGGAGCTGCCGCTGGTCGCGACCAGCGTGCGGTTCACCGACTCGGCAGCCACTGACGCCGGCACCCGGCTCAGCACCAGCCAGGGCACCTGGAGTGTGCAGGCCGACGGCCGCGTCCGGTTCGTCCCGGCCGGCGGCTTCTCCGGGCTGGCCACGGCGGCCTACCGGATCAGCGACAGCAATGGCACTCCGGCGACCGCGAACCTGACCGTCACCGTGGGCGCAGCCCCGGTGGCGAACACTGACGCAACCACCACCCAGCAGAATGTGGACGCCTCGCTGACGGTTCTGTCCAACGACGTGGCCGGTGATGACGGTGCCGGTGGGCACGGCACTCTGGCCGCGGACAGCGTGGAGTTCACCGCATCCGAAGCCACCGAGGCGGGCAAGAAGCTGGTCGTCGACGGCCAGGGCACCTGGACCATCGCGGCGAACGGTCGGGTCACCTTCGACCCTGAAGCCACCTTCCTGGGCACGGCGACAACCAGCTACCGGGTCACCGACAGCTTCGGCAATCCGGCTACCGCGATCGTCTCGGTCACGGTGACCCCGGTGCGGCCGCAGCCGGTCGACGATCACGCGACAACCGGTTACCGCACGGCGGTGAGCGTCGAGCTGCTCGCCAATGATCATTCCGGCGCCGACTCTGCGGCCTTGGTGCCGAGCAGCGTCCGGCTGCTCGCCAGCGGCGCCACCGACGGTGGCACGGCGCTCACCGTTCCCGGTGAGGGTGACTACCGGGTCGTCGACGGGGTGGTCACCTTCACCCCCGCCGCCGGCTTCACGGGTCTGACCAGTGCGATCACCTACCAGGTCGCCGATACCAACGGCACCGCGGCCACCGCAGTGCTGCAGCTCGACGTCACCGCTCCGGCTGCCCCGAGTGCGACCGACGACGTCGTACACACCCCGTACGCCACTGCGGTGACGGCGGACGTCCTGGCCAACGACCACGCCGGTGCGCTGGCCACGCTGCAGCCGGGTTCGGTCCTGCTGATCGGCGCGGACGCAACCGACGCGGGCAAGACCCTTGTCCTGGACGGAGTCGGCACCTTCAGCGTCGGCGCTGCCGGTGTGGTCACCTTCACCGCAGCAGACGGCTTCTCCGGCGCGGTCCCGCCGGTCAGCTACCAGATCGCCGACGAGCTCGGGCAGACCGCCCAGGCGTCCCTGTCCGTGCAGGTCGGCAGGCCGCCGCAGGCGCAGGATGATAGGGCCTCGACAGCCCAGAACATCACCGTCGGACTCCCGCTGCTGGCCAACGACGCCGCCGGCGACGACGGCCTCGGTGCGGTCGGCGAGCTGAAGCCGGCATCGGTGGTGTTCACTTCCGGCTCCGCTGAGGATGACGGCAAGCGTCTGGTGGTTTCCGGTGAGGGCACCTGGACCATTGCCTCCGATGGCTCCGCCGGCTTCGATCCGCTGCCTTCCTTCGTTGGGACCACCTCGGCGGTCGGCTATCGGGTCACCGACTCCTTCGGCAACACCGCGGACGCGCTGGCTTCGGTCACCGTGACCGCGATCACTCCGACCGCCCATGACGATGCGGGACACGGCGCGTACGGCCATTCGGTCGAACTCGACGTGACCGCCAACGATGCTCCCGGTGCCGCCTCGGCGCCGCTGGAGCCCAGCAGTGTCGCCTTCACCGACCCTGCTGCCACGAACGACCGGCGCGAGCTCAGCGTCGCCGGCGAAGGCACCTACCGGATCGACTCGTCGACCGGCGCGGTGACTTTCACCCCTGTGTCGGGCTTCCAAGGCCCGACGACTCCGGTCGAGTACCGGGTTTCCGACAGCAATAACACCCAAGCGCGTGCGCTGATCAGAATCACCAGCGGATTTCCCCCCTCCGCCGTTGATGACTCTGCTCACGGGGCTTTCGGACACTCGGTGGTCGTCGGAGTGCTGAGCAACGACACCGCTGGCGATGACGGCGACGGCGATCTGGGAGCACTGGTGGCGGCCAGTGTCGTCCTGGACTCCGACGCCGCCACCGCCGCGGGCAGGAAGTTGGCCACCGAGGATGGCGCCTGGACCGTCGATCCCTCCACCGGCGCGATCAGTTTCGCTCCGGCCGACGGGTTCTCCGGTGCCACCTCGGTGGACTACTCCGTCACCGACAGCTTCGGCAACTCGGCGTCGGCGTCTGCGTCAGTGGTGATTGGTCAGGGTCCGGTGACGGTGCCGGATGTGACGGTGACGACTCCGCAGAACGTGACGGTGGGGTTGGATCCGTTGGCTAATGATGTGGCTGGGGATGATGGGGCTGGTGTTGCTGGCTCGATTGA